>NZ_JABBFW010000012.1 GCF_012927045.1 Azohydromonas caseinilytica | reverse complement strand
CCCTCAAGGGCCTGAGCCACCCCACCACGTCGATCCGCGGCAATGTCTTCGGCATGACGGGCATGGGCATCGCGGTGGTCACCACCGCGGCGCTGATCCTCAAGCTGGCCGAGGACCTGGGCAGCGCGGGTCCTTCCGGCCTGGTGTGGGTGCTCATTGGGCTGCTGGCCGGGGGCACGGCCGGCACCGTGATGGCCCGGCGCGTGCAGATGACCAAGATGCCCGAGCTGGTGGCCTTCATGCACTCGATGATCGGCCTGGCTGCGGTGTTCATCGCCATCGCCGCGGTGGCCGAGCCCTGGGCTTTCGGCATCACGCCCAAGGGCGCCGAGATCCCCACCGGCAACCGGCTGGAGCTGTTCCTCGGGGCCGCCATCGGCGCCATCACCTTCTCCGGCTCCGTCATCGCCTTTGGCAAGCTCTCGGGCAAGTACAAGTTCCGCCTGTTCAAGGGCGCGCCGGTGGTGTTCGCGGGGCAGCACCTGCTCAACCTGGTGCTGGGTTTGTCCACCCTCGCGCTGGGGCTGGTGTTCATGTTCACCGGCAGCTGGAGCGCGTTCTTCGTGATGCTGGCGCTCTCGTTCGTGCTGGGCGTGCTCATCATCATCCCCATCGGCGGCGCGGACATGCCGGTGGTGGTGAGCATGCTCAACAGCTACTCGGGCTGGGCCGCCGCGGGCATCGGCTTCAGCCTCAACAACTCGATGCTGATCATCGCCGGCTCGCTGGTGGGCAGCTCTGGGGCGATCCTGAGCTACATCATGTGCAAGGCTATGAACCGCTCCTTCTTCAACGTGATCCTGGGCGGCTTCGGCGGGGACGCCGCCAGTGCCGCACAGGGCACGCAGGAGCAGCGCAGCGTCAAGAGCGGCAGCGCCGACGACGCGGCCTTCATCCTCTCCAACGCGGAGACGGTCGTCATCGTCCCGGGCTACGGCCTGGCGGTGGCGCGCGCGCAGCACGCGGTCAAGGAGCTGGCGGAAAAGCTCACGCACAAGGGCATCACGGTGAAGTACGCCATCCACCCGGTGGCGGGCCGGATGCCCGGGCACATGAACGTGCTGCTGGCCGAAGCCGAAGTCCCTTACGACCAGGTCTTCGAGATGGAGGACATCAACGGCGAGTTCGGCCAGGCCGACGTGGCCATCATCCTCGGGGCCAACGACGTGGTGAACCCGGCCGCGCTCCAGAAGGGCAGCCCCATCTACGGCATGCCGATCCTGGAGGCCTACAAGGCCAAGACCGTGATCGTGAACAAGCGCAGCATGGCCGCCGGTTATGCCGGGCTGGACAACGAGCTGTTCTACATGGACAAGACCATGATGGTCTTCGGCGACGCCAAGAAGGTGGTCGAGGAGATGGTCAAGGCCGTTGCCTGACGTTCGATTCGTTCATCTCGACCTTGATATGCAGCACAACTTGATTGCGCAATACGGCTCGCGCGAGTCCATGGACTACGACGTGGTGATCGTCGGCGCCGGCCCCGCGGGGCTGGCCACCGCCATCCGGCTCAAGCAGCTCGCCGCCGCCGCGGGCTCGGAGATCTCGGTGGTGGTGCTGGAAAAGGGCTCCGAACCCGGCGCCCACATCCTCTCCGGGGCCATCATGGACCCCATCGCGCTCAACGAGCTCTTCCCCGACTGGCAGGCCTTGGGCGCGCCGCTCAGGCAGCCCGTGACCGAGGACGAGTTCCTGTTCCTCTCCGAGACCGGCGCGAAGGCCACCCCGCACGCCCTGCTGCCCGACTGCTTCAAGAACCACGGCAACTACATCGTCAGCCTGGGCGAGGTGGTGCGCTGGCTCGCTGGGCAAGCCGAAGAGCTGGGCGTGGAGATCTTCCCCGGCTTCGCCGCGGCGGAGGTGCTCTACGCCGAGGACGGCTCGGTGCGCGGCGTGGCGACCGGGAACATGGGCATCGGCAAGGACGGCGAGCCGACGGAAAACTTCCAGCTCGGCATGGAGCTGTGCGCCAAGTACACGATCTTTGCCGAGGGCTCGCGCGGCCACCTGGGCAAGCAGCTCATCGAGCGCTTCCGGCTGGATGAGGGCAAGGACCCGCAGAGCTATGGGCTGGGCCTCAAGGAGCTGTGGGAAGTGCCGGCGGCGAACCACAAGCCGGGCCTGGTGGTGCACACCGCCGGCTGGCCGCTGGATGCCAGCACCTACGGCGGCTCCTTCATCTACCACGCGGCGGACAACAAGATTGCCATCGGCTTCGTGGTGGGCCTGGACTACCAGAACCCCTGGCTGAGCCCCTTCGAGGAGTTCCAGCGCTTCAAGACGCACCCGGCCGTGCGCAAGCACCTCGAAGGCGGCAAGCGCATCTCTTATGGCGCGCGCGCCATCACCGCCGGCGGGCTGCTGTCGCTGCCCAAGACGGTGTTCCCGGGCGGCGCGCTGGTGGGCTGCGACGCGGGCTATCTGAACGCCAGCCGCATCAAGGGCAGCCATGCCGCCATCAAGAGCGGGATGCTGTGCGCTGAAAGTGCCTTCGAGGCGCTGGGCGCCGGGCGCAGCGGCGACGTACTCTCAGCCTACCCGGAAGCCTTCGAAAAGAGCTGGCTGCATGAGGAGTTGCTGCAGGCCAAGAACTTCAAGCAGTGGTTCAAGAAAGGCCGTGGCACGGCCACGCTGATGACCGGCATCGAGCAGTGGCTGCTGCCGCGCCTGGGCGTGAAGAAGGCGCCGTGGACGCTCAACCGCAAGCTGCCCGACCACCTCAACCTGCGCCCGGCCTCTGCTTTCCCGCGCATCGACTATCCGAAGCCGGATGGCGTGCTGACCTTCGACCGGCTCTCCTCCGTGTTCATCAGCAACACCAACCATGAGGAGAACCAGCCTCCTCATCTGCAGCTGCGTGACCGGAGCAAGGTCGTGGACGTCAACCTGACGGTCTTCGAGGGGCCTGAGGCGCGTTTCTGCCCCGCAGGCGTGTACGAATACGTTGCAGGCCCCGCAGGGCAGACGCACCTGCAGATCAACGCGCAGAACTGCCTGCATTGCAAAACCTGCGACATCAAGGACCCGACGCAGAACATCACCTGGGTCTCGCCGGAAGGCGGTGGTGGGCCGAACTACGCGGGAATGTGAAGCAGTTGATGGCTGGCACGCGAGAGGCAGGCCGCGTGCGCGAGCCGGTTCAGGCAATCACAGCGGCGTGCCAGGCTGGTGTGTCGTCGTAGCGCCCTATCGGAGGTGTCATGGGAAAGCGATTCATCGTGGTGATGATTCTTGGGGCTCTATTGAAATTCAAGTGGGTTGCCGGGCATGAGGGTTGACCGCGCTGAAGTCCAGCTTGCCGGCGATCAGGAAGCTCACGGTCTTGATGGTGGCCATGCGGGTGAAGCCTCGAGCGCGGCGCTTGGCGGCCTGGAACAAGCCGTTGAGGGCCTCCGGGAAGCCGTTAGTCTGGCGCGTCTGCGCCCAGGCCACGATGCCTTCAAGGTGGCGGCGCACGAGGGTCGCCACGGCCTTCATGGGATCAACCTTGGAGCGCATTACGCAACGGCACCAGTGCAGCAGCATGGCGCGAACGACGTTGAACTGCTTGCGCTCCAGGATTTCGCGCAACTGCTCCTTGTAGACCCAGGCCCGCCCGGTGCGCACGCTCGCCATACGGGCGATCAGGGCGTCGAGCTCAGCGACGGCCTCGGGCTTGAGGCTGTCGCGGTCCTTGAGCAGCGACCAGCGCCTGCTCTTGAGGGACTTATCGCTGCGCTGCTCGATGCGCCGCATCTTGTCCACCGCGGCGTTGGCGTGCCAGACGACGTGGAAGCAGCTTCGAACAACCGGTCGTGCATCTCAAAGGTTCTGATCGTTATGGCGAAGGCGTCGGCATGCCTCATCGGCCATGGCCGCCAGTCCAAGAGCCGGCAAGTCAACCCACTCGGAATTCAAGAGAGGATGAATAAATCAACCAAGGCGAATGAGGCGAGATGCGAGTCCGTGCATTTCGGTGCGCTTGCTGCCGATTTCCGGTTACCCGGCAAGCGCTTGGCAGTGCTCGGCAGTCGCGATCCATGCTGGCCGACTAACCTATCGACTCCATTGATGTTCTTCGTGCGAAGCGCACCAAAATGCACGGAAAGTTCAATAACCTTAGGTTCTGCTCACGCCGGCCTCGTACCAGCCCTTGCTCTGGTTGACGATCCGCACCACCAGCAGCATCACCGGCACCTCGATGAGCACGCCCACCACGGTGGCCAGCGCCGCGCCCGACTCGAAGCCGAACAGGCTGATGGCCGCGGCCACCGCCAACTCGAAGAAGTTGCTCGCGCCGATCAGCGCCGAAGGGCATGCCACGCTGTGCGACTCGCCAAGTTTTCGGTTGAGCCAATAGGCCAGCGCGGAGTTGAAGAAGACCTGGATCAGGATCGGCACGGCCAGCATGGCGATCACCAGCGGCTGCTTCAGAAGCGCCTCGCCCTGGAAGGCGAATAGCAGCACAAGCGTGGCCAGCAGCGCCGCGATCGACCACGGGCCGATTCTCGCCAGCGTGGCGTCGAACGCGGCCCTGCCTTTCGCCAGCAGCGTGCGGCGCCAGAGCTGCGACACGATCACCGGGATCACGATGTAGAGCACCACCGACGTGATGAGCGTGTCCCAGGGCACGGTGATGGCGGAGAGGCCCAGCAGCAGCGCCACGATGGGCGCGAAGGCGAACACCATGATGGTGTCGTTGAGCGCCACCTGCGACAGCGTGAACAGCGGGTGCCCGTTGGTCAGCCGGCTCCAGACGAACACCATGGCTGTGCACGGTGCGGCAGCCAGCAGGATCAGGCCGGCCACGTAGCTGTCGAGCTGTTCCGCAGGCAGGTACGGCGCGAAGACGTGGCGTATGAAGACCCAGGCCAGCAATGCCATCGAGAAGGGCTTGACGGCCCAGTTCACGAACAGCGTGACGCCGATGCCCTTCCAGTGGCTGCGCACCTGGTGCAGGGCTCGGAAGTCCACCTTCAGCAGCATCGGGATGATCATCACCCAGATCAGCAGCCCCACCGGCAGGTTCACCTGGGCCACCTCCATGCGGCCGATGGCCTGGACCGGGCCCGGCAGCATCTGGCCCAGCGCGATGCCGGCGACGATGCACAGGAAGACCCAGACGGTGAGCCAGCGCTCGAAGACGCTCATGGGTGCCGGCGCGGCAGCGCGGGTGGTCAGCGTGGTGTTCATGGGTTTGCCTCGCGCGCTTTCAGCTGCGGCCGATCTCGGTGAGCGCGGCCGACAGCGCTGCACGGTCCATGGTTTCCAGCGGCAGCGCGAGCAGCTGCAGCATCCGGTAGCCGATGGCCTGGCGCGTGAGCTCGAACGCGCGGCGCTTGCCCTCGTCGCCGCCTTCCGCGTTGGACGGGTCGGGGTAGCCCCAGTGCACCTTCACCGGCTGCCCGTTGCCGCCGAAGAACACCGGACACGTCTCTGCCGCGGCGCTGTCGCACACCGTGATGACGATGGACAGCGGCGGCGCGCCGTCGGTCGAGAACTCGTCCCAGCTTTTGCTGCGACAGGCGCTGGTGTCCACGCCGGCGTTGTGCAGCGCCTCCAGGGCGAACGGGTTGATGCGCCCGCTGGGCGCGCTGCCCGCACTATGGGCACGCACGTCCTTGCCCAGCCGGGCCGCGAGGTGGTTGAGCATCCCTTCGCTGAGCACGCTGCGCGCGGAGTTGTGGGTACAGAGGATCAGGACGTGAGTGGTCATGGCTGCAGGCCCGGCGCTTCCCGGGTGCGTGGAGTCAGTGAAGGAAGAGACCCCGCCAGGAACGTGGCGGGGCTGGAGGGTCAGGCGGCGCCGGTCTTGCCGATACGCTCGATCTCGCGCTGCAGCGACATGCTCGCCAGCGTCTGCAGCGGCAGGGCCAGCATCAGCTCGATGCGGCGGCGCTTGAGCACCAGCGCGGCCTCCATGTCGGCGTGCTGCTGCTGCACGGGCGTGACTTCGTCGGCAGCGGGTCGGCCACGCCCCAGTGCGCCGTCATCGGCTGGCCCGGCCACAGCGGGCACACCTCGCTGACGGGATGGCCGCCGGCCGGGTAGGCCTTGAAGTGGCCGCCGCCCAGGTGGTTCATCAGGCCCTCGGCCATGATCGAGCACCGCGCAGGTTGCCGGTGCAGATGAACAGGACGTTGCAGGCCTTGTCGCTCATGGCCAGCACCTTCAGCAGCAGGAAGTCGAGGCCTTCACCGGGATGCCCAGCGGCTTGCCACGCGGCGTGCAGCACGCGGCGGGCTCCGGCTCGGCGGCGGGCGTCTGCGCCGGCGTGCAGCAGACTGCTGCAGCGGTGTCCTCACTCTCCCGGAATACCGGGATGTTGCCCAGCGTGTGGAAGTGCTCCCAGGCGATGCCCTGCGGGTCCGTGATCCAGTGCTTCTCGCTGCGCGCGTAGCAGCAGGTCGTCGCACCCTCATCGAGCAACGCCATGTCGGCGGCCTGCGCGCGCTCCTTCATGGCGGCCAGCTCCGCCGGGTCGTCGGTCTGGATGCCCAAGTGGTCGATGCCCGGCTCCCTGCCGCGCGTGGAGATGGCGAAGTTCACCGCCGGGTCGTCGAGCATCCACTTGGCGTAGTCGCTCTCCACGCGCGCGGGCTCGGCGGCGAAAAGCTTGGAGTAGAAGGCGATGCTCTTGGCCAGGTCATCGACGTGCAGGTGAACGTGGAAGCGCTTCATCGCGGGTCTCCTTCGAAGGACAGGTCAGCAGTCGGCACAGGGCTTGGCCGCGGGCAGGCAGGCCAAGCCCTGGCAGCAGTTCTCGGTGAGGTAAGCCATCAGCGCGTTCATCTGCCCGAACGCGGCGCGGTAGATGAGGTTGCGGCTCTCGCGCTCCTGCGTGACCAGGCCCGCGTTGGCCAGCTCCTTGAGGTGGAACGACAGCGTGGATGCCGGCAGGCCCAGCGCCTCGGCCATGGCGCCGGGGGTCAGGCCCTGCTCGCCGGCCACCACCAGAGCACGGAACGCCTGCAGCCGCGCAGGCTGGGCCAGGGCGGCAAGCGACCGGACAACTTCTCTCTCTTCCATAATTCCACTTTACTGGAATGATGAGTAAAAGCCAAGCACCCTGACTGTTGCACCAGCCGCCAGCAACAGGGGTGGGCCAGCGGTGAAACCAGCGCCGATCTGCCCGCGGTGCGCCACCGCCTGCAACGGGCCGGACGGCACAGTGGGTCGGCTCCAAGGCATGCGTCGTTTCGCGCCGCTGTGGCGGCCTTTTGCCGGGCCCCTCAAGGCGCCGGCCCGAGGCGGGACCGCACCCAGCGCAGCCGCGTGCTGGCGCGCACCCCGCCCACGCCGGCGCTGCAGGCGGTGCTGGAGGATCTGCGCGCGCTGGAACCCGGCGGGCGCCACCGCCGCACCGCGCTTGCGCTGCGCTTCCTGGTCACCACCGGGCTGCGGACCCGGAGCTGGCGTCGGCGCGGCGCGACCACCTGGAGTGAATTCCGCCGTCCCAGCAGGGCGACGGCGGCTGGGTGCCGCATGTGGTGGGGAAGCCTGGGCCACGCCAGCTTCACCACCACCTCGCAGTACGTGCACGCGCAGTCGCACCGCATGACCAAGGTAAATGCGCAAGCTCTGGGAGCAGCTGCGCTGAGCGCCATGCCGCCGCCGCGGGAGCGCGTGCCCCGGGTGGCGAGCGCTCAGGACGTCGTCAGATCCCCACCAGCGCGGCGATCTTGTCCGGCGGCAGGTAACCGGCCTCGATCCCGGCGGCACCGGTGGCGGCGTTCTTGTAGACGATGGTCGGGACGCTGCGCACGCCGAGCTTCTCGAAGATTTCCGTGTTGGCCTTGACCTGGGCCAGCGCGTCGGCCGGAGGCGCCGACGCAGGCCCGCCGGTGCGGCCCGCGCTGACGGCCGCCTCGTTGGCCGTCATGGCCGCCACCGGATCGCTGGCGGCCAGGATCACGGCCCCATGCTCCGCGCCGTTGCGCAGCAGCCCGACCGGAATCCAGGTCAGCTTCAGCCGGCCATGCAGCGGCTGGGTGTCCACCCACAGGCGAGCGCAGTGCGGGCAGGTGGCGTCGAAGAAGACATAGACGGTGTGGGCCGACATCAGCTGCCCCACCGAGAAGCCGCGCGCGCTGGCCGCGAGCGCCATGGGGTCGGCTGGGGCGCCAGTGGCGCTGGCCGGGGGCTCACTCTCGCTCTTGCCGCACGCGGCCAGGGTGCTGGCCACGAGGGCGGCGGGGACGAGAGACAGGAGCGTCCGACGCGGAACGGGACGGTGACGTGCAATATCCATGAAGGCATCTTGGCATGCCGCGTGCGCGCTCCGGCTGTCCTCACTCACCAGACGGCAGGCCCGGGCGCGCCATGGAAGCGGTTCTGTTCATCGGCATCCAGGGCTCTGGCAAGAGCACTTTCTACCGCGAACGTTTCTTCGACACGCATGTGCGCATCAGCCTGGACCTGCTGCGCACCCACCATCGTGAGCGGCGGCTGCTGGCGCTGTGCCTGGAAACCCGGCAGCGCTTCGTGGTCGACAAGACCAATCCCACTGCGGCCGAGCGTGCCCGCTACATCCAGCCGTCACGCGCGGCCGGTTTCCAGGTGATCGGCTTCTTCTTTGAGCCGGACCCCGCTGGAGCTTTCGAGCGCAACCGGCGCCGGCCGCACCCGGTACCTCCCGCGGGACTGTTCGGCACCCTGAAGCGGCTGGAGCGCCCGCACCCACGGTAAGGCTTCGACCGGCTGTACCGGGTCATCCTTCCGCCGGAGGGTGGGTTTGCCGTGTGCAGTCTGGACCCATGAAGGCGGCACGGTGTACAGGCGGCTCCGCCACGCCGCTGTGGCCTTTCAAGAGCGCACCTTGGGCGGCCGACCGCGCCGCCGGGGCGGGGCCACCAGCCCCAGGTCGGCGGGCGTCAACTCGAAAGCCCGCATGAGGTTCCTGATCCTCACCAGCGCCTCCAGCCGGGTATCGGCTTCCATCTCCTCGAGCTGCCGTTCCAGGCCGGCCAGCTCCTCACGCAACTCGTTGATGCGGGCTTGCAGGGACTCGCGGGTAGGTTTGGGTTCCGGTCGGATCCAGCCGGATTCTTCGGGGGACATCAGCACTCCTTGGCGCAACCAGTGTCGCGGCCGGCGTGCCGGAGCGGGAACGCAGAGCACGCGCGGGAGTAGGACCTTACCCCTGCGCGGTCCGGCCGCGCCGCCCCAAGGACATCGACGCAAGGGGCGTCAGGCTGACGCCTCGGCGGCTGCGCGCGTCGGCTTCGGGTGTGAGAGGGTCAAAGCACCGGTGACGGCGCGCCCCGTACCATCTCGCGCAACGCGGCCATGACCTCGTCGGGCGTTGCGGGCTGGCCCGACTGCACCAGGCGCGAGCGCACGATGCACAGCACGGCTTGCCGCTCCTCCCGCGAGGCCCGGCTGCAGGCTTCGGCCAGGGCGTCTCCCGGAAACCCCGACTCGGACAGCTCAACAGCCCGCTCGATCAATGCCATGGCCCGAAGGGTATGCATGGGTCGCTCTTGAATTGGTAGCTGGGAGGCAGTCATTGTGCACTGCAACATGAAACCCGCATATCCCGCTGCGTCTTGGAGTTTTGTCAGAGTGCATCCGCTACCGTCCACAGGGCCCGCCGCGCCGGTGGCCTTGGGTCCGTGAGAGGTAACGGCCCGCTCCACCACCATGCGGTCCCGGCGCGTGCTGAGCTCGGTCCTGCGGCGCAACGCACGCAATTGCCCGGTGCTGGGCTGAGCACGGGGCCTGCGAGCCGTGGCCAACTGCGCCCTTCGTGCTGATGCCCCTGATGCCGGGCGCCGCGCTGCTGGCCCGGGAAAGCCGGCTCCGGCGGTGAGCCGGGTTTGCCCCGTGGTGCGCGGCAAGGAACCGATGGTGGCGGAACTGCCGCGCGGTCCCGGGGTCCTGGTCAGCCCGCTGGTGCCTGGCAGCGGTGCAGCGTGAGCTCGTCATGGCCGGTGGCGGCATCCGGCTCCCGGCTGAAATGCCAATCCGGCAGCAGCGCCAGCAGCACCTCGGCCGTGGTGCGCACGCGGCAGCCGTAGCCCAGGTGCCCGCCCAGCACGCGCCCCTGGGCATCCGCCAGGCTCGCGTGCAGGTGCGACCCGTTCACGGCCACGCTGCCCGCCAGGGTCAGGATCTCCAGCGCGCCGTCCAGCTCCAGCACGTCGGTGGCCCCAGCCAGGCGCAGCCTGGCCTGGCCCAGGCTGCCGATGCCGCTGACGACGAAGCCGGCCTCGCAGGGCTGGTTGGCCAGCGCGGCTTCCAGCGCGCGGCGCAGGTCCACGCCGGGTTGCAGACGCAGAGGCAGAAAAGGCATGGCACTCATGCCGGCAGCGTAGCGCGCGCCACGCGATGGCCGCGCCGGGTTCCGGCCGGGACAGCTGCAGTGAGCGGGCATCCGCAGAGCACCGGTGCGGGCCCTTGGCCGGGCAGCCGCCGGTGCGGTGCCGGGGATGGGCCTCATTGCCGCATCAACAGGTTGCGCAAGGCGCCCACCAGCGGCGGGAGCTGCGGGACCTGCTCCGTCGGGATCAAGCCGTGCGCGCTGCGGCGCTCGCGCAGGCTGCGGCCGTCCTGGCCACGGCTTGCGCTCGGTGCGGCTCGGCAGAATCATCCGTTTCCCACATCACCCGAGACGCCGCCATGCCCATGAGCCGCACCTTGCAACAGCACCTGGACCCGGACGCGGGCCCGAAGCGCATCCTGGCGCTGGACGGCGGCGGCCTGCGCGGCGTACTGACGCTGGGCATGCTGCGCGAGATGGAGTCGCATCTGCGC
Source organism: Azohydromonas caseinilytica (assembly GCF_012927045.1). Taxonomy (GTDB): domain Bacteria; phylum Pseudomonadota; class Gammaproteobacteria; order Burkholderiales; family Burkholderiaceae_C; genus Azohydromonas; species Azohydromonas caseinilytica. The sequence goes on along the minus strand of NZ_JABBFW010000012.1, from coordinate 142,482 downwards.
GCGCGCCATGGCGGCGACCCGGCGTTCCGGCTCAGCGACTACTTCGACCTCATTGCCGGCACCTCGACGGGTGCCATCATCGCCGCCGCGCTGGCGCTGGGCATGAGCGTCGACGAGGTGCACGGCCACTACATGCGGCTGGGCCAGGTCGTGTTCAAGCGCAGCCTGCTGCGCTGGGGGGCGCTGCGCGCGAAGTTTCCGGCCGACAAGGTGAGCGAGGCCCTGGTTGGCGTGTTCGGCGACCGCCGGCTGGACAGCCCTGACCTGCGCACCGGGCTGCTGATCGTCACCAAGCGGCTGGATACCGGCAGCACCTGGCCGCTGACCAATCATCCGGGCTCGCGCTATTTCGACCGCGGCTCGAAAGCCACGACGATCGCCAACCGCGAGTACCCGCTGTGGCAGGTGGTGCGCGCGAGCACCGCCGCGCCCTACTTCTTCGATCCCGAGTCGATCGGCATCGGCCGCGGCGACGGCGAGGTGAAGGCGGTGAGCGGCGACTTCGTCGACGGCGGCGTCAGTCCGCACAACAACCCGGCCCTCCAGGCGCTGATGACGGCGACGATCCCGGGTTACAGCTTCGGCTGGGAGACCGGAGAGAAGCGCCTGCTCGTTGTCTCGGTCGGCACCGGCAAGGCGGACGCCGAAGTCGGCCACCGCAACGTCGTTGAAGGCACGGCCGCGATCCACGCCGTGCTGTCGCTCAAGGCGCTGATGGAGGACTGCGCCGACCTGGTGGAAACCGTGATGCAGTGGCTGTCGAAAAGCCCGACGGCGCGCGAGATCGATCGCGAGCTCGGCACCATCGCGTCGCCGCTGGGCGGTACGCCGCTGTGCAGCTACATGCGCTACAACGTCCACCTGACCGAGGCCTGGTTCGAGAAGCACCTGGGGGAATCGGTCGGGGCGAAGGCGCTGAAAGCGCTGGAAGCGATGGACCAGCCGGCCAATATCCCCGAGCTGGACCGTATCGGCCGCATGGCCGGCACCAAGCTCGTGAAAGCGGCGCACTTCGACGCCGCCTTCGACCTGCACTGAGCACAAGGGGAATCCATGGCCACGCGCCCTCACGCCTTCGTCGCCATGCCGTTCGGCCGCAAGCCCGGGCCCGACGGTCACGAGGTGGACTACAACCGGGTCTACGACGAGCTGATCGCGCCGGCGATCGAGGCCGCCGGGCTCGACGCCTTCCGCGCCGACCAGGAGCTGGCCGCCGGCAGCATCGTGACCGACATGTTCCAGGAGTTGCTGATCGCCGACCTCGTCGTCGCCGACCTGTCCATCGCCAACCCCAACGTCTGGTACGAGGTCGGCGTGCGCCACGCGCTGCGCTCGCGCGGCGTCGTGCTGTTGTTCGGCGGCAAGGCGCCGAGCGCGTTCGACCTCTACACCGACCGCAAGCTGCGCTACGGCCTCGCCGGCGACGGGCCTGACCCGGCAACGCTGCAGCAGGACATCGACGCGCTGGCCGCCATGATCAAGGCGACGATGGCGTCCTGGCATGAGCGCCGCATCAGTCCCGTCTACCACCACCTGCCGAACCTGCGCGAGCCGGACTGGAAGACGTTGCGGCGCGTCGGCCCCGTGCGCGCCATCTGGGAAGCCCATGACCGCTGGGAGGGCCGGCTGCAGCTGGCGCGCGAGAGCAGCCGCATTGGCGACCTGCTGGTGCTGGCCGACGAGGGACCGGTGGCCGCGTTCCGCGCCGAAGCCTGGGTCCGTGCCGGCGCCGCGCTGCGCCAGTGTGGGCAGTTCCTGCTCGCGCTGGATTACCTGGCGAAGGGACTGGCGATCGAGCCCGGCCACCTGAAGGGGCTGCACGAAACCGGCATCTGCCTGCAGCGCCTGGGCATGAAAGGCGCACCCGGCCATTCGCTGGCGCGTGCGCGGCAGCACTACGAGGCAGTGCTGCGTGACCATCCGCGCGACGTCGAGACGTGGGCGCTGCTCGGCCGCGTTGACAAGGACGCCTGGGTCGCCGCGTGGCGGCGCGAGGGCAGCGCCGCCGCGACCAAGCGTGCCGACGCCGCCGACGAGGACGCGCTGCTGCGCGCCGCGATCCGCAGCTACGAGCGCGCCTACCGCTCGAACCCCGGCCACTACTTCTCCGGCATCAACGCCGTCACGCTGATGCACTTGGCGGCGCACCTCGGCGTGGACAGCGGCAGCAGCGAGCACGCGCGCGAAACGATGGCGTGCGCGGTGCGCTTCGCGGCCGAGAACGAAACCGATCCAGAGCAGCGCTATTGGGCGGCGGTGACGCTGGGCGACCTCGAAGTGCTGGGCGGCACGCCGCAGGCGGTGCAGCACGCCTACCGGGAGGCGGTCGCGGTGCCCGGCGTTACCTGGTTCGAGCTGTGCTCGTCACGCGATCAACTGCTGCTGCTGTCCGAGCTCGGCTTGCGGCCCGACGCGGTGGCCGCCGGGCTGGCGGTGTTCGATCGCAAGTTGCAGCGCCTGCAGCGGCCCGAGGACGCCTGGCAGCCGCGGCAGGTGCTGCTGTTCAGCGGCCACATGATCGACAGTCCGACGCGCGGGAAGCCGCGCTTTCCGGCCGCCGCCGAGCCACTGGCGGCGAAGGCGATCGGCGAAGCGCTTGACGCGCTCGGTGCCGACGGTCGGGACCTCGCACTGTGCCAGGCGGCGGCAGGGGGCGACCTGCTGTTCCTCGAAGCCTGTCAGCGGCGCGGCGTGCGCTGCCAGGTGCTGCTGCCGTTTGCCGAGCCCGAGTTCGTCGAGCGCTCGGTGCTGCCCGTGGTCGACGGCGCACGCTGGCGTGACCGCTTCTACGCCGCGCTCGGCAACGACGGCACCACGCTGCGCGTGATGCCGGTCGAGCTTGGCCCGGCCCCCGAAAGCGTCGACCCGTTCGAGCGCTGCAATCTCTGGCTGCTGTACAGCGCGCTGGCGCTGGGCGTGCAGAAGGTGAACTTCATCGCCCTGTGGAACGGCGCCCGCGGCGATGGTCCGGGCGGCACCTCGCACATGGTGGACGAGGTCAAGCGGCTGACCGGGCGCGTCATCCTGCTTGACACACGCGAGCTGTTTCGGCCGGTGAATCCGGCGGACTGACGCCCACTCGACAGAGGCTGCCTGGCCTGCGCAACGGCTCGATGAGTGAGGCTGCAGTTGCGGAGCCGACTGACCGAGGATCGGTCACCCCGGCCCCCCGGGCATGCCGTGACGCAAAGTTCGTTCACGCCTGCAGCGAGCGCCGTGGGCGGCGCTTTCGATGCAGGCGCATGGAGCTTTTGCAGAGCAAGGAGCGCGCAACGTTGAGATGACGCCTGCCCTTGGGCGTGGACAAGGCCTTCTGCAGAGCACCGAAAAGCTCGCCCGTGGTCAGGGAACCCTTCTCGGTGGCAACAGCTGTTTCCCCGCGCAACGCCTCCGCGATGCGCTGTGCCAGCGCCTCCACATGGCCGCTGCGCCAAGTCTGAAGGTGGTTGAAGGCGATGGGGACGGCGACCGGATCTTTCAGGATGGGAAATATCTTGAACTCCTGCGCCCTGATCGCCTTGATCACGGCCTTCGACAGCTCGAAGCGGCAAAAATTCTTGTGGAAATACTCGTTCGAGTAGATGGCCACGAAGAAACGGCTGCACTCGATGGCCTCCGCAAGGGTGAAGTACCACTGCGCACCCACGTGGATGGACTTCTTGTCGAAGAAGACCTTCAACGGGCGGCCGTCCACCTGCTGGCGCAAGAGTGCCCGGTGCAGAGCCGCCGCCCACGCGGCGTTTGCCGACGGGGTACGTGAGTAGCTGAGGAACAGGTCGTACGCAGGCAAGGGCCCGGTACTGCGCTCGCTCACGTTTTCCTGCAGAGCGCGGTCGCGCAGCCGCAGGTGGGTCAGATGGCAACTCAGCGCCACGGCTGCCAGCGAAGCCAGAACCACGAACATCACGTGCGGGAACACGATGTACGCGGTCGCCTGCAGGCCCGCCACCAGCACTCCCGACAGCAGCCACGTCAAGGCCAAGGCAAGCGCGGCCGCCGACTTCAGCCGCAAGCGCAACCGAACCACCCTGCGGCGCAGGCAGTGAAACAGCTTGATCGACAGCGGCACAGCGACAAGCGGGACGCCGAGCAGCCATTGCGGGCCTGACAGGACGGTCGCGGGAGCCCCGGTGGGCGAAGGGCTCATCAACCCGGCCAGGCTCCAGCCCAGCAGCTCGGGGCCGCTGAGGTCGTGTCGGCCCCTTCCTGAAAGCGGCCGGTCGTACTCGACATTCCCGACGATGACGATGCGCCCACCCAGGCGCTGGTCGTCCTGGGCCAGGCAGTCGGGAACAACGCGCTGCTCCTGCGTGCCGGTGAACGAACCCTGGGTCGAGAAATGTCCACCACACACGCGCCAGAGATGGCTGGTCTTGCCACCCACGAACACCACCAATGGCTCCGAGCGATCCGTCCAGCCGGGCTTGCGAGCCGGGTTCAGGCTGTCGGCCACCAGTGCCGCCAGGGACGGGATGGCGCAGCCGGAAGCCGGCACGGCCAGGTTCACCGGCGCCAACGGGGTGTCCGCCAGTGGACCGGACTCCTCCGGGGAGGAGATGCACGGCTGGAACCAGACAACACCGCGGTAGGCCATGAACTCGGTATGGCCCCACCCACCATGCCGGGCGCCGGTCCCATGCAGCCGGCCATAGACCTGGCTGCCCGCCATACGCTGCATGAAATCGGGATCGACGTCATCGGAGCCGGGCCGTCGAGCGTCTACGGCGAAAAAGACGGGCGTCTTCTTCACGAGGCTCTGCACCGCGCGCCCCAGCTCGTCGAGCCCGAGCGGCAGGGCACTGATGGAGACATCGACGATGACGGCTTCGGGCGCAGGTTGCAGCCCGGCCAACCGGTCCAAGGTCGCCGCCAGCTCACGCCGGAACTGCCCGGTCGTCGCCGGGTTGCGATCCCAGGGAACGTCCAGCACATGCAACTTCTCCGGCCACGCCACCTCGCGAGGGCTGAGTTTCGCAACCAGCCACCAGTCCAGTTCGTTGAGGGAATCCAGCACCTTCAGCAGCAGCAAGACCAGCAGGACGAACGCCAGGACGTGGTAGCGGGCCTTCACGCCGGACATTGCTGCTCCCGGCGCGCGACGGCCGTTTCCAGTTCACGGGCCGTGCGTGCAGCCTCGTCGCTGCCGTCCGTGTCACCCACCGCGCGCCTTGCCTCGGCCAACCCGCGCCATGCCGCAGCCAGCTCGGGGTGAGGGGCGCTTGGAAACAGCGTGAGCAGGTGGCGGAGTGAGGCGTCGAAGGCCTCGCCGGCAACCGCCGGCCGACTGGCCAGCAGCAACGCCTGTCCGCGACGGCGCTGTACCCGGCCCTTGCGTAGCGCATCGGACGGCAACTGCTGCAGCACGGCCAGCGCCCTGTCGTACGCGGCGATGGCATCCGTGCCTTGACCGTTGCGGAAACTCATCCACCCCAGACTGCTGAATGTGTCGGCATCCAGCAGGTGCGGTTCCGTGAAGATCGTCCGTGTGATCTTGCGTGCCTGCTGGTGGCGCTCCATGGCCTGGGCAAAGCGGCCCAACCCGGATTCGTCCTCGCCAACGGCGTTGAGGGCGGCGACGATCTCCTCGTGATAGATCAGGCCGTCGCCCCGCCGCAGCGGTGAACGCAGGCGCTGCAGGATCTCCAGGGCTTGCTCATGCTGGGTCAGGGCCGCGGCAAACTTACCCTGCTCGAAGGCGGCGTCGCCCATGATGGCGTTCAGTTCCGCGAAGGCCGGATGGTTGGCGCCCCGGTAGTGCTGACGCAACTGCTCCAGCGTCGCCTGTGCCATGCGCGTCGCGCAGCCGTAGAGCCCCGAGGCCTGATAGGCACGGGCCAGGTTGGTGCCCTCCTCCTCGACCGAATGCTCCCCTTCCCGTGAAGGCAGCGCGCGATGCTGCTGAATGCTGGCGCTGAAATGCCGCACGGCGTCGTCGAACCGGTTGGCCAGCAAGGCGGCACGGCCGAGCCGGCCCTGCAGCACGGCCCGCCAGTAAGCCTCGTCACCGCGCGGCGGGGCTGCCTCTTGGCTGGCCGCTGCGCGCTCGAACGTCACGCGAGCATCCTCGGCGCGAGCCAAGGACAGTTGCACGTCCCCCAGTGCCATAAGCATGTTGAAGGCCCCTGCGGAGTCACCGTCCCTGACGGCGGCGTCGTGCCGCGCCTCGAAAAACGTCTGCGCTTCGGCGTAGCTGCCGAACCTGGCCAGGTAGTCCACGGGCGTCAGCGCAAAGCGACCTTCGGGATCTCCCGCGACCAGCCTCGTGGTGATCTGGATCTCGGTATCGCCAAGAGTGCCGTCGTCGCGGACAACCTGCACCAGGCCCGGATGTCGCACCAGCAGGCTGCCCTGGGTAACCAGGTAGCGGGCCTCGGCTGCGCCGGGATTGAGTTCTGCCAGGAACTCGGTGCCCTGCGTCTGGGCGTGAACCGTGTCGGCCTGAACGTTGAAGAAGTCCAGCCGGTTGAACACCTTGAAGAGCCAGCGCCCGGCCAGGACCTTGTAGGACTCGCCCTCGGGGCCCGTCTTGAGCAGCACCAACCGGGCCGGTGCCTTCTGGTTGCGCACCCGTTGCCCGTTACTGCTTTCCAGTACCAGGGTGACGCCTTCGGGCACGCCCAGCGTGGCGCCTTCAGGCAGCGTCGAGCGGGGCAGGAGCAGGGCTGTCACCTGCTTGCTGTCGCCCGGCGCGACGAAATCGACCTTGACCTTGGATACCGGTACGCCGCTGCGCTCAATCGACGTCACCTGCCAAGACCTCGCCCAGGCCGGCAGCGCGGCAAGCGAGGTGAGGAGCAGGCCCATGACCCAGCGGCACAGAAGCCTTTGTTCGCGGATCATGACAGGCCATCCGCCAGCGGCACACCGGTGCAGCCGCTTCGCTTCAGTCAGCAATTGCATGTCCACTGGGCACTCCACGAGGTGGTGGCTTCGCAGTAGAAGGCATGCAGCGCCGGTGCAACAGCGCATTGCTCCGCCCTGAAGGCGACGCAGCATGCCCTCGCTCTTTTCCTGTGCATCGTGAACCACATTGCGTGCCCTGTATTGAGACGCGTCAAGTGGCTCCAAGCGTGAGGAGTGACGGCTTGAATGCTGAGCTGCGCCTGCTCCACCGCGACCCGCTGCCCCCGCCCACCGGCTGTTTCGACCGGTCGGTGCAACGGTGTTGGGCTGTTGTGGTGAAGCGGGAATGAGAGAGAAACAGCACGGCCTGACACGGGCTGAAAACGGGTTGCCGGCGCCGGCCGGGAACCCGCGCCGGGTCAATAGATGCCGGTGAGGTAGTAGATGCCGATGACCACGAACACCGCCGCGGTCTTGATGAGGGTGATCATGAAGATGTCGCCATAGGACTGGGTGTGGGTCAGGCCGGTGTCGTCCAGCAGCGTGATGACGGCGCCGTTGTGCGGCAGCGTGTCCATGCCGCCGCTGGCCATCCAGACGGCCGCGATCTTGGACACCTCGATCACGACCGGCTTGCCGCCGGGCAGCGGCAACTCGTGCGTCGAGCCGTAGTAGCCGTGGATGAGGTCGGTGAAGACGCGGTTGAGCACGCCCACCAGCACCAGTGGCAGCAGCGCGACCAGCGGATGCCGCAACTGCTCCGCCTCGAAGGGCTCGGGTTCGTTGAGCAGGCTGGTGCCGCAGCCCTCGCCGGCGGCCGCCGCGCGGCGGCGCCGCAGCTCCAGGTACAACATCCCGACCACGAAGATGAACAGCGCGCCGGACACGCCCAGCCACGGCGCGGCCCAGGTGTTGGTGTTGAAGAACGTGGTGGGGATGATGTTCTGGATCTGCGGCGTGCCCGGCAGCGAATCCATGGTGAAGGTGAAGGCCCCCAGCGCTATCGTGCCGGGGATGAGCCGCTTGGGGATGTTGCTCTGGCGGAACATCTCCGCGGCGAACGGGTACACCGCGAACACCACCACGAACAGCGACACGCCGCCGTAGGTCCGCACCGCGCACACGAGCACGATGGACAGCATCGCCCGCCCGCGCCCGACCAGATCGATGACGGCGGTGATGATCGACTTCGAGAAGCCCGAAGCAAAGCACGGACGACGGAGCGGCCACGAGCAAGGCCAGGTGAGTGGGCATCCGCCTGGACTTTCGGTTCGTATCCGCGGATCGTGCCGCGGGCTGCTGTGGGCCCCAAACAGTCGCCCATCACAATGGTGCGATGAGAACTCTCCTCTTGTTCCTCGCCACGGCGCTGGCCGAGATCGCGGGATGCTATCTGCCCTACCTTTGGCTCAAGCAGGGACGATCGATCCTCTTGCTGATCCCGGCGGCGCTGAGCCTGGCGCTGTTCGCGTGGCTGTTGACGCTGCATGAAACCGCTGCGGGCCGTGTCTACGCGGCCTATGGCGGCGTCTACATTGGGGTGGCGCTGCTGTGGCTGTGGGCCGTGGACCAGATCCGCCCGACGGCCTGGGACGTGGCCGGCGCGGCCGTGGCGCTGGCCGGCATGGGCATCATCATGTTTCAGCCTTCCCGGTAGCCCGCGGCGCCAGAAGCTGCCGTCCGTGGCAGCGCGCCGGTGCGCTCAGTGGGCACCGCGGACGTGGCCCAAGCGCTGTGGGCGAGGGGAAGGCGCCTGGTTGGCTGCCTGGCTGAGCTCGTTGAGGATGCCGCAGTCCCGCGCCTGCTGGCCCTGGTTGCATTGCTGGCGCAGTTCCTTGAGAGCCTTCTCCAGTGAGCGCAACTCGCGGATGCGCTGTGCCACGTGCCCGATGTGCTGGTCCAGCAGCGCATTGACCTCGCCGCAGTTGTCCTCGGGCGCGTCCTTGTAGCGCAGCAGTACCCGGATCTCGTCGAGCGTCATGTCCAGGTTGCGGCAGTGCCGCACGAACGCCAGCCGCTCGGCGTGGGCTGCGCCGTAAACGCGGTAGTTGTTGTCGGCGCGCTCGGGCGCCGGCAGCAACCCTTCGCGCTCGTAGAAGCGGATCGTCTCCACCGGCGTGCCGGTGGCGCTGGCAAGCTCTGAAATCTTCATCCGGCAAGGTCTCCAGGGACTTGTGGCAGGGGGTTTGACTCTGTACCTGCTACAGGGTTTCCAATGGTGGCAGATCGGAAGAACCACCATGAAGTCCCAGCACTCCACTTCTTCGTGCAGCAGCGGCGCGTGCTGCGGCGGCGCACCGGCCGCCACCGTGCCCGTCAGTTCCATGCCCGTGTCGCGCGCCGGCACGGCCGTGTACCGCATCCCGACCATGGACTGCCCGGTCGAAGAGGCCGAGATTCGCCGCGCCCTCGAAGGCGTGAGCGGCATCCGTGCCCTGGACTTTCAGCTTGGCGCGCGTACGCTGGCCATCACCGCGCCGGCGCACGTGCTGCCCCGGGCGCTGGAATCCATCACCGGCGCCGGCTTCAAGCCGCAGCCGATGCAGCCACGACAGGGCGACGGCGCCCAGGCGGGCCCGGGGCACCACGACCATGAGCACGACACACCCTCGGGCATCAGGCGCCTGGCATGGGCGCTCGCGCTGGCGCTGCTGGCCGAAGGCATCGAGCTCTTCGCGGCGCACACCACGGCGTTCGAGCTCGCGGGCATGGCGCTGGCGCTGGCCGCCATCGCGCTGTCTGGTCTGGAGACCTACACCAAGGGCTTCGCGGCGCTGCGCCGCGGCCGGCTCACCATCAACGCGCTGATGTCGGTGGCTGTCACCGGCGCCTTCCTCATCGGCCAGTGGCCCGAGGCCGCCATGGTGATGGCGCTCTACGGCATCGCCGAGCTCATCGAGGCGCGCGCTGCGGATCGGGCCCGCAATGCGATCCGCACGCTCATGGCCCTGGCGCCCGAGCAGGCCGATGTGCGCCAAGCCGATGGCAGCTGGAAGGTACTGAGCGCAGGCGCCGTGGCTGTGGGCGACACGGTGCGCATCCGCCCGGGCGAGCGCGTGCCGCTGGACGGCACCGTCACGCGCGGCACCAGCGCCGTGAACCAGGCCCCCGTGACCGGCGAGAGCATCCCGGTGGACAAGCAGCCGGGCGATGCGGTCTTCGCCGGCACCGTCAACGACACCGGCGAGATCGAGGTGCGCGTCACGGCCCCCGCCTCCGACAGCACGCTCACGCGCATCATTCATGCCGTCGAGCAGGCGCAGAGCGCACGGGCGCCCACCCAGCGCTTCGTGGACCGCTTCGCGCAGGTCTACACGCCGGCGATCTTTGCGCTGGCCGTGGCCACCGCCGTGCTGCTGCCGTGGCTCACCGACGCTCCCTGGACCTCGGGCGTCTACAAGGCGCTGGTGCTGCTGGTCATCGGCTGCCCCTGCGCGCTCGTCATCTCCACGCCGGTGACGGTGGTCAGCGCACTGGCCGCCGCGGCGCGGCGCGGCGTGCTGATCAAGGGCGGCACGCACCTGGAGCAGGCTCGCTCGCTCAAGGTCGTGGCCCTGGACAAGACCGGCACGCTCACCGAAGGCCGCCCGAAGCTCGTGCATTGGGAAAGCCTGCAGGGCGAGCGCGACGCCAACGCGCTGCTGGCCGCGAGCCTCGCCGCGCGCTCGGACCACCCGGTGTCGCAGGCCATCGCTGCGGGCCTGGCGCTGCAGGGCAACGGCATCAGCGCGTTCAAGGCCCTGGCCGGCCGCGGTGTGGAAGGCGTGATGGCCGGCCGGCGTTACGTGCTGGGCAACCATCGGCTGGCCGAGGAACGCGGGCAGTGCGGCGCCGCGCTGGAGCAGCGGCTGCGGGCGCAGGAAGCGCAGGGCCGCAGCGTCACGCTGCTCATGGGCGACGACGGCGTGCTGGCCGTTTTCGCGGTGGCCGACACGATCAAGCCCACCTCGCGCGAGGCGGTGGCACAGCTGCGCGCGCTGGGCGTCACGCCGGTGCTGCTCACCGGCGACAACGCGGCCACGGGGCAGACCATCGCCCGCGAGGCCGGCATCGACGAGGCACGCGGCAACCTGCTGCCTGAGGACAAGCTCGCCGCCGTGCAGGAGCTGCGCCGGCGCGGCGCCGTGGCCATGGTGGGCGACGGCATCAACGACGCGCCGGCGCTGGCGCGCGCGGACCTGGGCGTCGCCATGGGCGCGGCGGGCACCGACACGGCCATGGAGGCTGCCGACGTGGTGGTGATGAACGACGACCTGCGCCGCCTGCCCGAAGCGATCCGGCTCTCGCGCCGCGCGCACGCCGTGCTGTGGCAGAACATCGCCTTTGCCCTCGGCGTGAAGGCCGTCTTCTTCGTGCTGGCGGTGTTCGGCTCGGCCACGATGTGGATGGCCGTCTTTGCCGACATGGGCGCGACGCTGATCGTGGTGGCCAACGGGCTGCGCCTGCTCAAGGCCCGTCCCCAGGAGTAGCGACATCGGGTCAAACCCTGTAGTCGCTACCCTCCCCGCCATGCGCCGCTGGCGCCTCGTCTTTTTCATGGCACTCCTGCCGCTGCAGCTCTCGAGGGCTGCCGTGGCGGCGTACTGCCAGCACGAGCCGGCTCCGGCCCAGGGAGGACACTTGGGCCACCACGAGCACCAGCCCCATGACCACAGCACCACGGCCAAGGACGGCCACGCCGACAAGAAAGCGCCTCTGACAGCGGATGAGGACTGCGGCACCTGCCACCTTGGCCACGCGCAGATGCTCCTGAGCGACGCGCCTGCGCTCGCGCCACCGACGCTGCCGCCGCGCGTGGCCTGCCACAGCGCGTTGCACGGCTCTCACATCCCGGCGCTGCCCGAGTGCCCTGACCGGCGCCTCGCCTGATTCCCATGGGCCATGACCACGCTCACAAAAAACAACATACCTGCGTATTGCGGACTACTTGCAACTCAGCGGCCTGCTTCTTCAACTCACTTTCCCTTTACCTTTTCTCACATTGGAACAGCGCCTGCACAAGCAAAGGCGGGGCGTCAAGAGCTAAAGGCTGAGTGGAAGTTAGCTGGTATGTTGTTTGATCTGCTCAGTCCACCTGTGCCTCGCGTTGGACTCACTTCACGCAAGCCTCTGCGCCCAGCTCCGCGCAGGCCTGGACGGTCAGCACCCCACGCCGGATCTGATCCCGCTCCATCGACTCGAACAGCGCCTTGAAATTGCCCTCGCCGAAGCCCTCGTCGCCCTTGCGCTGGATGAACTCGAAGAACACCGGCCCGAACAGCGCCTGCGAGAAGATCTGCAGCAGCAGCCGCTTCTGCCCGCCCTGCGTGCTGCCGTCGAGCAGGATGCCTCGCGCCCGCAGCTCATTGACGTCCTCGCCGTGGCCCGGTAGCCGCTCCTGCAGCATCTCGTAGTACACGTCGTTGGGCGCCGTCATCACCGGGATGCCCGCCAGCTGCAGCGCGTCCACGCTGCGGAAGATGTCGTCGGTCAAGAGCGCCACGTGCTGGATGCCCTCGCCGTTGAAGGCCATCAGGAACTCCTCGATCTGTCCCGACCCTTGCTTGGATTCCTCGTTGAGCGGGATGCGGATGAGCCCGTCCGGCGCCGTCATGGCCTTGGAGGTCAGCCCCGTGTACTCGCCCTGGATGTCGAAGTAGCGGATCTCGCGGAAGTTGAAGAGCTTCTCGTAGAAGCCGGCCCAGTACGCCATGCGCCCGCGGTAGACGTTGTGCGTGAGGTGGTCGATGAGCTTGAAGCCATGGCCCGCGGGGCGGCGCTCCACGCCGGGCAGGAACTCGAAGTCGATGTCGTAGATGCTCTTGCCGTCCTCGAAGCGGTCGATCAGGTACAGCGGCGCGCCGCCGATGCCCTTGATCGCCGGCAGCCGCAGCTCCATCGGGCCGGTGGGAATTTCCACGGGCTGGGCGCCCAGCTCCAGCGCGCGGGCATAGGCCTTGTGCGAGTCGCGCACGCGAAACGCCAGGCCGCAGGCGGAAGGGCCATGCTCGGCGGCGAAGTACGAGGCGATGCTGTGCGGCTCGTTGTTGACGATGAAGTTGATGTCGCCCTGGCGGTACAGCAGCACGTCCTTGGAGCGGTGCTTGGCGACGAGGGTGAAGCCCATTTTCTCGAACAGCGGCTCCAGCACGCCAGGAACAGGCGAGGCGAACTCGACGAACTCGAAGCCCATCAGGGCCATGGGATTGTCAAAGAGGTCGGCCATGTCTATCTCCAAAAATCTTCGTAAGGTCGGGAAGTCAGTGCTCAGGCATGGCCGGCGGGCGGCGCGCAGGGCATGCCTCGCACGCTGCGCGCAAGGTGGTCGCCAATGAAGAGAGCGATGGCACACATGGAAGTCGTCAGTACGTGCCGAGGTCGAACGGGTAGCGCCGCCGCGCTTCCTCCGCCGCGCGCCCCATGGCACCGAACAGCGCCAAGGCATCGGGGTTCACGCCGGCAAAGCGTCGCAGTTCCGCCAGGGTCCGCCTGTCCACGCCGACGTCAACACCGCGTCGCTGCAGCAGTTCGGCCACGGCCTCCAGACTCACGTTGCCGTGCGTGCCGGGGACCAGGCGGCTGCCGCCCATGCCGGCCAGCGATGCATCCACGTGCGTGACACCCACGTCCAGCGTGGCCTCGACCGTGGCCAAGTGGCCGCTGTCGTCACCGTGCAGGTGCGCATTCAGGGTGCGGCCGTTCGTCAACGGGCGAGCCCGCTGGAACAGCTCCCGAACAGCCTCGGGCGTCGCATGGCCGAAGGTGTCTCCCAGCCCAATTTGGTCGGCACCGCGCTGGACGCTCTCACGCACCAGGCCCAGCACGACCTCAGGCGCCATGTGCCCAAGTCGCATGCAGCTGAAGGCCGTGCTGATGCCGGCCTCGATTTGCGTGGCCATAGCGCGCTCGTCGCGCAAAGTGCTGATCTGCGCGAGCTCTTGCAGCATTTGTGCCGCATTGCGGCCGACGCTGGCCTGGCCGTAGCGATCACTGGCCGAGATCGGCAGCGTCACCATGGCCACCCCGGCGTCGAAGGCGCGTGCCGCTCCTTCGGCGTCGTGCACCTGCACGCATACCTGGAGGTCCGGCAGCGTGGTGGCGAAGGCCACCACTTCGGGCGTGTCCGCCATCTGCGGCAGGCGCCCAGGCGCCGCGTAGGTGCCGACATCGATATGGCGCAGGCCCGCGGCGTAGGCCAGCAGAATCCAGTCGCACTTGAAGGCCGTGGGCACAGGCCGGGCCAGGACCTGCAGACCGTCGCGCAGACCCACCTCGCGCACGACGACCTGTTGCGGCGCGGATACGGGAGCAGCCTGCATGGCACGTCCTTTTGTGCAGGCCTTGTCAGCCCACGCGCTCCAGCTGCGTGGCAAACATCGCGGCACGCTCGGCATAACTCGTGGCACTTGCTTCGAGGTTCGTCACGTCCTCGTCGCTGAGCTGGCGCACGACCTTGGCCGGCGCTCCCAGGATGAGGCTGCGATCCGGGAACTCCTTGTGCTCGGTGACGATGGCGCCGGCGCCCACCAGGCAGTGCTTGCCGATCCTGGCGCCGTTGAGGATGACGGCCTGGATGCCGATCAGGCTGCCTTCGCCGATGGTGCAGCCATGCAGCATGGCTTGGTGGCCCACCGTGACGCGCTCGCCGACAGCCAGCGGGTAGCCCGGGTCGGCATGCAGCACCGCGCCCTCCTGCACGTTGGACCGCGCGCCGATGGTGATGGGCTCGTTGTCGCCGCGCGCTACGGCCTGGAACCAGACGCTGGCCTGCGCGCCCAGGCGCACGTCGCCTACCAGCGTGGCATCGGGGGCCACGAAGGCGGTGGCGTCAACGCAAGGGGCCTTGTCGCCCAGTCGGTATTGAGACATCTCAGGACTCCCGCGCGCTCATTCCATCGTGATGTTGGCCTTCTTCACGATCCTGGCGTAGCGCTCCTGCTCGTTGCGGAAGTACTGCGCCGAGGCCTCGGGCGTCATCGGGTTGAGGATCGTGACCTGCTTGTCCATGGCTTGCTTCACCTCCGGCGTGTTGGCCGCAGTGATGAAGGCGTTGTAGATGCGCTTGACCTGCTCGGGCGGCAGCTTGGCCGGCCCCACCAGTGCAAACCAGCCGGCCACGTCCACGCCCGGCAAGCCTTGCTCGGCCACGGTGGGCACGTCCGGCAGCGCGGCGATGCGCTCCTTGCCCGTCACGCCGATGGCGCGCAGCTTGCCGCTCTTGATGTGGGGCACCACCGACGGGACCGACACCACGCCGAAGTCCACCTGGCCGCCCACGAGGTCCGTCACCATCGGGCCCACGCCCTTGTACGGGACGTGCAGCGCCTTGGCGCCGGCCTCGTCCAGGACCATCGCGCTGGCCAGGTGCAGGATGGTGCCGTTGCCTGACGAGGCGTAACTGACGCCGTCGCGCTTGGCCTTGAGCAGCACAGTGAGCTCCTTGACGTTCCTGGCCGGCACCCGCTCGGCATTGGCCACCAGCACGAAGGGCGTGGCACCGCCCACGGTGATGGGCGTGATGTCGGCCAGCGAGTCAAAGGGCATCTTCTTGTAGATGCTCGGATTGACCACGTGGTTGTTGGAGACCACGGCGATGGTCTGCCCGTCCGGCGCGGCCTTGACCAGGGTCTGGGTGCCGGTGATGCCGCCGGCGCCGGGCAGGTTCTCGATGACCACCGGCTGGCCCAGCGCCTTGGAGAAGGCCGGGCCGATGGCGCGCATGATGGCATCCACGCCCGAGCCCGTGCTCACAGGCAGGATGACGCGCAGCGGCTTGTCGTTCTGGGCCAGCACGGGCAGCGTGCTGAAGGCGAGTGCAGCGGCCGCACCGGCCACGAAGGCGCGGCGCCCGGTCGAAAATCGCATGTCTGTCTCCTGTTGGTGGTTGAGGCGTTGCGGCTTACGGCGCCGTCTCTTTGGCCAGTCGGGCAAGGACCTCTTCGGTGTGCTCGCCCACCCTGGGCAGTGCGTGGCGCACGCCCAGACGACGCTCGCCCATGAGCAGCGGCAGCAGCACGGCCTTGGTCGTGCCGCCGTCGTCGGTGGGCATGTCCACCAGGCCGCCGGACTCGATCAGGTGCGGGTCATTGACGAGCTGGTCCGGGCGCACGATGGGCGCGTAGGGCAGCCCGGCCGCTTCCAGCGCGGGCACCAGGTCGGCGATGTGGTGCTGGCGCAGCGTCTCGCCCAGCTGCGCCAGCAGTTGCGGCCGCACCGCCACGCGCTGCGCGTTGGTCGCGAGCGCCGGGTCGCTGGCCAGGTCCGGGCGTTTGATCACGCTGCACAGCGTCTGGAACTGCTTGTCGCTGACCGCGCCGATGAAGAGCTGCTCCTCGTCGGCCAGCGTGAAGACGTCGTACACGCTCCAGGCCGACACGCGCGAGGGCATGGGCGGCGGCGGCTCGTTCGTCATCAGGAACTGCTGCATGTGCTGCGAGGCCAGCAGCACACAGTTCTCGAACAGCGCGCTCTGGATCTCCTGACCCTTGCCGGTGCGGTGCCGCTCCTGCAAGGCGGCCAGCACGCCGATGGCGCCGAACATGCCACCCATGATGTCGTTGACCGAGGTGCCCGCGCGCAGCGGCCGGCCCTTGGGGCCGGTCATGTAGGTCAGGCCCGCCATGTTCTGCACCACCTCGTCCAGCGCCAGCCGCTTCTCGTACGGGCCGGGCAGGAAGCCCTTGTGCGAGACGTAGATGAGATGGGGGTACTTCTTTGACAGGCTCTCGTAGTCCAGGCCCAGCTTGGTCATCAGGCCGGGGCGGAAGTTCTCCAGCATCACGTCGCACTGGCCGATGAGCTCCAGCGCCGTGGCGTGCCCTTGCGGCGTGTTGATGTCCAGGACCACGCTCTTCTTGTTGCGGTTGAAGCTGCGGAAGAAGCCGATCCCGAGACCGGGCAGGTTGCGCGTCTTGTCGCCGCCGGGCGGCTCGATCTTGATGACCTCGGCGCCCAGGTCCGCCAGGATCATGCCGCAGGTGGGGCCCATCACCATGTGGGTGAACTCGATGACGCGCACGCCTTCGAGCGGCAGGCCAGTCGTTGCTTGGTTGCTCATGGAACTTGTCTCCGGGATGTCGTTGCTCGTTCAGGCCTCGACCGCGCCCTGGAAGGTCTTGGGCAGCCCCGCGCGCCACAGCGTGCCGTGCAGCGTCTGGCCTTGAAGCCAGCCAGCCACCTTGGCGCGCAGCGCCAGCAGCCGGTCGAGGTCGATACCGGTGGCGATGCCCATGGCCTCCAGCATGAAAGCCAGGTCCTCGGACGCGGCGTTGCCGCTGGCGCCCGGCGCATGCGGACAGCCGCCGATGCCGGCCAGCGTGGCGTCGAAGCGGTTGACGCCCGTTTCCAGCGCGGCGAAGACGTTGGCCAGCGCCAGGCCGCGCGTGTCGTGGAAATGGCCGCACCAGAAGCGCTCGCCGGCCATGGCGCGCGCCTGGGCGAAAAGCTCGCGCACGCTGCGCGGGTCGGCGTAGCCCACGGTGTCGGCGATGCTCACGCGGTCGCACCCGGCATCGAGCAGCGCCTGCATGCAGCGCAGCACTTCCGAAACCTCGACGCGGCCCTGCAGCGTGCAGCCGAAGGCCGTGCCGATGCCGCCCTCGATCAGCGTCCTGGAGCCTGCCGCGTCGCGCGCGGCACGGATGCGCGCCACCTCGGCCACCACCTCGTCGGGCGTCTTGCGCAGATTGGCCAGGCTGTGCGCATTGCTCGCGGACAGCGGCACCAGCAGCAGGTCCGCACCGGACGCGATGGCCTTTTCCGCACCCTTGAGGTTGGGTACCAGCACCGACACCAGCAACCCCGGCAACGTCTTGGCAAAAGCCACCACCTCGGCGGTGTCGGCCAGCTGCGACAGCAGCTTGGCCGGGACGAAGGAGCCGACCTCGATCTCGCGCTGGCCGGCGGCGTAGGCCTCCTGGACCCACTCGATCTTGCGCGAGGTGGGCAGCGTCACCGGGATGCTTTGCAGACCGTCGCGCAGGCCGACTTCACGAATCACGACGGACGAGGGGAAGGCGCTCATGCGGCTTGTCTCCGAATCAGAGGCCTGTCACAGCAGGCGATGGGCCGAACTTTAGATATTCCCTGATTGGTCACAAGTGGTATTTAGGAAGCAATTAGGTTCCAAATCGGAATCTCTAAACGGCACAATCTCGCCATGAAGGATCTGGACGTGAAGAGCTTGCGGCTGCTGGTAGCGGTGTGCGACCACCAGAACATCAAGCGCGCGGCTGAACAGGAGCACATCGAGCCCTCGGCCATCAGCAAGCGCATCGCGCTGCTGGAGCAGCAGCTGGGTACGCCGCTGCTCACGCGCGGGCGTCGCGGCGTGGCGCCCACGCCGGCGGGCGAAGCCTTGCTGGAGCACGCCCGGGCGCTGCTCTTCACCCTGGAGCGCATTGAGCAGGACGTGGCGGCGCTTGCCGGCGGCGTGAAGGGGCAGGTGCGCCTGGCCGCCTCGCCGTCCGCCATCGCGGAAGCGCTGCTTGACGACGTGGCGGCCTTCATGCGGGAGCCGGCGCACCGCGACATCAAGGTGGACATCGAGGAGCAGCTCTCGCGCGACATCGTGCGCGCCCTGCGCGAGGGCAGCGCCAGCGTGGGCGTGTGCTGGGACAGCGCGGACCTCACCGGGCTGCAGCACCGCCTCTACCACACCGACCAGCTCGCGTTGGCAGTGCATCCGGAGCATCCGTTGGCAACCGAGCAGACGCTGCGCTTCGAGCAGACGCTGGCCTACGAGCACGTGGGCTTGCCCCCCTCCTCGGCCGTACACACCATGCTGCGCCAGGCCGCGGCCCGCGCGGGCGTGACGCTGGCTTACCGGGCGGTGGTGTCCAACTTCGACGCCGCGCTGCGCGTCGTGGCGGCGGGGCTGGGCATCAGCGTCATCCCGACGCAGGTGGGCGCGCGCTACGGGGCAATGCTGGGCATCCGTGTCGTGCCGCTGTCCGATCCCTGGGCGCTACGCCGCTTCGTGGTCTGCTACCGGGATTTCGAGAGCCTGCAGCCCGCGGCGCAGCGCATGGTGGAGTACCTGCATGCGCGCGCCCTGCCCGACGCCGCCGGCTCGCCCGACATCGCCTTCTGAACGCTGTTCCCGCGCCCAGACACGACGTCTTGACGCTTCGCAGCCATGCCTCGCTCCGATAACCCATGCCGGCCCCTGGCACTGGTTTTCAATCCAAATAATCAACGCCCGGTAATTATTGACCTGAACCACCGAGGCATCTTTTGTGGTTGCACCGTTGATCCATACAGTCGTGCTTCTTGGTGCCCTCTCATTCTCACATTTTCTTTCCATTATCAAAAACACCATATCGCCTTAAATAATTAATAATAGACGCATTGTCTAAGAATAAACTACAATACGCCAATCATCTTAGACAGGATGCACTGCCATGCCAGCACCCAAATCTCTCGCAACCGCGGAAAAGGACAACAATGCACAGCCTTATGTGGACGCGCCCGCCGACCGAAAGACGGTGCTCGGAGAAACGCTGCGGCGGCGGATTGTCAGCATGGAAATGGCACCTGGGACAGTCGTTGACGAAATGGCCCTGAGCGAGGAATTCGGGCTTTCAAGGCCGCCGGTGCGCGAGCTCTTGAGACAACTGGCGGCCGAGGGATATATCGATCTGGAAGCGAACCGGGCGGCCCGTGTCTCGTCCATGAGCTTTCAATCGTTGCGTAGCTTCTTCCAGGCGGCGCCCCTCATTTATATCGCGACGACGCAACTGGCCGCGAAAAATGCGACGCGTTCTGGAATCAACGAATTGAAGCTCATTCAGAAGCGCTTTCGTACGGCCATCGAGGAAAACGATGTCGAAAGCCGCGTTATCTACAATGACCAATTCCATCTGGAAATTGGGAAAATGGCCCAGAATGATTATCTGCTGCCAAGCCTTCGACGGCTGCTGATTGACCATGCCCGTCTGGGCAAGATCTTTTACCGCCACCCTACGACCAGGGACATGGAGCAGGACCTGGAAACGGCGGTGCAACAGCATGACCAGATCATCGAGGCCATTGAACGGCATGACGCCGAAGCGGCAGGCAGCCTGGTGCGGGCCCATCTCGAATTGTCGCGGCATCGCATGGCTGAATATGCCGCTCCCGAAGGGGTCGAAGTTCCGCTGGCCTATTGACGCTTGATTGACAAGAGCGCCGCCGGGCGGCGGCTCATCGCACCCGGCGCAGCGCGCATGAAGAGCATGCTTCGCGCAGGGCATGCAGGCTGCCCATCCCTGGTGAGCTGCGGCATTGGCGGCGTCCCCGGAACCTGCCACGCCATGCGGCCCGACCACCGTCTGTCCGGCGGTGCCTGCTGGTGCCGCAACCTGCCCGATGGGCATCCAAGGGCAGCCACCGCGTTCCGCATCTCCTCATTGCGGTGAGGTCTGGGTGCGCAGCGAAGAAGCCTTCCACCTGCCGAGCCACGGCTCGTCCGAGCCCGGCGATGCCGCTCCACCAGCGTTTTCTGCGAGGCACCCGCAGTGTCAGCTCGGCCAGGGTCCGGAGGCCAGCTCGGCTCGCGCAGCAGTTCGGCGTCAGCCGGACCGTGATCCGGGAAGTCGTGTCGCGCCTGAAATCCGAAGGGCTGGTCGAGACCCGGCAAGGCAGCGGCACGGTGGTGCTGGGCCCCAACGCTGCCAACACCTTTCGCATTTCCGCACCCGGCGGCGGCATTGAGGTGCGTGCCGTCCAGGAAGTGCGCTGCGGCCTGGAAAGCGAGATGGCAGCGCTCGCTGCCTCGCGTCGCAGCGAGGCCCAGAACGCGCGCATCCAGCGCGCGCTGCGTCGGATTGCCGATGCGGTGGCCGATGGCGGCAACGGCGTCGCTGAAGACATCGCTTTTCATGCCGCCATTGCCGAGGCGGCAGCCAACCCGTTGATGACCTCGTTGCTGGACTTCATCGGCCGTGCCCTGCATGACGTCATCACGGTCACTCGGGCCAACGAGGCGGTTCGGGCCGACTTCTCCCGCCAAGTCGAGCTTGAGCACGCCGCCATCGCCGAGGCCATCGATCGCCGAGACGTCGAGGGCGCCCGTGCCGCGGCGCTGCAGCACATGCAAGCGTCCATCGAGCGCATCACGATCGCCGAGGCACAACGGGGCGAGCGCCTTGAAACGCAGGGCTCGCGACCCGGTAAGGTTCAATCGAACCCGTAGAGTTCAGCAGGGTTGTCAACCAGAATCCGGCGACATGCCGCGGATGACCCGGCAACTTCGGAGAACCAGTCAAGCAGCGCGCGGTTCGACGGTAGGGGCTTGACGTTAGGGTGCGGCCAGTTGCTGGCCCAGAGACAGCGCTCGGGGTAGCGCGAGGCAAGCAGCCGGGCCAGTGGCGCTACGTCAGCGTAGTCCGGAGGGCCGCTGCGAGAGCTCTCGTACGGGGCCGACAGCTTGACCCAGCAGTTCCCGCGGTCGAGCAGCCGGCACAGGCTCAAGACGCCTGGGCTGTCCGGCTGTACTGGTCCGAGAAACTTGCCGAGGTGGTCGACGACCAGCCGCGAGGGCAGGCGGGCCAGCATGTCCTCGTGCTGGGGCAGCTGGTGCCCGTCGAGCTGCAGGTTGGTATGCCACCCCAGAGCGGCAATGTGCCGGGCCATGGGCGCCATGTCCTCCCAATGCAGCAGCCCCCCTGCCAGCATCATGAAGCGCACGCCCCGGATGCCGGCGGCGTGCAGCGTCTGCAGTTGCTCCAGGTCCGTGCCGGGCGGCACGACGGCGACGCCCCTTGCGCCCTTGCCGAGGGTCCGGATCGCATCAAGGGTGCAGCGGTTGTCGAAGCCGTAGCCGGTGGGCTGGACAACGATGGCTCGTTCCAGGCCGAGCTCGCGTTGCATGTCCTGGTATGCCGACGCCGGCGCAGGGGGCGGGGTGAAGGTGGCTGTAGGAGCCAACGGAAATCCGGGCTCGTACACATGGATGTGGCAATCGCATGCGCCAGCGCCTGCAAGGTCATTCAGCGTTCGGGTAGCCATGGGGTCAGGTATCGCAAGGGTCGGAAAAGAAGCCGCGTCACCGGGTCGAGGCAAGGGGATCGGTAACGTCGGACCTTTGTCTCCAGCGCTGCAGCCGCGTGGCCTGCCCCGCATTGACGGCCCCCGTGGGCAACTCTCCAGCCAGGAGCTGTTGCAGCTGGGCCACCGTCTCCAGCGCCTGGTGCTCGATGGCCGGCATGGTCAGGCCGCCGATGTGCGGCGTGGCCACCACCTGCGGATGCCGTGCCAATGCCGGCGACGGCATCTGGTCCGGCGCCCGCCCGACATCGAGGGCGCATGCGGCGACGTGGCCACTGTCCAGCGCCGCCAGCAATGCCACTTCGTCCACGAGCTCGCCACGGGAAGCATTGATAAAGAACGCGTGCGGCTTCATCCGGGCGAAGGCACGCTCGTTCATCAGGTTCTCCGTATGTGCATTGGCAACGGCCAGGCACACCACGAAATCGGATTCCTTGAGCAACTGCTCCAGCGCCACGCAACGGAGCTTGGGGTCCTGCGGCGCTGCATGAGGATCGCTCACCAGCACCCGCATGCCCAGCGCCAAGGCCACATCGCAGAGGCGGCGGGAAATCTGGCCGTACCCGATCACGCCCAGGGTGGCGCCGTGCAACTGGCGCCCCATCACGGGCGCTGGGGACAGGCCTGCGTGGTACGCCTGGGCATAGCGACTGGTGCCACGCGCCAAGTCCACCATGACGCCGACGATCCACTCGACCACTGCCGGGATGAAGCCTGCGCTGGCCTGCGTCACGAGGACGCCATGCGCGCTCGCCGCCTGGACATCGACCGTGCGGATGTCGACGGCACAGCGCAGGAAGGCCACCAACTCGGGCAGTGCGGCAAAGAACGCCGCCGGCGCAGGGGTCTGCCGGTAGGCGACGATGGCCTCGCAGCCCTGCGCCGCCTCGATCAGTTCCCGGGTCGAGAGCTCGCGCGGCTCGTGGTTGAGTCGGACCTCGGCGACCGCACGCAGGGCAGCCAGGGCCCGGTCGCCGTAATAGTGGGCGAGCCGGTCACTGGGGTGACTTAAAAAGACGCGCCTCATTGGGCTTTTCCTTTCGTCCTGGGCTTTTGTGCCAGGGAGTTGCCGGCATCCGGTGGAGGTGCCACCGAGCCGCCGGGCATCACCCGGGTCGGTGCGAAAACCATTTCACGGCACCCGGCCGGGCTGCGGGAGGAGCGGTCCATGACACGCTCGACCATGGCCCGCGCCATGTCGGGTACCGGCAAGACCACGGTGGCGAGAGCAGGGTTGGACAGAGCCGCCAGGAACAGTCCATCGATCCCGACGACGGACACGTCCTCGGGGACGCGCAGGCCTGCATCGCGCAGCCCGGCCATCAGGCCCAGGGCCATGAGGTCATTGACCGCCACGATACCCGTCGGCCGCTGCGGATCGCGGCCGATGCGCGCGCCCAGCAACCGGCCGACCTCGCTGACGACCGAGTCGCCGTACTCGGTGGGCTGGCCGCCTTCGAGCATCTGCGCCCCTTGGCCAATCCCGGCTGCGACTGCCGCATCCATGAAGCCGGAGATCTTGGCGCTGCGGCTCATCGTCATGCCCGCCATCGTCGCAAAGGCCACCCGCTTGTGACCCTGCTCGATCAGCAACGCGGTGGCCATGCGGGCGGCCTCGTAATTGTCCGGGGTGACGTGATCGACGACCGAGTCGGCGCCCGCGGTGGCCCGGCGGTCGTAGCTGACCACGGCCATGCCGCGCCGGGCTGCGTTCTCCAGGTGCTGCTCGTCGGCCAGCGACGAGATCACCAGCACGCGGCGGACACCCTGCGCCAGCAGGTCGTCGAAGAAGGAAGCTTCCTTGTCCTTGTCCCGATAGGTGTTGCCGATCAGCACCCGCAGGCCGTAGCGCTCCTGGGCATAGGTCTCCACCTCGCGGGCGATGTATCCGTACATCGGGTTGGCGATGGACGGCACCAGCAGCCCCAGCAGCGGCGTGTCACCCGTCTTGAGATGGCGCGCCAGCGTATTGGGGCGGAACTGCAGGCTGGCGATGGCCTCCTGCACGCGGGCCAGCGTCTCGGGGCGCATTCGATCGGTACGCCCGTTGAGCACGTTCGAAACCGTGCTCACCGATACGCCGGCGTGCTGGGCGACGTCTTGGATGGTATTCAAGGGAGTCTTGGACAAGTCAGATGCCGAGGCGCGCGGGCAGCCACAGCGAGAACGACGGAACCAGCACGAGCACCAGCAACGTCGCCACCAGCACCGCAAGGTACTTCATCATCGGCCGCGCCACGTCGCGCACCTCGGTCCCGGTAATGGCGCAGGTCGCGAACAGGCCCAGCCCGATCGGCGGCGCGAACAGCCCGAGTCCCATGGCGATGACCATCACGGTGCCGAAGTGCAGGGGATGGATGCCCAGTTGCTGGGCAATCGGGGTCAGCAAGGGGCCGAAGATGATCAGCGCCGGGGCACCCTCCAGGATCGCGCCGAAAACCACCATCATCACCACCGCGACCAGCAAGAAGGCCGTACTGCCATAGTCCTGCGCGAAGGCAATCATGGCGCCCGACACCAGCTGCGGGATCTGCTCGATGGTCAGCGCAAACGACAGGCTGGACGCCGCCGCGACGATGAACAGGATGCTGCCGGCCATGGAGGCCGAGCGCACGAACAGCCGGGCCACCGAGCGCAGCTTCAGTTCCTTGAAGGCCAGGCCGCCGACGACCAGGGCGTACACGACTGCGAAAGCCGAGACCTCCGTCGAGGTGGCGATGCCCGAGGTCACGCCCTTGCCGATCATGCCGACCATGACGAGCGCCACGAGCGCGCCACCGAGCAGCCGCAGCATGGGCGTGCGGTGCTCGAAGGCTTCGGCCGGGTCGATCTTCGATCCCACCCAGATCGCCACGATGGCCAGCGCAAGCGCCATGACGGCCGCGGGGACCAAGCCGGCCATGAACAGCCCCGCGATGGAGATGTTGGCGACGAAACCCATGATGATCATGTTGATGCACGGCGGAATCGTCTCGGCCATCACGGCGGTGCAGGCCAGCAGCCCGGCGGCCTCGTTCGGATCTTGCCGGGTACGGCGCACCGCCGGCATCACGATGCCGCCCACCGCGGCGATATCTGCCAGCTTGGAACCCGACACGCCGGAGAAAAATGCCGTCGACGTGATGGTGATCAGCCCCAGCCCCCCACGCACGCGGCCAAGCAGGCGCAGCAACAGTTCGATCAGGCGCGAGGACATCCCGTTGGATTCCATCAGCAGGCCGGCCAGGACGAAGAAGGGAATGGCCAGCAGCACGAAGTGGTCCGTACCCGCCATCACCTGCTGGGCGTAGACCAGCATGGGCAGGGAAGGGTCGGTCAGGAAGTACAGCAGCGACGAGAAGGCAAGCACGAAGCCAATGGGCACGCCAAGCACCAGGGCACCAATGAAACCCAACGCCAGCAGCGCACCATGCGTCAGTGCAAAGGCGGGCACCGCCGTGTTCCAGCCGTACACGGCCGCAGCGCAGACCGCGCAGGCCGCCAGGCTGGCCAGGACCATGCGAGCTGGGCCGTTGAGCGCGTTGGCAAGACCGAACAGGGTCATGAAGAGGCTGCCGATGACGACCGGATAGACGTACATCGACTGCGGCAACCCGATCGACGTCGTCTGGCCTTGCGAGTCGTCCAGCAGCAGGCATGACGACAGGAACAGGCTCGCCGACACGGCGGCCACGATCCAGTGACCGACATGGATCATGACCGGCCGCCAGTGCGCCGGCAGCATCCCGCGGAACAGGTCGATGCCGACATGCTGGCTTCGCGCCAGCACCGTCGCCGCACCGAAGAACACCAGGACGACCATCAGGGCGCGCGCCACCTCCTCGGCCCAATCCACCGGGTCGTGCAGGAAGTACCGGTACACCACCGACAGGAACACCACGACCACGTCGGCCGCCAGCACCGCGCCGGCAAGCCATTCCATGGCGTGCGTGAGCCGGGCCAGCCAGCGGCCCGACTGCGTGTCACAAGCGAAGCCCCAGGTTGGGGACAGCGATGCGGATGGCGCGCTCATGGTTCAGCCCCGGGCGCTGGAGATGGCGGAGAACAGCGGTGCGGTGGCGGGATGCTGCTTGGCGAACCCGGCCCACAGGCTGCTTTCCATCTGCTTGCGAACGGCGTTGCGCTCCGTGGCCGCCATGGGGTGGAAGCTCATGCCCAAGCGCTTGAGCTCCTCGACCGCCGCGCGGCTCTTGTCCGCGGCGATGCTGCGTTGCTGCTGCGTGGCGTCGGCGACCGCCTTGAGGAAGGCCGGGCGCAGGTTGGCAGGGATCTTGTCCATGCCGCGCTTGCCGATCACCACCACCATGGGCGAGAAGAGGTGCTCGGTCTGCCAGCAAGACTTCACCACCTCGTTGAACTTACTGGCCAGCACCGTGCCGGCATCGTGCTCGAAGCCGTCCACCACGCCCGTCTGTACGGCCATGTAGAGCTCGCCGAACGGGATGGGCGTGGGAACGGCGCCCATGGTCTTGAACGTCTCGATGAAGGCAGGCGTCGGCAGCACGCGCAGCTTGACCCCCTTGATATCGGCCAGGGACTTCACGGGTGCCTTGGTGTAGACGCTGCGCGCGCCAAAGTGCGAAGCCCAGGTCAGGATCGAGCAGCCCGTGCGCTTTTGCAGCATCTGGTTCAAGCTGGCACCAACACTGCTGTCAAGCGCCCGGGCCGCATGGCCGTAGTCGTCGAACAGGTAGCCCAGATCCAGCATGCCCAGCTCCGGCGCCACGGTGGCCCAGATCGATGACCCCGTGATCATCATGTCGATAGAGCCGACCTTGACCTGCTGCACCACGTCAGCTTCCTTGCCGAGCTGGTTGTTCGGAAAGTAGTCAAGCTTGAGACTGTCTCCTACAGCAGCCTTCAGGTTCGCTTGCAGGCGCTGGAACCATACATAGTGAGCCGCGTTCTCGTCCGCAACCATGGACGACGAAAGGCGAAGCGACACGCTTGCCTGGGCTTGCGCTGCCAAGGGCCATCCGGCGGCGGCGGCCACCGAAGCGGCGGAGGCTGCAGCCTGTACGAACTGTCGGCGGGTGATCGAAGTCATGTGCGTTGTCTCCTGTGTCCAAGCGGGCACTGCTGTAGTAAATCGTTTTACTACATCGATTTACTGTATCGTTTTACCGAACTTGAAATACCGGGGTTTCTACTGAAGTTCACCGCCGCCCGCATGAATGCTGAATATGGCCGGCGGCCATGAGCTCAGCCGGAGTCGGATCGAGCCCGAGATGACGCTGGCGATGTAAAGCTGCGGGGTGGTCAGTGCAGCGGATGAAGGCATGGCGGACGGCGGCTTCCTGGCATCCCATCCCGGCTTGTGGCCGTTGCTGCGCAGCCGCTGCCCGGGCGCGACGTGGTGGTGGCTCCGGGCCGGGACATGTTGGCCCCTTGCCGGGCGGGCGTTGGCAGCCGTTGCCCGGCGCCTCCTATGCCGCCGCCGGGGTCAGTGGGCTCTGTTCGCACTGCTGCGCCAGCAAAGGGCGGCACCTGTGGGTCGCCAGGCCGGTACCGCATTGGTGCGCAGCGCGGCCGGCGAGGTCGATGCCTGTGCTTCACTGGCCCGGGCCGTCAACGCCTGCGTCCGCGGCTGCCCGCCCGAACCCGAAACCTCCGCCGATCGCGCGGCCCAGCGGTGAGGTCCGGTCGCGCCACGGCCCATGCGCTGTTCACCGACCTGGTCCTCGGCTTGGGAGCCCCCACATGGAGCAGCGTTGCGGCAGCGGTCGCGGCCTTGGCGCTGGTGGCGCCGCTGCTTCTGCTGGCCATGGCGCGCCAGCCGGTGCGCCTGCCCCAGGAGGACGAGATGCAACCCTCCCCCCACGCCACCGCGAGTCGCCGCGGCGTTCGACGTGGACCCGCTGGCTGGCCCGGTGCTGGTGACCATCGACTACCGCATTGATGCCGCGCGCGGGGCCGAGTTCGCTGCCGTCATGGAAGCCACACGGCAGGCCCGGCTGCGGCTGGGCACGCGACAGTGGCACTTGCTGCGCGACAGCGCGCATCCTTCGCGGTTCGTCGAATGCTTCATGGACGAGAACTGGACCGAGCACCAGCGCCGCCTGCAGCGCTTCACTGTTGCAGACACGAAGTTGCGGATACAACGGATGTCTTTCCATGTCGGCGGCGAGCCGCCCCTGGTGCGCCGGCTCATCGGCCAGGGCACGCCGTCACCGTGAGCCTGCACGGGCTTCGCACGCGGGCTATAACGCGCTCCCATGGCTACGCAAAACCCTCCCGACTCGCCGCGTCGCGCCGCATGGCGCCTGCCAAGCCGCCTGGCACCCGTGGCGTTTTCCTTTTACATGGCCGGGATCGTGGCCTTCCTGATGAGCTTGGCGCTTACCGCCATCAACACCGGGCTTGGAGACGGCTACCTGCTGCGCGTGCTCAGGGCCTACATCCTGGCCCTGCCCGTGGGGTTCCTTGGGGTAATGGCCGCCCGGCCCCTGGTGCTGCGGTTGGTCGCATGGACCGTTGCACCCGCATCCCAGCAAACCCGCAAGGACTGAAGACAAGGCCCGCCAAGCCCGCTCGACCACCATCGGCCCGTGCTTGTCGAGATCGCCGAGTCACGCGCCCGCGCGTGAACCGTTGCGGCGCCGGCAAGACCAGCTCGGCCAGAGCCGCACCCGGTCGGTGCCCGGGGCCGCGCTCAGGCTCGCAGGGCAGCGGGCATCTCTTCGCCGCGCAGCGCCGCCGGCTTGAGATCGCGGCGCAGGACCACGGGCTTGCCACCCAGGCGGCGCTTGCACATCCAGTGCGCCAGCGCGGAGTCCAGGTAATCGGCATGGCCGGGGAACCAGGATGCCAGCTCGTCGGCCAGGCGCCGCGCCAGGGCGTAGTCACCCGCGCGCAGGCGCTCGCGCACCTGATGAACGGAGCGCATGACCGCGGCATGCTCGTCGATATGGCATTGGCGGGCCGGGAAATCCGTCTCCACCATCCACGCGTTCTCGGCATCGAAATGCGCCTGCGCATGCTCGGCGAAGGCCTCCAGCAGGGCGGCGAGTTCCTCGTCGCGCGCCTTCTGCATCGCCCCGACCAGGTCCACGAATTCCTCGTGCACCTCGTCCATCGGGCCGAAGCCCAGCACGAAGGCATCGCTCCACACCATCGGGTCGCTGTCTCGTTCGGTTTGCATGGCGGCTCTTCCGTGGCAAGGCAGCAGGCCTCCTGCCGCCGGGGTGCCGATCTTATCTTAGCCACCTAATGTTCTGACTCCCGTAGGGCCGTTGAAAGCCTTCTCAGGGTGCTGCGCGGCAACTCATCCAAGGGTTTGTTCTAGGCAGGCAGGCTTACGAAGGTTCCGTCTTTGATCTAGACTAAATTTAGTCGCCTAAACATTTGCGCTGGAACAAGAGAACTTCACCAGGGCAACCGGCCTTTTTTCTTACTTAGGAGCCTATCCATGTTGACCCGCGAAGAGAACGAACTGCTGTGCCGTGTCGAGGGCGAGGCACCCATGGGCCAGCTGATGCGCCGGCACTGGACGCCGGTGTGCCTGATCGAGGAGGTGGCCGAGGCCGACGGCACGCCGGTGAAGGCGCGCGTGTTCGGCGAGGACCTGGTGGTGTTCCGCGACAGCGACGGCCGCGTGGGTGTGATGGACGAATACTGCCCGCACCGCCGGGCCTCGCTCGTGTACGGCCGCAACGAGGAAGGCGGCCTGCGCTGCCTCTACCACGGCTGGAAGATGGACGTCGAGGGCAACGTGCTGGAGATGGTGTCGGAGCCAGCGGCCAGCGGCATGGCCGAGAAGGTCAAGCACAAGGCCTATCCAGTCAAGGAATGGGGCGGCATGGTCTGGACCTACATGGGTTCGCAGGACGCGGTGCCCGAGTTCGTGCCGCCGCGCTGGGCGCCCACGGCCGAGGCGCGGGTGTCTATCGCCAAGGCCATCCTGCCGTGCAACTGGGCACAGATCCTCGAGGGTGCCATCGACTCGGCGCACAGCTCCAGCCTGCACAGCTCCGACATGGTTCCCGCTCGCGTGGACGGCGCCAAGGCCACGGCCAACGCCTGGCTGCGCCCCTCCACGGACAAGGCGCCGCGGCTGCAGGTGCAGCGTGGCGAGTACGGCTTCCGCTACGCCGCCATCCGCCGTCCCATCAAGGATGCCGCCACGAACGATTACGTGCGCTCCACCGTATTCGTCGCACCGGCCACCGCACTGATCCCGCCCAACAACCTCTACAACGTCGCCAACATCAACGTGCCCTGCGACGACACGAGCACGGCGTTCTACTTCATCGCCTGGGGCCATCCGTCGCAGACGCCCGAGACCGAGACCTGGCGCAAGTTCCTGCGCCAGACGGTGGGCATCGACCTGGACCCGTACTACCGGCCGCTGCGCAACGCCG
This sequence comes from Azohydromonas caseinilytica, assembly GCF_012927045.1. Classification (GTDB taxonomy): domain Bacteria; phylum Pseudomonadota; class Gammaproteobacteria; order Burkholderiales; family Burkholderiaceae_C; genus Azohydromonas; species Azohydromonas caseinilytica. Next base: position 112,273 of record NZ_JABBFW010000012.1, on the reverse strand, counting down.
ACAACCGTTTCTGGCAGGACCGCCAGGCGATGAAGGCGGGCAACTTCACCGGCATCACCGGCTTCCCCAACCAGGACATCGCGATGTGGGTCACGATGGGCGCCATCGCCGACCGCACCAACGACCGGCTGGGCGCCAGCGACCTGGCCATCGTCGAGTTCCGCAAGCAAATGCTCGATGCGGTGCGCGCCTTCCAGAGCGGCGAGACCGCCATCGGCACCGGCGACAAGGCCATCCCCAAGGAGGTCTGCGCCTACCAGGCGATCGTGCCCAAGACCACCGACTGGCGCACCTTCGAGGTGAGCTACGTCTGGCCCGACGGCCAGGAGCATCCCGAGCTGGAGCCTTCCTATTCGGTCAAGGCCTGAGCGCCTGGCCTCTGTCCACCGCATCGGGCACGCCTTCTGTCCGTGCCCGGCCAGCACCCATCTCAACGCCCGCTTTTCCCATGTCCAAGCTTCAGCTCTCCGTCGCCATGGGCGACTACGACCGCACGCGCGCCCTGTTCGACGGCCGCGTGCAGATTGACGGGGTGGACCCCGTCTACATGCTGCTGAGCCCGGAGGAGATGTTCTTCCGCGCCATGCGCAGCCAGGACTTCGACATCACGGAGCTGAGCTTTTCCAGCTACCTGGTCAAGCACTCCAAGGGCGAGTGCCCCTACATCGCCGTGCCGGTATTCCTGTCGCGGGCCTTTCGCCACACCTCGATCTACGTGCGCAAGGACCGCATCCAGCGGCCCGAGGACCTCAAGGGCCGGCGCGTGGGCCTGCCCGAGTACCAACTCACGGCCAACGTGTGGGCGCGTTCGATCCTGCAGGACGATTTCGGCGTGGCGCCCGAGGACGTGACCTGGGTGCGCGGCGGCATCGACACGCCCGGCCGCCCGGAGAAGATCAAGCTGCAGCTGCCTCCCGGCGTGCGCATCGAGGAGGCGCCCGCGGGCACCACGATCTCCGAATTGCTGGACCAGGGCGAGATCGACGGCTTCATCGGCCCGCGCCCGCCCAGCGCGCACATCCTCAGGCGCAACCCGAACATCGGCTGGCTCTTCGACGATCCGACCGCGGTGGCCAAGGACTACTACCGGCGCACGGGCGTGTTCCCGATCATGCACGTGGTGGGCATCCGCAAGGAGCTGGCCGCGGCGCATCCCTGGCTGCCCGGTGCGGTGCTCAAGGCTTTCACGCAGTCCAAGGCCGCCGCGCTGGAGCTGCTGTCCGACACCTCCGCCACCAAGGTCACGCTGCCTTTCGTGGAGGAGCAGCTCAAGGCCGCGCGCGAGAGCATGGGCGAAGACTACTGGTCCTATGGCGTGGCAGCGGCGCGCCGGACGCTGGAGACCTTCGTGCGCCATCACCATGCGCAGGGCCTGTCGGCGCGGCTGATGGCCGTGGAAGAGCTCTTCCATCCGGCCACCTACGAGAGCTACAGCATCTGAGCCCGCCCCCCGCCGAGCGCACGGCACGGCGATCCAAGCGGCCGCGCGGCGCCTGGCCCGCGGCAGCCCTTCCAAGGAGTTCCTCATGAGACGCATGTTTTGCCGGAAGCTGGCAGGCACCGCCGTGGCCTTGCTCGCCTGCACGGCGCTGTCGCCGGTGCTGGCACAGCCCTATCCCTCCAAGCCGATCCGGCTGATCGTGCCCTACTCGCCCGGCGGGTTGCCCGACACGGTGGCGCGGGCGCTGTCGCCGCATCTCTCGAAGGCGCTGGGCCAGACGGTGTTCGTGGAGAACAAGCCGGGCGCCGGGGGATCGATCTCGGCCGCCGTCATCACCCAGTCGCCCGCTGACGGCTACAACCTGCTGGTGACGGACGGCCCGCTGCTGACGATCTCGCCGCTGATCAACAAGAGCGTCACCTACAACGTCGACAAGGACTTCGCGCCGGTGTCGCTGGTGGGCAAGGCGCCGCTGTTCCTGGCCGTCAACGCCAGGGTGCCCGCCAAGACGCTGGACGAGTTCATCGCGCTGGCCAAGGCCAGGCCGGGCAAGCTCAACTACGGTTCGTCGGGCATCGGCGGCATCCACCACCTCACGGCCGAGGCCATGAAGGAAGCACTGGGCCTGGAGATCGCTCACATTCCCTTCAAGGGCAGTGCCAACTCGGTGCCCGCCATGATCGGCGGCGAGGTGGACATGGTGTTCGCGTCGCCGCCTTCGCTGATGGGCTTCGTCAAGTCGGACAAGGCGCGGCTGATCGCCATCAACTCGCTCAAGCGTTCGCCCCTGGCGCCCGACGTGCCAGCGCTGGCGGAGAAGTCCCCCGGCTTCGACTTCGCCTTCAACGTGGCGGTGCTGGCCCGCGCCGGCACGCCCAAGGACATCACCGACCGCATCGCGACCGAGATCGCCAAGATCGTGAAGCAGCCGGAGGTGGTCGAGCAGTTGCAGGCCGCGGGCGTCGATCCCGTGGGCGGCTCGGGTGAACAGCTGGCCAGCGCGCTCAAGAGCGAGGGCGAGCGCCTGACGGCGGCGGCCAGGCGCGCCAACCTGAAGTCCGAGTGACTGGCGACGCGGCATGACGGGGCTGGAGATGGCGACGGCTGCAGCGGTGTTCCTGGCCGGCGGCATGGTCAAGGGCACGCTGGGCATCGGGCTGCCGCTGGTCGCGGTGCCGCTGCTGTCGCTGTTCATGCCGGCCACGCAGGCCATCGCGCTGGTGGCGATGCCGGTGCTGGTGTCCAACGCCTGGCAGGCCCTCGACAGCGGCGACGTGCACGGCCTGCGCCGCTTCCTGCCGCTCATCGCCACGCAGCTCGTGGCCACGCTGCTGACGGTGCCGATGACGCTGGCGCTGTCGCCGCGCACGCTCAACGCCGTGCTGGGCGCGGTCGTGCTGCTGGCCGTGGTGCTGCTGTGCCTGCCGCTGCGGCTGCACGTGCCGCCGGCCCGCGAGCGCTGGTGGAGTGCCGGCGTCGGCGCGCTCTCGGGCGCGATGGGCGGCGTGTCCTCGCTCACGGGGCCGCTGATCATCAGCTACCTGGCGAGCCTGCGGCTGCCGCGCGAGGCCTTCATCGGCAGCATCAGCCTGATCTACCTGGGCTCGGCCATTCCGCTGTACGCCTCGATGGCCGCCCATGGACGCCTCGGCGCTGCGGACCTGACGCTGTCCGCGCTGGCGCTGGTGCCCGTGGCCTGCGGCCTGGCGCTGGGCAAGCGGTTGCGCCTGCACCTCAGCGAGGTCTGGTTCCGGCGCGTGCTGCTGGCCTTCCTGGCCGCGGTGGCCGTGGCGCTGGCCCTGAAATAGGAAGACGCTCATGTTTGAAGCCAACGAAACCCTGGAGGCGGCGCTGGCGCGCAACGTGCGCGACGCGCTGATGGAAGACATCGGCCGGTGCGACTGGACCGCGCAGCTCGTGCCCGAGGGGCGCTGCGTGCAGGCGCAGGTGGTGGCCAAGGAGCCGGCGGTGATTGCCGGGCGGCCCTGGTTCGATGCCTGCTTCCACGCCCTGGACCCCGACGCGCGCCTGGCCTGGGCGGTGCAGGAGGGCGACCGCGTCGAGGCCGGCACGGTGCTGGTGCGCATCGAGGCCGATGCGCGCGCACAGCTCTCGGCCGAGCGCCCGGCGCTGAACTTCCTGCAGACGCTCTGCGCCGTGGCCACCGTCACGCGCCAGTACGTGGACGCGATCCAGGGCGTCTCGCCCAACCCGCGCGGCTGCAAGGTGCTGGACACGCGCAAGACGCTGCCCGGGCTGCGCCAGGCGCAGAAGTACGCCGTGCGCGTGGGCGGCGGCCACAACCACCGCATGGCGCTGTGGGACGGCATCCTGATCAAGGAGAACCACATCGCCGCGGCCGGCGGCATCCGGCCGGCGCTGGAGGCGGCCTTCGCCCTGAACGCCGGCGTGGACGTGCAGATCGAGGTCGAGAGCCTGGACGAGCTGCAGCAGGCGCTGGACGCCGGCGCCCGGAACGTGCTGCTCGACGACTTCAGCTTCGAGGACATGGAGCGCGCCTGCGTGCTCAACGCCGGCCGCGCGGTGCTGGAGGTCTCCGGCGGCGTGGACTTGGACTCCATCCGCCGCATCGCCGCCACCGGCGTGGACCGCATCTCCAGCGGCAAGCTCATCAAGGACGTGCGGGCGGTGGACCTGTCCATGCGCGTCCTCACTGTCTGAACACCAGGAAGCCTGACCATGACCCTCATCCAGACGCACGCCGACACGCAGATGCCGCTGCGCATCGCCCGCATCACCGATGCCGCCGAAGGCATCCGCAGCTTCGAGCTGGTGCAGCCCGACGGCTCCGAGCTGCCGCCGTTCACGCCGGGCTCGCACGTCAAGGTGCAGGTGCCCAACGGGCTGCTACGCAAGTACTCGCTGTGCAACGACCCGGCCGAACGCCACCGCTACGTCATCACGGTCAAGCGCGACGCGCAGGGCCAGGGCGGCTCCATGAGCCTGTGCGACGAGGCCAGGGAAGGCGACACGCTGCCCACCTCGCTGCCGGACAACGCCTTCCCGCTGGTCGAGGACGCCAAGCGCTACATCTTCATCGCCGGTGGCATCGGCATCACGCCCATCCTGTCGATGATCCGCAGCTTCGGCGAGCTGCCCCCGGCGCCGTGGAAGCTCTACTACCTCAGCCGCTCGCCCGAGACCACGGCGTTCCTGGAGGAGCTGAGCGCGCCGGAGTACAAGGGCAAGGTCGTGATCCACCACGACCATGGCGATCCGGACAACTCGCTGGACCTGTGGCCGGTGCTGGAGCGCCCCACCCCGGGCACCCACATCTACTGCTGCGGCCCGCGCGGCCTGATGGACGCGGTGCGCGACATGGCCGGGCACTGGTCGGGCAAGAACGTGCATTTCGAGAGCTTCAACGAAGGCGGCGGCGTGCGTCCCGACGACAAGCCCTTCACGGTCAGGGTGGCCAAGACCGGGCAGCAGTTCGAGGTGCCCGTGGGCCAGTCGATCCTGTCCGTGCTGCGCGACCATGGCTGCAACGTGCCTTCCTCCTGTGAAAGCGGCACCTGCGGCACCTGCCGCACCAGGCTGGTCTCCGGCGAGGCCGACCACCGCGACATGGTGCTGATGCCTGAAGAGATGGAGAGCCAGATCATGATTTGCGTCTCCCGCGCCAAGGCCGGTGAACTGGTGATCGACCTGTGAGCACGCAACCGAAGCGCAAGCTGCGCCTGGGGGTGGCTGGGCTGGGGCGCGCCTTCTCGCTGATGCTGCCCACCTTCCTCGCCGACGACCGCATCGAGCTCGCCGCGGCCTGCGACCCGCGCCGGGCCGCGCGCGAGCAGTTCGCGCGCGACTTCCAGGCCCCGGTGTTCGAGGACATCGATGCCTTGGCGGCGCAGTCCGGCCTGGATGCCCTCTACATCGCCAGCCCGCACCAGTTCCACGCGGCGCACACCCGTGTCGCCGCGGCGCACGGCAAGCACGTGCTGGTCGAGAAGCCCATGGCCATCACGCTGCCCGAGTGCGACGACATGGTGCGGGCCTGCGCCACTGCCGGCGTGCACCTGATCGTCGGCCACTGCCACAGCTTCGACACGCCCTATCTCCTGGCCCGCAAGCTGATCGACGCCGGCGGACTGGGCCGCGTGCGCATGATCCAGGCGCTGAACTACACGGACTTCCTGTACCGGCCGCGCCGGCCGGAAGAACTGCAAACCGAGGCCGGCGGCGGCGTGGTCTTCAGCCAGGCGGCCCACCAGGTGGACGTGGTGCGGCTGCTGGCCGGCAGCCGTGCCACCCGGGTGCGCGCCGTGATGGGCCGGTGGGACCCGGCTCGGCCCACCGAAGGCGCCTACACCGCCTTGCTGTGGTTCGAGGACGGCGCCTTCGCCAGCCTGGCCTACAGCGGCTACGGCCGCTTCGACAGCGACGAGTGGTGCGGCTGGACCGGCGAGATGGGCAACCCCAAGGACCCGCAAGCCTATGGCCAGGCCCGCCGCCGGCTCGCCAGCGTGGCGTCCGCCGAGGACGAGGCGCGGCTCAAGGCCGAGGGCACCTACGGTGGCCCGGCCTGGAAGCCTCCCGCGCCCGGCACGGCGGCGCCGGCGCACCAGCACTTCGGGCCGGTGATCGTGAGCTGCGAGCACGGCGACCTGCGCCCCCTGCCCGACGCGCTCTGCATCTACGGCAACAACCGTCGCGAACGCATCGAGCTGCCAGCTCCGGCGGTGCCGCGCTTCGAGGTGATCGATGAGCTGGTGGACGCGGTGCTGCACGGTGCCAAGCCCTTGCACGACGGCCCCTGGGCCCGGGCCACGCTGGAGATATGCCTGGCGCTGCTGACCTCCGCGCAGGAGGGCCGCGACGTGGAACTGCGGCACCAGGTGGCCCTGCGAGAATGAAAGCCTTCTCCACGCCCGCCGTCGCCGCCGTGCCCAAAGCTGCCGCCTCCAGAGACACCGAAGCCGCCAGCCGCATCCTGCGCCATTGGCGCGAAGGCATGCCGCACGACCGCATGGCACATCTGGTCAAGGACGCCACTCGCTCGTTGCTGCGCGCGCTGCAGCAGCGGCTGGCCCGCCATGACGTGGCACTGGGGCACTGGACCTTCCTGCGCATCCTCTGGGAGCGCGACGGCCTGACCAAGCGCGAGCTCAGCATCGAGGCCGGCGTGGCCGAACCGACCACGTTCACGGCACTGCGCGCGATGGAGGCGCTGGGCTACGTGCGGCTGGAGCAGCGGCCCGACAACCGCAAGAATGTCTACGTGTTCCTCACGCCCCAAGGACGCAAGCTCAAGCGGCAGCTCATTCCCTTGGCCGAGGCGGTGAACGCCATCGCCACGCGGGGCGTGCCCGAGGCCGACGTGGCGACCACGCGGCGGGTGTTGCTGGCCATGATCGACAACCTGGCACAGGAAGAAGCGGCGTCCCCGTAGGCCTCGGCCAGAAGCCGCCCAGCCGGTTCCGCACGCCAAAGCCCGGACCGGGCTGGCGTCTCCATTGCATGCACCAGCGTGATCGCGGCCACGAACTCAGCATCTGGAACGCCATAATGCGTGCATGGCATCTCAAATCGAACGGGTCACCGCGGAGTTGCGGCGCCGCATCCTCGGGGGCGCGCTGCAGCCGGGTGAACGGGTGCTGGAAGTCCAGTGTTCGGCCGAGCTGGGTGTGTCGCGCACGCCGCTGCGCTTGGCGCTCGGTGAGCTGGAGAAGGAGGGACTGCTGGAGCGGCTGCCTCGCAGGGGCTTCCGGGTCCGGCAGGTGACGCTGGACGAAGTCGCCATGGCCATCGATGTCCGGGGCACGCTCGAAGGCATGGCGGTACGCCTGTTGGCCGAGCAAGGCGCGTCGCCGCGGACGCTGTCCGAGCTGCACGGTTGCATCGAGCAGGGTCGCCAGATCGTTCAGGCGGCCGTCGATGCCGGGGAGGCGGTGGATACGGTGAGCTGGGCGACGGTGAACGCGCGCTTCCACCGCGTGCTGGCCCAGGCAGCGGGCAACCCGGTGCTGGTGTCCGCGCTGGAGCACGTTGCCAAGACACCGATGGCCGGACCCGGTGCGCTGGGTGCCAGCGGCCAGGCGGCCATCGAACTGTCGTTCGTGCAACGGGCGCAGCTCGACCATGAGGACATCGTGCAGGCCGTCGAGGCCCGCGAGGGCGCGAGGGCCGAGGCCCTGATGCGCGAGCACGCGCGGCGCAGCCGCGACAACAAGCGCATCCTGGTCAATGCCATGAGAGGCGCCCGCTGGGCCGCGGATGCGGTGCCGCAACCCATGCTGGCGTAACTGGAGGCGTGTAGCGGATATCCGCGGGCCGCAACCCCGGCCGCCTCGAAGGCCGCCCGGCCTCGCCACGCCGCCGCGGTGCGGGTCAGATCGACGTGGCCACCGTGGTGCTCCTTGAGGGCGTCGCCCGCACCGTCGATCACAACCGCACGCCGGCGCAGCGACCTGGCGATCTCGGGCCGCGTGACGATGGCGGCGCCGCCGCCATCGCTGACTGCGAGGCCGCCACCGTGATCCAGGCCAGTCGCTCGCTGGTCGTGCCGAACTCGTGCATGTGCCGGGCAACCAGCAACGCGTCGCTCGCCACGGTACCGATGCCAAAGGGCACCTCGCAAGGGCCCTCGGGAAGGCCGGCCCCCAGGGGCTTCGGGCCGATGCCCTGCACGGCGCCAGATCTCCGCCGTCCGGCCAGGGCAACGAGCACGACCTCGCATTGGCCGCATGCGACGTCATCGCGCGCATGCGCGACATGGGCCAGTCCGTGCCCCGCCGGTGCCCGGTCGGTTGCCGGCGACAACGGGCGTGTCAAACGCCTTGCCAAGCCGCGGTCGGTGGAACTGCCCGAGGCCGTCGCTGCCTCTGGCTCAAGGAAGACACTTTCCCGTCAAGCCCAAGTTCTCCTGTTTGACACTCTCAATGCATGCAAACATCGCGATCGTTGTTGATGCAGCGCAAATACTGGTCAACAATGCATGCATTGACGCGTGCCATGAGACTCACAACCACAGGAGACAGCAAGTGAAGGACAACGAACGACGGAGCTGCACCCAAGGACTGGAACTTGGTGCGCGCTCACGCCGGACTTTCGTCAGGAACCTCGCCTTCGCTCTGATGGGCACCGGTGCGGTCGTGCAGGCGGGATGGGCCGGCGAAAGCTACCCGTCGAAGCCGATCAAGCTGATCGTGCCTTTTCCCTCAGGCGGTGGAGGCGACACGCTGGCCAGGCTGGTGATGACCAAGGTGGCCAAGGAACTGGGGCAAACCATCGTCGTCGAGAATATTGCAGGCGCCGGCGGCAATGTGGGCTCCCAGGCCGCGGCCAGGGCACCCAGCGACGGCTATACGTTGCTCTACGGCACGAACGGCACCTTTGCCATCAACCACGCGCTCTATAAGCGCACTGGCTTTGATCCTTTGCGCGATTTTCAGCCGGTTTCCGGCCTCTCCAAGATCGCGGCCCTGGTGACCGTGCGGCCTGAAATGAATGTTTCAACATTTCAGGAATTGCTGGCGCGACTGAAATCAAACCCTGGTAAATACACCTATGCCTCGGCAGGCAACGGCACCACTTCGCACCTGGCGACCGAATTGCTGAAGTCGTCCGCGGGCGTGTCGATGGTGCATGTGCCCTACCGCGGCGGCGCACCGGCCATTTCCGATTTGCTCGGCGGCCAAGTCGACGTGATGATCGACGTGATGCCGAATACCGGCCCCCAGGTCCAATCGGGGCGGTTGCGGGCGCTGGCTGTGACCACGGCACAGCGTCTGCCCAATATGCCCAATGTGCCCACGATTGCCGAATCCGGTGTGCCTGGATTTGACGTCAGTGCCTGGGACGGAATTTTCGTTCCCACGGGTACGCCGGCCGCCGTCGTGGCGAAAATCCAATCGGCCATCCGCAAGGTGCTGGACGATGAGGAAACCCGGCAGCAACTGCAGGAGCGGGGTGCGGTAACGTCTCCCACCACGCCTGAAGAAATGAGCCGTTTCGTCAAGACAGAGATGGACAGGTGGGGAGCGGTGGTCAAACGTTCCGGGGCCACCGTTGAAAGCTGAGCGAATTGACTCATGAAAAACATCACCACCATGCCCCGCTCCCAATCTGACGATTCCATCGCCTACGTCGGAATGCCGACGCCGGTGCGAGCCTCCTTGACGGAAACCAAGCACTGGTTCCAGGCGATGGAACAGTTGACGCGCGTTTTCGCGATTCGTCCGGGTGAAAAGGTCCTGATGCTCACCGATCCGCTGCTGGACCCGCGGGTGGTGGATGCCGTGACCGGCATCGCGCGTGCGCGCGGCGCGACCGTGACGCAGTACATGGCGATGGATACCCGGCTGCCCGGAGTCCCGGAGGAGGTGAAGCCTCTGGTTCAAAGCGCCGACTTCGTCGTTTCGACCTGGTTTTGCTCGATTGAGGACCCGTTCAACGTCGCCATGCGCAAGCGGGGCCAGCGCTGGGTGAAAATCACCTACTTCCGCGACCTGGACCTGCTGCATACCCCGCAAGCGCGTTTTCCCGTCGAGCTGGTGGGTGAAATCATCCGGACCACCGAGCGGCGTTTCCCCAAAGGGCGTGATTTCGAACTTCGATTCACTGATCAGCGCGGCTCGGACCTTGTCATCTACTACACGAAGGAAATGCGCGAGGCGATGTTCAAGGGCAACCGCTGGCGCGGCAAGATGTTTGCCGACGAGCCGGGCTGCTATGTGCATTACCTTCCGACTCATGGCCCCAATTTCTGGGACAGCACCGCCAACGGCAACGATCCCAATGCACCGGTAATGATCGAAGGCGTTCTCTGCCCGCAGTGGGCGGTTGGTTTCGAGAGGCCCTTCGAGGAAGTTATCCGTTTCACGTTCGAAAACAAGTTGGTCACGCAGGTGCAGGGCCACAGCCGTGACGCCGAGGTGCTGCGGGAAATGTGCCTGGGATCGAAGCTGATCGAGGGTGGCGGTTGCGGCTTCAATCCGAAGGCTCCGCGCTACACGGTATATCCCGCGGGCTCCAACGCGCCCGGTGCGCTGCATTTCGGCATCGATCTGGCCAAGCCGAGTGACTATATTCGCAAAGTCTTGCCGGATTGGGAGGAACCGCCCGTCCATCAGGATCTGATCGGCCTGGATATGACGGTCACGGCCGGCGGTGAAACCATCATCGACAACGGATTCCTGGTGGCCCTGCGCGATCCGGCCGTGGTCGAAATGGCAAAGCGCTATGGCGATCCCGTGGAACTGCTGGAGGCAGGTTTTTAAGCCTCGGGCGCTGCCCTGGCTTGCCTTTTCCAGTCTGGTCTTGAAACTCTCTGTCTCCAAAAGGCTTGAAGTTTCAATAATCGTTGCGCACCGTATGCTGACCATACTGTGCCGGGCCGACTGGCTTTGAGGCCAAACCGCCTTGAATAGAGAGGCCATTCCACCTCGATGGCTTCAAGCCGGGCGACCCGCATATTGCCGAAGCGCCGGCATTGGCCTCCCGGCACTTTGATGCCCATCACGGCGAGACGGCGATTTCGTCACAGCTTCTGCTGGCCGCGCTCACGCAGAGCCGATTGCGGCCGGCGCGCTTGGCGGCATAAAGCGCTGCATCGGCACGCCGCACCAGCGCTTGCAGGTCCGCGTCCCCGTCCTGCAACAGCGCCAGCCCGCTGCTGAAGGTGAGCGCGATGCCCAGCTGCGCTGGCGCCACGTGCGCCAAGCCTGCCCTCAACCTCGCGTCCACCTCCGCGGCGTGAGCCCGGTCGCACTGCGGCAGCACCACCAGGAACTCCTCGCCGCCCCAGCGGCAGCTCAGGTCCGTCTGGCGCAGGCACTGGCGCAGCTGCTCGGCCATGAGCCGCAGCGCCGTGTCGCCCCCCCTCGTGGCCCAGCGTGTCGTTGATCTGCTTGAAGTGGTCCAGGTCCAGCAGCAACACCGCCAGCGGCGCCTGCCGGCGCCGCGCCATCGTGAACGCCTCGGCAGAGTGCTCCGTGCAGGCCCGGCGGTTGAGCAGCCCCGTGAGCCCGTCCGTGGACGCCAGCCGCTTGAGCGCCTGTCCCGCCTCGTCGTGCCAGGCCGCCAGGAGCGAGAGCGTGATCAGCGCCATGGCGATGTGCTGCAGCATCGCGCCGGCCAGATTCAGCGGGTGCGGCGTGCGCAGCTGCGGGTACAGCTCGGTGAAGAAGGCGCCCAGGATGCCGCGGCCCAGCGTCACCGCGGCCAGGGCCGCGGCGCTTGCCAGCACCACGCCTCGCCAGCGCCGGCCCACGCCCTGCGCCGGCCAGGCGCAGGCCAGCCCCACGCCGCCCAGCAGCAGCGCCAGCCCGAAGTTGGACCAGCCCACGCGAAAGGCATAGCTGTCGAACCCCAGGCCGTAGCCCAGCGGCGTGAGCAGCGCCACGGCGTGCAGCGCACCCCGCCCGGGGCGCTCGGGCAGCCAGGCGTCGAGCGCGTGCCAGATGCACACCAGGCTCGCGCCCAGCAGCGCGATCCACAGCGTGGAAAAGAGCCGGTCGTGCACCGGGCGCGCCAGCAGCAGCGCGCCCCAGGCCAGGGCCTGCGTCACGGCGCTGGCGTTCATCCAGCGCCCTCCCGCACTGGCGCGCCAGCCCACGAGCACCGGCAGCGCCACGGCGGTGGCCACCACCGTGGCGAGCATCATCACGAAAGTCGTCTGGATATCCAGCACCACCGAACGGCCCTCTGGTTGTTGTGCATTGCGCCCCGGCTCGCGACAAAGAGCCGCGCACACGCTCTCACCCCGGGGGCATCGGCGCCGCGATCCAGGCGAACCCAAGCCGGGACAACCCTCTTCGGCCGCTGCAGGTCTTGATGAAGATCAGTACCGCCTTGGGCGTCGAGCAGGCGTGACAAGTGGCTCGGGTTTCGCCGTGTCCTTGCCGCATTGGCCCAGGGCACGCCTTGCGGAGCGACTGATTGAACACCAGCGCCGGCGTATCGCTGCTGCCAGCAATGGCGGGCACGCCCGGCACACCGCCTGGGCCACGCTCGCCGGCACTGCGGCCTCACCGAAGGGGTGGCTGGAAATGGCTGCGCGGGCGCAGCACGGTGCCCGCCAGACGCTGCTCCAGCACGTGAGCAATCCAGCCCGCGGTGCGCGCAACGCACCAGATGGCGCCGGCGGAGCGCGTGGGCAGGCCCAGGCTCAGCCCCAGCAGCACCAACCCGATCTCGATGTTCGGATGCAGGCCCAGCTGCTGGCGCACCGCCTCGGTGAAGCGGCAGGCCAGTTCGGCCTGCCGCGACGGCAGCCCGACCTTCTTCGCCAGCTCGATGAGGTAAGCGGCGCGCGGATCGCCTTGCGGGTAGAGCGGCAGGCCGAAACCCACGAGCCGCTCGCGCCGGCGCGCCGCCTCGGCGACACGGGCCTTGAGCGCAGACAGCGTCTGTATGCCCGCCACCAGGTCCTCCGCAATGTCGCCGCCGCCTGACAGCGCGCTGCCGCGCTGAGTGGCCAGCGCCGCCACGACGCAGGCATGCAGGCCCGAGCCGACCGAAGCGGCGATGCGCGCGGCGAAGGTGGGCGATGCCAGCTCGTGGTCTGCGCTGACGATGAGCGCGGCGTTCATCGCCTCGACGGCTGCGTCCTCGGGCGGGATACCCAGCGCCTCCAGGACGTGGGCCGCCAGCGGCTGCTCGCCTTGCGGCATGACGAAGCGGCCTTGCGGCCCGAGCAGTCCGCAGCAGCCCGCGAACGCGAACAGCAACTGGCGCGAGTAGCGGGTGATGGAGCCGCTGCGCAGCTCCTCGTCCAGCGACCCGCCGCCCAGGGCCGTCGCGGCGACGGCGCACACGCGCATCATGCGGCTGCCCCTGGGGCCGATGCCGAGCCCATCCAGCGCACGCTGGATGTCGGCGGCCATCGGTTCCACCGACCAGGTGTAGCGGCCCTCGGGCAGCACGCCCGTCCACAACAGTTCCGCCACGTTCTCGAAGGCGCCCGGATGCCGCGCCAGGTCGATGGCCAAGTGTCCGCGGTAGCGCGGTCCCTGCGGCGAGATCTCCGTGATGCTGCTGGTGAGCACCGGCTGGCCCCAGTGCATCGCGCGCGCGGCCACGGCGCCCTGCCCCATGCGCGCTTCGCTGCGCAGGTGAAGCCCTTCAACCTCGTCGCGCCAGTACAGGTTGGCGCGCTGGCCTTCCTGCCGCACCGGCTCAAGGAAGCCGCGGCTGACATAGGTGTAGAGCGTCGCGGGCTTGATGCCGAGCAGCGCGCAGGCCTCGCGCGAAGTCAGCAGGTCTCGCGGCGAAGCGGGCTGCAACGGCTGTTGCGGGCGGCTCGTCCTGGGCGTCAAGGGTTTTCCTTCATCGATTGTCGAATCAAGATTGATTCGACGTCTAAGCATTTCTAGACTTTATCCAACCTCAAACCAGCACGGCAACAAACCGTGCCAAGCCAAGGAAACAACGCATGGCAGCAACGTCAGAAGCGGCCCGCAGCCAAAGGGTGGTCGTCGTCACCGGCGCCGGACAGGGCCTGGGCCGGGCCTACGCACTGCGCTTCGCCACGCAGGGACACCGCGTGGTGGCCATCGACCTCAGGGCCGATGCGCTCGCAACGCTGGCGGAGGCGATCCGGGCGGAAGGGGGTGAATGCCTGCCGCTTGCGCTCGATGTCGGCGATGCCGACGCCGTGGCGAACGCCGCCCGCGACATCGATGCACGCTTCGGCCGCGCCGACGTGCTGGTCAACAACGCCGCCATCTTCTCCACGCTGAAGATGCGGCCGTTCGACGAGATACCGCTGGACGAGTGGGGCCGCGTGCTGCACGTCAACGTTACCGGCACGTTCCTGATGGTGCGCGCCATCGCCCCGCTGATGCGGCGCAACGGCTGGGGCCGCATCGTCAACGTGTCCTCGGCCGCGGTGCTGATGGGGCGGCCGCACTACCTGCACTACACCACGTCGAAGGCCGCCGTGATCGGCATGACGCGCTCGCTGGCCCGCGAGCTCGGTGCCGACGGCATCACGGTCAACGCCGTGCTGCCCGGGGCCGTGGACACCGAGATCCCGCGCGAGACCGTCACGCCGGCCCAGAAGCAGGCGCAGATCGCGATGCGCTGCATCCAGCGCACGCAGACCACCGACGACGTCACGGGCGCGGTGCTGTTCCTGGCCAGCGAGGACAGCCGCTTCATCAGCGGCCAGTCACTGGTGATCGATGGCGGCCTGACCTTCCTCTGAGCCGGCAGCGCCCGCTCGACCGCACACATCCCCACGCACGGAGGCGAACACGCCATGAAGCTGCAGCACACGCTGAAGTCCCTGCTCTGCACGTCGGCCCTGAGCCTGGCCGCACTGGCCGCTGGCGCTCAGGAAGTCACCATCAAGGCCGTGAGCGCCTGGCCCGAAGGCAATTTCTTCTCGCAGAACTTCGAGAAGTTCGTGAAGAAGGTCAACGCCGAGGGTAAAGGTCAGATCCAGATCAACTACCTCGGTGGTGGCGCCAAGGTCATGCCGCCGTTCGAGGTGGGCAATGCCGTCAAGGCCGGCGTGGTGGACATGGCCAACGTGACGGGCAACTTCTACACCAACCTGCTGCCCGAGTCCGACGCGCTGTCGGTGAGCACCGTGCCGGTGCAGGAGTGGCGCAGGAACGGTGCCTACGACTACATCAACAAGCTCTGGGGCGAGAAGCTCAACGCGGTCTACCTGGGCCGCGCCATCGACCAGATGCCCTATCACCTCTTCCTCAAGAAGGGCGTCGCCAAGCCCGACCTCAAGGGCCTGCGCCTGCGCGGCATTCCGATCTACCGGGACTTCTTCCAGAGCATGGGCGCCTCGGTGCTCACCATCGCCCCGGGCGAGCTCTACACCGCGCTGGAGCGTGGCGTCGTGGACGGCTACGGCTGGCCCGTCTCCGGGGTGTTCGACCTGAGCCTGCAGGAGCACACCAAGTACCGCGTGGAGCCGGGCTTCTACAACACGGAGGTGGGCGTGCTGCTCAACCGCAACACCTGGAACAAGCTCAATGACAAGCAGCGCGCGGTACTGACCAGCGCCGCGCGCTGGATGGAAGACCTCAACCTCGACAACACGAAGGCGTGGGAGGAGGAGAAGAAGCGCCAGGCCGCCGCCGGCATCCAGCCCATCAGCTTCGGCGCCGCCGAGGCGGCCGAGTACACCAGGAAGGCCAACGACGCCATCTGGGCCAGCATCAACCAGCGCAGCCCGCAGCACGGCCCGCGGTTGCGCCAGCTGCTGACCAACGGGCACTGACGCCGCCATGACCATGCATAGCGACGCCATCGGCCGCCTGGACCGGCTGTGGGAGCGGCTGCTGCAGGGGCTGGGCCTGGCCGCGTGCGCGCTCATCGGCCTGATGGTGCTGCTGATCTGCGCGGACGTCGGCGCCCGCGCCTTCGCCCTGGGCAACCTGCCCTGGGCGGCCGAGATGGCGGAGTACGCGCTGTACCTGTGCACCTTCCTGGCGGCGCCCTGGCTGCTGCGGCAAGGGCGCCATGTGCGCATGGACATGGTGCTGCGCGCGCTGCCCGCCACGGTGAGCTGGGCGCTGGAGCTGGCGGCCGACGCCCTGGCCGCTGCGACCTGCACCGCGCTGGCCGCGGCCAGCTTCAAGGCTGCCATCGCCAGCGCCGAGCAGGGCTCCCTCGTGCTCAAGATCTTCGTCTTCCCGGAGTGGTGGCTGGTCGCCCCGGCGGCAGCGATGTTCGCTGTGCTCGCGGTGGAGTTCTTGTTCCGCCTGCGACGCCAGTGGCGCGGCCCGCGCGCCGTGCGCGACGAGGCCACGAGCGCCGCCTGAGCCGCGCTGCCTCTTCCAACGTTTACCGGAGCAACGATCCATGGATTGGATGCAGAGCCTGCTGCTGATGATGGGCTCCGTGGTGCTGCTGATGCTGCTGGGGATGCCCGTGGCGGTGGCCTTCCTGAGCGCCAACGTCGCGGGCGCCTGGGTGTTCATGGGCGGCCTGGCGGGGGTGGATCAGCTCGCGCGCAACTCGATCGCCTCGGTGCTGACCTTCGCGCTCACTCCCATCCCGCTGTTCGTGCTGATGGGCGAGGTGCTGTTCCAGACCGGCCTGGCGATCAAGGTGATCGAGGGCTTCGACCGGCTCATCCACCGCGTGCCGGCACGGTTGTCGGTGGTGTCGGTGGTGGCGGGCACGGCGTTCAGCGCCATCTCGGGCTCCACCATCGCCACCACGGCCATGCTCGGGCGCAGCATGTCGCCGGTGATGCTGGAGAAGAAGTACCACCCGAGCCTGGCCATGGGACCGATCATCGCCATTGGCGGCGTGGACATGCTGATCCCGCCCTCGGCGCTGATCGTGCTGCTGGGCAGCCTCTCCAACATCTCGATCACGAAGCTGCTTTTCGCCGGCATCCTGCCCGGGGTGATCCTGGCGGCCAGCTTCGTGGCCTACATCGTGCTCGTGGCATGGCTGCGTCCGGGCATGGCGCCCGCCGACGACGACGCGCCACGCCTGCACGGCTGGCAGAAGTGGAGGCCCTTCGTGCTCTACGTGCTGCCGCTGCTGACCATCTTCGGCGTCGTCGTCGGGGCCATGACCGGCGGCATCGCCACGCCCACCGAAGCCGCGGCGCTGGGCGCGGCCGCCACGGTGCTGCTGGCGGCGGCCTTCCGCGCGTTGACCTGGCGCAACCTGCTGGAGGCGCTCAAGGGCACGGTACACGTCTCGGGCATCATCCTGTTCATCATCGTCGGCGCCACCGCGTTCTCCCAGGTGCTGGGCTTCTCGGGCGCCACCAACGGCTTCCTGTCGGTGGTCTCGTCCTATGAGTTGAGCCCGATGGCGCTGGTGGTGGTGATGATGCTGATCCTGCTGGTGCTGGGCTGCTTCGTGGACCAGATCAGCATGATGCTGCTGACGCTGCCCTTCTTCATGCCGCTGGTCAGCGGCGCGGGTATCGACCAGGTCTGGTTCGGCGTGCTGTTCCTCATCGCCATGCAGCTGGGACTGATGACGCCGCCTTTCGGACTGCTGCTGTTCACCATGAAGGGCGTGGCGCCGGGCTGGATCACCATGCGGCAGGTCTTCGCCTCCGCCATGCCCTACGTGCTGCTCGGCCTGCTGATGCTGGTGGCGGTGTTCTTCATCCCGGCCATCGCCACCTGGCTGCCGGGCCGGCTTGGATAGGAGCCCAACATGACTCTCGACAACCGTGACGCGGCGCTGTTCCGCGAGCGTGGCTTCGGCCTGCGCATCGGCTTCGGCCGCCGTCCCGCCGTGCTGGTGGTGGACCTCATCAACGCCTTCACCCGGCCCGAGGCGATGCTCGGTGCCAACCTGGACGCCGAAGTGGCGGCCACGGCCGCGCTGCTCGACGCCGCGCACGCGGCGGGCGCGCCGGTGATCTTCTCCACCGTGGCCTACGACGACGCCGGGCTGCGCGACGCGGGCATCTGGGCGCTCAAGCAGCGCGGCGTCACGACGCTGCGTGCGGGCACGGCCGAGGTGCGGGTGGACGGGCGGCTGCCGCACCGCGCCGGCGACTCGCTGCTGGTCAAGAAGTACGCCTCCTGCTTCTTCGGCACCGACCTGAGCTCGCGGCTGGTGGCCATGGGCATAGACACCGTGGTGATCGCCGGCTGCACCACCAGCGGCTGCGTGCGTGCCACCGCGGTGGACGCCTGCCAGTACGGCTTCAGGCCGATGGTGGTGCGCGAGTGCGTGGGCGACCGCTCCGCGGCAGCTCACGCGCAGAGCCTGTTCGACCTGGACGCCAAGTACGCCGACGTCGTCGCGCTGGAGACCGCGATCGCGGGCCTGCACGCCGCGGCATCCGACAGCACCCTCACCCACGCCACTCCCGTCGCATGAACGCCTCCCACGAAGAGCACGATCTTTCCTCGCGCGTCGCCCACGCGCTCCCACGCCGGCGCGGACACTACTGGGGCGGCCAGTGGCACGAGGCCGGTGGCGCCCGGCTGCAGACGCACAACCCGTCCACGGGCGAGTTGCTCGCGGAGCTGCCCACGGCCGGTGCGGCCGAAGTGGATGCCGCGGTGGCCGCGGCCGCGCAGGCCTTTCCGGGCTGGGCGCGCACGCCGCCGCTGCAGCGCGCCCGCGCGCTGCGCGAGGCCGCCACGCGCATCCGAGCCCACGCGCAGGAGCTGGCGCTGCTCGACGCGGCCGATTGCGGCAACCCGGTCAAGGCCATGCTCTTCGATGCCGAGATCGCCGCCACGCAGCTGGAGTACTTTGCCGGCCTGGTGCTCGAGATCAAGGGCGAAACCATCCCCACGGGCAATGGCTCGCTCAACTACACGCTGCGCCAACCGCTCGGGGTGGTGGGCCGCATCTTTCCGTTCAACCATCCGTTCATGTTCGCCGCCGGCAAGATCGCCGCGCCGCTGGCCGCAGGCAACACGGTGCTGGTCAAGCCGCCCGAGCAGGCGCCGCTGTCCACGCTGCGGTTGATGGAGCTGCTGGCCGACCTGTTTCCGCCGGGCGTGCTGAACTGTGTCGTTGGCGACCGCGGCACCGGCGCCGCCATCGCGGCCCATCCGCAGGTGGCGGCCGTCGGGCTCATCGGCAGCGTCGGCGCGGGCAAGGCCGTGCTGCGTGCGGCGGCCGACACGCTCAAGCGCCCGCTGCTGGAGCTCGGCGGCAAGAACGCCATGGTCGTGTTCCCCGACGCCGATTTCGAGCGTGCCGTCGATGGCGCCGTGCGGGGCATGAACTTCACCTGGTGCGGCCAGTCCTGCGGCTCCACCAGCCGGCTGTTCTTGCATGCCTCGGTCCACGACCGCTTCGTGCAGGCGCTCGTGGACCGCATCGGCCAGGCCCATGTGCCCGGCATCGCCACCGACCTGCGCACCACCATGGGCGCGCTGATCGACCGCACGCAGTACCAGCGCACCCTGGGCTACATCGAGTCGGCGCGTACCGAGGGCGCGGCACTGGCCTGCGGCGGCCGCCATCCGGCCGACCCGGCGCTGCGCAACGGCTGGTTCATCGAGCCCACCGTGTTCACGGACGTGCGGCCGGACATGCGCGTCGCCCGCGAGGAGATTTTCGGCCCGGTGCTCTCGGTGCTGCGCTGGGACGACGCCGAGTCGATGTTCGAGGCGGTCAACGGCACCGAGCTGGGCCTGACGGCCTCGCTGTGGACCACCGACCTGCTCACGGCGCACCGCGCCGCGGCCCGCGTGCAGGCCGGCTATGTCTGGATCAACGACTGCTCCTCACACTTCATCGGTGCGCCGTTCGGGGGCTGGAAACAGTCGGGGCTGGGTCGCGAGGAGTCCAAGGACGAACTGTTCGAGTTCACGCAGCTCAAGAACGTCAACGTGTCCATGCTGGGCTGAGCCGCGCTGCCGCCAGGCCGGCTGGTGCCGACGAAGACGCGCGTCTTCGTTGACGAAATCGCCGACTCGCTGCAAAGCGCATGGGCCCAGTACGGCCAACGAGGCATGAACCGGGCTGCGGGCGGCACCTGAAGGCCGAACGCACGGCTGGCGTCATCGGCCCGGATGCGCCACGCCCTTGCGTGGCGCGGCGTCCTGCATGAACAGCATCGCGCACACGCCGCGCAGCCAGCGGTTGGCGGGGTCGTGGTGGAAGCGCGCGTGCCAGTGCTGCTTGACCTCGAAACCCGGAATGGGCAGCGGGCACTTGAGCACTGCCAGATCGGCCGTCCGTGCCAGTGTCTCGCCAATGTGGCGCGGCAGCGTGGCCACGAGGTCCGTCGTGGAGACGATGGCGGGCAGGCCCAGGAAACCGGGCAGTTCCAAGTGCACGTCGCGCCTGATGTTGCGCTCCTTCAGCGTCGCAGCCAGCAACTGGTAGCCGGTGCCTGAGGCGATGGCCACATGCGGCTCAGCCTCGTAGCGGCGCAACGTGAGCCGCCCGTCAGCCAAGCGCGGGTGGCGGCGGTTCACGAGGCAGACCCAGTCCTGCGCGAACAGCGTCTGCTGGTAGAAGCCTGCTTCCAGCCCGGGCACCAGGCCGATGGCCAGGTCGGCGTCGCCGGCCTCCAGGGCGCGCGCGGTGTCGGCATCGATGCGCGCCGCTTCCAGCCGCACACCCGGTGCTACGGCGCGCACGTGCGCGAGCATCTGCGGCAGCAGCGTGACGTGGCTGGCGTCCGTCATGCAGATGCGAAAGCGCCGCTGGGCCTGCGCGGGGTCGAACTCCGGCGCGGCCTCGGCCAGCCGGCGCACGCAGGCCAGCGCGTCGCGCACGGTACCGATGAGCGCCTCCGCGCGCGGTGTCGGCTGCATGCCTGCGGGCGTGCGCACGAACAGCGGGTCGTGCAGCAGCTCGCGCAGCTTGCCCAGCCAGATGCTGACCGTCGGCTGGCTCTGTCCCAGCTGCTCAGCCGCACGCGTGACGCTGCGCGTGCCGTAGAGCAGCTCGAACAGGCGCAGCAGCTTCATGTCCGGCAGCGAAGCGTCTTCAGTGCTCATGAGGTGGCGTTCTTGTGCATTGCGATTCGCAATTCAGTGTATTGCGCCCATTGGGTTTCCGGCATCTTCACTGCTGCCTATCGTCGCGGCTATCCGCTGTTTCTGGCCGGCAGCAGCCAACGACGAAGGAATGAACTTGAAGATCTGTGTGCTGGGCGCAGGCGCCCTGGGATGCGCGATCGGCGGCGTGCTGGCCGAGGGCGGCTGCGAGGTCGCGCTGGTGACGCGCAACGCCGCGCACGTGGACGCCATGAACCGCGACGGCCTGCGCCTGGTCGAGGACGGTGTCGAGCGCAGCGTGAAGGTACGCGCCGTCACCGGCTGTACGGGTCTGGCCCTTGTTCTTCATGCGCTGGTCAACGACATACTCGACCGCCGACTCCGCTCCACCGGTGGAAATCGGCCGGTGTTGTCGATACCGCTTCCCGTAATCGATGAGCCAGTCGGCGTAGCTCTGCGGGTAGCTGATGAGGCTGCCCAGCGGGTTGCGAAAACGGCCCAGCCGGTGGCCTGAAACACATGGTGGCGCTGCTATGGCATCAGTGCGATCTGAGTTGAGGCGCCGAAGGGGTGCTCAGGCGTCGGGCTGCTGTTCGTCCTCCTCGCCGGGAACCCGATCGGGTCGGTTCCACTTCATGATCTCGGACAGCATGCGCGAATGCGAGCCGCCGAAGCGCGAGACGTCGTAGCAGCCGAGCGGGCTGGTCGTGGTGCGGCCAACACATCGATTGCAGCGCGTACAGCGCTTCGTTTCAGGCACATCCTTGTCGTGATTGAGATAGGCACTGATCAGATCCGGATTGGCGATCAACGCGCGCGCCATAGAGACCAAGTCGCAGTGCTCAAGCCCTTTGTCAAGTGATTCCAGCGTCTCGTAGCTGCCGTTGGTGATCACCATCATGCTCGGGAGCTGCTTCTTGAGTTCATTGGCAAGGCCCAGGCTTCTGAACGCAGGATTCCAGCCGAGGTTCGTGAACCAGTGGAGTGCGCGCACGGGCAGCGGGAAGTGGGCTAAGGCAGCACGCCACCCGGCCTTGCTGCTCAGATGGCGCACTGAGTCAAAGAAGATGCGGATCTCTTGAAACGGAAATGCTCCTGCCACGTCGTGCGGGTTGGGGAAGCCATACCCGGCCACCACATGCAGGTAGTCGACCCCCTGCATCCGCTTTGCATAGCGTGCCATCTGATCGACATCATTGCCCCGGCGCATTGCTGTGGAAACCAGCGGCGAGGGCCAGCGTCCGAAGCTAAGCAGCAGCGGGCTGGCATTGAAGTCGGCCCCTGACAAGCGCACGCCGACGAGGAAGTCCTTTCCCACCGCTGCCCGAACCGCCTTCAAAACCTCGTCGAGCAAGCGGAAGCGTTTGTCCTCGCTGCCACCCCAGTCGTCTTGCCGCCGGTTGATCGCCGGGTTCAGGAACTGGTGGATCAGATAGCCCTTGCCGGCAGTGATCTCGATGCCGTCGGCACCGGCTTCACGCGCGCGTGAAGCCGCCGCGGCGTGCTCGGTAATCGAGCGCTCGATCTGCTGCGGGCTCATCGCGTGGCGGCGGCTGTTGTAGCCGAACGCAAAGTCTCGCCCGTCCGACGAACTCAGGCCATCCTGGTCCTCCGAAAACAGGCTGCTGTACGTGACGTATCCCGGGTCGCCGATTTGCACGATGTAGCGGCAGCGTCCGCCCTGTTGAATCTCCGGCAGCCGCTGCTTCAGGTGCAGCATGTGCCGCCTTGTCGCGATTGACGGGTACTGCGGCGGCGACAGGCGCTCCTTGTTGACGTGGAAAGTGGTCGAGACGATGCCGCCGACGCCGCCGTCGGCAAATCGCTTCTCGAAGTTCTTCCAGACGTCGGTGACGGTGCCGTCGTAGTTGCAGGTACGGCCTCCGACCGAGGATCGCAGCAGGCGGTTGCCGAAGCTCACGTTGTGGATCGTGATCGGTTCCCTGAATCTCGGTCCAGCTGTCATGCTGCCCTCCTCGTGTTCACTTCTCGAGGCTCGCAAGGCTGGCCAGCGCTCGCGCCCGCAGCGCGCCAGCGCTTTGCTGCGCTGCGACGTCGGCCGCACGCAGCAGGCAGCCGCGCGCTTGCGCGCTGGGCCAGAGCAGCTCGCCTTTGACACGCCAGACTTCGGCCTCCCAGTGTCGCTCGCCGTGCCGCTCAATTGCAGCGAAGGCGGCCGCGATTTTCTGCAGCGCTTCATCGCGCCGGCCCAGACGCGAACAGCCAGACGCCGCAATGGCCAGGGCCCAGGGTTGGCCGATTCCGGCGTGAAGCTCGTCGAATTCGCTCAGCGCGCGTTCGATGGCCAACAACCCATCCTCGCAGCGGTCGGCAGCAATCGAAGCCTGGCCACGCAAGATCCAGGCGCATGCACGCAGGAAGTCCAGGCGGTGCTCGCCGGTGACCGCGAAGAGCTCACGAAGCAGTGGTTCGGCCTGATCGTGCTCGCCGCGACAGGCACGCACGGCGCAGGCAAAGAAGAGTGCCATCGTCAGTGCATAGGGCTGCGCCAG
Source organism: Azohydromonas caseinilytica (assembly GCF_012927045.1). GTDB lineage: Bacteria > Pseudomonadota > Gammaproteobacteria > Burkholderiales > Burkholderiaceae_C > Azohydromonas > Azohydromonas caseinilytica. The sequence goes on along the minus strand of NZ_JABBFW010000012.1, from coordinate 88,940 downwards.
GCTGCGCGCTGCGTGCACCGCGCGCGCGCCGGCTTCCACTGCGCCGTCACTGTCGCCGGCAATCCAGCGCACCCAACTCAGGTGCGCCATCGCGTTGACACCCGGGTCGATCTGGGCCGCCAACGTCTTCAAGCGGTGCTCCTCGGGGCGATAGAGCGAAACCGCCAGCTCGAGTTCGCGGCTTGCAGCGCAGAACTCTCCCTGCCACATCGACATCGAGCCGAGCATCCACTGGCCAAGCATGCACGCGGCGCGGTCGCCGCTGCTGTTGCCGATATCGGCCACACGCTGGCCCTGGGCTCGGGCGAGGCCGAGTTCGCCTCGCGCGTAGTGCCATGAGAAGAGGCCGCGGTGCACATCGACCTGGGTCGCGACATCGCCGAGCTTCTCGCTCAGCTCAAGCGCGCGCGCGAAACAGCGTTCGGCATGGATCGACGCGAAGCCATGTAGGGCTCGGTGGGCGGCACCGCCGAGCATTGCCAGCATCAACTCCAAGCGCTCGCGCTCGGCGCCTTCGGGTACCGCCGGCAAGAGCTCGCCGCCGCGCTCGCTATGGCGCAACGCTTCGATATTGGCCGAGCGCCCGAGGGCGCGCAGCGCTGCCTGTGCCCACCAACGCGTTGCCGGCAGCGGCCGCCCGGCCAGCGCGTAGTGGCGTGCCACCAGCTCCGGCTCGGTGTGGGCGCGCGAAGCATCCAGACGCTCGATCGCCTCGGCGATCGCGCCGTGCAGCTCGAAGCGCCGAGTGCGCAGCAGGCTGCCATAGGCCACGTCCTGGATGAGAGCATGATGAAACGCGAAGACCTGCCCCTGCGGCCGCCGCTGCACGATGGCCGTGTCGACCATCGTTGCAAGCGCTGTGTCAAGTTCGGTTCTGGGCAATGGCAGCAGCGCTTCCAGGAACTCGCGCGAGAACTCGCGCCCGATCACCGCCGCGACCTGCGCCGTTTCCTTTGCGCTGCCCAACTGGTCCAGGCGCGCCATCAGCAGGTCGTGCAGCGACCCCGGAATCTCCGAGGTGGGCAGCCCCCCGCCGATCGCCTTCGCGAGTTCCTCGATGAACAGCGGCACACCATCAGCGCGCTCGACCACTTGCGCCAACTGCTCAGCCGCTGCAGGCGTCGGCATAGCGACGTGGCTGGCCAGTTCCGCTGCTTGTTGCGGCGTCAGCCGCTGCAGGTTCAGCACGCTCGCGTGCGGTCCTTGCAGCCAGGCCTGGCCGGTGTCTGCGACTCGCGAGGTCACGACCAGCAGCACGGGCAGCCTGGGCAACGCCGCGGCCAGTAGGCCGAGCAACTCCAGCGTCGAGGGATCAACCCAGTGTGCGTCCTCCAGAACCAGCAATACAGGACGCTGCAAAGCCAGCTCACGCAGGCGCCCAAGAATGGCCGCCATCGTCTCTCGCCGGCGCCGCTCGGGAGGCCAGGACTGCGCGGGCCCTTCCATTGGCAAGGAAAGCAGTTCCGCGAAGAGTGGCGTGGCGCCGGCAAGCGCCGGCGAGGCAGCGTCGAGCAACCGGCGCAACTTGTCGAGGCGGCTGGACACCGCCTCACCGGGAGCGAACCCGGCCGCTTTCTCCAGTTGGTGGATGAACGGATGCAATGCGCTGTCGACGTGGTACGGCGAGCATTGATAGCAAATGCGATAGAACGGCGCGCCCACGATGCGCTCGCCCAGCGTCTGCACGAGGCGCGACTTTCCAACTCCCGCCTCGCCGACCACCAGCACGAGCCGGCCGACGCCGTGCGTCGCGTTGCGCCACAGATCGAGCAGCCGCGAGAGTTCGTCGGCGCGGCCAACCCACGGGGTGAGGGCCACAGGATGGGTTTGATCGAAGCGGCTGCGCTTGGGGTTGGGGCGCACCACGGCCCAGGCACGCACCGGCTGCAAATAGCCGTTGAGCGCCAGCTCGCGCGGCGGCGCGTACACGAAGCGCGATCCGGCAAGTTGCTGCGTTCGATCAGCAACCAGCACGGTCTGCGGCTCAGCCCACGACTGCAGCCGCGAAGCCAAATTTGGCGCCTCGCCTACGGCTGCCGCCTCCTCCGCGGCACCCGCCCCGATACGGTCGCCGACCACGACCACGCCGGTCGCGATGCCGACGCGCAGCTGCGTCGGCTGCACGGAAGAGTCGAGCGGCGGGCGCAGCAGCTGCGCGGCGTGGACGAGGTCGAGTCCGGCGTGGATGGCGCGCGCGGCGTCGTCTTCGTGGGCCACCGGGTAACCGAAGTAGACCAGCACCCCGTCGCCCATGTAGCGAGCAACAAAGCCTTCATAGCGCGCGACCCGGTCGCGCACCAGCTGTTGGAAGCGCAGGATCAAGGCGCGCAAGTCCTCGGGGTCGAGCCGCTGCGCCATTGCGGTCGAGCCGACCAAATCGCAGAACATCACCGTCAACTGGCGGCGCTCCGGGGCAGCAGCGGCTCGAGAAGTCATAACTGATCTCCGCAGGACTGCTGACGATTCGGCGAGTATGCGATGTCCGAGTCGTTTCAAAGCCAAGGCGCCCTTCCCAACGCCGTTTTTGGTATCCGCAGATAGTTGCCATGGCTGATAAGGCAGATAACTGTTAATAATCTCCTATAATTTAATTTATAAACAAGTAGACAACTTGGTGATGTGGCGTCCGCAACTTCAAGCTCGACAAGCACTTGCAGTTGCCATCACTACTGCGTTTCGCTCTGCTGGTCGCGATCCGGTCCGGCCACAGACTGGCTCGGGCGAGGCACGACAACATGCCCCGTTGGCGTAGGAAATGCACAGCGCCGTCGCCACAGCCTGCGGCAGCCGCAGTGGCAGGAAATCGGGCGGCAGTTGGCGCACCGCCTTCACGGCGGCTGGTCCTACGCCCAGCACCGCTGCCACCGTTCCAATGGACAGGCGCGCGCGCCGCGGCCAGTACGCCCAGCACGGCGCGCGCGTAGCAGCAGTCGAAGGCGTCGAACTACCAGGCATCCATTGATGGCCGGATCGTCGAGCACAAGCAGGTCAAGCCGTGCCAGTTATGCCAGACGACGGGTGTAGCTGCCGTCGCCGTGGTCCACCTGCAGCTCCTGCAGCAGCCTCGTGGCCCGGGTGTAGAGCACCGTGAAGCCCTGGCGTGCGGCCTACTGCGCCAAGGCGCCACGTTTTGCCGCAACCGGTGGCTCCTGTGGGGATCAGGTTGTGGCCATGGCGGCTCCTCGGCAGCGGCCTGGGTGGCGTTGTCGTTGAGCGCGGCAGTCATGCCGTCCAGGCGCAGGCTGCGCAGTTGGCCCAGGGTGTGTTGGTGAAGCAGGGGGAGGAAAGTCTTGTTGATAGTCAGCGTCGATCCGGCGCATCAGTGGTGGCCGTAGTAGCCAGGCCCGCTCACGTTGTCGTGCACGGGCATCGGCGCCGTGGCACCGCCCAGCGCGGTCGAACCCTGGCGTTCCAGGCCGCATTCCAGGATGGACTGCGCGCGGGCGCAAGCCGCCTCCAGCCGCCCGCGCTGTACTACCGCGCCAGGCGCATGAGCCCCAGGCAGGCGCGGCAGCCTTGCTCGGAGTGCGGGCGGTGCTCCATCTGCCAGCGCACCACGGTGGCGGTGGCTGCGCCGATGCGCCCGCCCCAGCCGATGAGCGTGGCCGGCGTCCACTGCCGGTGCGCCCGGTGCGAGGCAGGCATGTGCTCGGCCACCGTGGTGAAGCCGCCCGCGCGGGCGCTGCGGGCGTGTGCGGCGATGCGCTGGCGGCGCAGCAGCACCTCCAGCGTCGTGGCCGTGATGCGCAACTCCACCGCGGCGCCTACGTGCTGGTGCGGTACCGAGTAGGAGCGACCCTCGGAGGCCACGTGGTAGCCGATGTTCACGCGCGCCGGCTTGAACTGCGCCAGCACCATGGGCTGCAGCGGTAGCGCCTTGAGCACCGTCTCGTCCAGCGCCGTGAAGGCCGGTGCTGGGTGCAGGGCAGCTTCTTGACGGGGCGCTGGTGCAACTCGGCCAGCAGCCCGGCCGCCCATATTGAGCTCGCACAAGCCGAAGAAGCGGCGGTGGCGCAGCCGCGCCGTAGTGCTCTTCAAGCTCCTGCACCAGCCGGGCGGTCACGGGCTCGTAGGCGTCGGGGTTGGCGATCAGCGCGCGCGGCCGGTCGGGCACCAGCAGCCGCGGCACGCCGCCGATGAACTCCAGCGCCACGATGATGGCGCCCACCCAATCGGCCGCCGTCTGCTGCGGCGTGGCACAGGCGTAGGTGTAGTTCGACGCGCCCAGCACCGCCACGAACACCTGGGCGCGCCGGATCTCGCCCGTCAGCGCATCGACCAGCGCAACCGTCTGCCCGGCTCCAGGACTCAAACATCCGCTCGCCAGCCGGGTGCACCTGGCGCATGGAGCGCTTGAGCGTCCTGGCCCAGGCGCGGTCCTTCTCGCAGTAGGCACTGCAGCGGTAGGCCTGCTCGCCGCACCGCTACTCCTTCCACAACAGCTGCCGCGTCACGGCCGGGCGCTTGAGCTCCTGGTGCAGTTGCGCGTAGTCAGGCTCCTGCCGGTGCAAACGCGGTGCCGAACTGCTGATTGAAGAAGCTTCCGCCTCCCCGACTGACATCTTGGCTCTGCACAAAAGCTCTCACAGATCGGCGCTGACACAGCGCCGTGAACGCGGCGCCGCACTGCATTGATCTGCACAAAACTTCTCACGGTTGTAGCAGCGCCAACCTCCGTACAACCGATCAAGGACGCCCGTCCAGTGCTTTAGGCTAGACAACCTCTGCCCAAGCTCGAATCTAAGTTGTTGATTTATAAGGTTGTTATTCTATAGCAACACGTGTTTTGGCCTGAGCGGCAATGGCGATGGACACTGCTTGGCGACACGAACGGCTCTTCCTTTGCTGTCCAGGAATCGAAGGTCGCGGGCTTGCTGCCGCGGACAGTTCATGAGCATTACCCGACGTTCTACGGCACCCGCACAGCACGACGCGTGCTGAGTTCAGGTCACGCGGGGCGCAGGATGCGCGCATGCCTGCAGTCCGATGGCTTCTGGTTCGGCAACGCCGGAGAGGATGAGCGGGAGCGGTGCCTCGACGCCAGTGACCTCGCTGCCCCGGCGAGCCTGCTCGTGATTTTCGACGCCGCCAGTGACGGCCTGCCTGCAGCGAACGCCCCTTTCCCTTGAAAGACGGGGTTTACCCTACCGTAACCGCATGCCCGGACGGCTCCACCAACTGGAAGCTGCCACGCCTTCGCGTGGAGGCAGCACCGCTACGCTGGAGAAGCAGGTCGTATCAAAGTGGAGCTGTACGCATTGAACGGCAAACCGATTTGCGGCTGCGGGACCTGTGACAGGGCCTGCTGGATCTGCCAGTCCAGCCTGGTCGGGATTCCCAGAGCGCTACCCCGCCGTTCAGTACGGGCCGGGCTGTACGGCGCACCGGCTCGAGCCGGAAAGTGCTTTCGAGCAGCCGCTGCCTGAGCACGGGCCACGCGCTTCTGCGATGCCCTTGGCCGTGCCCTGTACCGAGCGTCCAATTGGCGCCACCACCGCTCTTGCGGACCTTCGCGCACTTCCGCGCCAGGGCCATGTTCTTCCGGAACCCTACCTACTGCGGCAGGTCGTCGGCGGCCAGGGTGTCTGTGCATGCTGCGCCGGCGCCGCCTGACCCATGCTCTCAGCGCGGTCCAGCGGGCTGCGCAGCGGTAGCATGGACCTCCGATCGCTTGCCACGCCGCGCGTCAGGCTTCGTGTCGGCCCGCCTCGCATGCCCTGCAGTGGCCATTTCGGCAAGGGACTTGCACGACGCTGCCCAGGCAGGACACAAAAAAAGAGGGCCGTACGGCCCTCCTGGTCTTGTCTGGCCGATGCTTCACTCGTCCCTGGCGAGAGTGCGCAAGAGGTCTTCGATGGCCTGAGCAGCCCGAGCCTGATCCTCAGCGGACTTGAAGCGCACCACCACGCGGTTGCCGCTGGCCAGCACATCGCAGAAGGTCTTGCGTCCGCTGCGGATGACCACCGGCGTCGCAGGAGTGGCCCGCGGCTTCGGTGTTCCTTCGCGGAACATCGCGACGGCCTTGGACTGGTCGAGCTTCTTCTCGATGACCAACCGGATGGCTTCCGTGACCCGCTCCGGCTGATCGGCAGCGTATTGCGCCAGGCCCTGGGCCAAGTTGGCGCCCACGGCCCTGGGGCTGGCCGCGATAAGCTCCAGCGCCGATGCAGGCAGCCGCTCGAAGCTGAAGAGCTGGGTCACGAGCGAGCGGCTGACGCCCGCCTTCTTCGCCAGGGCCTCCTGCGACATCCCGCTGGCACGGCGGATCTGCTCGAACCCCAGGTACTTGTGGAAGTCCGGGATCTCCGGCGCCAGGAAGTTGTCGAAGAACACCAGGGCCATCGCCTCGTCATCGGCGTAGTCCTTGATGACCGCATCGATTTCCTGGCGGTTCAGGCGGCGGAACGCCTCGACGCGATGGTGTCCGGCAACGATCTCGTAGACGCCCTCGCCAGCCGTGCGCACCACCACCGGTGATGCCAGCGCGTTGTGTTCAAGGTTGGCGCGCAGGTTTTCAATCCGCGCCTCGTCCAGGCCCGCGGTCTGGAAACGGCTGGGCTGCAAGGCATCAATCGGCAGCACGACCGGTCTGCCTGCCCTGCTTTCCAGTTCCTGGACCTTGGTCTGCAGCTGCTGGTAGCCGGCGGAAAGCTGCGCCAGCTGCACCGGCGCGCCGATGGCGCCGCTGCCACGCGGGCGCAGCGTCACCGGCGCGGCATCCTGCAGCATCGCCGTGATGCCGCTGAGATGGGACTTCACACCCTTGGACATGTCATTCCTCCGAAACCGGCTCGTTCCAGACATGGCGGCGCGTCATCAAGTCCACCTCGTCGACGAACTTGTCGAACGCCACGCGCGCGCGCTCATAGGTCTTGGCCGAACCGACATACTTCTCGACGTCGTACACGGTGGCCAGCTCCGTGCCGCTGGTCTTGATCGCCTCGGTCAGCGGCAGCTCGCTGCTCATCACGTACTGGCCGTAGAACATCCGGATCCACTTGAGCATCTCCTGCACGCGGCCCTTGTGCGACTCGACCATGCTGGGCACCACGCCCAGCCAGGCGAAGAGCCGCTCGCGGTCCGACACCCGGCGCATCGTCTCGGCCAAGTCGGTGAACATGTTCCAGAACTGCACCGAGCTTTGCAGGCTCAGGCCCTCGGGCACCACCGGCAGGACCAGTGCATCGGAGGCCCAGTACGCATTCATGGTCAGGTACGACAGCGCCGGCGGCAGGTCGAGGACGATGTAGTCGTACTCGCTGCGCAGCGGCTCCAGCGCGTGGCTGAGCACCTCCAGGAAGTTGAACTGCTTGCCTTCGCGCTGGGCCTCCATCGAGCGCAGCGGTAGATAGAACTCGGACGCGAAGAGGCTGGTGGAGCCCGCAATGAGGTCTACCCCGCTCCAGTACGTGGGCCGGATCGACTCGGCCAGCGAGGCCCGGTAGCCGTCGGTTCCGGGTGCCCGCGTCACGGGCTCCACCGTCTCTTCCGCGCTGACGTCGCCCGGGTTGGAGCCCATCACTGCCGTGGCGCTGCCTTGCGGGTCCAGGTCGACGAGCAGCACGGAGTACGACTTGAGTGACAGACCCTGCGCCAGCGACGTGGCCAGCGTCGTCTTGCCGATCCCACCCTTGAACAGGCCCACGGAGATCACGGTCCCGGGTTGCCCCTCCTGGCGCACGTAGCGGCGGCCGCCGACATGCCGGACCCAGTCGATCGTCTCCTCCAGCGTGAAGGAGCGGTGCTGCGCGATCTTGTTGCCCGACTGGTCGGTCACCAGGCCGTTGGCCAGGCCGAACTCCGCGGACTTCTCCAGCAGGCGCAGCATCGCCGCGTGCGATTTGCCGCACAGGGCGGCGAGCTGCGTCGCGTTGAACTTCGGCGCGCGCTTCTCGCCGGTGGGACGGTAGATCGCCGAGCGGATGCGCTCCATCATCGAGCTGATCTGGAAATCCAGCTGGTTGAGATCGTCCAGCGTCACGCCGCGGGTGAGGGAGGGTGTCTCGGACACCGGATCAGCTGCCATTCATTTTTCCTTTGCGAAGATGAATCTTTGATGCGCAACCGTTTTTGTCTTCGGAAGATTTTTGATTGCGTCCAGCACTATACGTTCACGCAAGACCAGTAAGCCACCACGCAAGCACAACAGCGCGCGATCGCAACGCTTATCGGGGGAAATCGACGCTCAGGACCTTCGAGTGCGTGCAATGGTCCGAATGAAGGATGCCGCGACGCGCTTCAGCCGATAGGCGTGCACAAGGTGCAACCCGACCTGCACAAAATGGCTCACACATCGCTCCGGCCCCTCCGTTGCAGCAGGCATGACGGTATTGAAGTCGGGATGTAGGGGTAAACACTGAGGACAGCATGGACGCAGCGCGAGCACAAAAGTTCTCACGTGAGCCTTGCGCCAGCAGCATGTTTCCACTCACGGCACGGCACAAATCCACTCACGCGATGCCGCCGAATTGCACGTTTCCACTCACCGAGATGCACAACGGCGCTCACGTCAACGCACAAAACTTCTCACCAGATCGACGCTAAGTCGTTGCCAGTGTTTAGGTTTTTGAACTCTCAATTAGTGTTTCAATCTGTCTGAATTCTGTTGTTCTCAATTGCCATCAACCCAAGTGCACCAGAAGAGGAATAAAAGTGCACATCACACTGGAGCACTTGGAGGTTGCTGCACGCTACCTATGCTGTGAGAATCCGGAGCCCTTCTGATCTCACGTTCCATGCCGCGTCGTTCAACGCCCCAGGTCCAGCCCACACTGTTCGAGGGGCAGGATGCGAGCCGCGAGCCACGGGAACTTCCCGCTGCGCCAGCTTCTCTCGAACTCGACAGCCATGCGGAAGTGGCTCCCGGGACACTGCGCCGCGCCGACGGGGAGTTGCGCACCGTGCGCAAGCCGGTCGAGATGGCGGTACTGGAACCCAAGACGCGGCGCATCACGCTGTGGAGCCGCAAGGCCTGGCTGCTGCTGGTGAGCTACTCCCTGACCACCGACCCGGCCAAGATCGCGGACGGGATGGTCTGGCGAGTTCCGGTCAAGACGCTGATGCGTGACGCCTGCTTCTCCAGCCGCGATCACGCGCACATCAAGGACAGCATCCGCGAATGCCAGCGCACGCTCGTCGAGTGGTCCGAGTCGGTGCGCAATTCGCAGACGGGCGAGATCCGCACCTGGGCTTCCAGCCAGTTGCTTGGCAGCGTCGAATTCGTCACCAACGCCGCCGGCCGCGAGTGCATCGAGTGGTCGCTGCCGCCGACCTTGCTCAAGGAGCTGCGGGCTTACCAGCACTACTACATGCTCTCGTTGGGCGTCGTGGCGCAGATCGGCCTGAACTCGACCTTGAGCCTGTACGAGATCGTCTGCCGCTACCGCACCAATCCCAGCGGGCTCACCATGCGGCGCCCGTGGCAGGAATGGGTTTCCATCCTCACCGGCGAGTCCGACGAGAGCGCCAGGATCCGTTCGCAGATCCGCTACGGACGCCACAAGGCCGAGGCCAGGGAGCGCTACGGCGAGTTCCGGTATTTCAACCGTGACGTCGTGCAAAAGGCGGTGAAGGAGCTCAACGCCGTGCAGGACGAGTTCCTGGTGGAACCCATCCTCATCAAGGAGGGCAGGGCCGTTCGGGAGTTGCAGTTTCGCATCCAGCCCCGCAAGCCTTCTGCGGTGTCCCGCCGCGAGACGCTCTCCGAGCAGGAACAGTCCGCCGTTGACAGCGCCGTGAGCGTCGGCGTGAGCGAGAAAGTGGCCCGCGGCCTCGTGCGGCAGTACGGCAGCGAAGGCGTGCGTGCCGGCGTCGAGGACGCCGAGCGGTCCTCGGGCCTGCAGAACCCGGCGGGGTATGTGGTCGCCCAGGTCCGAGCCGGCGGCCAGGCCAAGGCCCTACCGCGCGGCAGCGGGCCGGCCACCAGGCGGCCACCCACGCCGGAAGAGGGCATGCGGCTGGCGCTGGAGGGCTTTAGGGCCAGCCGCGTCGAGAGTGCCAAGGCGCACTGGCCGGAACTGCCCGTGGAGGTCCAGGACGACTACCTGCAGCGGTTCGAGGCATTCGCCCGGGAACGCTATCCCTATCTGCTCAGGGACTTCGCCGCCACGAAGCTGAAGAAACCCATAGTGCGCGCCAACTTCTTCCAGTGGCTGGCCGAGACCGTGGCCAACGAGTCCGGGCCGGGATGGACCCCGTCGGCCGAACAGCTCGTCGCCCACCTCGTGGCGCAAGTCGACACCGCGGCACTCCCGCCTGCTCCAACCGGAGCCGCGAAGCCACGCCGTTGAAGCGTGGAGCGGCCACCGGCCGCGTCTAGTCCGTTTGAGCGAGGCCGGCGCGGCGTCCTCCCGACAGACTGCGTGCATTTGCCAATGGAGGATTCCATGCCACTGACCGTCATCACGGGTGCCGCATCCGGCATCGGCGCCGCGACGCGGCTTGCGCTGCATGCCGCGGGCCACGCGGTGATCGGCGTGGACCTCCGCGACGCCGAGGTGAGCGCGGACCTCTCCACGGCGCAGGGCCGAGCCGCGGCAGCTGACGCATTGCTCACGCGCTGCGGTGGCAGGCTGGACCATCTGGTGTTGTGCGCGGGACTCGGCCCGCACGTGGAACCCGCATCGCGTGTCCTGGCCGTCAACTACTTCGGCGCCGTGCAACTGCTCGACGCGCTGCTGCCGGCGCTGCGAGGCGGCAACCAGCCCTCGGCCGTGGTGGTGTCCTCCGTGGCATCGACCCAGCTCGACTGGGACCGCAACCCGCTGGCCACGGTGCTGGACGCGGGCGACGAGGCTGCCGCGCAGGCCGTGCTGCAAGCCGCCGGCGAGCGCGCGGGGCAGTTGGCGTACGCGGCATCCAAGAACGCGCTGACGGTGGCGGTGCGTCGCCGTGCGGCTGCCTGGGGGGCCGCCGGCGTGCGGCTCAACTCCGTGGCACCCGGTGCGGTGGAAACGCCGCTGCTGCAGGCCGGGCTGGCCGATCCCCGCTATGGTCCGGCCATCGAGAGCTTCAAGGCGCCCATTCCGCGCCGTGCCCGCTCCGCGGAGATCGCCGCCGTGATCGCGTTCCTGCTCGGACCGCAGGCGAGCTACGTCCACGGCGCGCAGCTCCTGGTCGACGGCGGCGTGGATGCCGCCGCACGCCCCACGCGCTTCTGACGCCGGTGGCCTGCACGCCCTCGTGGCAGGCGTGCAGCGCCACCGGCCTAGCGGCCCTCGAAGTTCGGCTTGCGCTTCTCCACGAAGGCCTGCATGCCCTCCTTCTGGTCGCGTGTGGCGAACAGCAGCTGGTTGGCCTTGCGCTCCAGCATCAGCGCCGCCTCCAGCGATGCATCGAGGCCCGCGAGCACCACCTCCTTGATCTGCATGGCCGCCAGCGGAGGCATGGCCGCGATCGCTGCCGCCATGGCCAACGCTTCGCCAACGACCTGGTCGTCGTCCACGACCACGCTGACCAGGCCCATGAGCCGGGCCTCCTCGGCGCCGACGGGCCGCCCCGTGAGCAGCATGCGCATGGCGTTGAACTTGCCCACCGCGCGCACCAGGCGCTGGGTGCCGCCGATGCCCGGCATGATGCCGATGCGGATCTCGGGCTGGGCGAAGCTGGCACCACGGCCCGCGACGATGATGTCGCAGTGCATGGCCAGCTCCGCGCCGCCGCCGAAGGCATAGCCGCACACGGCGGCGACGATGGGCTTGGGGCAACGCTCGATCGGTGCCCACACCCGCTCGGTATGGCGCTTGAGGATGTCGATCGGTCCCGCGTCGATGAGGCCCTTGATGTCGCCTCCCGCGGCGAACACCTGCTCGCCACCGGTCAGCACTATCGCGCGCACGCCGTCGTCGCGCGACAGTTCCTCGAATACCGAAGACAGTTGAGATTGCAACGGCAGGCTCAGTGCGTTCGTCGCCTCCGGGCGGTTGAGCCGCACCATCGCGACGCCCTCCGACGGACGCGTGACCAGCACCTCGGCAGCCTGGTCGGGGTTGGATTGCTCGTTCATGAGCTCGTGGTCCTGGTGTGAAGACACGGCGTCCATGCTGATGCCCGTCCCGCCCCGGGACATCGTCCTTTCGGACGGCGGCCCGGCCCAGCGCTGCCCTAGTCCGTGCAGACGATGCCCGCGGACGACGTCATCTAAATCATCCGGGCACATCGCAATTCCGCGCCCAGCGCCGAGCCGACATGAACTCCACCGCGACGCCCATTCCCGTTGGCCATTACGCCGACATCGCACCTGTGGCGGGCGAAATTCAGCGCATCCACTACCACGACATGGGCGAAGGCGAGGCTGTCGTGTTCCTGCACGGCGCTGGCGCCGGCGCCAGCGGCTACAGCAACTTCAAGGGCAACTTCCCCGCCGTTGCGGCAGCGGGCTTTCGCGCGATCGTGCCCGACCTGCTGGGCTTCGGGCTTTCGAGCAAGCCTGACATCCCGCAGTACGACCTCGATTTCTTCGTGGCCGGGGTCAAGGGCCTGCTCGACGCACTGCGCCTCGACCGCGTGACGCTGCTGGGCAACTCGCTCGGTGGAGCCGTCGCGCTGGGACTGGCGCTGGCGTGCCCCGAGCGCGTGAGCCGCCTGATCCTGATGGCCCCGGGCGGCGTGGAGGATCTTGACACCTACCTGGCGATGCCGGGCATCGCCAACATGTTCAGCGTCTACCAGTCGGGCCGCTCCGGCCCCGACGCGATGCGCGAGGTGATGCGGCTGCAACTGTTCGATCCCGCGCTGCTGACCGACGAGATCATCGCCGAGCGCGCGCCGATCGCTGCGCTGCAGACACAGGCTGCCCGCAGCGTGCTCAAGGTCCCCGACATGACCGAGCGGCTGGGCCAGATCGGCTGCCCGGTGCTGGGATTCTGGGGCGTGAACGACCAGTTCAATCCGGTGCAGGGCGCCATGAAGCTCGCCACGGGCGTGCCTGATGCCAGGGTCGTGCTCGTGAACCGCTGCGGCCACTGGGTGCAGGTCGAGCACCGCGAGTGGTTCAACCAGCAGTGCATAGACTTTCTGCACCATGGTTGACGAATGCAACCACATATTTTTCGATCCTGAAGGCCACGGCACTGCCATGATGGAATCTCACCTCATCGACCGGCTCGGCGACGAGCTGTACGCGGCGCTGCGCGAGCGCCGCACGCTTGCTCCATTGAGCGACCGCCACCCCGGCGTGACCGTGGAGGACGCCTACCGCGTCTCGCTGCGGCTGCTGCAGCGCCGCGAAGCCGACGGCGAGCGCGTCATCGGCAAGAAGATCGGTGTCACCTCCAAGCCGGTGCAGGACATGCTCGGCGTGTTCCAGCCGGACTTCGGCTTCCTCACGGACGCGATGCAGGTGGGCGATGGCGCCTGTGTCAGCCTGGGCAAGAGCGGGCTGATCCAGCCACGGGCCGAGGGCGAGATTGCGTTCATGCTCGATGCGGACCTGCAAGGGCCCGGCGTCACGCGCGAGGACGTGCTCGGCGCGACGGCCTGGGTGGCGCCGTGCTTCGAGATCGTGGACTCGCGCATTGCCGACTGGCGCATCCGCATCCAGGACACGGTGGCCGACAACGCCAGTTGCGGCGTCTTCGTCATCGGTGCCCAGCGGACGAGCCCACGGGCGCTGGACCTGGCCGCCGTGCGCATGACGATGTCGCGCAACGGGCAGACCTGCGGCAGCGGCACGGGCGCTGCCGTCCAGGGGCACCCGGCCGAGGCGGTGGCGTGGCTCGCCAACACGCTGGGCGCCTACGGCATTCCCTTCCGCCGCGGCGAGCTGATCCTGTCGGGCTCGCTGGCGCCGCTGGTGCCGGTGGTTGCCGGCGACCGCTTCGACATGCAGGTCGAAGGCCTGGGCGGCTGCTGCATTTCCTTCACCGACTGAGGATCGCCTTACATGAGCCAGAAAATCAAGTGTGCGCTCATCGGCCCGGGCAACATCGGGACCGACTTGCTGATGAAGCTGCAACGCAGCCCGGTGCTGGAGCCGGTGTGGATGGTGGGCATCGACCCGGCTTCCGACGGCCTGCAGCGCGCGCGCGAGATGGGCCTCAAGACCACGGCTGAAGGCGTGGACGGGCTGCTGCCGCATGTCCGCGCCGATGGCGTGCAGATCGCCTTCGACGCCACGAGCGCCTATGTGCATGCCCAGAACAGCCGCAAGCTCAACGAGCTCGGCGTGCTCATGATCGACCTGACGCCCGCGGCGATCGGGCCGTTCTGCGTGCCCAGCGTGAACCTGCGCGAGCACCTGGGCCGCCGCGAGATGAACGTCAACATGGTCACCTGCGGCGGCCAGGCCACCATCCCGATGGTGGCCGCCGTGAGCCGCGTGCAGCCGGTCGCCTACGGCGAGATCGTGGCCACCGTCTCCAGCCGCTCGGTGGGCCCGGGCACGCGCAAGAACATCGACGAGTTCACGCGCACCACGGCCGGCGCGGTGGAGAAGGTCGGCGGCGCCAGGAAGGGCAAGGCCATCATCGTCATCAACCCGGCCGAGCCGCCGCTGATCATGCGCGACACGGTGCACTGCCTCACCGAGGGCGAGCCCGACCGCGAGGCCATCACCGAGTCCATCCACCGCATGGTGGCCGAGGTGCAGCAGTACGTGCCCGGCTACCGGCTGGTCAACGGCCCGGTGTTCGACGGCCAGCGGGTGTCGGTGTTCCTGGAGGTGGAAGGCCTGGGCGACTACCTGCCCAGGTACGCCGGCAACCTGGACATCATGACCGCCGCCGCGGCGCGCACTGCCGAGATGTTCGCCCACGAGATGCTGCGCGGCGAGCTGGTCCTGCAACCCGCCGCCACGGCCACCGCTGCCTGAAGGAGAGAGACCATGAGCACTGTCCTGCAAGGCCAGCGCGTGACGCTGCACGACATGACGCTGCGCGACGGCATGCATCCCAAGCGGCACCGCATCACGCTGGAGCAGATGAAGACCATCGCCTGCGGGCTCGACGCCGCGGGCGTGCCGCTGATCGAGGTCACGCACGGCGACGGCCTGGGTGGGGCCTCGGTGAACTACGGCTTCCCCGCGCACAGCGACGAGGAGTACCTGGGCGCCGTGGTCCCGCTGATGAAGCAGGCCAAGGTGTCGGCGCTGCTGCTGCCGGGCATCGGCACGGTGGACCACCTCAAGATGGCCCACGAGCTGGGCGTGCACACCATCCGCGTGGCCACGCACTGCACCGAGGCCGATGTCAGCGAGCAGCACATCGCGCGTGCCCGTTCGCTGGGCATGGACACGGTGGGCTTCCTGATGATGGCGCACATGAGCAGCCCCGAGGCTCTGGCTCGGCAGGCCAGGCTGATGGAGAGCTACGGCGCCAACTGCGTCTACGTCACCGACTCCGCCGGCTACATGCTGCCGCAGGATGTGAAGGCGCGGCTGCAGGTGGTGCGCGATGCGCTCCAGCCCGAGACCGAGCTGGGTTTCCACGGCCACCACAACCTGGCCATGGGCGTGGCGAACTCGCTGGCGGCCATCGAGAGCGGCGCCACGCGCGTCGATGCGGCGGCGGCCGGCCTGGGCGCCGGCGCGGGCAACACGCCGCTGGAGGTGCTGGTGGCGGTGTGCGAGCGGCTGGGCGTGGCGACCGGCGTGGACCTGTGGAAGATCCAGGACGTGGCCGAGGAGCAGGTGGTGCCCATCATGGACTTCCCCGTGCGCATCGACCGCGATGCGCTGACGCTGGGCTACGCCGGCGTCTACGGTTCCTTCCTCCTGTTCGCCAAGCGGGCCGGCGAGCGCTACGGCGTGCCCGCGCGCGAGCTGCTGGTGGAGCTGGGCCGGCGCGGCATGGTCGGCGGCCAGGAAGACTTGATCGAGGACACCGCGCTGACCATGGCGCGCGAACGACGTGCCGCCGCGGCCGGAGGCGGCGCATGACGCGCCGGCACCTGCTGCAGCCGCTGGTCCTGGGCGAGCTGCGCCTGGCCAACCGCATCGTGATGGCGCCGATGACGCGCAACCGCGCCGATCCCGACGGCACGCCGGGGCCGCTGATGGCGCAGCACTACGCCCAGCGCGCCGAGGCCGGGCTGATCGTGGCCGAGGGTACCTGGCCCAGTGTCACGGGGCAGGCCTACTGCCGGCAGCCGGGCATCAAGACCGCGGCCCACATCGCCGGCTGGAAGCGCGTGACCGATGCCGTGCATGCCCGCGGCGGCCTGATCGTGCTGCAGATCATGCACGGCGGGCGCATCGGCAGCCGCCACATCAAGCCCGCGGGCATCCCGACCGTCGCGCCCTCGGCGCTGCGCGCGGCCGGCGAGGTGTGGACCGACGCCGCCGGCATGCAGCCCTTCGACGAGCCGCAGGCGCTGACCACGCAGGAGGTGCGGGCCGTGGTGCGCGAGCATGCACAGGCGGCGCTCAACGCCCGCGAGGCGGGTTTCGACGGCGTGGAGCTGCACGGCACCAGCGGCTACCTGCCGATGCAGTTTCTCAGCAGCGGCAGCAACCGGCGCGAGGACGAGTACGGCGGCACGGTGGCGCGCCGCGCGCGCTTCGCCTTCGAGTGCCTGCAGGCCATGGCCGAGGCGATCGGCCCGGGGCGCGTGGGCCTGCGGCTGCGCCCGGGCAACACCTACAACGACATCCGCGACGACGACCCGGCCGCGTCGCATGCCGAGCTGATGCGCCAGGCCGCGACGCTGGACCTGGCCTACCTGCACGTGATGCGCGCGCCGGAGACCAGGATCGATGCCTTCACGCTGGCACGCGAGCATTTCGGCCACCGGCTCATCCTCAACGACGGCTTCGATGCCGCCGGCGCGGAGGACGCGCTGGCACGGCATGAGGGCGCGGCGGTCTCCTTCGCGCGCCACTTCATTGCCAATCCGGACCTGGTGCAGCGCCTGCGCGACGGCCTGCCGCTGGCCGGCTTCGACCGGCGCACGCTCTACACGCCGGGCCCCGCCGGCTACACCGACTACCCGGCCTGGTCGCCGGCCTGACCGAGCCGCAGCCCGGCTGCGGCGCCGGCCGGTGCGCGGGCAACCGGCCAGCGCCGGCGGCCGTAGTCCCATCGGACGATGAACCCGCCGCGCCGCCTTCCAAGAATGCATCCACTCCCGGCCCCCGGGCCGCAATCCCTGGACGAGACAACCACCATGAGCCTCATCAGCGCCCTGGCCTACGTCGTGGCCGAGACCACCGACATCGCGCGTTGGAAGACCTACGCGGAGGGCGTGCTCGGCATGATGACCGCGCCGACCCTGGAGGGCGGCCTGCACGTCAAGATGGACGAGCGGCAGTTCCGCTTCCTGGTCCAGCCGGGCGCGCACGACCGCTACGTGGCCTCGGGGTGGGAAACGCGCACGCAGGCCGACTTCGAGGCGGTGCTGGCGGCGCTGCGCGCGGCCGGCGTGGCCGTGGAGCTCGATGACGGCGCCCTGGCGCGCGGCCGTTGCGCCCGGCAGCTCGCCACCTTTGCCGACCCGTCGGGCAACCGCCACGAGCTGGTGTGGGGCTTCAAGTCGGACTTCATCCGCTTCGCCTCGCCGGCGGGCGTGCCGCGCTTCGTCACCGGCGACATCGGCATGGGCCACACGGTGCTGCCCGCGCCCGACTTCGAGGCCACCGTGCGCTTCTTCCGCGAGGTGCTGGGCTTCGGGCTGTCGGATATCTACAACTTCGAGCCGCCCGGCACCACCGGCGTGGTGCTGCCCATCCACTTCCTGCACTGCGGCAACGGCCGCCACCACAGCCTGGCACTGGCGGGCTTCCCGGCGCAGAGCGGCTGCGTGCACGTGATGGTGGAGGTGGACGACGTGGCCGAGGTGGGCCGGGCCATCGACCGCATGCAGGCGCACCAGGCGCTGCAGACGGCCACTCTGGGCCAGCACACCAACGACCGGATGATCTCCTTCTACATGCGCACGCCCTCGGGCTTCGACATCGAGTTCGGCTGCGGCGGCGCCGTCGTCGATTGGGCCGAGCACGTCGTGCACGAGTTCACCCGGGTCAGCCTGTGGGGCCACGATTTCAGCGTGTCCCAGAAGGCGCTGCTCGACAAGGACGCGGCTCAGGCCTGACCGCAGCCGCCGCGGCGTGCCTGCCGGGCGCGCCATGCATCAACCGCCAGGAAGGACACATCACATGGGGATCTGCGACGGGCGTACCGTCATCATCACCGGCGCCGGTGGCGGGCTGGGCCGCGCGTACGCGCTGGCCTTTGCCGCCGAGGGCGCCAATGTCGTGGTCAACGACATCCGCGAGGACGGCGTGCGCGCCGTGGCCGAGGAGGTGCGCCGCGCCGGAGGCCGCGCGCTGGCCAACACAGGCGACATCACCACCGTGGCCGGTGCGCAGCGCATCGCCGATGCCGCGCTGACCGAGTTCGGCGATGTGCAGGTGCTGGTCAACAACGCCGGCGTGCTGCGCGACCGCATGTTCCTCAGCCTCTCCGAAGACGACTGGGACACGGTGATGCGCGTGCACCTCAAGGGCCACTTCTGCCTGGCGAGCGTGCTGGGCCGCCGTTGGCGCGACCAGAAGAAGGCTGGCCAGCCCGTGGATGCCCGCATCATCAACACCAGCTCCGGCGCGGGCCTGCAGGGCTCCGTCGGCCAGAGCAACTACAGCGCAGCCAAGGCCGGCGTGGCGGGTCTGACCCTGGTGCAGGCGGCGGAGCTGGCCCGCTACGGCGTCACCGTCAACTGCCTGGCGCCCGCGGCGCGCACGGCCATGACGGAGAGCGCCATGCCGGAGATGGTGAAGAAGCCCGAGAGCGGCTTCGACGCCTGGGACCCGATGAACGTGGCCGGCATCGTCGTGTGGCTGGGCAGCGTGCAGTCCGCCCACGTCACGGGCCGCTGCTTCGAAGCCAAGGGCGGCGAGCTCTCGGTGGCCGACGGCTGGCGTACCGGCCGCATCATCGACAAGGGCGCGCGCTGGCAGCCCGCGGAGCTGGGGCCGGTGGTGGATCGGCTCCTCGCCGAGAGCGTGCCGCCGCAGCGCGTGTACGGCAGCTGAGGATGCCGGCATGGACCTGGCATTGAGCGAGGACCAGCGGCTGATCGCCGCGGCCGCGGCCGATTTCCTGGCCGAGGCCTGCGACTCGGCCGCCATGCGGCGCGCTGCCGCCAGCGAGGACGGCTTCGACCGCGCGCTGTGGCAGTGCATCACCGAGCAGGGCTGGTGCGGCGTGCAAGCGCCGCCCGAGGAGGACGGGCTTGGCCTGGGCTGGGTCGGCCTGGCGCTGCTGCAGGAGCAGCTGGGCCGGCGCCTGGCCTGCGTGCCGTTCTTCGACAGCGTCGTGCTGTCCGCGGCGCTGCTGCGCGGGCTGGCGGACGCCGGGCGGCCGCAGCTGGCCGAAGTGGAGCGCGGCACCGAGGTGGTTGCCTGCGCGCTGGAAGCCGGTGCGGCACGTGCGCTGCCCGACGGCAGCGGCTGGCGCCTGGAGGGTACGTGGGCACAAGTGGGTTCGGCCGCCTGGGCCGACACGCTGCTGCTGGCGGCCACCGACCCGGCCGGCGCCACCGTGCTGCTGGCCGTGAGCAGCGGCAGCCCGGCGCTGCGCATCGAGCCGCTGCGCAGCATCGACACCACGCGCCGCAGCGCCCGGGTGCAGGCGCAGGGCATCGTGTTGCCGGCCGGCGCCTGCCTGGGGCGCGGCGACACGCTGGATGAGGCACTGCGGCGCGCGCGTGACCTGGCCGCCATCGGGCTCGCGGCCGAGCAGCTAGGCACGGCGCAGCAGTGCCTGGAGCTCAGCACCGCCTATACCGTGCAGCGGCTGCAGTTCGGCCAGCCGGTGGCCCGCTTCCAGGCCGTGAAGCACCGCTGCGCGCAGATGCTGGTGGCCATCGAAAGCGCCCGCTCCGCTGTCTACGGCGCGGCGGCCGTGGCCGACCTGGAGCCCGACGCCGCGACGCTGGCCTTCCACGCCGCGCAGGCTCGCTGCGAGGCCACCGAGGCCGCGCAGTTCTGCGCCCAGGAAGCGATCCAGCTGCACGGCGGCGTGGGCTACACCTGGGAATACGACCCGCAGCTGTACTTCAAGCGCGCGCAGGCCGACAGCCAGCGGCTGCAGCCGCTGTCCTGGTGGCGCGAGCGCGTCGCCGCTCAACTCCTGGAGCGCGCCCCGTGAACCTGATCGAGACCGATGACGAGCGAGCCTTCCGCGCCGATGTCCAAGGCTGGATGCGCTCGCACCTGCAAGGCGAATTCGAGCCGCTGCGCGGCTGTCACGGCCCCGGCGCACCGGGCTTCGACGGGGCCCTGGCCAAGCGCTGGGAGCAGACCCTGGCGCGGGCCGGGTGGGTGGGGATCGGCTGGCCGCGCGAAGCCGGCGGTGCGGCGATGCCGCTGGCGCAGCAGATGATCTTCCACGAGGAGTACGTGCGCGGTGGCGGCCCGGGTCGCCTGGGCCACATCGGCGAGCAGCTGCTCGCCCCCACGCTCATCGCCTACGGCACCGACGAGCAGAAGGCCCGCTTCCTGCCGGGCATCCGCGCCGGCACCGCGTACTGGGCCCAGGGCTACTCGGAGCCGGGCGCCGGCTCCGACCTGGCCAACGTGCGCACCCGCGCGCGGCGCGACGCCGCCAGCGGCGACTGGGTCATCGACGGCCAGAAGGTCTGGACCTCGTGGGCGCATGAAAGCGACTGGATCTTCGTGCTGGCGCGCACCGAGCCCGGCTCCGAGCGGCACCAGGGGCTCACGCTGCTGCTGGTGCCGCTGCACCAGGACGGCATCACGATCCGGCCGATCCGGCAGATGACGGGCAGCGCCGAGTTCAACGAGGTGTTCTTCGACGGCGCCCGCACCGAGGGCGCGCTGCACCTGGGCGCACCGGGCCAGGGCTGGAAGGTGGCGATGGCGCTGCTGGGCTTCGAGCGTGGGGTGTCCACGCTCGGACAGCAGGCGCATTTCAGGCACGAGCTCGACCTCGTGATCGAGACCGCCCGCGCCAATGGCGCGGCGCGCGATGCGCTGCTGCGCCAGCGCATCGCGCAGGCGGCCCTGGGGCTGGCCACGCTGCGCTTCCATGCCTTGCGGCTGCTGGGCGCGCAGGACGGCGCCCTGCCGGGCGCGGCCTATACCTCGAAGTACGCCTGGTCGAACTGGCGCCGTGACCTGGGTCGGCTGGCGATGGACGTGCTGGGCGCCGCGGGCGACGTGGTGGACGACGACACCACGCGACAGCGCCTGCAGCTGCTGTGGCTGGGCAGCCGCGCCGACACCATTTACGCCGGCACCAACGAGATCCAGCTCAACCAGATCGCCGAGCGGGCACTGGGCATGCCGCGCTGAGGCCGGCTGCCGCCACCCATGGCGTCGCCGGCTGCTCCAGCCGGCGGCGCCAGCACCCGTGCCCAAAAGCGCCGGGCCTGCTCCCGCCTCTTCGTCCATTGGGACGATGCCGCAGCGCTCACCGCGCCACACGATGGGCGCATTCCCTGCACCCGACAAGAGGTTTTGATGGCAACGATTCCCGCGCCTTCCTACGTGCCCCCGCACGGCCTGCTGGCCGGCAAGAGCGTCCTGGTCACCGCCGCGGCCGGCGCCGGCATCGGCTTCGCCGCGGCGCGCCGCGCGGCCGAGGAGGGCGCGCGCGCTGTGCTGGTGAGCGACGTCCACGAACGGCGCCTGACCGAAGCGGTGGCCGAGCTGCGGCGCACGACCGGGCTGCAGGCGGTCCATGGGCTGCTTTGCGACGTCAGCCGGCAGGAGCAGGTGGACGCGCTGTTCGCAGAGGCCGCCGAGCGGCTGGGCGCCATCGACGTGCTCATCAACAACGCGGGCCTGGGCACCTCGTGCCGCCTCGTGGACATGCCCGACGAGGAGTGGCAGCGCGTCGTGGACGTGACGCTGACCGGCACCTTCCGCATGACGCGCGCGGCCCTGCGCGCCATGCAGCCCCACGGGCGCGGCGTCATCGTCAACAACGCCTCGGTGCTGGGCTGGCGCGCGCAGGCCGAGCAAGCGCACTACGCCGCGGCCAAGGCCGGGGTGATGGCGCTCACGCGCTGCGCGGCGCTGGAGGCCGCCGAGTTCGGCGTGCGCGTCAATGCCGTGGCGCCCTCCATCGCGATCCATGCCTTCCTGAAGAAGTCGGCCAGCGACGCGCTGCTCGACGAGCTGGCTGCGAAGGAGGCCTTCGGCCGCGCGGCCGAGCCCTGGGAGGTCGCCAACGTGATGGTCTTCCTCGCCAGCGACTATTCGAGCTACATGACCGGCGAGGTGGTCTCGGTCAGCTCGCAGCGGGCCTGAAACCATGGCGGCGCTCTACGACAGCACCGAGGCGGTGCTCCGCAGCGTGGACCGGGACCTCGGCGCGACCGACTGGATGGTGCTCGCACAGGAGCGTATCGACCTGTTCGCGCAGGCCACCGGCGACCACCAGTGGATTCACGTGGACCCGGTGCGCGCCGCGCAGGGCCCCTTCGGCGCCTGCGTGGCGCACGGCTACCTCACCCTGGCCCTGGCCAACCTGTTCCTGCCGCAGCTCGTGCGCTACGAGCGCCTGCGGATGGGCGTGAACTACGGCTGCGACCGGGTGCGTTTCCCGGCACCGGTGAAGGCCGGATCGCGCGTGCGCGGCAGCGGGCGCGTGGTGGCCGCCGAGCCCGTGGCGGGGGGCGGCGTGCAGGTCACGATCCGCATCACCGTCGAGGTCGAGGGCAGCGAGCGGCCCGGCTGCGTCGTGGACACGATCAGCCGTTTGTATTTCGAGTAAAGGAAAGTCACATGCTCAACGAAGCCGTCATCGTTTCCACGGCCCGCACGCCCATCGCGCGGGCCTTCCGTGGCGCCTACAACGACACCGAGGCGCCGGTGCTGGGTGGCCACGTGATCCGGGCCGCGCTGGCGCGCGCCGGCGTGGACGGCGCCGACGTCGACGACGTGATCCTGGGCGTGGCGGCGCAGCAGGGCACGCAGGGCTACAACCTCGGGCGCTTGTGCGGCTACACCGCGGGGCTGCCGCAGGAGGTGGGCGGCATGGCCATCGACCGCATGTGCGCCTCCGGGCTGGTGAGCATCGCCACCGCGGCCAAGGGCATCATGGCCGGCGAGTACGGGATCGCGGTGGCCGGCGGCCTGGAGTCCATCTCGCTGGTGCAGAACCGCCACAAGAACAGCTACCGCGCGCAGTCGCAGGCCGTGCTGCAGGCCGCCCCGGCGGCGTACATCCAGATGATCGAGACGGCCGAGATCGTGAGCCGCCGCTACGGCATCAGCCGCGCCGCGCAGGACGAGTACGCGCTGCGCAGCCAGATGCGCACCGCCGCCGCGCAGCAGGCCGGGCTGTTCGCCGACGAGATCGTGCCGCTGTCCACCGTCAAGCAGCTCCTCGACAAGGAAGGCAACGTCACCGGCACGCAGGAGGTGCTGCTGACCCAGGACGAGGGCAACCGCGCCGACACCACGGCGCAGAGCCTGGCCGGGCTCAAGCCCGTGTGGAAGGGCGGACAGTGGGTCGCGCAGGGCGAGTTCATCACCGCCGGCAATGCGTCGCAGCTCTCGGACGGCGCCTCGGCCTCGGTGCTGATGAGCCGTGCCGAGGCCGGGCGCCGCGGCCTCAAGCCGCTGGGGGCCTACCGTGGCTTGGCGGTGGCGGGTTGCGGGCCCGAGGAAATGGGCATCGGCCCGGTGTTCGCCATCCCGAAGCTGCTGCAGCGCCACGGCCTGACCGTGAGCGACATCGGCCTGTGGGAGCTCAACGAGGCCTTCGCCTGCCAGGTGCTGCACTGCCGGGACCGCCTGGGCATCCCCGACGAGCGCCTCAACGTCAACGGCGGGGCGATCTCCATCGGGCACCCGTTCGGCATGTCCGGCGCGCGGCTGGTGGGCCATGCGCTGCTCGAAGGGCGCCGGCGTGGCGTGCGGCTGGTCGTGGTGAGCATGTGCATCGGCGGCGGCATGGGCGCGGCGGCGCTGTTCGAGGTGCTCTGACCGGAGCGCTGAACATGGCCCGCCTGAACCCGACCCTGCGCGTGGAGGCCGCCGCCGTGGCGCCACGCACCACGCCGGCACCCGACGACGGCGCGGCGAGCGCCGCGCTGCCCGGTGCCGCCTACGGCACGCGCAGCCACTGGACGCTGTTCGTGCTGCTGCTGGTCTACACCATGGCCTTCATCGACCGGCAGATCCTGGGACTGCTGGTGCAGCCCATCAAGCAGGAGCTTGGCGTCTCCGACACGGCCATGGGGCTCCTGGGCGGGCTGAGCTTTGCGCTGTTCTACAGCCTGCTGGGCATTCCGTTCGGGCGCCATGCCGACCATGCCAACCGCCGCAACTTCGTCGCCTGGTGCTGCGCCGCCTGGAGCGGCATGACGGCGCTGTGCGGCCTGGCCACGGGCTACTGGACGCTGTTCCTGGCCCGCGTCGGCGTGGCCGTGGGCGAGGCCGGCTGCACGGCGCCGTCGGCGTCGATGGTGGCCGACCACTACCCGCCCCGCCTGCGCGGGCGGGCCATGGGCGTGTACTGGCTCGGCCCGCAGCTGGGCATCCTGCTGGGGCTGACCATCGGGGGCTGGATCGCGCATCACCACGGCTGGCGGGCCGCCTTCCTGTGGATGTCCATTCCGGGCGTGCTCGCGGCGCTGCTGCTGCGGCTGACGACGGTGGAGCCCCTGCGCGGACGCTGGGAGCAGCCGGCTGCAGTCGCGGGCGCGGGTGACGCGGCGACGCCGCCGCGCGAGCCGATGGCCGTGCTGGTGCGCAGCCTCTGGGCGTCCCGGGCCTTCCGCTGGACGACGCTGGCGGGGCTGACGATGGGGTTTGCCGGCTACGGCATCGGGCTGTGGATGCCGGCGTTCCTGGTGCGCTCGCACGGCATGACGCTGCAGGGCGCGGGCATCGTGATGGGGCTGTTGGGCGGTGTCGCGGCGATGCTGGGTTCGCTCACGGGCGGCTGGCTCAGCGACCGGCTGGGCCAGCGCGATGCGCGCTGGCGCCTGGGGGTGCCGCTCATCGGCTGCGTGCTGTCGGTGCCGGCGGCGCTGGCCTTCTTCGCCTGGCCGGCGGGCACGGGCTGGACCCTCGGCGACGTGGCCGTGCCCCGGGCCGTTGCCGCCTACCTGCTGTTCGGCGTGTTCGCGGTGTGGTGGACCGCGCCGGTGTACGCGGTGCTGGCGGAGCTCATCGCGCCGCACCGCCGCGTCACCGCCCTGGCGTTCTTCAACCTCGGGATGACGATGGTCGGCGGCGGGCTGGGCCCGTTGTTCACGGGAGCGCTCAGCGACGCGCTGGTGCCCGCGCTGGGCCAGGAGGCGCTGCGCTGGGCGCTGGCTGCCAGCTCGGGCGGCTGCTACGCGCTGGGTGCCGTGGCGTTCGTGCTGGCGCTGCGGGCGTATGCGCGCGAGCGCGCCGCACCGTCCCCGGCCTGAAGGGGCGGCCGATGCTCCCCAGGACCGATCAGCCGCCGGTGCCTGCGTCCACCGGCTCGCGCTACACGCTGGTGCTGCTGACGCTGCTGTCGGCGCTGGCGTTCATGGACCGCCAGGTGCTGGCGGTGCTCATCACGCCGGTCAAGGCCGAGTTCGGGCTCAGCGACCTGCAGGTCGGGCTGGTCACGGGCCTGGGCTATGCACTGGCCTTTGCGGTGCTGGGCGTGCCCATGGGCCGGCTGGCCGATCGGCTGGAGCGGCGCAGCGTCGTGGCCTGGTGCCGCGGCCTGGGCGGCGCGCTCGGGGCGCTGGGGGCCATGACGACAGGCGCCTGGTCGCTGATGGCCACGCGCGCGGGCGGCGCGCTCAGCGATGCCGGTGCCGGCCCGGCGTCCATGGCGCTGCTGGCCGAGCTGTACCCGCCGGAGCAGCGCTCCCGGGTGATGAGCGTGTTCAGCGCCGGCGCCAGCCTCGGCGCGCTGCTGGCGCTGCTGGTGGGCGCCTGGCTCGCGCAGCGCTACGGCTGGCGCACCACGGTGGCGCTGGTGGGCGCGGCGTCCCTGGTGATGGCGCTGGTGCTGCGCCTGACCGTCAGGGCCTTGCCCAAGGCCGTGCATGCCGGTGCCGCCGCTGCCGCGGCACGGGGCGGCGTGGCCGAGATCTGGAGCATGCCCGTGGCGCGCAGCCTGATCCTGGCCACCGCGTTCGCGCTGGTGGCCGGCTACGGCTTCGGTGCCTGGAACCTGTCGCTGCTGGTGCGGCGCCACGGCCTGGACCTGCAGGCCGCGGGCATGGTTTCGACCGTGGCCGCGCTGAGCTCCGTCGTGGGCAGCCTCTGGGCCGGCGCGCTGGCCGACCGGCTCACGCGCCGCGACCTGCGCTGGCAGCTGGGCGTGCCCCTGCTCGGCATGGGGCTGGCATTGCCTTGCGGCGTGGGCTACCTGCTGCTGCCTGCCGGCGCGCTGGTGCCGGCGGTGGCGCTGGTGGCCGGGTTCTCGCTGTTCGTCTCCTGGTGGGCTGCGCCCGTGTACGCGGCCTTGAGCCTGGTCGTGCCGCCGCGGCGCCGGGCCACCGCCAACGCCATGATGCTGATGGCCGGCGCGGTGGTGGGCACCGGCCTGGGGCCGGTAGGCGTGGGCTGGCTCAGCGACCACCTCGCGCGCCTGGGCCTGGACGCGACCCCGGGCGAGAGCCTGCGCTGGGCCCTGCTGGGCGCCATGGCGATGCTGTTGCCCTGCCTGCTGATGCTGCTGCGCGGGCTGCGGGCCTATCCGGCCGCCCGGCAAGCCTCGTCGATGCCCCAGACCGTCCAGGCCGTGGCGCTACCTGAAAAGGGCCTGCCCGCGCGCTGACGCCGACGGGCCCGGCCGTTGTCTGTCGAGCGGAGAAGCCCCTTGAGTTGGAAGATGATCTACCTGGCCCGCCGCAACCCGGCGCTGGCCCCGCAAGCGTTCGCGCAAGCCTGGCGCGAGCACTCGGCGCTTGGCCGCGCCTGCCGCAACGTGCAGGACCGCGTGCTGGCCGTGGCGCAATGTTCGAGGGTGCTGGACCTGGCGCTGCCCGGCGCCAGCGCCGACCACGACGGTGTGGCGCTGCTGGCGCTGCGCGACGGCGAGTCCGCCCGCGACATCTGGAACGATTCCGAGACGCTGGCCGTGATGCGGCCCGACGAGCCGCGGGTGTTCGCCGGCTACGTGCGGGACTTCGCGCTGGTGGGCCGGGAGCGCGTGCTGCGCGATGGCGCGCGCGGCGGCAGCGCCGTCATCGCCTTCGTGCGGCGGCCCACGGCGCTGTCGAAGGCCGGGTTCGACGCGGCCTGGTGCGCCGGCGAGCCCGAGCCCTGGCTCGATGCGCCGGCATTGCGGCACGCCACGCGGGTCGTCCACAACCGCGTGGAGCACACGCCGCCGCCGGGCTACGACTTCGACGGCATCGCCGAGTGGTGGTTCGACACGCCGGCCGCCGCCGTGGCGGCCTTCGGGCCCGGTGGCCTCCAGGCCAGGCTGCCCGCCGCGCTGGCCGGCATGTGCGACCCGGCGCGCTCGGTGTTCATGTTCACCCACGTCACGCACAGCCGCCCATAGATGCCGCGCGCAACGGCCTGCCAGATGGCAGGCCGTTGTCGTTTCGCGCTGCGGGTTCAGCCGCTCATTCCGAATTCAGTTTGGTCATGAAATGACCCGTTCGTACTGACCCTTCGGTACCTCAGGGCAGGGTGCGCCTTACGGCGCATCGAAGTACGAATCCGACAGGCTGCGATGGCAGCACCACGGCGGAGGCCGTTCATCCTTCGATACCTCAGGACGAACGGAATACTTCATCAACAAGCGCGAGTCGGCATCAGGCCGGTTCCGCCGTTCGCTGCGTGTAGGGCACCGCGCCCTTGGGCACGTACAGGCCTTCGCACTGGTCCAGGAACTCGCGCTGCATGGCGCGCGGGTTGTAGAACTGCCGGTACCAGATGCGGGCCTTCATGAACGGGCCGTCGCTGGGCAGAAACAGGCCGTTGAGGCAGGGCGCCTTGTTGACCCAGACCTCGAAGTCCTGCGCAAAGGCCAGGCGGCTGGCTTCCTGGTACTGCTTGGCCGTCACCCTGTCGGCCACCGTGGTGCGCGCGCTGCCCGACGGCGACTTGACGATGAGCGAGTGCCAAACCTTGACGCTGCCGTCGTCCACCGGCGTGTGCATGATCAGCAGCAGCGAGTCGAACAGGCCGGTCATCTTCGACACCAGCACGCCGGGGCCGTGGTAGGTCGTGATCGTGTGCAGGATGGCGCTCACGCCGTCCGGGCCCACCAGGGTGCGGTGGCCGCCGCACTGGCGCTGCGTCGCCTGGTGGCCTTCGAACTCGCACTCGAAGCGCTCGACGGTGGAGCCGTGGATCGGGCCCAGGT
The DNA here is from genome assembly GCF_012927045.1 of Azohydromonas caseinilytica. GTDB lineage: Bacteria > Pseudomonadota > Gammaproteobacteria > Burkholderiales > Burkholderiaceae_C > Azohydromonas > Azohydromonas caseinilytica. The sequence continues at coordinate 60,720 of NZ_JABBFW010000012.1, read as the reverse complement.
GCCCGTAGTCGCAGATGTTGTCCACCACCTCCTGCGCATGCTGGTTCAGCAGACCCAGGTGGTCCCAGTGGCCCGGGACCCAGGCCGGGTCCTCGTACTCCGGGAAGCTGGGGTGTTCCCACTGCGGCTCGCCGCCCTCGGGGTCGTGCCACAACCAGATGGCGCCCAGGCTCTCGCGCACGGTCCAGCTCTTGACGCACGCCGCGGCCGGGATCGGGCCCTGGTGGTACGGGATGTCGTCGCACTTGCCGTCGGGGCCGAAGCGCCACGCGTGGTACGGACAGCGGATGCCGTCGCCCTCGACGTTGCTGCCGCCACCATCGACGATGACGTAGCTCGTGTTGTTGGGCGCGGCCAGGTGCGTCTTCATGTGCGGGCAGTACGCGTCGAGCAGCACCACCTTGCCGGTGGCGCGTCCGCGGTACAGCGCGAAGTCCTTGCCGAAGAAGCGCACGGCCAGCGGCTTGTGCGTGTCGAGCTCCCGGGCGTCGGCGATCATGAACCAGCCGCGCGGGAAGGTGTATTCACCGAGCCGGTAATCCTTGGTGGTGGCCATCAGGGTCCTCAAAGGTGGTGGTAGGGGGCGAAGCGCCGTGACGATGTTCGACGCCCGCCCGCGCGCCCGCATACCCCGTTCGGACGAGGGCCGGCGGCGCCCTCATGGATGCGCCGGCAACCTCCAGGCCCGTGATGTCCGGCCGCCGCTCACACCTCGCGGCCGGCGCGGTGGCCGTCGCGCATCGCGCCCTCGATGTAGCCCAGGCCGGCACAGTCGCCGATGCGCTGCAGCGGCACGCCGCAGCCCTCCAGCGCGCGGGCCACGCCGTCGTCGGCTTCGGCACCCAGGGCGAGCACCACGGAGTCGGCTGCGGTGCGCTGCGCGGCGCCGGCCGCATCGGTCCAGCGCACCGCGTCGCGCTCGATGCCTTGCACCGAGGCGCGCAGGTGCAGCCGGCCGTGCGACTGCACCGCGTCCAGCACGCGCCAGCGCCGCACGATGGAGAGCTCGCGCCCGGCATGCGTGCCCGGCTCCAGCACCGTGACCTCGCGCCCGCGCGCCAGCAGGAACTCCGCCAGCTCCAGCCCCACCAGGCCGCCGCCGACGACCACCACCCGCCTGCCCAGCGGCATCCACAGCTTGCTCAGGCTCTGGATGGCCTGCGTGCTGTCCGTCACGCGCAGCATGCCGCCGGCCTTGAACAGCGCCCGCTCGGCCAGGCTCAGCTTGGCCCGCGCGATCGCGTCCGCGCCGTCGCCCGTCATCAGCCGGCGCAACTCGTCGCCGCTCCAGACGTGGTTCTGGGTCGCGCCGGGAATGGCCGGCGCGGCGCGGCGGGCGCCACTGGCCACGACGATCGCGTCGGGCCGCAGCCGCTGCACCAGCGCGGCGTCGGCCTCGGTGTTGAGCATCAGCTCGATGGGCAGCTGGCGCACCTGGGCCACGAGGTGGTCCAGCAGCCGGCCGTTCTCCGGGTAGGCCAGCGCCGCGAAGAAGAGCGTGCCGCCCAGGCGGTCGCTGCGCTCCACCAGCGTCACGCGGTGGCCGCGCAGCGCCGCCACGCGCGCGGTCTCCATGCCGGCCGGGCCGCCGCCGACCACCAGCACGTGCTTCGGCTCCGCGGCGGGCACAAGGGCGGCCTCGTGCTCGTGGCCGGTCTGGGGATTCACCGCGCACTTGACGCGGCGGTTGACGAAGATCTCGCTGACGCAGGCGTAGCAGTAGATGCAGGGCCGGATGTCCTGCGGCCGGTTTTCGGCCAGCTTGATCGGGATCTCCGGGTCGGCAAGCATCTTGCGCGCCATGGCCACGAAGTCGATCTGTCCGGCCTCGACGGCCCGGGCCGCGGCCTCGGGTTCGAGCCGGCCGCTGGTGATGACGGGCACGTTCACCGCGCGGCGGATGGCGGCCGCGTTGTCCAGGAATGCGCCGGGCTGCTGGGGAATGGGCGCATCGGTGAACGCGCTGCCGCTGACCATCAGCGCGTAGGCGGAGACGCTGATCGCGTCCGCCCCCGCCTGCGCGCACAGCCGGGCCGTGGCGATGGCGTCGTCGAGCGTGATGCCGCCGGGCGTGTGCAGCTCCGCGGCGTCGAGCCGCACCCAGACCGGGAAGTCCCGGCCGACGCGGGCGCGCACCGCGGCCAGCGTCTGCAGCAGCAGCCGGGCGCGGTTTTCCAGCGGGCCGCCGTACTCGTCGTCACGCTGGTTGGCGTAAGGCGAGAGGAAGTTGGCCAGGATGTAGTTGTGCGCCCCGTGGATTTCCAGGGCGTCGAAGCCGGCCTGGCGTGCGCGTACCGCGGCCGCGGCGAACCATTCGACCAGCTGCTCGATGTCGGCGCGGTCCATGACGCGCATGCGCGGCTTGTGCGGACCGATGCCCACGAAGGTGGCCAGCTCCTCGGGCGTCACCGCCTCCATGCCGGACGGCACATGCGCCTTGGGCATCGACGGCACCCACACCTCCCGGCCCAGGGCGCGGTCCTGCGCGGCGTTCTTGCCGCCGTGGTGCAGCTGCATCGCGATCTTCGCGCCGTGGCGGTGCGCCCGCTCGGCCACGCCGGCCAGCCCGGGGATGAACTCGTCTCGCGACACGCCGACCTGGAACGGCTCGCCGGTGCCGTGCGGGTACGCCACGCCGCACACGCCCATGGTCAGCAGCCCGGCGCCGCCCTTGGCACGCGCCTCGTAGTAGGCCTGGATGCGCTCGCCGCAATGGCCGTCGCTCTCGGCGAAGTTGGAGCCCATGGGCGCCATGACGATGCGGTTGCGCAGTTCGAGGCTGCCGATGCGGCCAGGCTGCAGCAGGGCGGAATAGGGGTTGGACATGCGGTTTCCCTCCGGGGCAATGGCTCCGCGCGGATTGTGGAAGCCGCCCGCCGCCCGGCATCGTCCGTTCGGACGCTGCGCACCGGCGGCTCATGCGCCGGCCATCCGCGGCGCATCGACGCTGCCCCGCCGGTAGTCCTTTTGGACGTGTCTGCCGCAAGGCCGGCTGCCTAGATTGGACGCCGTGACGACTTCCCAGGACGCAACGCAGATCATGAGCAATTGCACCGACCACGAGGGCCGCGTGGTGCTGGTCACCGGCGGCACCAAGGGCATCGGCCGCGGCATCGCCCAGGCCTTCCTCGACGCCGGCGCCCGGGTCGTCGTCTGCGCCCGCCACGCCCCCGAGGAGCTGCCCTCGGCCCGCGGCTGCAGCGCCGAGTTCATGGCCTGCGACGTGCGCGAGGCCGAGGCCGTGCGCGCCTTGGTCAACGCGGTCGTGCAGCGCCACGGCCGGCTGGACGTGCTGGTGCACAACGCCGGCGGCAGCCCCATGGCCGACGCGGCCACCGCCTCGCCGCGCTTCCACGAGGGCGTGCTGCGGCTGAACCTGTTCTCGACGCTGCATGCCGCGCAGGCGGCCAACGCGCAGATGCAGCAGCAGCCCGAGGGCGGCGTGATCGTGTGCATCGGCAGCGTCAGCGCGCTGCGCCCCTCGCCTGGCACCGCCGCGTACGGGGCGGCCAAGGCGGCCGTGCTGCACCTGGTGTCGTCGCTGGCCGTCGAGTGGGCACCCAAGGTGCGCGTCGTGGCCGTGAGCCCGGGACTGGTACGCACCGAGCAGTCGCACCTGCACTACGGCGACGACGCCGGCATCGCCGCCGTCGCCGCAACGATTCCTGCCGGCCGCATGGCCGAGCCTGCCGACGTGGCCGAGGCCTGCCTGTGGGTGGCCTCGCACCGCGCGGGTTACCTCAGCGGGAGCAACTTGCTGCTGCATGGAGGCGGCGAGCAGCCGGCCTTCCTGGCGGCATCCAACGCAAAGGAGAAGACGGGTGGCTGATCCCGATTGGATGAAGGACGTCCGCGCCCTCGTGGGCAAGGAGTACGGCCGTGTCTACGGCTGGGACCCGGTGAACGTGCCCATGGCACGCCAGTGGGCCGAGATCGTGGGCATCACCAACCCGCGCTACGCCGCCGGCGAGGTGGTGCCCCCCGCCATGCTCCAGGTCTGGTGCATGGAAGGCCCCACGCTCAACAACTACCCGCCGGGCTCGACCACCGAGAACCCCTACGAGGCCTTGAAGCTCATCGAGGCCCAGGGCTACCCGTCGGTGGTGGCGGTGAACTCGGAGCTGGAGTTCGAGCGCTACCTCAGGCCCGGCGAGAAGGTGTTCTACACCACGCGGCTGGACGCGATCGGCGAGGAGAAGACCACCGCGCTGGGCACGGGCTTCTTCGTCACGCTGCGCATGACCTTCTACTCGCAGCAGGCCCAGGGCGACGAGCGCGTGGGCGAGCTGCTGTTCCGGGTCTTCAAGTTCCGGCCGGCTCAACCGGCAGCCAAGCCCGCCGTGCAGGACGCGGCGCCGCCCAAGATCAAGCGCCCGGCGCCGGGCATCAGCGACGACACCCGCTTCTTCTGGGACGGCGCGCGGCAGGGCCGGCTGCTGATCCAGCGCTGCAAGGGCTGCGGCACGCTGCGCCATCCGCCCGGGCCGACCTGCCCTCAGTGCCATTCCTTCGACTGGGACACCGTGCAGTCCAGCGGACGCGGCACCGTGTACTCCTTCGTCGTGATGCACTACCCCGAGGTGCCGCCCTTCGAGCACCCGAACCCCGTCGGCCTGATCGAGCTGGAGGAGGGGACGCGGTTGATCGCGCAACTCGTGGGCGTCAAGCCCGCGGACGTGCACATCGGCCAGGCGGTGCAGGTCGAGTTCAACCGCTTCGAGGTCGGCGCACCCGAGGGCAGCGACGACATCGTGCTGCCGCAGTTCCGGCCGGTGGCCGGCTGAGGGCGAGGGGCTCACCATGGATTTCTCGCTCAACGACGACCAGCGCGCCTTTGCCGAGTCGGCGCGCACCCTCTTCGAGGACCATTGCGGCGATGCGCAGCTGCGCGCGCACGACACCTCGGGCGACAGCCACCTGCGTGCCTTGTGGCCCGCCTGCATCGACCTTGGCCTGCACGGTGTGCTGGTGCCCGAGGAGCATGGCGGGCTGGGCCTGGGCATGACCGAGCTCATGGGCGTGCTGGAGGCGCAGGGCCGTGCGCTGGCGCTGGTGCCGCTGTGGCAGCACCAGCTGGCCGCGGCGGCGGTGGCGCGTTTCGGCGCGCCGGCGCTGGTGCCGCAGGTGCTGGCGCCGGCCATGGACGGCAGCGCCATGCTCACCCTGTCTCCGGGCGCACTCTCGGTCCCGCGCGGTGCGGGCCTGGCGCTGTCGCGCAGCGGCACGCACGGATGGCGGCTCGACGGCGAGGTCAACGCGGTGCCGCTGGGCGCCGACGCGCGCTTCGCGCTGCTGGGCGCCGACTGCGACGGACAGCCGCGGCTCGTGCTGCTGGACCTCTCGGCACCGGGCGTGCAGCGCCGCAGCGGCCTGAGCCAGCACCACCTGGGCGTCGCGGACCTGCGGCTCGACGGCGTGGCGCTGCCCGACGACGCGGTGCTGCAGGCCGCCGCCCATGGCTGGGTCGAGCCCCGGGCCATCGCCTGCCTGGCGGCGCTGCAGCTGGGCGTGTCGGCCGAGCAGGCGCGGCGCACCGTGCAGTACGTCAGCGAGCGGCAGCAGTTCGGCCGCGCCATCGGCACCTTCCAGCTCGTGGCCGGCCAGATGGCCGACGTCCACATCGGCATCGAGACCCTGCGCAGCACGCTGTGGCAGCTGGTGTACCGGCTCGATGCCGGCCTGGGCACGCTGCCGCAGGCGCTGGCCGTGCGCGCGCAGGCCTGCGAGCTGGCGCACTTGGCCGGCCACAAGTGCCAGCACCTGCACGGCGGCATGGGCGTGGACGTGACCTACCCGATCCACCGCTTCCTCTACTGGAGCCGCGCGCTGTCCGCCGAGATCGGCGGCCGTGACGCGCACCTGCAGCGCCTGGGCGACTGGCTCGCCGAAAACGATCGGCTGGGCTGGAAATACGACCTTCCGGAAGACACCACCACATGAACACCCGTGCCTTCGACAGCGTGAAGCTCGGCGACGAACTGCCGCCGGTTTCGATTCCCATCACCGTGGCGCTGGTGACCGGCGGCGCCATCGCCACGCGCGACTTCTTCCCCGGCCACCACGACCTGCACGCCGCGCGCGAGCTGGGCTCGCCGCACATCTTCATGAACATCCTCACCACCAACGGGCTGGTGGAGGCCTTCGTGGAGAACTGGGCCGGGCCGGACTGCCGCCTGGCCAGCCTCAAGATCAAGCTCGGGGCGCCCAACTACCCCGGCGACACGATGAAGTTCAGCGGCGCGATCACCGACCGGCGGGAAGAGGACCGCAGCGTCGAGGTCACGCTCAAGGGCACCAACGCCATGGGCCCGCACGTCACCGGCACCGTGAGGGTCCTCCTGCCATGAGCACCAGCGACATCAGCATCTCCGGCCGCGCCGCCATCGCCGGCCTGGGCGCCACCGAATTCAGCAAGAACTCCGGCCGCACCGAGCTGCGCCTGGCGATGGAGGCCACGCTCGCCGCGCTGGCCGACGCGGGCATCGACCCGAAGGAGGTGGACGGCTTCTGCTCGTACACCATGGACAAGGTGCCCGACTACGAGATCGCGCGGCTGCTCGGGGCCACCGACGTCAAGTTCTTCTCGCAGATCCCGCACGGCGGCGGCGCGGCCTGCGCGCCGGTCATGCACGCGGCCATGGCCGTGGCCAGCGGCGTGGCCCGCACCGTGGTCGTCTACCGGGCCATGAACGAGCGCAGCTGGTACCGCTTTGGCTCGGGCAGTTACGGCTTCGGCTCGGCGCCGGTGTTCGACAACGTCAACTACGGCTGGTACATGCCCAGCGGCTTCCACACGCCGGCGGCATGGGTGGCGATGTTCGCGCGGCGCTACATGCACCGCTGGGGTGCCACCAGCGAGGACTTCGGCCGCGTCGCCGTGGCCGCGCGCGACTTCGCGGCCACCAACCCGGCGGCCTTCTTCCACGGCAAGCCGATCACGCTGGAGGACCACCAGAAGAGCCGCTGGATCGCCGAGCCGCTGCACCTGCTCGACTGCTGCCAGGAGAGCGACGGCGCGGTGGCGATGGTGATCACCTCCGCCGAGCGCGCACGCGACCTCAGGCAGCCGCTGGTGCTGGTCAAGGGCGCGGCCCAGGGCATCAGCGAGGGGCAGCAGAGCATGACCTCCTTCTACCGCGACGACATCACCGGCCTGCCCGAGATGGGGCTGGTGGCGCGGCAGCTGTGGCAGCAGAGCGGGCTGCGCCCGGCCGACGTGCAGACGGCCGTGATCTACGACCACTTCACGCCCTTCGTGCTGCCGCAGCTGGAGGAGTTCGGCTTCTGCCCGCGGGGCGAAGCCAAGGACTTCGTGCGCGCGGGCCACCATGCCCGCGGCGGGCTGCTGCCGGTCAACACGCACGGGGGGCAGCTGGGCGAGGCCTACATCCACGGCATGAACGGCGTGGCCGAGGCCGTGCGCCAGGTGCGCGGAAGCGCCACCAACCAGGTCGCGGACGTGCGCAACGTGCTGGTCACGGCCGGCACCGGCGTGCCCACCAGCGGCCTGATCCTCGGGAAGGAGTGAGTGAGCATGTTCGTCGATCTCACGCCCGAGCAGCACCGGCTGCGCCTGAAGGTGCGCAGCTACTTCAACAAGCTCATGACGCCCGAGCTGCGCGCGAGGCTGCGCGGCGCCGAGGCCGGGGAGGAGTTCCGCGGCGTCATCCGCCAGATGGGACGTGATGGCTGGCTGGCCGTGGGCTGGCCCAAGGAGCACGGCGGCCAGGGCTACGCCGCCACCGAGCAGCTGATCTTCTTCGAGGAGGCCAACATCGCCGGGGCGCCGCTGCCCTTCGTCACCATCAGCACGGTGGGCCCGGCGCTGATGGAGCACGGCAGCGCGGCCCAGAAGGCCCGTTTCCTGCCGGGCATCGCCGCCGGGGAGATCGTCTTCGCCATCGCCTACTCCGAACCCGGCGCCGGCTCGGACCTGGCCGCGCTCAAGACCCAGGCGCGCCTGGAAGGCGAGCTGCCCTCGGGCCGTTTCGTGGTCAACGGCAACAAGCTCTGGACCTCGGGCGCCGAGGGCGCCGACTTCCTGTGGCTGGCCGCGCGCACCAGCACCGAGCTGCCACGCCACAAGGGCATCTCGATCCTGATCGTGGACACGCAGGCCCACGGCTTCTCGCACACGGTCATCGAGACGGTGGGCAACATGACTGCGGCCACCTACTACGACAACGTGGAGGTGCCCGCCGACAGGCTGGTGGGCGAGCTGCACGGCGGCTGGAAGCTCGTCACCGCGCAGCTCAACCACGAGCGGCTGGGGCTGGGCGCCTGGGCCGACCGGGTGTTCGGCCCGTTCCGCAAGGTGCTGCTGTGGGCCAAGGCGCGTGACGAGCAGGGCCGCCGCGCGATCGACGCGCCCTGGGTGCGGCGTGCCTTCGCCGAGTGCTACGCGCGGCTCGAAGCCATGCGCGTCACCAACTTCCGCATCGCCGCGGCCCTGGAAGCCGGCGAGATGGACGTGGCGCTGGCCTCGGCCACCAAGGTCTACGGCAGCGAGAGCGTGCTGGAGATCCTGCGCAGCCTGCAGGACATCGTCGGCTCCAGCGCGCTGGTGCGCGGCGGCAGCAGCGCCGCCTACCTCATGGGCGAGCTGGAGTACGAAATCCGCGCCGCCACCGTCAACACCTTCGGCGGCGGGACCAACGAAATCCAGCGCGAGCTGATCGCGCAATTCGGAATGGGCCTGCCGCGGCCCGTGCGCTGACCATGAGTCCATCTTCCCTGACCGATTCCGTGGTGCCGCGCGAGGTGACGCAGGCCAAGCTCGACCGCCGCAACGCGGCGGCCGCGCGGCACCGAGCCTCGCAGACCGAAGGCATTGCCGAGCGCCTGGAGGCGGCCGTGCGCGAGCACGGCCCGCGCACGGCGTTGCTCTACGGCGACGAGCGCCTGGACTACGCCGAGCTCAACCGGCGCGTCAACCGGGCCGCGCACGCGCTCCACGCGCACGGTGTGCGCCGGGGCGAGGTCGTGGCGATCTGCATCGAGAACCGGCCGGCCTTCTTCTATGCCTGGCTGGCCCTGGCCAAAATCGGGGCCGTGGCGGCCTTCCTCAACACGCATGTTGGCGGGCGGCCCCTGGCCAATGCGCTGGAAGTGACCGCCGCCACGCGCGTCATCGTGGGCGAGGAGTGCCTGGGGCTTTTCGAAGGGCTGACCGGGCTCGACCTGTGGCTGTGGGGCGACCCGGAGCGGCCGGCCCCGGCCGCGCAGAGCCGGCGCTGCACGCTGGACCTGGCCGCCTCGGTGGCGGACGCGCCCGATACCGATCCGCCGGCGCACTGGCGTGCCGGGCTCGTGGCCGAACAGCCGGCCATCTACATCTTCACGTCGGGCACCACCGGGCTGCCCAAGGCCGCGCGCATCAGCCATGCACGCTGGCTCATCACGGGCGACGTGATGGCCGTGACGATGGATGTGGAGCCGCAGGACTGCTTCTACGTCTTCCTGCCGCTCTACCACGGCGCGGCGTCGCTGTCGGCGGCCAGCACCGCCATCGCGCGGGGGGCGTCGATGCTGCTGCGGCGCAAGTTCAGCCGGCGCGAGTTCTGGAGCGACGTGCGCCGCCACGGCGTCACCACCTGCCAGTACGTGGGCGAGATCTGCCGCTTCCTGCTCAGCGAGGCGCCGCACGGTGATGACCGCGACCACTCGCTGCGCCGCATGATCGGCGCGGGCCTGGCACGCGAGATCTGGGAGCAGTGGGTGAGCCGCTTCGGGCCGATGCAGATCTACGAGGGCTGGGGCTCCACCGAGTCCAACACCAACCTCATCAACCTCGACAACCGCGTGGGCAGCTGCGGCCGGGTGCCGTTCTGGGAGAAGACCAACCTGCGCATCGTGCGCTTCGATCCGGAAACCGAGACGCACGTGCGCGGCCCGGACGGCCTCCTGCAGCTCGCCGGCGTGGACGAGCCCGGCGAGGCCATCGGCATGATCCTGGACCTGCCGGACCAGACGGCCGGCCGCTTCGAGGGTTACACCTCGGCCGAGGCCACCGAGCGCAAGATCCTGCGCGACGTCTTCCGCAAGGGCGATGCCTGGTGGGCCTCGGGCGACTTGCTGCGCTGCGACGCCGACGGCTACTGCTGGTTCGTGGACCGCATCGGTGACACCTACCGCTGGAACAGCGAGAACGTGTCCACGGCCGAGGTCACCGACCAGCTCGGCGACTTCCCGGGCATGGAGGCCCTCACGATCTACGGCGTGAAGGTGCCGGGCCACGAGGGCCGCGCCGGCATGGCGGCGGTGGTGATGCAGCCGGGCCACGAGTTCGACCCGGCCGCCTTCTGGGCCTTTGCCGCGCAGCGGCTGCCCCGCTACGCGCGGCCGCTGTTCGTGCGCCTGCCCGCCGCGGCCGACATGACGGGCAACTACAAGCTGCGCAAGGTGGACCTGCAGCGCGAGGGCTTCGATACCGTCCTGGTGAAGGACCCGCTGTACGTGCGCGACGACGCCGCGGGCCGCTACGTTCCCTTCACGCCCGACGCGCTCGCGCGCCAGCTCCATGTCTGAGGTCCAGACCCTTCCTCCTCGCCCCCGCCCCGCCGCGCCGCTGGAGTACCCGGTGGAAGCACCGGCACCGGACGGCTCGGTGGTCGAGGTGGCGCCGGGCGTCCTGTGGGCCCGCATGCCCATGCCCATGGGGCTGGACCACGTCAACGTCTACCTGCTGCGCGCGCCGCAGGGCTGGACGCTGGTGGACACCGGGCTCAACAGCGACACCACCCGCGCGCTGTGGGAGCACATCGAGCGCCACCACCTCGATGGCCTGCCGGTGCAGGCGCTGGTGTGCACGCATTGGCACTATGACCATGCGGGCCTGGCGCACTGGCTGACCGAGCGCCACGGCGTACCGCTGTACATGACGCACGGCGAGTACTACACGATGCACGCGCATGCGTCGCGGCCTCTCGAACCGCTGCCGGCGGCGCGCCAGTCGTTCTACCAGCGCTCGGGCATGCCGGCCGAACGGGTGGAACGCATGTTCGCCGGGCTGCGCCGCGATCCCTTCATGCCGCCGATGCCGGGCGCGTTCCGCCGCCTGCGCGCCGGCGGCGTCCTGGACATCGGCACGCGGCGCTGGCGCGTGGTGATCGGCGAAGGCCATTCGCCCGAGCATGCCTGCCTCTACAGCGCCGAGGACCGCATCCTGCTGGCCGGCGACCAGCTGTTGCCGCGCATCAGCTCCAACGTGCTGGTCACCGACACCGAGCCCGATGCCGATCCGCTGCAGCTGTGGTTCGAGTCGCTGGCGCGGCTGGAGCAGCTTGCTCCCGGCACGCTGGTGCTGCCCTCGCACCATGGCGTGTTCCGCGGGCTGCACGCGCGCACGCGCGAGCTGCGCGACCATCACGAGCGGCAGTTCGACCGGCTGCGCGGCCTGGTGCGCGAGCAGGGCGCCTGCACCGCGCACGAGGCGATGCTGGCGCTGTTCCCGCGCCTGCGCGGCCCGGTGGACGACATGCTCGCGCTGGGCGAGGCCACGGCCCACCTGTCGTGGCTGCGGCATGCCGGCGAGCTGGTGCGGGTGCTGGACCCCGATGGCATTTATCGTTTCGGCATGCCGGCCTGAACAAGAGCCGCAGGAGACAAGCAATGAGCGAGCTGGAAACCTTCCGTGCCCAGACACGGCAATGGCTGGAGGTCCACTGTCCGGCGTCGATGCGCACGCCCATCGTCGGCGACGAGATGGTGTGGGGCGGTTCGAGCGTCGAATTCAAGACCGAGGATCAGCGCCTGTGGTTCGAGCGCATGCGCGAGAAGCGCTGGCTCGCGCCGGACTGGCCGCGCGAGTACGGCGGCGGCGGGCTGTCGCCGCAGCAGATGCGGGTGCTGGAGTCGGAGATGCGCCGCCTGGGCTGCCGGCAGCCCCAGTACAACCTGGGCATGTGGATGCTGGCGCCCGTGCTGCTGGAGCTGGGCACGCACGAGCAGAAGAAGGAGCACCTCGTCCCGATGGCCGAGGGACGCTGCCGCTGGTGCCAGGGCTTCAGCGAGCCCAACGCCGGCTCCGACCTGGCCAGCCTGCGTACCCGCGCCGAGGTGGACGGCGACGATTTCATCGTCAACGGCGCCAAGATCTGGACCAGCTACGGTGACCGCGCCGACTGGATGTACGCGCTGGTGCGCACCGACCCCGGCGCGCGCAAGCAGCAGGGCATCAGCTTCGTGCTCATCGACATGAGGAGCCCGGGCGTCAGCGTCAAGCCCATCGAGCTCATCAGTGGAAAGTCCAGCTTCTGCGAGGTGTTCTTCGACAACGTGCGGGTTCCCCGGCGCCAGCTCGTGGGCGCGCTCAACGACGGCTGGACGGTCGCCAAGAAGCTGCTGCAGCACGAGCGCGCGGCGATGGGCAAGTTCACCGAGGGCGGGGCGCCTTCACACGACCCGCTGGCGGTGGCGCGCCCCTTCCTGTTCGACGAGCACGGCGCGCTGCGCGAGCCGGAGCTGCGCGCGCGGCTGGCCGGCGTGATGATGGACGCGCAGGCCTTCGCGCTGACGCACCGCCGCCTCACCGAGCAGGCGGTGGCTCGCCAGGACACGGGCGCGCTGGCTTCCATCATGAAGCTGGTGCAGACGGAGCAGGAAGTGGCCAAGTACGAGCTGCTGATGGCCGCCATGGGCGGCGATGCGCTCTCCTGGGACGGCGAGGGTTGCGACACCGCGGCCGTGGAGGTGACGCGCGCCTGGCTGCTGAGCAAGACCTACACCATCGCCGGCGGCAGCTCCGAAATCCAGTTGAACCTGATCGCGCGGCGTGTGCTGGGCCTGCCGGAGGGACGTTGATGAGCCTGCTGCTGAACGAAGAACAGACGATGCTGCGCGAGGCCGCGGCAAGCTTCCTGGCCGAGCGCTCGCCCGTGGCGGCGCAGCGGCGTCTGCGCGACCAGGGCCGTGCGCCGCATTTCGACGAGGCGCTGTGGCGCGAGGTGGCCGCCATGGGCTGGACGGCCGCAGCGCTGCCCGAGGAGGCCGGTGGGCTGGGTGCGGGCTGGAAAGCGCTGGGCGCGGTCTTCGAGCACAGCGGGCGCCACCTTGCCGCGCTGCCCCTGCTGTCCTCGGTGGTGCTGGGCGCCTCGCTGCTGCACGAGGCCGGCAGCGCCGCGCAGCGGGCCGCCTGGCTGCCGCGGCTGCTCGACGGCTCGGCGCGGCTGGCACTGGCCCTCGACGAGCAGCCGCGCCACGCGCCGCAGGCCATCGCCTGCCGTGCCGTGCGCGACGCCGGTGCCTGGGTCCTGGACGGCGACAAGCGCGACGTGCTCGACGGCATCGGCGCCGACGCGCTGATCGTCGTGGCCCGGCTGCCCGGCGATGAGGGCCTGGGCTTTTTCATCGTGCCGGCCGGCACGCCCGGCCTCACCGTGGCACCCCGTGCGCGCATCGACAGCCGCAACTGCGCCCAGGTGAGGCTGCGGGGAGTGCGCCTGGGTGAGGAGGCTCGCCTGTCGGCACATGCCGATGTGGCGCAGTTGCTCGACGCCGTGCTGGACCGGGCGCGTGCGTGCCTGGCGGCCGAATCGCTGGGGTTGGCCCGTGCCGCTTTCGAGATGACCGTGGAGTACCTGAAGCAGCGCGTGCAGTTCGACGTGCCCATCGGCAGCTTCCAGGCGCTGCAGCACCGCGCGGCCCGGCTGTACGTCGGGCTGGAGCTGCTGGAGAGCAGCGTGGCTGCGGCGCTGGAAGCGCTCGACGAGCGGCCGCACGGCGTTGCCCAGGCGGCCAGCCTGGCCAAGGCGAAGGCGTCGGAGCTGGGCGAGCTGGTGCTCAACGAGGCGGTGCAGATGCACGGGGGCATCGGCGTCACCGACGAGTTCGACCTCGGCCTGTATCTCAAGCGCATGCGGGTGCTGTCGCAGACCCTGGGCGACGCGGCATTCCACCGCGACCGTTGGGCCAGGCTCAACGGCTTTTGACAAGGAAGGATTCGAGATGTCCGAACTGTTGGCCCAGGTCCGCGCTTGCCAGGCGAAACTGACCGCGCCGGGTGCGCCGTTCGAGCTGCAGGAGGTGGAGTCCGGGGCAGGTCTGCTGCGTGCCTACCGCCACGCGCCGCCGCACTTGCCGGCACTGCTGGACGCCGGCCGCGCGCATGGCGCCAAGGAATTCATGGCCTACGGCGCCGACCGCTGGAGCTTCGATCGCTTCTTTGCCGCCGCCGACGCGCTGGCGGGCCGGCTGCACGCGCAGTGGAGCCTGCAGCCGGGCGAGCGCGTCGCGATCGCGATGCGCAACCGTCCCGAGTGGGCGGTGGCCTTCGTGGCGGTGGCGCTGCTGGGCGCCGTGCCGGCGCCGCTCAACAGCTTCGGCCAGCGCGAGGAACTGCTCGCCGCGCTGGACGAAATTCGCCCGCGCCTGCTGTTCGCCGACGACGAGCGGCTGCAGCGGGTCGGCGGCGGGCTGTCGGTGCTGGGATGCGAGGCCATCTCGGTCGATGCCGCACAGGACGGTGACGACGCGCATGGCTTCGCCGCGCTGGTGGAGGCCGGTGCGCCGCCGCGGCCGCAGGTGGCGCCGGCGCCCGACGACCCGGCGCTCATCCTCTTCACCTCCGGCGCCACCAGCCGGGCCAAGGGCGTGCTGTCGAGCCAGCGCGCGGTGTGCCAGGCGCTGCACAACATCGACTACATCGGCGCGCTGGCGGGCATGAGCTCGCCGCAGGCCGTGGCGGCGCTGCTGCAGCGCGGCATCGCGCCGGCCACGCTGACCGCGGTGCCGCTCTTCCACGTCAGCGGGCTGCACGCGCAGCTGCTGGCGTCGCTGCGCAACGGGCGCCGCCTCGTGTTCATGCACCGCTGGAGCCCCGAGCGGGCCATCGAGCTCATCCGCGAGGAACGCATCACGCAGTTCAACGGCGCACCGTCCATGGTGATGCAGCTGCTGGCCGACCCGCGCTTCGGCGACCCGGCCTGGACAGGCAGCCTCGGCGGCGTGGGCTTCGGCGGCGCCGGCCTGCCGCAGCGCGCGATCGACGACGTGCTGGCGCGGCTGCCGCAGTCGATGTCGGGCGTGGGCTTCGGCCTCACCGAGAGCAACGGCACCGGCGCGGCCTGCTCGGGCGCGCTGTTCGCGCAGCACCCGACGAGCGCCGGGCTGCCCACGCCGATCGTCGAAGTGCGGATCGACGACCTCGACGGCACGCCATTGCCGCCGGGCCAGCGCGGCGAGGTCTGCCTGCGTGCCGTCACGCTGATGCAGCGCTACTGGGGCGACGACGAGGCCACGGCTCGGGCGCTGCGCGACGGCTGGCTGCGTACTGGGGACGTGGGCTTTGTGGATGGCGACGGCCTGCTGCACATCGTTGACCGCCTCAAGGACCAGATCAATCGCAATGGCGAGAAGATTGCCTCCGCCGAAGTCGAGTCCTGCCTGCTGCAGCACCCGGCCGTGGCCGAGGCCGCGGTGTTCGCGTTGCCGGATGAACGCACCGGCGAAGCGGTCGCGGCCGTCGTCTCGCTGCAGCCTGGTGCGGTGCTGCAGCCGGCCGAGTTGCAGCAGCACGTCGCGTCCCGCCTGGCTGCCTACAAGGTGCCGTCGGTGCTGCACCTGCGCGACGAGCCCCTGCCACGCAACCCCGCGGGCAAACTGCTCAAGTCCACCCTCAGGCAACTCTACGGCTCGGCGTGATCGGCAGCCGGGCCGGCAGCCCTTGACGGTACGTTCGGTTTCTCAGTGATCTCCCGTAGTCCATCTGGCCGATTTGGCTGCCGGACGCGGGTGATGTGATGGCAGCACATGACAGCGGTTCGACGACGAACCGCCATGAGCTGTTGGAGGCAAACATGTCGATCACGAGGAAACTGGCCTGCATGCTCACGTTGGGCTTGTGTGCCGGATTGGCGTTGACGGGCGAAACGTGGACACGGGATGGGGAAGAGGAAGCTGCAGCTCAGGTTGCCCAATCCGGCGCCGCGCAGGCCTACGTGCCGCCCATGCAGTCCTTCTGGGTCCTGCTTGCCATGGCGAGCGCGCGATGATCGGACTTGCCCCGCTTCCAGCGGCGCAACGCCAATCAGCCCTCTCCTTGTTGCCTTTTCAGCGTGCAGGCGGCTCGCTCAGGTGCGGCGTCAGCTCCACCATGCGTTCCAGGTAGGCGAGGACCCTCTGCCGGCCAACGCAAGGGTCTGTTCCTCGATAGGTTGATCAGGCAACTCCAGCGTCAAGCCGAATCGAGCCAGCACAAGAGTCGCCATGCCCGCGTCGACGCGGGCATGGCGATTTTTGCTTGTACGGCAGGCGGTATGCGAAATGAGCGCGTAGTCCCATCGGACGATGGAAAAGTGCCTGCAGCGCCGAAGAATTTCCTCGTCGGGAGCCTTGCATGGGCATGCCGATGCGGTCTTGATTCCAGACGAGGAGACAGTGATGAAGATGAGCTTTTCCATGGCCGTGGTGGCCGCGGGGCTGCTGGCAGCGGGAAGCGCAGCTGCCAAGGTCGGTGCCGCCGAGGCCGAGCGACTGGGCAAGGACCTGACCTGCGTGGGCGCGGAGAAGGCGGGCAACAAGGACGGCACCATTCCCGAGTTCTCGGGCAAGTGGCAGGGCACGCCGCCGGGCCTGAAGTACACGCCTCATGTCGGGCAGCATCCCGTCGATCCCTATCCCGACGACAAGCCGCTCTTCTCCATCACGGCGGAAAACCTGGAGCAGTACGCCGCACAACTGTCCGAGGGACAGAAGGTCCTGTTTGCCAAGCTGCCCAAGACGTACCGCATCCCGGTCTACCCCGGCCGGCGCGATTTCCGCTATCCGGACGCGGTGTGCGAGATCGCGCGCAAGAACGCGCTGGAGGCGGAGGTCACGCACAACGGGCTGGCCGTCAAGGCCTACAAGGGGGCGCTGCCGTTCCCGATTCCCAAGAGCGGCATCGAGGCGCTCTACAACAGCCTGCTGCCCTCGCGTGCCTTCAACGAGTCGATCACGCGCGACTTCGCCAACGTGCTGCCCGGTGGTGCCATCACCTGGGGGCGCGCGACCAACAACAACCTCGACAACACCAACGACCCGGCGCAGCGCGGCAAGCCCATGGAGGGCGTGATGGCCTACAGCCGCAACGCCGTGCTGCTGCCCGAGCGCGAGAAGGGCAACGTCAACGTTTCGGCCGAGCCGCTGAACTTCGCCACCAACAAGCGCCTGGCCTGGAACTACGACCCCGGCACGCGGCGCGTGCGCCAGCTCCCGGAGTACGGCTTTGACCAGCCGCTCAACGGCACCAGCGGCAAGCTCACCATCGATGCGGACCGCCTCTTCAACGGCTCGCCCGAGCGCTACGACTGGAAGCTGGTGGGCAAGCGCGAGATGTTCATCCCGGCCAACGCCTACCGCATCCATGCCAACACGGTGAAGTACGCCGACCTCATCAAGCCCGCTCATCCCAACCCCGAGTACCTGCGCTACGAGCTGCGCCGCGTGTGGGTGGTGGAAGGCACGCTCAAGGAGGGCTTCCGCCACATGTTCGGCAAGCGCGTGCTGTTCCTCGACGAGGACACGGGGCAGGCGGTGATGTCGGACTTCTATGACGCCCGCGGCACGCTGTGGCAGCACGCGTTCATCAACTACTACTACAGCCCCGACATCAACGCATGGCACGCGGGCACGTCGTTCTACTTCGACCTGAACTCCGGCGGCTACATCGCCTACAACCTGTTCCAGGAAGCCAAGCTGGGGCCGGTGCTCAACAAGGGCAACCTCACGCCCGCGATGTTCACGCCCGAGGCCGCGCGCACCGCGGGCAACTGAACGTGCACCACGAGGGACACATTCCAATGAACAAGCACCACAAGCTCGGTGCCGTGGCCCTGGCGCTGCAGGCCCTGGCGGGTCCGGCGCTCGCAGGCGAGACCATCGACTTCGGCGACGGACTCAACCTGGACTGGCGGCTGGGCGCGACCTACACGCTGGGGCAGCGCATGAAGTCGCCCGACGCGCTGCTGGTCGGGCCGCTCAACAGCGGCGGCAACGACGGCAACAGCAACTTCGCCAAGCATGCGCTCACGGCCAACCGGCTGGCGCTGCTGCTGGACACCAAGCTGTCCAAGGGCGACAACGGCTTGGTGTTCTCGGCCAGCACCTTCTACGACGACGTCTACCACCGCAGCAACGATGCCGACCCGTCGCCGTCCAACCCCAGCCGCATCAACAAGCCCGCGCCCTTCAACGAGTTCACGCCCGCGGCGCGGCGCTACCACGGCGGCTACTCGCGCGTGCTCGACGCCTACGGCTACACCTCGTTCAACGTGGGCGAAAGCCGCGCCACGGTGCGCCTGGGCCGGCACGTGGTGTCCTGGGGCGAGGCGCTGTTCTTCCCCAGCATCTCCCTGGCGCAGGGGCCGGCCGACGGCACCAAGACCGGCATCCCGGGCACCGAGACCAAGGACCAGCTCCTGCCCGAGGACCAGATCTCCGCGACGCTGGAGATGAGCCCGCGCTGGTCGCTGCTGGGGCATGCACAGTTCAACTTCCACGAGACCATTGCTCCCGCACCGGGCTCGTTCCTCAACAGTTCCGACGGCGTGGGGCCGGGCGGTCGCTGCCTGGGTCCGTTCACCGCGATCCCCGCGGTACCGGCCGCGGGCTTTGCAGGCTTCAACGGTTGCTCCTTTGGCGTGCGCGGGGACGACATTCGCCCGGGCCGCACGGGCCAGTGGGGCATCGGCACGCGCTACCGCATCACTGACGAGACCGAGCTGGGCCTGTACTACCTGAATTACCACGACCGCACGCCGCTGCCCGAAATCAACGCCTTCACGGCCGGCACGGCCATCCCGCCCGCACTGCAGGCGGCGTTCGGCGGCATCACGCAGATCGGCAACGGCTCGTACCGCATCCGCTACTTCGACGACGTCAAGCTCATCGGCGCCACCTTCAGCACCACCTTCGGCGCCGTGGCGATGGCAGGCGAGCTCTCGCACAAGCGCGGCGCACCGGTGCTGGTCAACACGCTGGTCAACCCGGCCACGGGGGCGACCATGGCCAATCCGACGCGGGCCAACATCACGCAGCTCAACCTCAACGCCACCGCCAACCTCGGGCGCAGCGCGCTGGCGGACTCGGCACTGCTGCTGGCCGAGATCGCCGCCGTGCGGGTGGGCAGCATCGAGGCGCGCCAGGCGCCGGGCGCCGAGGCCTTTCCCGCCACTTTTGGCTTCGCCGCGCGCAACGATCCGTTCTTCCAGACCAGGAACTCGCTGGCCGCCAGCGCCACGCTGGCGCTGGGCTACCCTGGCATCTTCGAGGGCTGGGACCTGTCGGTACCCATCGCCTACTCGCACCAGCTCCGGGGCCGCAGCCTCACCGGCGGCGTGGGCGGCCAGGGCGATGCGCGCTACAGCATCGGCGCCACCTTCACGCGCCACGCCAACCTGTCGGTGGGCCTGAGCTATCTGGGCTACCTGGGCGACGCCTCGCTGGACCCGCGAACCGAGCGCAAGCTCGTCGACCGCGACCAGCTCTCGCTGGTGGTGAAGTACGCGTTCTGACGCACGCTCCAAGGTGCGACTGGAGGCCCGCCGAGTGCGGGCCTTTTTCATGCGCCCGGCGGGGCGCACTCATGTGGATCTCGCTGATACACGGACCACATGATTTTCCAGTTCCTCTTTGACTCTGAAAGAAAACCCGTTCGGGCTGAGCCTGTCGAAGGCTTCAGCCCGAACGGTGTTCTTCTGGTCTCAAAGCTTCGTCGGCTCCGCATGACGGAGCGCACCAGGGCATTGGTGTGGCACTCGATCACCGCTTGCCTGCCGCGCGCGCGGCGATGGCTTGATTCATCTCGTCGATGGACACCGCTCTTGCGGGCCGGCCGAAGGCGCCCCTGAGCGATTTCACGGAGGCGGTGGCCGCGACGATCTCGAAGCGCCCGGGCTGCACGTCCACGAACTCCACGCGGTCTCCCGCCTCCACCTGCAACGCCTGCCGCACTTGGCGGGAATGGTGACCTGGCCCCTGCTCGTGATGGGGGCAGTCGTCATGGCAAACACGGACAGTGCGGACGCCTTACTGCAAGGTAGGGCGCGGCATTGCGCTTCAAGGCCTGGAAACGACAAAGCCCGCTCCCGATGGTGCGGGAGCGGGCCCTGTGGGCGGCGTGGGGTGCGCTATGCCGCCTGCGGCTGGTGCCGGCTTGCCGTGCTGCGCCCCACCGACAGCCAGCAGGCCATGGCCGGCAGCAGGAAGATGGCTCCGAGCGCGTTCACCAGGAACATGAACGCCAGCAGGATGCCCATGTCGGCCTGGAACTTCAGCGCCGAGAAGGCCCAGGTGCCCACGCCGATGGACATCGTCACCGCGGTGAAGACCGCGGCCGTGCCGCGTTGGCGCATGGCCTCGTAGAAGGCCTCGCGCAGCGATGCGCCCCGGCCCTGGATCTCGTGCTGCATGCGCTCGAACAGGTAGATGCCGTAGTCCACGCCCACGCCCACGCCCAGGGCGATCACGGGCAGCGTGGCGACCTTGAGCCCGATGTCGAGCACCGCCATGAGCGCGTTGCACAGGATCGACACCAGCGTCAGCGGCACCAGAATGCACAGCACGGCGCGCCAGCTGCGAAAGCTCAGCCAGCACAGCAGCGCGATGGCGCCGAAAATGGCCGCCAGCATTTGCACCTCGGCCTGCTCGACGGCCTCGTTGGTGGCCGCGGCCACGCCGGCATTGCCACCGGCCAGGCGGAACCTGACATGGGGCGTGTCATTGGTCGCGATGAAGCCCTGGAGCTCGTGCACGACATGCTTGACCGTGGCGCCCTCGTGGTTCTTGAGGAACACCTGCACGTGGATGACGCCGCAACCCTCGGTGTTGAGGCCCAGATCCGGGCTGGCCGCCTTGGCGCCGGTACGCAATGCGCCCGGCGTGCGCTGCAGCGCGGCCCAGCGCGGATTGCCCTCGTTGCTGCCGGCCGCGGCCCGCTTGGCCAGCCCGGCCACGGTGCTGACCGAGCGCACGCCGTCCACGCCGCGCATGTGCAGGTCCAGCCGCTCGACGGCGTTCATCACGCTCCAGTCGAGGCAGGCCTCCTCGGAGCCGTCGGCCTCCGCATAGACGGAAAGCACGTCCATGCCGATCGCGTAGCTGTGCAGGATGCGGTCGTTGTCGAGGTTGTAGCGCGAGGTGGCGCGCAGCTCCGGGGCGCCGGCGCCGATGTCGCCGGTCTGCAGCCCTCGCGCCAGGTGCGTGCCCACGCCCAGCAGCAGCAGGGCGGCCAGCAGCGTCAGCAGCGCCGCCCGCGGCTGCGACAGCGCCGACACCGCCCACCAGAGGCCGTGCCGGGGTGCGCCGTGGTCCAACGGCTGCCCCTGGCGCAGCGCCGCGGGCTCCAGGCGCAGGTGCGACAGGATCACGGGCAGCATCACCTTGTTGGTCACGATCATCAGCAGCACCCCCAGGCAGGCCGTGACGCCGAGCTCGTGCACGATCGGGATGTCGATGAGCATGATGACCATGAAACCCAGCGCGTTGGTCAGCAGGGCCACCGTGCCGGGTATCGCGAGCTTGCGGAATGCAGCCTGCGCGGCGAACTCTGGCGGGCGCCCGGCAAGCACCTCCTGCTTCCAGGCATTGGTCATCTGCACGGCGTGCGACACGCCGATCGAGAAGATCAGGAAGGGCACCAGCACCGACATCGGATCGATGCCGTAGCCCATCAGCGGCAGCAGTCCCAGCAGCCACACCACCGGCAGCAGCGCCACCGCCAGCGCCAGCAAGGTGAGCTTGACAGAGCGGGCATAGGTCCACAGCAGCGCGGCCGTGACCGTCAGGGCGATGGCGAAGAAGGCCACCACGTTGAGCAGCCCGTCCATCACGTCGCCGACGATCTTGGCGAAGCCCACGACGCCGATCTCGATGTTGCGGCTCTCGAAGCGCGCACGGATGGCTTCAAGCTTGCGGGCCACCTCGCCGTAGTCCAGGTGCTGCCCGGTCTGGGGATCAGTCTCCAGCAGGTCCGCGCGCACCAGGGCGGATCTCAGGTCGGTGGACACCAGCGAGCCGATCTGCCCGGACTTGGCCACGTTGGAGCGCACCTGCGCCAGGCCCTTCTCGTCAGGGGTGAAGCGCGAGGGGATCACCACCTCGCCCACGAAGCCGTTCTCGGTGATCTCGATGTACTTCACGTTGGGCGTGAATAGCGAGAACACCTGCCCGCGATTGACGCCAGGGATGAAGAACACCTCGTCCGTGATGCCGCGCAGCGCGGCGAGAAACTCGGGGTTGTAGATGTCGCCCTCGCCCTTCCAGCGCACGTCGACCATCACCCGGTTGGCCCCGGAGAAGGTGGCGGCGTGCTTGAGAAAGGCCTCCATGTACGCGTGGCGCAGCGGGATGAGCTTGTTGAAGCCCGGGTCCAGGTGCACGCGCAACGCTGAGGCGCCCAGTATCAGCGTGAGGATGGCCGTGGTCAGCGCGATGGCGCGGCGCCAGGCGAGCAGCGCATGGGCGATGCGGTCGATGACGGCGTCGATGCGCCGGGAGGACGGGACTTGGCTCACCGCAGATCTCCGTTGACGGCGCGTTCGGCCGTGATGCCCAGCTTGTCGTGGGGATGCAGCCCGGCCTCGCCGGCCAGCCACAGCCGCGTACCCTGCGCCACGACGTCGGTCAGGGTGGCGGACGAGCCGATGCGCTGCAGGGCGAAACGCTGGCCCTCGTCGCTGCTGACCGCGAGCAGCCCGCCCTGGCCCACCAGCACCAGGCGGCCGTCGGCGCTGCGCGCATGGCCGAAGAAGGAAGCCGGTGCAGGCAGCTCCGCCCGGCGCCATTGCCTTGCGCCGCTGTCGCTGCGGAAGACATGGCCGCGCATGCCGTAGACCAGCCACTCCTGGCCGGGCAGCGACACGGCGTTGTAGAAGCTACCGTTGTAGAACGGGTCGAGCATCTGCCATTGCTCGCCCTGGGCGTCGCCCTGCAGCACCAGGCCGCGCTCGCCGACCACGAGCCATCGCGTGCCGTCTTCGTTGCCAACGATACCGTTGAGATGCTTGTCCTCGACGCCTGGCAGTTCCACGCGCTGCCAGCTGCGGCCCTGGTCGTCGGAGCGCAGCATGCGGCCAAAGGCGCCCACGGCCAGGATGCGGCCCGATGGCAGTTGGGCAATGCTCATCAGCGGCTCGCCCTGGGCCTCGTCGAAGTGCAGCTCGCTCCAGCTCAGGCCGCCATCGTCGCTGCGCAGAATCCAGCCTTCGTGGCCCACGGCCAGGCCATGGCGGCCATCCTTGTCGAAGCGCACCTGGGTGATGAGCGCCTGCCGTCGGGCGGACACCCGCGCCGGCAGCCAGCTGCGGCCTTCATCAACGGAGTACAGCAGCGTGCCGAGCTCGCCGCCGGCCACCATGCCGGCGCTGGAGTGCACCAGCGTGTTGAAGTGCATGCGCTGCACGGGCAGCGTCGTGGCGGCCAACGGCGGCGTGGGACGAGGAGAAAAGGCATGGCTGGCGGCCATGGCCATGACGGCGGCCATGGCAACGCCCAAGGCGGTTCGCACGGTTTGTCTCCTAAGCTTCTGGTCTCGGCGCGCAGCCGCATGCAGGGCATTCTTCGCAGCCGCCCATACGCAACATCGTCCGAAAGGAGTAGCCGCGGCGGGCCGTGCCGGGATAGTCCTGACGGACGATGGCCGCACGCGCGGTGCCACCACAATGCCGGGCAGCGGCCCCTGGGGGTCGCAGCACTTGGAGTGCACGATGGGACTCAAAGGACAGGCGGCGCTGGTGGGTGCCGCGCAATACAAGCCACAGAAATACGCCGGCGCGCCGCGCATGTTCCACCTCGAACAGGTCGCGGACCTGGGCACGCAGGCGCTGGCCGATGCGGGCCTGACGCTGCAGGACGTGGACGGCCTGGTACTGCCGGGCGCGCAGTTCCACGAGGCCGGCATGTTCGTGCCGGCGATGGCGGGCGAGTACCTGGGCGTGAAGCTCGACTATGCCGAGGTCGTCGATCTCGGCGGCGCCAGCAGCGTGGGCATGGTGTGGCGCGCCGCCGCGGCGATCGAGCTGGGAATGTGCAGCACCGTGCTGTGCGTCATCCCCGCGCGGCTGGCGCCGCAGGCGCCCGTGGACGACCATGCGGCCGAGGTCATGAAGGCCTCGCGCTTCGGCGGCCACAGCACGCGCTTTGGCGCGCCGGAGGCCGAGATGGACCTGCCCTACGGCCACATGGCGCAGAACACCGGCTACGCCATGATCGCGCAGCGCTATGCCGCGCAGTACGGCTGGGACGCGGCCGCGCTGGCCCGCGTTGCCGTGGCGCAGCGCTTCAACGCCAGCGAGAACCCGCAGGCGTTCTTCCACGGCCATCTCATCACGGTGGAGGACGTGCTGGCCTCGCGCATGGTGGCCGAGCCGCTGCGCATGCTGGAGATCGTGATGCCGATGGCCGGGGGTGCGGCCGTGGTCGTGACGCGCGAGGACATCGCGCAGCGCTGCAAGCACCGGCCGGTACGCGTCATCGGCTGCGGCGAGCACGTGCAAAGCAAGTCACCGACCTACGCGGCCGACATGCTGGCCACGCCCATCGGCCCGGCATCGCGGCGGGCGTTCGCGATGGCCGGGCTGCAGCCCTCGGACATGCACATGGCGCAGATCTACGACTGCTACACCGTCACCGTGCTGCTCACGCTGGAAGACGCGGGCTTCTGCGACAAGGGCCGAGGGATGGACTTCGTGCGCGAGCGCGATTTCACCTTCAAGGGAGACTTCCCGATGAACACCCACGGCGGGCAACTGAGCTTCGGCCAGGCCGGCAGCGCCGGGGGCATGAGCCAGGTGATCGAGGCGCTGCACCAGGTGCAGGGCCGCGCGGGGGCGCGCCAGCTCAAGCGCCACGAGCTGGCCTACGTCTCCGGCACCGGCGGCGTCATGAGCGAGCAGGGCGCGCTGATCCTGCAGGGAGCGTGAACATGGAATGGAACAAACCCTTGCCGCAGCCCACGCCGCTGTCGCAGCCTTACTGGGACGGACTGCGCCAGAGGCGGGTGCGCCTGCAACGGTGCGGAGATTGCGAGCACTGGATCTTCTTCCCGCGCGCACATTGCCCGTCCTGCGGCTCGCACAAGCTCGCGTGGCATGACGTTTCCGGGGAAGGGACGCTCTACACCTGGACGGCGGCGCGCGTGCCCACGCTGCCCGAGTTCGGCGACGAGATGCCGCAATTGCTGGCCGTGGTCGAGCTCGACGAGGGGCCGCGCATGAACACCACGCTGGTGGGCGTGCAGCCGGAAGGGCTGCAAACCGGGTTGCGCGTGCGGCCGGTGTTCGACGAGCGTCCGGGCAGCGTCACGCTGCTGCGCTACACCAGCGCCGATTCCACGCACCCGTCGGTGATCGAGGCCGGGCAGCGACCCGAGGCCGGGCCTGTCGCCAATGAGCCTGCAGCGCCCGCACGGCGCATCGATGTCAAGGACCTCGCCGGTCTGCAGGGCCTCGTGTCGGAGGCGTTCAGCGGCTGGTCCAGCGAGGTCGAGGTCACCCAGGAGCTCATCGACCGTTTCGCGGAACTCTCGGGTGACGACTACTGGATTCACACCGACCCCGTGAAGGCCCGAGCGCAGAGCCCGTTCGGCACGACCATCGCCCACGGCGCGCTGGTGCAGGTGCTCGCCAGCCGCATGCGCATACCCATGGACTGGGAGATCGTCGGCTACACGAACATGGTGAACTACGGCTCGGACCGGCTGCGCTTCCCCGCACCGGTGACCTCGGGCTCGCGCATCCATGCGCGCAGCCGCGTCAAGGCCGTGCAGCAGGTCAAGAGCGGCGTGCAGCTCACGCTGGAGATCCACACCCACATCGTCGGCCACGACCGGCCCTCGGTCATCAACGACCTGGTCGTGCTGTACATGTGAGACAAGCCTGCGCATCGGTGCAGGCCTCTGTGCCCGGTGCTCAGGTTGAGGTCGCGGCAGACTTTCGGCCCTTGCCTGGATGCCGCGCCGCCTTGGTGGCGTTGTCGGGCGCCAGTGCCGAGCGCAGGCGGTCCTGCGCCCGCGCGCTGTGGGCCAGGCTTTCGTCGAGCCGCGCGGCAAGGGTGTCGATATGGGCGCGCATCAGCGCCTCTGCCCGCACGTGGTCGCCGGTGGCCAGGGCCTCGACGATGGCGGCGTGGTCGTCGTTGCTGTCCTGCGCCTCGGTCTGAGACTGGTACAGCGCCGAAACGAGCGTGGTGCGCGCCGAAAGGTCGACCATGACGCTGGTGAGAAAGCGGTTGCCAAGGCATTCGGCCAGGCAGACGTGAAAATCCGCCAGTGCCACGCTGCGTGTGGCGGCATCACGGTGCGCGATGGCATTGCGTTCCTCGGCCACATGCTGGCGCAGGCGGCTGATGACGGCGCTCTGCAGTGGCCGGCCGGCATCACGCAGCATGCCGGGCTCGATCACGCGGCGCGCGGCATAGGTTTCGCGCGCCTCCGCGAACGACGGCTCCACGACGTACCAGCCCACGCGCGGGCGCACGGCCACGAAGCCGCGCGCCTGCAGCTGCATCAGCGCTTCGCGAACCAGCGTGCGGCTGACACCGAACAGCTGGGCCAGCTCGTGCTCCCCCAGTCGCTCGCCCGGCCGGATCTGCCGGGCCAGGATGGATTGCACGACGCGTTGGGTGATCTCGCCCTTGCCGACCATGGCAGGCACAGACATGGCGCAGACGGCGCGGAGGCTGCCGACAAGGCAAGGCCAGGCGTCAGGCCGTGGGCGCAAAGCCCGCACCCGAGCGGGCCGGACGCAACGTGGCCAGCAGCCAGTACATGCCGCCACCGATGAGCACGCCAAAGAACCAGCCATAGGTGCCCCACCAGGCCGGCAGCAGCGTCGTGAAGGTGGGCAGCAACGTGGAGAACACGGCGCCCACGCCGGTGGCGACCAGGGCGTTGATGTTCCAGCCGCCCTCGTAGCGATATCGACCGTTCTCGTCGTACAAGGCCGGCACGTCGATGTTGCCCTTGGCTACCAGGTAGTAGTCAACCAGGATCACGCCCAGCAGCGGACCCATGGTGGCACCGATGGCGTTGACGAAACGCGCCGCACCGCCCTCCCAGGGAGCAAAGGGGTAGAGCACAAGGGCAATCGCCGCAGCGATGTAGCCACCCCTCTTGAAATTGATGCGCCGGGGGAAGACGTTGCTGATGTCGAAGGCCGCGGAGACGAAGTTGGCCACCACGTTGATGCCCAGCGTGGCCACCATGAAGGTCAGCGCCGCGATGCCGGCGAGCACCCAGCTGTCGAACTTGGCCGAGATCTGCTCGGGATGCAGCAGGACTTCGCCGTAGACCTGGAAGGCCGCGATCGTCGTCACACCGGCCACCAGAGAGAAGGCGATCAGGTTGACCGGCAGACCCCAGAGGTTGCCGGTGCGCACCGCGGCCTTGTCCTTGGCATAGCGCGAGAAGTCGCAGAAGTTGAGGTACAGGGCGGCGAAGTAGGTGATCCAGGTGGCGCCCACGG
The DNA here is from genome assembly GCF_012927045.1 of Azohydromonas caseinilytica. Classification (GTDB taxonomy): domain Bacteria; phylum Pseudomonadota; class Gammaproteobacteria; order Burkholderiales; family Burkholderiaceae_C; genus Azohydromonas; species Azohydromonas caseinilytica. The sequence continues at coordinate 33,283 of NZ_JABBFW010000012.1, read as the reverse complement.
CCATCAGCGCCCAGAACGAGCCCGGCTCGCCGGCGACGCCGGCATCCTTGGTCTTGTCCAGCAGCACGGCCATCGGGATGCCGTGGTCGAAACTGAAGCCGCCAGCCTTGACGACCAGCCCCACGGCCAGCACCAGCATGGCGATCCACACCGCCGGGCCGGCCCAGTCCTGGAACCTGCGCACGGTTTCCATGCCTCTTTGGATGATCAGCAGCTGCAGTGCCCAGACCAGCACGTAGCAGGCGAACTCCAGGCCGGAGTGCCCGAGGACCTGCACGTCACGGTGGAAGGCCAGCATCGAGTCGTTGCGCACCAGCAGCGCCACCAGCGCGCCAGAGGCCGCGGCCGTCTGCGCCCCGTACCAGAAACAGGCGACCACGGCGCGCACGAGAGCGGCCAGGTTGGCGCCCCAGACACCGAAGCTGGCTCGCGCCAGCACCGGATACGGCACGCCGGTCTTCTCGCCGGCGTAGCCGATGAGATTCATCAGGAAGAAGATCACCAGCGACGACAGCCCAATGGCGATCAGGAAATTGGTGAAGCTGCCGCACAGCAAGAACAGGCTTGCCGCGAGGTAGTAACCCCAAAGGCTGTGCACGTCGGAGGTCCAGACGTTGAAGATCGAGAAAGGGCCCCAGCGGCGGTCCTTGGCAGGGGCAAGGTCCTCGTTGTAGAGGTTGGGGCTGGGACTGCGGACATCCATCGGGTCCTCCTGGTTCACAACCATGCATACAAGAACGTAGGACCCAATGGCCGGGTTGCCTTAAGGAGTTACCCGGACCGCAGGACTCGGCACAAGCGCCTGCCGCAGGCAGTGAAGGCTTGAGTGTTGCCCGCCATGTCGCACGGACTACATGCTCCAGAGCTTGGGCAGTCCCGGGTCGCTGGCTGCGATGAACTGCTTGAGCAGGTTGCGCAGCGCGGCCGTGCCGATGCCGCCCAGCCGCTCGGCGATGTCCGCCTCCACGGCCTTGGCCGCCGCCAGCACGTGCAGCAGCGCATCGCGGCCTTCGGCGCTGAGGGTCCAGCACTGGCCTGGTTGATCCTGCAGCAGCCCGCGCGCAACGAGGGAGCGCAGCAGCACCGGTCCGACGTCGATGCCGGTGTAGGCGGTGTGGGCGGCGATCTCGGCCGCGTCCAGCGGCTCGCGCACGCCCAGCAGCGCCAGCACGAAGAAGTCGGCCTCGCTGAGCCCGTGGCGGTCGAGCATCGGGCGCACGCCGGCCAGGAACTGGTAGTGGGCGCGGCCGAGCAGGTAGCCCAGCAGGTCCTCGGAGTAGGGCGTGCAGTCGCTCGCAGTGCAGCCCTTGGTCGCCACGGCGCCGGCCACCCGGGTGGCCAGGGCGTAGCCGCCGGTGACGTAGAGCAGCGGCGCGCGGTCGCTGCGGTCGTAGTCGAGCACCTCGCCGACGAAGATGACGTGGTCCCCGCCCTCGTACTCGAACATGGTGCGGCACTGGAAGCGCGCGCTGCAGCCGCCCAGCAGCGGTGCCGGTGTCAGGCCGGCCTCCAGCGCGAGGCCGGCGAACTTGTCTTCACCTGCGCGCGCGAAGCGGTTGGACAGTGCTTCCTGGTCGTTGGCCAGCACGTGCACGTTCCAGTGACCCGCGCTGCGGAACGCCTCCAGGCTGCGGGCGTTGCGTGCCAGGCTCCACAGCACCAGCGGCGGCTGCAGCGACACCGAGTTGAAGCTGTTGGCCGTCACGCCCACCGGCATGCCGTCGGCCGCTTGCGCGGTGACGATGGTGACGCCGGTGGCGAACATGCCCAGCGCCTGGCGAAAGTCTTTCGGGTCGAACGGACGGCTGCGTTCCATGGCGAGCTCCTGCAGGGGAAGGCCGCCAGGGTGCAGTGGCGTGCCCGCGGGCGAATCCTCCACGCGGACTAGCCATGCAGCGGACCGGCCCGGGCCGTTAGTCCGATCGGACGATGAATGCCGGGCCGGTGCGCCGGGATCATGCACGCACCCTGCGGCAGCGGCCGCGTGTGCCCACAGCGAGCGAGGAAGGCGATGAGCGTGCTCCACGAAGACTACATGACCCCCGAAGCGGTCGAGGTGATCCAGAACGCCAGGGCGCTGGCGCCCAAGCTGGCCGAGCGTGCCCGCGACGCCGAGGCCGCCGGCATGGTGCCCACCGAATCGGTGCGCGAGATGGCCGCGGCGGGACTGTTCCGCGTGCTGCAGCCCAGGCGCTGGGGTGGCTACGAGCTTGATCCCCGCGTGTTCTACCGGGCGCAGATGGCGCTGGCCGAAGGCTGCATGTCCACGGCCTGGATCTACGGCGTCATCGGCGTGCACAACTGGCAGTTGCCGCTGTTTCCCGAGCAGGCCCAGAAGGACGTGTGGGGTTCGGACAGCAGCACGCTCATCGCCTCGACGTACATGCCCACCGGCAAGGCGGTGCCGGCCGGGGGGGGCTGGCGCTTCTCGGGCCGCTGGAGCTTCTCCAGTGGGGTGGATCACTGCCAGTGGATCTTCCTGGGCGGCCTGCTGCCCAAGGGCGACGGCTCCGGGGCCCTGGAGCACGCCACCTTCCTGCTGCCGAAGTCGGACTTCCGCATCGAGCGCAACTGGGACGTGCTGGGACTGCGTGCCACCGGCAGCCACGACATCGTGGTGGAGGACGTGTTCGTGCCCGCCCACCGCACGCAGCGCACCAACGACCACAGCGACGACGGCTGCCCCGGCCGCGCGGTGAACCCGGGTTGGCTCTACCGCATCCCGTTCACGCAGGTGTTCCAGCGCGCGGTGTCCAGCGCCTGCATCGGCGCGCTCGACGGCGCCATCGGCGCGTTCCGCCAGCGCGCCGCGGCGCACGTGGGCAAGCATGGCGCGAAGACGGCCGAGGACGTCAACGCCCAGCAGGCGGTGAGCGAGGCCATGATGGCCACCGACCAGCTCAAGCTCGTGCTGGAGCGCAACTATGGCCGCATCGTGCACTGTGCCCGCACGGGCGAGCGCATGCCGGTGGAGGAGCGGCTGCTGCAGCGCGCGCAGGCCGCCGCGGTGCCCAAGCTGTGCGCCCACCATGCCAGCGAGCTGCTGCGCGCCAGTGCCGCCTCCGGCATGTACCGGGGCAACCCGATCGAGCGCGCTTTCCGCGACATCCACCAGTCCCGCGGCCACATTGCCAACAACACCGATGCCTACGTGCGCGCGCACGGCGCGGTGATGCTGGGCCTGCCCAACGCCGATCCGTTCGTCTGACCCCTGCGCCGCGTATTCGCCCTCGCCAATGCGGCGCATGTCGCCACGTTGCACGCCTGACGGGCCAGGCGCCGCCGCGGTTGCGGCTTCAACACAACACGAGGAGACACGGTGGAACAGCAGGTGGACGTGGTGGTGGTCGGTTCCGGAGCGGGCGCGCTGCTGACGGCGGTGCGCGCGGCCGACGAGGGCCTGAAGGTGCTGGTGGTGGAGAAGGCCGCGCTGGTGGGCGGCACCTCGGCCACCTCGGGCGGCGGGATCTGGATTCCCGACAACCATGACATGCCGCGCGCCGGGCTGCGCGACAGCGTCGAGACGGCCTTCCGCTACGTGAAGGCCTGCGCGCGCGGGCTCTCCAGCGACGAGCGCATCCTGGCCTACGTGGAAAGCGCCCGCCACATGGCGCGCTACCTGGCGGACATCGGCGTGCCGTACCGCTGCGTGCCGCGCTACGCCGACTACTACCCCGGCGTGCCCGGCGCGCTGCCGGGCGGCCGCACCATGGACCCGCTGGACTTCAACGCCCGGCGCCTGGGCGCGCAGGGGCTGCAGCAGATGCGGCCGACCAACCCGGGGCAGCTCATCTTCGGCCGCATGCACATCAACGCCTTCGAGGCGCAGTCGATGCTGGCACGCGAGTTCAAGTCGCGCTTCACGCTGCTGGGGATCATGGCGCGCTACTTCCTGGACTATCCCTGGCGCTGGCAGACGCGCCGGGACCGCCGCCTCACCGGCGGCCAAGCGCTGGTGGGCGGGCTGCTGGCGGCGCTGCGCCAGCGCGACATCCCGCTGTGGCTGGAGTCGCCACTGCAGTCGCTGCTGCTGGAGGACGGCCAGGTGGCCGGCGTGACGGTGCAGCGCGAGGGCCGGCTGCAGCGCGTGCGCGCGGCCCGCGCGGTGGTGCTGGCCGCCGGAGGGTTCGAACGCAACCAGGCCATGCGCGAGCAGTACCTGCCCAAGCCCACCGACCAAGCCTGGACCGCCACCCCGCCGGGCGGCAACACCGGCGACGCCATCCGCGCCGGCGCCACCGCCGGCGCCGCGCTGCACCTGATGTCGCACACCTGGGGCGCGCCGACGCTGGAGGTGCCCAAGGAGGACAGGTTCCGCGCGGTGTTCGTCGAGCGCTCGCTGCCCGGCTGCATGGTGGTGAACCGGCTGGGACGGCGCTTCGTCAACGAGTCCTGCCCCTACCCCGAGTTCCAGCAGGCGATGTTCGCCAGCCACGAGCGCGGCGAGGGAGCGGTGCCGGCGTGGATCGTGTTCGACGCGGACTTCCGCGCCCGCTACCCGATCGGCCCGCTGATGCCCGCCTCGGCGGTGCCCGACGCCAAGCTGCGCCGCAGCTGGCTCGGCACCGTGTACTGGAAGGACGACACGCTGCAGGGCCTGGCACGGCAGATCGGCGTCGATCCCCAGGGGCTCGTGGCCAGCGCCCAGCGCATGGGCGAGTTCGCGCGCAGCGGCGTGGACCCCGACTTCGGCCGCGGCGCCAACGTCTTCGACCGCTACTACGGCGACGCCCACGTCAAGCCCAACCCCAACCTCGCGCCGATCGCCAAGGCGCCGTTCTACGCCATGAAGCTCCACCCCGGAGACATCGGCACCAAGGGCGGGCTGCTCACCGACCACGATGCGCGCGTGCTCGATGCCGGCGGGCGGCCGATCGAGGGGCTCTACTGCATCGGCAACAACGCGGCGTCGGTGATGGGTCCGTCGTATCCGGGCGCGGGCAGCACGCTGGGGCCGGCAATGACCTTCGGCTTCCGGGCCGTGGCCCGCATCGTCGGCAAGCCCGTGGCGCTGGAGCGCACCGACCTGCTGCGCCAGCCGGTGGCGGAGGCCGCATGAGCGGCCCTGCCGCAGGCGCCCTGCGAACCCGGGCGCAGGACGCAAGGCCGCGTGCCCGGCGCACCAGCACCGTCACGCCGGTGCACGAGGCGCTGGAGGTGGACGACGCCTCGCAGCTGAGCTGGGACGACGAGGCCGAAGTGGTGGTCGTGGGCTGGGGGGCGGCCGGCGCCTGCGCCGCCATCGAGGCCCGCAGTGCCGGTGCGCGGGTGCTGGTGATCGACCGCTTCGGCGGCGGCGGCGCCAGCAAGCTCTCCGGCGGCGTGGTCTACGCCGGCGGCGGCACGCCGTTCCAGCAACAGGCCGGCTTCCAGGACAGCCCGCAGGCGATGTTCGACTACCTGCGCCACGAGACGCAGGGCGTGGTTTCCGATACCACGCTGTGGCGCTTCTGCGAGAGCAGCGTCGACCACCTGCAGTGGCTGCAGGCCCAGGGCGTGCGTTTCGATGCCGCCATGCCGGACTTCAAGACCTCCTATCCGCCCGAAGGCAAGTTCCTCTACCACTCGGGCAACGAGGTGGTGGCGGCCTACGCCGGCACGCTGCCGCCGGCGCCGCGCGGGCACCGGGCGGTTTCGCGCGGGCAGTCGGGCGCCGCGCTGTACGCGGCGCTGCAGGCGGCCACGCTGCGCTGCGGCGTGCATGCGCTGACGCAGGGCGCCGTGCGGCGCCTGGTGCGCCAGCGCAGCCCGGACGGCGGCAGCGGCCGCGTGCTGGGCGTGGAGGTGTGGCAGCTGCCGCCGCAGCATCCCGGCACGCGGCGCCATGCCGAGCTCGACGCGCTGGTGGAGCGCTGGCGCACGTTCCGGCCGCAAAAGGCCGCCGCGGCGCGGCGCGAGGCCGCGGACATCGAGCAGGCCATCGCGCAGCCACGCCTGGTGCGGGCTTCGCGCGCCGTGGTGCTGTCCACGGGCGGCTTCATCTACAACCCGGAACTCGTGGCCGAGCATGCGCCGCAGTTCCGCCGTGGCTGGCCCATCGGCGGCGCGGGCTGCGACGGCAGCGGGCTGCGGCTGGGCCAGAGCGTGGGCGCCGCCGCGCAGGACCTCTCCAACGTCTCGGCTTGGCGCTTCATCACGCCGCCGTCGGTGTGGCCGCGCGGCATCGTGGTGAACGCGCAGGGCGAGCGCTTCTGCAACGAGCAGGTCTACGGCGCCACGCTCGGCCACGAGATGGTCGCGCACCAGGGCGGGCGTGCCTGGCTCGTGCTGGACGCCCGGCTGCGCCGGCAGGCGATCCGCGAATGCTTGTTCGGTCCGCTGTGGGCCTTCCAGCGGCTGCCCGCGCTGGGCGCGATGCTGCTGGCCGGGCGCAAGGGCCGCACGCCGGAGGCGCTGGCGCAGGCCATCGGCGCGGACCCCGCGCGGCTGCGCCGCAGCATCGACCGCTACAACGCCACCGCTCAAAGCCAAACCGGGGACGCCCTGGGCAAGTCGCCCGACATGTGCCAGGCGCTCGACCAGGCGCCGTACTGGGCGCTGGACATCTCTATCGGCTCCAGGCTCTTCCCGCTGGCCACGCTGAGCCTGGGCGGCCTGCGCGTCAACGAGGCGGACGGCCACGTGGTCGATGGGCAGGGCCGCGACATCCCCGGCCTCTTCGCTGCCGGGCGCACGGCCATCGGGCTGCCTTCGTGCCGCTACGTCAGCGGGCTGTCGCTGGCCGACTGCGTGTTCTCGGGACGAAGGGCCGGCCGCGCGGCGGCCGGCGAATGACATCACCAGGAGACAAGAATGGGACGTGTGCAGGACAAGGTGGCGCTGGTCACGGGCGGCGCCGGCGGCGTGGGCCGCGAGACCGCGCTGCTGCTGGCGCGCGAGGGCGCGCGCGTGGCGATCACCGACCTGGACGAGGCCGCGGGCCAGGCGCTGGTGCGCGAGATCGGCGAGCGGGCAACCTTCCTGCGCCAGGACGTGGCCGCGGAAGCCGACTGGGTGCACGTGATGGAGCAGCTGCAGCGCCGATGGGGCCGGCTCGACATCCTGGTCAACAACGCCGGCATCCTGATGCCCGGCAACGTGGAGACGGCCACGCTGGCGCAGTTCGAGCGGCTCATGCAGGTCAACGCGGCCTCGTGCTTTCTGGGCTGCCGCCACGGCGTGCAGGCCATGAAGGAGCACGGCGGCAGCATCATCAACATGGCGTCGGTTTCCTCCTGGCTGCCCGTTGAAGGCTACCTGGCCTACAGCGCCTCCAAGGCGGCCGTGGCGGCCATCACCCGGGCCACGGCGCTGCACTGCCGCAAGAGCGGCTACGCCGTGCGCGTGAACTCGGTGCACCCGGACGGCATCTGGACGCCGATGATGCAGGCCTCGGCGCCGGGCGTGGAGGCGCAGCAGCTGCTGTTCGATGCCAAGGCCAACCCGCGCGGCCGAGCCTGCCGGGCCGGCCAGGTGGCCAGCGTGCTGCTGTTCCTGGCGAGCGACGAGTCCTCGGCCCTCAGCGGCAGCGAGGTGCGCGTGGACAACGCCGTGCTGGGCATGGGGCTGTAGCCATGAAGCAACGGCTGCGCGTGCGGGAGGTGGTGCGGGAAACGCACGACACCGTCTCGCTGGTTTTTGACTTGCCGCCTTCAGAAGCGCTGTCTTTCCGGCACCGGCCGGGGCAGTTCCTCACGCTGCACCTGCCGGTGGAGCCCGGGCGCGTGCTGCGCCGCTGCTACTCGATGTCGAGCGCCCCGGGGCTGGACGACGGCTTCCTGCGCGTCACCGTCAAGCGCGTGGCGCAGGGGCGCGGCTCGAACTGGGTCTGCGACCGCATCCGCGCCGGCGACGAGGTCGAGGTGCTGGCGCCCGCGGGCGTTTTCACGCCGCGCTCGCTGGAGGGCGACTTCGTGTTGCTGGGCGGCGGCAGCGGCATCACGCCCTTGTTCTCGATCCTGCGCAGCGTGCTGGCCCAGGGCACGGGGCGGGTGCTGCTGTTCTATGCCAACCGCGACGAGCGCTCGGTGATCTTCGCGGCGGCGCTGCGTGCGCTGGCGGACGCGCACCCGCAGCGGCTGCAGATCGTTCACTGGCTCGATTCGGTGCAGGGCCCGCCCGGCGTGAGCCAGATGGCGGCCCTGCTGCGCGCCTGGCGCGGTGCGCAGGCCTTCATCTGCGGCCCGGGCCCGTTCATGGATGCCGCGTGCACCGCGCTGCGCGAGGCGGGTGCGGCCGACGAGCTCATCCACGTCGAGCGCTTCGCGTCGCTGCCGGACGAGGATGCCACGCCGCCCGACGCCGCCGCGGCGCAGCAGGAGCCGCCACCGCCTGCGGTGGCGTCGGCCGAGCTGCGCATCGAGCTCGACGGCGCCGAGCACCGCATCCGCTGCGCGGGCGAGCAGACGCTGCTGCAGGCCGCGCGCCAGGCCGGCATCGAGCTGCCGCATTCGTGCGAGGCGGGCCTGTGCGCCTCGTGCATGTGCCAGGTGGTCCAGGGCCAGGTGCACCTGCGCCACAACGAGGCGCTCGACGCGCGCGACCTTGCGCGCTCCTGGACCCTGGCTTGCCAGGCCACGCCTGCCAGCGAGCAGATCCACATCAAGTTTCCCCGGTAACCATGATCCAGATCCACCCTCCCGCGTTGCCCCCCACGCTGCCCGCCATGCTGCAGCGCGCCGCGCAACGCTGGCCCGACCGCGCTGCCATCGTCGACGGCGCGGTGCACATCGACTACGCCGAGCTGCTGGAGCGCAGCCGGCAGGCCGCGCGGGCGCTGATCGCGCTGGGCGTGGCTGCCGGCGACCGCGTGGCGGTATGGGCGCCCAACGTCCACGAGTGGATCGTGGCGGCGTGCGGCATCCACGCTGCCGGTGCGGTGCTGGTGCCGCTCAACACGCGGCTCAAGGGCCCGGAGGCGGCCGACATCCTGCAGCGCAGCGGCGCGCGGGTGCTGGTGTGCATCGGCGACTTCCTGGGGCAGTACTACCCGCGGCTGCTGGAAGGCCTGCGCCCGGCCGGGCTGGAGCACGTGGTGGTGCTGCGCGAGGGCTTCACGGCCGCGCCGGGCTGCATGGGCTGGGACGCCTTCCTGGCACGGGCCGACAGCGTCGATCCGCAGGACTTGGCACGCCGTGAGGCCGAGCTGGATGCGCACAGCATCGCCGACCTGATGTTCACCTCCGGCACCACCGGGCGGCCCAAGGGCGTGATGTCCGCGCACGGGCCCACCATTCGCGCCTTCGCGGAATGGTCGCGCGTGGTGGGGCTCGGGGAAGGCGACCGCTACCTGATCGTCAACCCCTTCTTCCACTCGTTCGGCTACAAGGCGGGCTGGGTGGCCGCATTCCTGCGGGGCGCCACCGTCTACCCCGAGCAGGTCTTCGATGCGCAGGCCGTGCTGGAGCGGGTCCAGCGCGAGCGCATCAGCTTCCTGCCTGGGCCGCCGACCCTGTTCCTGAGCATGCTGGCGCACCCGGGGCTGCAGGCCTTCAACCTGTCGTCGCTGCAGGGCGCGGTTACCGGCGCGTCCAGCGTCCCGCCGGTGCTGATCGAGCGCATGCGCCGCGAGCTGGGCATCCGCCACGTGACCACCGCCTACGGGCTCACGGAATGCGGCGGCTGCGCCACGGTGTGCGATCCCGCGGACAGCGCCGAGACGGTGGCCATGACCTGTGGGCGCGCGCTGCCCGGCACGGAGCTGCGCTGCGTCGACGCGCAGGGCCGGGAGGTGCCGCCGGGCCAGCCCGGCGAGGTGCTGCTGCGCGGCTACCACGTGATGAAGGGCTACTTCGAGGACGAGGCGGCGACGCGCGAGGCCATCGATGCCGAAGGCTGGCTGCATACCGGCGACGTGGGCGTGCTCGATGAGAGGGGCTACCTGCGCATCACCGACCGGCTCAAGGACATGTTCATCGTGGGCGGGTTCAACTGCTACCCGGCCGAGATTGAGCAGGCACTTGCCGCGCATCCGGCCATCGCGCAAGTGGCGGTGGTGGGCGTGCCCGACGAGCGCATGGGCGAGGTCGGCTGTGCCTGCGTGCTGCTGCGCCCGGGGGCCCGCCTGGCGGCCGACGAGCTCGTCGGCTGGGCCCGTGCGCGCATGGCCAACTACAAGGTGCCGCGCCACATGCTGGTGTTCGAAGGTTTCCCGCTCAACGCGTCCAACAAGGTGCTCAAGCGCGAGCTGGCGCAGCGCGCGTGCGAGCGGCTGGCGCTCGCAGCCGAGGCTGCACGGTGAGGCCGCTGGCGCGTCGGCTGCTCGGGTGGTCGGTCGCGCTGGCGGTCGCGCCGGCCTGCGGCACCGGTTCCGCCGACTCGCTGCAATGGTCGCAGCACGGGCGCGATGCCGCCGAGCAGCGCTTCAGCCCGCTGGCGCGCATCCACACGGGCAACGTGCAGCAGCTGGGCCTGGCCTGGACCCACGCGTTCCGCGAACCGCGCGGCGTGGAAGCCACGCCCGTGGTGGTGGACGGCACGATGTACGTCACCGGACCCTGGAGCGTGGTGCATGCGCTGGACGCACGCACCGGGCGCGAGCGCTGGGTGCATGACCCGCAGGTGCCCCGCTGGAAGGCCGCGCACGCCTGCTGCGACGTGGTCAACCGCGGCGTGGCGGTGCACGGCGGACGGGTGTTCGTCGCCACGCTCGACGGCCGGCTGCAGGCGCTGGAGGCGCGCAGCGGCCGGCTGCTGTGGTCGCGGCGCACCTTTCCCATCGAGGAAACGCGCACCATCACCGGCGCGCCGCGCGTGGCCGCCGGCGTGGTGGTCATCGGCCATGGCGGCGCGGAGTACGGCGTGCGCGGGTTCGTGTCGGGCTACGACGCTCGCTCGGGCCGGCGGCTGTGGCGCTTCTACACCGTGCCGGGCCACCCGGCCGCCGGCGGCGACGGCGAGGTCTCGGACCGCCCGCTGCGCGAGCTGGCGCAGCCCACCTGGCGCGGCCAGTGGTGGAAATGGGGTGGCGGCGGCACGGCGTGGGACTCGATGGCCTACGACCCGAAGCACAACCTGCTCTACGTCGGCGTGGGCAACGGCAGCCCGCACAACGCCGTCATCCGCAGCCCCGGCGGCGGTGACAACCTTTTCCTGTCGTCCATCGTCGCGCTGCGCCCGCGCACGGGCGAGTACGTGTGGCACTACCAGACCACGCCGGGCGACACCTGGGACTACACCGCCACACAGCACATCATGCTGGCCGACCTGGACATCGACGGCCGCCGTCGCCAGGTGCTGATGCAGGCGCCCAAGAACGGCTTCTTCTACGTGCTCGACCGTGCCAGCGGCCAGCTCATCTCGGCGCAGCCCTACACCAGCGTGACGTGGGCCCGCGGCGTGGACAAGGCCAGCGGGCGCCCGGTGGCCGACGCGGCCGCGCGCTACGAGCAGGCGCCCGCGCTGGTGCAGCCCTCGCAGCTGGGCGGGCACAACTGGCAGCCCATGGCCTTCAGCCCGCAGACCGGGCTGGTCTACATCCCCGCGATGGACACCACCGCCTACATGGCTGCGGACACGGATTTCGTGTTCCGTCCCGGCACCTGGAACACCGGCGTGGCCGACCCGCCGCTGCCGCCCGACGCGGGCGCCGTGGCCCAGGCCAGGCAGGCCTACCGGGGTTTCCTGCTGGCCTGGGACCCCGTGGCGCAGCGGCCCGCGTGGCGCGTGGAGCATCCGGGGCCGTGGAACGGCGGCGTGCTCGCCACCGCGGGTGGGCTGGTCTTCCAGGGGCACAACGGTGGCGAGCTCGCCGCCTACGACGCGCGCAGCGGGCAGCGGCTGTGGTCGCAGCGCCTGGGGCTGCATGCCCTGGGCGGGCCGGTGAGCTACGAGATCGACGGCGAGCAGTACGTGGCCGTGGCCGCGGGCTTCGGCTCCTCGATGCACCTGGCCGGCGGCGTGATGCTGCCGCAGGCGTTGTCGGCGGCCACTGGACGGGTGTTCGTGTTCAAGCTGGGAGCCCGCGCCACGTTGCCCGCGGTGGAGCCGCCATCCCGCGAAGAGTCCGCGCCGGTGCAGGCCGATGCGCTCCCGGCGGACGCCGTGGCGCGGGGCGCGCACCTGTACGCGCGTTTCTGCGCCCAATGCCATGGCGGCGGGGGCATCTCCGCCGGCGTGCTGCCTGACCTGCGCCGTTCGCCCTACCTGGCACGCCGCGAGCTGTTCCGCATCCCGCCGCTGGAAGGCGCCCTCGTTCAGCGCGGCATGCCCAGGCTGTCGCCCTGGCTGGACGACGAGGCCGTGGAAGCCGTGCGCCTGTACCTCGCGGCAATGGCCAGGGCAACGCTGCCGCAAGCCGGCGCCTCGTTGCCACAGCCTTGAGATAGTCCCCTCGGACGATGGCCTGCAGGCTTCGTGTGCCTACCCTGCGCTGCACGCGCCTCGCGTGAAGGTGCAAGGAGACAGGATGAAGCTCAAGGGCAAGGTGGCGCTGGTGACGGGCGCCGGGCAGGGCATGGGGCGCGCCATCGTGCGCCGCTTCGCACAGGAGGGCGCCACGGTGGTGGCGGCCGACCTCAACCTGGAGGCGGCGCAGCAGACGCTGCAAGGCTGCGACGGCGGCCTCGCGCTGGCGCTCGACGTGGCCGACAGCGCCTCGGTGAAGGCCGGCTTCGAGCAGGTGCTGCAGCGCCACGGGCGTGTCGATGTGCTGGTCAACAACGCCGGCATCGGCTCGGTCGATGCCTTCGCCGACATCTCCGACGAGACCTGGAACCGCGTCATCGGCGTGAACCTCACCGGGGCGTTCCTGTGCGCGCGCGAGGCCGTGCGCGCCATGCGCGACCGCGGCGTGAAGGGTGCCATCGTCAACATTGCCAGCACCGCGGCCGCGAGCGGCGAGGGGCCGGCGCACTACTGCGCGTCCAAGGCCGCGCTCATGGGCCTCACGCGCAGCATGGCGCGCGAGCTCGCGCCGCAGGGCATCCGCGTCAACACCTTGGTGCCCGGACCGACCAACACGCCGATGATGCAGGGCATCCCCAAGGAATGGGCCGACGCCATCATCAAGGGCGTGCCCATGGGACGCATGGCCGAACCCGAGGACATCGCCGCCGCGGCGCTGTTCCTGGCCGGCGAGGACAGCGGCTTCGTCACCGGCCAGAACCTGGCGGTCAACGGCGGCAGCGCCTTCCTCTGAGGAGCCGATGATGAGCACTCAACTTCAAGGACGCGTGGCCTTCGTCACCGGCGGCGGCACCGGGATCGGCGCGGCCACGGCACAGCGCCTGGCCGCGCAAGGTGCGACGGTCGTGATCTGCGGCCGCCGCAGCGAGCCGCTGCGCGAGGTCGTGGCGCGGATCGAAGCGGCCGGGGGCAGGGCCGAGGCGGTACAGGCCGACGTGGGGGTCGAGCAGCAGATCGTCTCCGCCATCGAGGGCGCCGCGCAGCGCCACGGCCGCCTGGACATCCTGGTCAACAACGCCATGGCCTACACCTGGGGTTCGATCGAGGAAATGGGCACGGCCGACTGGCACGCCAACTTCACGACCTCGGTGGACGGCACCTTCTGGGGCACCCGCACGGCCATGAAGCTGATGAAGGGCCGGGGCGGCGCCATCGTCAACCTGTCCTCCATCTGCGGCACGCTGGGCACGGCCTGGATGGCCGGGTACTCGGCCGCCAAGGCTGCGATCCTGAACTTCTCGCGCGCCGCCGCCGCCGAGGGGGCGGCCGCGGGCATTCGCGTCAACGTGGTGGTGCCCGCCGTCGTCGAGACGCCGGCCACGGCCGGCATGCTGTCCGACGCCGCCAGCCGCAAGGCCACCGAGAAGCTGATCCCGATGGGCCGCGTGGGCCAGCCCGAGGACCTGGCCGCGGCCATCGCCTTCCTGTGCAGCGACGACGCGTCCTACATCACGGGTGCCGTGCTGCCCGTGGACGGCGGGCGCTCGGCCGTGCTGGTCACCGCCCTATGAGCAGCCTGGAGCAGCGCATCGAGCGCCTGGAGTCCATTGAGGAGATCCGCCAGCTGGCGGCGCGCTACGCGCTGTCGCTGGACATGCGCGACATGGACGCGCACGTCAACCTCTTCGCGCCCGACATCCGGGTCGGGCGCGACAAGGTGGGCCGGGCGCACTTCAAGGCCTGGCAGGACGCCACGCTGCGCGACCAGTTCACCGGCACGTCGCACCACCTGGGCCAGCACCTCATCGAGCTCATTGACCGAGACCACGCCTGCGGCGTCGTGTACTCCAAGAACGAGCACGAGTGCGGCCCCGAGTGGGTGGTCATGCAGATGCTCTACTGGGACGACTACGAGCGCATCGAGGGCCGCTGGTACTTCCGCCGGCGCCTACCGTGCTACTGGTACGCCAGCGACCTCAACAAGCCGCCCATCGGCGACCTCAAGATGCGCTGGCCCGGCCGCGAGCCGTATCGCGGCACCTTCCATGACCTGTTTCCCAGCTGGAGCGAGTTCTGGGCGCGCCGTCCCGACAAGGACGTGCTGCCCGAAGTGGCGCCGCCGGTGCCGCTGGAGCAGTTCCTGCGCGGCATGCGCCGCGACACGCCGGCGCCCAGGATTCGGGTGCGCTGAGCATGCCGGCCAGGTGCCGGCATGCCGTTGATCTTCCACTCTGCAGCCCGCCTTGCGCGGGCTGTTTCTCGTGCGCACCTGCTGCCGCCCTGGTCCCGTCGCGTTAGTCCCATCGGACGATGAACGCGCGAGGCGCTGTCCACAGAATGAATTCCATCAGGCCCAGGGTCGGGCGAAGGACACAGGCATGGACAAGCTCATGGACGCCGCGCAAGTGGTGGCACAGATGCGTGACGGCATGACCGTCGGCATTGGCGGGTGGGGACCGCGGCGCAAGCCGATGGCGCTGGTGCGCGAGATCCTGCGCTCCCCGCTGAAGGACCTGACGGTGGTCGCCTATGGCGGCGCCGACGTGGGCATGCTGTGCGCCGCGGGCAAGGTCAGGAAGCTGGTGTTCGCCTTCGTGTCGCTGGACTTCATCCCGCTGGAGCCGTACTTCCGGCTGGCACGCCAGTCCGGCGCCATCGAGGTCAGCGAGCTCGACGAGGGCATGCTGATGCTCGGGCTCAAGGCCGCGGGCATGCGCGTGCCCTACATCCCCACGCGCGTCGGGCTGGGCACCGACGTGCTGCGCCACAACGCGCACATCAAGCTGGTGGACAGTCCCTATGACGACCGCGACTGGGTCGCCGTGCCGGCGCTGCCGCTGGACGTGGCCTTGCTGCACGTGGACCGTGCCGATGCGCGGGGCGTGTGCCAGATCAAGGGGCCGGACCACTACATGGACGACCTCTTCGCCCGGGCCTCGCAGCAGACCTTCGTGAGCTGCGACGAGCTGGTGGACAGCAGCTTCTTCGCCCAGGGCGAGGAGGCGCGCTGCGTGTACTGGGAGCGGTCGCAGACGGCCGGCGTGGTGCACCTGCCCTGCGGCGCGCATCCGAGCAGCTGCGCACCGCGCTACGGCTTCGACGTGGCGCACTTCCAGGCCTACGCGGCCAGCGCCCGAGAGCCCGACGGCTGGCAGCGCTACGCGCAGCAGTACGTGCACTGCAGCGAGCAGGAATACCTGCAGCGCGTGGGCGGTGTCGATGCCATCCGCCAGCTGCCGCTGCCGGTGTTCTGAAGGAGCCCATTCATGAGTGAAACGAACCTGGTGGACCGACTGATCTGCGCCGCGGCGCAGGCGTGGAAGGACGACGGCGAGGTGCTGGCCACCGGCATCGGCCTGGTGCCGCGCCTGGCAGCCTCGCTGTGCATGGCCGCCATCAACCGCGACCTGATGATGACCGACTCCGAAGCCTGGCTGGTGAGCGAGCCGGTGCCGGTCGGGCCCCGCACCGGGCCGCTGGCCGACTACCGTGTGCAGCGCGAGGGACACATGGGTTTCCAGCGCATCTTCGACAACGTCTGGGGCGGCCGCCGCCACGCGATGGTCGGCCCGACCCAGATCGACCGCTGGGGCCAGGCCAACATCTCCATGATCGGCACCGACCACCGGCGGCCCAAGGCGCAGATGCTGGGCGTGCGCGGCTTTCCCGGCAACTCCGCCAACCATGCCAATTCGTTCTTCGTGCCCCGGCACAGCCCCAAGGTCTTCGTCGCGGGGGAAGTGGACATGGTGGCCTCCGTCGGGTTCAACCCGGCGCGGCTGCCGCGCGGCTGGCGCCTGGAGGAGCTGGCCGATCTGCGCCTGGTCGTCACGGACCTGTGCGTGATGGATTTCGGCGGGCCCGATCACCAGATGCGGCTGCGCAGCCTGCATCCCGGCGTGAGCGTGGAGCAGGTGCGGCAGGCCACGGGCTTCGAGCTGTTCGTCGAGGGCGACGTGCCGACCACCCCGGAGCCCACGGCCGAGCAGCTCCAATGGCTGCAGCGGCTGGACCCCCATGGACTGCGCGCCGGCGCGCTGGGCTGAAGGAGGCGCCATGACCACGACCCACGCCGCCGACCGGCTGGTGCAGCGCGAGGACCGGGCCGTCTACGAGACCGGCGAGCCCGTGCTCTACGAGGTGAGCGAGGGCATCGCCACGCTGACCATGAACCGGCCCGCGTTCGGCAACGCCCAGAACTCGCAGATGACCTACGCGCTCGACGCGGCGTTCGGCCGCGCCGTGGACGACGACGCGGTGCGCGTGATCGTGCTGCGCGGCGCCGGCAAGCACTTCAGTGCCGGGCATGACATCGGCACGCCCGGGCGCGACGTGAACCGCCGCTTCGACCAGCGGTCGCAGCTGTGGTGGGACCACAGCAACAAGCCCGGCGCCGAGTTCCACTACGCCCGGGAGCAGGAGGTCTACCTGGGCATGTGCCGGCGCTGGCACGACGCGCCGAAACCCACCATCGCCATGGTGCAGGGCGCGTGCATCGCCGGCGGGCTGATGCTGGCCTGGGTGTGCGACCTGATCGTCGCCAGCGACGATGCGTTCTTCCAGGACCCGGTGCTGCGCATGGGCATTCCCGGCGTCGAGTACTTCGCCCACGCGCATGAGCTCAACACGCGGGTCGCCAAGGAGTTCCTGTTCCTGGGCGACAAGATGGACGCGCAGCGCGCCCACCAGATGGGCATGGTCAACCGCGTCGTGCCCCGCGCGCAGCTGCAGGAGCAGACCTGGGCCATCGCGCAGCGCATCGCGCAGCAGCCGCGCCTGGCGCTGGCGCTGGCCAAGCAGGTGGTCAACCGGGCGGCGGAGCTGCAGGGGCTGCGGGCCACCGTGGACATGGCCTATGGCTACCACCAGCTCGCGCACGCCCATGGCCAGCTGGTGGCCGACAACCACCTCGGCGGCCACGACGCGCGCTCCATGGCCGAGGCCAACCGGAAGGCGGCATGAGGAACGACCTGCGCCCGCCCTTCGACGACGGTTTCCTGCGCACGCCGCTGTGCGAGCTGCTGGGCTGCCGCTACCCCATCGTGCAGACCGCCATGGGTTACGTGGCCGGCTCCGGTCTCGTGGCGGCGACCTGCAATGCCGGCGGCTTCGGCTTCCTGGCGGGTGCCACCATCGCGGCCGAGCGCATCGAGGCCGAGATCGTGCGCGTGCGCGAGCTCACCGGGGACAAGCCCTTCGGGCTGAACTTCCACATGTTCCAGCCCAACGCCCAGCAGCTGCTGGACCTGGCGGTGCGGCACCGTGTGCGCGCCGTGAGCTACGGCCGCGGGCCGGACCGCAAGACCATCGCCCGGCTGCGCGATGCCGGCATCGTCTGCATGCCCACCGTGGGCGCCCTCAAGCATGCCCTCAAGGCCATCGAGCTGGGCGCCAACGTGGTGACGGTGCAGGGCGGCGAAGGCGGCGGGCACACCGGCTCGGTACCGACCACGGTGCTGCTGCCCCAGGTGCTCGATGCGGTGCGGGTGCCGGTCGTGGCCGCGGGCGGCTTCTACGACGGGCGCGGTCTGCTGGCCGCGCTGGCCTGGGGCGCGCAGGGCATCGCCATGGGCACGCGCTTCCTGATGACCAGCGACAGCGGCGTGCCCGGGGCCACGCTGCAGCGCTACGTGGGCACGCGCGATCCGGAGCGCATCCGCGTCTCCACGCTCGTGGACGGCATGCCGCAGCGCATGATCCCCAACGAGGTGCTGGAGCGGCTGGAGCAGGCGGCCCCGCTGCGGCGCACGCTCATCGCGCTGCGCACCGCGCTGCAATGGAAGGCGCAGACCGGCATGAGCCTGCGCCATGCCGCGGCGGTGCTGCTGCGCACCCTTCGCGAGGACCCCGCCAGCCTGGCGCAGACCGTCATGGCCGGCAACGCACCGTTGCTGCTGCAACGGGCCATGGTGCAGGGGCGACCCGAGCAGGGCGTGATGTCCGCGGGGCAGGTCGCCGCCCTCATCGGGCAGCTGGATTCGTGCCGGGACGTCATCGACGGCATCGTCGCGCAGGCCGCCGAGCGCCGTGCCGTGCTGCTGCAGGGACTGCCTGCCTGAACAAGAGGAGAAACCATGCAGGAACCGTTCAAGATCACGGTGCACGAGGACGGCGTGGCCGAGCTCGTGCTGGACCATCCCCCGGTCAACGCCTTGCCGAGTGCCGGCTGGCGCGCCCTGGCCGCGGCCATCGAGGTGCTGGGGCGGCGCAGCGAGGTGAGGGCGATCGTCATCCGCGCCGAGGGCCGGGGCTTCTGCGCCGGCGTGGACATCAAGGAGCTCGACGGTCGCCCGGACCTGATCGTGGAGGTCAACGCGGGCAACCACGCCACGTTCAGGGCGGTGCACCTCAATCCCGTGCCGGTGATCGCCGCGGTGCACGGCTTCGTGCTCGGCGGCGGCATCGGCATCTGCGGCGCGGCCGACATCGTCATCGCGGCGGAGGATGCCCGTTTCGGGCTGCCGGAGGTGGACCGCGGTGCCATGGGCGGCGCGGCGCACCTGCAGCGCATGTTCGGCGTGCAGAAGACGCGCTATCTCTTCTTCACGGGGGAGATGATCGGTGCGCCCGAGGCGCTGCGCCTGGGCGCCGTCGAGCGCGTGGTGCCGCGCGAGCGGCTGCGCGACGAGGCCCTGGCCGTGGCCGCGAAGATCGCCGCCAAGAGCCCCGCGATGATCCGCATCGCCAAGGAGGCGCTCACCGGCATCGAGGACGGCAACCTCGAAGCCAAGTACCGCTGGGAGCAGGGCTTCACGTTGCAGGCCTACATGAGCCCGGATTCGGCCGAGACGCGGCGGGCCTTCGTGCAGAAGCGCGAAGCCCGCTTCTGATTCCACAGAAAGCGAGAACCCATGGAGCTGCGCTACACGCCCGCCCAGAGGGCCTTTCGCGCCGAGGTGCGCGACTGGCTGTTCACCCATGTGCCGCGGGAGCGGTTCGCCAGCTACGACACCCGTGAAGGCTTCGAACAGCACCGGGCCTGGGAAGCCACGCTGGCGTCCGCCGGCTACAGCAGCGTCACCTGGCCCAGGGAACTGGGCGGCCGTGGCTGCGGCCTCATCGAGTGGCTGATCTTCGAGGAGGAATACTGGGCCGCCGACGCGCCGCTGCGCGTCAACCAGAACGGCATCCTGCTGCTGGGGCCGACGCTGATGGAGTTCGGCACCGAGGCGCAGAAGGCCCGCTTCCTGCCCCGCATGGCGCGCTGCGACGACATGTGGGCCCAAGGCTGGAGCGAGCCGGGTGCCGGCTCCGACATGGCCGCCATCAGCAGCCGTGCCGTGCGCGACGGCGACCACTACGTGCTCAACGGCCAGAAGATCTGGTCCACGCGCGCCATCTTCGCCAACTGGATGTTCGGGCTGTTCCGCAGCGACCCGGCATCGAGCCGCCACCACGGCTTGAGCTACCTGCTGGTGCCGCTGGACACGCCGGGGATCACGGTGCGTCCGATCAAGGCGCTCAACGGGCTGCCCGCGTTCGCCGAGGTGTTCTTCGACGACGTGCGCGTGCCGGTGGAGAGCCTGCTGGGCGAGGAAGGGCAGGGCTGGAACGTCGCGATGGCCACGGCCGGCTTCGAGCGCGGGCTGCTGCTGCGCTCGCCCGCGCGCTACCAGCGCAGCGTGCAGCGCCTAGTGCAGCTCTACCGGTGCCACCGCGACACCGCGGACCGCGACCCTTCCATCCGGGACGCCGTGCTGCGGGCCTGGATGGGGGCCGAGGCCTACACGTTGGCGTCGTACCACACGGTGGGGCGGCTGCAGCGCGGGGCGCGCATCGGCGCCGAGGCCAGCACCAACAAGATCTTCTGGTCCGAGCTGGACCTGGAGCTGCACGAGACGGCCATGCGCATCCTCGGAGCGCGTGCCGAGCTCATGCACGATCCCGAAGTGGCGGACTGGCTCGACGGTTTCCTGTTCGCGCAGGCCGGGCCGATCTATGCCGGCAGCAACGAGATCCAGCGCAACATCATTGCCGAGCGCATGCTCGGCCTGCCCAAGGCCTGAGGGAGCCACGCCGATGGACTTTTGCTTTACCGACGACCAGCTGGCGTTCCGCGATTCGCTGAGCCGCCTGCTGATGATCGAGGCCGCACCGGAGACGCTGCGCGAGATCTGGCAAACCGACGAGGGGCGTTCGCCGTCAATGCGGGCCAAGATCGCGGCGCAGGGCCTCACCGGGCTGTCGGTGCCCGAGGCCGAGGGCGGCATGGGGCTGGGCGACGTCGACTGGGCGCTGCTGATGCAGGAGCTGGGGTACTACGCCCTCTCCGATTCGCTGGTCGACACGGCCTGCGTGGCCGCGGCGATGCTGGCCGGGCTGCCCGAAGGACACCCGCTGCGCCGTGCCTGGTTGCCGCGCATCGTGGACGGAGATTGCCGCATCGCGGTGGGCCACCCGGTCAACCCCTGGGTGGCGGACGCCGGCCTGGCCGACCTGCTGCTGCTGCCGCACCCGACGCCCCGGGGGCTGGAGCTGCATGCGCTGCGGCGCGAGCAGGTGCACGTCGAGCCCCAGGCCAGCATCGACTCCTCGCGGCGCCTGGCGCAGGTGCGCTGGGAGCCGAACGACGCCACGCGCGTGCTCGATGGCGCCGCTGCCCAGCCGCTGTGGGACCAGGCACTGGAGCGCGGCGCGCTCGGCGTGGCCGGACAACTCGTCGGCCTGGCGCAGCGCATGCTGGACCTGGCGGTGGATTACGCCGCGCAGCGAAAGCAGTTCGGCAAGCCCATCGGCAGCTTCCAGGCGGTCAAGCACCAGCTGGCTGACGTGGTGACCAAGATCGAGTTCGCCCGCCCCGTGCTCTACCGCGCCGTTGTCGCGCTGGACCAGGGAGAGCGGCAGACCGCGCTGCGCGTCTCCCACGCCAAGCTCGCCTGTGCGGATGCGGCCTGGACCGCGGCGCGCAAGAGCATCCAGGTGCATGGCGCCATGGGCTACACCTGGGAGGTGGACCTGCAGATGTTCATGAAGCGGGCCTGGGTGCTCGACGCGGCCTGGGGCGACCGCGCGTTCCACCGCACACGCCTGGCCGACGCGCTGCTGGGCGAGGACGCACCGCTGGGCACCGCCGCCACTTTCCCCGACCAGTGACTCCAGGAGCCGACCCGATGGCACAGGAAGCTTATATCGTCGATGCACTGCGCTCGCCCACGGGCAAGCGCGGCGGCTCACTCGCCGCGGTGCACGGCGCCGACCTCGGCGCGCATGTGATCAAGGCGCTCGTCGAACGCAACGACGTGCCCGCGGCCGAGTATGACGACGTGGTGTTCGGTTGCGTGGACACCGTTGGACCGCTCGCGGGCGACATCGCGCGCACCGCGTGGCTGGCGGCCGGCATGCCGCTGAACGTGCCCGGCACGACGGTGGACCGCCAGTGCGGCAGCTCGCAGCAGGCGGTGCACTTCGCGGCGCAGGCCGTGATGAGCGGCACCATGGACGTGGTGCTGGCCGGCGGCGTGCAGACGATGAGCAGCATCCCGATCTCCTCGGCCATGCTGGCGGGCCAGGCGCTGGGATTCACCACGCCGTTTGCGGAATGCCGCGGCTGGCGCGCGCGGTTCGGCGACGCGCCGGTGAACCAGTTCTATGCGGCGCAGCGCATTGCCGACCGCTGGGAGCTCTCGCGCGAGGACATGGAGGTCTATGCCAAGCGCAGCCATGACCGCGCATTGCAGGCTATCCGCGACGGGCGCTTCGACCGGGAGGTGGTGCCGCTGCCGGGTTTGCTGGCCATGGACGAGACGGCGCGCGAGACCTCGATGGAGAAGATGGCCTCGCTGGAGCCCGTCGATCCGGCCTATCCCAAGATCACGGCCGCGGTATCGAGCTCGACCTGCGATGCCGCGGCCGCGCTGCTGGTGGTGTCGGAAACCGCGCTCAAGCGTTACGGCCTCAAGCCCCGGGCACGCATCCATCACCTGAGCGTGCGCGCCGACGACCCGATCTGGCACCTCACCGCTCCCATCCCGGCCACCGCGCATGCCCTGCGCAAGGCCGGCATGAAGCTGCACGACATCGACCTCGTGGAGATCAACGAGGCGTTCGCATCGGTCGTGATGGCCTGGCTCAGGGAGACCGACTATCCGCTGGAGCGCACCAACGTCAATGGCGGTGCCATCGCGCTGGGCCATCCCCTGGGGGCCTCGGGCGCCAAGCTGATGACGACCCTGCTGCACGAGCTGGAGCGAACCGGCGGGCGCTTCGGGCTGCAGACCATGTGCGAGGGTGGCGGGCAGGCCAACGTCACCATCATCGAGCGGCTGTGACGGGGAGATGTTCGATGGCTGAACAACCTGATGCCGGGCGGCGCGGGTTCATCAAGGTGGCGGTAGCCGGGGCGGCCTCGCTCGGTTTGCAGGCCGCGCCTGCGGGGGCGCGTCCGCTGCCCGAGTACGAACGATGGGACGCCACCGCGCTGGCGGCGAAGATCCGCAACGGCGAGGTCACGCCGCTCGAAGCGCTCGACGCGGCCATCGCCCGTACCGAGGCCCATGCCGCGCTCAACGCCATCGCGCTGCGCCACTTCGAGGCGGCCCGCGAGGCGGCCCGCGGGCTGTCCGCGCTGAGCCGCGGCGAGCGGGCGCGCCGCGCCGAGTCCGCGCCGTTGCTGGGCGTGCCTTTCGCGCTCAAGGACCTGGGCGTGGCGATGGCCGGCACGGTGACCACCAACGGCAGCGCGTTCTTCAAGGACGCCGTGGCCGACCACGACTCCACGCTGGTGCAGCGCTACCGCGCGGCGGGGCTGAACGTTTTTGCCAAGACCACCTCGCCGGAGTTTGGGCAAACCGCCACCACGGAGTCGAGGCTGTTCGGGCTCACGCGCAATCCGTGGAATACGGTCCTGAGCAGCGGTGGATCATCGGGTGGCGCGGCGGTGGCAGTGGCCAGCGGCATGGTGCCCGTGGCCCATGCCAGCGACGGTGGCGGCTCGATCCGCATCCCCGCCTCGCATTGCGGCCTGTTCGGGCTCAAGCCCAGCCGCGGCCGCGTGCCGGCAGGGCCCAAGGCGCTGGAAGGCTGGCTGGGCTTGTCGATCAACCATGCCATCAGCCGCTCGGTGCGCGACAGCGCGCTGCTGCTGCAGCTCACCCAGGGCGCGGAGCCCGGCAGCCGCAGCGCCCCGCCGGTGCAGCCCTTGCTGGCCGCCATCGAGCGGCCACCGCGCCGGCTGCGCATCGCGTTGCTGGAGGAGAACGTCTTCGGCCTGCCCGTGCACCCGGACTGCCTTGCCGCCGCGCGCGCGGCGGCGAAGCTGTGCGAGTCTTTGGGTCACAGCGTCGAGCCCGCACCGGCACGGCTGCTGAGCCGGGAGCTGATCGGGGAGATGTTCACCGGCATGGGCGTGGTCACAGCCACCGGCATGCTCAGCACCGTCCGTGCGCGCGAGAAGGCCATCGGCCGCGCCGCCCGCGAGGACGAATTCGAGCCGATCAACTGGCGCAGCCTCAACCTGGCGCGCGGCTACAGCGCCGAGCAGGTGCTGGCGGCCCGCAGCGCCTTCGACCAGGTCGGGCGCACCTTCGACCTGTTCTTCGGCACGTACGACCTCCTGCTGTCACCGGTCACGGCCGCGCCGGCGCCCAGGCTCGGCGCGATGTCGCTCGACCAGCCCTTCGACGACTACGTCAAGTCGGCAATGATGGCCTCGCCGTTCACGGCCATGTTCAACATGAGCGGCCATCCGGCCATGTCGGTGCCGCTGCATTGGAACGCCGCGGGCATGCCGATAGGCGCGCAGTTCGCGGCGCCTTTCGGGGACGAGGCCCGGCTGCTGTCGCTGGCCGCGCAGCTTGAGCAGGCCGCGCCCTGGCAACAGCGCCATCCGGCACTGTGAAGGCCGGGATGATGTTTCCATACGAAAAATCGTCTAATACCCGGAGAGTTCGGCTGGATTTGCTTGCGGGCTTTCCTCAATGCACACCTGTACGGACCCTCCCTACACTGAGACCGTGATGAGCAGTTGCATTGACGACCCGTCCACAGAGGCGGAATTGGAGACAACCCCCGGCGCACCCGTGGCCGCAGGCCCTGCGGCGGCCACGTCCATCGAGCGCTTCAGCAATCTGCTGGGTGTCATCTATGACGTGCCGCTGGACACGTCGCGCTGGGCCGATTGCCTGGACCAGCTCCGGCTGGAGCTGCGGGGCAACTACACCTCGCTGATCGTGCGCCCGGGCGGTGTCGACGACCTGGGGCTGATCGTGTCGTCTTCGGGTGACCGCCGCGTGCTTTCGCCACACAACCGCTACATCGCCATGAGCCCCTTCAAGGGGCTGACGCCGGACAAGGTGGTGACGATCCAGGACATCCTGCCCGAGGTCGACTGGCGGGCGTCGTCCTATTACCGCGACTGGTGCCAGCCTCATGACGTGTTCCATGTGCTGGCCGTGGACCTGGCCACCAGTGACGGTGGCGTGTACGGGTTCCGGGTCACGCGCCCGGAACAGGCGCCGGCGTTCTCGACGGCGGATGTCGAGTTTGCCCGCCGCCTGGTACCGCACCTCAAGCGTGCGCTGAACCTGCACCTCTCCATCCACCAGGACCGCAAGCTCAACTCGCTCTACGGCCACGCCATGGCCCAGCTGATGGTCGGCGTGGTAGTGCTGGACGAGAACGGCGAGGTCATCGAGTGCAATCCTGCAGCCGCCGGCATCCTGGAGATGGAAGACGGCCTGCGCGTTGTGGGCCAGCAGCTGGAGGCCACGTATGCCAATGACGACCGCAAGCTCCAGCGCCTGGTGCGTGAGGCCCTGACCCATCCGCAGGCGTCGGAGGCGGGGCTCACGGAAGCCATGTCCGTGAGCCGTCCGTCGGGTCAGCTCAGCTGGGGCGTGGTGGTGCAGGCGATCTCGCCTGACCAGTGGACGGAAGGCAAGCATCGGCCCAGCGTGGCGGTGTTCGTCCGCGACACCGAGGGCAAGGCGCACCCGCCGGTGAAGTTGGCGCAGCAGCTTTTCCAGCTCACGCCCGCGGAAAGTGCGCTGGCCATCGAGCTGGCCAACGGGCTGTCGTTGGAAGAGGCTGCGGAGGCGCTCAACATCCGCCGCAACACCGCGCGGGCACACCTGCGGTCGATCTTCTCCAAGACCGGCGTGCGGCGCCAGACCGAGCTGGTGCGCATCTTCCTCAACAGCGTCGCCTGGCTCGGCTCGCGCAATTGACGCGGTTGGCGCGGGGCTGCCGCCTGGCGCCCCGGCAGCTCCTCAGGGCGCCAGCCCGTGTTCGCGCACCAGCGCTTGCAGCTCGATCATGCTGGGCTTGCGCGCCAGCTCGGCGGCCCGCGGATCGGTCGCCAGCCACAGCAGGGCCGCCGCGATGGCCTCGGGCCGCATGGCGCCGAAGCGCTGTTCCAGCACCCCGCCATCGCCCAGCGTCGCGGTCACGGCCTCGGTGCTGACCAGGCCGGGATTGACGCTGAAGGCGCGTATGCCGCGTGCGCCATGTTCGCGGTTGATGCACCCGGCCAGGCGCGCCAACGCCGCCTTGGACGCACCGTAGGCAAATCCCCAGCCGCCCCGGTTGGCCGGCACGGGCGGGTCGCTCTGGCCGGCTCCGGAACAGACGTTGATGATCTGCCCGCCACGGCGTCCGAGCATGCGCGGCAGCACCCGGCGCACCAGGCGCAATGGCGCCACGACGTTGCCCTGCAGCGTGCGCATCAGCGCCGCATCATCGAGATCGAGCAGCATCGCGTTCATCTCGGGGTCCTGGTAGACGGCGTTGTTGATCAGCAGGTCGATACGGTCCCAGCGGCCGATCACCACATCCAGCGCCGCATCGAGCGAGTCCGGGTCCAGCAGGTCCATCGGGAGGGTCAGCACCTCGGCACCCGTGGCGGTCACGGCCTTGGCCGTTCGATACAGGCTGCCCGACAGCAGCGTGCCGTCGGGACGGCGCAACTGGTGCGTCAGCGGCTTTTCTTCGCTCAGCGTGCGGGCCGTGATGGCCACGCGCCAGCCCGCGCGGCCGAAGGCTTCGGCAGTGGCTGCGCCGATGCCTCGGCTGGCGCCGGTGACCAGCACCACGGGTGTGTCGTTCATCAGTAAGTTTCCTCGGAATGGTTTCAGGACAGGGCAGGGGCGGCGGCCCCCAGGCGGCGCAGTTGCTGCCGGTACGGCTCGATGGCCAGCGCCATGAACACCAGCGTCAGCGTCAGCAGGCTCACGGCGCCCAGCAGGGCATGGCGCAGCGCCTCGGCGCCGTACAGGGGGGTGAGCCAGTCGCTCAGCGCACCGGTGACCAGCGGGCCGGCACCCACGCCGAACAGGGTGATGAAGAAGTTCAGCAGCGCGGCCGCGACGCTGCGTTCAGCGGGATCGACCATGTGGCTCACGGCGCTGTAGGACAGCGGCGGCCACCAGCTGGCGAAGAAGGCAAAGCCCAGGGCGAAGGCCAGGGCATGCGGGATCTGCAGCCCGCCCACGCTCCAGTGCCCACCCGCGGGCCACAGGAAGAAGCCCAGTGCCAGGGGCAGCGACAGCGCCACGCCGGCCAAGGGCAGCCCGAGTTGCCAACGCATGTCGCGCTGCACCAGCCAGTCGCACAGCCAGCCGCAGAAGATGGCGCCGGCAATGGCGCCCAGGCCACTGGCACCGCCATACAGCAGGCCGGCCTGCGCGATGTCGAGGCCGTGGCTGCGCACCAGGAAGCTTGGCGACCACACGCCGTAGCCATAGCCGGCCACGCCGGCAATGCCGCAGGCCAGCGCCAGGTACCGGAAGGCCGGCATGGCCAGCAATCGCCACACCTGGCGCAGCATCGGCTCGGCCGAGGGCGCGGACGAGGCAGCGACGCCTTGGCGGTGCGGCTCGCGCACCAGCAGCCACACCAGCAGGCCCAGCACGACGCCGGGTGCGCCGAACCACAGGAAGGTTGCCCGCCAGCCATAGTGCTGCGCGATCCAGCCGCCCAGCGCCAGGCCCAGCAGCGCGCCGAAATGCGGGCCCATCATGAACAGGCTGATCGCCATGGAGCGCCGATGCTTGGGGTACAGGTCGGACACGATGGAGATGGAGGGCGCCATGCCGCCGGCCTCTCCCACGGCCACCGACATGCGCGCCAGCAGCAGTTGCCAGAACTGCGTCGCCATCCCGCAGGCCATCGTGGCCAGGCTCCAGAGGCTGCAGCACAGCGCCACGATGTTGCGCCGGCTGCGGCGGTCAGCCAGCCGGCCCACGGGCACGCCCAGCGCCGCGTACAGCAGCCCGAAGGCCAGCCCGCTGAGCAGGCCCATTTGCGTGTCCGAGGCGCCGAACTCGCGCTTGATCGGCTCGATCAGGATCGCCAGCACCTGCCGGTCGATGAAGGAAAACACGTAGACCAGTGTCAGCAGCACCAAGCTCAGATGGGTGCGCCAGGAGTTCTCTTGCGGCATGGGCAGCAGTGGCGGCGGTGGAGGATGCCCCATCGTCGGCGGCCTTTGCCATGGCAGGCATCGTCCCTTCGGACGAAGTGCAACCCCGTACGGCGCGGCACCCTGGAGTGGCTGAGTCCATCATTGCGGACCGCGGGGCGGTGAGCCCCGGAACAACCAACACAGGAGACGACGCCATGCCCCGGACAACCTCGGCGCGTGCACTGCTCGACGTGCAGCGCGCAGCCTTCCTCGCCTCCGGCCCTGACCCGGATGCAGTGCGCCAAGCGCGGCTGCAGCGGGTAATCGACCTGCTGGTCGAACACCATGAAGCCCTGTGCCGCGCGATGGAGGCCGACTTCGGTGGCCGCTCGCCGGTCTTCTCGCTGATGAACGACGTGCTGGGGTCTCTGGCATCGCTCAAGCATGCGCGCGACCACCTGCCCCAGTGGACGCCACGCGAGCCCCGACCGGCCATGGCACCGTTCGACGCGTTCGGCGCCGGCGCGTGGGTGCAGTACCAGCCCAAGGGCGTGGTGGGCATCATCGGCACCTGGAACGCGCCGCTCTACACGCTGCTGTCGCCCCTGGCCAGCGTGCTGGCGGCAGGCAACCGGGCGGTGCTCAAGCCTTCCGAGCTCACGCCGCGCACGGCCGAGGTGCTGGCGCAGGCGGTGGTGGCCTTCTTCGAGCCCCAGGAGCTGGCCGTGGTCACCGGCGGGGCCGACGTGGGCGCCGACTTTGCCGCGCAGCCCTGGGATCACCTGGTGTTTACCGGATCGACGGCCGTGGGTCGCCTGGTGATGCAAGCCGCCGCGGCCAACCTGGTGCCGGTCACGCTGGAGCTCGGCGGCAAGTCGCCGGTGCTCGTCGGGCGCGATGCCGACATCGCGGGCGTCGCCGAGCGCATTGCCGTGGGCAAGAGCACCAACGGCGGGCAACTGTGCGTCGCACCCGACGTGGTGTGGGTGCATGCCTCGCAGGCCGAGGCGCTGGTCAGCGCCCTGGACACGGCCTGGCGCACGCTGTTCCCCACCATCGCCGGCAATGCCGACGTGGTGCCCGTGATCAACGAGCGGCACTTCGCGCGCGTGGAGTCCTACATCGCCGACGCTGCCGCGCGCGGCGCGCAGATCCGCATGGCCGGCGGCTGGCCGGATGCGCGGGGCGCCGCCGAGCGGCGCATGCCGCTGCGCGTGGTCATCGACCCGCCCGCCGACAGCCTGATCATGCAGCACGAGATCTTCGGACCGGCGCTGGTGCTGCGCACCTACCAGGCCTTCGAGGACGCCCTGGCGGCCGTGGCTGCCGGGCCCCGGCCGCTGGCGCTCTACTGGTTCGGCAGCGACGCCGACGAGCAGGAGCAGGTGCTGCAGCGCACGCTCTCGGGCGGGGTGTCGCTGGGTGACGTGTGCATGCACCCGGCAGTTGAGGACGCACCGTTCGGCGGTGTCGGTACCTCTGGCATGGGGCGCTACCACGGCCGCGAGGGCTTCCTGGAGTTCAGCCACGCCCGCACGGTCTACCAGGCCGGGGCGCAGGACCCGCGGCGCGGCTTCGGCATGCTCCCTCCCTACAGCGACGCTTTCGCGCAGATGCTGCGCGCGGCCGTCACGCGCTGAGCACGACGACCGAGACGCCGGCACCGCGCCGGCCGCATCGTCCGTTCGCACGATGGCCGCGCCGGGGGCGCGGCCGAACATCGGTGATCCCTTCACTGCCGAGGAGGCACCGATGACCGCAGTACTGCCCCTTTTCTCCCTCGATGGCCAGGTCGCCATCGTCACCGGTGCCGGCAAGGGCATCGGCCGCGCCTGCGCGCTGGCCTTTGCCCGCGCCGGCGCCGACGTGGCGCTGGCCGCCCGCACTTCATCCGACGTCGATGCCGTGGCCGCCGAGATCGCCGCCATGGGCCGCCGCGCCATCGCGGTGGCCGGTGACGTCGCCGACGAGGCGGCACTGGACCGGCTCGTGGCGCGCACGCGCGAAGAGCTGGGCCGAATCACGCTGCTGGTCAACAACGCGGGCGGCGCAGGCCCCAACGACCCGCGCCGCATGGGCGCCGCCGAGTTCAGCCGCGTCCTGTGCTGGAACGTCCAGCCCGCCTACCTGCTGATCCAGAAGGCGGCGCCGCACATGCGCGACGCCGGCGGCGGGGCCGTGGTCAACATCTCCTCCACCGCCGCCCGCTATGCGCAGAAGCACTTCAGCGCCTACGGCGCGGCCAAGGCGGCGCTGAACCAGCTCACGCGCAACCTGGCCCAGGACTACGCGCCGCACGTCCGCATCAACGCCATCGAGCCCGGGACCATCATGACGGATGCGCTCGCACCCTTCCTGACGCCCGAACGCAAGCAGGCCCTGCTGGACGGCACGCCCATGGGCTGCCTGGGGCAGCCTGAAGACATCGCCGCCGCGGCGCTGTTCCTGGCTTCGCCCGCAGCGCGCTGGATCACGGGGAAGATCCTGGGCGTCGACGGTGGTGTGGAAGCGCCGAACTGGCGCTGACAAGCGAAGCGCCCATCGTCCGTTCGGACGGCGCGCGGCAGCAGCCTCGGCGGCACAGTGAAGGCACTCCCCTCCTGTACGCCGCATGACTTCCACCTCCTTGCTGCTCGTTGAACGCTTCGGTCCCGTGGCCCGGCTGACATTGAACCGGCCGGCGCAGGGTAACGCGATGGACGCCCCGCTCGCCAGGACCCTGCTGGCGGCTGCCATCGCCTGCGACGCCGACGCCTCCATCCGCTGCGTGCTGCTCACCGGCAGCGGCAAGCTGTTCTGCGCCGGCGGCGACATCGGTGCCTTCCAGCAGGCCGGCACCGCGCTCCCTGCGCTGGTGATGGACATCACCGCCAGCCTGCACGCGGCGGTGGCCCGGCTGGCGCGCATGGACAAGCCCCTGGTGACGGCGCTGAACGGCGCGGCCGCCGGTGCGGGGCTCGGCCTGGCACTGATGGGCGACGTGGTGCTCGCGGCCCGATCGGCCCACCTCACGGCCGCGTACACGGCGATCGGGCTCTCCCCCGACGCCGGCGCCTCCTGGTGGTTGCCCAGGCTCGCGGGCCTGCGGCAGGCCCAGGACATGATCCTCACCAACCGGCGTGTGCGCGCCGAGGAGGCGCGGGAGCTGGGGCTTGTCACCCGCGTGGTCGATGACGCCGACCTCGCGCAGGAGGCCATGGCAGTTGCCACCAGGCTGGCGAGCTACGCCACGCAGGCGCTGGGCCGCTCGCGCCGGCTGCTGCTGCAGAGCTTCGACACTGGGCTGGAAGCGCATCTGCAGGCCGAGGCACGCGAGATCGCCGCGGCGGCCACCACGCCCGACGGCCGCGAGGGCGTGCGCGCCTTCGTCGAGCGGCGCGCGGCCCTGTTCGATACGTTGTCAACGGCCTTCACGCCTGGCCAGGCGTGAGGCCCAACCTGGAGACATTCATGAAGGTACTGGTCGCCGTGAAGCGCGTCGTAGACTACAACGTCAAGGTCCGCGTCAAGTCCGACGGCAGCGGCGTGGACCTCGCCAACGTCAAGATGAGCATGAATCCCTTCGACGAGATCGCCGTCGAGGAGGCCGTGCGGCTCAAGGAAAAGGGCGTCGCCACGGAAGTCATTGCCGTGTCCTGCGGCCCCGCCGTCTGCCAGGAAACGCTGCGCACGGCGCTGGCCATCGGCGCGGACCGCGCCATCCTGGTCGAGACCGATGCCGAGTTGCAGCCGCTGACCGTGGCGAAGCTGCTCAAGGCCGTCGTGGAAAAGGAGCAGCCGAGCCTGGTGATCGTGGGCAAGCAGGCCATCGACGGCGACTGCAACCAGACCGGCCAGATGCTCGCCGCGCTGGCTGATCTTCCCCAGGCCACCTTTGCTTCCGAGCTCGCCGTGTCGGACGGCAGGGCCAGGGTCACCCGCGAAGTGGATGGCGGCCTGGAAACCGTGGACGTCACGCTGCCCGCGGTCGTCACGACCGACCTGCGCCTGAACGAGCCGCGCTACGTGACGCTGCCCAACATCATGAAGGCCAAGAAGAAGCCGCTGGCCATCCTCGATCCCGGCGCGCTTGGCGTCAACGTGGTGTCGCGCATCACGACGCTCAACGTGAGCGAGCCGCCCAAGCGCGGCGCCGGGGTGAAGGTGGCCGACGTGGCAACCCTCGTCGAGAAACTGAAGAACGAAGCCAAGGTGATCTGAGATGTCCGTCCTTGTCATTGCCGAACACGACAACGCGCAGCTCAAGAGCGCGACCCTCAACACGATCACCGCGGCCCTTCAATGTGGCGGCGAGGTCCATGTGCTGGTGGCCGGGGAGAACGCCGGCCCGGCAGCGCAGGCAGCAGCGAGCGTCCAGGGTGTGGCCAAGGTGCTTCACGCCGACTCGGCAGCGCTCGCCTCGCAGCTGGCCGAGAACCTGGCCGCGCAGGTGCTGGCCGTGGCGCCCGGCTACAGCCACATCCTGTTCCCGTCCACGGCCTGCGGTCGCAACCTCGCTCCGCGCGTGGCGGCCAGGCTGGACGTCTCGCAGCTGAGCGACGTGATCAGGGTCGTTGCGTCGGATACGTTCGAGCGTCCGATCTATGCCGGAAATGCCATCGCGACCGTGCGCAGTGCCGACCCCGTGAAGGTGCTCACCGTGCGCAGCACGAGCTTCGAGCCGGCACGGGCGAGTGGCGGTACGGCGCCGGGGGAGGCTGTCGTGCCGGTCCCCGACAGCGGCAACAGTGCCCTCGTGAGTCGCGAGTTGACCAGGAGTGACCGCCCCGAGCTCTCGGATGCCAAGATCGTCGTGTCGGGCGGCCGCGCGCTGGGCTCGGCGGAGAAGTTCACGGAAGTGCTCACGCCGCTGGCCGACAAGCTGGGCGCGGCGCTGGGTGCCTCGCGTGCCGCGGTGGACGCCGGCTACGCCCCCAACGACTGGCAGGTGGGCCAGACCGGCAAGATCGTGGCGCCCGCGCTGTACGTCGCCTGCGGCATCAGCGGCGCGATCCAGCATCTTGCTGGGATGAAGGACTCCAAGGTCATCGTGGCCATCAACAAGGACCCGGAGGCACCCATATTTTCCGTGGCCGATTACGCCCTGGAAGCCGATCTGTTCGCGGCCGTACCGCAGCTGGTCAACGTGCTCTGACGACAGCCGGTACCTCCGGTCGCCCGACACCGGCGTCAGGACGTCCAAGCACCCTCAATCTGCCAGAGGCTGGTCGATGTACATCGGCATACCCCGAGAAAGCACACCGGGCGAGACCCGGGTAGCCGTCACGCCGGAGACGGCAAGGAAGCTCATGGCCCAGGGCCACCGGCTGTGCGTGCAATCCGGCGCCGGCGTGGCGGCGGCCGCCCCTGATGCGGCCTATGCTGCGGTGGGCGCCGAGATCTTGGATGCGTCCGCCGCGCTGGGCTGCGAGCTGGTGCTCAAGGTGCGCCCGCCCTCGCCCGAGGAGCTCGGGCTCATGAAGCCCGGCGCCACGCTGGTGGGCATGCTCAATCCCTTCGACCGCGAAGGGCTGGAGCGGCTGGCCGCCGCCGGGCTGACCAGCTTCGCGCTCGAAGCCGCCCCGCGCACCACGCGCGCGCAGAGCATGGACGTGCTCTCCAGCCAGGCCAACATCGCCGGCT
>NZ_JABBFW010000011.1 GCF_012927045.1 Azohydromonas caseinilytica | reverse complement strand
GTCTTCCCGACCCAGATCGAGGAGATCGTGCTGCAGCACCCGCAGCTCTCGGGCCAGTACCAGCTGCAGGTGATGCGCGAGGGGCTGCTCGACGAGGTGCAGGTGCGCTGCGAGCTGCAGCCCGCGCTGGGCGTGATGGCGCCGGCGGCGGTGGAGGAGATCGCCAAGTGGGTGCAGCACCGCATCAAGACGCTGGTGGGCATCAGCACGCGCGTGGAGGTGCTGGTGCCGGACTCCATCGAGCGCACCCTCACCGGCAAGGCACGCCGCGTCATCGACCGGCGCCCGAAGTAAGCAAGGAACCGCCATGTACACCCAAGCCATGGACACGCAGGGCAAGGAGCCCGAGGACAAGACGCTGCGCAGCGTCGAGGAGCGCGCGCTGCTGCAGCGCTTCGATGCCAACATCGACGACGGCGGCTTCATCGAGGCCAAGGACTGGATGCCGGAGAACTACCGCCGCACGCTCGTCCGCCAGATCAGCCAGCACGCGCATTCGGAGATCGTGGGCATGCTGCCCGAGGGCAACTGGATCTCGCGGGCACCGACCTTGAAGCGCAAGGCGATCCTGCTGGCCAAGGTGCAGGACGAGGGCGGCCACGGCCTGTACCTCTACGCCGCGGCCGAGACGCTGGGCACCAGCCGCGACGAGCTGCTGGCCGCGCTGCACAGCGGCAAGGCCAAGTACAGCTCCATCTTCAACTACCCGACGCTGACCTGGGCCGACGTGGGCACCATCGGCTGGCTGGTTGACGGCGCAGCCATCATGAACCAGGTGCCGATCTGCCGCTGCTCCTACGCGCCCTATGCGCGGGCCATGATCCGCATCTGCCGCGAGGAAAGTTTCCATCAGCGCCAGGGCTTCGATTCGCTGCTGGTGATGATGCAAAACGGCACCGAGGCACAGAAGGCCATGGTGCAGGACGCGGTGAACCGCTGGTGGTGGCCGTGCCTGATGATGTTCGGCCCGCCCGACGACCAGTCGCCCAACACCGCGCAGGGCATGCGCTGGGGCATCAAGCGCGTCTCCAACGACGAGCTGCGCCAGAAGTTCGTGGACGCCACCGTCGAGCAGGCCAAGGTGCTGGGCGTGACGCTGCCCGACCCCGACCTGAAGTGGAACGAGGAACGCGGCCACTGGGACTTCGGCACCATCGACTGGGACGAGTTCTGGAACGTGGTCAACGGCAACGGCCCCTGCAACCGCGAGCGCCTGGCCGCGCGCGTGAAGGCCTGGGAAGAGGGCGCCTGGGTGCGCGAGGCCGCGCTGGCCCATGCCGACAAGCAGGCGCAGCGCCAGCCCAAGGCCGCCTGAGCCACGACACCCCGCGAGGAGACACATGATGAGTACCGGTACCCAAAACGAATGGCCGCTGTGGGAAGTGTTCGTGCGCAGCCGCGCCGGGCTGGACCACAAGCATTGCGGCAGCCTGCATGCCGCCGACCCGCAGATGGCGCTGCAGATGGCGCGCGACGTCTACACCCGGCGCCAGGAAGGCTCCAGCGTGTGGGTGGTGCGCAGCGACCAGATCATCGCCAGCGACCCGGGCGACAAGGGCATGTACTTCGACCCGATGGAGGACAAGGTCTACCGCCATCCCACCTTCTACAAGCTGCCGGACTCGGTGGACCACATGTGAGGCGGCGATGCAGGCATCCATCCAACTTCAACGCGACCCGCGCCAGCAGTACCTGCTGCGCATTGGCGACACCTGCCTGATCCTGGCGCAGCGGCTGGGCGAGTGGACCGGCCACGCGCCGGTGCTGGAAGAGGACATCGCCCTGGCCAACATGGCGCTGGACCTGCTGGGCCAGGCGCGCGCGGTGCTGACGCTGGCCGGCAGCGCGCAAGGGCTGGACGAGGACCAGCTCGCCTTCCTGCGCGAGGAGCGCGACTACTTCAACCCCACGCTGGTGGAGCTGCCCAACGGCGACGGCCGCCCCGGCGACTTCGCGCTCACGGTGCTACGCAACCTCTTCGTCTCCACGCTGCTGCGGCACCTGTGGGTGCGGCTGCACGACTCCAGCGACGAGGAGCTCTCCGCCATCGCCGCCAAGGCCGTCAAGGAGGCGAGCTACCACCAGCAGCACGCGGCTGACTGGGTGCTGCGCCTGGGCGACGGCACCGACGAGTCGCACCGCCGCATGCAGGCCGCGCTTGAAAAACTCTGGCCCTACGTGGCCGAGCTGTTCGAGGACGACGCGGTGGACGAGCAGGCGGCCGCCGACGGCCTGGGCCCGCGCTGGGCCGAGCTGCGCGCGAACTGGCACGCCGAAGTCGCGCCGCTGCTGCAGGAAGCCACGCTGCAGCCGCCGCCGGACAAGTCCTTCATGAGCACCGGCAAGCGCGGCGTGCACAGCGAGCACATGGGCTACATCCTGGCCGAGATGCAGCACCTGCAACGGGCCTATCCGGGAGGCGCCTGGTGAGCGCGCAACGGGCCGTCCCGGCGCGCGTGCAGCGCGCCTGGGACGTGCTGGCCGGCGTGCTGGACCCGGAGGTGCCGGCGCTGTCGCTGTGCGACCTGGGCATCGTGCGCGACGTGCGCGAGGCCGGTGACGCGCTGGAGGTGGTGCTCACGCCCACCTACTCCGGCTGCCCGGCCACCGAGGTCATCGAGCAGAGCGTGCGCGAGGCGCTGGAGCGCGACGGCCTGGGGCCGGTGCAGCTGAAGCTGCAGCGCGCGCCGGCCTGGACCACCGACTGGATCAGCGAGGATGGCCGGCGCAAGCTGCGCGAGTACGGCATCGCGCCGCCCGGCCACATCGAGCCCGGCGCCCCGGTGGCGATCCGCCTGGTGCCGCGGCGCATCGCGCCGGTGGCCTGCCCGCGCTGCGGCAGCACGCACACCGAGCAGCTGTCCGCCTTCGGCGCCACCGCCTGCAAGTCGCTGCACCGTTGCCTGGATTGCCGCGAGCCTTTCGAACACTTCAAGCCCATTTGAGCCATGAGCGTCCTGTTCCATCCGCTGCGGGTGCGCGCGGTGATTCCCGACACCCCCGAGGCCGTGGTCGTCAGCTTCGACGTGCCGCCCGAGCTGCGCGAGGTCTTCGGCTTCACGCAAGGCCAGTACCTGACGCTGCGCAAGACCATCGACGGCCAGGACCTGCGCCGCTCCTACTCCATCTGCGCCGGCGTCGATGACGGCGAGCTGCGCGTGGGCGTGCGCAAGGTCCGGGGCGGCGTGTTCTCCAACTGGATCAACACCTCGCTGCGCCCGGGCGACGAGATCAGCGTCATGGCGCCGCAGGGCCGCTTCTTCGTGCCCATCGAGCCCGAAGCGCAGCGTCACCACGTCGGCATCGCCGGCGGCAGCGGCATCACGCCGATCCTCTCCATCATGAAGACGGTGCTGGCGCGCGAGCCCCGATCTCAGTTCACGCTGATCTACGGCAACCGCTCGCTGCAGTCCACCATGTTCAAGGAGGAGCTGGAGGACCTGAAGAACCGCTACATGTCGCGGCTGGTGCTGCACCACGTGTTCTCCGACGAGCCCACCGACGCGCCGCTGAACATGGGGCTGATGAACCGCGACAAGATCGGCGAGTTCCTGCGCAGTGTGGTGCCGGCCGCGTCCATCGACCATGTCTACATCTGCGGCCCGTTCCAGATGAACGACGAGGCCGAGGCCGCGCTGCTGGCCGCGGGCGTGAGCGAGGAGCGCATCCACATCGAGCGCTTCGGTGTCGCTCAGGCCGCTACCCCGGACGCGAAGGCCGACGCCGTGGTGCACGAGGCGCAGCCCGGCGACGCGGAGAGCGCGCGCATCGTCATCATCCGCGACGGGCTGCGGCGCGAGATCCAGTTCCACAAGCAGCAGCCCAGCATCCTGGATGCGGCCTCGGCCTGCGGCATGGAGGTGCCGTTTTCCTGCACCTCGGGCGTGTGCGGCACCTGCCGCGCCAAGGTGGTCGAGGGCGAGGTGCGCATGGAGCGCAACTTCGCGCTGGACAAGAACGAGGTGGCCGCCGGCTTCATCCTCACCTGCCAGGCGCACCCGCTCACCGAGCGCGTGATCCTGTCCTTCGACGAGCGCTGAAAGACCCGCATGGCCCGCGGACGCGCCGCCAACTACGAAGACCAGCGCGAGATGATCCTCGCGCGGGCGGCGGAGCTGTTTGCCAACCGCGGCTATCCGGCCACCTCCATGAACCAGGTGGCCGAGGCCGCGGGCCTGTCCAAGGCCACGCTCTACCACTACTACCGCGACAAGTACAGCCTGCTGGTGGAGATCGCCGAAGGCCATGTGGCGCGGCTGGTGGCGATGGTGGAGGACGTGCAGGCCCAGCCGCTGGAGCCCGAGGCGCGCGTGCGCGAGCTGGTGGCGCGCATCATGCGCGAGTACGCGCATGCGCAGCACGCGCACCGCGTGCTCACCGACGACGTGCGCTTTCTCGACCCCAAGGACTGCGAGCGCATCCGCGCCATGCAGCGCCGCGTCACGGCCGGCTTCGCGGCGGCGCTGGCGCAGTGGCATCCCGAGCAGGACGTCGCCGGGCTGGTCAAGCCGTTGACCATGTTACTTTTTGGCATGATCAACTGGATGTTCACCTGGCTTCGGCCCGAGGGTGAGCTCACCCATGAGACCATGGGCTCCATCGTGGCGGACCTGCTCGTCGGCGGCGTGCCGGCGGTCAGGGCGCCCGATGTCACGACCATTTCCTACAAAAGCACCAAGACGGCCCCGCGCCGGCGCCCTGCGCGCGCGGAGGCCACATCCACCGAAGGAGACAACACATGAGCAAGAGCTTCAAACTCGTCGCTGCCGCGGCCGCGCTGCTGGCGGCCACGCTGGCGCAGGCCGACATCAACGTCGGCGTCACGCTCTCGGCCACCGGCCCGGCGGCCTCGCTGGGCATCCCGGAGAAGAACACGGTGGCGCTGATGCCCAAGACCATCGCCGGGCAGAAGGTCAACTACATCGTGCTCGATGACGCCTCGGACACCACGGCGGCGGTCTCCAACGCCCGCAAGCTCGTGAGCGAGCACAAGGTGGACGTGCTGCTGGGCTCCACCACCACGCCGAACTCGCTGGCCATGATCGACGTGGCCGCCGAGTCGCAGACGCCCATGATCTCCATGGCCGCGTCGGCGCGCATCGTCGAGCCCATGGATGCCAAGCGCAAGTGGGTGTTCAAGACGCCGCAGAACGACATCATGATGTCGCTGGCCATCGCCGAGCACATGGCCGCCGCGGGCGTGCAGAACGTGGCCTTCATTGGCTTCTCCGACGCCTACGGCGAGGGCTGGTACCAGGAGTTCAGCAAGGCCGCGGCGCTCAAGAAGCTCAAGATCGTCGCCAACGAACGTTACGCGCGCACCGACACCTCCGTCACCGGCCAGGCGCTCAAGATCATGTCGGCGCGGCCCGACGCGGTGCTGATCGCCGGCTCGGGCACGCCCGCGGCGCTGCCGCAGAAGACGCTCAAGGAGCGCGGCTTCAACGGCAAGGTCTACCAGACGCACGGCGTGGCCAACGCCGACTTCCTGCGCGTGGGCGGCAAGGACGTGGAAGGCACGCTGCTGCCCGCCGGCCCGGTGCTGGTGGCCGACCAGCTCCCGGCCACGCACCCGGTGAAGAAGAGCGCCCAGGCCTACGTGGCCACCTACGAGGCCGCGCATGGCAAGGGCAGCGTCTCCACCTTCGGCGCGCACGCCTGGGACGCCGGGCTGCTGATGGCCGCGGCCGTGCCCGCGGCGCTGAAGAAGGCGCAGCCCGGCACGCCGGAGTTCCGCAGCGCGCTGCGCGACGCGCTGGAGTCGTCCAAGGAAGTGGCGGGCGCGCACGGCATCTTCACCATGTCCGCCAACGACCACCTGGGTCTGGACCAGCGCGCGCGCGTGATGGTCAAGATCGAGAACGGTGCCTGGAAGTACCAGCCGGCCACGCAGCCTTGAGTCACTGATCGTTGCCCCCAGTGGGCTGGAGCGCGTGCCAGTTACCACTCCGTCATTCCCGCGAAGGCGGGAACCCAGGCGGTCCCCGAGCCAGCCATTGCCGTATGAGTCAGCGTGCCAGTGCTTGGGGTCTCTTTTGCCTGCATGGGCGCTCACGCTTTGGCGTGGGACCGCCTGGGTCCCCGCCTGCGCGGGGATGACGAAGTAGAGAGCGGGCTGCCCAGGCTCACGGCGTGACGAAGCCGTAATCCCCCTACGGGAATCCGACCCTCATGGACCTACAAATCGCCCTCTTGCTGGGGCAGGACGGCATCGTCAACGGTGCCGTCTACGGACTCATGGCACTGGCCCTGGTGCTGGTGTTCTCGGTCACGCGCGTGATCTTCATTCCGCAGGGCGAGTTCGTCGCCTTCGCGGCGCTGTCCATGGCCATGCTGCAAAGCGGCCGCGCGCCGGCCAGCCTGTGGCTGCTGCTGGCGCTGGCCGCGGTGGTGCTGGCGGTGGAGGCCTGGCGCGCGCAGCGCGGCGCCGCGGTGGACTGGCGCTCGACGCTGGTCTGGTGCGTGGCCTGCCCGGCGGCGGCCGCGGCGCTGGTGGCGCTCAAGCCCGAAGGGCAGGCGCTGCAGGCCGTGGCCACGCTGCTGCTGATCACGCCGCTGGGCCCGCTGCTGTACCGGCTGGCCTACCGGCCGCTGGCGCGCGCCAGCGTGCTGATGCTGCTGATCGTGTCGGTGGCGCTGCACGGCGTGATGGTGGGCCTGGGCCTGCTGTTCTTTGGCGCCGAGGGCTCGCGCACCGCCGCCTTCTCCGAGCTGCGCCTGGACCTGGGCGGCTTGAGCATCACCGGCCAGTCGCTGGTGGTGGTGGGCACGGCGCTGGCACTGGTGGTGGCGATGTTCGTGTTCTTCGAGCGCTCCATCGTCGGCAAGGCGCTGCGCGCCACGGCCATGAACCGCGTGGGCGCGCGGCTCATGGGCATTCCCACCGAGCT
Organism: Azohydromonas caseinilytica; assembly: GCF_012927045.1. Taxonomy (GTDB): domain Bacteria; phylum Pseudomonadota; class Gammaproteobacteria; order Burkholderiales; family Burkholderiaceae_C; genus Azohydromonas; species Azohydromonas caseinilytica. Next base: position 164,457 of record NZ_JABBFW010000011.1, on the reverse strand, counting down.
CTCGGGTGACGTGTGCTTCGCCTTCGCCGCGCTCATCGGTGCGGTGGCGGGGCTGCTGGTGGCACCCATCACCACCGTCTACTACGACACCGGCTTTCTCATCGGCCTCAAGGGCTTCGTCGCCGCCATCGTGGGAGGCCTGGCGAGCTACCCGCTGGCGCTGGCCGGCGCGCTGCTCGTGGGCCAGCTGGAAGCCTTCGCATCGTTCTGGTCCAGCGCCTTCAAGGAGGTGCTGGTGTTCACGCTGATCATCCCGGTGCTGTGGTGGCGCAGCCTGCGCAGCCACCATGTGGAGGACGAGGAGTGACCATGTCCCACACCGTGTCCGACCCCGTGCCGGGCGGCGCCTCGAAGGCGGCCCAGGCCGCATCCGTGCCCGCCGCGGCGGCCTCCGCTCCGTCGCGGGGCCTCAACACGCGCCACGTGGTGCTGGCGGCCGTGGCGCTGCTGCTGGCGTCCTGGGGCTTCCTGCCCGAGTTCAGCGTCACGCTGCTCAACTACATCGGCCTGTACGCGCTGGTGGCGCTGGGGCTGGTGATGCTCACCGGCGTGGGCGGCATGACCAGCTTCGGCCAGGCCGCCTTCGTGGGCGTGGGCGCCTATGCCACGGCCTGGGTCTGCACCTCGGCGCAGGCGGCCCAGTGGCTGGGCGGCCTGCCGCCGGCGCTGCTGCCGTGGGCCGGCCTGGCCCTGGGCCTGGCGCTGACCTTTGCCGTGGCCTGGTTCCTGGGCGCGATCACGCTGCGGCTGTCGGGCCACTACCTGCCGCTGGGCACCATCGCGTGGGGGCTGAGCCTGTACTTCCTGTTCGGCAACCTGGAGGTGCTGGGCGGCCACACCGGCCTCGCCGGCGTGCCGCCGCTGGTGGTGGCGGGCTTCTCGCTGGCCTCGCCGCGGGTGCTGGGCCTGCTGATCTGGGCCGTGCTGCTGCTGGCGCTGTGGGCGCTGCACAACCTGCTCGATTCGCGCGAGGGCCGCGCCATCCGCGCGCTCAAGGGCGGGCGCGTGATGGCCGAGTCCATGGGCGTGGACACCGCGCGCTACCGCATCAAGGTGTTCGTGCTGGCGGCGCTGTTGGCGGCCGTCTCCGGCTGGTTGTACGCGCACCTGCAGCGCTTCGTGAACCCCACGCCCTTCAACCTCAACATCGGCATCGAGTACCTGTTCATGGCGGTGGTGGGCGGCGCCGGGCACCTGTGGGGCGCGGTGCTGGGCGCGGCGCTGATCACGCTGCTCAAGGAGCAGCTGCAGGACTGGCTGCCGCGCCTGCTGGGCAGCAGCGGCAACTTCGAGGTGATCGTCTTCGGCCTGCTGATGCTGGTGGTGCTGCAGCGCTTCGCCGACGGGCTGTGGCCGCAGCTGGCGGCGCTGGCTCGGCGCTGGGTGCGGCCCGCGCCCTCGGTGCTGCCCGCGGCCGCGCCGCTGCCCGCGCGGCCGCTGCCGCCGCGCGGCCAGGTGGTACTGGAGGCGCGCGAGGTGACCAAGCGCTTCGGCGGGCTGGTGGCCAACAACGCCGTCAACCTCACGGTGCGCGCCGGCGAGGTGCTGGCGCTCATCGGCCCCAACGGCGCGGGCAAGAGCACCTTCTTCAACATGATCTCGGGCGTGGACGATCCCACCACGGGCGAGGTGCGGCTCATGGGCAAGCCCATGGCCGGCAAGCCCTCGCGCGAGTTCGCGGCCCTGGGCCTGTCGCGCAGCTTCCAGCATGTGCGGCTGCTGGGGCAGCGTACGGTGCTGGAGAACGTCGCGGTCGGCGCGCACCGGCGCGCCCACCGCGGCTGGATCGCCTCGATGCTGCGGCTGGACCGCGCCGAGGAGGCGTCGGTGCTGGCCGAGGCGCGGCGCCAGATCGAGCGCTGCGGCCTGGCCGCGCATGCCGACACGCCGGCGGCCTCGCTGGCGCTGGGGCAGCAGCGCATCGTGGAGATCGCCCGCGCGCTGGCGAGCCAGCCCGCGGTGCTGCTGCTCGACGAGCCCGCGGCGGGCCTGCGCCACCTGGAGAAGCAGGCGCTGGCGAAGTTGCTTGATCAACTCCGGGCCGAAGGCCTGGGCATCCTGGTGGTGGAGCACGACATGGAGTTCGTGATGAATCTGGCCGACCGCATCACGGTGCTGGAGTTCGGCACCGTCATCGCCGAGGGCACGCCGGCGCAGATCCAGGGCAACCAGCGCGTGCTGGATGCCTACCTGGGCGGCGGCGACGACCTGGGGGTGGCGGCATGAGCGGCAACGCAACACTGCTGGAGCTGCGCGAGCTGTGCGTCTCCTACGGCGAGGTCGAGGCGGTGCACCGCGTCAACCTCACGGTGAAGCAGGGCGAGATCGTCACCGTCATCGGCCCCAACGGCGCGGGCAAGACCACGCTGCTGTCGGCCGCCATGGGCCTGCTGCCCTCGCGCGGCGAGCTGCTGCTGAGCGGCGAGCGCATCGCGCGGCCCACGGTGGAGAAGATGGTGGCGCAGGGCGTGGCGCTGGTGCCCGAGAAGCGCGAGCTGTTCAGCGAGATGTCGGTGGAGGACAACCTGCTGCTGGGGGGCTTCTCGCGCTGGCGCCGCGGCCAGCGCGACCAGAAGGCGCGCATGCAGGAGGTGTTCGAGCTGTTCCCGCGCCTGCACGAGCGCCGCGCGCAGATGTCGGGGACGCTGTCCGGCGGCGAGCGCCAGATGCTGGCCATCGGCCGCGCGCTCATGGCGCGCCCGCGCCTGCTCATGCTCGACGAGCCCTCGCTGGGCCTGGCGCCGCTGATCGTGCGCGAGGTGCTGCGCATCGTGGCCTCGCTGCGGCAGTTGGGCGTGTCGGTGCTGCTGGTGGAGCAGAACGCGCGCGCGGCGCTGCAGGTGGCTGACCGCGCCTACGTGCTGGAGATGGGCGCCGTGGCGCTCAGCGGCGACGCGCAGGAGCTGATGCACGACCGCCGGATCATCGACACGTACCTGGGCCTGGGCGCTAAGAAGGCGGCCTGACGGACCCGTTCAAGGAGACCCATTCATGACCCCCATCCTCCAAAGCTTCATCGCCGGCCGCTGGATCGGCCAGGAGGCCGCGCAGCAGTTGCGCAGCGCCGTCAACGGCCGCCCGGTGGCGGCCACGCATGCCGAGCGCCTGGACTTCGGCGAGGCCGTGGCCTACGCGCGCGGCACGGGCCTGAGGAGCCTGCTGGCGCTGGATTTCCAGAAGCGCTCGGCCATCCTGAAGGCGCTGGCCAAGTACCTGAACGAGCACAAGGAAGAGCTGTACGCGATTTCCGCCCACACCGGCGCCACCCGCAGCGACAGCTGGATCGACGTGGAAGGCGGCACCGGCACGCTGTTCGCCTACGCCAGCATCGGCAGCAACGAGCTGCCCTCGGGCAACCTGCTGCACGAGGGGCCGGCCATTCCGCTGGGCAAGCAGGGCCACTTCGCCGGCACGCACATCCTGGTGCCGCGCGGCGGCGTGGCGGTGCACATCAACGCCTTCAACTTCCCGATCTGGGGCCTGCTGGAGAAGTTCGCGCCCAGCTTCCTGGCGGGCATGCCCTGCATCGGCAAGCCGGCCACGGCCACGAGCTTCGTCACCGAGGCGCTGATCCGGCTCATCGAGCGCTCGGGGCTGCTGCCCGCGGGCGCGCTGCAGCTGGTCATCGGCGGCACCGGCGACCTGCTGGACCGGCTCGAAGGCTCGGACATGGTGACCTTCACCGGCTCGGCCGACACCGCCGCCAAGTTGCGCGTGCATCCCAACCTCATCCGCCACTCGGTGCCTTTCAACGCCGAGGCCGACTCGCTCAACTGCGCCGTGCTCGCGCCCGACGTGACGCCCGACGACGAGGAGTTCCAGCTCTTCGTCAAGGAGGTGGCGCGCGAGATGACGGTGAAGGCCGGCCAGAAGTGCACCGCCATCCGCCGCGCCATCGTGCCGCGCGGCCTGGTGGACGCGGTGGCCGGGGCGCTGCGCGAGCGCCTGCGCAAGACTACCGTGGGCGACCCGGCCATCGAGGGCGTGCGCATGGGCGCGCTGGCCTCGCACAGCCAGCAGTCCGACGTGCGCGCACAGGTAGACAAGCTGATGCAGGGCGCCGAAGTGGTGTATGGCGAGCGCGACGGCTTCAGCCCCCAGGGCGAGGGCGTCGCGGAAGGCGCCTTCTTCGCGCCCACGCTGCTGCTCAGCCGCGATCCCATGAACCACGAGGCCGTGCACGACGTGGAGGCCTTCGGCCCGGTGAGCACGCTCATGCCCTACGAGGGCCTGGACGAGGCGCTGGCGCTGGCCGCGCGCGGCCGCGGCTCCCTGGTGGGCACGCTGGTGACCAAGGACCCGGCCACGGCGGCGAAGTTCATCCCCGTGGCCGCGGCGCTGCACGGGCGGCTGCTGGTGCTGGACCGCGAGGCGGCCAAGGAGTCCACCGGCCACGGCTCGCCGCTGCCGCCGCTCAAGCACGGCGGCCCGGGGCGCGCCGGCGGCGGCGAGGAGCTCGGCGGCCTGCGCGCGGTCAAGCACAACCTGCAGCGCGCGGCGGTGCAGGGCTCGCCCACCATGCTCAGCGCCGTCACCGGCGAGTACGTGCGCGGGGGCAAGGTCAACGAGAGCGAGGTGCACCCGTTCCGCCGCCACTTCGAGGACCTGCAGATCGGCGACTCGCTGCTGACGCACCGCCGCACGGTGACGGACGCCGACATCGTCGCCTTCGGCGGCATCTCGGGCGACTTCTTCTACATGCACTTCGACGCGATCGCGGCCAAGGACACGGCCTTCGGCCAGCGCATCGCGCACGGCTACTTCGTGCTGTCGGCGGCGGCAGGCCTCTTCGTGTCGCCGGCACCGGGGCCGGTGCTGGCCAACTACGGGCTGGACACGCTGCGCTTCGTGAAGCCCGTGGCCATCGGCGACACCATCCAGGCGCGGCTCACCGCCAAGCGCAAGATCGACCGCAACAAGACGGATGCCAAGGGCCAGGGGCAGGGCGTGGTGGCTTGGGACGTGCAGGTCACCAACCAGCACGGCGAGCTGGTGGCGAGCTACGACATCCTGACGCTGGTGGCCAAGCGGGGCTGAGCCGGGGCAGCCCAGCCCGCGCTGCCTGGGGGACCGCATGCCCGCCCAGGCGTCCCGAGCCCACCCATCAACCGCCGCGGTGGCATCGCCGCGGCGGTTTCGTTTTAGGGGTTGCCAGGACACCCCGCCTGCCACACCCATGACAAAACAACTACCCGCATTCGCAGAAATTCTCATGTGACTGCTATCCCTGGTTCATAGGATGGTCACCAGAGCAACCGTCCATGAGGGCGGGCCATCCGAAGGGCCGCAGTGCCCGAGAACCTGGGACATCGAACATGAGATTCAAACTGGCAATCGCGGCGGTGATGCTGGCTTCGCTGGTGGGCTGCGGCGGTGGGGGAGGGGGCTCCAGCGGGAGCGGAAGCGACAGCGCCAGCTGCACGCCCACCATGGCCAACCCTCAGGCGTGCAACGCCACGATGAGCCTGGTGCTGGTCGATGGCGCCGGCGCAGCGCTGGCGCAGCTCTCGCCCGACCGGGCCGGCACGCTGGTGGCCACGGTGAAGAACTGGGACGGCAAGCCGGTGGTCAACACCGTCGTCAGCTTCAGCACCACCGACCAGGTCAAGCTGGTGCCCGCCTCGGGCACCGCCACCACCGACGCCAACGGCGTGGCGCGCATCGGGCTGCCCGCGGGCGCGAACGCCGGCGGCTTCTCCGCCACGGCCTCGGCCAGCGTCAAGGGCTCGGTGCTGAGCGCTTCCACGTCCTACGCCGTCAAGTTCCCGCAACTGGCATTGAGCGCCTTGGTGCCCGAGCCCGCCAGGCTGCAAGCCGGCGGCAATGCCAGCATCAGCGTCAGCGTCACCAGCGACGGCCAGCCCTACACCGCGCCGCTGCAGGTGAGTTTCACTTCGCCCTGCGTGAGCGCGGGCAAGGCCGCGATCGGCTCGCCGGTGACGACGCAGAACGGCGTGGCCCGGGCCAGCTACTCCGACCGCGGCTGCGGCGTGCGCGACGTCATCACCGCCGCCGTGACGCTGGGCGACACCACCGTCACGCAGACCGGCGCCATCGACGTGCTGCCGGCCGCGCCGGGCTCGCTGACCTTCGTTGCGTCCGACACCACCAACATCGCGCTGGTGGGCACGGGCGGCGCGGGACGGCAGGAGTTCGCGACGCTGCGCTTCAGGCTGTTCGACACCACGGGCAACCCCGTCAGCGGCACGGCCGTGGACTTCGCCTTCGCCGACCGCGAGGGCGCGCAGGCCAGCACCACCGGCGGGTTGCGCTTCAACCCGGCCAGCGCCACGTCCAGCGCCGACGGCACCGTCACCACGCTGGTGACCGGCGGCACCATCCCGACCTCGGTGCGCGTCAAGGCCACGGTGCGCGGCACGAATCCGGCCATCTCGACCCTGTCCAACGTGCTGGTGGTCTCCACGGGCGTGCCGGTGCAGAGCCGCTTCTCGCTGTCCACGGCCATCGGCAATTGCGAGGGCTGGGACTACGACCAGGACGAGTGCTCCATCGTCACGGCGCAGCTGGCTGACCACTTCGGCAACCCCGCCCCGGACGGCACCGCGGTGAACTTCACCACCGAGGGCGGCAACATCCAGGCCTCGTGCATCACCGGGCAGCTGCTGGAATCCACCACGCCGCTGGGCCAGTCCACCAACTCGCGGCAGGGTCCGGGCTCGGGCATGTGCAGCGTCAAGCTGCGCTCGGCCAACCCCCGCCCCACCGAGCCGTACACCGCCCCGGCCGACGTCGAGCCCGGCAAGTTCAGCCGCCGCGGACGCATCACCGTCATGGCCTACGCGCTGGGAGAGGAGGACTTCCACGACGACAACGGCAACAACCGTTGCGACAACTGCGACGATCTGACGGGCCCTGAATTCCTGCGGCCTGGCGTGAGAACCGATGTCCCGAAGGGGCATGACCTGCCGCGCGACATCTACCGCGACGATGACGAGAGCGGCACCTACACCGGCGGCGAGCCCTGCGTCGGCCCCAACGCCAGCGGCCGGTGCAACACGCCGGGTGACGGCAAGTACAACGGCGTGCTGCGCAGCCCGCTGCAGTCCGGCGCGGCCCCGACGCTGTACGTCTCCGACCAGCTGGTGCAGTTCTTCTCGGGCCGCGAGGCGAACTTCGAGTTCCTGTCGGACAAGTTCACCTGCCCTGTCGGCGGCGCGATGACGGTGCGCTTCCATGCCCGGGACCTCAACGGCAACCCCATGCCGGCCGGCTCGACGATCAGGGTGTCGGCGCTGTTCGGCGTGGTCAGCGCGCCGGTGGCGCCCGCGGAGATCAAGGTCAACAACTACGTGCTCAAGGTAGGCAACCCCACGCCGCAGCCGGTCTACGAATTCGTGGTGGGTTGCCCGAGCAGCGGCAGCGGCAGGCTGATGGTCGAGCTCACCACGCCGGTGAGCAAGACAACGACCACCGCGACCCGCCCGATCAACAACTGATGTGACCCAGGGGACGCGCGAGGCGAGGCGCTCGCGCTTGAACGGCCGGTACCGCGAGGTACCGGCCGCTTTGTTTTGTCCCGGAGGCCTCCCGTGCCGGCATGCCGCCCCGGATGCGCGCGAGACAATAGGCGCCCGCATGTGCTCCTGGGCGTAGTGATTGCTCGCCGCGAGCATCCTCCCGCATCTCCGCCTTCCCCTTGATACCCATTGACGACGCCCGCGGCCCACGCGGTGCCAGCGCCGCCCTCCCGCCCGCCTGGGAGCGCCGGGTGCTGGCGGGCGGGGCGCTGGTGATCCTGCTGCTCACCGCCGCGGCGGCGCTGATGCTGTGGCGCGGCCGCCAGGAGAGCCTGGACACCTGGCGGCTGTACCTGGGCAACTTCGCCGCCACGGCAGCCGAGCACGCGGCGCAGACCATCCGCACGGTGGACTTCGTGCTCAGCCGCGCGGTGGACCGCATCGAGCGGGAGCAGCTCGACGGCGAGCGCCCGCCGTCCGAGACGCTGGGCACGCGGGCCGTGCACGACATGCTGCGCGAGCGCGTGGCCGAGGTGGCGGTGATCGACGGCATCGCCCTGGTGACGCCGCAGGGCCAGCCCGTCAACGGCAGCCGCACCTTCCCGCCGCCGGAATTGAACCTGGCCGACCGGGACTACGTGCAGGCCCATGTGGCCGACCCTTCGCTGGAGCTCTTCGTCTCGGCGCCGGCGCGCAACCGGGTTTCCGGGCGCTGGACCTTCTACGTCTCGCGCAAGCTGCGCGCGCCTTCGGGCGGCATGGTGGCGCTGGCCGTGGCCGGCATCGAGCTGGGCTACTTCGAGCGGTTCTACAGGTCCATCAGCCTCAGCGAGAGCGACAGCGCGATCCTGCTGCTGCGCCGTGACGGCACGCTGCTGGTGCGCTACCCCGAACGCGCCGAGGCGCTGGGCCGCTCCTACCGTGCCGCGCCCTTGATGCAGGCGCTGAGCGAAGCCCTGGCCCAGGGCCGCTCGGGCGCGACGGTGCACACCAGCGCGCCGCGCGTCATCAATGCCAGCGACACGCAGCCGCGCCTGGCGGCCGCGCATGCCGTGAGCGACTTCCCGCTGGCGGTGAGCATCACCGCCACGGAGGACTTCATGCTGCGCGGCTGGACGCGCATGGCCCGCGCCGTGGGGGCCGGCGTGCTGGCCACGGACCTGCTGATCGCGGGGCTGGCGCTGTGGATTCACCGCCTGCTGCGGCGCCGGCGCCTGGCACTGCAGCAGCTTGAAGCGGCGCGCAAGGCCGCCGAGGCGGCCAGCCGCGTCAAGTCGCAGTTTTTGGCCAACATGAGCCACGAGATCCGCACACCGCTGCACGGCATGCTGGGCATGGCGCAGCAGCTGCTGGAGGAGCCGTTGCCGCCGCCGCAGCGCCAGCGGGCCGAGGTCATCCAGCGCTCGGGCGAGCTGCTGCTGGGCGTGATCGATGACGTGCTGGACTTCTCGCGCATCGAGGCCGGCCGCCTGGAGCTCGAGCGCGTGCCCTTCGAGCTGGTGCAGCTCGCGCGCGACAGCGTGGCGCTGTTCCAGACCCAGGCCCGCGCCAAGGGGCTGGCGCTGCGCCTGGCGCTGGAGGACGGCACCGCGCAGGCGCGGCTGCTGGGCGACCCGCTGCGGCTGAGCCAGATCCTCAACAACCTGCTGGCCAACGCCGTGAAGTTCACGCCTTCGGGCAGCGTGGCACTGCAGCTCACGCCGCTGGGGGGCGGGCGCTGGCGCGTGGCCGTGCGCGACACCGGCATCGGGCTGAGCGAGGCCGAGTGCCGGCGCATCTTCGAGCCCTTCATGCAGGCCGACAGCTCCACCACGCGGCGCTTCGGCGGCAGCGGCCTGGGGCTGGCCATCGTGCGCAGCCTGCTGCGGCTGCACGGCAGCGAGCTGGGCGTGGACAGCGCACCGGGCAAGGGCTCGACCTTCTGGTTCGTGCTGGAGCTGCCGCCGGCCCCGGCGGCGCCCGCACCCGCTCCCGTGCCCAGCGCCAAACCGGCCCCGGCGCCGGCTGCCAGCCTGGCCGGGCGCCGCGTGCTGGTGGCCGAGGACAACGAGGTCAACATGGAGCTGGCTTGCGCGGTGCTGCGGGCCCTGGGCGTGGAGGTGCGGCAGGCCGCCGACGGGGCGCAGGCCGTGCAGGCCTACGCGGCGGCACGGCCCGACCTGGTGCTGATGGACATGCACATGCCCGAGGTGGACGGCCTGGCCGCCACGCGCCAGATCCGGGCGCAGGAGGCGGCGCGGGGCTGGCCGCGGCGGCCCATCGTGGCGCTGACCGCCAGCGCGCTGCCCGAGGACCGCCAGCGCTGCCTGGACGCCGGCATGGACGACGTGCTGGTCAAGCCCTTCGGGCTGGGGCAGCTGCGGCGCATGCTGGAGCAGCACTGCCGCTGAGCCCTGGGTATCGACGGCATGCGGGTCTGCCTCGACACCATCACGCGCGTGCTGCGGGCCGTGGTCGGGCCCATCGGCCTCAGGGGCCGTGAGCGCCGGCGCGGGGGGGCGGCCAGCATCAAGCGAGCAAGAACCGGCACCAGCGCTTCGGCGCGGCGGTGCTCTAAGCGGCAAGACCCAGCGCGGCTTCGATGTCCCGGCACAAGGCCTCGGGGCCGCGCGCCTGGGCAAACCGCGCCGCCACCTGCCGGCCACGGGCCGTCACCGCCTCGGCGGCGCACAGCGGACGCAACGCGGCCGTCAGGCGGCGCGTGTTCACCCGCGCCGCCGGCAGGGTGACGCCCATACCCAGCGCCTCGACCCGGGCGGCGTTGTCGAACTGGTCCCAGGCGAAGGGCGTCACCAGCTGCGGCACGCCGGCGCGCAGCGCCTCGGCCGTGGTGCCGATGCCGCCGTGGTGGACGAGGGCGGCGGTGTGCGGCAGCAGCATGGCCAGCGGCACGTAGGGCTGCCAGAGGATCGTGCCGGGCAACCGTGCAGGCACCTGCTCCCGGTGCCGGGTCAGGAACACCGCGCGCAACCGGAGCCGCTGCGCGGCCTCGGCGGCGGCCTTGAACAAGTGCGCCGCGTGCGCGTTGCCGGTGCCGGGCGTGACCACCAGCGGCGCCGGGCCCGCGGCCATGAAGGCCGCCAGCTCGGCCGGCCAGGGCGCGCCGGCCGTGGCGTCGTAGAGCGGGAACTCGCCCATGAGCAGCGGCCGGGGCCAGTCCGGTTGCGGCGGCGCGAACCAGGCGGGAAACAGCGTCACCGACAGCTCCGGCGCCTCCTGCAGGTGGGCCACGTAGCGGCCCACCTGCGGCAGGCCCAGCACGGCGCGCGCGGCGTTGACCTCGGCGCCGATGAGCGGGTCAATGGCAGTGCGGTCCAGCAGCGCCCACAGCGCCCGGCGCGCCGGCAGCGGCACCCAGCGCGCAATGGGCACATGGCCGATGACCAGCGGGTCGTGCACGGTGCGCAGGTTGGAGGGTGCCAGGTAGGCGGCCACGAGCCGCGCCGGCCAGCCTTTCTCCCGGGCGATGGCGAAGGTGGGCAGCGCCAGCGGATGGCTGATGACCACCAGCGGCGCGGCCGGCCGGATCGCCATCACCGCCGGCAGCGAGCTGAGGATGCGCTCGCGGTAGTTTTGGAACAGCACCCGCAGCCCCTTGCGCGGATGCCAGACGTCCGGGTTGGCGAGGACGCGCAGCACGTCCTCGTCGCTGCCCATGCCGATGAAGGGAATGCCGGTCGGGCGCACCAGGTCGTCATGGAAGGCCGGACCCATCAGCCGCACCTCCCTGCCCATGCCCTGAAGCACCTGCGCCAGGCTCATGAACGGGTGCATGTCGCCGTGGGAGCCGGCGGTGGCGAGGAGGTAGTGGGGGGGCATGGGCGGGCCGGGCAAGGGCGGCGCCTAGGCCCTCTTCACCGCCACCAACGGCTTCACATGCGGCGCCTTCAATTGCGGCCGATCCGCATCCAATGCCGCCAGCGGCTGCACCTCCACCATCGACGCCAGGCTGCGCTTCGTCAGGTCCTGGTACACCCGCGTCCCCTCCAGCTTCCACTCGATTTCGGCGTCGCTGAGCTCGCGCAGCGCCTTGGCCGGCACGCCGGCCATGAGCGTGCGCGGCGGCACCTTCACGCCGGCGGGCACGAAGGCACAGGCGGCGACGATGGCCTTTTCGCCCACCTCGGCCTCGTCCATCACCACCGCGTTCATGCCCACCAGCGCGTCGCGGCGCACCACGCAGCTGTGCAGCACGGCGCCATGGCCGATGTGACCGTTCTCCTCCACCACCGTGTCCTGGTCGGGGAAACCGTGGATCACGCAGGTGTCCTGCACGTTGGCGCCGGCCTTGAGCACGATGCGGCCAAAGTCGCCGCGCAGGCACGCCGCCGGGCCCACGTAGCAGTCGGGGCCCACGATCACGTCGCCGATCAGCACGGCCGTGGGGTGCACGTAGGCGCTGGGGTGCACCACCGGAATCACGCCTTCCAGGCTGTAGCAGGGCATGTGTTGTCTCCTTGTCAGGGGCAGCGCAGGGCCAATGAGCCTGCGGCCCGGGTTTTCTCGGACGCTGCTTGACTTGCGTCACAGCGCGGCGGCACCTTACTATCAACCGACCGGTCGGTAAATCGGGGCAAGGCAGCGTCCGCGTGGCGCGGCCTGCGGTCCCGGGCGGCCGTCCTCTTCCACCAGACCCCTACAACACGGCGGCAGCCGGCATCGCGGCGCCCCAGGAGACCTCCCCATGAAGACTTCCCAAGCCTGGATCGTGGACGGCGTGCGCACGCCTTTCGGCCGCTACGGCGGCGCGCTGGCGCAGGTGCGCGCCGATGACCTGGGCGCCGTGCCGCTGCGCGCGCTGATGGAGCGGCATCCGGGCCTGGACTGGGCCGCGGTGGACGACGTGCTCTACGGCTGCGCCAACCAGGCCGGCGAGGACAACCGCAACGTCGCGCGCATGGCGGCGCTGCTGGCCGGGCTGCCGGTGGACGTGCCCGGCGTCACCCTGAATCGGCTGTGCGGCTCGGGGCTGGACGCCATCGGCCAGGGTGCGCGCAGCCTGCGCACCGGCGAGGCGGACCTGATCCTGGCCGGCGGCGTGGAGAGCATGACGCGAGCGCCCTTCGTCATGGGCAAGGCCGAGAGCGCCTTCGCGCGCACCGGCAAGATCGAGGACACCACCATCGGCTGGCGCTTCGTGAACCCGAAGATGAAGGCGGCCCACGGCATCGACTCCATGCCCGAGACCGCCGAGAACGTGGCCAGCGAGTTCGGCATCGCCCGCGCGGACCAGGACGCGTTTGCCTGGCGCTCGCAGCAGCGCTGCCAGGCGGCGCGGGAAGCGGGCTTCTTCGACGGCGAGATCGTCCCGGTGACGATCCCGCGCGCCAAGGGCGAGCCCATCACCGTCAGCCAGGACGAGCATCCGCGCCCCGAGACCACGCTGGAACAGCTCGGCAAACTCAAAGGCGTGGTGCGGCCGGACGGCTCGGTCACCGCGGGCAACGCCTCCGGCGTCAACGACGGCGCCTGCGCACTGCTGCTGGCCTCGGACGCGGCGCTGGAGCGCTACGGCCTCAAGCCGCGCGGCCGGGTCGTGGGCATGGCCGTAGCGGGTGTGCCGCCCCGCATCATGGGCATCGGCCCGGCGCCGGCGACGCAGAAGCTGCTGGCGCGCGTGGGCTGGTCGCTGGCCGAGGTGGATGTGATCGAGCTCAACGAGGCCTTCGCGGCTCAGGGCCTGGCGGTGCTGCGCCAGCTGGGGCTGCCCGACGACGCGGCGCAGGTCAATCCCAACGGCGGCGCCATCGCGCTGGGCCATCCGCTGGGCGCCTCGGGCGCGCGGCTGGCGCTGACCGCACTGCGGCAGCTGGAGCGCAGCGGCGGGCGCCGCGCCATCGCCACCATGTGCATCGGCGTGGGCCAGGGCATCGCCATGGCCATCGAGCGCGCCTGATCAATTTCACCCGGGAGACCCGACCGCATGGCCCGCAACGACCGCCACCGCCGCGCCGACTACCGCGCCTTCAGCGACATCAGCACGCGCTGGATGGACAACGACGTCTATGGCCACGTCAACAACGTCGTCTACTACAGCTGGTTCGACACGGCGGTGAACGGCCATCTCATCGAGCAGGGCGCGCTCGACATCGCCGCGAGCCCGACCGTGGGGCTGGTGGTGGAAACGGGCTGCCAGTACTTCGCTCCTATTGCCTTCCCGGAGCGCGTGCGCGCCGGGCTGCGCGTGGCGCATGTGGGCAACTCCAGCGTGCGCTACGAGGTTGGTCTGTTCCGCAACGACGACGACGAGGCCGCGGCACAGGGCCACTTCGTGCATGTCTACGTGGACCGCGCCACGCGCCGGCCGGTGCCGCTGCCCGAAGGACTGCGCCGCGTGGTGGAGGCGCTGCTGCGGGCCGGTTGAGCCCAAAAAAGCGGGCCCTTGGGCCCGCTGAATGCGTGTCTGGTGCGCCCGGTGCTCAGAGCTTGGACACGCAGGACACGAAGGTGGCCGGGCAGGTCGTGGCCAGGCCGCCCGCGGCGTCCTTGGGGAAGCTGGCCGACTTGAACATGTTGAGCACGTTGTTGTAGGCGTACAGCGGCGCGACCGAGTTCTTGGCCCAGAAGATGTAGTTGGCGTGCAGCCGGTTCTTGGCGAAGGCGTAGAGGTCCGTCACCGGCGGCGGTGCGTAGGGGCCGTTCTGGTAGGTGGTCACGTAGTTCTCGGCCTGCACCGACGGGCCCAGCGGCACCTTGCCGGCGGCGGTGTCGTAGTGCGGATAGGCCGAGAGCTCCAGCTCGCTGTCGTTGAGGAAGGTGTCGGGCCCGCCCAGCGCCACGCCGGAGTTCAGCGCGTTGTTCACCAGCCCGGGCATGTACACGCGCGGGAAGTTGATGAACTGCATCACCACGGTGTTGGGGAAGGCGCGCCGCGTGGCGGTGTCGACCTGGGCCAGGTTGTCGAAGAAGGCCTGCTTCTGCGCGCTGGTCAGCGGCACCACGGCCTGGCCCAGCGCGGTCTCGTTGAAGGCGATGCCCTCGAAGGCGTTGTGGCCGTTGTAGCGCTGGCCCAGGGCTGTGACGAGCGCGATCATGCGGTCGCGCACGCTGGGCTCGTACATGGCCATGTTCTCGCCGGTGGTGTCCTCGGTGCCCAGGGTGTCCTTGCCGTCGATGAGGATGCGGAACACGCCGCCGCCGTACTCGGCCGTGTGCATGTAGTCGGGCAGGGCGCGTCCGCCGGCCTTGAAGGCCTTGGTGCCGACCATGATGAACAGCCGCTTGCCCACGGCCTGGGCCATGGCCACTTCCTTGTCGATCTCGCTGAAGTCGTAGCCGTCCTTGGTGGGCTCCAGGTCGCGCCACATGTAGCGCGTCTGCACGCCGCGCACGTTGGGCAGCGCGGCGATCTCCTTGAAGGTGTAGCTCACCAGGGAGTCGGTGGCGCCGGCGTTGAGCTGGATGTAATGGCCCGGATTCCACTTCACGCGCGTATCGCCGGGCATGAGCGCCATCGGCCGCGCCAGCTCGGCCGCGGCCGCCGTCGCGCCGCTGGCCGAAGCCTGGTCCTGCGTCGCTTCCCCACCGCCGCCGCAAGCCGCCAGCAGCACCACCACCGAGGACACGGCGGCCAGCGCCGGGCGCAGTTTGAATTGGAAATTCATGATCTTTTATTCCAGCAATATTTAAGAGCAGCCCCCCTCAGGGCCGGTACTGGAATTCACGAGGCGCCATGGCAAACATCCAGGCAAAACCAGAGGCGCGTTGGTGAAATTCCCATCCGTCGGGTTTGACCGCGGCAGATGCGTTGTTCAAGCGGTACGCCTCTGTTTCGACAGATTGTAAAAGGCTGTTAGGAATGTGAATGTGTGCCTTAGTGTCTTAGGTAACTGAATATTTGTAACTTAAATCATGAACGACAGGCTCGGCGCCGAATTCAGCGTTGAAACGTCTTGGAGTTGAGTTGTGTCAACTGGCTTGCAATGGATGGTCTATGGACATGAACGGCGGTGAAATAAGGGCTTTTTGTAACTACACGTCAAGTAACTTGTAACCCATGCAATGCTGATAAGCCATCTTTGTGAATCTCTCGAACGGGTGTATGGAACACCCTGGAAAATTTGAGTCGCATTCGGGTGCGGTTTTGCCGTGACTCGGCAGTCGGGAATGTCATTGGCGTGGCAAATCACGCTGCCAAGCTGGTATAGGAAATTGCCGGCATGCCAAGGTGAAAGGGAGCCGGCAAGAAGGCATCGGAAATATTTCCGCTCCCAACCAGCATGAAGATGCCGGCGCAACCGGTATGACGGCCATGGCCGTCAAAGGTTGCTGGCCGTGCCGCGGCCAAGCCATCGCCTGCACCGTCCCGAGCGCCCGGCAGTGCTCCGGTTGCAAATGAGAATGGTTCGCAATAAAGTGGCTGCATCGACGCCTTGGGCGATGGATGGAGAACGACTTGGGACATGACGATCCGGACCGCGCCGGCGCCTGCGCGCCCCGCCCGCTGGCGCAAGGCGCGGTGGGGCAGGTGCTGTGGTGCGAGCACTGCCGCCAGGTGCACTTGCAGGTGGGCCCGCTGACGCTGCGGCTCACGGTTGAGGCTTTCGAGGACCTCGCGGGCCTGGCGCAGTCGGCGCGGCAGCGCCTGCCGGCACCGTCGCTGCCTGCGGCGCCGGCCGCCACCGCGGCCTGGCATTGAGGGGAGGCGGCCATGTGTGCTGAAGAACGCCTCGGCCAGCCGCCCTGCCGGCATGCGCAGGCTGCCGCCGCGGCCGTGAGCCTCGTGCGCGGCTCGCGCCGGCGCCGCCTGTGGGATCTCGCGCCCACGGCCTACTGCCCGGTGATCGGCGTGTGCGTGCCGCTGCCGCTGCTGCGCCGCGTGGCGCAGAAGGTGGTCGATGCGCCGCTGCCCCAGGACGACTACGAGCTGCATTGCGCCGCCATCACCGAGTCCAAGAGCCGCACGGCGCTGGCCGAGCGGCTGCAGCGCGAGCTCGACGAGCGCTTCGCGCCCACGCTGGCCGCGGCCGCGCGCTGCAAGAGCACGCCGGAGCTGGCGCAGTGGTGGCAGCGCCAGCTGCAGGACGGCGAGGCCGTGCCCGCCGCGTTCTGGGCCGCGCTCACGCATGCCCGCTGCGACGCCGTGCTGGAGGAGCGGGTGCTGCGCGACATCCACATGCTGCAGCACCAGGTCGGCGCGGCCGAGCGCGTGGACCGCGCCCGCTTCGCGGAGCTGGCGCGCGAGCATGGCGTGCTGGTGCGCGAGCTGGCCGCGGCGCAGCAGCGCAGCACCCAGGCGCTGGCGCAGCGCACGGCCTGCATCGAACAGCAGGCCGCCGAGCTGGTGCGGCTGCGCGCGGCACTGATCGCGCGCGACACGGCGCTGCAGAGCCTGCGCGCCGAGGTCGAGGAGTTGCGTGCGGGCATGCCCGACCTGCCCGCGCGCCGGGCCCAGGCCGAGCAGATCACGCGCCAGCAGGCCCGCATCGACAGCCTGGAGCGCCGGCTGGCCGAGGCGCTGCGCACGCCGCGGGCGACCGAGCCGCAAGCGCGTGGCGCCGGCACGCCGGGCCCGGTATCGCCCGAGGCCGCCGAGGCGCCCGCGGCGTCGGTGGTGACCGCATTGCCCCTGCCGCCGCGGCTGCGCGACAAGGCGGTGCTGTGCGTGGGCGGGCGCTCGGGCAGCGTGCCGGTGTACCGGCAGCTGGTGGAGCGCACCGGCGGGCAGTTCCTGCATCACGACGGCGGCGAGGAGGACAGCCCTGCGCAGCTGGAGTCCAGCCTGGCGGCGGCGGACCTCGTGATCTGCCAGACCGGCTGCATCAGCCACGGCGCCTACTGGCGCGTGAAGGACCATTGCAAGCGCACCGGCAAGCAGTGCGTGTTCGTGGACAAGCCCAGCGCCGCCGGGCTGATGCGCGGGCTGCAGGAAGCGGCCTCGCTGCTGCCGCCAGGGCAGGAGGCAACTGTTTCGCCCGCAACTTCAGCGGTGCAGGACTGAGCCCGGGGCCGCCGGCGACTGCCGCGCGGGCACGGTGCCTGGACGGTCGCGGAATCATTTACTAACAACAGCCCGCCGATTCGTCCGCCCGCATCTGGGCGTAGGCGGCCCCGTTGAAGTGGTGCTTGACGCTGGGCACAGTGAACCGCTCGGGCGCGCCATGGCGAGCGCCCGCGCCTTCATCACTGTCCGTCCCACGAGGAGCCCATCCATGCCCGCTTTGCAACTTGTGTCCCTGCGACCCTCGCGCCTGTGCCGGGCGGCGCTGCTGGCCTGCGGCGGCATCGCCATCGCGGCACAGGCCGCCACCGGCGTGTCGGTCGAGGCCGCCGTGTCGCTCGGCAAGCTGCCGCCGATCCCGGGCGCGCCGCGGCATCAGCAGGCCGTGGTGGCGGTGAGCAATCCCTACGGTGCCGAGGCCGGCGCGCAGGTGCTGGAAAAGGGCGGCAACGCCATCGACGCGGCCGTGGCCATCGCTTACGCGCTCAACGTGGTGGAGCCGCAGTCGGCGGGCATCGGCGGCGGCGGCTTCATGATGATCCACCACGCCGCTTCGGGCCGCACCTTCTACATCGACTCGCGCGAGAAGGCCCCGGCCGGCGCCACGCCCTCGATGTTCGCGGGCGTGCCCAATCCGTCGCTGCAGGGCGTGGCCGTGGGGGTGCCGGGCATGGTGCGCGGCACGGCGCTGGCGCTGGAGCAGTTCGGCAACATGAAGCTGTCGCAGGTGCTCAAGCCCGCCATCAAGCTCGCCGACAAGGGCTTCAAGGCCACGCCGCGCTACTCGGCCGCGAGCTGCAACAACCGCTCCCAGAACTCGCCCGAGGCCGCGGCCTTCTTCTGCCCCAACGGCTCGGCGCCGCCGGTGGGCACGCTGATCAAGAACAGGCCCCTGGCCGATACGCTGCGCCTCATCGCCGCGCATGGCGCGGATTGCTTCTACGTCTACCTGCCCACCAAGGGCTGCGACATCGCCAAGGGCATCGTCGAAGGCCAGAAGTTCGGCCGCGGCGGCAGCATGAGCTACGCCGACCTGCAGAACTACCGGCCCGCGCTGCGCACGCCGGTGGAAGGGCGCTACCGCGGCTACCTCATCAAGGCCATGCCGCCGCCGTCCTCGGGCGGGCTCACCGTGCTTCAGATGCTGGACATGCTGGAGCGTTTCCCGCTGGGCGACGAAAGCAAGGGCTACGGCTTCGCCACGCCCAAGACCGCCAACGTGATGGCCAGCGCCATGCGCATCGCCTTCGCCGACCGCGCGGTGTGGATGGGCGACGCCGACTTCGTGCCCGTGCCGTCCAGAGGGCTGCTGCACCCCAGCTACGTCGGCCTGCGCGGCGCGCCCATCCTGCCCACCGTGCGGCTGAGCCCTGACCCGATGGCCGGCGACCCGCGCCCCTACCAGAACGCGGGCGTCAAGGCCACCAAGCCGCTGGCCGTGGCCGCGCCGGTCAACGGCCCGGGCGAGACCACCACGCACTTCTCGGTGATCGACCGCTGGGGCAACCTGGTGTCCTACACCAACACCATCGAGTCCTCCCACGGCATCGGCGTGTTCGCCGGCTACCGCAAGCCCGACGGTTCCTTCCGCAACCACGGCTTCCTGCTCAACAACGAGCTCACCGACTTCAACCTGCTGCCCACCACCAACCCCTATACCGGCACGGCCGGCTACAACGACGTGCAGCCCAACAAGCGCCCGCGCAGCAGCATGACGCCGGTGATGATGTTCACGCCCGACGGCCGGCCGCTGCTGGCCTACGGCTCGCCGGGCGGCTCGACCATCATCAACTCGGTGCTCAACGTCACGCTCAACCTGGTTGACCACCGCATGGGGCTGCAGCAGGCCATCGACGCGCCGCGCCTGTCGGTGACCAGCGCCGGCTCCACGGTGTCGCTGGAAGCGGGCATGCCGCAGGCGACCGTCGACGCGCTCAAGGGCCTGGGCTACACCGTGGGCGTCACCGAGATCGGCTCGGTGCAGGCCGTGGGCGTGGACCCGCGCACGGGCCGCTACTACGGCGGCGCCGACAACCGCCGCGAAGGCACCGTCATCACGCTGCCGCGCGGCAAGCCGCTGCTGCCCTGGGTGGGCGACCTGCTGGCGCCGTGAGGCGTTAAGGTTGCTGGGCTGAAAGGCCCAAATGCCATGCCCGCGCAAGCGGGCATTTTTCATGGCCGCTCAAATCCCCCGCCGCTGCGCCTCCAAGAACGAGAACAGCCGCTCGTCGTCGCAGTGCGCCACGTTGAAGCGCAGCCAGGGGCTGGGGGCCAGCTCGGTCATGAACAGGTGCCCGGGGCCGAGCATGATCCCCTCGGCCGCGGCCCGGTTGGACAGCTCGCCGCTGTCGGCCACGTCCGGGTGCCGCGCCCACAGGTACAGCCCGCAGCCGGGCTCGGCAAAGAGCTCGAAGCCGATGTCCGCCAGCCGCGCCGCCACGCGCTGCTGCGCCTGCATCAGGCGCTCGCGCAGGCCCTTGAGATGGCGGCGCCAGCGCGAGTCGGTCAGCGCGATGTGCACCAGCCGCTCGTTGAGCTCCGAGGAGGTCAGCCCGGCCACCATCTTGAGCTGGCCCAGGTCCTCGATCAGGTCTGGATGCGCCGCCAGCCAGCCCACGCGCAGGTTGGGCGAGATGGTCTTGGAGAAGCTGCCGATGTGCACCACGCGCTGCAGCTGGTCGAGGCTCGCCAGCGAGGCGCGCGGCTCCGGGTCCAGCTCGGCGTAGATGTCGTTCTCCACCAGCGTGATGTCGTGCTGCTCGGCCAGCTGCAGCAGCCGGTGCAGCTGCGACAGCGGCGCGATCGAGCCGGTGGGGCTCTGCAGCCGCGGCTGGGTGAAGAACACGCGCGGGCGGTGCTCCTGGATCAGCGCGGGCAGGGCGGCCAGGTCCCAGCCGTTGGGGGTGCGCGGCACGCCCACCAGCCGCGCGCCCTGCAGCCGCAGCATGAACAGCAGGTTGGCGTAGCCGGGCTGGTCCACCAGCACCGCGTCGCCCGGGCGCACCAGGCGCCGCGCCGCCAGGTCCAGCGCCTGGCTGGAGCCCTGCGTCAGCAGCAGCTGCTCCGCTGGCGCGGTGATCTCCTGCTCGGCCAGTTGCGCGCTCAGCAACCGGCGCAGCTCGGTGTAGCCCTTGGGATGGCCGTAGCCGGTGATGTCGATGGGCTCGGTGGCGAGCTGGCGCAGCGCGCGGCGCATGCCGTCCTCGAACAGCCAGTCGCCCGGCAGCCAGCCGCAGCCCGGCTTCAGGCGCAGCTCGCGGTTCTCGAAGATCTTGCGCAGGTACCACATCGAGTCGAAGCCCGAGCCGGGGCGCTCGGCGGCGTCGGCCGCGGCCTGCGGCAGGCGCTGGCGCACGAAGAAGCCCTGGTGCGGGCGCGACACCAGCCAGCCCTGCGCCACCAGCCGGTCGTAGGCCTCCACCACCGTGAACACGCTCACCTCGTGCGCGGCGGCGAACTGCCGCACCGAGGGCACCTTGGTGCCCGGGCGCAGCTTGCCCGTCTCGGCCAGCCGCCGGAAGCCCTCCACGATCTGCGTGACGAGGGGTACGGACGAACGGGGCTGCAGGTCGAGCATCGCGAAAGCTGAACAGGTCGGGCGGGCGGCGGTGTAGCGGTACGGCGGCCAGTACAGGCCGGCCGAAGCTGTACATGGTAGTGGCCGCCTCAGGCTCCTAGAGTGAGCCACTCCTCAACGTCTGACCTGAAGCAAGCCATGCCCGATGCCGCCAACTCCCCCGCCACCACCAATGCCGCGCTGATGGCGCGCCGCGAGTCGGCGGTGCCGCGTGGCGTGGGCCAGGTGCACCCCGTCTTCATCGAGCGCGGCGAGAACGCCGAGATCTGGGACGTCGAAGGCAGGCGCTACATCGACTTCGCCGGCGGCATCGCCGTGCTCAACACCGGCCACCGGCATCCGGACGTGGTCGCCGCCGTGCAGGCGCAGCTGGAGCGCTACACCCACACCTGCTTCCAGGTCGTGGCCTACGAGCCCTACGTGGCGCTGGCCGAGAAGCTCAACGCCATGGCGCCCGGCGCCTTCGCCAAGAAGACGCTGCTGCTGACCACCGGCGCGGAAGCGGTGGAGAACGCCGTCAAGATCGCCCGCGCCTACACCAAGCGCTCGGCCGTGATCGCCTTCGGCAGCGGCTACCACGGCCGCACGCTGCTGACGCTGGGCCTCACCGGCAAGGTCGCGCCCTACAAGACCGGCTTCGGCCCCTTCCCGAGCGAGATCTTCCACGCCCGCTTCCCGAACGCGCGCCAGGGCGTGACGGTGGACGACGCCATCGCCTCGGTGGAGGCGCTGTTCAAGAACGACGTCGAGGCCGAGCGCGTGGCGGCCATCATCATCGAGCCGGTGCAGGGCGAGGGCGGCTTCAACGTGGCGCCGCCGGAGCTGCTGCAGCGGCTGCGCGCGCTGTGCGACGCGCACGGCATCCTGCTCATCGCCGACGAGGTGCAGACCGGCGCCGGCCGCACCGGCACCTTCTTCGCCATCGAGCACTCGGGCGTGGCGCCGGACCTCATCACCCTGGCCAAGTCGCTGGCCGGCGGCTTCCCGCTGGCGGCCGTGGTCGGCCGTGCCGAGGTGATGGACGCGCCCGCGCCCGGCGGCCTGGGCGGCACCTACGCCGGCTCGCCGCTGGGCTGCGCCGCGGCGCTGGCGGTGCTGGACGTCTTCGAGCGCGACCAGCTGCTGCAGCGCAGCCGCGAGGTCGGCGCGCTGCTCACCGAGGGCCTGCGCGCCATCGCCGCGCGCCGGCCGCAGATCGTGGAGGTGCGCGGCCTGGGCGCGATGGTGGCCGTGGAGCTGGCCGACGCGCAGGGCCGGCCCGACGCCGAGCTCACGCGCCGCGTGGTGACGGAGGCGCAGCGGCGCGGGCTGATCCTGCTGTCCTGCGGCACCTACGGCAACGTGCTGCGCATCCTGGTCCCGCTCACCGCCCCGGATGCACTGCTGCGCGAGGGGCTGTCCATCATGGATGCAAGCTTCGACGCCGCGGCTTGAACTTCAGGAGACACCCGATGAGCACCCGATCCAACAAACCCGTTTTCGCCTGGGACGACGCCTTGCAGCTGGAGCAGCAGCTCACGGCCGACGAGCGCGCCGTGAGCGACGCCGCACGCGACTACTGCCAGGGCCGCCTGGCGCCGCGCGTGCTGCAGGCCTTCCGCCATGAGCAGACCGACCCCGAGGTCTTCCGCGAGATGGGCGAGCTGGGCCTGCTGGGCGCCACCATCCCCGAGGCCTACGGCGGCGCCGGCCTGAACTACGTCTGCTACGGCCTGATCGCGCGCGAGGTCGAGCGCGTGGACTCGGGCTTCCGCTCGATGATGAGCGTGCAGAGCTCGCTGGTGATGCTGCCCATCCACGAGTTCGGCACCGAGGAGCAGAAGCAGAAATACCTGCCCAGGCTCGCGCGCGGCGAGTGGATCGGCTGCTTCGGGCTGACCGAGCCCGACCATGGCTCCGACCCCGGCAGCATGGCCACGCGTGCGCGCAAGGTGCCCGGCGGCTTCGAGCTCACCGGCTCCAAGACCTGGATCACCAACAGCCCCATTGCCGACGTGTTCGTGGTCTGGGCCAAGGACGACGAGGGCGCGATCCGCGGCTTCGTGCTGGAAAAGGGCATGCAGGGCCTGAGCGCCCCGGTGCTGCACGGCAAGGTAGGCCTGCGCGCCTCCATCACCGGCCAGATCGTGATGGACCGCGTGTTCGTGCCCACCGAAAACGCTTTCCCGGAAGTGCGCGGCCTCAAGGGCCCCTTCACCTGCCTCAACAGCGCGCGCTACGGCATCGCCTGGGGCGCGCTGGGCGCGGCGGAGGACTGCTATGCGCGGGCGCGGCAGTACGTGCTGGACCGCCGCCAGTTCGGCCGCCCGCTCGCGGCCAACCAGCTGATCCAGAAGAAGCTGGCCGACATGCTCACCGAGATCTCGCTGGGCCTGCAGGGCTGCCTGCGCCTGGGCCGCATGAAGGACGAGGGCACCGCGCCGGTGGAGCTGACCTCGATCATGAAGCGCAACAGCTGCGGCAAGGCGCTGGACATCGCCCGCGTGGCGCGCGACATGCTCGGCGGCAACGGCATCAGCGACGAGTACGGCATCGCCCGCCACCTGGTGAACCTGGAGGTGGTCAACACCTACGAGGGCACGCACGACGTGCACGCGCTGATCCTGGGCCGGGCCATCACCGGGCTGCAGGCTTTCTCGGCCTGAGGCGCGGCCATGGCTTGCCACGAAGGAGCACGCCCGTGAGCCCGCTGGCCGGAGTACGGGTGCTGGACCTCTCCCGCGTGCTGGCCGGCCCCTGGGCCGGGCAGCTGCTGGCCGACTACGGCGCCGACGTCATCAAGGTGGAGCGCCCGGGCAGCGGCGACGACACGCGCGCCTGGGGCCCGCCGTGGTGGGGCGAGGCGGCGCAGCGCATGTCGGCCTATTACCTCTGCGCCAACCGCGGCAAGCGCTCCATTGCCATCGACATCGCCAGCCCCGAAGGCGCGGCGCTGGTGCGCACGCTGGCCGCCGAGGCCGACGTGCTCATCGAGAACTACAAGGTTGGCCAGCTCGCGCGCTACGGGCTGGACGCGCCCACACTGCGCGAGCTCAACCCGCGCCTGGTGTACTGCTCCATCACCGGCTACGGACAGAGCGGGCCGGACGCCGCGCGCGCGGGCTACGACTTCGCCATCCAGGCCGCGGGCGGCCTCATGAGCATCACCGGCGAGGCCGAGGGCACGCCCGGCACGCAGCCGCAGAAGGTGGGCGTGGCGGTGGTGGACCTGATGACCGGCGTGTACGCCACCACGGCCATCCTGGCCGCGCTGCAGGGCCGCGAGCGCACCGGGCAGGGCTGCCACATCGACACCGCGCTGCTGGACGTGCAGGTGGCCATGCTGGCCAACCAGGCCAGCAACCACCTGGTGGGCGGCATGGTGCCCAGGCGCATGGGCAATGCCCATCCCAACATCGTGCCGTACCAGGTCTTTGCCACGGCCGACGGGCACATCGTGCTGGCGGTGGGCAACGACGCGCAGTTCGCCAAGCTGTGCGAGGTGGCCCATCACCCCGAGGTCGCGAGCGACGCGCGCTTTGCCACCAACGCGGCGCGCGTGGCGCATCGGGCCGAGCTGGTGCCGGTGGTCGCGGCCTGGATGGTTGAGCACGAAACCGGGGCGTGGTGTGCACGCCTGGATGCGGCCGGTGTGCCCTGCGCACCATTGCGCAGCATCGACCAGGTGTTCCAGTCCCCGCAGGTCATGGCACGGGGCATGCTTGTGCACCGCCAGTGCGGTGGCGATGGCAGCGATGCCCGAGGCCCCGCGGGCCGCGTGCCGCTGGTGGCCGCGCCGGTGCTGCTCGATGGCGAGCGCGCGGCGGCCCGGCGCGCGCCGCCACGGCTGGACCAGGACGGTCCCGCGCTGCGGCAGGCCCTGGGCCGGCACCCCGGCTGGCCCGCCGCATCCACGGATGGAGAAACCGAGTGAGTACCGTCGTTGCTGAACGCCCCGCACTGGCCGCCGTCGCCGAATCCCCGCTGTCGCGCAGCGCCGATGCGCAGGTGAGCTTCAGCGGGGTGCAGAAGAGCTACGACGGCCGGACGCTGGTCGTGCGCTCGCTGGACCTGCACATCCGCCGCGGCGAATTCCTCACGCTGCTGGGCCCCTCGGGCTCGGGCAAGACCACCACGCTGATGATGCTCGCCGGCTTCGAAAGCCCCACCGCCGGCGAGATATTGCTCGATGGCCGGCCCATCACGCGCACCCCGCCGCACAAGCGCAACTTCGGCATGGTGTTCCAGAACTACGCGCTGTTCCCGCACATGACGGTGGCCGCCAACGTGGCGTATCCGCTCACCGTGCGGCGCGTGCCGCGCGATGAGATCGCGCGCCGCGTCAAGCAGGCGCTGGCCATGGTGCAGCTCGGCGGCAAGGACGAGCGCTACCCCGCGCAGCTCTCCGGCGGCCAGCAGCAGCGCGTGGCGCTGGCGCGCGCGCTGGTGTTCGACCCGCAGCTGGTGCTGATGGACGAGCCGCTGGGCGCGCTGGACAAGCAGTTGCGCGAGCACATGCAGATCGAGCTCAAGGCGCTGCACCAGCGCCTGGGCGTGACCTTCGTCTACGTCACGCACGACCAGGGCGAGGCGCTGACCATGAGCGACCGCGTGGCCGTGTTCAACGACGGCGAGATCCAGATGATCGACGCCGTGGAGCGCCTGTACGAGGAGCCGGTGAACCGCTTCGTGGCCGGCTTCATCGGCGACAGCACCGTGCTGCAGGGCACTGCCGGCGCGGTCGACGCCACGGGCCGGCGCGAGCTGGTCCTGGCCGATGGGCGGCGCCTGGTGGGCGTGGACGTCAACGGCGTGCCCGCGGGCCAGCCGCTGACCGCCTGCATCCGGCCCGAGCGCATCGAGGCGCTGCCGCAGGCGGCCACCGCCGTGGGCCTGCCCAACGTGCTGCAGGCCAGCGTGCGCGACGTGCTGTATTTCGGCGATCACCTGCGCCTGCGCTGCGAGCTCCCGGGCCAGAGCGAGGCCACCGTGAAGCTGCCGCTGTCGATCGAGTGGCATCCCCAGCCGGGGCAGCCGCTGTGGCTGCGCCTGCCGCCGCAGCACCTGCGCCTGTACGCCTGATCCCGAGGCCGGGCGCGTTCCCCGCGCCCGCGCAGGCTTTTCGAGTTCCCGTGGTCCCCTCACATCCTGGAGACATTCGCATGAAAACCAAGACCATCGTCGCCGCCGTGCTCGCGCTGGGTGCGCTGCCGGTGCTGGCGCAGAGCCTGACCGTCGTCAACTTCGGCGGCGCCAACGGCGCGGCGCAGCGCAAGGCCTTCACCGAGCCCTTCGAAAAGAGCAACGGCGTCAAGGTCGTGCCCGTCGAGTACAACGGCGAGCAGGCCAAGGTGAAGGCCATGGTCGAGGCCAGGAAGGTGACCTGGGACCTGGTCGAGGTCGAGAGCCCGGACGTGAACCGCGGCTGCGACGAGGGCCTGTTCGAGAAGATCGACTGGGCCCAGGTCGGCAACAAGGCCGACTTCCAGCCCGCGGCCGTGCACGAGTGCGGCGTGGGCATCTTCGTGTGGTCCACCGTGCTGGCCTATGACGGCGACAAGCTCAAGAACCCGCCCAAAAGCTGGGCCGATTTCTGGGACGTGAAGAAGACGCCCGGCAAGCGCGCGCTGCGCAAGGGCGCGCGCTACAACCTGGAGTTCGCGCTGCTGGCCGACGGCGTGGCGCCGGCCGACGTGTACAAGGTGCTGGCCACGCCCGCGGGCGCCGACCGCGCCTTCAAGAAGATGACGGAGCTGCGCCCGCACATCCAGTGGTGGGAGGCCGGCGCGCAGCCGCCGCAGTTCCTGGTGGCCGGCGACGTGGTGATGAGCACCGCCTACAACGGCCGCATCGACGCCGCGCAGCGCGAGGGCAAGCCGCTCAAGATCAGCTGGAGCGGCGGCATCTACGACCTGGACTACTGGGCCATTCCCAAGGGCACGCCCAACAAGGCGCTGGCCATGAAGTACATCGCCTTCGCCTCCAGCGTGGACGCGCAGGCCGAGTACGCGAGGAACATCTCCTACGGCCCGACCAACAACAAGGCGCTGGCCAAGCTCGACCCCAAGGTGCTGGCGCAACTGCCCACCTCGCCGGCCAACGCCAAGGACGCGCTGCGCTTCGACGTCCAGTTCTGGGCCGACCAGGGCGAGGCGCTGGAGAAGCGCTTCGCGGCCTGGGCCGCGCAGTAAGGCCCTGTCGAGCGGAGGCGGCATGGCTGGCGCAAGCGCGATGCAGGAGCTGGCCCCGGCGGGGGCCTCATACGGCGGCGACACGGCCGCGGCGCAGGCCCTGTCGCTGGCGGCGGCGCAGGCGCGGGTCGAGCGCCGACGGCGGCGCCAGTCGCTGCTGCTGGCGCTGCCGCTGCTGAGCTTCCTGGTGGCGGTGTTCATCGTGCCCATTGCCGCGCTGCTGCTGCGCGCGGTGGAAAACCCCGAGGTGGCGCGGGCCCTGCCGCGCACCGCGCAGGCGCTCTCCGGCTGGGACCGCCGGAGCGAGCCCGCGCCCGCCGCCTTCGCCGCCGTGGCGGCGGACCTGGCCGCCATGTCCGACAGCGCCGATGCCGGCGCGCTGGCGCGGCGCCTCAACAGCGAGGTGCCCGGCGGCCGCTCGCTGGTGATGAAGACCTACCGCGCCAGCCGCGATGTCGGCGCCGGCGCGCCGCCGCCCGAAGCCGTGCGCGAGAAGATGCTGGCCCTGGATGCGCGCTGGGCCGAGCTGCCGTACTGGCAGGCCATCGCCCGCAACGCCTCGCGCTGGACGCCCGACTACCTGCTGGCCGCGGTGGACCTGCGCCGCGACGGCGCCGGCACCGTCGAGCCCATGCCCGAGGAGCAGCGCGTGTTCGGGCGCATCCTGCTGCGCACCTTCCAGATCAGCGCCGTGGTGACGCTGGTGTGCCTGGCGCTGGGCTACCCGCTGGCCTACTGGCTGTCCACGCTGCCGGCGCGCAGCGCCAACGTGCTGATGATCCTGGTGCTGGTGCCGTTCTGGACCTCCATCCTCGTGCGCGTGGCCGCGTGGATCGTGCTGCTGCAGCGCGAGGGCCTGGTCAACAAGGCATTGCTGGGGCTGGGCGTGATCGCCGAGCCGCTGACGCTGCTGTTCAACCGCGCCGGCGTCGTGATCGCCATGACCCACATCCTGCTGCCCTTCATGATCCTGCCGCTCTACAGCGTCATGAAGTCCGTGCCGCCCAGCTACATGCGCGCGGCGGTGTCCCTGGGCAGCACGCCGCTGGCGGCCTTCGTGCGCGTGTACGTGCCGCAGACCTTTGCCGGCGTGGGCGCCGGGGCGTTGCTGGTGTTCATCCTCTCCATCGGCTACTACGTCACGCCCGCGCTGCTGGGCGGGGCGGACGACCAGATGCTGTCCTACTACATCGCGCAGTACACCAACGTGGACGTGAACTGGGGCATGGCCGCCGCGCTGGGCGCGCTGCTGCTGTTCAGCACGCTGGCGCTGTACGGCGTGTACCGGCGCTTCGCGCGCGCCGAGCTGAGCCTGGGGTGAGCGCCATGCGACGACTGCTGCCTGAGTTCCCCGCCTACGCCACGCCGCTGGACAAGCTGGGCTGGTGGGCGCTGCGCGCGCTGTGCGTGGCCGTGCTGCTGTACCTGCTGCTGCCGATCCTGGCCATCGTGCCGCTGTCCTTCTCGGCCAGCTCCTTCCTGGCCTACCCGATGCCGGGCTGGTCGCTGCAGTGGTACGAGCAGCTGTGGGCCTCCGACGACTGGGCCCGTGCCGCGCGCAACAGTTTCATCGTGGCCCCGCTGGCGACGCTGCTGGCCACGGTGCTGGGCACGCTCGCGGCCGTGGGCCTGTCGCGCGTGCAGTTCAGAGGCAAGTCTTTGCTGATGAGCGTGCTGATCGCGCCGATGGTGGTGCCCATCGTCGTGGTCGGCGTGGGCACCTACCTCGTGTTCGCGCGCATCGGCCTGGCCGACACGTACCTGGGCCTGGTGCTGGCGCATGCGGCGCTGGGCGCGCCCTTCGTGCTCACCACCGTGCTGGCGACGCTGCAGGGTTTCAATCACAACCTGGTGCGCGCCAGCCTGGGCCTGGGGGCGGGGCCGATTGAAACTTTCTTCCGCGTCACGCTGCCGGTGATCGCGCCGGGCGTCATCTCCGGCGCGCTGTTCGCCTTCGCCACCAGCTTCGACGAGGTGGTGGTGACGCTGTTCATCGCCGGCCCGGAGCAGGCGACGCTGCCGCGGCAGATGTTCACGGGCATCCGCGAGAACATCAATCCGACCATCGCCGCGGTGGCAACGCTGTTGATCCTGTTCACCACCGCGCTGATGCTGACGCTGGAGTGGATTCGCGGCCGCCGCCGCTGAGACCCTCCACGCTGCGCCGCGCGCTCACTTGCTGTTTTCCGACTCCCATGAGCGCTTCCGACGACCGTCCCGCCCTCAACCAGCCGCTCAGCGGCAACGCCATGCCGCGCTTCGGCGGCCTGGCCACCATGATGCGGCTGCCGGCCGCGGACTCGCCCGAGGGGCTGGACGCGGCCTTCATCGGCATCCCGCTGGACATCGGCACCAGCCACCGCCCCGGCGCGCGCTTCGGCCCGCGCCAGGTGCGGGCCGAGTCGGCGCTGCTGCGGCCCTACAACATGGCCACCGGCGCCGCGCCCTTCGACACGCTGCAGGTGGCCGACCTGGGCGACGTGCCCGTCAACACCTACTCGCTGGAGAAGTCGCTGGAGATCATCACCGGCTTCTATCGGCGTGTGCTGGCCGCGGGCTGCCGTCCGCTGACCATCGGCGGCGACCACACCATCGCGCTGCCCATCCTGCGCGCGGTGGCCGAGCGCCACGGCCCGGTGGCGCTGGTGCACGTGGATGCGCACGCCGACGTGAACGACACCATGTTCGGCGAGCGCATCGCCCATGGCACGCCCTTCAGGCGCGCGCTGGAGGAGGGGCTGCTGCGCGGTGAGAAGGTGTGGCAGATCGGCCTGCGCGGCACCGGCTATGCCGCGGACGACTTCGACTGGCCGCGCAGCCAGGGCTTCAACATCGTCCCGGCGCACGAGGTGTGGTGGCGCTCGCTGCAGCCGCTGATGGCCCATGTGCGCGAGTCCATCGGCGACGGGGTGCCGGTGTACCTGAGCTTCGACATCGACGGCATCGACCCGGCCTATGCCGGCGGCACCGGCACGCCGGAAATCGGCGGGCTGACGGTGCCGCAGGCGCTGGAGATCGTGCGCGGGCTGCGCGGCCTCGATCTCGTGGGTGCCGACCTGGTCGAGGTGTCCCCTCCCTACGACCCGTCCGGCAACACCGCGCTGCTGGGCGCCAACCTGGTCTACGAAATGCTGTGCGTGCTGCCGGGGGTGCGGGTGCGTTGAGGGCGGGCGCGCCCGGTCAGGGATTGCTGGCGCCACGTCAAGCGAGGCCCGGACGGCCAGCGGCGTGACGGCCGGGGCACGGGTGGCAGGCGCCGTCCGGCACCATCGTCGGAAAGCGCCTACAGCAAGGCGCGGCGGCGGCGTCTGGCGGGCGCGGGCTGGCGCCTGGAACATGGCCTCACCATGCTGACCGACGCGCCTCCCGCCCCGACCAGCCCGCTCTGGGCTTCCCTGTCCGCCGCCTGGCCCCGCATCCGCCGCTGGCTGGTGCCGGCTTTCGGCCTGCTGGTGCTGGGGCTGCTGCTGTCGCGCGCGCACCAGATCGACTGGACCGGCGCCTGGGCCGCGCTCAAGCGCCAGCCGCTGCAGGTGCTGCTTCTGGCCTGGCTGTTCGCCACGATCAGCCACGCCGTCTACGGCTGCTACGACCTCATCGGCCGCGGCCATGTGCGGCACCGCGTCGCGCGCTGGCGCACCTGGGCCATTGCCGTCGCCAGCTATGCCTTCAACCTGAACCTGGGCTCGCTGGTGGGCGGCGTGGCCTTGCGCGCCCGGCTGTACGCCCGCGCC
Organism: Azohydromonas caseinilytica; assembly: GCF_012927045.1. Taxonomy (GTDB): domain Bacteria; phylum Pseudomonadota; class Gammaproteobacteria; order Burkholderiales; family Burkholderiaceae_C; genus Azohydromonas; species Azohydromonas caseinilytica. Next base: position 133,558 of record NZ_JABBFW010000011.1, on the reverse strand, counting down.
GGGCTGGACGAGGCGACGGTGGCGCAGGTGGTGGGCATCAGCATGGCCACCAACTGGCTGGGCTATGGCCTGTTGGCCGGCAGCCTGTTCGCCGCCGGCGTCATCGCGCTGCCGAGCTCCGCCTTCGTGCCCTCATGGGTGCTGCGCGCCGTGGGCGTGCTGATGGTGCTGCTGGCGCTGGGCTACGTGCTGGTCTGCGCAAAGTGGCGCGATCGCGAGTGGCGCCTGCGCGGGCGGCGGCTGGAGCTGCCCAACCCCGGGCGCGCCGTCGCGCAGCTGCTGTTCTCGGCCGCGAACTGGGCGCTGATGGGCGCGGTGATGTACCTGCTGCTGGGCGAGCGGCTGCCCTACGGCCAGACGCTGGCGGTGCTGATGGCGGCCTCCATCGTCGGCGTGTTCACGCCCATTCCGGCCGGCCTGGGCGTGCTGGAGGCGGTGTACCTGACGCTGCTGTCGGGCCGCCTGGGCCAGGGCACGGTGCTGGGCGCGGTGCTGGCCTACCGCACGCTCTATTACCTGCTGCCGCTGCTCGGCGGCGTGGCGCTGTACCTGCTGCTGGAGCGCTATGCGGCGAGCCACCCGGGTGATGTGGCCGCCAAGGCGGCGGCCGAGCCGACGGCGATGAGGGACCGCGCTTGAAACTCGGCCCGGGCGCACGGCCTGGGCCGGCCCGCGAAGCGGCGGCCCCGGCTCAATCGGGCTTGTCGCGGGGCTGCAGCCGCCAGATCCACGCCAGGATCTCCGCCACCGCGGCGTAAAGCTCGGGCGGGATCTCGCGGTCCAGCTCCACGTGCATCAGCGCCCGCACCAGCTCGGGCGATTCCGTCACCGGCACGCCCGCGGTGCGGGCCAGATCCAGGATGCGCTGCGCCGTCTCGTTGTAGCCCTTGGCCACCACCTTGGGCGCGCTCATGTCCTGCAAGGCGTCGTAGCTCATCGCCACGGCGGCACGGCGTTTCTCGGGGTCGAGGAGGAGGGCATCGTCGTCCATCGCGCGGTCCTCGGTATCAGGCGGAAGGCGCGTCGGCCTGGCGGCTGCGCACGGAAGGCGCCAGGCCGCGCGCGCTCAGCGCCCCGCGCAGGTCGTCGAGCCGCGCGGCGACTTCATCGGCCAGCGACTCGCTGGAGGCAATGTCCACGAGCATCGGCGCACGCTCGCAGCCGGGCAGGCCGGTTTCGGCGCTCACTTTCAGAAAGCCCTGGTCGGTCTGATGCCGGATGCGCACGCGGGTGATGCGAAAGCCGCCATGCCCATCGGGCTCGCGCTGCAGCTCCAGCTGAAGCGGGCGGCCATCCCAGCGCCGCACTTCCACTGCCGTCTGGCCGGTGAGCGCGGCACACAGCAGCGCGTTGAGCAGCGAGCCCGCCGCCTGCTGCGCCGGTGGGCGCGGCCCTTCGGGCCGGTCGCTGCGCGCGGCCTTCTGCATCGCGGCCTCGTCCGCCGGGCGCCTTTCCTTGGGGACGGCTGCGCCCTCGGTGGAGACGCCTGCCGGGGGCAGGCTCAGCGACTCGGCCAGGGTCCGCGCAATGTGCTGCGACGACGCGGCAGGCTTGGATTCCAGCGCCGCTGCGGGCCGGGGCAGGCCCGGCAGTGCCGGCTCGGCACCCTCCTGCGGCGGCTGCCCCCCGCCTTCGGGCCGCACCAGCACCACGGGCGGGCCGAAGGCGGCCAGTGCGGCCACCGTGCGGCCCATGGGGCTGAGGTCGATGGTCCCGGAGGGCTCGCCCCGCGGCACCAGCGCCGCGGCAGGAGTGACCCCGCGCAGCGCGTTCGGGGTGGCGGCCACGCCCGCGCCGGCCACGTGCAGCGACACCGGCTCCAGGTGGACCAGGTGATCGATGGGGGGCGTGGCGGCAACTTTCACGCCTGGATTCTAGGAAGGCGTCCCGGGCCGGCCGGGCGCGAAAAGCGTGCATACCGCACACCCCGCGCGCCGCTTCGTTACAGGAACATCCCGCCCGAGGCCTCGATGCGCTGGGCATTGACCCGATCCATGTCCTGCGACAGCAGCGCGGCCACCAGCTTGCCGATGTCCTCGGGCCGGCCCACGCGGCCCAGGCCGCGGCTGCCGCCGGTGATGAGGGTGATGCCGTGCTCCATGCTCGGCTCCAGTCTTCGCCAGGAAGGTTCATCAGCCCCGGACGCCAGGGCGGCGGGGGATGGAAAGCACTATATTGGTCAGAATTTCTGGATAGAAGCCCCGATGAATGGCTAGACTGTCCAGGAATCTCGAACAATCCGGAGGTGGTGCATGGACCTGGAAGCGATGCGCATCTTCGTGCGGGTGGCGGAGCTGCAGAGCTTCACGCAGGCGGCACAGGTGCTGGGCCTGCCCCGCGCCACGGTGTCGGCCGCGGTGCAGCGGCTGGAGTCGCAACTGGCGGTGCGGCTGCTGCAGCGCACCACGCGCCAGGTGCGCATGACGCCGGACGGCGAGCGCTTCTACGCGCGCTGCCGCGAGCTGCTGGTGGAGCTGGAGGAGCTGCAGGGCATGTTCCGGCCCGACCCGGCCGGGGTGCAGGGCCGCCTGCGCGTGGACATGCCCACGGGCACGGCGCGGCATGTGGTCGTGCCGCGGCTGCTGGAATTCCTGCAGGCGCACCCCGAGCTGCACATCGAGCTCGGCAGCACCGACCGTCGCGTGGACCTGGTGGGCGAAGGCTTCGACTGCGTGCTGCGCGTGGGGCCGCTGGACGACTCCAGCCTGGTGGCGCGGCCGCTGGGGCATTTCGCGCGGATCAACTGCGCCAGCCGCCCGTACCTGGAGCGCCACGGCGTGCCGCGCACGCCGCAGGAGCTGCGCCAGCACCGCCTGGTGCATTACGCCGCCGCGCTGGGGGCTGCGGCGCCCGGCTTCGAGTACGTCGATCCCGAAGGCGGCGAGGTCCGCCACGTGCCCATGGCGGGCAGCCTGACGGTCAACAACGCCCAGGCCTACGAGGCCGCCTGCCTGGCCGGGCTGGGCATCATCCAGGCGCCGGACGTCGGCCTGCGCCAGCACCTGCGCAGCGGCGAGCTGGTGGAGATCCTGCCCGGGCACCGGGCCGCGCCGCTGCCCGTGACGCTGCTCTACCCCAGCCGCCAGCACATGGCGCGGCGGCTGCAGGTGTTCATGGACTGGCTGCAGTCGGTGTTGCGGCCGCACCTGATGGAAGCGTCCGGCGCGCGGGGGTGATTCAGCTCGCCTTGCCCGCGTCTTCGAGTGCGCGCAGCTTGCGGTAGAGGGAGCGCTCGCTGATGCCCAGCTGCCGCGCCAGCTCGGCGCGGCTGCCCCGGTGCGAGGCCAGCATCGCCGCCAGCGCCTCACGCTCGGCATCGCGCAGCGGCTGGCCGCTGCCGGCCGTGGACGCCTGCAGCGCGGGCCCGGGTTGCGGACGCGCCGTGCCGCGCCGGCCCACGGCCAGCGCCTGCTCGATCTGCGCCGCCTCGATGCGCTCGCCGTCGGTGAGCAGCGCCGCGCGCTCCAGCACGTTGCGCAGCTCGCGCACGTTGCCCGGAAAGTCATGCGCGGCCAGCCGCGCCAGCGCCTCGCGCGCAAGCTGCAGCCGCCGCGGCGCCACGCGCTCCAGCAGCGATTTCGCCAACAGCGGGATGTCCTCGCGCCGCTCGCGCAGCGCCGGCAGCCGGATCGGGAAGGTGCTCAGCCGGTAGTACAGGTCCTCGCGGAAGCGGCCGTCGGCCACCATGGCGTCCAGGTCGCGGTGCGTGGCCGACACCACGCGCACGTCGGCGCGGCGCAGCTCGGTGCTGCCCACGCGGCGGTAGGTGCCGTTCTCCAGCAGCCGCAGCAGCTTCACCTGCATCAGCAGCGGGATGTCGCCGACCTCGTCCAGGAACAAGGTGCCGCCGCTGGCGGCTTCCACCAGCCCGGGACGGCTGGTGTGCGCGCCGGTGAAGGCGCCCTTCTCGTGGCCGAACAGCTCGCTCTCGAACAGCGTCTCGGGGAGGCTGGCGCAGTCCACCACCACCAGCGGCCGAGACGCGCGCAGGCTGACCTCGTGCACCGCGCGCGCCACCAGCTCCTTGCCGGTGCCGGACTCGCCCAGCAGCAGCACGCTGGCCTGCGAGGGCCCCACGCGCGCCACCAGCGCCAGCATCTCCTGGAAGGCCGGGGCGCGGCCGATCAGGCCCTGCGCCGCCGGCCGGCCCTCGGCGATGCGCAGCGGCTCCATCTTCTCGACGTAGAAGGCCGCCTCGCCCGAGGCGTCGCGCACCGGCGCCAGCTCGATGTTGACGTAGGCCTCGCCCCGCGGCGTGTGATGCAGGTGCAGCACGCGCTCGCGCTGGCCGCTCTGGCGCGAGCGCGCCAGCGGACAGCTTTCGCCAGCCTGGTCGCAGGGGCGGTCGAAGTGGTGCGAGACCTCGTAGCAGGTGCGCCCGATCACCGAGCCGCCGGGGCTGAACTGCTGCCGGTAGGCACCATTGGCCGCCACGATGCGGTACTGGCGGTCGAACACGATGTGCGGCTCGGGCAAGCCTTCGAGAAAGGAGACGAGCTCGGGCAGGACGCTGGACATGGCGGGCCTCAACGAAGCGCAGGCGCCGCCGTGCCGGCATTGCCGACACCACGATTGAGGGGGCGCCGGGGCCAGTCTACTGCCAGTCCTGGCAGTCGCCGCTGGCAGCCTGGCCCGACTGGCGGGGCGTCAGCGCCGCAAGCACTTGTCGCCACAGTGGTTTGCGCCTTGGCTTGTACCTGGCCCGCTTCTTGTGATCCGCCTTGCATGACTGCTTTCATGACATGCCGCGCGCGTTGCCCCGGGGCCGCCGCGCCGCGGTGCTGAGCCCGGCCATGTACTTCCGCATGCTGCATGACGAGGCCAGCGGGGCGATGAGCTACCTGCTGGCCGACCTGGACGCCGGCGAGGCGGTGCTGGTCGATCCGCGCGGCGCCGACGTGGCGGTGCTGCGCGCCATGCTGGCCGAGCACCGGCTGCGGCTGCGCTGGGTGCTGCGCACGCATGAGCACGATGCCGCGCTGCCTGAAGCCGAACGGCGTGCGCTCGAGGCGCTGCAGGCGCCGCGCGTGGCCGCGCGTCCGGCACCGGACGGCGTGGTGAGCTTTGGCGACGAGATGCTGCGCACGCTGGCCACGCCCGGCCACACCGCGAGCTGCCTGAGCTTTCTGTGGCGCGACCGGCTGTTCTGCGGCGGGTTGCTGGCGGTGGACGCCTGTCCTTACCAGCCGCGTCCGGCCATGCCCGAGGCGCTGTGGGACAGCGTCACGCGCGAGGTGTTCACCCTGCCGGCGGAGACGCTGCTGTTCAGCGGCCACGCGCGGGCCGCGCGGGCGGTGAGCCAGGTGCTGGAGCAGCGGCGCACGCATCCCTGGTTTGCCGGGGCCAGCCGTGACGAGTTCCTTGCCCGCGTGGCCGCGCTTGCGCCAGCGCCGCCGTGAACGCCGCGCCTGGGCCTGGGCCTGGGCCTGGACGGTGCCTCATGCCGCGCGCCCGCAGGCGGACTACGGTGCGGGCCGGGGATACTGGCCCGCACCGCTTGCGCGCCTGATCGCCCTGTCGCCATGCCTTCGCAACCGTCTCCCAACGCCTGGCTGGGCGCCGTCCTGGTCGCCTTCCAGTTCACATTCATGGGCCTGCTGGCCGGGCTGGCGCTGGCCGGCCTGCGCAGCCGTCCCATGCCGCCGGACGCGGCGCTGTCGGCGCTGGGCGCCGTGCTGCTGGGCCTGTGGGCGCTGAGCGCCAATCGCCCGGGCAACTTCAACATCCGGCCCACGCCGCGCCCGGGCGGGCGGCTGGTGCAGCACGGGCCTTACCGCTGGATCAGGCATCCGATGTACAGCGCCGTGCTGCTGGCCGGCTTGGCGACGGCACGCATGGCGCAGGGGCCGGCCGCATGGGTGGTGCTGGCAGCCCTGGCCGCGGTGCTGCTGGTCAAGGCCGGGCTGGAGGAAAGGGCCCTTGGGGCCCTGCATCCGGGCTACGCCGACTATGTCCGGCGCACGCGGCGCTTCATTCCGGGCCTGTTCTAGGCGGGCAGCCGGCTGTGCGCCAGGTCCTGCACCAGGGTGCAGGTGGCGCCCAGGTCGGCGCCGGCCAGCGACCAGCAGGGCACGCTCTTGACCAGCCCCACGACGACGTCCATGCCGTGGCGTGAATGAGCCAGGGCATTGAGCGTGTGGACATAGGCGCGGGCCCCGGCTTCGGCAGCGTGCAGGCGGCGCAGCTCGGGCTCGCGTCGTGCCGGGTCATGCCGCACGAAGATCAGGCCGCCCACCGGGCACGGGCTGTCGGCCATGCTGCCGGGCAGCGCCGCCACCGGCACGTGCAGCGTGCGCTCCAGGTCGATCACCTGCTCGGCCGGGAATGGGTAAGGACCGGGCGGCGGGCGCTTGAGGCACAAGGCGTGCGGGTAGGCGTGCACGGCCATCGTCTCCAGGTCCACCGCGCTGAGCTCGTCGCTGAGGTAGCGGAAGCCGTGGTGCAGCAGCCCCCACGCGGTGGTGGACTTGCCGGCCCCGGAATCGCCGGCCAGCAGCCAGGCTTGGCCGTTGCACTCCAGCGCCGCGGCGTGCAGGTACAGCAGCTCGGGCCGCCGCCACTGCAGCCCGATGATGAGGTCCTTCTCCAGGTGGAACAGCAGCTCGCAGAGGTCCTCGGCCAGCACCGGCTCGCGGCCCTCGCGGCGCAGCACGTAGCCGTCGCCCGCGGGAGCGCGGGCCAGCGTGTAGTCCAGGTCGGACCAGACCGAGTCGCGCGCGCGGGGTAGGGCCGCGAAGTTGGCGCGCACCACCTGCGCCGTGGCGTCGTCGTCGCAGCTGATGTGCACGGTCTGCTCCAGGACCTGGAACGACATCGCGCGCTGTTCGTCCTGCCGAGCCGGTCGGGCCTGCGGGAATGGAATGGAAGTGCTGAGCACCGTGGTCCCTCCGTGACGTGTTGTGGTGGCGGGTGATCACCCGGGAAAAGCAGCGCCGGCGCTCGGTGGTACCGAGACGCCGGCGCGGGTGGCTTGCGGGGCGCCGCTCAGGGCTTCTTGTCGCCCTTGCCGCCCTTGCCGTTGCCGGGATCGTCCTTGGGGCCTTTGCCCTTGCCCGGGTTGTCCTTGCGGGAGCCCGCCTTGGCGAACTCGGGGGCAGCGGCCAGCGTCAGGATCGCGGGGGCGACGTAAGCCCCGCGTTTGACAAAGTTGCGGCGGGAAGTGTCAGGTGAAGCCATCTTGTCTCCTTGGGTGGATGGATGCCGGGCGGGCGTCACGCGCGCGCGCTCAGCAGGTTCAGTGACGCCAGTTGCTGCAGCGTCTGCTGCACGTCCGCCAGCGCGAGAGCTTCATCGACCGTGAAGTCCGCGGCCAATGCGGCCGCGATGGCTGGCGGGTCAGCTCCTTCGCGGCACATGCGCCAGACGATGCTGGCCGTGCGATTGAGCTGGTGGATGTGGTTGGATGCGGTGTCCAGGACGAGCAGCTCGCCGTCCACCTCGCGGACTATCATGCCCGGCGACCCCGGGCTGGTCGTACCCATCAAAGGTTCCCCTCCTTAACCTCTACAGCACACGCCGGCCTCGACGCCGTACTTCGTACATGCCAATTGCCATGCGTTCGCCGATGTTCGGGCCTGAAACTGCACCATGGCCCGAAAAGGGGCCCCCGAAGGTGTGGGTCAACCGATTCAATCCGTTTCCGCCGGCATGCCCGCGACGCTGAGCGGGCTGCTGCTGGCGCATGCCGCCATGGGGGTGCCGCTGCCGGCCGGGCATCCGTTCTTCTCGGCCACGGCGCCCGAGGAACAGGACCGGGAGTTCCAGTGGCTGATGGAGGGCGGGCTGGGCGCGCTGCTGGCGCATGCCACGCGCGATGAGCCCGACGTCCTGCCCGCACGCTGGCGCGACGCGCTGCGCGCGGCCGAGCTGACGGCCCGCGTGCGCCAGGCACCCCTGCTGGAGTCGGCCGCCGAGCTGATCGATCTGTGCCGCCGCCTGGGTATCGAGCCGACGCTGCTCAAGGGCATTTCCGTCAGCGAGCAGCTCTACCCGGCGCCGCACCTGCGGCCGATGTCGGACATCGACGTGCTGCTGCCCGTTCAGCAGCACGATGAAGTTGCGCGCGCACTCACCAGCGAGGATGGCGGCTGGGAGGTGATGGATTTCCAGGCGCGTGCGGGCCTGCACCATGGCGCGCCGCTGCGCCACCGCGCTCGCGGCACGGTCCTGGAGCTGCACCGAGCGCTGTTCCCGGACGACTCGCCCTTCAGCGTGGGCCGGCTCTTCGCGCCGGACGAGGTGCTGGCGCGCGTGGTGCCGTCGAGCTTCCGCGGCCAGCCGGTGCGCAGGCTGCCCGCGGAGCTGCAGCTGGCCTATATCGCCGCGTCATGGTTCAACGACATGACGGAGCTGCAGGTTCATCCCAGCTTCCTGCCATCAGTCTTCGACGCCGCCTACCTGCTGCGCCGCTTTGGCGATTCGCTGGACTGGCGCGCCTTGCGCAACTGGCTGGACGATGGCATGACCCGGGGCTGCCTTTACGCGCTGCTGAGCTATCTGCCGCGCTTCGGCGCTCCGCCCGCGCCCGGCGACTTCACCGCCTGGCTGGCCGCCTCGCAGGACGTGGTGGGGCCGCTGCAACTGCGCCTCATCCACCGCATGCTCGACCGCCACCTGCTGGCCGCACGGCCCTGGACGCTGCCTTTCCCGCCGCCGGTGCCCGGCCGCTACAGCTTGCGCCACCAGTGGCGCAAGCGCGTGAGCGGCTGAGCGCGCCGCGCCAAGGGACGAACCTTCGACGTTGCGCGCGCCACCTGGTCGGGAAGCAGCCTCGTTCGAGCCTGCCTTGGCTGCGCCGAGGCGGGCTGGTGATCGGTCCCGGCACCCCGGTGCCGCCGTGAGCCACGCTGCGCGCCAGGCGGCGAGGCGGCGCCGTGCAGCCGCCACGGGCCGCGCGGCGCACTGACAGCGGTGGCAGCCATGGCAGTGTGGCTCGGGTCCGCACTGGTGCTCGGCCGGTGCAACTGCCCGCCGCGCAAGGGATTCTTGGGGTTGCCCTGCCTTGGCCCGCATCTTGATTGAGAAGGCCGGTTTGACTGCCGCCACATGGCAAAGGACTCCACATGACCGAGCTGACCCTTCCTTCTCCGGGCGTCCCCGACCCTGAGCGCCGCACCTGGCTGCTGGCCGCCACCGGTGCCGGCGGCGCGGCGGCGGTGGCCACGGCCATCCCGTTCGGCTCGACCTTCGCACCCAGCGAGCGCGCCAAGGCGATGGGCGCGGCCGTGGAGGTGGACATCGCCGACATCCCGCCCGGCGGCATGAAGACGGTGGAGTGGCGCGGCAAGCCGGTGTGGGTGCTGCGCCGCACGCCCGAGATGATCGCGGCGCTGCGGAAGAACCTCGATGCGCTGGCCGACCCCGCCTCGGCCAAGGACCAGCAACCCGATTACGCGCGCAACGACACCCGCTCGATCCGCCAGGACGTCTTCGTGGCCGTGGGCATTTGCACGCACCTGGGCTGCTCGCCCAGCGCGGTGCCGGCCGGAAGCGGCAATCCCAGCGTGCCCGCGGACTGGGCCGGCGGCTTCCTGTGCCCTTGCCATGGCTCGAGCTTCGACGGGGCGGGGCGCGTCTTCCGCAACAAGCCGGCACCCACCAACCTGGAGATTCCGCCGCACCGCTTCATCGGCGCCACGCGGCTGCTGATCGGCGACGACGCGGCCTGACGCTCGTCGGAACGGCGCAGCCTTCTCAACGGCAGGCCGCCAGCCGGCGGCGTGGGATGCTCCGCATTCCTGAGCCCGGCCGTTGCGGCCCACTGAACCCATGCTGTCCATCTCCCTCGGTCCGCTGGCGCTGCCCGTTGCCCCGCTGCTGCTGCTGGCGGCGCTGTGGCTCGCCATCCTCGTGGCGCGGCGCCTGGCAGGCAGCGAGGCCGCGCAGGCCGAGCGCGCGGTCTGGGGCGCGGCCGTCGCGGGGCTCATTGCCGCGCGCATCGGTCATGTGCTCATGCATGCGCGGCCCTACCTGGACAGTCCCTGGGCGGTGCTGGACCTGCGCGACGGCGGCTGGGAGGACAGCGTGGGCGTGGCCGTGGCCGCGCTGTGGCTGGCCGAGCGCTGCCGCACGCGGCCCGGGCTGCGCCGCCCGGTGGTGGCCGGCTCGCTGGCGGGCATGTGCGCGTGGGTGCTGGGCAGCGTGGCCGTGCTGGCCGCCGGCGGCGAGGCCGCGCGCACGCCCGCGCCCGACATCGCCCTCGCCGAGCTCGACGGCGGCCGCACGCTGCGCCTGCCCGAGGCGCTGCAGGGCCGGCCCGCCGTGGTCAACCTGTGGGCGAGCTGGTGCGGACCGTGCCGCGCCGAGATGCCGGTGCTGGACGCGGCGCGCCGCCGCGACACCGACATCCGCTTCCTGCTCGTCAACCAGGGCGAATCCGCCGCCGTGGTGCGCGCCTATCTGCAGCGCGAGGGCCTGTCATCCGACGGCGTCTGGCTCGATGCCGACAAGGCGCTGGGTCCGGCCGTGGGCTCGCAGGGCCTGCCCACCACGCTGTTCTTCGACGCGCAGGGCCGCCGCGTCCATGCCCACCTGGGCGCGCTCAACGACGCCGCGCTGCAGGTGCGGCTCAAGCAGCTGCGCGAGCGCTGAATCGTTGCGGCGCTGCGCACCGGCTGAAGGCCCGGTGCCGCGGCGGGCGCGATGGGGCGCGTGGGTTGGCCCGCGGTGGCGCGCTCAACCCTGGCCGGCCGCCTTCTGTTCCCGCCACAGCCGGCGCTCGCGCCGCGCGATGAGGTAGCTCGAACCGATCACGAACACGGCCACCACGGCGATGACCACGGTGGCCAGCGCGTTGACGGTCGGGTCCAGGCCCAGCCGCGCGCGCGAGAAGATCACCAGCGGCAGCGTGGTGGCGCCGGGGCCGGAGAGGAAGGCCGAGATCACCACGTCGTCCAGCGACAGCGTGAAGGTCAGCAGCCAGGCCGCCAGCATCGACTGGGAAATGATGGGCAGCGTCACCAGGAAGAACACCTGCCACGGGCGCGCGCCCAGGTCCTGCGCCGCTTCCTCGTACTGCGGATTGAGGTCGCGCAGCCGTGCCGCGATCACCACCGTGGCGTAGGCCATGCCCACCAGCAGGTGGCCCAGCCAGATCGTTAGCAGCCCGCGCTCGGGGAAGCCCGTGGCGCGCTGCACCGACACCAGCATCAGCAGCAGCGACAGGCCCACGATCACCTCCGGCATTACCAGCGGGGCGTTGACCATGCCCGAGAACAGCGCCCGGCCGCGAAAGCGCGGGAAGCGTTGCAGCGTGAAGGCCGCCAGCGTGCCCAGCACCACCGCGCCGGTGGCCGAGGCCGCGGCCACGCGCAGCGACAGCCACAGCGCGGCGCGGATGTCGGCGTCCTCCAGCAGCTTGCGGTACCAGCGCAGCGAGAAGCCGCCCCAGACGTTGGGTAGCGTCGAGTCGCTGAAGCTGAACAGCACCAGCGACACGATGGGCAGGTAGAGGAAGGTGAAGCCCGCGAGCAGCCACAGGCGGGCGGTCCAGCGTCCGGCGGCGGTGCTGATCATGGGCGCGGCTCCGCGGCGCGGGCCTGGTTGGCGTTGAACAGCGCCAGCGGCACCAGGATCAGCAGCACCATCACCACCGCGACGGCCGAGGCCATGGGCCAGTCGTTGTTGCTGAAGAACTCGTCCCACAGCACGCGGCCGATCATCAGCGTCTGCGGCCCGCCCAGCAGCTCCGGAATGACGTACTCGCCCACGCAGGGAATGAACACCAGCATGGCGCCGGCGACGATGCCCGCGCGCGACAGCGGCACCGTCACGCCCCAGAAGGCCTGCCAGGGCGTGGCGCCCAGGTCCTGCGCCGCCTCCAGCAGCCGAAGGTCCAGCTTGGCGAGGTTGGCGTACAGCGGCAGCACCATGAAGGGCAGGTACGTGTAGACCATGCCCAGCACCAGCGAGAAGGGGCTGTACATGTACTGCCCCAGCGCGGGAATGGCCCCCAGCGCCAGCAGCAGGTGGTCGAGCTTCAGTTGCGTGAGCGCGATGCCGACCCAGCCCGTCTCGGCATCGAGCAGGCCCTTCCAGGCGTAGACGCGCAGCAGGAAGCTGGTCCAGAACGGCAGCATCACGCCCATGAGCAGCAGCGGCTGCAGCGAGGGCGCCGAGCGCGCCATGAAGTAGGCGAAGGGATAGCCGATGCCCAGGCACAGCAGCGTCGTCACCGCCGCGTAGGCCAGCGACAGCGCGTAGGTGCGCCAGTACAGGCCGTCGTTGAAGAGCATGGCGTAGTTGCCCAGCTCCAGCGTCAGCGTCACGCGGCCGTCGGCGTACTTGAGCAGCTCGCTCACCAGCGCGCCGTCCATGGACGCGAAGCTGATGCGCAGCACGATCAGGAAGGGCAGCAGGAAGAACACCACCAACCAGCCGAAGGGCACGCCGATGACGGCACGGCGCCCGCCCGGGCGGCGCAGCCACCCCGCGCGGGGCACAGGCGCGGTGGCTGCGTCCACGGGCTCCGGCAGCGCGGACACCGGCGCCACGCGGGCCGTGGCCGCGGCCGGCGTGGCGGGCGAGGGCAGGGCGCTCATTGCGTCAGCACCACCTGCGCCGTGGGCCGCCAATGCGCCCACACCAGCTCGCCCACGGCGGGGCCTTCGGCATGGCGGTCCTCGTTCTCGACGTTGACCTTGAGCACCGCGCCGCTGGCGAGCTGCAGGTGGTAGAGCGTGAAGCTGCCGAAATAGGACAGCGCCGCCACCCGGCCCTGCACCTGGTTGAATCCTTGCGTGCCCGAAGGTGGCGCGGCGCCGATTGAAATCTTCTCCGGCCGCAGCGCCACCGTCACCGGCATGCCGGCGTAGCCGGTGATGCCGTGGCCGATGTGATGTGTCACGTCGGCGCACTCCACCACCACGCGGTCGGGCTCGTCCACGGTGATGCGGCCGTCCATGAGGTTGACGTTGCCGATGAAGTCGGCCACGAAGCGGGTGCCGGGGGTCTCGTACACGTCCGCGGGCGGGCCCACCTGCAGCAGCCGGCCCTCGCTCATCACGGCGATGCGCGAGGCCATGGTCATGGCCTCTTCCTGGTCGTGCGTGACCATCACGCAGGTCACGCCCACCGACTTCAGGATGTTCACCAGCTCCAGCTGCGTCTGCTCGCGCAGCTTCTTGTCCAGCGCGCCCAGCGGCTCGTCCAGCAGCAGCAGCCGCGGGCGCTTGGCCAGGCTGCGCGCCAGCGCCACGCGCTGCTGCTGGCCGCCGGAGAGTTGATGCGGCTTGCGCTGCGCGAACCTGCCCAGCTGCGTGAGCTGCAGCATCTCCTCCACGCGCTGCGCGATCTTGGCGCGGGGCAGGCGGTCGCGGCGCAGGCCGAAGGCGATGTTCTCCCACACCGTCAGGTGCGGGAACAGCGCGTAGGACTGGAACATCATGTTCACCGGCCGCGCGTAGGGCGGCTGGCCGGCGAGGTCCTGCCCGTCCAGCACGATGCGCCCGGCCGTGGGCGCCTCGAAGCCGGCGAGCAGGCGCAGCAGCGTGCTCTTGCCGCAGCCCGAGGAGCCCAGCAGCGCGAAGATCTCGCCGCGCGCCACCTCCAGGCTGACGTTGTCCACGGCGCGGAAGTCGCCGAAGTCCTTGACCACCGATTCGATGCGCAGGAACGCATCGGTGCCGAGCTGCTGCATGCCCACTCCTGCTCCCGCTCCCGTCAGAAGCTCACCACCACCGAGGCGCCGAGCAGGTGGTTGGTCTTCTTGTACTCGCCGGTCTCCACGTACTCGAACACCGGCTGGCTGGCGCGGTCGAGGCGGTACTCGGCCTTGAGCGTGGTGTTGGTGTCGAAGGCGTAGAGCAGGCCCAGCGACAGCGCCGCGCGGTTGGCGCCGCGTTCCGGATCGCCGCCGGGCGCGTAGCCGATGCCGTTGTGGGAGTCGTTGGCGGTGTAGCCCAGCAGGCCGCCGCCGTTCTTGCGGTTGTTGATGTAGTCCAGCCGCGCCACCGTCTCGAAGCGGGGCGTGACCTTGTAGGCCACCAGGCCCGACAGGCCCCACCAGCGCGCGTCGCGCAGCGCGCCCGTGAGCGGGTCGGGCGTGATGGCGGCGCGGCGCTGGCGCCCGATGCTGGCCTGGCCCTGCAGCGTCCAGTCGCCGCGGATGAAGGAGCCATCGATCTCGAACAGGTCCACGCGCGATTCGGGCTCCTGCGCCTCCACGTCCATCTGCTTGATCACACCGTCCTCGGGGTCAAGCGCCCATTGCTGGCCCACGACGCGCGTCTTGAAGTTGACCGCCTTGCCGTGCACGCCGGCGAAACCCATGCTGTGGAACTCGCCCTTGGCGTAGTCCACGCGGTAAGCGAAGGCCGGCGTCTTGTTGCCCGAGGGCTTCTTGCTGGCGTTCATGTCGGCCAGCAGGGCCTTGACCATCCACTTGCCCATGGTGTGCTGCACGCCCGCGCCGGTGTAGGAGGTGGGCAGCGTGAAGTCGAAGAGCAGGTTGTGCGTGATGAGCTTGTTGAGCGTGGGCTGCAGGTACTCGTAGCCGGACCAGTCGGGAATGTGGCCGGCCAGCAGGTAGGTGCGCAGGCTGCCCAGCGGCACCATGGCCGAGGCCTCGTGCACGAGGCGGTTGTCGCTGCGGCCCACCGACTCGCTGCCGCGGTTGGGGATGAGCGTGAGGCGGTAGCGCGTGCCGCTGTCGGTTTCCTTCTGGACGTCCAGCGCCACCGCGCCGAAGTAGGAGTTGTCGTAGGTGTAGCCGTCGTCGCCCACGCCGTTGAGGAACTGCAGGCTCGCCGTGTTGCGGGCCCGGTTGGCGATGAAGGAGGGGTCGAGGTAGCCGCTGATCTTCAGGTTCTTGAAGCCGTTGGCGTCGCGCGTGTCCTCCAGCGCCTCGGTCTTGGTAGCGATGCGCGCAAAGTCCTGCGCCTGCTCGGCCGTCATACCCGGCTGCGTCTCGGGGGCGGGTGCAGCCGCGGATGCCGCCGCGACCGGGGCCGGGGCGGGGGCCGGGGTGGCCGCCACGCGCTTCTCCAGCTCGGCCACGCGCTCACGCAGCGCGCGCAGCTCCTTGAGCAGCTCGGCGTTGCTCTGCGCGTGGGCGCCGGGCGCGGCCACGGTGAAGGCTGCGGCCAGCGCGGCGGCGAGCACAGTGCGCCGGGCCGCGCTGGCAGTGTTGTTGTTGTTCATGGCAGGGGTCTGCGCGGGCTCAGAGGCCGGTCTTGAAGGAGGTGTAGGTGCGCGTCATGAGGCGGCGCAGGTCGTTGTTGAGCGAGTTGGGCGGCACCATGCGTCCCATGTCCGCATCGGAGAGGAACACCGTCGGGTTGCTGGCCACGTCCTGCTTGACGTAGAGCCGCGAGGCCTTGTTCGGGTTGGCGTAGAAGACCTTGTTGGTCAGCGCCGCATGCACCTCGGGGCGCAGGATGTAGTTGATGAACTTGTGCGCATTGCCCGGGTGCGCGGCATCGGCCGGGATGGCCATGGTGTCGAAGAACAGCAGCCCGCCGGTGCGCGGGATCAGCACCTGGATCTTCTGGCCGGTCTTGCCGTCGATGGCGCGCTGGCGCGCGATGTTCATGTCACCCGACCAGCCCAGCGCCAGGCAGATCGAGCCCGAGGCCATGTCGTTGATGTAGCCCGAGCTGCTGAACAGCGTCACGTACGGGCGCACGCTCTTGAGCAGGTTGGCCGCGTCGGTGTAGTCGCTCGGGTTCTTGCTGAACGAGGGCTTGCCCAGGTAGTGCAGCGCCGAGGGCACGACCTCGGTGGCCGAGTCCAGGAACGACACGCCGCAGCTCTTGAGCTTGGCTGTGTACTCGGGCTTGAACACCAGGTCCCAGGCGTTGTCGGGCATCGGCAGGGCGCCCAGCGCGGCCTTGACCTTGTCGACATTGACGCCGACCGTGGTGTAGCCCCACATCCAGTCCACCAGGAAGTTGTTGCCCGGGTCCATCTTGGCCAGCTGGGCCTGCACCGTCGGGTCCAGGTTCTTCAGGTTGGGGAGCTGGTCCTTGTCGAGCTTGCGCAGCAGCCCGGCCTCGATCTGCATCTTGGCCCAGTGCGAGCCGGGCACGACGATGTCGTAGCCGGTGCGCCCGGCCACGAGCTTGGCGTGCAGGATCTCGTTGCTGTCGAAGTTGTCGTAGCGGACCTTGATCCCCGTCTCCTTCTCGAAGTTGCGGATCGTGTCCTCGGCGATGTAGTCGGACCAGTTGTAGATGTTGAGGACCTTCTCCTCCTCCTGCGCCTGTGCCCCGTGGGCACCCAGCGCCACCACCGCGGCCGCCAGCAGCGTGCGGCCCTTTTCCCAGAACCTTTTCATCGAACTACTCCCTCTGGTTTGGTATCCCGGACAAGCAGGCAGCGCTGGCCCGCGCTCCCAGGGTCGGGAGCGCGGGCCTTGATGGGTCGTGCGTGGTCACCGTGGTCCCGGGCGGACCGCCACAGGTCCGTGGCCCGGCACGTCAGCCCAGCGGTGCCGCTGGTGGAAGACGCCGCCACGCGGGGTCGTCCGGCCGGGGCTCAAGGTCGCCGGGGCTTCGGTGTTGCATCCGTCCCGTGCCGCCTTGTGACGGGAACGTGGTGCGGATTGTGCCAAACGTGAATGAACGTAACGCTTACAGCGCGTTCCAGCATGTTCCAGCGCGGGCACGCCGACAGCGGCGCTGCTGGCAGTCGCTAGGGGGTCGTGGCGGGCGGCGTGGCGGCCGCGGCAGGGCCCGCCTGCACCGGCACGTCCACGTGCCAGTGCGTGCCCGCAGCCTTGCCCAGCGCCACGGACGCATCGAGCTGGCGCGACAGCAGCGTCACCAGCCGCATGCCCAGCCCCGTGGACTCGGCCGGCTCGAAGCCCGGCGGCAGCCCGGGGCCGTCGTCCTGCACTTCCAGCACCAGGCGGCCCGGAGCGCCTTGCGCGGGATGCAGCGCGATGCGCAGCTCGCCCCGGCGGCCCGGCGTGCAGGCGTACTTCAGGGCATTGGTGACGAGCTCGGTGACGATCAGGCCCAGCGGGATGGCGGTGTCCACCGGCAGCCGCTGCGGCTGCAGCGCCAGCGTCAGGCGCACCCGCTGCTCCGCGCCGAAGGAGCGCATGAGCTGGTCGAGCAGCGTGCGCAGGTAGTCGTCGAAGTTCAGCGCCGACAGCGTGGACTGCTGGTACAGCCGCTGGTGCACCAGCGCCATGGCGCGCACGCGGTGCTCGGTCTCGCTGAACGCGGCCTGGATGGCCGGGTCCTGCAGCTGGCGGCGCTGCAGCTGCAGCAGGCTGGTGACGATCTGGAGGTTGTTCTTCACCCGGTGGTGCACCTCCTGCAGCAGCACCTCCTTTTCCGCCAGCGCCGCCTTGAGCGCCGCCTCGGCCTCGCGCCGCGCCGTCACGTCCACGTTGATGCCGATGCGCCGCAGCAGCCGCCCGTCGCTGGAGAAGTGGGCCTGCGCATGGTCGGCGATCCAGGCCCAGCCGCCCTCGGCCGTGCCCAGGCGGTACTCCAGCACGTAGCCCGGTTGCGCCGGGCTCACCTGGGCGGCCTGCCGGCGCAGCGCCGCGCGGTCCTCCGGGTGGACGTGCTGCGTGAACTCCTCGCTGCTGCCTTGTGCGGGCAGGCCCAGTGACCCGTACAGGCTGCCCACGCACTGCACCCGGCGCGTGGCCGGGTCGTAGTCGTAGGCGCCCATGCGCGCGGCTTCCAGCGCCAGGCGCAGCCGCTCCTCGCCCAGGCGCAGCGCCTCCTCGGCGCGCTTGCGCTCGGTGATGTCGATGGAGGTGCCGACGCAGATCTCGCGCCCGGACTCGTCATGCGCCAGGTACAAGTCCAGCAGCACCTCGAACAGGCTGCCGTCGCGCCGCCGCGCCGTGAACTCCATGCGCGACGTGCCGCGGGACTTCAGCTCGGCGCGGATGCGCTCGGCCACGTCCGGGTCCGCGCAGTGTTCGGTCACGGCCACGCCCGCCACCTCCTCGGGTCGCGCGTAGCCGAACTGCAGCGCGTAGGCGTCGTTGGCATAGGTGATGCGGCCCTGCGCGTTGGCGATGCTCACGCCGTTGAGCGAGTGCTGGATGGCCCCGGCCAGCAGCCGCGCCTCGGCCGTGCGCTCGGCCACGTGGCGCTCCAGCGTGCGCAGTTGCATGCGCACTGCGATGGCCGCCAGCACCGACTGCGCGATGCGCTCCAGGTTCGCGCGCTCCTGGGCCGTCCAGTGCCGGGGCTTGTCGTCCACCACGCAGAAGCTGCCCAGCACCTGGCCGTCCGGCGTGGCCAGCGGCACGCCCAGGTAGGCGCCCACGCCCGCGGGCACGGGCCGGCCGTAGCCCGGCGGCGGATGCCGCTGCGCGTCCTCCACCACCAGCGCGCCGCCGGAGGTCACCACGAACTGGCAGAACGACTCCTGCACCGGCATCTCGCGCGTCTCGGCCAGCGCCTCGGGCAGGCCGAAGGCGCTCTTGAAGAACTGCCGCCGCTCGTCCACCAGGCTGATCAGGCCCATCGGCGCGCGCAGCGACAGCGCCGCCAGCCGCGTGAAGCGGTCGAAGTCCTCCTCCGGCGGCGTGTCCATCAGCTGTGTGCGCCGCAGCGCCTCCAGCCGCTCGGGCGCGTCCAGCCGCGTTGGCATCGGCGCGGCCACGGGGCGCGGCGGCACGTCGTCGCCGATGCTGCGCCACAGCGCCGCATTGAGCTCCGTGAGCTGGCCGGCCTGGGCCTGCAGCCGCTCATTGGCCTGCCGCAGCGAGTCCCGCGCCTGCTCCAGCTCGCCGACCGTGTCGCCCAGCCGCCGCAGGCTGCGCTGCTGGCCGCGGCCGGCCCAGGCCACCAGTGCCAGCGACAGCAGGCTGCCCAGCGTGGTGCTGGCGATGGTCAGGTTCATGCTCTGCTGCACCGCCGTGTCGCGCCGGGCCAGCACGCGCAGCTCCTCCGCGTCCAGCGCGTCGAGCAGCGCCTTCACGGCCGTCAGCTCGGCGGCGGCATCGCCCTCGGCGACGCGTTCGCGCGCGGCCTCGAAGCCGGCTTCGGCCGCCTCGCGCAGCAGGTCCTGATCCAGCGCGGTCAGCGTGCGCAGCCGCTCATCGAGCTGCCTGAGCCGCTGCTGCTGCGCCGGGCTGTCGGCGGTGAGCCCCTGGAGCGAGCGCAGCCGCTCGGGCGTGCGCTGCAACGCGTCCTGGGCCGACGCCAGCCCCTCGTCGCGCGCGCTGGCCACGGGGCCGCGCACCGCGCGCGAGATCTCCAGCACGTCGCTGCGCAGCTCGGCCAGCTCCACGCGCACGCGCAGCGTGTGGGCGCGCCAGCGCACCGTGTCGCTGGCGACGTTCTGGAACCACAGCGCCACCGCGGCCATCGCCAGCAACACGGCCAGCGCGACGGCAATGGCCGGGGGTAAGGGCAGCTGCCTGGAAGGTTGTCGTTGTGGCAAGGCCATGAAGGTGGTTGCGGGAAAGTGCCGGCCGAAGACCAGGGCAAACGCTCTCCATCGGCGCCGCGTCAGGCGCATGGAGAGGTGCGATGTAACCGATTGTTTGTGAAATGTTCGTGCGCCGGCCGCGGCCGACGGCTGCCTCGAGAAAGTCCGGGCGGTGGAAGGCCTCAGGGCACGAGCACCGCCGCGCCCTGCAGCCGGCCGTGGCGCAGGTCGTCCAGCGCCTGGTTGGCCTGCTCCAGCGGGTAGGTGGTGGCTTGCACGTCCAGCGGCATGTCCGCCGCCAGGCGCAGGAACTCGTGCCCGTCCTGGCGCGTGAGGTTGGCCACCGACACCACCTGGCGCTCTTCCCACAGCAGCCGGTAGGGGAAGGCGGGGATGTCGCTCATGTGGATGCCGCCGCACACCACGCGGCCGCCCTTGCGCACCGCCTGCAGCGCGCGCGGCACCAGCTCGCCCACGGGCGCGAACAGGATCGCCGCGTCCAGCGCGCGCGGCGGCGCCTCGCCGGAGCCGCCGGCCCAGGCCGCGCCCAGCCGGCGCGCGAAGGCCTGCGCCTCGGTGTCGCCCGCGCGCGTGAAGGCGAAGACCTCGCGCCCCTGCCGCACCGCCACCTGCGTGATCAGGTGCGCCGCCGCGCCGAAGCCGTACAGCCCCAGCGTGCGCGCCGCGTCGCCGGCCGCGCGCAGCGAGCGCCAGCCGATGAGTCCCGCGCACAGCAGCGGCGCCACGTGCACCGGGTCCAGGCGCTGGCCCTGCAGCGGCAGGCAGAAGGCGGCCTCGGCGATCACGTGGCTGGCGAAGCCGCCGTCGCGGGTGTGGCCGGTGAACAGCGGCGCGTCACACAGGTTCTCGTGCCCCTCGACGCAGTAGGCGCAATGGCCGCACGTGTGGCCCAGCCACGGCACGCCCACCCGCTCGCCGGGCTGCAGCCCGTGCACGCCGGGCCCCAGCGCCTCCACCACGCCCACGATCTCGTGGCCCGGCACGATGGGAAAGCGCGTGCCGGGCAGCTCGCCGTCCACCACGTGCAGGTCGGTGCGGCACACCGCGCAGGCCAGCACCCGCAGCCGCACCTCGCCCGGGCCCGGCATGGGGTCGGCCCGCTCCTGCAGCACCAGCGGCAGGCCGGGCCGCTGCAACACCATCGCTCGCATCGGCAACTCCTTGAACCCAGCCCATTCTGGGCAGCGCAGCGCGGCATGGTCTTGAGCGGTGTCAAGCACTGCAAGCCCGGCGCGACCCATCCCGACCCGAAAGTTGCCGCTGCAACGGCAGCCGGCCGCTGCACGCGCCGGGCGGCCGTGTGGCCCGGGGTTGATCTGGATCACCGCGGAATGCGGGTGGCTCGTCAATCCTGGGGATGCGCAAGCCATCCCTCGGCCCCACAACGACAGCCTGCGCCGCAGCCCTGCGACGGCAAGGCCGCATGGCCATCAATTCCATGGAGGTGTGCATGAATGGAATCCGGTCCCGGTCGGCCCCGACGGCCCTGAAGTGGCTGGCCGCCGCGCTGCTGGCCGCGGCGGCCGTGTCGGCCCAGGCGGGCGGTGACGGCGTGGCGGCCACGCCCGCCGACAGCGCGCTGGCGGCGCCGCTGGACGCACCCGAGGCCACGCTCCAGGCCGCGCCGCCGCGCGATGGCGCCGCGCGCCGGGCCGGTGCGGCCGATACCGACCCCTTGCCCGAACCCAACGCGCTGCACCTGCTGGCGCTGCTGGCGGCCGGGCTGGTGGCCGCCTACCGGCGCAAGCTGCGCTGAGCACGGCGGCGCCGGACCGCAGTGGCCCGGCGCGCTTGATGCCCGTCAACCGATGCGCCGCTGCCGCGCGCCAAGATGGCCGCGTGCCTGCATCCCCCATCTCTTCCGAGCCGCGGGATCGCGGCCTTGAGGGCACCGAGCTGCCCGTGTTCCATGCCCGCGGCCTGAGCAAGACCTACGGCAGCGGCGCGGTCGAGGTGCGCGCGCTGCGCGAGGTCGATCTCGACATCCGCCGCGGCGAGTTCATCGTGCTGCTGGGCCCCTCGGGCAGCGGCAAGTCCACGCTGCTCAACATCCTGGGCGGCCTAGACGTGCCCAGCGCCGGCGAGCTGCGCTTCGGCGCACTGGACCTGGCCCATGCCGACGAAGGGCAGCTCACCGACTTCCGGCGCCGCCACGTCGGCTTCGTGTTCCAGTTCTACAACCTCATTCCCAGCCTGACGGTGCGCGAGAACGTGGCGCTGGTCACCGACATCGCCACCAACCCCATGCCCATCGACGAGGCGGTGGACCGCGTCGGCCTGACGCCGCGGCGCGACCACTTCCCGGCGCAGCTCTCCGGCGGCGAACAGCAGCGCGTGGCCATCGCGCGCGCCATCGCCAAGCGCCCCGACGTGCTGTTGTGCGACGAGCCCACCGGCGCGCTGGACGTGCACACCGGCAAGCTGGTGCTGGAGGTCATCGGCGGCGTGCACCGCGACACCGGCACCACCACCCTCGTCATCACGCACAACGCCGCCATCGCCGCCATGGCCGACCGCGTCTTCTACATGGGCGACGGGCGGCTGCAGCGCGTGGAGGTCAACACGCGCAAGACCCCGGCGTCGGAGCTGGTGTGGTGAAGGCCCTCAACGTCAAGCTGCTGCGCGACCTGCGCCGCATGTGGAGCCAGGCGCTGACCATCGCGCTGGTGGTGGCCAGCGGCGTGGGCGGCTTTCTCACCAGCCTCTCGGCCGTGGACTCGCTGGCCTGGGCGCGCGACAGCTACTACGCCGAGGGCCGCTTCGCCGACGTGTTCGCGGTGCTCAAGCGCGCGCCCGACGCGCTGGAGGAGAGCCTGCGCGCGCTGCCCGGCGTGGCCGAGGTGCAGACCGGCGTCGAGGCCATGGTGCGGGTGGAGATCCCGGGGCTGCCCGACCCGGTCATCGGCCAGCTCGTCGGGCTGGAGCTGCGCGCGCCGCAGCGCCTCAACCGCGTCAGCGTCAGCGCTGGCCAGCCGCTGCAGCCCGACGGCGGCGGCCAGCGCGACGGCGCCATCCCCGCGCTGGTGTCGGAGGGCTTCGCCAAGGCACGCCAGCTGAAATTCGGCGACACGCTGGGCGTGCTGGTCAACGGGCGCCAGCGCCAGCTGCGCATCGTCGGCACCGCGCTGTCGCCGGAGTTCATCTTCGCCGGGCTGTGGGGCATGCCGGACCAGCGCGGCTACGGCGTGTTCTGGATCGACCGCGAGGTGCTGGAAGCGGCCTACGACCTGCGCGGCGCCTTCAACCGCGTGACGGTGCGGCTGGCGCCGGGCGCATCCGAGCCCACCGTGATCGCCGCGCTGCAGCAGCGGCTGGCGCCCTATGGCGGGCGCGACGTGGTCGGCCGCGCCAACCAGAGCTCGCACGTGATGCTGGACGACGAGATCAAGTCCCAGCGCGTGTTCGGCACCGTGCTGCCGGCCATCTTCCTGGGCGTGGCGGCCTTCCTGCTCAACGTCGTGGTGTCGCGCCTGGTGAGCACGCAGCGCGAGCAGATCGCCGCGCTCAAGGCGCTGGGCTACCCCAACGTCGCCATCGCGCTGCACTACCTCAAGCTGGTGCTGCTGATCGTGGCGCTGGGGCTGCTGCTGGGCCTGCTGCTGGGCGAGCGGCTGGGGGCGATGTTCACCGCGCTGTACGCCGAGTTCTACCGCTTCCCGCGCTTCGAGCACCGCGTCGCGCCGGGGCTGATGGCCTTGAGCGCGGCCATCACCGCCGCCACCGCGGTGCTGGGCACGCTGGGGGCGATCCTGGCCACGGTGCGGCTGGCGCCGGCCGAGGCCATGCGCCCGCCTGCGCCCGGGCGCTACCGGCGCACGCTGCTGGAGCGGCTGGGCGTGCGGCGCCTGGCGCCGGCGCTGCGCATGGTGCTGCGCAACATGGAGCGGCGGCCGCTGCGCACGGCGCTGTCCGTGGGCGGCATCGCCGCGGCGGTGGCCATCACCATCCTGGGCAACTTCCTGCGCGACGCCATCGAGGAGGTGGTGGACACGCAGTTCACCCTGTCGCTGCGCGGTGACGTGTCGGTGTGGCTCAACGACCCGGTGGACGACGCCGCACGGCTGGAGCTGGCGCGGCTGCCGGGCGTGCTGGGCGTGGAGTCCACGCGCTTCGTGCCGGTGGACTTCAGCCACGGCCAGCGCCGCGAGCGCGGGCTGATCCGCGGCTACGCGCCGCGCGCCGAGCTCTACCGCGTCATCGACGTGCACCGGCGCCAGGTGCTGCTGGACCAGCGCGGCCTGGTGCTCACCGACCGCCTGGCCGACAAGCTGGGCGTGCGCCCCGGCGACACGGTGCGCGCCGAGGTGCTGGTGGGCCGGCCGCGCACGCTGGAGCTGACGGTGGCGGGCACGGTGTCCGAGATGATGGGCCTCAACGCCTACATCGACCGCCGCGAGCTCAACCGGCTGCTGGGCGAGGGCGACCTCAGCGGCGGCTTCGTGCTGTCGGTGCAGCGCGGCAGCGAGGCCGCGCTGCTGGAGGCCACCAAGCGCATCCCGCGCATCGCCGGCGCCTTCAGCAAGGCCACCATGCTGCGCAACATGGAGGAGATCAGCGCCCGCAACGTGCGCATCATGAGCACGTTGCTGACCACCTTCGCCGTGGTGATCGCGGTGGGCGTGGTCTACAACAACGCGCGCATCGCGCTGGCCGAGCGCGGCTGGGAGCTGGCCAGCCTGCGCGTGCTGGGCTTCACGCGCGCGGAGGTGTCGGCGCTGCTGCTGGGCGAGCTGGCCCTGGCCATCGCCGTGGCGATCCCGCTGGGGATGCTGCTGGGCTACGGGTTGACGCATGGCGTGGCCGAGGCGCTCAAGAGCGACCATTTCTACTTCCCGCCGGTGATCCGCGCGCGGACCTACGCCTGGGCGGCCCTCGCGGTGGTGGCCGCGGGCCTGGGCAGCGCACTGGTGGTGCGCCGGCGCATCGACCGGCTGGACATGGTGGCGGTGCTCAAGACAAGGGACTGACCGATGAAACGCAAGACATGGGCCTTCACCCTCGCCGGCGTGGCCGTGGCGCTGCTGGCGCTGGCCTGGGCCTTCGCGCCGCGGCCCACGCCGGTGGAGACGGCCCAGGTCACGCAGGGCCGCTTCGAGGCCAGCATCGAGGAGGAAGCCAAGACGCGGGTGCGCGACCGCTACGTCGTCAGCGCGCCGCTGGCCGGCGAGCTGCAGCGCATCGCCCTGCGCGAGGGCGACGCGGTGCGCCCCGGCGACGCGCTGGCGCTGCTCACGCCGGTGCTGCCCGTGCTGCAGGACGAGCGCACGCTGCGCGAGCAGCAGGCGCGGGTGGAGATGGCACAGGCGGCCCTGGAGCGCGCCGGCGCGCGCATCGCCCGGGCCCAGGTCGGCCTGCAGCAGGCGCGCAACGAGCTGGAGCGCAGCGAGGCGCTGGCGCGGCAGGGCTTTATTTCGCCGGCCAAGCTCGATGGCGACCGGCTGGCGCTGCGCGCGGCGCAGCAGGACCTGGAGACCGCGCAGCAGGACCGCCATGTCGCCGGGCACGAGGTGGAGCAGGCGCGCGCCGCGCTGACCGCGGTGCAGCGCGGGCCCGCGGCCGGCGGCGGGCGCACCTTCGTGCTGCGCGCCCCGGTGGCTGGGCGCGTGCTGCGCGTGGCGCAGCCCAGCGAGGCCACGGTCGCGGCCGGCACGCCGCTGCTGGAACTGGGCGACACCGCGCGGCTGGAAGTGGTGGCGGAACTGCTCACCACCGACGCTCTCAAGGCCGCGCCGGGCAGCCGGGTGCTGATCGAGCGCTGGGGCGGCGCCGGCATGCTCGAAGGCCGGGTGCGGCTGGTGGAGCCGGCCGCCTTCACCAAGGTGTCGGCCCTGGGCGTGGAGGAACAGCGCGTGCGCGTGCTCATCGACCTCACCAGCGACCCGGCGCAGTGGCAGGCCCTGGGCGACGGCTACCGGGTGGGCGTGCGCGTCATCACGCAGGCGGTGGACGGCGCGGTGCAGGTGCCCGTGGGCGCGGTGTTTCCGGTGGAGGACGAGGGCGTGATGGCGGTGTACCGCCTCGACGGCCGCCGGGCCCGGCTGCAGCCGGTGGAGATCGCGGCGCGCAACGGCGCGCAGGCCTGGGTCAGGAGCGGGCTCAAGCCGGGACAGGAGGTCGTCATCTACCCCTCCAGCGCGGTGAAGGACGGTGGCAAGGTGCAGCCGCGCAAGGTGTCCTGAGCAACGGCGGCCGGGGATTGGTCGGTAAGGCTGGATAAACGTCGTGCCGTGTGAGGAAATTGTCCAGCTCCGCTGAACAATCCCGCCCCGGCCCGGCCCGGCCCGGCCCGGCCCGGCCCGGGTTGGCCCGGGGCTCCCGTTGCTTGATCCTGCGCAAGCCGCGCGGCGCCGCCGGCGTTACGTTCCCATCGCCGCCTGCCAGCGGCCGGCGGCCGTTGCGGCTGCCAGTGAGAGGAGACGCCATGACCACGCTTTCTTCGACGCGCTGCCGCACCCTGGCCGCGCTGGTGCTGGTGAGCGGGGCGCTCGGCGGCTGCGCCCAGCGCGGTACCCCGGCCGCGGCGCCGCCCGAGGCCGCGACGGCCGACACCGCCTGGGGCCGCCAGCTGTTCCAGACGCATTGCGCGCGCTGCCATGGCGAGGATGCGCGCGGCACGGCGCGCGCGCCGGACCTGCTGCCGCGCGTGGCCGGCATGAGCGAGGCGCGCTTTACCGAGGCGGTGCTGCGCCGCTACTCCTGGACCATCGCCGCCACCGACGCCGCCAGCCCCGACGCCGCGCGCCAGGCGCTGCTGGGCGGGGTGCTGCAGCCGCGTCCCGACCCCAGCACGATGCCGGCCTGGGAGCATGACCTCACGGTGCGCTCGGGCGTCGGCCAGCTCTATCGCTACCTGGACGCCGAGGCCCGGCGCGCGCAGCGCTGAAGCTCGTGCAGCCTTGCACGCGCGCCCCGGCGGCCCCGCGAACCGGGACGCCCTCCGGCCGCGCCGTGCCCCGTTGCGGGCGTTGCGCCGCGAGCGAAACCCTGATCCCAGGGATGCGCGGCGCGCCGGCGCGATTTCCTTCTTCTCCTAGACTGGTCCGGCCTATTTCACCGTTCCGGTAATCAGGCCCGGGCGATGAATGCGGCTGCTGGCGGGCCGTGAAATCGAGACCGGATGCTCATGGCCACGAATCAACCGACTCGTGCGCCGCCCCTGAATTGCACTGGTGCAGCCGGGCGGGCCGGGCATAACTACCGCGGCACAGGAGGGGAATCCATGGGAGCGAACAAGAGCGGCGCGCTGCACCTCGACTTTCTGGACGGCATCCGCGGCTTGGCCGCGCTGTACGTGGTGCTGCACCACGTCTGGCTGGGGGCTTACGGCAGGTTCACCGCCTCGCCGCTGTGCAGCATCTGCCTGGACGCGCCCTGGTGGACGCAATGGCTGCGCTGGGGGCACCTGGCGGTGGTGGTCTTCATCGTGGTCAGTGGTTTTTCTCTCGGGCTGGCGCCACTGAAAAATGATTTTCGATTTCCCGGTGGATTCAAGGACTATATTCACCGGCGCGCCGTGAGAATCGTGCCGCCATATTGGGTGGCATTATTATTTTCCTGCTTGGTCGCCATTTATTTCACGGGTTCCTATACCGGCGTGGTGGTCGATGCCCGGGCGGTGCTGGCGCACCTGTTCCTGGTCAACAACGTCGTTGACAGCGCCAAGCCCAACGGCGTGTTCTGGTCCATTGCCGTCGAGTGGCAGATCTACTTCCTGTTCCCGCTGCTGCTGCTGGCCTGCCGCTGGCTGAGCCTGCGCGCCATGCTCATCGGCACGGTGGCGCTGGTGCTGCTGACCTTCACCGTGGCCATCCAGCACGAGCGCATCGCCGCGCTGCTGGGCCTGCCGGCGGGCTCGCTGGCGGTGCTGGCCAAGCTGTTGTACTTCCGCCCGCATTTCCTGGCGCTGTTCGCCTTCGGCGTGGCCGCGGCCCATGTGCACGTGGGCCGCGCCGAGGGGCCGCGGCTGCCTTGGGGCCCGCTGGGCACGCTGCTGACCACCGTGACGCTGGCGCTGCTGTGGCTGGTGCCCACGGCGTCCTTCGAGCGGGAGTTCATCTGGATCGACCTGCTCACCGGGATGTCCACCGCCGCCGTCCTGGCCGGCTTCGCCCAGCGCCGCAGCACCGTGGCGCGGCTGCTCGGCAGCCGGCTGCCCGGCTGGCTGGGCCAGTCCTCCTACAGCCTGTACCTGATCCACGCGCCCATCCTCGAAATCATCCTGCTCGGCGTGCTGCTGCCGCTGGGCCTGGGTGCCAACGCGCTGTTCCTGCTGGCGCTGCTGGTGATCGTGCCGGTGTGCGTGCTGGCCGCCCGCGGTTTCTGGCGGGTGTTCGAGCTGCCCTTCATGCGGCACCGTACCCTGCATGGCCTGCGCAGCGCCTTCCTGCGCTGGCGCGCCGCGGCCTGAGCGCCGACCTGCGCTTGCTCCTGTGTGTTCAGCCGCCGTTCACCGGCGGCTTTTTTTCGCCCGTACCTCTGGCGGCCCGCGCCGCCGCGCCGGGCTGAGCATCGTCAGCGTCCGGGCCATGCGCCGGTGATAGGCTCGTCGCGGTCAAGCCCGCGGCTGCGGGTTGGTACGGGATTCAACGAAAGGTCGATGGTCATGCGAGTGGGAGTGCTCACCGGCGGGGGCGACGGGCCCGGGCTCAATGCGGTGATCCGCGCGGTCACCAAGTCGCTCATCCGCCATTGCAATGCGCAGGTGGTGGGCATCGAGGAGGGCTTCGCCGGCCTGATGGACGGGCGTGTGCGGCAGCTGGACTGGCGCGCCGTGAGCGGTCTGATCCACCTGGGCGGCACGGTGCTGGGCACCAGCAACCGCCGCAACCCGCTGCTGGAGGGCGAGGAGGGCGCGCAGCGCGTGATCGAGAGCGCGCGGGCGCTGGGGCTGGATGCCGTGGTGGCCGTGGGCGGCGACGGCACCATGGCCATCGCCCAGGCGCTGTGGCAGCGCGGGCTGGCCATGGTGGGCGTGCCCAAGACCATCGACAACGACATCGTCGGCTGCGAGCGCAGCTTCGGCTTCGACACCGCCGTGGCCATCGCCACCGAGGCGCTGGAGCGGCTGCAGACCACCGGCCAGGCGCATGGCCGCGTGATGCTCCTGGAGACCATGGGCCGCGACGCGGGCTGGATCGCGCTGGAGTCGGGCATCGCCGCCGCGGCCGACGTGATCCTGCTGCCCGAGATCCCCTACGACATCGAGGCCGTCGCCGCGGTGTGCCGCGAGCGCGAGTCGCGCCAGCGCTTCACCGTGATCAGCGTGGCCGAGGGCGCCCGCGCGCGCGGCGGCGACGTGGTGGTGCAGGAGCGCATCGAGGGCCGCGACGAGCCGGTGCGGCTGGGCGGCGTCGCGCATGTGCTGGCCGCGCAGCTGCAGTCGCGCATCAGCTCCGAGGTGCGGGCCACGGTGCTGGGCCATGTGCAGCGCGGCGGCGCGCCCACCGCCTTCGACCGCGTGCTGGCCACGCGCTACGGCAACGAGGTAGCGCAGCTGGTGTGCCGCGGCGAGTTCGGCCGCATGGTGACGCTGCAGGGCGGCGAGCTCACCAGCGTGGCGCTGGACGCGGTGGCGCAGGGGCGGCGCAGCATCCCGCCGGAGCACCCGCTGCTCGATTGCGCGCGCCAGATCGGCGTGAGCCTGGGCGAGCCGGCTTGAGCAGCGCCAGCCCGGAGCCGGCAAAAAAGCCGGCCCGCACCCTCAATAACGCGCCGGGACTGCCGAAGGAAGGGATATCCCTGACTGAAAGTGCCCGAGGCCGGATGTCGCCCGCCATTTCCCGCATCTCCGCTGCCTGCCTGCTGGCGCTGGGTTCGCTGTTCCACGGCGTGGCCCCGGCTGCGCCGGCCACGGCGGCAGGCCACCTGGAGCGCGTGCGCCAGGCCGGCGAGGTGCGCGTGTGCATCTGGCCCGACTACTACGGCATCTCCTACCGCCATCCGGTGACGCAGCAGCTCAGCGGCATCGACGTGGACCTGGCACAGGAGCTGGGCAAGGACCTGGGCGTGAAGGTGCAGTTCGTGGACAGCAGCTTCGCGAGGCTGTTCGACGACGTGCTGGGCGAGCGCTGCGACGTGGCGATGTTCGCCATCGGCGTCACGCCCGCGCGCCAGGAGAAGCTGCGCTTCACCGCGCCGCACCTGGCCAGCGACATCTACGCCGTCACCACGCGCAGCAACCGGCGCATTCGCGCCTGGGACGACATCGACCGCCCCGGCGTGATCGTGGCCGTGGCCAAGGGCACGCTGCACGAGCCGGTGATGCGCGAGAAGCTGCGCCAGGCGCAGCTGGCGGTGCTGGACACGCCGCACGCGCGCGAGCAGGAAGTCGAATCCGGCCGCGCCGACGTGTTCATGACCGACTTTCCCTACAGCCGCCGCATGCTCGCCGGCACCGACTGGGCGCGGCTGGTGGCGCCGTCCGCCACCTACCACGTCACGCCCTATGCCTGGGCCGTGGCGCCGGGTGACGAGCGCTGGCTCCAGCAGCTCGACGCCTTCGTGGCGCGCATCAAGCGCGACGGCCGGCTGCTGGCCGCCGCGCGCCGCCACGGGCTGGACCCCATCGTCATCACCCGCTGAAGTTCGGCCGGGGCCTGGCCATGCGCGTGAAGTGGAGCCGGCTGGCGGACGTGTCGATCGTCGCGGCCATCGTGCTGGTGGCCCTGGCGGCGCTGGGCGCCCTGGTCTACCACCGCCAGCGCCTGGAGCAGGACCAGCTGGCGGCGCACCGGCAGATGGCGGTGCAGGAGGCGCGCCACAACGGCCACCTCTTCGGCCAGACGCTCAATACCGTGGAGCTCTCGCTGCGCGGGCTGCTGCAGGCGGAGGCCCAGGGCATGGCGGCCCCCGCGCGCGAGCAGCG
Organism: Azohydromonas caseinilytica; assembly: GCF_012927045.1. Classification (GTDB taxonomy): domain Bacteria; phylum Pseudomonadota; class Gammaproteobacteria; order Burkholderiales; family Burkholderiaceae_C; genus Azohydromonas; species Azohydromonas caseinilytica. The sequence goes on along the minus strand of NZ_JABBFW010000011.1, from coordinate 103,329 downwards.
CCTGCGGGAGCTGCTGCACAACGCGCCGCACCTGCGCTCGCTGTCGCTGGTGGACGCGGGCGGCACCGTGGTGGCGAGCTCCAACCCGGCCAACCTCGGCGCGCGAGTGGACTTGCACGCCTTCCTGCCCGAGGCGGAAGCCGTCGAGCCGGTGCTGCGCCTGGGGGCGGCGCGGGCCGGGCGCGACCTGGCGGACGGCCGGGCGCCGGCCGGTGACGGGGCGGCCGGCGACCCGGGCTTCGTGCCCGTGGCGCTGGGCGACGGCCGGGGGCGGTTGAGCGCGCTGGCCACGCTCAACATGGACTTCTTCCTCAACCGCCTGATGTCGCGCGATGCCGAGCCGCCCTGCGTGGTGGACCTGCTGCGCTACGACGGCGCGCCGCTGCTGAGCACGCGCGAGAGCGAGCCGCCGGCCTGGCGCGCGGCCAACCTGGAGCTGGTGCGGCGCTGGCATGAGGGCGCCGAGATCGGGACGCTGGTACAGCCCATGGAGGGCCTGGGCCCGTGGATCACGGCCTACCGCGGCGACCGCACACGCCCCTTTGCCGTGGTGGCGCGCGTGGAGCAGGCCCAGGCGCTGGCCGGCGCGCGCGACGAGGCGCGGCGCCAGGCCCTGGTGGTGCTGCCGCTGGTGCTGCTGGCCGCGGGCGGACTGCTGGCCGGCTACCGGCTGTTCCGGGGAGCGACGTTGCGGCGCATGCAGGACCATGCCGAGCAGGCCGAGCACCTGGGCCGGCTGCTCGATGCGCTGCCCGCCAGCGTGCTGCTGTTCGGCGCTGACGGCGGGCCGCGCGGCGTCAACCAGGCCTGGCGCGCCATGGCGCGCGGCAGCGCGCTGGCCGAGCCGCCGGAAGGGCTGCACCTGGACACCCTGGCCGGCCTGCTGCAGCCCGATGAGGACGAGGGGGCCGGGCTGCGCGAGGGCATCGAGGACGTCCTGGCCGGCCGCCACGAGGCCTTCGAGGGCATCTTCAGGACGGCGGTGCCTCACGGGCCGCGCTGGTTCCGCATCCTGGTGCGCCCGCTGTACTGCGCGGGCGAGCGCTGCGCGCTGGTGCTGCAGCTGGACGTGACCGACCAGCGCCGCAACGCCGAGGAGCTGCGCCTGGCCAGCCGCGTCTTCGCCATCAATGCCGAGGCCATCGTCATCACCGACGCGGCCAACCGCATCGTGTCGGTGAACCCCGCCTTCACCCGCATCACCGGCTACACGGCGGAGGAGGTGCTGGGCCACACGCCCTCGCTGCTCGGTTCGGGCGAGCACGACGCGGCCTTCTTCCAGGCGCTGTGGCACGAGCTGCTGACGGCGGGGACCTGGGCGGGCGAGATCGTGAACCGCCGCAAGGACGGCGAGGCCTACACCGCGTGGCAGGTCATCACCGTGGACCGCGACGCGGAAGGGCGGCCGCGCCACTACGTGGGCGTGTTCCAGGACATCAGCGCCCGCAAGCGGCAGGAGCGGGAGCTGCAGCGCCTGGCCACCACCGACGCGCTCACCGGCGTGCTCAACCGGCGCGCTTTCCTGGACGAGCTGGGGCAGGAGCTGGCGCGCTTCCGGCGCCACGGGCGTGCCGGCGCACTGCTGATGCTGGACCTGGACCATTTCAAGCAGGTCAACGACCGCCATGGCCATGCCGTGGGCGACGCGGTGCTGGTGCGGCTGTGCATGGTGCTGCGCGAGCGGCTGCGGCGCACCGACCATGTCGGCCGCCTCGGCGGCGAGGAGTTCGCCGTGCTGCTGCCCGAAACCGGGGTGGAAGAGGCCTGGGCGCTGGCGCAGGCGCTGCGCCAGGCGGTGGCGGCGCAGCGCGTTCCCACCGCGGACGCCGCGGTGGCGGTGGGCGTGACGGTAAGCATCGGCCTGGCCCCGTTCCGTCCGGGCGAGACTGACCCCGCGCCGCTGCTGGTCCGGGCCGACGAGGCGCTCTACCAGGCCAAGGCGCAGGGGCGTGATCGGGTGGTGCGGGTGGCGGAGGCGGCGGCCGGGGCGTGAGGCGCCGTCACTGGGTGTGGTTGGCCGGGCCGATGGCGGGGCTTGTCCTGGCTGCGCGCCTCAGCCCGGCCGTCCCGCGTCCTGCACCGCCGCCGGGCTGCCGCGGCTGCCGCCGTGGCTCCAGGCGTCGAGCACCGCCTCCTCGAAGCTGCGCAGGTCGAACGGCTTCTGCAGGAAGGCGTCGAAGCCGGCCGCCGCGGCCGCCTCGCGCGTGCGCGTGTCGCCGTAGCCGGTGAGCGCGATCAGCACCACCGCCGCCGGGCTGCGCAGCGCGCGGATGCGCCGCGCCACTTCCAGCCCGTCGATGCCCGGCAGCCCGATGTCCAGCAGCGCCACCTCGGTCTGCTGGCCCTGCACCAGCGCCACGGCGCTTTCGCCGTCCACCGCGCACACCACCTGGTGGCCGGCCAGGCGCAGCAGCGAGCTGGTCATCTCCTCCACGTCGCGGTTGTCCTCCACCAGCGCGATGCGCAGCGGCTTGAGCCGCATCACGCCCTCGGCCGCCGGCGCGCCTTCGGTCTCGGCCGCCACGGCGGGCAGCCGCACGATGAAGGTGGCGCCGCGGTCCACGCCCTCGCTGTGCGCCTGCACCGTGCCGCCGTGCAGCTCCACCAGGCGCCGCACCACGTGCAGGCCCAGGCCCAGGCCGCCCTGCGCGCGGTCCATGCTGCGCTCGCCCTGCGAGAAGGGCTCGAAGATGCGCGGCAGCAGCTCCGGCGCCAGGCCGCTGCCGTTGTCGCTGAAGGCCAGCTCGGCCTGGCCCTCGTGCTCGCGCAGGCTGATGCGCAGCTGCCCGTCCTTGCGCGCGTACTTGGCGGCGTTGTCCACCAGGTTGGAAATGATCTGCTCGATGCGCGTCTCGTCGGCACGCACCAGCACCGGCTGCAGCTCGGTGCCGATGCGCAGTTGCGCCGTGCGCCCGGCCTGCTCGAACAGCTGCAGCACGCGGCGCACGGCCTGCGCCAGGTCCAGCGCCTTCGGCTCCAGCCGCACGTTGCCGCTGGACAGCCGCGCGGCGTCGAGCAGCTCGTCCACCATGCGCACCATGTGGCCCACCTGCCGCTCCAGCACCTCGCGCGCGCGCTTCTCGCCCTCGGGCGTGACGCGCGGCATGCCCAGCACCGCGGTGGCGGAGCGGATGGCCGCCAGCGGGTTGCGCAGCTCGTGCGCGAGCATGGCCAGGAATTCGTCCTTGGCCTTGGCCAGGCGCTCGGCCTGCACCAGCGCGCTGGCCAGGTCCGCCAGCGCCTGGCGCAGCGCCTGGCGCGCGGCCTCGGCCTCGCGGATGGGCAGCCGCTGCGGCGCCGGCAGGGCATGGCCGCCGGACTGCGCCAGCGCCGCCAGCGGCTCCAGCGAGTCGATGATGCGTCGCCCCAGCATCAGCGCGATGCCCAGCGCCACCAGCATCGCCACGGCCAGCCCGCCGGCCGTCAGCAGTGCGGGCAGCTGCAGCGCCGCCTCGATCCTCTCGGCCGGCACGCCCGTGCCCAGCACCCACGACGAGGTGCGCAGTCGGCTGAAGGCGATGTGGAAGCGCTGGCCTTCCAGGCCGGGGCTGTCGAAGCTGCCCTCCTGGCGCCCGAGCGTGCTCTCCCAATACTCGGTGCGCGAGGTCTTGCCGACCCACTGCGCGTGGTTGAGGGTGCGGGCGATGATGCGCCCCTGGCGGTCGTTGAGCGTCAGCGTCGCGCCGTCGGCGATCGGGTAGGCGCGCAGGAAGTCGAGCCAGGCGCGGTCGTCCATGGCCACGTACACGGCGCGCACCACGCGGCCCTCGCGCACCACGGGCGTGACGATGAAGGTGTGGAAGCCGGCACCGTCCAGCCCGGGCACGAGGTCGGAGACGACGGTGCCGCGCTGCGCCAGCACCCGCTGCAGCGTGGTGCCGTCCACTTCCAGCCGCTCCAGCCGGCCGGCGCGGTGCACGTCCACCACGGGCTGGCCCTCGGCGTCGATCACGCCCGCCGCCGTCCACAACGGGAAGCTCTGCAGCAGCCACTGCAGCGTGGCCCGGGCCTGCGGCGCCGGCACCGCGCCGTCGGCCACGCCGCCGGTGAAGGCCAGGCCTTCGAGCATGCGCGTGGTGCCCTGGATCTCGTTGTCCAGCGCCAGCCGCAGCGCGCTCACGCGCTCCAGGTAGCGCTGCGCATGCACCTCGCGCTGCGCCTGGCCCAGCGCGTAGATGGAGGAGCCGGCCAGCAGCGCCAGCGGTGCCACCACCGCCGACATCATCAACACGAGCTGCGCACGGATTCGCATGGAGGCTGCCTCGTGGGCCCAAACCGGCTGGCAGCCTATCACCGCGCCGCACGAAAAAAGGCGGATGCGGCCGTTGTGGCCGCATCCGCCTCGTAGCGGGTGATGCGCGACGCTGCTTACGCGGCGCGGGCCGCGTCCGGGCGGCGCCGCCGTCCGCCCAGCCAGGCGCTCATGCCCAGGCCCAGCCCGGCCAGCGCCAGCGAGCCGGGCTCGGGCACCGGCGCCACCGGCCCGGCGATCACCTGGCCCTCGTCGTTGAGGCGGTACCAGGCCGGCGAGGCGTTGCTGAGCGAGTTGGCGGGCACGAAGGTCTGGAACTGGTCATTGATGAGAAAACCGACCTCGGCGACGGACGGGTCGCTGATGTCGCCGTAGAAGAAGCCGAACTGCCCTTCGCCCGGCGCCAGGGCGTACTGGTCGGAGCGCAGCACGAGCTGGAAGGTGCTGCGCACCGAGTAGTTCTCGCTGAAGTGCCCCATGCCCTGCCAGGTGACGATCATCTGGCCCGCCGTGGTGGTGTTGATGTAGACGTTGGACAGCGGGTCGTTGCGGGAGTCCAGGTCGGTGTGGAGCACGCTGAACTGGTCGAATTCGAAGAAGGAGGCAAAGCCGTTGCTGTGGACGAAGATGTCCGAGACGGCCAGGCCGGCGATCGTCTGCCCGGCGCCCGGGAAGCCGACGTCGATGCCGCAGTCGTCACAGTTGCTCAGCGTGGCATTGGCCGTGCCGAAGTCCGAGGTGTAGAGCGCGGCCTGGGCGGCATGGGTGCCGAGCAGCGCGGTGGCCAATACCAAAGGCTTGATCAAGTTCTTCATGGCTTTCCCCTCAATGGCTGAAACGGATCGCCCGTGGTGAAGCGTCCGGGCGGGCGCTTTTAGCAACTCGTGTGCCCCGGAAAAGAAAGCCAAAAAATCTATCGAAATCAACGACTTGTCTTTGGTGCCGTGAATTCTGCGCGACGGCGCCCCACTGGTGTAAGGGAACCCGACACCGGGTTATCCCGGGCCGGGCGCCCCGGCGGCGCCAAGGGCCGCTGCCGGGGCGATGCTTCAGACCATCACCTGCCCGCGCCGCGCCGCGGGCCCGCGCAGCAGCCACCACGCCCCCAGCAGCGCGATGCCGCCCACGGCGCCGGCGACGGCCGTGACCTTCTTGGCCTTCCGATGCGCCTGCGCCGTGCCCGGCGCCGCCTGCATCGTGTGCATGTGCGCCAGCGTCGTGTCCGGCGTGACCCGCGACAGCGCCACCTGCGCCTTGTTGCGCAGCCCCGTGACCACGCCGGGCTTGCCGGCGAACAGGGCCTCGATGCCCTGGCGCGCCACCATGGCCGGATCGTCCTTCTTCTGCACGCCGATCTTGGTGTCGAGCAGGTCGGCGCGCTCGAAGAACCTGGTGTCGGTCACGCCCGGCATCAGGCAGGTCACGCTCACGCCGCTGTCCTTGAGCTCCTCGCGCAGCGCGTAGGCGAAGGAGTCCAGGAAGGCCTTGCTGGCGTTGTAGACCGCCTGGTAGGCGCCGGGCATGTAGCCGGCGATGGAGCCGGTGATCAGGATGCGCCCGCTGCGGCGCTCGCGCATCTGGCGAGCGACCTTGTGCAGCAGCAGCAGCGTGCCGGTGACGTTGGTGTCGAGCACATGGCGCGCGGCGGCGACGTCCTGGTCCAGGAAGGCCTTGCCCAAGCCATGCCCGGCGTTGGCCAGCAGTACATCGACCGCACGGCCCCCGGCAGCGGCGAACAGCTTGTCCACGCCCTCGGCGTTGGCGAGGTCCGTTTCCACGGCCTGCACGTCGGTGCCGTACGCGCGCAGCTTCTGTGCGGCCTCATGGATCTGCGGCTCGTTGGCGGCGATGAGCAGGTCGTGGCCGCGCTCGGCGCAGCCGCGCGCCAGCTCGTAGCCGATGCCCGAGGAGGCGCCGGTGACGATGGCGAAGGGGCGGGACGTGGCGGTGGAGGGCGACAGGGGAGGCGTCATGGCAGGGGCTCCTTGTGTGGGTGATCGGGATGGAGCCGCTTGTCGGCAAGCGCCGCGCCCGGCGCCCGCCCCCCGTTCACCCCTGCCGCACCGTCGCGTCCGGCCTCAGACCACCGGCTCCAGCGGCTCCGGCTCCTCGGGCTTGCGCTCCGACGGCTCCGGCACTTCCGCGGCCGTCGGCGCCGCCACCGGGGCCGCCGGGGCGGGCACCGGCGCCCCGGCGCCGCGCACGATGGCGTGGATGAGCTGCAGCTTGGCCACCGCCGGCCTGGGCAGCACGAAGGGATAGAAGTCCGGCTGCCCCATGCTGCGCGCCATCTCGTTGAGCACGGCGGTGAGCTCGGTCCAGGCGTTGAGGAAGCCCAGGAAGGCCTCGGCGTCGCGGTCCTCGGGGCGCCACAGCGCCTCCCTGGTCCAGGGCTCGGCCTCGATCTCCACGTCGTCGGCGTCGATGCCGAAGGACAGCGCCGTGTCCACCGTGTCCACCATGTGCAGGTAGTGGGCCCAGGTCTCGGCCCAGTCCTCCCACGGATGGCAGCTGGCGTAGGTGCTGACGAAGCGGTCCTTCCAGTCCGCGGGCGGGCCTTCGTCGTAGTTCTTCTTCAGCGCCGCGGCGTAGTCGATCTGGTCGTCGCCGAAGAGCTCGCGCACGGGCTTGATCCAGTCGGTGTCGCGCACCAGCCGGTCCCAGTAGTAGTGGCCCACCTCGTGCCGGAAGTGCCCCAGCAGCGTGCGGTAGGGCTCGCGCAGCTGCGCGCGCAGCTTCTCGCGCTTGGCGTCGTCGGCCTCCTCGACGTTGATGGTGATGAGGCCGTCGGCATGCCCCGTCATCACCGGCGGGCCGCCCTCGGGCGCGCGCAGGAAGTCGAAGGCCAGGCCGCGCTCCGGGTCCTCGCTCTTGGGCACCACCGGCAGGCCCAGCCCGATGAGCTGCGACACCAGCCGGCGCTTGGCCTGCTCGACGCGGTTCCAGTAGAGCGCGTTCTCCTCCACCGACAGGTCCGGGATGGTGTGGTTGAGCCGGCAGGCCATGCACAGCGGCTTCAGCTGCCCCTGGGCGTCCTTCTCGTCGGCAGGAATGAGCCAGTTGCACGCCGCCGCCGCGTCGAAGTTCTGGCAGCGCCGGTACGCCGGGGCGTTGGGGCCGGCGCCGTACTCGCGCCACAGGTGCTCGCCCACGGGCTCCAGCGGCAGCACGCGCGCGCGCAGCGGCTCGTAGCCCAGCGGCGTGTCGCACGCCAGGCACTGGCTGTTGCGGAAGAACACCGGCCGGCCGCACTGGCAGCGGAAGGCGCGCGGCGTCGTGGCCTGCTTGTGGGTCTTCCACGCCGCGCGCAGGCGCGCGGAGAGGTTTTCGAAGGCGGAGGACATGGGCAGCTCCTGAGGCGATGCGGGCGCCGCGGGCAGCCCCGGCGCGTGACCCCGGCTGGCATGGCAGGCGGCGTGCCGGCCCGGGGCCACCCGGGCGAAACCCGGCCTCCGCCCGCCTCAGCGGCCGGACCACATCCCCTGGTACGGCCGCGCCGCCTCCTGCGCCAGGCAGGGGCCGACCACCTCGATGCGCCGCGGCGCGGCGCCCAGGATCTGCCGGCACGACAGCGCGATCTCCGGCGGCTTGCCGGTGCGCTGCTGACCTTCGATGTCCAGCGCGAACACCACGCGGCCGATGCCGGACCAGAAGATCGCCCCCGCGCACATCGCGCAGGGCTCGCCCGAGGCGTAGACCGTCGCGCCGGCCAGCAGCTCGCGCGGATGGCGCCCGCCCAGCAGGCGCAGCGCGTTCATCTCGGCATGCGCCGTGAAGTCGTCGGTTTCGGCGCCGGTGTTGCGGGCCTCGGCCAGCACGATGCCGTCCGCGCCCACGACCACGGCGCCATAGGGCGCGTTGCCGCGTTGCCGCGCCTCGGCCGACAGCCGGATGGCGTGGCGCAGGTGCTTGGCGTCGCGTTCGTCCAGAGGGGTGTCGTTGGTGTGCTCGCCCATGCCGTGCTCCTGTCAAGGTTCACGGCATGGTGCGGCGCCGTCGGCGCCCGCGTCCAGTCTTCGCCGGGCGTGCCCGCGGGCGGGCTCGCACCGCCCAGGCGCCCATTCGCCGCCCGGACGGACACTGGTTGTGCGGCATACCAACTGTTGCAGACATGGGGCATGGCCGTGCTGAGATGGCGGCGCGGCGCTTTGACCGAGCCCTGCGCCCCGATGACGCTCATGGAGGTCTGTGCATGCCATTCACATCCCATGTCGCGCTGCGCGCTGGCGCCGTGGCCAAGCTGGTTTCGTTGTGTGTGCTGCTTGCCGCCGAGTCGGCTGTTGCCGCGGGAGCGCTGCGCTACCGCATCGAGGATCTGAGCCTGCCCGATGCGCCGTACACCGACGCCGTCGGCCTGAACAACCGCGGCGAGGTCGCCCTCAATGCCTGGGATGCCTTGGCGGGCCGGACCACGCCGTCCATCTACCACGCGGGCCATATCACCCGCGTGGACGAGCGCTTCAGCACGCTCTCCGGCCTCAACGACCGCGGGGATCTCCTGGGCACCGGGCGGGACGGCGACTCGGTGCTGCTGTGGCGCCGAGGCCGGCTCACCGACCTGCGCGATACCTTCGAGGGCGGTGCCTGGACCGGCTGGGCCCGGGCCCTCAACAACCGCGGCCAAGTGACGGGCAGCATGCAGGCCAGCGCCGACGCCTTGCCGCTGGCCTTCCTGTTCGACGGCCGGCGCAGCCGCTACCTGCCGCTGGCCGACAGCTACGGTGAAAGCTACGGTTCGGACATCAACCGCCACGGCACCGTGGTGGGCACGGCCCACGTGGACCCCGGCCTCAACTACGGCTTCCTGGGCTTCGTCCACGACGGCGCGCAGGGCAACTGGCTGCCGACGCTGGGGCCCTGGGGCGGAGGCGCCAGCGCCATCAACGACGCCGGGCAGATCGTGGGCTATTCCACCCCGGAGCTTGGCGGCCGCGGCGGCTACCTCTACGCCGACGGCAATCTCACGGTCCTGGACGTGTACTCCGCCCATGACATCAACAACCGCGGCTGGATCGTGGGCGCTGCCAGCGGGTACGGCAACGATCCCTACCTGTACCGTGACGGCCAGGTGCTGGACCTCAATGCGCTGCTCACTCCGGCGGCTGCCAGGCAGTGGCACCTGTCCTCGGTCAGCGCCATCAACGACCGCGGGCAGATCATCGGCCGCGGTTTCCTCGACGGTCAGGACCAGTTGCGCCCCTTCCTTCTCACGCCCGTGCCCGAGCCCTCGGCGACGCTGATGCTGCTGGCAGGCGGGGGTGTGATCGTCGCCGTGGCGCGGCGCCGGCGGCGGGTGCAGGAGGCCGCCGCCGCGATGTAGCGCCTGGGCCGCGGGCGCCCAGGAGGCCGCCCCGCATACTGCGGCGATGACCTTGCCTGCCGCCGTCAACAGCCCGCTGGACCCTCAAGCGCTGAGCGCGCAACTGGAGCGCCGCACCGGCCAGCCGGTGGCGCTGGTGGAGACGCACATCTCCTGGGTGCTGCTCACGCAGCGCCTGGCCTTCAAGCTCAAGAAGCCGGTGCGGCTGCCTTTCGTGGACTTCAGCGACGCGGCCCGGCGCGAGCAGGCCTGCCGCGAAGAGCTGCGCGTCAACCGCCGCCTCGCGCCCGCGCTGTACCTGGGCATGGTGCCCGTGCGCGGCACGCCCGCGGCACCGCGGTGGGGCGGCAGCGCTGCGGTGCTCGACCACGCCGTGGTCATGCGCCGCTTTGCCGACGATGCGCTGATGAGCGTGCGTCTGCGCCAGGGCACGCTGGGCATGCGGCACATCGAGCGGCTGGCGCAGCGCATCGCGGACTTCCACCAGGCCGCCGCCGTGGCCGCGCCGGACGCCCCCTTCGGAAACCCGGCACAGGTGCACCGCGACCTGCTCAACGTGCTGGACCAGCTCGACGCCGCGCTCGGCCCCGGCGCGCGCCTGGCCGCGCTGCGCGGCTGGGTCGAGCTGAGGGCGCGGACGCTGGCGCCGGTGCTGCAGCAGCGGCGCGAGGCCGGCGCGGTGCGCGAGGGCCATGGCGACCTGCACCTGGCCAACCTGATCGTGCTGGGCGAGGACGAGGCCACCGCCTTCGACGCCATCGAGTTCGAGCCGGCGCTGCGCTGGATCGACGTCATGAGCGACATCGCCTTCGCCACCATGGACCTGCAGGCGCATGGCCGGCCCGACCTGGCCTTCCGCTTCCTGGACGTGTATTTGCAGCAGCGCGGCGACTACGCCGGCACCCGCGTGCTGCGCCTGTTCCAGGTCTACCGCGCCCTGGTACGGGCGCTGGTGCAGGCGCTGTCGCCGGCCCGCGCCGCCGATGCACCGGACTACCTGGCCTGCGCCGAAGCGCTGGTCGCCGCCGGCAGCGCGCCGCGCTTGTTGATCACCTACGGGCCCTCGGGCAGCGGCAAGTCCACGCTGGCGCAGGCGCTGGCCCTGCGGGCCGGCGCGGTGCGCATCCGCTCGGACGTGGAGCGCAAGCGCCTCCACGGCCTGCAGGCGCTGCAGCGCTCGGCGGCGCAGGGGCTGGACCTCTACACCCCCGAGGCCGGACGGCGCACCTTCGAGCACCTGGCGGCCTGCGCGCGCGAGGCGCTGCTGGGCGGCTTTGCGGTGATCGTCGATGCCGCCTTCCTCAGCCGCGCCCAGCGCCGCGACTTCGAGGAGCTGGCCTGGCGCGCGGGCGTGCCCTTCACCATCCTGGCCTGCGGCGCCGAGCCCGAAACCCTGCGCGCCCGCGTGGCCGCGCGCGACGCCGCGGGCACCGACCCGTCCGAAGCCAGTGTGGAGGTGCTGCGCAAGCAGCTGGAAACCGGCGAGCCGCTGGACGCCGCCGAGCGCGCCTGCGCCATCGAGGTGGCGACGGACGTGCCGGTGGATATCGAGGCGGTGGCGGCGCGCTGGCTGGGAGTCAGCGGCTGAGCTCTTGAGGCCGCGCGGCTCAATGCGCCGGCCCCTTGCGCGGCGCCGGCCAGGCGTCGTCGCGGGGCGCCTGCGCCACCACCGCGGCCAGGTCCCACTCGCCGCTGATCTCGTTGCGCACGAGCACGTACTCGCCCTCGGCCGTCGCCACCTTCCACCAGGTCTTGTCCCGGCCGTGCCAGCGGTCCAGCACCTCCTGCACCTCCACGCGCCGCGCCCCGAAGCTCACGGCCCGGGGCCGGGCCTCGCCGCCGGCGCTGTCCACCTCCACCGACACGCCCATGCCGCACCTCCGTCGCGAATGCCTGAGCCGATGCCGCGGGCAACGGGCGCACCCGGGGCACGACTGTGGGCGTGGCCGGCGCCGTGCCTCGATCCTGGATCGCCTGGGCGCGCCGCCGGGGTGGTGCCACCGACGACACGGCGCACAGGCCGCGTCCGCGAGCGCCGACGCCCCGCTCCTCTCACTGCGCCTGTCCCGCCGTCCACGCCCCCTGCGTGCAGCCGCGCGCCTGCTGCCACATCCGTTCCACCGCCAGTGCCGGCAGGTGCCAGCCCGCGGCGTAGCGGATGCCTTCGGGCGCGAGGTCCAGCGTGCGCACGGGCGGCTCGGCGCTGGCGCGGGCCAGGCCGCCCAGCGCGTCGCGCAGGGCGCTCACGGCCTGCACCTGGCGCGCCTGGGCCAGCGCGGCTTCCGCCGATTCCGCCTCGGCGTGGTGCCAGGTGCGTGCCGGCATGCCGCTGTTCGGGCCCGGGCACAGCGGGCGCCCGGGCAGGGGCTGGGTGGCGTCGGTGCCGCAGGCGGCGCGGGGCTGCAGCGCCACCAGCTCGGCGGCCGTGGGCGGACGCTGGTCCAGCGGCGCGCAGGCCGCGTCGATCAGCACCGGCGGTGGCGGGTGGTCGCGGAGCACCAGCAGCTGCGGCAGCAGGCGCTCGCGCAGCCAGGCGCGCTGCGCGCCGTCCAGCGCCGCGCAGCGCGGGTAGAGCGCCTGGCCCGCCGCGCCGGACTGCGTGGCCAGGCACTGGCCCAGCGCCTGCAGCAGGTCGATGCTGGTCTGCGTCGCGCCCGGGTCGGCCACGCTGCCGTCGGCCAGCAGGCCGCAGGGCTGCGGCCGGCCCGAGGCCGGGCGCGGCGCGGCGCCGTCCGCGGAGGCGCGGTCCAGGCAGCGCTCGTGCGGCGCGCGCAGCAGGCCCGGCGCCAGCAGCGGCCCCGAGCGTGCCGCGTTGTGCGCGACGCTGCCCAGCGGCAGGTCCCGGCCCGTCAGGCCGAGCTGATCGCGGGCGCCGGGGAACTGGCGCCAGTCGATGCGCAGGTCGCTGGCGATGGCGCGCTCGCCGGTGCGCAGCCAGGTCGCGCCCAGCAGCAGGTAGGGCACGTGCGCGCCCGGCGCGGCGGCCAAGCCGCGCGAGGCCATCAGCCCCTGGCGCAGCCCCGGGCTGCCGGCCTCCAGCGCCTGCTCGAACCAAGCTGTGCCGGACAGGAAGCCGCAACCCGGCAGCGCGCAGCCGGCCGAGGGCAGCAGCCCCTGCAGCGGGGCCTCGAACAGCCCGGCCGCCAGCAGCGGCGACATCAGGTCCGCGTGCGCCAGGCGCTCCAGGCAGCCCTCCTCCAGCCGCCCGCCCGCCAGGCAGCCGCGCAGCGCCGCCGCCCCCACCGCGCCGCCGGACACGCCGGTGATGGCGAAGGTGCGGTGCAGCAGCTGTTCGTCCTGCTGCGCCAGGTGCTGCAGCACGAAGCCCGTCCACGCCGCCGCCCGCAGCCCGGTGCCTTCGCTGGCGACCAGGTACACCCGCAGCGCGCCCTGCGCGTCCAGCGGCAGCGCGGGCTGGCAGGGCACGAGGGGCGCGGGCGCTGGCGATGCGTCTTCTCCTTCCGCGGCCGGCGGATCGCCGCGCTCGGCGGCCCGGCCCGGCCCTGGGCCGCACAGCGACTGCAGCCACTCCGCCAGGGCGGTGTCCAGCGTCGGGCGCCGGTCCGCCGCCAGCACCTCGCGGCGCGCGGGCGTGCGCGTGCTGGCCAGGAAGTCCGCCGCGCCCAGCACCAGCAGCGCCAGCACCATCAGCCCCAGCAGGCCCAGTCCTGCGTACACGGTGCGCAACGAGCGCGCCTCGTGACGGCGCGCCAGCCACAACCCGCCGGCCTGGGCCAGCAGCAGCAGGCTGCCCAGCAGCGCCGTGAAGCCCAGCATGCGCAGCCCGCCGGCCGCGGCGGTGCGGGTCTGGGTGATGGCGGGCCAGACCCCGTCCTGGCCGGTCCAGCCCAGCACGCCCAGGCCCAGCAGGGCCAGCAGCGGCAGCCCGATCCAGGGCCGCGAGCCGTGGATCTCCAGCAGCGACAGCCAGCCGAAGACCGACAGCCACAGCGCCACCGCCAGCAGCGTCGCGGCCAGGCCGAGGCTGGGCATGCGATCGCGCTCCCACAGCAGCTCCGCGGCCGGCAGCAGGTCGATGGCCCGGCACAGCAGCAGCCCCACCAGCAGCAGCGGCAGCAGCGCCTGCGGCGCCACGCGCCGGGGCAGCCGCCAGCGCCGCGGCGCCGTGCGCGACTCCGGCGAGGACAGCAGCCCGGCCTGCGCCGCCCACTCGGGCCAGGTCAGCGTGTCGTAGTAGGCCAGCCCGGCATCGGGCGGGCGCCGCGCCAGGAAGATCACGCCCAGCACCAGCGCGCCCAGGCCGCAGACCAGCAGCAGCGGCGCCGGCGAGGCCCAGATGGAGCCGCTGGCGCCGGACTGCGCCATGGCCGTCTCGCGCAGCACCTGCGTGCACAGCAGCGCCAGCAGCACGGCCGGCATGAAGGCCAGCACCCCGGTCCACAGCCGCACGAAATACTGGCCCGGCGCGATGGGCAGCGAGGTCAGGGCGCCGCGCGCGCGTTGCAGCTCGCTGGCGCCGCGCGTCCATATCCAGCAGCTCAGCAGCAGCGCCCACAACGCCGCGGCCGTGAGCGTGAACGCGCCCAGCGTGCCCAGCGCCCGCAGCGCCTGCTCCGCCGGCGCGGCCTCGCCGCCGCGCAGCGGCGAAGCCGCCAGCGCGTAGAGCGCATCGCGCGGCGCCTCCAGCTTCAGCAGCAGCCCGCCCAGCAGCGCCAGCGCCAGCAGCACGTAGCGGCTGCGCAGCACGATGTCGCGTACCGCGGCGCGCAGCAGCACGCGCTCGTCGTGGCGGGACGGCGGCGTGTCGCTGCGACGCCGGCTGAAGGCCGGCAGGCGGCGGTCGGACACCACCTCGGCCTGGATGGCCAGGCCGGACAGCCACACCAGCCCCACCACGGCCGGCAACGCCACGGCCAGCGCCGAGAGCCAGGGTTTGAGCCCATGCGCGCCGCAGCCCAGCGCGGAGATCCAGCTCACGCCGCGCTGCCCGAAGGGCGTGCAGGCCGGAGCGGCCCAGCCGTTGCCCAGGACCAGCAGCAGCGCCGCGGCGCCGGTGATGGGCAGGGCACGGCGGCCCAGGCGCGCCAGCAGCAGGCGCAGCCGGCCGCGCAGCGGCACGGCGGCCAGGGCGATCACGGCCGTGGCCACGGCCACCCCCGGCCCGGCCTTGCCCAGCCGTGCCAGGCCCAGGCTGTTCTCCGCCAGGTCCACCAGCATCAGCAGCAGCACCGGCGGCACCAGCAGCGTCAGCACCAGCCGCTCGCGCGCCTCGCGCTGCGCCGGGATCGCGTCGCCGCCCAGGGCGCGGGCCAGCTCGATGGCCACGGCCAGGCCCAGGCTCGCGTACAGCGGCACGAACAGCGCGCTGTCCAGGCCCAGGACCAGCCAGGCCACCAGGCTGCGGTCCGTCTGCGACCACAGCCCGATCAGCCCCTGCGCGCCACCGGAGCCGCGCGCGTCGGGCCAGCCCAGCAGGTCCTCGATGCCCCAGCCCCCCGGCACCTGCAGCAGCGCGCCCAGCAGCTGCAGCAGCAGCGCCGCCACTGCCGTGGCCACCGCCAGGACGACCGCGCTGTACGACGCGTCCGGCAGGGCCTTCGCGGCCGGCGCGGCATGTCCGTGCTCGTGCCCGGGGTCGTGCCCCTGAACCGTGTCCTGCCGCGTTGCCGGCCTGTCGCGCTCCTGTCGCGTCGTCGGCCTGTCGCCTTCCGCCATGCTTCATTCCCCCTGTCCCGCCTGTTCTTGAAGGTGTGGCGAGTTGTTTCCAATTGTGATGGCGGCGCGGGGTGGGCAGTCGGTGCCAGATCAACCGGATTTCACGGTTCCGGCAACCGGGTACGGTCGGGGCGTCGCCACAGCAGCAGCCCCGCCAGTCCCGCGGCGGCCAGCGCCAGGGCATGGGGCTCGGGCACCATGCCCACGGTGAAGCCGTGCCAGTACTCGAAATCGGGCGCCGTCCAGCTCAGTTGCGTGAAGGTGCCGAGGAACTGGACCACGCCATGGCCCTCGCGGCCGACGATGGTGTTGCCGTTGACCCGCAGGCAGTCGGCGCAGCCGCCCCAATAACCGACCCCGGAGCTGACCAGGGTGGGCGTCTGCCCGAATTCATAGCGCACCACCGCCCCGGGCTGGCCCAGGCTGACGATGGCCAGGTAGGGGTCGCGCACCGGCCTGGAAAAGCTCAACGTCAGCCGCGCGTCGCTGCCGCCGCTGATGGCGATCAGGTCGCTGCCCGTGGGGCGCCCGGTCACGCCGTAGGGACGCGGCGAGAACTCCGTCCAGTAATCCGTGCTGACCCGGCCTTCGAGCTGCACGAAGCTGGTCGGCCCCCGGTACAGCACCTCCACGGCCCGTGACCCCGAGCCCAGCCGCCCGGCCACGCGGTTGCCGTCGCTGGCGCCCAGCGTGTCGGCCTGGAGCCAGTCGGTCCACGGGACGGCTTGCGCCGCGCTTGAAAAAGCCAGCGCCAGCAGGGCCAGGAATTTCACGGACGACATGGCGCGCTCCTTTCACGAGAGTGCTCGCTGAACGAGGGGCGGATATTTCACATTCAAATGACCTTGGCATCAGTTGATCGGGAGTGACTTGAGTATTCCCCGTGCTGCGTGGGTAAGTGCTTGTTGAAGGCTGGCGCTTCAGGCCGCCATCCCTTTTGAAAGGGACATGCTGCTGATATTCAAGGGCGCAATCTGAATCTGGCCTCTCAAACGGGCATGGTCTGGCCCGCTTGTTTCGGGCTTTCGAATCAGGCGGACCTGGGAAAACCGGAACGCATCGGCGCCCCGGACGGCGCCTCAGGGCTGCGCCAGGATCGCCAGCTTCGCGCCGCGGTACGGGCGCGTGTATTCCACCTGCAGCCCCGGCGGCAGCTGCTCCTCGCGGCGGTAGACGAACAGCGCCCGCCCTTGCGGATGCGCCGCCAGCCACGCCGGGATCTGCTCGGTGGGCAGCTCCTGCAGCGGGCGGCGCAGCCGGCCGGCCAGGGCCCACTGGCCGTGGTTGTCCACGTTCAGCGCCACGGGCCGGCCCTCGCGCTCGAACTGCGCCAGCCGGGCCGCCACCTCGTGCATGTCGTAGGGCTCGCGCATGGCCAGCACCACGCCGGCCAGCAGGGCGCTCGTCGCCACCACCGTGGCGGCGGCGATGCGGCGCACCTCGTCGCGCACGTCCGCCGGGCGGCGCAGCAGCAGCGCCGCGCCGCAGGCCAGGGCCAGCAGCCCGCCCAGGGCCAGGGCCGGGCCGGCATGCGGCAGCTCCAGCCGCGCCACCAGCAGCGGCGCGGCACCCAGGGCCGCCGCGCCCAGCAGCGCCAGCGTCAGCGCCGGCACGGCCAGCGACCAGCGCCGCGGCGCCGGCGCGTCCGCCAGCGCGCGCGCCATCAGCAGGGCGATGAACAGGTATTCCGGCAGCAAGTACTGCCAGCGCTTGCCGCTGATGGCGGAGAAGACCACGAAGGCCACCAGCAGGCCCGCCAGCGCCAGGCGCTGGCCGCTGTCGCCGACCTCCGCGCCGCGCATGCCGCGCCACCAGCGCGGCCACAGCAGCCAGGGCGCGAGCATCAGCGGCAGCGAGGCGGCGTAGAACCACCATGGCGCCTTGTGCGCGAAGCTCTCCACCATGCGCCCGGCGCTCTGGCCCCAGAAGATGGCGTTGCGGTATTCGGCGCCGCCGGCCAGGCCCGCCGGGATGGCCCAGGCCAGGATCAGCGCCGCCCCGCCCAGCAGCGCCAGCGCCGTCCCGCCGTACCAGCGGCCCCAGCGCGCCGGGCGTTGCTCGCGCATCCACCACGGCGCCAGCAGCGCCGGCGGCAGCAGGTGCACCAGCGCCACCGGGCCCTTGGCGTAGAAGGCGCCGCCCAGCCCCAGCGCCAGCAGCGCAAAGCCGCGCGCGCCGCCGTCCTGCCAGGCGCGCACCAGCCCGTAGACGCCCAGCGCCACGAAGAAGCTCAGCATCACGTCGAACATCAGCGCGCTGGCGAAGTAGGCGAACAGCCCGTTGGCCAGCAGGATCAGCGGCGCCATGCCCGCCACGGCCGGGCGATCGGGCCACAGCCGGCGCGCCAGCAGCGCGCACAGCGCCAGCGTGCCGGCGGCGAACAGCGGCGGGATCAGCCGCAGCCACCACTCCTGCACCCCGAACAGCAGCCAGCCGGCATGGATGAGCCAGAACAGCAGCGGCGGCTTGTGGTGGTAGGGCTCGCCGTTGAGGTGCGGCACCAGGAAGTCGCCGCGCGCCCACATCTCCCAGGCCACGGCGGCGTAGCGCGTCTCGTCGATGGGCAGCAGCGGCCGCGCCAGGCCGCTGGCCACGATCAGCAGCAGCAGGAAAGCGCAGAGCGCGGCATCACGGCGGGCGGGGGCGGGGGCCTTCATGGCCGGGCGTCGATGCCGCTGTCCGAGCCGCCGGCGGCCCGGGCATGCCGCTCGCGCTCGCGCCGGATCAGCCACAGGTTGCGCAGGTAGATGGCCAGCCCCAGGCCCTGGCCGAGGATGAACACCGGGTCCTGGCGGTAGAGCGCGTAGAGGAGGAGCGTGGCGCCGCCGGCGATGGAGAAGTGCCAGAACAGCACCGGCATGACCGAGCGCCCGGCGCGCTCGCTGGCCAGCCACTGGATGATGAAGCGCGCCGAGAACAGCGCCTGGCCGCCGAAGCCGAAGGCCAGCACCAGCCATTCGGGCAGTGGGTGTTGAAACAGGCTCATGACAGCGTCTCCGGCAGCTTCATGCGCCGCTGCAGCCACAGCACGCCCAGCAGGTCCACCAGCCCGACCCACAGCCGGTTGGCGATGCCGTACTTGGAGCGCCCGGCCACGCGCGGGCGGTGCCGCACCGGCACCGAGGCGATCTCCAGCCCCTCGCGCAGGAACAGCGCCGGCAGGAAGCGGTGCATGTGGTCGAAGAAGGGCAGGCGCAGGAACACCTCGCGCGGGAAGACCTTCAAACCGCAGCCGGTGTCGGGGGTGCGGTCGCCCAGCAGGCCGCCGCGCACGGCGTTGGCGATGCGCGAGGACAGCTTGCGCACCGCGCTGTCGTGGCGCGTGGTGCGCCAGCCGGCGATCAGCGCCAGCCGCGGCGCGCGTTGCCCCGGCGCCAGCCGCGCCAGCAGGGCAAGAATGTCGGCAGGGTCGTTCTGGCGGTCGCCGTCGAGCGTGGCGATCCAGGGGTGGCGCGCGGCGCGGATGCCGGTGGCCAGCGCCGTGCTCTGGCCGCAGGCCCGGCGATGGCGCAGCACGCGCAGGCGCGCAAAGCGCCGCTGCGCCTCGGCCAGCCGCGCCGGCGTGGCGTCGGTGCTGCCGTCGTCCACGTAGACCACCTCGAACTCCGCCACGCCGTCGAGCGCGGCGTGGATCTCCTCGATCAGCGGCGCGATGTTGTCGGCCTCGTCCTTGACGGCCACCACCACGCTGACGCGGCTGTCGAAGTCGGGCACGGCGGTGGCGGCATCCGGTGTCGCAGCGGGGGCCATGCCGGGCTCAGGCGATGCCGCCCACCAGGCCGCCATGCAAGCGCGCCGGCATGCGGTCGTCGCAGACCTTCTGCGCGCCTTCCATTGCGAGAGTGCGCTTGCCCTGCAATCCCAGATCCATGGAAGTCCTCCTTGTGTGGCGGTCAGGTGGCGGAGCCGCCGGCGCCGCGGCGTTTCCCGGCGCGGGGGCCGTCGAAGCAGTGTCACTGAGCAAGAAGTTCGCCATGTGACAGCGCGGGAACGGGGGTTGCCGAACGATGGCGAAGGCCTTGCGGCCGCACATCAGGAGGACCCCGATGAGCAAGCAGAAGTACGGCGTGGAGCTGCCCGGCACGCTGGAACGTTCCCCGGAGCAGGCGCAGCGCACCTACGCCAAGACGCTGCGCAACGCCGAGCGCGAATACGGCCGCGGCGAGCGCGCGCGGCGCACGGCCATGGCCTCGCTCAAGCACTCGTTCGAGAAGGTGGGCGACCACTGGGAGCCCAAGGAGCACAAGGGCCCGTCCGATCCGCAGGCCGCCGCCGGCGGCGACGAGGCGCGCAACCACCCGCGCGAGACCTTCGGCGGCGTGGACGTGATGGGCCACACCCGACAGGAGCTCTATGCCCGCGCCAAGGCGCTGGGCATCGCCGGGCGCTCGACCATGAGCAAGGAAGAGCTGGCCCGCGCCATCGCGCGCAAGCAGCGCTGAGCCGCCGCCGTGGAGCCCGCGATGCCCCAGCGCCTGCACGACATCCCGCCCGATCCGCCCGTGCCGCAGCCGCCGGCCCCGCCGCCGCCGGACGCCGAGCCCCAGGTCGAGGACCCGCCGGCGCCCAGCCAGACGCCGCCGGTGAAGGACCCGCCGAAATTCACGTGGGCACAGGACAGGGGCCGCGGCGGGCGCGGGCGCCGGCCATTCGCTGCCCCTTCGGATCAGGCCGGCACGCCGGGCGGCATGGCACGCCGTCGCGCCCGCGCCGCAGCGCCGACCACGCCCAGCCCGCACAGCCACAGGGCCCAGGTGCCGGCCTCGGGCACGGGCGGCGCGCTGCCCAGCTCGAAGCTCTCCTGCAGCTGGCCCGCGACGCGCATCCACAGGCTGAAGGAGCCGACGAAGGGCCTGGCGGCGTCGTTGACGATGGACACGTCGATCGCGCCGTTGTCTTCGCGGCTGCCGGTCTCATGGAACAGCCTCAGGTTGCGGGACAGACCGCCCACGCCCCGGTTCTGTCGATCCGCCAGCCCCAGCCCGAAGGAGGCTCCCACCCATTCGTCGGTGCCGTGGGCGCGGCCAACGGTGGCGTCCACGCCCAGCGCATAGTCGCCCTGCCACACCATCTGCGTGAAGGGCGTGAGCCGAAACCGGGCCACGCTGGTCTCGGCCCACGTGATGAAGCCCGAGCCGCGCCGGTGGGCGGCGTCGGCCACCGGGTAGTCGAAGCTGCCCTGCGTGCGCACGCTCAGGCTGCGCGCCGTCACCGAGCCGCCCTGGGAGGCCGAAGCCTGCACCTGCGGCCCGCTGATCGCGGTGGCCAGCGGCACGAACGGGCCCGAGCTGTCGAGCTTCATGTCCCGGCCGTCGAGGCTGGCGCCGAACGGGGCGATGCGGTCGTCGCGCAGGTAGTACTCCGAAATGCTGTTCGAAACCCCTCCGCCCCGGCCCGGGCGCGACACCAGCCGCAGGCCCGGCGCGATGCCGTCGCCCGGGTTCAGGTCGATCAGCGTGTAGCCGAGATTCGTGACGCCGACCCGCGCCGAAATGGCGGCCTGGGCCGGCCCGGCCAGCGCGCCCGCGAGCGCGGCCAGCAGCGGCAGGGCCGGGCGCAGCGGCTGGCGCCGCCGCAGCGCCCAGGCCAGCAGCCCCAGCCCGCCCAGCAGCAGCCCCGGCGTGCCGGGTTCGGGAATGGGCAGGTACGTGACGCCGGACACGCTCAGGTTGGAGGCGAGATGGCCGTGGGCGACCGCGTCGGTGGCATTGGCGAAACTCAACCGGATGTCCAGTTGCCTCGTGTCCGGCCCCGAGCCGCTGGAGGACTGCGTCTGCGCCTCGAAGCCGTCGATCAGCCGGCCCGCCGCGTCGAACAGGCCCAGCTCGGCCCGGGCCCCGGACGCTTCGTAGCGCATGCCGGGCAGGCGGCGGGCGCTCTGGCTGTCCAGGTCGAGCTGGCCGGTCCAGACCAGCTCGGTGAAGGGCGTCAGGCTCAATGCCTGGATGCCGATCAGGCGGAAGCTGCCGTTGGCGGGCTCGGCCTCGGCGCGGAATTCGGTGCGGAAGAGGCCGTCGCCGCGGCCGTTGCGGGCGCGGCCCTCCAGTACCGCGCCGTAGCTGTGCTCGGCCACCGAGCCCGACAGCACCGAGGAGCTGCTGGCGCCGGGCAGGCTGGCGCTGCGGCCGATCTCGGGAAAGAGCGTGAAATGGGCATTCCAGCTGTCGGTGCGCGAGACGCTGTCCGGCTGGCCGTTGGCGTCCCGGAACTGCTCCACGGCCGAGGCGGACACGCTGGCGCGGAAGCTGCGCGCGTCGAAGCTCACGGCCGGCGTAATGCCGTCATCGGAATCCAGGTCGATGAGCGAATAACCGAAATCGCTCAGGCGCAAGCTGGCAGTGGCATCGGCCCGGGCCCCGAACGGCATGGCGGCCAGCACCGCGGCCAGCGCCAGGGGTGAAACACGGCAACGCATGGCGGACCTCCGAACCGGAACCGGCTCATGAATCCGCGGCATCGTAGGCACGCCCACCCGGCTTTCAGAATCCCCGTCCCATGCTGGCGCGAGCCGGGGAACATATTCATGTCCTGATACAGGCGGCCAACAGCTGCCCACCCTTCATGACGGACGGCAATGAAAAATACTGGCTGGCCAGGTCGTGGCGCCGCGCCAGGCCTCTGGAATATCCCGGAGGTCAAGGTGGATTATGCCCGCCCGCGACAACGGTAAATCGTCCACGGCTTCTCAGCCCATCCGGCAGCCGCCCCTGAACGCCGACGGGCAGGCCGTGGCCAGCCCGCCGGTCAGGGTCGAGGCCTGGGGGTGGGTTTTGAGGAAATTCAGCACCTCCGGCCACACGTTCTTGAGACCCTGCTGCGGCCGGGTCCAGAACAAGTAATTGGCCCGCAATTCATTGCGGGCGAAGTTGTAGAGATCCTCCAGCGGCACCGAGGTGCGCTCGCCCTGGTGGCGCAGGGCGACGTAATTCTCGTACTGCACCGAGGGCGCCAGCGGCACCACGCCGGCCAGGCGCGGATACTGGGTATAGACGTTGTTGCGCAGCGAGCGGTCGTCCAGGAATATGTCCGGCCCGCCCAGCCCGATGCCATATTCGGCCATCTGGCCCACCAGGATCGGAATCGCCTCCTTCGGGAAATTCACGAACTGCAGAGTGACGGTGCTCGGAAATGCCTTGCGCAGCGTGCGGTCGGCCGAGGCCAGGTTGCGGAAGAACTGGGTTTTGTCCTCGGCGCCGATGTCGCGGTCGGCCTTGCCCAGGGACGTTTCGTTGAAGGCCACGCCCTCCAGCGCCGGGTGGGCGTCGAGCTCCCTGCCCATGGCGAGCAGGAAGTTTTCCAGGCTCTCCAGCACCCGCGGCTCCCAGAGCGCGATGTTCTGGCCGGCGCGGTTGCGCGGCCCGCCGGGCGCCTGCTTTTCCTGGATGCCGATGTTGAAGGTGGCGCGCCCGCGCTCGGCCTTCTGCTCCAGGTATTCGGGCACCGGCCGCGCGCCGCCGCCGAAGGACTTGAGCATCAGCAGCACGTGCAGCCGTTTTTTCGCGCCGCCGACGCGTTCCAGGTCCTGGCGGATGCGGCTGAAGTCGTAGCGGCCCTCCGAGGGCTCCAGCTCGGCCCAGGTGTAGCGCAGCTGCAGGCCGCGGGCCGCCTCGATGTTGCGGATCTGGGCCAGCGTGTCCTCGATGGCGGCCACGCCGCCGCGGCTGGGAATGTGGATGTACTGGCCGGGGTGCCATTTCATGCCGCCGGACTCGGCGTGCGGCAGGCCGGGCGCGCAGGCGGCGGCCGCGGCGGTGAGAAGCTGGCGGCGGGTGAGAGCGGGCATCGCGGCGGGTCCTTTGCGGTGTGAGGCGAGCACGGGGCGTGCGGGGCGGCGGGGCCGGAAAGACGGGGCGCACCAGGCAGCAAGCATCGATCCTGCGCCCGGCGGCCCCGCCCGGGACGCCGTCGGGCCCATCGACCCTTCAGGCGGCCGTCACCCGGGGGCGGGCCTTACGGCTGTTGGCGGCGACGGCGTACCGCCACGCCCACCGCCACCAGGCCTCCGAGCATGAGCGCATAGGTCTCCGGCTCGGGCACGGCCGCGACGCTGACCAGCCCGTGGTACGAGGCCGCGCCGTTGCCGCTGCCGGTGAGCTTGAGCGTCCAGTCACCGCCATGCTGGCCGCTGTAGAAGGCCGTGGACAGTCCGCCGCCGCTCATCACGTTGAAGGGCTTGCCGCCCAGCATCACCTTGTCGAAGGACAGGCCGACGCTGGAGAACAGGGCCGCGTTGACCGCGTACATGCCCTTGCCCAGCCCCGTGAACGAGATCTCATCCATGAAGCCCGTTTCGGTGATGTTCGAGCGCCCGAAACTCAGCGGCGTGCCCGGCGTGAGCGACATCGAGAATGACGCCGCATGGCCGGCCGTCGCGGCACAGGCCAGCAAACCGGCCATATACAGGCTTTTCAATTTCATAGACTGCTCCTGTCACAAAATCGAGCAATATTGCTCGGGATGGACCGCGCCGCGCTCGGTTTTGAATCGCGGCGGCGGCTGGCCCACGGCAGGAAAATGGCAAAGTGAAGTCGCCAGCCTGCCGAGCCAGTGATTGATTCTTGACCTCATGGCCCGGTCGCCCACCCCGCAGGCCAAGGGACAAAAGCCGCGTCGTTTTGCAGTGTGGAATTTGAAATGGGCATGCCGGATTTCGTGGCCGGCTTTTGAAGCCTGGTTACTTATTTCCCGAAACCAGGGTGTGCGGTTGGACGCCTCAATATCCCCGGCTCATGGGGTTTGGCTGTGGCTGAATTGCCGGGGCGGTGCGCCACAAATGATGTGAGATCGGCTCCCCAGGGATTCCGACACAAATAAGCGAACGGATGGCCTGAGCGGGCCGGCCGGAAAGACCCGTCTCCAATCTGCGAGAAACAATCCGGAAATATGGCGGCCGGCAAGCGCGAGGCGCCTGCCGTGCGGGGCCTGGGGCGGCTCGGGCCGTCTGCGGGGCCTGCCGGGGCAACCCGCAGCATCGCGGCCCGGATGAAGCCGCCCTCAGCGGCGCGGCACGGCGTAGCGCAGCTCGGCGAAGGCCTCGCCGTGGGGCCGCACCGACTTGAGCTCCAGCGGCGGCGAGGTGATGGCGCGCGGGAACAGCGGCCGGCCCTGGCCCAGCGTGACGGCGACGATGGTGACGATGATCTCGTCGAGCAGCCCCTGGTCGTGGAACTGCGCAGCCAGCTCGCCGCCGCCCACGATCCACAGGTTCTTGCCCGCGGCGGCGCGCGCCATGGCGGCATGCACCGGCGCCACGTCGCCGCGCACGAAGCGGATGTCGGCGCCGTCCACGGCGGGCACTTCGCGGTGGCTGAACACCCAGGCGGGTTGCGCGTACATCCACGGCTGCGCCGGGCCGTTGGCGGGCCGCACATGGTTGCGCAGGATCCACTCGTAGGTGTGCGAGCCCATGGCGATGGCGCCGACCTGGGCGATGAACTCCTCATAACTGCTGCCGCCGTCGGTGCCGAACTGCAGCAGCCAGTCCAGCGAGTGGTCCGGGGTGGCGATGAAGCCGTCGAGGCTCGACGCGGTGTAGTACTGGGTTTTCATGGCCAGGGAGTATGGGCACGCGGGCCGCGTACCTTGCGCCAAGAAGCGGGCTGTTGGGCGCACTGTTCGGGCTTGCATCGCGGCCCCGGCGTCCGGGCTGTTGGCGCTGGCGCTGTGCCGCCCCGCTATCCTCGCGTTTCCGGCCGGGCCAGTGCCCGGCTCCACAGGCGCGGCCTCCCGCACTCGGACGCCGCGGTAGTTCCACGGCATGCCGCTTGCCATCGCGCGGGGCCTGCCATTTCAGGGGTGCTCCATGCCGACCTTCACGCTCAACGGCCAGCCCACCACGCTGGACCTCCCACCGGACATGCCCCTGCTGTGGGCGCTGCGCGACGTCGCCGGGCTCACCGGCACCAAGTTCGGCTGCGGCATCGGCGCCTGCGGCGCCTGCACCGTGCACGTGGACGGACAGATGGCGCGCTCGTGCATCACGCCGCTGTCGGCCGTGGAGGGCAAGCGCGTGGTCACCATCGAGCGCATCGACCAGGACCCGGTGGGCCGCCGCGTGCAGGCCGCCTGGCGCGAGCTCGACGTGGTGCAGTGCGGCTACTGCCAGAGCGGCCAGGTGATGGCCGCCACCGCGCTGCTCAAGAGCACGCCCAACCCCGACGACGCCGCCATCGACAACGCCATGTCGGGCAACCTGTGCCGCTGCGGCACTTACCAGCGCATCCGCGCCGCCGTCAAGGTTGCGGCCTCGTCGATCGCGCGTCCGACCAAGGGAGCCTGACATGAGCATCCTCGAAAGGCTCCAGCAGGGTGCCGAGGCCGACGCCGGTCCCGACGCCGCCGTGTCGCGCCGCGCCTTCCTGCGCGCCGGCGCCGCCGCCGGCGGCGGGTTGCTCATCGGCATCGCGCTGCCGGGCTGCTCGGCCGTGCCGCTCGGTGGTGGCCCGCGCAACGAGAAGCCGCCCGAGGCCGCCGTGGGCCAGGCCACCACCGCGCTGTCGCAGGACTCGCCGGGGCTGGCCTACAGCGGTTTCATCCGCATCGACCGCCAGGGCGCCGTCACCTTCATCGTCCACAAGGTCGAGATGGGGCAGGGCACCTTCACCTCCATCCCGATGCTGCTGGCCGAGGAGCTGGAGGTGGACGTGACCCGCGTCAGGCTGGAGCAGGCGCCGGCGGACAACAAGCTCTACGCCGATCCGCTGCTGGGCGGCCAGGTCACCGGCGGCTCCACCTCCATCCGCGGCGCCTGGGAGCCGCTGCGCCGCGCCGGCGCCACCGCGCGCGCCATGCTGGTGCAGGCCGCGGCCCAGAGCCTGAAGGTGGACGCCGGCGAGCTCACGGTGGCCAACGGCGTGGTCGCGCACCGCGCCAGCGGCCGCTCGCTGCACTACGGCCAGCTCGTGGACGCTGCCGCCCAGCTCGACGTGCCCAAGGACGTGCCGCTGAAGAAGCCGGCCGACTTCAAGCTCATCGGCAAGCCGGTGAAGCGGCTGGACTCGCCGGACAAGGTCAACGGCCGCGCGCTGTTCGGCATCGACGCCAAGGTGCCGGGCATGCGCATCGCCAGCGTGGCCGCCTGCCCGGTGGTGGGCGGCAAGCTCGCCGGCATGGACGAGGCCCGCGCCCTGGCCGTGCCCGGCGTGCGCCAGGTGCTCAGGCTCGACAACGCCGTGGCCGTGGTGGGCGACCACATGTGGGCCGCCAAGCAGGGGCTTGCGGCGCTGGCGCCGACCTGGAGCGGCGGCCCGCACAGCGTGCTCACCACGGACGCCATCGTGGCCGACATGGAGGCCGCCTCGCGCCGCGACGGCGCGCTGGCGCGCAGCGACGGCGACGCGCTGGGCATCCTGGCCGGCACCCGGGCCAGCCAGGGCGTGAACGCCATCTACCAGATGCCCTTCCTGGCCCACGCCACCATGGAGCCCATGAACTGCACGGTGGCGGTGAGCGCCGAGGGCTGCCAGCTCTGGGTGGGCACGCAGGTGCCGGTGCTGGCGCAGACCGCGGCGGCCAAGGTGCTGGGCCTGCCCGACGAGAAGGTGCAGGTGCACAACCACTACCTGGGCGGCGGCTTCGGGCGGCGGCTGGAGGTGGACTTCATCGTCCAGGCCGTGAGCTTCGCGCGGCAGGTCAACTACCCGGTCAAGTTCGTGTGGAGCCGCGAGGAGGACATCCAGCACGACATGTACCGCCCCTACTACCTGGACCGCATCGCCGCCGCGCTGGACGAGCAGGGCCGGCCCACGGCCTGGATGCACCGCATCACCGGCTCGTCGATCATGTCGCGCTTCGCGCCGCCGCTGGTCAAGAACGGCGTGGACCCCGACGCGGTCGAGGGCGCGCGCGACATCCCCTACGACATCCCGGCGCAGCGCGTGGAGTACGTGCGCCACGAGCCGCCGCTGCCCACCGCCTTCTGGCGCGGCGTGGGCGCCACGCACAACGTCTGGGTGGTGGAGAGCTTCATGGACGAGCTCGCCGCCAAGGCCGGGCAGGACCCGGTGCAGTACCGCCTGGCGCTGCTGGGCAAGCAGCCGCGGCTGCAGGCCTGCCTGAAGCTGGCCGCCGAGAAGGCCGGCTGGGGCCAGCCGCTGCAGGCCGGTGCGGGCGAGCGCGTGGGGCGCGGCGTGTCGGTGCAGTTCGCCTTCGGCAGCTACATGGCGATGGTGGCCGAGGCCGCGGTGAATGCCCAGGGCGAGGTGCGCGTGCGCCGCGTGGTGGCGGCGGTGGACTGCGGCCAGGTCGTCAATCCCGACACGGTGCGGGCGCAGCTGGAAAGCGGCGTGGTGTTCGGGCTGTCGGCGGCGCTGTGGAACGAGGTCACCGTGGACCAGGGCCGCGTGCAGCAGACCAACTTCGGCGACTACCGCGTGATGCGCATGAACGAGGTGCCGCGCATCGAGGTGCACCTGGTGCCCAGCAGCGACAAGCCCGGCGGCATCGGCGAGCCCGGCACCTCGGGCGTCACGCCGGCGCTGACCAACGCGCTCTTCGCCGCCACCGGCGTGCGGCTGCGCAAGCTGCCGGTGGGTGATCAGCTCAAGGCCGCCGCGGGCTGAGCGCTGCTGCCCTGACCCCGGGCCCGAGCCCCGCGTCGCCACTGGCGGCGCGGGGTTTTGTTTTGGGCGTGGCTGGGGCGCGATTCCGGTATTTCGGTGTGCGCAGGGTCGCGGGAAAGGCGTGCCAGTAAATCGATGTCGGCTTCTGAAACTCAGACAAGGCGCTGCGCGGATATTTTGCTGCTCGGTTGCATTCAATTCGGTTGATGGTATTTCATGCCGGGTGCGGATATGAACAAATACACGGGGCGACTCGCGGCCATGGGATAGAGGGCTTGGCCGCGGCATGAGCATGCCGGGCGCGGGCACGGCACCGCCGGTGGCATCACGATGCAAGCGGTCTGCGCCTTCTGCATGCGCATGCCGCACGCCGGCGCGGCGGGCCGGCTGGTGTTGCGGCTGTGCTCCCGCTGGCGCGGCTCCTGGGCGCCCGGGTGCTTGCTTCCACAGCCCTGGAAAATGGATTTGATATTTGATCAGGCGCCCCGGATTGATATGGGGCAAAACTCAGCATAAACCCATGACCGCAGTAACAACGTGTAATGTAGAAACTTTATGGACGGGAATAGCATGATTTTCGGTCGCTGCGGTGTTGCTGGATGGCAAAGGCCGGCGACCGTTTTAAAATCCTACTGGGAAATCAAATGTCTCAATTCGCATTCTCGACTTCGGCAGTGTCCTGGAATCAGAACGGCACCCACCTGCGCATTTACACGAGCGACGGCGCGAAGGTGACCGAGAAGTGCTGGGACGGTGGCTGGTCCGCCGGCGGTTTCGTCCAGGAAGGGCAGGCCGTGGGCGCCACTTCGTGGCAGGACGGCAGCGGCCAGATCCACATCCGCGCCTACGTCGCCAACCAGGGCAAGGTGACGGAGTACTGCTGGGACCGCGACCACTGGTATGTGGGCGCTTTCCCCGCCACACCGGGCAGCGCGGTCAGCGCCACCGCCTGGCAGGACGGCGCGCTGCACCTGCGCGTCTACGTGACGCAGCCCAACGGCCGCGTCGCCGAGCTGTGCTGGGACGGCAACGGCCCCTGGTATCCGGGCGCCTACCAAGGCTGAGGCGGCCGGGCGGCGGTCCTGGGCCGCTGCCCTCAAATGAGCCAAGTACCGGGGCCGCGAGGCCCCTTTCACCTTGGCGCGCGCCCGGGCCGAAGCGCCGGCCCGGGCCCGAGGCGGGAACCACCCCGAGCCGCTGTGACGTTCAGGGCTTCAGCCCGTAGACGATCAGCTTGCCGGAGAAGGTCGGCACGTAGACCTTGCCGTTGGCCACCGTCACCGGCGTGAACTTGGCGAAGTTGAATTCCGGCCCGTCGGACTGCTTGCTGTTCCACAGCTCGCGCGACAGGTCGTCGGCGTCGAAGGCGCGCACCACGCCGCGGATCTGCTCGATCCACGGGTCTTCCGGCGAGTCCACCTTGCGGTCGCCCTGCACCGCCCAGAGGATGCCGCTGCCCTGCTGGCTGCCGTTGGCCGACAGGCTCAGGATCGCGCCGGGATGGCGCAGCACCGGCGCGGCGCTGCGCATCACCGGGTCGGGCGCGAGCTGGCTGCGCGCCTTGTCGAAGCGGAAGGCTTGGATGTATTCCGACTCCGGCGACAGGTACAGCAGCGGCCCGTGCACCGGGCTCTCCCAATACACCGGCCCGCCCATGATGTGGTGCGCGCCCTGCGCCTCGGGCTGGCCGCGGCGCGCGCAGCGCTTGACACCCTGGTCGTCCACGCGGATGCCGAAGTACTCGGGCGGCCCGGCGTAGGCCTGCACCGTCTGCGTGAGCTCGTGCCGGCCATCGGCGCTGCGGCTGAACACGTGCAGCAGCCCCTGCTTGCCGCCGCCCACCATCGTGCCGGTGCCCGGCACCAGCAGCGGGCCGGAGCCGCCGAGGTCCACGTCGCACACGTCCAGCGCTTCCTGGTTCGGGGCCAGCGCCTGGTGCAGCAGCGGCTGCGGGCGCCGGAAGTCCAGCTGCAGCAGCGCGTTGGAGAGGTACACGCCCAGCGGCGGCGCGGCCGGGAAGCTGCCGTCAGCCGTGCACAGGTTCACCGGGTCGGCGGCGCGCGGCCCGCCGTTGCCGCTGAACAGGTAGACCCGGCCCGCCCCGTCCACCACCGGCGCGCGCCCGGCCTGCCAGAAGCCGATGCCGCCGCCCAGCCGCGTGCCGGTGGCGAAGCAGCCGCTGCGGCCCAGGGTGTCGAGGTTGAAGGCCATCACGTAGCCGCTGTAGCGGTTGACGTCCTCGCCCGTGCCCGGCGAGCCCCAGGCGACGATGAGGCGGTCGTTGGCGATGGCCAGGCCCGTGCGCTGGTTCATGAAGGCGGCGAAGCTGGTGCGCGAGGTGTCGCGCGCCAGCACCACCGGGCTGCCGGGCTTCTGGTTGCCGGTGGACAGGTCCAGCGCGTGCAGCGTCTGCACGTACTGCGCGCCGGCCTTGGTGCGCGACACCAGGTAGATGGCGTTGCGGCCGCGGTCGATCACCGGCGTGCCGATGACGCCGACGTTGCCCATGAAGGTGGTGGCGTTGTTGCGGAAATGGGCCGGGTCGTTCCAGGGCACCGGCCCCACCCGCGGCGCCCGGTTCGGGATGGAGGGCAGCAGCAGGCCACCCAGCGGCACCGTCACCTTGGCCGCCGGATTGGCGCCGGGCGGGTCGCCCAGGCGGCGCGCCCAGATGAAGCCGCGGCTGCGCCCGGTGCCGTCGGCATCGAAGGCGTAGACCAGGTTGTCGGTGGTGGCGACGTAGACGATGTTGCGCAGCCCGCCGCCGGTCTTCACGTCCGTGGCCACCAGCGGCTGGGCGTAGATGTTGCCCTCGACCTCCTGGGAAAACAGGTGGCCGAACTGGCGCGGGTTCACATTGGCCGCGGACAGCCGCTGCTCGTAGAGATTGGCGCCGGTGCGGGCGTTGTTGTTGCGGCTGGCCAGCACCTGCGCGGCCATGGCCGGAAATACCGCCAGCCCCGTCAGCAACACCAGCCAGCGGCCTGTTGTGCCGGCCGCCGAGCCCGCGCGCGAAAATGGCCTGAAAAGCCGCTTCATGGCCTCAGCGCACGATCACGGAAATGATGCGCGGCTTGTTGAAGGCGCAGCCGTCGGCAACGATCTGCACCTCCCGGTTATTCAGGAACGCGGCCATCAATACCGAGTGGTGCAGGGCCCGGCCGGGGTCGCCGGCATCGGTGGAATAGCCGGCATTGAGCGTGGGGCAGCCGGGATTGACGGTGGGCGCCGTGCTGGTCACGCCCAGCGCATCGGCGGCCGAGCTGGTGCCGATGAAGGTGATCTTGCCCCAGTCCGACACCACCCGGGCGGCCGAGGCCAGCAGGGGCGCCGACAGCAGTCCGGCCACCAGCAGGACATGGAAACGCTTCATGCCAAACTCCATCAGCTTAAAATCAATGACAAATTCAGGCGCAACAAAACCAACCGTCCGCCCGGGACGGATGGAAAATCGGAAGCGAGCGCTTATTCCAGGCGCAGGCAAATACCGCCGGCCCTGGAAATTGAGCCCCGTGCCTCCATGAATAGGTGCGGTCTGTCCGAGGAAAATACTGCAGCGCGCCGGGTTCGCCGAGTAAGTTGAAACGACAGCGGTAACCTTTTCGTAAGTTCATTGGGGTTGGTGTAGAGGAAACTCCTGCAGGCGCGGGGTTTTTGAAACCGGGTGTGCCGAAAATAAAAGATTTACCTGCGCCTCTTGAGCGTCCCTGGCCGCGCCGGCGTGGACGGGCGGGTCGGCTCAGCGCCCGCACACCGGCAGCAGCGCCAGCGGCAAGCCGGTCCAGGCCATGCCCACCAGCGCCAGCAGCGCGCCGGTGCGGCGCAGCACCGGCAACAGGTCGCCGCCGCGGCGGGCCGCGGGCCGGCAGGCGCGCCACAGCAGCCCCGCGCCGCCGGCCAGCGCCACCGTGGTGCCCAGCGCCAGCACCGCGCGCAGCGTCTGCGGCGTGATGCCGCCGCCCTGGAGCAGCGCCGTGCAGCCCACGGCCGTGGCGACATAGCAGAACGCGAAATGCGCCGCCCACAGCGCCAGCGGCGCCAGGCCGGTGCGCAGCCCGGCAAAGAAGCCGGGCGCGGGCGGGGGGTGGCGGGCGGTCATCGCGGCGCCTGCGGTATTCAGGGCAGCCAGGCCGCCGCCGCATGCGGCAGCAGCGCCACCACCACGCCCTGCGCGCAGCCGCCCCACCACAGCAGCGCGACGTTGTCCCAGGTGGCGCGCTGGCGCGGCGTCACCAGCCGCCGCCACAGCCGCGCCGCCAGGTAGGCGGCGCACAGCGCCATCAGCGCCATGTGAAAGCCCTGGTAGCCCAGCAGCCCTGCCACGCTGGCGCCCCAGCCGCTGGCCGTGGGCGCCAGCCCGGCGTCAGCGTGGCCCCGCAGCAGCAGCGCGAAGCCGCCCAGGGCCAGTGCCAGCGCGCCGCCCAGCGGCAGCAGCCGCCAGCGTTTCAAGCGTCCGGCCGACAGCCCGCGCCCCGCCGCGGCCCACAGCAGCGCGCTGGCGGCGAAGGCGCCCGCCGCGCCGGCCACGGTGGACAGCGGCGGCAGCGCCGCGCCCGGCGGTGGACACACCTCCAGCCGCATCGCCAGGTGCAGGTGCGCGAAGGCGATGGAGGCCAGCACCGTGGCGTCCACCACCTGCAGGATCACGGTCGCCCACCAGGAGTGCGAGGCCGTCAGCGCCGCGCCCACCGGCAGCCGCACGCCCTCGGCGACCAGCGCGTCGGTGGTGGCGGGCAGGCGGTCGGTCCGCCACAGCCAGGCCCAGACGCAGGCCACGGCCAGCAGCCCGCAGGCCCAGGCCGTCAGCACCCATTTCACCGTCAGCAGCAGGAAGAAGCCGGCCGTGCCCAGGGCGGCGATGAAGGGCAGCCAGCTCGGCCCGGGCAGCAGGATCAGGTGCCGCGGCTGCGCCCCGCGCGCGCTGGTGACGATGGTTTCGCGCGCGCCCGTGGCCGTGCCCGGCAGCCAGTGCCGCCCGGCCTGCACCTCCTCGGCCAGCGCGGGCCGGCGCCACAGCGGGTCGCGGCCGTCCACCTGCGGGATGCTGCGCGTGCCGTAGTTGGCCGAGGGCAGCCACTCCAGCGTCGGCGCGCGCCAGGGGTTGCCGTGCTCGCGCGCCGGACGGCGCAGGGTGCGGACCAAGTCAACGCTCAGCAGCCCCACGCCCAGCCCCAGCAGCGCCGCGCCCAGCGAGGACAGCAGGTTCGGCAGCTCCCAGCCCAGCCCGGCGTCGTAGGTGTAGACGCGCCGCGGCATGCCGCGCAGCCCGGCGATGTGCAGCGGGAAGAAGGCCAGGTGAAAGCCGCCGAACACCAGGCCGAACACCCAGCGCCCGCAGCGCTCGCTCAGGGTGTGGCCGTTGAGCAGCGGCAGCCAGTAGTACAGCGCCGCGAACACCGGGAACAGCACGCCGCCGATGAGCACGTAGTGCAGGTGCGCGACGATGAAGTAGCTGTCGTGCGCCTGCCAGTCGAAGGGCAGCACCGCCACCATCACGCCGGTGAGCCCGCCCAGGGTGAAGGTGAGCAGGAAGCCGATCACGAACAGCGTGGGCGTGTCGGCGCGCACGCGTCCGCGCGCCAGCGTCGCCAGCCAGCCGAACACCTGCAGCCCCGCCGGCACGGCCACCGCCATGCTGGCGGCGGAGACGAGCGTGAGCGACAGCGTGCCCAGCCCGGCGCTGAACATGTGGTGCGCCCACAGCGCGAAGCTGAACACGCCCACCGCCAGCAGCGCCGCGACGATGGCGCGCCGCCCTGCCAGCGGCGCCTGCACCAGCGCGGGCAGGAAGGTGGAGACCATGCCCGCGGCGGGCAGGAAGATGATGTAGACCTCCGGGTGCCCGAAGAACCAGAACAGGTGCTGCCACAGCAGCGGGTCGCCGCCGCGCGCGGCGTCGAAGTAGGGCCAGTCGAAGGCGCGCTCCAGCTCCAGCAGCGCCGTGCCGGCGATGACGGCCGGGAAGGCGAACACGATCATCACGCCCACCACCAGCATGGCCCAGGCATAGACCGGCATGCGCGCCAGGCTCAGCCCCGGCGCCCGCGTCATCAGGATGCCGATGATCAGTTCCACCGCCCCGGCGATGGCCGAGATCTCGATGAAGCCGATGCCCAGCAGCCAGAAGTCGGCATTGAGCCCCGGCGACTCGACGCGGCTGGTCAGCGGCGGGTACATGAACCAGCCGCCGTCCGGCGCCAGCCCCACGAACAGCGTGCAGAAGAAGGCCAGGCCGCCGAAGGCATAGGCCCAGTAGGCATAGGCCGACAGCCGCGGGAAGGGCAGGTCGCGCGCACCCAGCATGTTGGGCAGCAGGTACACCGCGATGGCCTCGACGATGGGCACGGCGAAGAGAAACATCATCACCGTGCCGTGCATGGTGAAGACCTGGTTGTAGGTGCCGGCATCGAGCAGCGTGTTGCCGGGCACGGCCAGTTGCGCGCGCATGAGCAGGCCCAGCACCCCGGCCAGCAGCAGGAACAGCAGCGCGGTGGCGATGTAGAGCTGGCCGATGAAGGTGTTGTTGACGTCGGTGAGGCGGCGCCAGCCGCGCGGGCTGGCCCACGCCCGCTCCAGCGCGGGCAGCTCGCCCTCGGGGCGGGGCAGCGTGTTCGGCAGCGGGGCGGTGTCCATGGCGATGACGGCTCAGCGCAGCTGTTCCAGCCAGGCGCCCAGCGCGTCCAGCGTGGTGGCGTCCAGGTGCGCGTAGCCGGGCATGCGCGCGCCGGGTTTCAGGGCCTGCACCTCCACCAGCCAGCGGCGCAGCGCGCCGGGGCCGTTGGGCAGCACGCCGGCGCCCAGGGCGTGGCGGCTGGCGACATGGGTGAGGTCCGGGCCGAGCCGGGCGCCGTCGGCCACGCCGCGCACGCTGTGGCAGCTGGCGCAGCCCTGGCGCAGGAAGGCCTGCCGGCCGCGTGCCAGCAGCTCGGCCGAGGCCGCGCGCGAAGCCGCCGGCTGCGCCTGCTGCCGCAGCCAGCTTTTGAAATCCCCGGCCGGCATGGCCTGCACATGCAGCGCCATCTTCGCGTGCTGCAGGCCGCAGAACTCGGCACACTGGCCGCGGTGCAGCCCCGGCTGCGTGGGCGTGATGCGCAGGTGGTTCACGCGGCCCGGGATCAGGTCCACCTTGCCGCCCAGCGCCGGCACCCACAGGCTGTGGATCACCTCGTCGGCCTGCAGCGCGATCTGCGCCGGCCGCCCCAGCGGCAGCCGCAGCTCGTTGGCCAGCCGCACCTCCTGCCCGTCGTCGGTGCGGTAGCGCACCTCCCACCACCACATCCGCCCGGTGACGGACACCACCAGCGGCGCCTGCGTGCCCGGCTGCTGCAGCTCGGCGGTGCGCAGCGCGGTGTAGGCCAGCAGGGCGCTGAGCGTCAGCACCGGGAAGGCCAGACCGCCGCCCAGCACCCACCAGGCCGTGTGCGGCGGAGGCTTTCCGCCCCGGCGCACGGCCCAGGCCAGCAGCCCGGCCATGAGCGCGAAGATGGCCGCGGCGCCGGAGATCAGCACCCAACCCAGCTCGCCCAGCAGCCCCGCCTCCACGCCGGCTGGGGCCAGTACGGACGGAGCCGCGCCGGAGATTGAAGCGTTCACCGCAGCGCCATCAGGTAGGCCGCCATGTCGCGTGCCGCCTCGGGGCTCACGCCCATGGCCGGCATGGCGGTGCCCGGCACCAGGGCCGGCGGGTCCTGCAGCCAGCGCTGCAGCAGTTCCGGCGTGTTGGGTACCGCGCCGGCGATGTAGCTGCGCCGGCCGAAATGCTCCAGCGTCGGCCCGCTGCGCCCGGCCGCGCCGGGCACTTCGGGGATGACGTGGCAGGCGCCGCATTGGTGCCGGGCCAGCAGCGCCTGGCCGCGGCGGGCGTCGGCCTGCGGCACGGTCTGGAAGCGGGCGTCGGGCGGGACGGAGCGGTCGCAGCCGGCCAGCGCCAGCAGCAGCAGGCCGGCCGGGCCGAGGGCGGTCAGGCGAGCGCGGCGTTGGTGTTCACCCACGCGGCGGGCGCGGCGATGGAGGCACATTGGGGCCGGTGGAACAAACGGCGTGCCCAAAATCCGGACGGTGGGACATCGATCCTCGTGGCGGCGTCCGTGCTCACCCAATGCCGCGGTCCGTCGCCATGAGCCAGCCTGCTTGACCGGCGTCCCGTCCGCCGGCTACCGGCCCGGCTGCCGTTGCCGCCATGCTTGGCGATTCCACGAAAGGAAATCTATGGAATTCGATGAGGAAAAGATCGACCAGGCGGCGCTGGCCCTCCTGTATCTCACGCTCCACGACGGCAACCGGGCCTGGAAATCGCTGGATTGGGAAGTGATGAACCGCCTGCATCGCAAGGGGCTGATTCTCGACCCCGTGAACAAGGCCAAATCACTCGTGTTGACCGAGGAGGGATTGAGCGAGTCGGAGCGGCTTTTCGAAGCGCTTTTTACAAAGCATGGCTGATATTCCTTGAAACCATCGTTTGCACGAATTCGGCAGCGGCTGCGGGTTGCGCTGGGGTAAATCCGCGCCCAGCCCACGCCCTGTGCGCACTGTCCGAAGGGCAGGGCGCGCATCGGACCGTGCACGCCCGCCGGCGACTGAAAACGACAGTGGAAGTCGCGCCTATTTCACGGCTTCGCGCCGGGCGCCCCGGCTAGACTCCGGCGTTTGCTTGCGCATCCGCCCGCGAAACGCCGGAAATTCGTGAATCAGGCCCTTTTTTTCGCTCTCAATGATCTGCGCTCCCCGTTCATCGATGCCGCGATGAACCTGGGCACGCGCCTGGGCGATTTCTGGAACATGCCGTGGATCGCGGCGCTGCTGCTGGTGCTGCTGGGGGCGTCTAGGCGGCAGGCCTGGAGCGCGCGGCCCGCGCTGCCGCCGCGGGAGCGGCTGCTGCAGCTGCTGTGGACCCTGCTGGCCAGCTACGTGGTCGCCGGCCTGGTGGTGTCGGCGCTGAAATTCGGCCTGCAATGGCCCCGGCCGGCGGCGCTGTTCGGGCCCGGGGTGGTGCACGCGGTGCATGCCCAGGATTCACCGTTCAGTTTTCCCAGCGGCCATTCCGCTTTTGCCATGCTGGTGGCGGCACTATTCTGGCCCTGCGCCGGGTGGTATGCCCGGGTATTGCTGGTTTTCTATGTGCTCTGGGTCGGTATTTCCCGTGTCAACCTGGGCATGCATTTCCCCGGTGACGTGATTTGCGGCTGGGCCGTCGGCGCGGCGGCAGTGTGGGCCGCGCGCCGGCTGCCGGGAATCCGGCGCCGGGCATTCGTCACCACCAAAACAAAGTCGTAAACAGTCATGCCGGAAATGAGTCGGTGGCGCGCCTTGCGCCCCCTGGGCTGGGCCTTGGTGATGCTCCTCGTCGTGGAAATTGCGCTGCAGGTGCGTGCGCAAATCAAGACGGGGCAGAGCGTCTATACCCTGATGACCGGCCAGGGCGCCCGTGCCATCGATCCGGTGACGGGATTGCGGCTGCTGCGGCCCCAGGCCGTCATCAAGGGCTCGGGCATGGAACTCGCCACCAACTCCTGGGGCCTGCGCAACCGGGAGGTGGCGCCCACGCCCAAGCCCGGCGACACCCGGCTGGCGCTGATGGGCGCCTCCTCGATCCAGGGCACCCACGCGCCCACCAATGACGACACCGCCGCCTCGGTGCTGGAGAGGCAGCTGCAGGCGCAGCAGCGGCGCATCGAGGTGGTGAATGCCGGCGTGGCCGACCTGACCGTGCCCGAGCAGCTCACGATGCTCACCAAGCGGCTGATTCCCGCGGGCGTGCACCTGGTGTACTGGTATCCCGGCGCCAACGACATCACCTGCCGCCGCCCGCAGAAAAATGCCGCCCAGTGGCGGATCGCGGTGCCGGGGCTGCCCCAGTGGCTGCTCACCCAGAGCCTGATCGTCAAGAACGCCTCGTTCCTGAAAAGCAAGACGGCCGCCTCCGACGCCTCCAACGGCACGCCCACGCTCAATGCCGAGCTGCTGGAACGCATCCTCGGCGACGGTATCCGCGCGGCACAGGCCGCGGGCGTGGACATGCGGCTGGTCACCATCGCCACGCGCTACGCCCCCAGCCAGACGCCGCAGGAGCGCGAAAGCTATGCCGCCTCGGCGCTGCATTTCCGGCCCTGTTTCAACGCCGATCAAATGATCGCCCACGTCCAGAAAATGAATTCGATCATCAGGGAGCAGGCCAGGCTTCACGGTGTGCCCGTCGTGGAGGCGGCACCGGCCATGACCGGGGAAGCCGGGTTGTTCGGCGATGCCTCGCATTTCTCGGTGCCGGGCGAAAAGCGCTTTGCCGAATTGCTGCTCGCCGATTTCCAGGCGCATCCGATGGTGGCGGAGCACTGACATGCAATTCGCGTCCTTCGCTTACCTGGTTTTCCTGAGCGCCGTGGTGCTCGCCGCCCTGGCGCTGCCGCCCAGGGGCCTGTCCAAGCGCCTGCTGCTGCTGCTGGCGAGCTACGGTTTCTATGGGCTGCTGGACCTGCGCTTCCTGCCGGTGCTGTGGGGCGTCACGGCCGTGGCCTATGCGGGCGGGCTGATGATCCACCGCGCCGCCGAGGCACAGCGCAAGCCGATCCTGGTGGGCACGCTGACGCTGCTGCTGGCCTCGCTGTGCGTGTTCCGCTACGTGCCCACGCTGGGGCAGAGCCACCAGGCGCTGCTGCAGGGGCTGGGGCTGCAGCCCGACACGCTGCTGGGCCAGTGGTTCGTGCCGGTGGGCCTGTCCTTCTATACCTTCGTGGCCATCGGCTACCTGGTGGACATCTACCGCCGCAAGATCGAGCCCACGCGCGACCCGCTGACGCTGGCGCTGTTCACCGCCTTCTTCCCGCAGGTGCTGTCCGGCCCGATCGGGCGCGCGGCGCACCTGATGCCGCAGCTGCAGGCGCTGCCGCGCGCCTCGGCGCAGCAGATCCAGGACGGCATCGCGCTGATGCTGCGCGGCTTCGCCAAGAAGCTGCTGCTGGCCGACGTGCTGGGCGTGCACATCATCGCGCCGGCCTTCGACCACACCGCCAGCGCCAGCGGCCTGCTGCTGCTGGTCGGGCTGTATGCCTACACGCTGCAGATCTATTTCGATCTCTCGGGCTATACCGACCTGGCCCGCGGCGCCGGCAAATTGCTGGGCATCGAACTGGCGCGCAATTTCAACTTGCCCTACCAGGCGCGCAGCATTTCGGAGTTCTGGACGCGCTGGCACATGTCGATGTCCTCGTTTTTCCGGGACTACCTGTATTTCGGCCTGGGCGGTTCCAAGGACGGCAACGTCTACCTGAACCTGCTGGTCACCTTCGTGGCGATCGGCATCTGGCACGGCGCGGGCTGGAATTTCGCGATCTACGGCACGCTGCACGGCGGCCTGGTGGCGTTCGAACGCTATTGCCGCGGCAACGAGGCGGCGCTGCCGGCGCGGGCCTATGCCCGCATCCAGGGCGTGCTGTTCACCTTCCATTTCGTGGTGCTGACCCGGGTGCTGTTCCGCGAGGCCGATTTCCCGCAGGCCGTGGAATACCTGCAGCGGCTCGTTTCCCCGTCGGCGTGGAGCGAGTCGGCCGCGCTCGGCCCGGTGGCCTGGGCCGCCATGGCGGTGGGCATGGTGCTGGTGTTCCTGCCGCAGCGCTTCTTCGGGCAGGTTGCGCAGCGCTACCTGCACGCGCCGGAGCTGGCCAAGGCGCTGGCCATCGTGCTGCTGACCTACGGCGCCACGGCGCTGTCGCCCAATCCGGCGGCCTTCGTGTACTTCCGGTTCTGAGCGCCCGGCCCGAACAGGGCCCGGCGCTTGCCCTCACCGCGCGTCCGACCGCGACGCGCATGAAGACCGTCCTGCTGACCCTGCTCACCGCCGCCGTGCTGGCGCTGGCCGGCACGGGGCTGTTCGTGTGGGGCGGCTGGTACGACACCTCGGCCACCACCGGCCACACCGCGCCGGTGTACCGGCTGCTGGAAGTGACCATGCGCCGCGCCGTGCAGGCGCGCGCCGCCGACGTGGCCGAGCCGGCCTCGCGCTTCGAGCCCGCCGTGCAGCGCCGCGGCGCGGCCTGCTACCGCGACCACTGCGTGCAATGCCACGGCGGCCCGGGCGTGGCGCAGCTCGACATCGGCAAGAGCCTGCAGCCGCTGCCCGGCCCGCTGGTGGACGCGGCGCGGCGCTGGCGCGGGCGCGAGATCTACTGGATCACGCGCCACGGCATCAAGATGAGCGGCATGCCGGCCTGGGAGCTGCGCCTGTCGGACGCGGATCTCTGGGCCGTCTCCGGCTTCGTCGAGCGCCTGGCCGAGCTGTCGCCGCCCGCCTACCGCGCCGCAATGGAAGACGCCCAGCCGCTGCCGTGCCTCACCGCCTCCGCCACGCAGGCCGGCTGCGCCGGCGCGCATTGCGCCCCGCCCACCGCCGACCTGCAACCCTTGCAGCCGCGCGACCTCGATGCGCAGGCGCGGCTGGCGCTGCACCAGTACGCCTGCTCGGCCTGCCACCGCATCCCCGGGCTGGTCGGACCGGAAACCGACGTGGGCCCGCCGCTGCACGGGCTGGGCCGGCGCGAGCGCATCGCCGGCGGCCGGCTGCCCGCCGGCGAGGAGGCGCTGGTGCGCTGGATTCGCGATCCGCAGGGCGTCGATCCCAGCAGCGCCATGCCCGACATGGGGGTCACCGAGGCCCATGCGCAGCTGATGGCGCGCTACCTGCTGCAGCAGCGCTGAGCCCGGGCGGCCTCGGGCCTCGCGAAGCTCCGGCGGCGCGTGACGGCTCGTCCCGGGTGGGCAGCCCGGCACCGCGGCGCTAGCGTCCGAGCCGGCACGCCGCCGCCCGCAATGGACTGCCATGAACGACCGAGCCCTGCTGGACGCCGATCTGGACCTGCCCTGGGGCGGTGGCGCCGCCTTCGTGGTGGACCATGAGCTGCGTTACCTCATGGCCGATGGCGAGGCGCTGCACGCCGCGGGCCTGCGCCCCGAGGACCTGGTGGGCAAGACCATCTTCGAGGCGCTGGAGCCGGCCCTGGTCCGCGAAGTCGAGCCCCGCTACCGCCAGGCGCTCGCCGGCGAGCCCTTCAGCGTCGAGCACGAGTCCCACGGCCGGCACTACCGCACGCGCGGCGTGCCGCTGCGCGACGGCGCCGGGCGCATCTGCGCGGCGCTGGCGGTGTCGCAGGACATCACCGCGCAGCGCGAGGCGCAGGCCCTGCACGCCCGGCTCCAGGACTGGGCCCGGGGCCGGGCCTACCTGCTGCGTCTCAATGCCGCGCTGCGTCCGCTGGGCGACGCCGCCGCCATCCAGCGCGAGGCCAGCCGGGTGCTGCGCGAGCACCTGGGCGCGGACCGGGTGGCCTGCAGCGAGTGGGTGAGCACCGACGAGGTGCTGGTGGTGGCGGCCGACCAGGCGCCGGGCCGGCCCGTGCTGGAGGGCCGGCGCCTGCGCCTGTCCGACTATGGCCAGGGATTGGAGGCGGAATTCGGCCTGGGCCGCACCACCTGGCGCGAGAACGTCGGCGCCGATCCGCGCCACTCGGCCGCCGAGCAGGCCGGCCATGCCGCGCTGCAGATCGCCGCCTGGGCCAACGCGCCACTGGTCAAGGGCGGCCGGCTGGTGGCGATGCTGACGGTGCAGTTCGCTGCGGCCCATGCCTGGACGGCCGACGAGCTCACGCTGATCGAGGAAACCGCCGAGCGCACCTGGGCCGCGGCCGAGCGCGAGCGTGCCGAGAGCGCGCTGGCGGCGGAGCATGCGCGGCTGAGGGCCACGGTGGCGGCGCTGCACCAGAGCGAGCAGCGCTTCCGGCTGCTGGTGGAGGCCATCAGCCAGGCGGTGTGGGAAGCCGACGCCGAGGGCCGCATCGTCACCGACTCGCCGTCCTGGCGTGCCTACACCGGCCAGAGCCTGGAGCAGTGGCTGGGCGAGGGCTGGGCCGAGGCCGTGCATCCGCAAGACCGCGCCTTTGCCCTGCGCCAGTGGCGCGAGGCGGTGGCGGCGCGGCGCCGCGTCGATGCCGAGTTCCGGCTGTGCCGCGCCGGCGGGGGCTGGTCCTGGACCCACGTGCAGGCCGCACCGCTGCTCGACGCTGAGGGCCGGGTGCTCAAGTGGGTCGGCATGAACATCGACGTCAGCGGGCGCCGCCGCGCCGAGGAGACGCTGAGCACCGTCGCCAACCTCGTGCCGGACCTGCTGTGGCGCAACGACCCGGCCGGCCGGGTCGAGTGGTTCAACGAGCGCTGGTACGAGTACACCGGCCAGGCCCGCGACGAGGGCTTGGGCGAGCGCTGGGTCGAATTGCTGCATCCGGAAGACCGCCAGGAAACGCAGCGGCTGTGGCGCGAGGCACTGGCGCGGGAGCAGACGCTCATGCGCGAGCACCGGCTGCGCGGCCGTGACGGCGCTTACCGCTGGTTCCTGGTGCGGGCCGAGCCCTTTCGCGACCATGGCGGGCGCGTGTGCGCCTGGTTCGGCTCGGCCACCGACGTGCACGAGCAGCGCCTGTCGCGCGAGCTGCTGGAGCAGCGCGTGGCCGAGCGCACGCAGGCGCTGCGGCAGTTGCTGGCGCACCTGGAGGGCGTGCAGGACGAGGAACGCCGGCGCATCGCGCGCGAGCTGCACGACGGGCTGGGGCAGGTGCTGTCCTCGGTGGCGCTGGGGCTGAGCGCGCTGCGCCAGGCGCCGCAGGAACCCGCGGCGCGCGAGAAGCTGGAGCGGCTGCACGAGCTGATGCAGCGGCTGGACCGCGAGCTCGACCGCATCGTCTTCATCCTGCGGCCCACGGCACTGGAGGACTGCGGGCTGGGCGAGGGCGTGATGGCCTACGTGCAGACCTGGTCCGAGCTCACCGGCGTGGCGGTGGACCTGGAGCTGCACGGCCTGGAGCGGGCGCGGCTGAGCGCGCCGGTGGAGGCCGCCACCTTCCGCGTGGTGCAGGAGGCGCTGACCAACGTGGCCAAGCACGCGCGGGCCACGCGCGTGGGCCTGAGCCTGGAGCGCCGCCGCGGGCTGCTGGTGGGCAGCATCGAGGACGACGGCATGGGCTTCGACAGCGGCGAGGGCGCAGGGGCGGCCGGCCGCGCGCACTGGGGCCTGCTGGGCATGCAGGAGCGCATCGAGACCCTGGGCGGCAGTTTCAGCATCGAGTCGCGCCCGGGGCAGGGGACGGCGGTGCTGTGGCGGGTGCCGCTGGGGTGAGGCCCCTCACCCGGCTCGCACCCGCTTTCACCCTGCTCTCACCCCGCCCTCAGCCACCGGTACCCGTACGGCTCCAGCGCCAGCCAGCAGCTGCCGTCGCAATGCGTCTCCAGCGGCTGGCCCGCGAGCAGGTCGTACAGG
The DNA here is from genome assembly GCF_012927045.1 of Azohydromonas caseinilytica. Lineage (GTDB taxonomy): Bacteria > Pseudomonadota > Gammaproteobacteria > Burkholderiales > Burkholderiaceae_C > Azohydromonas > Azohydromonas caseinilytica. Next base: position 60,226 of record NZ_JABBFW010000011.1, on the reverse strand, counting down.
CCGGCGCAGCTGGCCTCGGGCGGCAGCGCCAGCTCCAGCGGATGCTCGCCCAGGTTGTGCAGGGCGAAGTAGGTCTTGCCCTCGTACTCGCAGCGCATGGCCAGCAGCGGCGGAGTGCCCAGGTCCAGGAAGCAGCAACTGCCCAGGCCGAAGGCCGGGCACTGGCGGCGCAGGCGCAGCATGCGCTCCAGCCGGTTGAGCAGCGACTCCGGGTCGGCACGCTGGGCATCGACGTTCACTTCCTCGTAGCCGAACTCGCCGCCGCTGATCACCGGCAGGCGCAGCCGCTCGGCCGGGGCGCTGGAGAAGCCGCCGTTGGGCGCCCGGCTCCACTGCATGGGCGTGCGCACGCTGGCGCGCTCCTTGAGCGACAGGTCCTCACCCATGCCGATCTCGTCGCCGTAGCGCAGCACCGGCGTGCCCGGCAGCGTCAGCAGCAGGCTGTGCGCCAGCGCCAGGCGGCGCGCGTCGTTGCCCAGCATCGGCGCCAGGCGCCGGCGCAGGCCGCGGCCGTAGAGCTGCATCTCGGGCTCCGGGCCGAAGGCGCGGAACACCTCCTGGCGCTCGGCCTCGCTGAGCCGGCCCAGGTCCAGCTCGTCGTGGCTGCGCAGGAAATGCGCCCAGCGGCACCAGGAGGGCAGCGCCGGCAGCTCCTCCCAGGCCTGGCGCAGCGGCCGCGCGTCGCCGCGCGCCAGCGCCAGAAACAGGTGCTGGTTGAGCCAGAAGCTGAAGCTCATGTGGATCTGGTCGCCGTCGCCGAAGTAGCTGGGCACCTCCTCGGGCGTGATGTTGGCCTCGGCCATCAGGCACACGTCGCCGCGCAGCGTCTGCACATGCTGGCGCAGCTCGCGCAGGTAGCCGAAGGCGATGCGCTGGCCTTCCCGCGGCAGGCCCTGCAGCTCCAGCAGGAAGGGCAGCGCGTCCACGCGGAAGCCGCTCACGCCCAGCTCCAGCCAGAAGCCGGTGATCTTCTCGATCTCGCGCCGCACCGCGGGATGCGCGATGTTGAGCTCGGCCTGGTGGTCGTAGAAGCGGTGGAAATAGTAGGCCTGCGCCTTTTCGTCCCAGGTCCAGGTCGTCTGCTGGCTGCCCGGGAAGACCGTGCCCTCCTCGGCGTCCTCGGGTTTTGCGTCGGACCAGACGTACCAGTCGCGCAGCGGGGAGTTGCGGTCGGCGCGCGCGGCCTGGAACCAGGCATGGTCGGTGGAGGTGTGATTCACCACCAGGTCGATGACGACGCGGATGCCGCGCTCGCGCGCGCGGCGCATGAACTCCACGAAGTCGCCCAGCGTGCCCAGGGCCGGATCGACGGCGTAGTAGTCGGTGATGTCGTAGCCGTTGTCGCGCAGCGGCGAGGGAAAGAAGGGCTGCAGCCAGACGCAGCTGATGTTGAGCCCGGCCAGGTGCTCCAGGTGCTGCGCCAGCCCGGCGAAGTCGCCGATGCCGTCGCCGTTGCCGTCGGCGAAGGTGCGTACGTCCAGGCAGTAGACGATGGCGCTCTGGTACCAGGGCTCGGCCATGGCAGTCCCCTTTGTGCTCGTTGCGCGGCGCAGGCAAGAAAGACTCCCAAGGCCGACGCCAGGTTCCGCAGCCGGTGCTTCAGCGCGGCGGCGCGATGCGCCCCACCAGCGCCAGATCGTCGCCCCGGGGCCGCAGCACGATGCCCTCGGCCGAGGACACGCCCAGGCCGGTGAGGGCGGTGATGTTGACCTGGTGCGTCACCACCACCAGCGCGCCGGGGCCGCGCCAGGCCAGCAGCTTCCGGCGCGCGGCGGCGGTCTGCTCGTCCTTGTCGCCGCGAGCGGCGAAGAAGGAGTTGAACAGCGGCTCCTCGCGCACCGGCGCGAGCGCCATGAGCGTGGCGCTGTCGCGGGCCCGGCACCACTGCGAGGTCCAGAGCGCGCCGACGGCCACCTGCTGCCGGCGCAGCAGCTCGCCGATGCGCCGCGCCTGCTTGCGGCCCAGTTCGCTGAGGTTGCGCTGCGTGGCGCAGTCCTCCAGCCGGAAATCGGGCGGATCGCCGATGCCTGGCGCGTCGGCATGGCGCAACAGCACGATGGCGCCGCCGCGCAGCGCGGCCCAGACGTCCTGGTCCTCGGCGCCCGGCTGCGCCGCCGCGGCCCCCATGACGCTGCCTGCGGCCCATGCCGCCGCTGCCGCCGCGAGCAGCCGGCGCCTCGTCCATGCCTGTGGGTCCATGCCGGGTCCTTCCGTGGGGTGCGGCCATCTTGCCGCCAGGGCAGCGGGCATGGCGCGGAGGGGGATCAGGGCCGGCCCAAGGCGCCGTCGCAGCGGACCGCGTCGAGGCCGAGGCTCAAGAAGCAACGGGCGCCGCGGCAGGGACGGGCGCCCGCGCAGGCCGGCCTGGGCCGTGGTGGCGGCTACGGCGCGGTGGTGGAGAAGATCACGTCCACCCAGTAGTTGCCGCTGCGGTAGGAGGCCGTCGGGAAGCGGCTGGTGCTGGCGTACACGTAGACGCCGTTGCCGCCGCTCTCGCCGTTGCGCAGCGCGTACAGCGGCCCGCTGCCGAGGCCCGCCGTGGCGAAGTAGTCGCCGTTGAAGGCATAGCCGCCGCGTGGCGCAAGGTAGGAGGCGACGTACACGGTGTTGGCGGCAACGGGCACCGGCGTGGCGAACCTCGCTTCCTGCCAGCCGCTGGTGGTCTCGTTGATGAAGGTCGCGCTGGCCAGCGCCGTGCCGGCGCTGCTCCACAGCGTGCCCACATGCGTGCCGGTGTTGGCGCTGCCCTTGTAGAAGCGGATGCCCAGCACGTAACCGGCCTGGCTGGCGCGGAACTTCACGCCCAGGTTGACCGCGCCGGTGTCGTTGTGGCTGGCCTCCGCCGGCGTGGCCGACGCGGGCCACAGGCTCGTCGCGCTGCCCGGCGGCAGCGGCGCCGCGGCCTCGTCGCTGCCGATCTCGCGCACGTAGGCCGCCAGCCTGGTGATGTCGGCGTCCGTGGCGCTGACGTTGTTGTGGGCGCGGATGGCCGCCTCCAGCGTCGGCGCCGAGCCGTCGTGCAGGTAGGGCGCGGTGGCCCAGGCGTCGCGCAGCGTGGGCACGTCGATGCCGCCAAGCGTGCCGCCCAGGCGCTGGCCGCTCGACGGCTTTAGCGTGCCGATGTTGGCCAGCGTGTTGGCGCCGCTGTGGGTGAAGGCCGTGCCGCCGTGGCAGGCCGCGCAGTTGCGGTTGGCGAACAGCGTGCGCCCTTCCGCGGCGGTGGCCGACAGCGTGGCCGCGGCCGGGCGGTGCGGGCTGGGCGCGAAGGCGTTGAGCGAGGCCACGTAGGCCGCCAGCGTATCCAGGTCGGCCGAGACGCCGGCCTTGCGCTCGCCCAGCGGCTGGCTGCGCGTGCCGGTGTTGAAGGCGCTGTCGCTCATCAGCCCGGTGCCGCCGGCCAGGGCGCGGATCTGGCCCTCGAAGTCCTGCACCTCGTCGAAGTTGTTGCTCCAGTGCAGGAAGCCCTGCGCGCCGGCGCGTCCGCGCAGGCTGACGGTGTTGCGCAGGCCCTCGCCCAGGCCGGTGAGGTCCCAGACGCGGCCGTCCCCGCTGCCGTCGGCGTGGCAGACGGCGCAGCTCATGTAGCCGTCGCGGGCCAGCCGCGGGTCGCGCGCGTCGTAGAAGAACTGCTTGCCCCGCAGCACCTGCGCCGCGAGGCGCTCGGTGCCGACGGCCGCGACCTCGGCCAGCGTGGCCAGGCGCAGCTCGCCGAACTGGACCAGACGGGTAAGGTCCAGCACGCCCAGGCTGCGGTCCATGAAGTTGTTGACGAACAGCCGCCGGCCATCGGCCGACACCGCCAGCCCGTCAGGGGCGCGGCCCACGCCGAAGCGCAGGATCTCCCGGCGGCGTACCGGATCGACCAGCGCCACCTCGCGGCTGCTTTGCAGCGCCACGAACAGGTAGGCGCCGCTCGGGTGGAACACCGCGGCGCTGGACAGGCTGGAGTTGTCGTGGTCCACGCGTCCGGGGTAATCCTCGGACCAGCTGCCAAGGTCGATGCGCGAGCTGATGGCGCGCACCGTGTTCTGGAAGTCCAGGTTGGCGCCGCTGCGCAGCGTGCCGCGCTTGACGTTGTCCTGCTTGGACGGCACCCAGGCGCTGCGCCCGTCCGGGGCGATGACGGCCGCGCCCAGGTAGTTGGGCAGCCCGGCACCCTGCAGCGTGGTGTCGGCCTTGTCGCTGTGCCGCAGCACCACGGTGCGCTCGATGGCGGGCGCCGACGTCGCCACCACGACTTCGCCGCCGCGCGGGCTGCCGTCGGCGCCGGTGGTGCTCACCGTGGCCGTGCCTTCGCCGGGCAGCGGCGGCGAGACGAAGCGCGACACCAGCACCCGCGCGCCCGAGGCGGTGACCGAGAGGTGGCGCGGGTTCGGGCCCACGTCCAGCGCGCCCAGCGTGGCGCCGGTGGCGGGGTTGAGCTTGAGCAGCCGCCCAGAGGCCTCCAGCGTCAGCCAGGCGGCACTGCCGTCGGCGGCGAAGGCCAGGCCGAAGGGCGCGCTGCCGCGCGGCAGGCTCAGGGTCTGCACCACCGCCAGCGACGTGGGACTGATCACCGACAGCGTGGCGCTGCCCTTGTTCGCGACCCACACGCGCCCGTCCGGCGCGACGGCGAGGCTGCGCGGCATGCTGCCGACGGCGATCTCCGCCTGCCGCGCCAGCGTGACGGCGTCGAAGACGCTGACGCTGTCGTTGTCCTGGTTCACCAGCCAGACGCGGGCGTTGGCGCCGCTGCGGTTCTCCAGCACCACGTTGGAGGAGTGCGTGGGCCGCGCGCTGCCGGCGGGCGCCTCCACCACCGCCTGCACGAAGCTCAATGTCTTGACCGTGCCGCTCGGGCTGGTGCCCGTGAGCGTGACGGTGTAGAGCCCGGGCGCGGCGAAGACATGGCTGGCGCCGGTGGCCGTGGACGGCGCGGTCGCGGGCGTGCCGTCGCCGAAGTCCCAGGCGTAGCGCGTGCCGCTGCCGCCGTTGGAGCCGGCGCTGTAGCTGGCGCTGGTGCCGGCGGCGACGGGCGGCGCCGCCACCGGATCGAGCGCGAAGGCCGCGGCCGCCACGCTCCAGGTGAAGGACTGGCTGGCGCTGCCGCCGCGGCCGTCGCTGACCTGCACGTTGACGCCGTAGCTGCCCGCGCTGCCCGGCGTGCCGCTGATGGTGCCGGTGCCGGTGTCGAGGCTCAGCCCGGCGGGCAGCCCGGTGGCGGCGTAGCTCAGGCTGTCGCCGTCGGGGTCGGAGGCGCTGAGCCTGAGCGTGTCGGGCTGGCCGACGCTGCCGCTGCGGTCGGCCACCGGCGCCAGCGTGGGCGCGCGGTTGGCGCCGCCCACCGGGGCGAAGGTCACCGTCTTCTCGGCCTCCGGGGGGCCCAGGTCCTTGAAGTTGCCGCTGGCGATCATGGTCCAGTTGTTACCGTCGCTGCTGGTCCAGAAGCGCCAGCCGGCGATGGTGCCGTTGAGCGTGCCGTCGCTGCGCGGCAGCACCTTGAAGCCGCCGATGCTGCGCGCCGTGCCGAGGTTGACGCTGAGCAGGTGCGGGTGCGGCGGCGCGCCGCCGGCCCACTGCGTGTGCCACATCGACGCCGGGTCGCCGTCGATGGCGTTGACCGCCGCGCCGGTGTCCTTGAGCGTGTCGCCGACGCTGTCCGCGCTGTCGGCACTGGCCGTCCAGCCCGTGCGCGGGACCACGGCGCCGCCGGCGTCGAGCAGGTTGAACTCGGCCACCGCGGTCCAGGGGCCGCCGTTGACCTCGCTCAGCGCCTCCAGGCGCACGTGGCGCACGCCGCCGCCGCCGTCGCCCCCGCCGCTGCCGGTGGCGACCGTCCACACCAGCGTGGTGCTGGTGGAGGTGAGAGCGTTGCCGGCGCTGAGCGTGACGGCGTAGCGGCCGGCCTGCGTGGGCGTGCCGCTGATCGCGCCGGTGGCGGCATTGAGGCTCAGCCCCGGCGGCAGCCCGGAAGCGCTCCAGGACGTGGCGCCGGTGCCGCCCAGCGCCAGCGCGACCGGCGTGCCGGTGGCGGAGCTCTGGTCGCCGGGGTTGGTGATGCGCGGCGCGCCGCTGCCGTGCACGCGCAGCATCTTCGCCACCGAGGGCACGCCGTCGGCATTCAGGGCGAACAGCATCCAGTGGCCCGGCAGCAGGATGCCCGGATTGCTGGGCAGCGCCACGCTGTAGCCGTTGGCGCCGTTGCCGGTAAAGCTCAGCGCCACGCGGCGCTGGTCGTTGTTGACGGTGTGCGTGACCGAGGACAGCCGCACCAGCGAGAAGGCGGTGACGGGCACGTCGGTGCTCACGGCGATGCGCGTGCCGTGCACGGCCTCGGCGGGCGCGGACGTGATCACGGGCCGCGTCGCGGCGCTGCCGTCGGGGTTGAGCAGGTAGTGTGGGGTGTAGATCTGCAGGTCGGGATGGTTGGCGTCGCAACCTTGGCCGCACAGGCCGCCGCCGGCCGAGAGCACGCGCGCATCGGGCAGCAGCAGCGCCACGCTGTGGTAGGTGCGCCCCACCGCGATGGGCGGCAGCAGCGTGAAGCTCTCGGTGGCCGGGTCGAACAGTTCGGCGCGCAGCACCGCGGTGTTGTCGGAGAAGTTCTTGGCGAAGGTCATGCCGCCGACGATCAGCACCTGGCCGTTGGGCAGCACCACGCTGTTGTGGTAGGCCCGCGCATAGGCCATGGGCGTGATCTTCCTGAGCTGCACGCCGGCGTTGATGTCGATGACGTAGGAGTTGGCCGTGGCGTCCACGTCCTCGTAGGCCGGGGCGCCGCCGGTCTTGAGCAGCTTGCCGGCCTCGTACATCACCACGTTGCCGTTGACGCTGAACACGTCGTCGCCGCGCGGGCCCACCGGCGTGATGCTGCCGGCGCCCTGGGGGTTGATCCAGTGCATGCGCACGCCCGGGCCGGCATGGAAGACCTGGCCGTTGCCCGCGGGCACCAGCCAGAAGTGGCTGTCGCCGCCGAAGCTGCTGTTGGCGGGCGAGGGGTCCACGGAGAGGAAGGAATCGATGGGCACGCCGGGCAGGCGCTTCCAGCCGCCGGCCTCGGTCCAGAGCTCGCCGTGCTTGCCGCCGGTGCCGCCGGACCAGGAGCCGCCCAGCGTGAACACCGAGCCGTCCTCCAGCACGCAGTTGGCCTGGTAGCCGCGCGGGATGTTCATGCGCGGGCCCACGCTCCAGGTGTTGGTGGCGGCGTCGTAGAGGCTGGTCTTCTCGGAGTCGATGCCGCCGCTGACCAGCAGCCGCCCGTCGGCGAGGTTGCTGGTGCCGGGGCAGAACATGTTGTGGCTGGTGCTGGACACCAGCGTCTCCGTCGCGGTCTGCGTGGCCGGATCGAAAATCGTGGTGTAGGTGCGCCCGGTGGCGGAGAAGGAGAAGCGCGTCTCGGCGGACCACAGCAGCACCTTGCCGTTGGGCAGGTTCGCCGCGGCCGCGGGCACCAGCGACAGCGGGACCAGCGGCGACCAGCGCCCCTGCGCCGGCGCCGCGATGGCCTGCGCCGACTCCCGCAGCGCCGCCTGGCCGGTGGAGCGTGGCGCATCGCCGCCGCCACAGGCCGCCACGGCCAGCAGCGCCAGCAGCACCCACGCCCGCCGCGGCGCCGAGGGCCGCGCGGCGCCGCACGCCATGGCGTGCGACACGCAGGGTGGCAGGCTCGACCTCGTCCCGTGGCCTCGGCACATGGCGGTTCTCCCCAGCAGCGAACGAAATTTCTGGACTCGCGTACTTCCCCTGGGCGGCCGCGCATGCGGACGCGGGCCGTGCCATGGAAAGGAACGGCCTTGCTTCTCAACGGGTCCCGAACACCGCAAGCCTCGGGGCCGCAATGCCGGCTGCGCAGCGCCCGGGCTCGTGGCCGGGGCAGGGCGCAGGCATGCCACGCCAGGAGCTGGCGGTGTCGTGTTTCAGTCTAGGCCCGGGAAAATGCCGCATCGGGACTTGGAAGAGAGCGAAACGGTAACTGTCGCAACCGTCCTCACGCCGGTCCCGGACAAGGCACACTGCTGCCCATGCCGCTGCCGGTCCCATCCCTCTTGCGCAGCCAGCGCCCGCGTTCCAGGCTGCCGCGCGCAGCGGCCTGCGCGCTGCTGTTGTGGGCGCTCACCAACGGCATGCCGGCGCCCGATCGGGCCCGTGGGCAAAGGCTTTTTCAAGGTGAGGAGCCGCTGGCGGCGCGCATCGCGGGGCAGGACTTCGCGCTGCCGGCCGGCGCCAGCCGCTGCGGCAACTGCCATGGCGGCGCGGCGGCGCAGCGCATCGCGCCGCTGCTGACGACCGTGTCGTTGACGAGCGCAACCAGCCGGCGCGGCGGGCCGCCGTCGCGCTATGACGCGGCATCCTTCTGCCGGCTGCTGCGCAGCGGGGTCGATCCGGCCCATGTCATCGTGCCGCGCACCATGCCGCGCTACGAGCTGTCGGATGCCGACTGCGCGGACCTGTGGAGCCACCTGAGCCGCCGCGAGCCATGAACACCCTGCCCTCCTTACTGCAGCGGCGCCGGGCGCTGGGCTGGATCGCCGCCCTGTGCGCCGGCGGCGCGCGGGCGCAGGCCGTGCCCGCTCACGGCAGCATGGGCCCGGTCAACCCGCCGCAGCCCGCGCTGGAGCTGCCGCTGGTGGGCGAGGCAGGCGAGCGTTTCGAGCTGCGGCAGCGGCTGCGCGGGCGCGTCAGCGCGGTGCAGCTGATGTTCACCGGCTGCAGCGCCACCTGCCCGATCCAGGGCGCGCTGTTCGCGGCGGTGGCGCCGCTGCTGCCACCCGCAGGCGCACAGCTGCTGTCGCTGAGCATCGACCCGCTGGGCGACACGCCGGCGGCGCTGCAGGCTTGGCGCGCGCGCTTCGGCGCGCACCCGGCGTGGCAGGCCGCGCTGCCGCGGGTGCAGGACGTGGACCGGCTGCTGGACTTCCTGCGCGGGCGCGCGCGCGGCGCCGACCGCCACACGGCGCAGGTCTACCTGTTCGACGGCGAGGCGCGCCTGGCCTGGCGCACGGTGGAGATGCCGCCGGCGGCGCATGTGGCGGCGCTGCTGCGGCAGCTGGCGGGGCGCTGAAGCCGGGCCGTCCCTGCCGCCGCCGGGGGCGCGCCGGGCCAGCGGCGACAATCGGGCCGTGATCAAGCCTGAAATCTCCCCGTCCCAGCCCGCGGCCGTGCCCGTCGTGACCGAGCTCGACAACGGCGTGCGCGTCGTCACCGTGCCCATGCCGCACCTGCGCAGCGCCAGCGTCGCGGTGTTCGTGCGCACCGGCTCGCGCAACGAGAGCGCCCGGCTCAACGGCATCTCCCACTTCCTGGAGCACATGGCCTTCAAGGGCACGGCCACGCGCGACGTGCAGGCCATCAACCTCGACGCCGAGCGCATCGGCGCCGACATGAACGCCTACACCTCCAAGGACACCACCGTCTACTACCTCAACGGCCTGGGCCGCGACGCGCCGCGCATGCTGGAGATGCTGGCCGACGTGGTGCTGGAGAGCACCTTTCCCGAGGCCGAGATCGAGCGCGAGCGCGAGGTGCTGCTGCAGGAGCTGGTCGAGTACGAGGAGGACCCGCAGTCCGTGGTGTCGCAGCTGCTGGACGTGGCGGCCTACGGCAAGCAGCCGCTGGCGCGGCCCATCATCGGCACGCGGCGCCACATCGAGCGCATCACGCGCGAGGACCTGGTGGGCTACGTGAAGCGCCACTACGCCGGCGCCAACCTCGTCATCGCCGCCGGCGGCGACGTGCAGCCCGCGCGCATCGACGCGCTGGCGCGGCAGCTGTTCGGCCATGTGCCGCGCGGCGAGGGCTCCGCCGCCGAGGCGGTGGCGCATGTGGGCGGGCTGCAGTCGCGCCGCCGTGCGGGCATCTCGCAGGTCTACAGCTCCATCGGGCTGCCGCTGCCCAGCATGCGCCAGGGGCACCACGCCGGCCTGGTGGCGGCCACGCTGTTCGGCGGCGGCATGAGCGCGCCGCTGGTGGACGAGGTGCGCGAGCGCCGCGGCTTGGCCTACCACGTGGCTAGCGAGGCTGAGGTCAGCGACGTGCACGGGCTGCTGGTCATCGACGCCATCACCCAGCCGCAGAAGCTGCTGGAGTACGTGGCCACGGTGGGGCGGCTGCTCAAGGAGCAGGCCGAGGGCATCGACGCGCAGCACCTGGAACGCGCGCGCAACCAGCTGCTGGTGCAGGCCGTGCACAAGCAGGAGCGTCCTTTCAGCGCCATCGAGGCCGCGGCGGAGCAGCTGTTCGTGCACGGCCGGCTCATCGGCGCGGACGAGGCGGTGCGCCAGATCGAGGCCGTGACGGCCGAGCAGGTGCGCGCGGTGTTCGAGGCCATGCTGCAGGCCACGCCGGCCGTGGGCCTGGCCAGCCGCGGCGCGGTGGGCGAGGTGCTGCAGGCGCTGCAGGCGGCGATGGCCTGATACGCATCGCGCCAAGTCTTCGAACCCCAACCCGTTCGTACTGACCCTTCGGTACCTCAGGGCAGGGTGCGCCTTACGGCGCATCGAAGCACGAATCCGGCAGGCTGCGATGGCAGCACGATGGTGAGGGCCGTTCATCCTTCGATACCTCGGAACGAACGGAATACGGGTCCATGGATTCCTTGGGACTCGTATGAGGCCGCATTCCTCAGCTCGTTGGCCCTGCGACAACTGTCGCGTGGGCAACAGCCGCGGCAGCGACAGCTGTAGCACCACACGCGCCGCTGCGCAGGCGGCCGCGGCACCGCCTGCCCGGTGCTGAGGTTCCATGGCCCGCGTGGCATGGAAGCTGCGAAGTTCTTCACGGCGACCGCGGTCGCCCGCGATCCCTGAGACAACGACTTTCCAGGAGACATGTCCGTGAAGAACACGTTCGGCAGCATCAAGGGGTGGAGTTCGGTGGGCGCGCTGTGCGCCCTGGGCCTGCTGGCCGGCCCACCGGCCGGCGCAGCCGGCAGCGGCCCGGGTTTCGACGACCCGGACAACTGGCCGCAGTACCACCGCAGCCACAACGCCTGGCGCTTCAGCCCGCTCACGCAGATCGACAAGCGCAACGTCGGCCGGCTGCGCGTGGCCTGGGTCCACCAGCCCGGCGTGATCACGCACGGCCTGCAGGCCACGCCCATCGTGGTGGACGGGGTGCTCTACAGCATCGCTGCCGACAACAACGTCTTCGCGCTCGATGCCGCCACCGGCCGCATCCTGTGGCGCTACACGCCCAAGCTGGACCCGATTGTCAAGGAGGTGTTCTACGGCTCGGCCAGCCGCGGCGTGACCGTGGGCCGCGGCAAGGTGTTCATCGGCACGCTGGACGGGCGCTTCGTCGCGCTGGACCAGAAGACGGGCAAGCAGCTCTGGTCCACGCAGCTCAGCGACCTCAAGAACGAGTACGGCGCGCTGTTCTCCTCGCCGCCGCAGCTCGCCGGCGACATCCTCTTCGGCGGCACCACCGGCGGCGACCAGCCCACCATCGGCAAGATCTTCGCCGTCAGGGCCGACACCGGCGAGCGCGCCTGGACCTTCGAGGTGCCGCGCGACGACCCCAAGAGCTGGCCCGGCAACAGCCGCAAGAAGGGCGGCGGCTCGGCCTGGCTGCCCGGCACCTACGACCCGGGCAGCGACACCATCTACATCGGCACCAGCAACGCCGCGCCGGACTTCAACCGCGAAGACCGCCTGGGCGACAACCTCTACACCGCCACGCTGCTGGCGCTGGACCCCAGGACCGGCAAGGTGAAGTGGCACCGCCAGGAGGTGCCCAACGACACCTGGGACTTCGACGCCGCCTACGAGGCGCTGCTGGTGCCCGACGGCCGGGGCGGGACGTCGCTGGTGCACCTCAACAAGAACGGCTTCGTCTACGTGATGAACCCGGCCGACGGCGCGATCCGCAACGTCTGGCAGTACACCGAGAACATGAACTGGGCCAAGGGCGTGGACCCCAAGACCGGCCTGCCCATCGACCCGGTGCACCCCGAGACAGGCAAGCAGAAGCTGCACTGCCCGAACCTGCTGGGCGCGCGCAGCTGGAACCACGGCGCCTACAACCCGAACACCAAGCTCTGGTACTCGCACGGCATGGAGGTCTGCAACACCGTCACCAGCGCCAGGCAGGGCGAGGTGCCGGGCATCGGCATGCTGTCGCTGGGGCTGTCGGAGATCACGCTGGTCAACCCGCCGGGAAAAAAGGCCGACGGCTGGCTGGGTGCATTCGACCCGCTCACGGGCAAACAGGCCTGGAAGGTGCGCTTCGAGCTGCCGCCGCTGAGCTCGGCGCTGGCCACCGCCGGCGGGCTGGTGTTCACCGGCGACATGCGCGGCCAGCTCTACGCCTTCGACGCCGACAACGGCAAGGAGCTGTGGCGCTTCAACGCCGGGTCGGGCGTGCGCGGCGGCCCCATCAGTTACGCCGTCAACGGCAAGCAGTACATCGTCATCCCCACGGGGCTGGGCTCGCACGCGCCGGGCTTCCTCACCGGCGCCTTCCCGCAGATTCGCGATCTGCCCGGCGGTGCCGCGCTGATCGCCTTCACCGTCGATTGAGCCTTGCGCTTGCGCATGGCGGCGGCCGGGTGGCCGCCGCTTGGGGAGGGCGGCCGTGCCGCGGCCGTCCTCCGTTTTTTGCCGATCCCGTGAGAGCTTTACGATGAACAAGCCCGAATTCGCGTTGCGTTCCCTGCGTGCCGGCCTGGCCGGCATGGCCGCTGTTGTTGCCCTGGCCGCTCAAGCGGCCGATGAGGTCAAGCCGCCTTTCCCATTGACCGACCCGGCCCGCGTCGAGGCCGGCAAGGGCCGCTTCGGCGCCACCTGCGCCGCCTACTGCCACGGCAGCGGCGGCGTGGGCGGGCGCGCGCCCAGCTTCACCGGCCGCAGCGACTTCGTGCCGGCCGAGGCCTTCAAGGTCATCAGCGAGGGCCGCCGCGGCACGGACATCATGCCGCCCTGGGGCAAGACCTTTACCCAGGAACAGATCTGGGAGCTGGTGGCGTACCTGAACTGGCTGGCGGGGCAGCCGGCAGCGCAGTGAGCCGGGCACCGCGCCTTCAACAACGAAGCGGGCCGGGGATCACCCGGCCCGCTTTTGCATTGGGGGAAATGTCGGTGCCTCAGCACAAGGCCGCGCTGCCGTCCACCACCTGCGCCAGCCGCTGGGCAAAGCTCGCCGCCGTGAGGCCCGGGCGCGGCCCGTCCACCGGCACCCGGTCCAGCCCCGACACCAGGTTTGCCACCGCCTCCACCCGGTACTGCTTGTCACTGCCGAGCTGCGCCTCGAAGGCGTTGGCCCGCCCCACCAGCAAGGGCAGGTCCGCATCCACCAGCACGCAGGCATGCGCCAGCACCACATGCTCCTCGGCGTTCGCCCGCTTCCAGTACTGGGCCGTGCCCACCACCTTGCGCCCGTCCAGCGCGAGGTTGAAGCGGCCGTCGCAGAAGGAGCCTTCCACCGGCTGCGCCAGCGCCTCCAGGCCGAAAGCCTCGAAGGCCTCCTGCAGCAGCCCGCACAGCCCGCGGTAGACCGGCTCCATCGCCTCGGCCATGCGGCAGCGCGTGCGCCAGGCCAGGCTGAGGTTGACCATGCCCGGCCCCTGCGGCACCAGCCCGCCGCCGGAGCGGCGCACCGACACCGGCCAGCCCTGCAAGGCAGAACGCTCGCACAGCAGCTCGAAACGCTCGAAGCGCCGGTAGGTGGCGGGCACCACCAGCGCGGGCCGGCATTCCCAGATCGCGGCGAAGGCGCCGCCCCCGGCGGCGCGCTCCAGCAGCAGCTGCTCCAGCGCCAGCCCGTCCTGCGGCCGGTCACCCGCCGGCAGCAGGACGAAGCGCGGCGGCACCGGGGCCGCCGCGGCGGGGCGCTGCTCCTCAGCCGCCCACATGCCGGCGCAGCAGCCGGTTGACGTCACTGGCGCGCTCCATCTGCACCATGTGGCCCGCGCCCTCGAAGCGCTCCACCGTGGCGCCGGGCGGCGCGTTGGTGATGTGGGCCGCGGGCACCACGCGGTCCTCCGCGCCCCACACCACCAGCACCGGCTTGCCCGTGGAGGCGAGCTCCAGCCCCGGCCGCTCGGCCTGCCGGCCGTCGCCGAACAGCGCCTGGCCCAGCGACAGCAGCAGCGGCTCCACGCCGTCGAGCCGCTTGTACTTGAGCACGTCGTCCACCATCTGCCGGCTCACCAGCGCAGGGTCGTTGAACAGTTGCTCCAGCACCGGCTTGAGCTCGCGCCGCGACGCGGCCTTGGCAAAGCCCTCCGTGTAGCCGGCGTTGATGTCCTCGCCCAGGCCGGCCGGCGCGATCAGCGCCAGCGAGGCCACGCGCAGCGGGTGCGCCAGCGCCAGCTGCGAGGCGATGGCGCCGCCCATGGAGTGCCCCACCACATGCACCTGCTCCACGTCGAGCTGGTCCAGGAAGCGGGCCACGAAGTCCGCCAGCGCGCCCAGGCTGGTGCCGGGCAGCTGGACGGCGGACTGGCCGTGCCCCGGCAGGTCCAGCGCGATCACGGGCGCGGCCTCGGCCAGCGCGTCGATGTTGAACAGCCAGTTGTCCAGGTCGCCGCCGTAGCCGTGGATGAACAGCACCGGCGTGCCGCTGGCGGCGCCGCGGCGCGCGTAGCGCACGCGGAGGCCGTCCACCTCGGTCCAGAGGTAGGCCGGCGCGGCATCGGCATCCTCGCCCGCGTCGGCCGAGGGTGTCTCGTAGGCGGCGATGTAGGCGTCGACGTCGGCGTCGGACACCGACGCGTCCGCCATCACGCCCAGCAGCGCCTTGACCGGCAGCAGCTCGCCGACCTGCGCCACCTTGCGGCGCAGCACGCCGGGGTCGGCTGCCTCCACGGCGTTGGCGATCTTGTCGGTCTCGACCTCCAGGATCGGCATGCCCACCGTGATCTCCGTGCCTTCCTCCACCAGCCAGGACATGACGGTGCCTTCCTGCATCGACAGGCCCCACTTGGGCATGACGATGGGGGTGATGCCTTGAGCCATTACTGCTTTCCTCCTTTGACCGTGCGGCGCACCGCGTCGGCGATCTGCTGGGCGCTGGGGATGTAGAGATCTTCCAGCGTGGGTGAGAAGGGAACGGGCACGTGCGGCGGCGAGACGATCTCGATCTGCGCCTTGAGGGCCTTGAACGCGTGCATCGCCACCTGGGCCGAGATGTCGGTGGCGAGGTTGCAGCGCGGGCTGGCCTCGTCCACGCACACCAGGCGCCCGGTGCGCTCCACGCTGTCGAACACGGTGTCCATGTCCAGCGGCGAGAGCGTGCGCAGGTCGATGACCTCGGCCTCGATGCCTTCCTTGGCCAGCGCCGCGGCGGCTTCCAGCGAGCGGTGCACCATCAGCCCGTAGGTGACGATGGAGACATGCTCGCCCTCGCGCACCACGTTGGCCTCGCCGAAGGGAATGGCGTAGGAGCCCTCGGGCACCTCGCCTTCGAGCCCGTACAGGTTCTTGTGCTCGCAGAAGATGACCGGGTCGTTGTCGCGGATCGACTGGATCAGCAGGCCCTTGGTGTCATAGGGCGTGCTGGGGCACACCACCTTCAGGCCGGGAATGTGCGTGAACACCGGCGTGAGCATCTGCGAGTGCTGCGCCGCGGCGCGGAAGCCCGCGCCCACCATGGCGCGGATCACCACCGGCGTCTCGGCCTTGCCGCCGAACATGTACCGGAACTTGGCCGCCTGGTTGAAGATCTGGTCGAAGCACACGCCCATGAAGTCGATGAACATGAGCTCGGCGATGGGCCGCATGCCGCAGGCCGCCGCACCGATCGCGGCGCCCACATAGGCGCTTTCCGACAGCGGCGTGTCCAGCAAGCGGTCGCCGTACTTGGCATACAGGCCCTTGGTGACGCCCAGCACGCCGCCCCAGGCGTCCTTCTCGCCTTCGGCCCCGGTGCCGCCGACGATGTCCTCGCCCATCATGATCACGGAGGGGTCGCGCGCCATTTCCTGGTCGATGGCTTCGTTGACCGCCTGCTTGAATGAAATCTTTCTGGCCATGTCCTGTCTCCTGGCTGGATGGCTGAGTGAATGTGAATGCGTGGCGACGGGGTGCGTCAGTACTTGACGTACACGTCGGTGAGCAGGTCCGCGGCGCTGGGCAGCGGCGCGGCCTTGGCCTGCTTGACGGCGTCCTCGATCAGGCCCAGCACCTCGTGGTCAACGGCCTGCAGCTCCTCGCTGGTGACAAGCCCAGCGCCCGTGACCTGGGCCGCGAACTTCTTCAGGCAGTCCTGGTTGTTGCGGATGTCATCGAGCTCACCCGGGGCACGGTAGGTCTGGGCGTCGCCCTCGAAGTGGCCGTAGAAGCGCACCATGCGGCATTCCAGCAGCGCCGGGCCGCCGCCCTCGCGGGCGCGCTTGATGATCTCGCCGGCGGCCTCGTGCACGGCGAAGAAGTCGGTGCCGTCCACGGCGACGCCGGGCATGCCGAAGCCCGAGGCACGGTCCACGAAGCTGTTCACCGCGGTGGCGTAGTCGCGCGAGGTGGCCTCGGCGTAACCGTTGTTCTCGATGACGAAGAGCACCGGCAGGTTCCACACCGCCGCCAGGTTCAGGCTCTCCAGGAAGGTGCCCTGGTTGGAGGCACCGTCGCCCGCGAAGCACACGGCCACCTCGCCGCTCTTGCGGTACTTGGCCGCCAGCGCCGCGCCGCACACCAGCGGCGCGCCCGCGCCCAGGATGCCGTTGGCGCCCATCATGCCCTTGGAGAGGTCCGCGATGTGCATGGAGCCGCCCTTGCCGTTGCAGGAGCCGCCCTTGCGCCCGTAGATCTCCTTCATCATCGCCGCCACGTCCACACCCTTGGCAATGCAGTGGCCGTGGCCGCGGTGCGTGCTGGCGATGCGGTCGCCGTCGCCCAGGTGGCTCATGATGCCCACGGCGGTCGCCTCCTCGCCGGCGTAGAGGTGCACGAAGCCCGGGATGTCGCCGCGGGCGAAGTCCACGTGCAGCCGCTCCTCGAACTCGCGGATGGTGCGCATGGTCCGGTAGCACTGCAGCAGCGCCTGCCGCTCCAGAGGGAAGGGGTTTACGGTCATGGTTTGTCTCCGTTCAGTGGTTGCCAAGGGAACAATGGAACAGTCCCCGCTGCGCAGCGAGTTGCAGGCAGCGGGTGACGTCCACCGTGGGAAAGGCGTTCGGGCGCAGCGTCAGCTGCACGCGCTCGCCGGGTTCGAAGGGCAGCTCGCGCTCGCCGTCGAGCGCGACGATGCCGCCGGCATGCCGAACCTCGAAGGCCCGGCCCGGCGGCATGGGTTCCCAGCCCGCGACCGGCACCTCGGCCAGCAGCCCGGGCGCGATGGGCGCGCGCACGGCCAGCTTCCGCGCGGCCTCGTCCGGGGCCAGCGTCACGGCCAGGCCGTGCGGGTCGCGCCGGCCCACCGGCTGCAGCAGGGCGCCGATGGCCGACAGGCCGATGCAGCTCGGGTCGGCGAAGGTCAGGTAGGCGGCGCTGAGCTGCTGCGTCTTCCACAGCGCGCGCGCGCCGATGCAGCGCTCGGTGCTGATCACGGCGTCCACCAGCGCGATGTCGCGGCGGCGCTCGCCGATGCTCACGTCCAGCACCTTGTTCCAGGCCAGCGCCTCGTCCGCGGCGATGCGGCCGGTGGCGTGCAGCGCCACCGCCATGGCCACCAGCGTGGGCTCGCGCAGTTCCGGGAAGGCGTTGTTGGTGCCGGTGGACAGGCCGGCGATGGGCACATCGCTGCACTCGCGCACCACGGCGCGATGCGTGCCGTCGCCGCCCAGCACGATGAGCGCGCGCACGCCGGCGGCGCGCATGCGGCGCGCGGCCTCGAAGGTGTCCTCCACCGTGGACGTGACGTCCATGTCCAGGAACTCGACGGCGGGAAGGCCCCCGCTCTCGGGCTGGTCGCGGCGCAGATGCCGGTTGAGCAGGGCGCGGATGCCGGCCTTGTCGGGCATCACCAGCACGCGCGGCACGCCCAGCGCGCGCAGCGTGGTCAGCAGCCGCAGCACGATGCTCACGCGCTCGGCGATCTGCAGGCTGCCGGCGTTGACGACGACGCGGCGGATGTCGCGCGCGGACACCGGGTTGGCGATGATCCCCACGCACACATCCGCTTCCGTCGATCGCTGGCTCATTCGGTGGCTCCGCAACTTTGGCGAGAGGACCAACCGCAAGGGCTGTGCCAATGCGAGAAATGCACGCTGCGGCGGCCGGGACTGGCGCGTGGGGCTCCGGGCGAGCCGGGGTGCAGCGCCGTCAGCCGCGAAGCCGTGTCCTCGGCCTGCGCTGTCGCACGCCAAGCGGGTCGCGCCGGCCTTCGCCTGTCGCATTCACCCGCGACAGCTGCGACATCTGTCGCATCCACCTGTCGCACCGCGCGCCGGGCGCTTCGGGGTAATTGCTGTTCCGGGTTTGCCCGGGGAATTCCATGATGCGGGCCCGGCGCCAGCCCGAGCGCCGGCCTGACACACAACAACCGGCCCATGCACTTGCAGCACGGCCGCTTCCCGTCGCACCGGGTGGCGGCCGGCATGAGGAGACCCCCGATGCCCGATGCATTGACCCGTCATATCGACACCGTGATCGCCGTGGGCTCCGGCGCCCTGGCGGTGCGGGCGCCCGAGCCCGAATCGCTGTTTCACAAGTCCTGGGCGCGCTGCATGACCCAGCATGGCCTGGACCCGACGCGGCCCACGCCGGCGCGCATCCTGCCCTCGGCGGCGGTGCGCGAGCACCGCCAGCGCATGGAGGGCTTCCTGCGCGTGGCGCGCTCCGGGATGGAGGACATGTACCGGCGCGTGGCCGACCTGGGCTACATGCTGCTGCTCACCGACGCCGACGGCATCGCCGTGGACTACATCGGCAATCCCGCCATGGAGCCGCAGCTCAAGCGCGCCGGGCTCTACATCGGCGCCGACTGGAACGAGGCCCATGCCGGCACCTGCGGCGTGGGCACCTGCCTGATCGAGCGCACCACCATCACCTGCCACCGCGAGGAGCATTTCGACGCCACGCACATCTCGCTGACCTGCACCTCCTCGCCGCTGTACGCGCCCGACGGCGAGCTGCTGGGCGTGCTGGACGTGTCGGCGCTCAAATCGCCCGACGCGCGCGACAGCCAGCACCTGGTGTGGCACCTGACCACCATGTACGCGCAGATGATCGAGGACGCCAACTTCCTGCGCAGCTTCGGCCACTGCTGGATCTTGCGCCTGGGGCGCACGCGCGGGATGGTCGAGGTCTCGGGCGAGCTGATGCTGGCCTTCGACGAGGACGGCATCGTCGTCGGCGCCAACACCGGCGCGCGGCGCCAGTTCTGGCAGACGCTGCAGGGCGGGCGCGACGCGGCCGGGCTGATCGGCACGCCGCTCACCGAGCTGCTCGACATCAGCCCGAACGTGCTGTGGGGCCTGGCGCGCGGTCACAGCGCGCCGGAGGTAGCCACGCGCTTCCCGCACCACGGGCACCGCTTCTTCCCCAGCGTCATTGCGCCGCGCACCCGGGCCGGCTCGGTGCTGCGCATGCCGCCGCCGCATTCGGTCATGGTCGAGGAAGCCCGGCCCGTGCTGGGCGCGCTGGACCGGCTGGCCGAGGACGATCCGCTGATGCAGCAGCTCATCCACCAGGCCAAGCGCCTGGTGGACAGCGGCGTGGCGCTGCTGATCCAGGGCGAGACCGGCGCGGGCAAGGAGGTGCTGGCCAAGGCGCTGCACGAACACAGCCGCCGCGCGAGCAAGCCCTTCGTGGCGGTGAACTGCGCCTCCATCCCGGAGTCGCTGATCGAGAGCGAGCTGTTCGGCTACACGCCGGGCACCTTCACCGGCGGGCGCAGCAAGGGCATGAAGGGGCTGATCGCGCAGTCCGACGGCGGCACGCTGTTCCTGGACGAGATCGGCGACATGCCGCTGCACCTGCAGACGCGGCTGCTGCGCGTGCTGTCGGAGTCCGAGGTGCTGCCGCTGGGCGCGGACAAGCCGGTGCCGGTGACGCTCAACGTCATCGCCGCCACGCACCGCGACCTGCGCGAGGCCATCGAGCGCGGCGCGTTCCGCGAGGACCTGTACTACCGGCTGTGCGGGGCGGCGCTGCGGCTGCCGCCGCTGCGCGAGCGCCGCGACCTGGGCTACCTGGTGCGCACGCTGTTCCAAGAGGAAGCGCGACGCCTGGACCTGCAGGCCGCCGGCCTCACCAGCGAGGCCCTGGCGCTGCTGCAGGCGCACCGCTGGCCGGGCAACGTGCGTGAGCTGCGCAACGTGTTGCGCTACGCGCTGGCGCTCAGCGGCGGGCAGCCCGTCACGCCGGCGGAGCTGCCGGCGGAGATCGTCCACGCCGCCGCGGCGCCCAGGGCCGTGACGGTGGCGCCGGCCGCCGCGGCCACCGGGCCGGAAACCGCGTGCGACGACCAGGGGCAGCGGCTGCTGCAGGCGCTGCGCCGCCACAAATGGAGCATCACCGCGGCGGCGCAGGAGCTGGGGCTCTGCCGCGCCACCGTCTACCGGCAGATGAAGCGCTACGGCATCACGCCGCCGAACCAGCTTTGAAACAAGAGGTCGGTGGGATGCACCTTCCCCCCGATACAGGCTCGTTTGGGGGAAATGTCCATCCCCCTACCGGCTGAGAAGAGGCGAAAGTCACGTCGTCGCCGGTTTTTCATCCCCAATGAGGATGCGTCCCTTGGCCAGATGGCGGAAATATCGCGCCTGTAGACAATGAATCCAGCCTGTTGAGGTTTCTTGCGCAGGCGCTGATGCCTGCGGCTCGACCTCGAAACCCTGACAGCGGATTGCCTTTCCCGATTTTTCTGTAGGGGGAAGATATGCACTGCGCTACTGATCTGCATCCAGCCCGTCATGCGGCCGGTTATTCACCCTTGTCCCTGGAGCAAACCGAGGTGCCCACCCGGCGCGTGCTGCTGGTGGACGACCATGAATTGATCCGCTGCGGCGTGCGCTCGCTGTACGCGGATATCGACGGCGTGGCCATCGATTGGTTTGAGGCCGATTCGCTGGAGCAGGGCCTGGAGGTCTACGCGCGCAATGCGCCCATCGACGCGGTGCTGCTCGATTTGAACCTCAACGACTGCAAGGGCCTGCAGGGGCTGCGCCGCTTCGTGCAATGCCATCCGGACGCGCGGGTGGCGGTTTTCAGCGGCACGCAGGACGAATTCGTGGTGCGCCAGGCGCGCGCCCTGGGCGCCGTGGCTTACGTGCACAAGGGCGCGCTGATGGAGGACATGCGCCGCACCCTGGGCGCGTTCCTCAAATCCCAGCCCGGAAAACGCGAGCCGGGAGTGCCCGCGTCGGCGGCGTTGTTTCCCAAATTCGCGGCGTCCGGCGTGTATGACCGAATTTCCGAGCTGGGACCGCGCCACCTTGAAATTCTGGAGCTGGTGCTGTCGGGCTGCGCCAATCAGGAAATCAGCCAGTCCATGTCGCTGTCGCTGGGCACGGTCAAGAATTACGTGTCGGCGCTGCTGCTGGCGCTGGACGTCAAATCCCGTTCGCACCTGATCAGCCTGTTCCGTTAGCGGCGGCGAGGTTGCCATGGACGTTGCCGCCACCCTGCCGGCCCGGTCGGGGCGCCGTGTCCATGTCGCGGTGGGGGGGCAGGACGTCGCCATCGGCGCCGTGCCGCCGCCGTGGACCGAGCGCCGCGCGCGCCGGCGCCGGCTGCAGGACCTGGCGGTGGCCGAGGCGCGGCAGGCGGCGGCGGGCGCCACCTTGTGCGCGCTGTGCGCGCTGGGCGTGGCGCTGCTGCTGGTGCCGACCCGTGCCGCCGTGCTGCTGTGGGTGGCGGTCACCGCGGTCCTGTGGATCGCCTGGGCCGTGCGGCCGCCCCGGATGCTCGGCCCGGCGCAGCAGCCGTGCCGCGGCGCGGGTCATCGGGCCTTCGTGGTCCTCACGACGCTGTGCCTGCTGCTGCTGAGCGTGATGGCGTGGCTGCCGATGGCCGAGGCGCAGCGCCGGCTGCTGGGGCTGGTGCTGGCGCTGGTGGCCGTTTCGGTGGCCGGGGCGCTGGCCCCGCTGGGGGTGATGGCGCTGCTGGCGCTGCTGCTGCCGGTGTCGGCGGCGCTGGGGCAGGTGTGGCATGCGCAGGGCCATCCCGGGCGGATCGCGGGCGCGCTGACGCTGGCCGTGTTGTGGAGCGGCGCGCTGGGCTGGCTGGCCGCGCGCCGCCGCCGCCACTGGCGCGCCGAGGCCGCGGCGCGGCTGGAGCACGAGGACCGGCTGCGCACCCTGGCCGCTGAGCGCGACGAGGCGCTGCGCGCCGATGCCGACAAGACGCGCTTCCTGGCCAACGCCAGCCACGACCTGCGCCAGCCGGTGCATGCCATCGGGCTCTTTGCCGCCACGCTGGAGAAGCGCCTGCGCGGTACCGGCGACGAGCCCTACGTGCGCAACCTCATCCACTCCATCGACGCGCTGGAGCGCTCCTTCAGCGCCATGCTGGACCTGACGCGGCTGGACGCCGGCAGCATCGAGCCCAACGTCCAGCATTTCCCGCTGCGCGACCTGTTCCGGCGGCTGCACATGCAGTTCGCCGGGCAGGCCGAGCTCAGCGGCCTGAACCTGCGCTTCGCGCCCGGCGGCAAGTGGGTGTACAGCGACCCGCAGCTGCTGGAGCGGCTGCTGGCCAACCTGATCCAGAACGCGCTCAAGTACACCGAGCGCGGCGGCGTGGTGGTGGTGGCGCGCAGCACCGCCACGCGCATCAACATCGAGGTCTGGGACACCGGCGTGGGCATCGGCGCCGCCGAGCTGCCGCGCGTGTTCGACGAGTTCTACCAGGTGGGCCGCAACGACCGCACCCGGGCGCAGGGCCTGGGCATGGGGCTGGCGATCGTCAAGCGGCTGGCGCAGCTGCTGGGGCATGAGCTCAGCGTGGCCTCGCAGCCGGGGCGCGGCACGATGTTCCGCGTCGGCGTGGCGCGCGGTGCCCTGGACGCGGTGGCGCAGGCCACCCTGGCCGCCGACACGCTGCCCATGCCCGAGGCCGTCTCGCGCACGGTGCTGGTGATCGAGGACGAGGCGCCCATCCGCGAGGGCCTGCGCGAGCTGCTGCAGGCCTGGGGCCACACGGCGGTGGTGGCGGCCTCGGCGCGGGAGGCCGAGGTGGCGCAGGCGGCACTGCGCCAGCCGCCGGACCTGATCCTGTCCGACCTGCACCTGGGCGAGGGCCCCGACGGCATCGCCGCCATCGCGGCCGTGCGGCGCCACTGGCGCTGCGACGTGCCCGCGCTGCTGGTCACCGGCGACACCACCCACCAGGAGCTGCGCCGCGCCACCGACGGCGGCTTCCAGGTGCTGGTGAAGCCGGTGTCGGCGCGCAAGCTGATGGGGGTGCTGAGCGGGCTGGGCCCGTAGGCCGGCCGGGCAGTTGAAGCTGCCACGGCGTCATATGGTGGCGAAGACTTGTTGCGGTCCGGGGGAAGTAACCGGTCCTGAGGTAGTCCGAAGGCAGGGGCATCACGCCTTCTGCTTCGTCATTCCCGCGAAGGCGGGAACCCAGGCGGTCCCTACGCTGCCCGAGAGCGGTTTGGCTGGCGAAACAAGCGTCTGTGTCGCAGCGCCTGCATGGGCCCTTGCGCTCTGACGTGGGGCCGCCTGGGTCCCCGCCTGCGCGGGGATGACGAAGTGGTGTGCGGTGCGCGTCGGCTTCAAGCTGCGCCCCAACAGCTCTGGCCGGACAGAAATGACTTTCGCCACTGTGCCCCCGCCACCACCTCGCTGACAGTGGCTCCCAACGCCACCACCGCGCCGGGACCGTCGCATGGCCGACATCGATCTGGAAAGCCTCACGTCGCCGCTGGCCGGTGACGCGCCCTGCGGCGCCAACCTCGAATACGAGCCGGCTTTCCTGTCGCTGCTGACCGCCGCCGCGGGGCGCCCCGAGCAGCAGTACGGCGACACCGTCATCCCCGGGCGCGAGCCCGACTGGCCGGTGGTGCGCGAGCAGGCGCTGGCGCTGTGCCGTGCCACGCGCGACCTGCGGCTGGCCGTGTGGCTCACGCGCAGCGGCGCCCGGCTCGAAGGTTTTGCGGCCGCCGTGCGCGGGCTGGAGCTGGCGCGGCTGCTGCTGGAGCGGCATTGGGAGCATGTGCATCCGCAACTGGATGCCAGTGACGGCAACGACCCCACGGCGCGGCTCAATGCGCTGATGCCGCTGCTGCATCCGGGCGAGGGCCTGGCGGACCTGCGCGCCGCGCGCCTGGGCGGCGGACGCGCCGCGGTGACGGTGCGCGACATCGAGCTGGCGCTGGGCCGCGCCGAAGCGCTGCCCGGCGAGGCCGTGCCCACGGAAGAGGGCGTGCTGCAGGGCGTCGCGACGGCCCTGGCCGCCACGCCCGCGCTGCGCGAGCGCATGCAGGCTGGCGTGGAGGCGGTGCAGGGCATGGCCCGCGCCCTGGACGCGCAGCTGGGTGCGGGCCGCGGGCCGGACTTCACGCCGCTGCTGCGGCTGCTGCAGCGCGTGGCCGAGGCGGCGCGGCGCGTGCAGCCCGCCGCGGAGGCCGCCGCGCCCGACGCGAGCCAAGCCGCAGTGCCGCAGGCACCGGCACCGGCTGCCGCGGCGGTGGGTGGCGTCATCGCCTCGCGCGAGGACGCCATGCGCGCATTGCAGTGCGTGTGCGAGTGGATCGAAACCCACGAGCCCAGCAACCCGGCGCCCTTGCTCATCCGCCGCGCACAGGGGCTCATGAGCAAGAGCTTCATCGACATCATTCGCGACCTGGCGCCCGACGGCCTGGGTCAAGTGCAGAAGCTCGCCGGCATCGGCAAGGAATAGGAGAGCACCGCCATGGCCACCTCCAGCCAGAAGTTCATCGCCCGCAACCGCGCCCCGCGCGTGCAGATCGAGTACGACGTGGAGCTCTACGGAGCGGAGAAGAAGATCCAGCTGCCCTTCGTCATGGGCGTGCTCGCCGATCTTTCGGGCAAGCCCGCCGAGGCGCTGCCGCCGGTGTCGGACCGCAAGTTCGCCGACATCGACGTCGATTGCTTCGACGCCACCATGAAGTCCATGAAGCCGCGCGTGGCCTTCATGGTGCCCAACACCCTTACCGGCGAGGGCAACCTGGCGGTGGACCTGACCTTCGAGAGCATGGACGACTTCACGCCCGCAGCCGTGGCGCGCAAGGTCGAGGGCTTGAAGCAGCTGCTCGAAGCGCGCCAGCAGCTCGCCAGCCTCATGACCTACATGGACGGCAAGGCCGGCGCCGAGGCGCTGATGTCCAAGGTGATCAAGGACGAGGCGCTGCTGAAGTCGCTGGCCGCCGTCGCCAAGCCCGCCGATGAACAGGCGCAATGACCAGGAGCACCGACATGGCTGAAGAAAGCGTTGCCCAGGTTCCCTT
Source organism: Azohydromonas caseinilytica (assembly GCF_012927045.1). Classification (GTDB taxonomy): domain Bacteria; phylum Pseudomonadota; class Gammaproteobacteria; order Burkholderiales; family Burkholderiaceae_C; genus Azohydromonas; species Azohydromonas caseinilytica. Next base: position 34,957 of record NZ_JABBFW010000011.1, on the reverse strand, counting down.
GCTGCAGGGCGTCGAGTACGGCGGCGGCGAGTTCGCCGCGCTGCTCGACAAGGAGTTCAAGCCCAAGTCCGACGATGCGCGCTCGGCGGTGGAAAGCGCCGTGCTCACCCTGGCGCAGCAGGCGCTGGCGAACACCGCGCTCATCGGCTCGGACGTGATCATGTCGCTCGAGGCCATGATCGCCGAGCTCGACCGCAAGCTCTCGCAGCAGGTCAACGCCATCCTGCACCACTCCGACTTCCAGCAGCTGGAGAGCGCCTGGCGCGGGCTGCATTACCTGGTCAACAACACCGAGACCGACGAGATGCTGAAGATCCGCGTCTTCAACATCACCAAGCAGGAGCTGGGCAAGACGCTCAAGCGCTACAAGGGCACCGCCTGGGACCAGAGCCCGCTGTTCAAGCGCGTGTACGAGGAGGAGTATGGCCAGTTCGGCGGCGAGCCCTTCGGCTGCATGGTGGGCGACTACTACTTCGACCACAGCCCGCCCGACGTGGAGCTGCTGGGCGAGATGAGCAAGATCTCGGCGGCGGCGCACATGCCCTTCATCGCGGGGGCGAGTCCCTCGGTGATGCAGATGGGCTCCTGGCAGGAGCTGGCCGACCCGCGCGACCTCAGCAAGAAGTTCACCATGCCCGAGTACGCGCCGTGGCGCTCGCTGCGCGAGTCGGAGGACTCGCGCTACATCGGGCTGGCCATGCCGCGCTTCCTGTCGCGGCTGCCCTACGGGGCCAAGACCTGCCCGGTGGAGGAGTTCGACTTCGAGGAGGAAACCGCCGGCGGCAACCACGCGGCCTACACCTGGGCCAATTCGGCTTATGCCATGGCGGTGAACATCAACCGCTCCTTCAAGCTCTACGGCTGGTGCTCGCGCATCCGCGGCGTGGAGTCCGGCGGCGCGGTCGAGGGCCTGCCCACGCACACCTTCCCCACCGACGAGGGCGGCGTGGCGATGAAGTGCCCCACCGAGATCGCCATCAGCGACCGGCGCGAGGCCGAGCTGGCCAAGAACGGCTTCATGCCGCTGCTGCACCGCAAGAACTCCGACCTCGCGGCCTTCATCGGCGCGCAGTCGCTGCAAAAGCCCTTCGAGTACGACGACCCGGACGCCACCGCCAACGCCAACCTCGCGGCGCGGCTGCCCTACCTGTTCGCCTGCTGCCGCTTCGCGCACTACCTCAAGTGCATCGTGCGCGACAAGATCGGCTCGTTCAAGGAGCGCGACGACATGCAGCGCTGGCTGAACAAGTGGATCATGAACTACGTGGACGGCGACCCGGCCAACTCCTCCGAGGAGGTCAAGGCGCGCAAGCCGCTGGCCGCCGCGCAGGTCGTGGTCGAGGAGGTGGCGGGCAACCCGGGCTACTACACCTCCAAGTTCTTCCTGCGGCCGCACTACCAGCTCGAAGGGCTGACGGTGTCGCTGCGGCTCGTCTCCAAGCTGCCGTCGCAGAAGGCGGCTTGATCCGACGGGGGGAGGCTTCCCTGGTTCCGAACTGACCCGTTCGTACTGAGGTATCGAAGTACGAATCCGCCAGGCTGCGATGGCGGACCCATGATGAGCGCCGTTCATCCTTCGATACCTCAGGACGAACGGACCATCTTTCAGCTTTAGTTGAGCAGGCAAACGAAGCCGCGTTGCGTCGCGCGGGCTTCCTCCGACAGCCTCGGAGCCGGGGACGACGCGCAACCCACGACGGGAGACCGTGACCATGGCCAGTGTGGACTACTTCCTCAAGATCGAGGGCGTCGACGGCGAATCGACCGACGACAAGCACAAGGGCGAGATCGAGCTCGAATCCTGGAGCTTCGGCAGCACCAACGTCGGCTCCTTCAGCAGTGGTGGCGCCGGCGGGGGCGGCTCGGGCAAGGTGACGATGCAGGACTTCAACTTCGTCAAGCGCGTGGACAAGTCCTCGCCCAAGCTCTTCGCCGCCTGCTGCACCGGCGAGCACCTGAAGTCCGCGACGCTGGTGTGCCGCAGGGCCGGCGGCGACCAGCAGGAGTTCCTCACCATCGTGCTCAGCCCGGTGCTGGTGAGCTCGTTCCAGAGCGGCGGGGCGGCCGGCTCGGACGTGATCCCGATGGACCAGGTGGCGCTGGACTTCGGCAAGATCGAGGTCAAGTACAAGGAGCAGAAGCCCGACGGCTCGCTGGGCGGCGAGGTCATCGGCGGCTGGGACGTGACGACCAACAAGAAGGTCTGACATGGCCGCCGCGCCCGGCTCGCGCTCCGACATGTTCCTGCATGTGCAGGCCAAGCGTGCCGGCAAGATCAAGGGCGAGAGCACCACCGCGGGCCACGAGGGCGACATCGAGGTGCTGGCGTGGGACTGGGGCGTGAGCGCCAGTGCCGCGCTGGGCGCCCTGGGCACGGCCGAGCGCCGCGCCTACCGGCACCTGGTGCTGCGCAAGCACATCGATGCGTCCTCCACCGGGCTGCTCAGCGCCCTGGTGAGCAACGACGAGGTGCGCGAGGCGGTGCTGACCCTGCGCAAGGCCGGCGGCGAGGCGCTGGACTACTTCACCATGAAGCTGGGCAACGCACGCGTCGTGGCCGTGGACATCGAGGTCGATGCGCAGGGCCTGACGCTGGAGCGCGTGACGCTGGCCTTCACGCGCATCGACATCGAGTACCAGCCCCAGGCCGCCTCGGGCCAGGGCAGCGGCACTTGCGTGTTCAGCGACGAGATCCTGGGAGGCTGAGATGGCCCACATGAGCGCTACCGCGCAGGAGCTTTTGCAGGCCGGCGATCCGCGCTCCGCGCTCAAGGCGCTGGAGCAGGACGTGCGCCGGCAGGCCGGCGACCCGAAGCTGCGCGTGTTCCTGTTCCAGCTGCTGTGCGTGCTGTCGCAGTGGCCGCGCGCGCTGGCGCAGCTGGCGGTGTGCGGCGAGCTCGATGCCGCCACGCTGGCCATGGTCAACACCTACCGCGAGGCGGTGAAGTGCGAGCTGGTGCGCGAGGCGGTGTTCGCCGGCCGCACCACGCCGATGCTGCTGGCCCAGCCCCGGCCGTGGATGGCGCGGCTGGTGCAGGCCCTGCGCCTGGATGCCGAGGGCGACCCGGCCGGCGCCGCCCGGTTGCGCGCGCAAGCGCTGGACGAGGCCGAGCCCGCGGCCGGCAGCCTCGACGGCCAGCCCTTCGAGTGGATCGCCGATGCCGACTCGCGCCTGGGCCCGGTGCTGGAGGTCATCGTCAACGGGCGCTATGCCTGGGTGCCCTTCGCCGACCTGCGCCTGGTCCGGACCGAGGCGCCGGCCGACCTGCGCGACCTGGTGTGGCTGCCGGCGCACCTGGACTTTCCCAACGGCGGCGATGCGGTGGCGCTGATCCCGGCGCGCTATCCGGCCACGCCGGACCAGGCGCCCGCGGCGCTGCTGTCGCGCAGTACCGAGTGGCTGGAGCTGGGCGAGGGCCAGTACGCCGGGGTGGGCCAGCGCGTGCTGTGCACCGACGCCGGCGAGCACGACCTGCTGCAGTTGCGCCGCATCGAGATCGGGCCGGAGGCCGGCGCATGAACGCCAACCTGCGCGACCGGCTGCAGCCGGCCTTGCTGGACCGGCTGGTGGACGACGAGCGCGAGCACCGCAGCGAGCCCGAGGAGCGGCGCGTGATGAGCCGCGCCCAGCTGCGCCAGGCGGTGCTGCGCGACCTGGGCTGGCTGCTCAACGCGGTGCAGCCGCTGGGCCACGCGGCCGTGCAGTCGCATCCGGCGCTGACCGACAGCGTGCTCAACTTCGGGCTGCCGCCGTTGTCGGGGCAGCTGGCCTCGCGCATCGATGTCGCCTCGCTGGAGCGCGAGATCCGGCAGGCCATCCTGCGCTACGAGCCGCGCATCCTGGCCGACACGCTGCAGGTGCGCGCGCTGGAGGCCACCAGCGTGCTGGACACGCACAACGTCATCGAGTTCGAGATCCGCGGCCACCTGTGGTCGCAGCCCATGCCGCTGGAGATCCTGCTGCGCACGCAGATCGATTTGGAGGCGGGGCAGGTGGAGGTCAAGGAAATGATGGGTGGCGCGGCAGCGGCGCGCCGATGAATCCGCTGCGCATCGGTGCGCGGCCTGCATGGAGGAGACGACCATGAGCATCACCGCAGCCCAGCTTGAAAGCCATGTCGGCAAATCCATGGCCGACCTGTGCAGCAATGGCTTCACGTCCACATCGCAGAACCATTGCGCCCACTACGTCAGCCACGCGCTGGGGCTGAGGCTGGGGCTGCTGTGCGGCGACATGGCTTTCGCGACCCGGCGGACCGGGGCCTCCATACGCTGCGACGAGGTCTACAACCGGCTGGAGCAGCGCGGCCCCTGGGCGGAGCGGCCCAGGGCAGACGACGGGCTGCTGATCTTCGTGCTCTCCAGGCGCAACGTCGTTGATGGCGTCATGCAGAACGTGCCGCAGAAGCACGTCGGCATCCACTTCGGCGGCAAGGTGTTCAACTTCTCCAACGGGCAGCACAAGGTGGTGGCAGATCCGACCGTGGAGCAGTTCCACGCCAAGTTCCGGGGTCTTTACGCCGGCGGCGACATCGAGCTGTTCTACGGTGTCGCGCCATGAGGGCAGGCCGCCGCCGGGTCTTGTCGCTCCTGCTGCTGGGGGCGGGGCTCGGGGCAGCGCAGGCGCAGGACGCCGATCCCGAGCACACGCGTGAGGCGCTGGCTTGGTTGCTGGCCGCGTCCCGGGTGGCCATTCCCGGCACCTCGTCCTGCCATGGGGCCTATGGTGAGCGGGGCGTCGCCACGGTGGGGGGCCTGCTGAGCATGCAGCTCGCCTACCTTTATCGCGGCGACAACGTCCTGAGCGGGCAATGCCAGGGTGGGCCCGAACGCCACTGTGTCCTGAACATCACTCACGCGTTCGGCGAAGACCGCTCGTCGGCGCGGATCGAGTTCGCCGTTCGGAGCGGCCGGCTTTCGGCGGGCTCGTTGCGCTGCGTGATCACGCCCTGATTCCCACCTGCCGCACACCGGTGAACCGGCCATGGACCCCCGCCTCCTGCGCCTCTACAGCGACGAGCTCACGCATCTGCGCGAGCTGGGCGCGGAGTTCGCCCGCGAGTTCCCCAAGATCGCCGAGCGGCTGGCGCTGGACGGCGGGGTCCCGGTGCCCGACCCGTACGTGGAGCGGCTGCTCGAAGGCTTTGCCTTCCTGGCCGCGCGCGTGCAGCTCAAGTTGGAGAGCGAGCAGCCGCGCCTGATCGCGCAGCTGCTGGAGGCGCTGTATCCCAACTTCCTGGCACCTTTGCCTTCGATGATGGTGGCGCGGCTGCAGGTGGACCCGACCGACCCGAACCTGGTCCGGGGCTTCGGCGTGCCGCGCGGCAGCGCGCTGAGCTCGATGCACCGGCGCGGCCAGGACACGCGCTGCGAGTTCCGCACCGCGCAGGCCGTGACGCTGTGGCCCATCGAGCTGGTCGAGGCGCGCTACACCCGGCTGGCGCCGGAGCTGGCGGCCGCGCGGCTGCCCGCGGCGCAGGCCTGCCGGGGCGCGCTGCGGCTGCGGCTGCGCACCGGCGCGGGCCTGCCCTGGCGCGCGCTGGGGCTGGACCGGCTCACGCTCTACCTCAGCGCCCCGGACGACGTGGCGTTCAGGCTGCACGAGCTGCTGCTTGGCGCCGCGCTGGGCAGCTGGGTGCCGCCGGGCGAGGGCAGCGCGGTGCCGCCCGCCCTGCAGTGGCGCGACGCCGCCTCGCTGTGCCCGGTGGGCTTCGGTGCCGACGAGGCCCTGCTGCCCGAGACGCCGCGCCAGTTCTCGGGCCACCGCCTGCTGCAGGAGGTGGCCGCCATGCCGCAGCGCCTGCTGTTCGTGGAGCTGGCCGAGCTGGCGCCGCGCCTGGCGCGCGTGGCGGGGGACGAGGTCGAGATCCTGCTGCCCTTCGCGCGCGGCGACGACGCCCTGGAGGCGCTGGTCGATGCCGGCAGCGTGGCGCTGTTCTGCACGCCGGCCATCAACCTGTTCCGCAAGCGGCTGGACCGCATCCAGCTCGGCCCCGGCGCCTGGGAGTACCACGTGGTGCCCGATCGCACCCGGCCCATGGACTTCGAGGTGCATCACCTGGAGTCGGTGCTGGGCTTCGGCACCGGCGAGCTGGCGCAGCAGCGCTTCCTGCCCCTGTACGCCAGCCAGCACGCCGTGGCGGGCGAGGCGCAGGGCTACTACACCGTGCGCCGCGAGCCGCGGCTGCTGTCGCCACGCCAGCGCGAGCAGGGCACGCGCAGCAGCTACGTGGGCGAGGAGCTGTTCATCTCGCTGGTGGACCCGCGCCACGCGCCGTACCGGCAGGACATCCGCCAGCTCTCGGTGTCGGCCTGGGTCACCAACCGCGACCTGCCGCTGCTGCTGCCGCACGAGCCCGAGGGCTGGACGCTGGACGCGCCGGGGCCGGTGCGGGGCGTGACGGCGCTGCAGCGGCCCACGCGCCCGGTGTCGCGGCGTCCGGTGGGCGAGCTGGGCTGGAGCCTGGTGAGCCTGCTCAGCCTCAACCACCTGCCGCTGGTGGACGAGCCGCCGGAGCGTGCCGCCGCCACGCTGTGCCGGCTGCTGGCGCTGTTCGGCCCGCCCGAGGACGGCGCCTGGGCGCGGCAGGTGGCGGGGCTGCAGTCGCTGCAGGCGCGCAACGTGGTGCGGCGGCTGCCTTTCAAGGGGCCGCTGACCTTCGGCAGCGGCGTGGAGCTCACGCTGGAGCTGGACGAGCTGGCCTTCCAGGGCAGCAGCGCCTTCGTGCTGGGCAGCGTGCTGGAGCGCTTCCTGGCCCGGCACGCCGCCCTCAACACCTTCACCCAGCTCACCCTGCGCAGCGTCCAGCGCGGCGAGCTGATGCGCTGGCCGCCGCGGGTGGCGACACGGGCGGCGACATGAGTGAGCCCAGGCAGGTAGCGGCTGACCCGGGCCGCGCGGGCACGGATGAGCGCCATGCCGCTGTGCAGGCCCTGCACGCCCTGCTCGAACAGGTTCGCCGCCAGCCCGACGCCTTCGACTTCTTCGCCCTGCTGCGCCAGGTCGAAAACCTGGCCGGCGGGCCGCGGCTGGGGACGGCCCCGCGCCCGGCGCTGGAGCCGCTGCGCCTGGGCGAGCTGCCGGAGCTGGACTTCGCCCCCGCCGCATTGATGCAGCTGGACACCGCCGCCGCCGTGCCGCGCCTGGGCGTGCGCTTCTTCGGCCTGCTGGGGCCGCAGGGCCCCATGCCGCTGCATTTGACCGAGTTCGTGCGCGAGCGCCTGGTGCAGCGCAACGACCCGACGCTGCTGCGCTTCCTGGACCTGTTCCACCACCGCCTGCTGCTGCTCTTCTACCGCGCCTGGGCCCAGGCCCAGCCCGTGGTGCAGCACGACCGCCCGGACGACGACCGCTTTGCCGTCTGGCTGGGCGCACTGGCCGGCGTGGACGGCGCGGCGCGCGCCCAGGACGCCGTGCCGCAGCAGGCGCGCCTGTTCCAGGCCGGCTGGCTCAGCGAGCGCGCCGGCAGCGCCGAGGGGCTGGAAAAGCTGCTGGCGCAGTACCTGGGCGTGCCGGCGCGCATCGAGCAGTTCGTGCCGCATTGGCTGCGGCTGCCGCGCGAGGAGCGCACGCGGCTGGGTTACGCGCGCAATCGCGTCGAGCGCCTGCAGGCCACCGCCGTGCGCCTGGGCGAGAACGCCAGCGCCGGCAGCAAGGTGTGGGACCGGCAGTACCGCTTCCGCATCGTGCTGGGGCCGCTGACGCTGGCCCAGTACCGCGGCTTCCTGCCCGGCGGCGACGCCTGGGCGCCGCTGCGCGGCTGGGTGCGCGAGTACATCGGCCAGCACCTGCAATGGGAGCTGCGCCTGGTGCTGGCGCGGGAGGAAGTGCCGCCGGCGCGCCCCGGGAGCGGCGTGCAGCTGGGCTTCACCACCTGGCTGGGCCCGGCCCAGCCGCGCGACCGCGGCGAGCTTCGCCTGCGTGACCACGCCTTTTCCGTCCACCGTCCCACTGGAGCCGCACCATGACCGGCATCTCGCGCGCCGCGCTGTTCGGCAAGTTGAATCCGCTGGCCTACAAGGCCATCGAGGGCGCCACCGTGTTCTGCAAGCTGCGCGGCAACCCCTGCGTGGAGCTGCAGCACTGGCTGCAGCAGATCCTCAGCACCCCCGACTCCGACCTGCACCGCATCGCGCGCCACTACGAGCTCGATGCCTCGGCTCTGGCCACCGACCTCACCGCCGCGCTGGAGCGGCTGCCGCGCGGCGCCAGCACGGTGACGGACCTGTCGGCATGGGTGGAGAACGCGGTGGAGCGCGGCTGGGTCTATGGCTCGCTGATGTTCGGCGACACGCAGGTGCGCACCGCCTACTTGCTCATCGGGCTGCTCAAGACGCCGTCGCTGCGCCCGGCGCTGCTGTCGGTGTCGCGCCAGTTCGAGCGCGTGCGCGTGGACGACCTGGCCCGCAGTTTCAACGACATCCTGGCCGGCTCGCCCGAAGCCGGCCTGCGCGCCAGCGACGGCGCCCCCGGCAGCGAGGCCGACGCCGCCGCGCCGGGCGAGGCCAGCGGCGCGCTCGCGCCCGCCGCGCTGGGCAAGCAGGAGGCGCTGCAGCGCTACGCCGTGGACCTGACCGAGAAGGCGCGCAAGGGCGAGCTGGACCCGGTGACGGGGCGCGATACCGAGATCCGGCAGGTCATCGACATCCTGCTGCGCCGGCGCCAGAACAACCCCATCGTCACGGGCGAGGCCGGCGTGGGCAAGACGGCGGTGGTCGAGGGCTTCGCGCAGCGCGTGGCCGCGGGCGACGTGCCGCCCGCGCTCAAGGACGTGTCGGTGCGGGTGCTCGACGTGGGCCTGCTGCAGGCCGGCGCCAGCATGAAAGGCGAGTTCGAGCACCGGCTGCGCGGCGTCATCGACGAGGTGCAGGCCTCGCCCAAGCCGGTGATCCTGTTCATCGACGAGGCCCACACCCTCATCGGCGCCGGCGGCGCGCAGGGCACGGGCGACGCAGCCAATCTGCTCAAACCCGCGCTGGCGCGCGGCACGCTGCGCACCATCGCCGCCACCACCTGGGCCGAGTACAAGAAGTACATCGAGAAGGACCCGGCGCTGACGCGGCGCTTCCAGGTGGTGCAGGTGGGCGAGCCCGACGAGCCGCAGGCCGTGGGCATGCTGCGCGGCGTGGCCGGCCTGCTGGAGAAGCACCACGGCGTGGCGCTGCTGGACGAGGCGGTGGAAGCGGCGGTGCGGCTGTCGCACCGCTACATCCCCGCGCGGCAGCTGCCCGACAAGGCCGTGAGCCTGCTCGACACCGCCTGCGCGCGCGTGGCCGTGAGCCAGCACGCCACGCCGCCGGCGCTGGAAGCGGCGCAGCGCCGGCTGGAGGCGCTGCAGACCGAGCGCGATGCGCTGGCGCGCGAGCAGGCCATCGGGCTGGACCAGTCCGAGCGCCGCCGGGCGGTGGAGGCCGACATCGACGCCGAGCACGCCGCGCTGGCCACGCTGCAAGAGCGTTACGAGCAGGAGAAGGCGCAGGTGGCGCGGCTGCTGGCGTTGCGGGCGCAGCTGCGCGACGCGCAGGACGAGGCGGCGCGCACGCCGCTGATGGCCGAGCTGGAGCCGCTGCAGCTGGAATTGCGAACGCTGCAAGGTGAAACGCCGCTGATCCTGCCCACCGTGGACGCGCAGGCCGTGGCCGGCGTGGTGCAGGACTGGACCGGCATCCCCGTGGGCCGCATGGTGCGCAACGAGCTGCAGGCGGTGCTGGGGCTGGCCGACACGCTGCAGCGCCGGGTGGTGGGGCAGCCGCATGCGCTGGAGGCGATCGCGCGCCGCATCCAGACCTCGCGCGCGCGGCTGGACAACCCCGACAAGCCCATCGGCACCTTCCTGCTGTGCGGTCCCTCGGGCGTGGGCAAGACCGAGACGGCGCTGGCGCTGGCCGAGGCGCTGTACGGTGGCGAGCACAACCTCATCACCATCAACATGAGCGAGTTCCAGGAGGCGCACACCGTCTCCACGCTCAAGGGCGCGCCGCCGGGCTACGTGGGCTATGGCGAAGGCGGCGTGCTCACCGAGGCGGTGCGGCGGCGCCCGTACAGCGTGGTGCTGCTCGACGAGGTGGAAAAAGCGCACCCGGACGTGCACGAGCTGTTCTTCCAGGTCTTCGACAAGGGCTGGATGGACGACGGCGAGGGGCGGCGCATCAACTTCCGCAACACCGTGATCCTGCTCACCAGCAACGTGGGCAGCGAGCTGATCCTCAAGCTCTGCGCCGACCCGGACCTGATGCCCGACGCCGAAACCATCGCTCGTGCGCTGCGCGAGCCGCTGTTGAAGGTATTCCCGGCGGCGCTGCTGGGGCGGCTGGTGGCCATTCCGTACCTGCCGCTGGACGACGCGCGCCTGGGCGCGATCGTGCGGCTGCAACTGGAGCGCATCGCGCGACGCGTGCGCGAGGCGCATGGCGTGCCTTTAGCCTACGACGACGCGGTGGTCCAGTTGGTGGTGAGCCGCTGCCATGAGGTGGAGAGCGGCGGGCGCGTGGTGGACGCGCTGCTCACCAACACCGTGCTGCCGCGCATCAGCCTGGAGGTGCTGGAGCGGGGCGCGGAAGGGCGGGCCTTGACGGGCGTGCGGATTTCGGTGGGGGAGGGGGAGTTTCGGTACGAATTTGAGTGAGGGGAGGAACGGCCCGCGCAGCAGAAAATGCTTTACTCCCTGCTTTGCGCAACGTTGGCGCGCGCCGCTTGCAGCACCTCCAATTCACGCCGTGTATTCTCCAACTCCTGGGCCAGCAGTTTTTCGTCAGGCAGGACGGTCTGGTATTGGGCAGCCAGTATCTTGTTGGGCAGGCCGTCGAGGGCATAGCGGGCTTCGGCGGCGCCTTTCTCGGCGCAGAGAATCAGGCCTACGGGCGGATTTTCGCCAAGCTTCGTCCAGTGCTCGCGGGCGTCATTCAGGTACAGGTGCATTTGCCCCGCGTCGGCATAGCTGAATCTGCCGACCTTGAGGTCGATGATGAGCAGATTAATAGCCCCGCAGCGATGCCGATGCTATTTGCCGAAGCGAGTTCCGACCCGCCTGCCGACGCTGCCCAAGAGCCGCATCGGCGAATTGCTGCCGCATCACTGGATACCGGTCAACTGAGTTGAGGCATCAAGAGTGTGTTCGGCGGGCGCTTACGGTCCGCTGGTTTGTTATTTCTTCTTCTCCTTCTTCGCTTTATCGTAATGCCACTTGATGGCGAAGAACATGCCCGTGCCGAACACGAGAATCTTAAAAGTAAAGAAGACTATAGGGACCCATTCCATAATTTTGAGTATCTCCAGGTTATTGCTTGACGCAATCTGTCGTGAGGAGTGTTGCCTCAAAACGCTGCTTCAGTAGTTTCACTTTTGTTCAACCCATCGCCGAATCCAATTTCAATTATAACATGCTCGGAAAGACCACACACGACTCAAGATGGGTTTGCCGGGTGCTTGCCATCAGGTGGCAACATTAATGCGAATATTCAGAAAGCCAATTGTCTGAGTATTTTGCTGATTGACATCGGTTGTCATTTTCGGGCAAGGGGCAAGTCCATGGCAAATAAGGTCACAACCAAATGTCATTATGTGATGAGAAATATCAACGAATAAATCTCCATATAATCGTTGTCGATGAATATAAGTACCAGAGCCGAGATTTTCGAATAATTGCCGTCTTTTGATTGTGGCTGCCGGCATGTACGGTGAGTTCATCAAACATGCTGTGAGAGCCTTGCCGAAAGATGCGGTTGTTGATAGCTAACTGCCTTAACTACCATGTCAGCTTTGGGCGCCGAGCGATCGTTCAAACAACATCCCCGCCGGTGCGGAGATGACGCAGCAGCGAGCGAGGCAGCCCAACTCACGGCTGGCGATTTTGATGCTTTTCCCGGGCGGCGGTATTTCGCGCCATCATGTCCCGCGCCACTGCGCCGGCCGCCCGAGTCGAATTCATTCGGCTTCTTGCTCGAAGCTGAAATATTTACTCGTCATGCCCGCGCAGGCGGGCATCCACGCTGGCCGGGAAGCCGCCCGGTATTCGTGGACACCCGCCTTCGCAGGTGTGACGAGGTTATTTCAGTGAGAATGGCGAATTGGAATCAGATCGGATAAATGATCGAATTCGGGATCATCTCGCTGTCATAAACCACCAGCCGCGAGGCGAATTTCAGCCCGGCGGGCGTGCGCACCACGGTGTCGATATAGCGCCCGACGTTGAAGACGGTGGAAATCTCGGACAGCTTGGTGCGGAACACCGCGTAATTGGCCTCGCATTCGAAGCGGTCGGCCTCGGCCTGGCGGACCAGCGGCGCGCCCACCACGTGGCGCTGGTAGTACGGGTCGTGGAACAGCGTTTCCTTGATGCCGTAGACCCGGTCCTTGAGCATGCCCTTGCCGCTGAAGGACAGCGTCGCCAGCGGAAAGCCCCGCTCGTGGTTCTCGCGCGGCTGCAGCCGGTAGCTGCCCGCGTCGGTGAAGAACTCGGGCCACAAGTCCCAATTGCCCGAGTCCACCGCCGCGGCGTAATCGGCGTAGAGCTGCGTCAGCGCGTGGTAGGTCTGGAAGTCCATGGCGTTCGTCTCCTGGGGTCGGTCAGGCCGCGCCGTGGCCGCAGCCGTTGGCGGGCACGCGCGCGGCGGCCGGCGCTTCGGATGCCTCGGGGGCTTCCATCACCTCGCGCCAGTAGCGGTACATGCCGCGGATCAGCGTCTCCGTGACCATGTGCGGCGTGTGCTCGTCCACGCCGCGCCCGCCCAGCTCGGCCAGCGCGTGGCCCGAGGGCTTGCTCTCGAAAGCCTGCTGCGAGAACTCGACGACTTCACCGTCGTCGGCCGAGACGAAGCCGGCCGGGCCGAACAGGTTCGCTTGGCGCAGGCGGCGCTGCGTCATCTCCTCGGTGTCGTCCTCGAAGCCGAAGTGCGTCCACACGAAGTCGAAGCTGCCCGAGCCGGTGGGCTGGATGTGGCGCGTGGAGACGCTGTTGACCTGCTGCTGCAGGATGACGCTGGGAAAGATGGTGGTCATCACCGCCGTCGGGCCGCCCCACCAGGGCTCCGGCACGATGTCCAGGAAGCTCGGGTCGTGCAGCTGCATGCTCTGCTTGAAGCTGGACACGCTGGTGACCTGCCCGGCTTCGCCGCCCGAGCCGCGCGTGGAGATCATGGCGGCGTGGCGGTGCTTGGCATCCATCACCAGCTCGGACTTGTTGTCCGCGCGCCAGAGCCCGAAGGTGACGAACCAGGTGTGCAGCAGGCCCGGGTGGTACGGGTCCTTGATGTTCTCCTGCATCAGCTTCCAGTTGCCCGGGATGCGCTGGCGGTTGTAGCCCAGCAGCGTGAGCTTGCGGCCGTTGAAGAGGCGGTCGAAGTAGCGGGTGATGACCGGGCCCAGGTAGTCCTCCAGCGGCTCCACGTCATGGTCGAAGGAGGCGAACACCACGCCGCCGCGCACCGCCACCTTCAGTTTGGTAAGCCCGTGCTCGGCCGGCTTGAAGTCCGCCGGCATGCCGCCCTGGAAGCTGCCGTCGGCCTGCTTGACGCCGCGCCGGAAGGGCACGCCCAGCAGCTCGCCCTTGAGCGTGTAGCTCCACTGGTGATAGGGGCAGGTGAAGCCTTTTCTGTTGCCGTGGCGCTCGCGGCAGAAGCGCATGCCGCGGTGCGCGCACACGTTCTCCAGCACGTGGATCTGGCCGTCGGCGTCGCGGGTCATGAGCACCGAGCGCTCGCCCACCACCGTGCGCTTGAAGTCGCCGGCCCTGGGCACCTCGGCCTCCAGGCCCACGTAGCACCAGTGGCCCCGGTAGAAGAAGCGCTCCAGCTCGCGCCTGTAAAGCTCCTCGCTGGTGTAGGCCAGGAAGGGGATGCGGCCCGTGCCTTCCGGCTCCCAGGCCGGCTCCACGGGGAAAAGGGGCGAGGCTTGCGCGCTCATGCTGGTCTCCTTGGTATGTGTTGCGCTTCGCGTCCATGGCGTCGCGGCGGTCGCGCGGCGTGGCCAAGCGACGGGCCGCATCGTCGCCGCTCTGTAACATTCAGCCAATAAAGAGGGCTGAATACGGTTCATCACTGAAATCCATGGACGGTGCGGCGTGGAGCTGGAAGAGATCGATCTGAACCTGCTGGTGGTCTTCAGGCAACTGCTGGCCGAAAGGCGGGTGTCGAAGGTGGCGGAGAACCTGGGGCTGAGCCAGCCCGCGGTCAGCAACGCCCTGGCGCGGCTGCGCAGGCTGCTGGGCGATGAGCTGTTCACGCGCACACCGCAGGGCATGGCGCCCACGCCCTATGCCGAGCAGCTGGCCCAGCCTCTCACGCAGGCGCTGGGCCTGATCCACGGCGCGCTCAACCAGAAAAGCGGCTTCGACCCCGCCACGGCGCGGCGCGCCTTCACCGTGGGCATGAGCGACATCGGCGAGATCTGGTTCCTGCCCCGGCTGGTCGATGCGCTGGTGCGCGCAGCGCCGGGGGTATCGGTCAGCACCGTGCGCAATGCCTCGGTCAACCTCAAGGACGAGATGGAGGCGGCCAAGGTGGACCTGGCCATCGGGCTGCTGCCGCAGCTGCGGGCCGGCTTCTTCCAGCGCCGCGTGCTGCTCACGCGCTACGTGTGCCTGATGCGCCGGGGCCACCCGCTGGACAAGCCGGGCCTCACGCTGCAGGAGTTCTGTGCCGCCGAGCACGTGGTGGTGGTGGCGCAGGGCACCGGGCATGGCCGGGTGGACGAGGCGCTGCAGCGCGGCGGTGTGCAGCGCCGGGTGCGGCTGACGGTGCCGCACTTCACGGCGGTGGGGCACATCCTCCAGACCACGGCGCTGCTGGCCACCGTGCCGGAGCCGCTGGCGCAGCGCATCGCCGGGCCTTTCGGGCTGGCGTACGTGCCGCCTCCGGTCGAGCTGCCGGCGGTGTCGATCAACCTGTTCTGGCACGCCCGTGTGCACCAGGACCCGGCCAACGTCTGGCTGCGCCAGCTCATCCTGGCGCTGTTCGCAGGCTGATCCCGGGCGGCTGCGGCGTGCCGCGGCAGTGACCTTGGTCGCTTTGCCGCAGACCGGGCGGCTCCTACCGTGTCCGCATGAACCAGGCACGGAAGCTCATTTCTCCGGGCCGGCTGGGTTGGGACCAGGGTGCGCAGTTCGAGTAGCCGCAGCCGCGCGCTGCGGGTCCTGGGCAGCAGCCTGATGCTGGCGGCCTGCTCGACGGCGCCGCTCAGCGACAGCCCGGGTTGCGAGGCCGCCTCGGGGGAGGCGGCCGCCTGGCGCGCCGCCGTGACGCAGGGCCCGCTCTATGCCGTCGCGCTGCGCGGCGCACCGGTGGCGGCCTGCAGCCTGCGGCAGGAGGCGCAGGCCATCGAGCTGGAATTCCGCTTCGCCGACGGCAGCCGGCTGCAGGCCCGGCGCGACGGGGCCATCGAGCTCAGCGAGCAGTCGCTGCGCTGGGCCGGCGCGCGGGGCGGCTTCGATGCGCGCGCGCTGCTGCGCCGGGCCGAGCAGGCGGCCTTCAGCGGCGGTTGCGGCATCGACTGGGCGCAGCCCGAGACGGCGCCCGCGGCTGGGGAGCCCGGTGCCGTGGACAGCGTGTACCGCGGCGAGACCTGCAACTGCCAGGCGCGGGTGCGCCATGACGCCAGCGGCCGTGTGCTGATGCTGGCCTTGCGCAGCGCCTGCTGACTGCGCCGCAACGCCGCGCCGCGGCAGTGACTTTGGTCGCTACCCGCCGCCGCGGCCGCTCCGTACCGTCGCGCCATGACCTCCGCCTTGCCCGCCTCGGTCCTGAGCCCGTGCCGGCTGCACACGCCGCTGGAGCCGGACCTGCTGCTGCTGGGCGGCTGCATCGCGCGCGAGGGCCTGAGCACGCTGGGCGAGGCCGAGCTGACGCTGCGCAGCGAGAAGAAGGACATCGCCCCCGACGCGCTGCTGGGCAAGCCCGTGGGATTGACCATCGACTTCGGCGGCGAGGAGCAGCCGCGGCAGCTGCACGGCATCGCCACCCGCTTCACGCACGGCGGCTTCGAGGGCCGGCACTTCGTCTACCGCATGACGCTGCGGCCCTGGCTGTGGCTGCTCACGCGCACCGTGGACTGCCGCGTGTTCCAGTCGCTCAGCGTCCCCGATATCGTCAAGGCCGTGTTCCAGGACCACCCGGTGGCCAACTTCGAGCTGCGGCTGTTCCGCAGCTACCGGCCCTGGACCTACTGCGTGCAGTACCGGGAGAGCGATTTCAATTTCGTGGCGCGGCTGCTGGAGCACGAGGGCATCTACTGGTGGTTCGAGCATGAGGAAACGGCTCACAAGCTCGTGCTGTGCGATGCCGCCAGCGCGCACGACGCCGCGCCGGGCTGCGAGTCGCTGCCCTTCTACCCCAACGGCGCGCAGGTGCCGCCCGGACTGGAGTACGTGCGCGAGTGGAGCGCCTCGCGCGGCGTGAAGCCGGGCAAGGTGGTCATCACCGACTACGACTTCGAGCGCCCATCGGCCTCGCTGCTCACCGACCAGACGCGCCAGCGCAGCTACGACCTGTCGGACGCCGAGGTCTTCGACTATCCCGGCGGCTACCTCCAGGGCGCCGACGGCGCGCAGTACGCCGAGGACCGGCTCGACGAGATCCAGAGCCGCTTTGAAACCTTCAGCGCCGCCAGCAACGCGCAGGGCCTGCGCGCGGGCCGGCTGCTCACGCTCACGCGCCATCCGCGCGAGGACCAGAACGCCGACTACCTCGTCACCGCCACCACGCTGCGGCTGGAGCTGCCGGCGCACGAGGCCGGCGGCGGCGAGGCGCGGCTGGATTGCCGCTTCGAGGCCATCCCCGCCGCGCAGCAGTTCCGCCCGCCGCGGCGCACGGTAAAACCTTGCGTGCCGGGGCCGCAGACGGCGGTGGTCACCGGGCCCGCGGGCGAGGAGATCTTCACGGACAAGTACGGGCGGGTGAAGGTGCACTTCCCGTGGGACCGGCACGGGCAGCGCAACGAAACGAGCTCCTGCTGGGTCAGCGTCTCGCACCCCTGGGCCGGCGCCAACTTCGGCGGCGTGGCCATTCCGCGCATCGGCCAGGAGGTGATCGTCGGCTTCCTGGAGGGCGACCCAGACCGTCCCATCATCATCGGCCGCGCCTACAACGGCGAGAACATGCCGCCCTGGGAGCTGCCGGCCAATGCCACGCAGAGCGGCATCCTGACCCGCTCCAGCAAGGGCGCAGGCTACGCCAACGCCAACGCCATCCGCTTCGAGGACAAGAAGGGCGCCGAGCAGCTGTGGCTGCACGCCGAGAAGAACCAGGACATCGAGGTCGAGCACGACGAGACGCACTGGGTGGGCAACGACCGGCGCAAGAACATCGACCACGACGAGGTCACCCACGTCAAGCATGACCGCACCGAGACGGTGGACCACAACGAGACCATCACCATCGGCGTGGACCGCAAGGAGAAGGTCGGCAGCAACGAGACCATCAGCATCGGCGCCAACCGCACGGAGGATGTGGGCGCCGACGAGAAGATCCACATCGGCGCGAACCGCACCGAGAGCGTCGTCGCCAACGAAACCATCACCATCGGCGGCAACCGCAGCATCACCGTCAGCGGCAGCGAGACGGCCACGGTGGCGCTGCAGCGCACGCACGCGGTGGGCATCAACGAGACCATCGCCGTCGGCGCGGCGCAGGAGATCGCCGTGGGCGCGGCCCAGGTGGTGGCGGTGGGCGCGATGCAGAGCATCACCGTGGGCGCCAACCAGTCCACCAACGTGGGCGCGAACCAGAGCACGGACGTGGCCGCCAACCAGAGCACCAGCGTCGGCGCCAACCGCAGCGTCAACGTGACGGGGGCGCAGAGCACCAGCGTCGGCAAGGGCCGCGACACCTCGGTGGGCGAGAGCGACGCGCTCAAGGTGGGCAAGAACCTCGTCATCAACGCCGGCGACTCGGTGTCCATCACCACCGGCAGCGCCAGCCTGACCATGAAGAAGGACGGCACCATCGTGCTCAAGGGCAAGGACATCACCATCGAAGGCTCCGGAAAGATCAACGTCAAGGCCGACGGCAATGTCGTGATCAAGGGCGCCAAGATCCTGGAGAACTGAGGAGCGGACCATGGGCAGCAGGGAGCGCTTCGAGGCCTGGGCGCCGGCGGTGCAGCTGGGCGAGCTGGTGGCGCTGGCCGACGACGGGGCCACGGCGCTGGTGATCGACCCGCAGCAGCTCGACGCGCCGGCGCGGCGCGCGCGCAGCGTGGTGGACCTGCACGCCGCGCACATCGGGCGCAGCGTGGTGCTGGCCTTCGAGGGCGGCGATCCGGCACGGCCCATCGTCATGGGCGTGCTGCGCGGCGGCCCGGAACGGCCCGCCGCCATGGCCGTGGAGGCTGACGGCGAACGCATGATCGTCAGCGCCGAGCACCAGCTCGTGCTGCGCTGCGGCAAGGCCAGCATCACGCTGACGCGCGCCGGCAAGGTGCTGATCGAGGGCTCTTACCTGCTGAGCCGCTCCACCGGGGTCAATCGCATCCAGGGTGGCTCGGTGCAGCTCAACTGAGGAGGCGACCATGGCCAGCGCGCAGCAAGCCAACGAGTTTCGCAAGGGCGTGATCAAGCCCACGCTGCTGAAGATCGGCCTGTGGAGCCCCGCGGCCGAGGAGCTGCTGCTGGGCACCGCCCTCAAGGAAAGCCGCCTCAAGTTCCGCCGCCAGATCGGCGGCGGGCCGGCGCGCGGCCTGTTCCAGATGGAGCCGGCCACGCACGACGACATCTGGAAGAACTTCCTGAAGTTCCGCGCCAAGCTGGCCGACCAGGTCATGGGCCTGCGCTCCTCGCCCGGCGCCGACCCCATCCAGGAGCTCACCGACAACGACGCTTACGCCGCCGCCATGGCGCGCGTGCACTACCTGCGCGCGCCCGCGGCGCTGCCGCCGGCCGGCGACGTGCAGGCCATGGCCGCGTACTGGAAGAAGCACTACAACACCGTGTTCGGCGCCGGCACCGCCAAGAGCTACGTCGATGCCTGGAACGAGGTGTTCGGGGCATGAGCCGTGGCGGGACGTGGGCTGCCCTGGCGGGGCTGCTGCTGCCGCTGTGCGCCGCCGCCAGCGCTGATGCCGGGCCGGCCGGCGCGGCGGCCGGGCCCGTGGCGACGCTGACGGCACCGGCCATCGTGAGCGTGGAGCCGGGCGCGGGCCTCACGCGCGAGGCTTTTGCCGAGCGCTGGGGGCAGTTCGAGGTGCGGCTGCGCAAGGACGCCTTTCCGCTGCCGGCGCCGCATTGCCGGCGCCACGTCATCCTGCGCGTGCCGGCCGTGGCGCCCGACGCGCCGGGCCATGAGCAGGCGCTGGAGCGGCGCTGGGCGCTGTACCAGCAGGTGCTCGACGTGCAGGCGCGCCGCGAGGCTTCGGTCACCGTGCCGCTGGACCTCTCGCTCTACACCGAGCGCAGCGCCCGGGGCGTGGCGCTGAGGTACTGCAACGCCTACGTCAGCCTGCGCTGACGCTGCGATTCGCCGCCGCCATGGAACTGCTCAACGCCACCCGCATGGTTGCGGGCTACACCATGGGGCTGGAGCCCAGCGGGCGCGAGCTGCTGGTCGTCGTCGTCAAGGGCACCTTCGTGCTGCCCAAGCCGGGCGAGGCGGTGCGCCTGCACGACACGCAGCTGCCGCTGGTGATGGCCGACACTTTCAGCGGCGAGCCCGGCTTCAGCGCGCCGGTGCAGGAGGTGGACTTCGCTCCGCGCAAGCCCGCCTGCGACGTGCTGCTGAACGGCAGCGCCTACGCGCCCGGCGGGCGGCCGGTGGCGCGCGTGCCGGTGGGGCTGCGCGTGGGCACGATGCACAAGCACTTCGAGGTGGTGGGCGACCGGGTGTGGGAGGCGCGCCTGGCCGAGGTTCGGCCCTCGGCGCCGAAGCCCTTCGTGCGCCAGCCCATTTCCTACGACGTGGCTTTCGGCGGCGCGGACCGCGAGTCGGAGGACCCGGCCGAGCACGACGCCTACCTGCCCAACCCCGTGGGCCGCGGCTGGCGCAAGCACCTGAAGAACGCCTGGGTGGACGGCCGGCCGCTGCCCAGCACCGAGGCCCCCGGCGAGCCCGTGACCTGGCCCGCGGGCCGCTACCGGCCCATGGCCTTCGGCCCGCTGGGCCGCGGCTGGCCGGCGCGCGCCCGTTACGCCGGCACCTACGACGACCACTGGCTGGCCGAGGTGTTCCCGTTCCTGCCGGCCGACTTCGACGAGCGCTATTACCAAGCCGCGCCGGCGGACCAGCAGCTGCCCGTCCCGAAGGCGCCGCTGGACGTGACGCTGGTGAACCTCACACCCGACGGCCTGCGCAGCTTCGTGCTGCCGCATTTCGAGGCGCCGGTGCACGTGTTCCCGCGGCGCGGCGCGCGCGAGGATCTGACGGCCACGCTGGACACCCTCGTGTTCGAGCCGGATCAGGAGCGCTTCACCATGAGCTGGCGCGTGGCCCGGCCGCTGAGGAAGAACATGTTCGAGCTGGCGCAGGTGATGGTGGGCAAGAAGGGGCGGGAGTGGTGGCAACGCCATGACGAGCATCAGATCATGTTGCCTCTTGGGAGTCGGACGTGACCTGGCAGCGCTGCGTTTGCGTTGAAGCGACCGGGCTCGTAACCAGTGTGGGATTGAGCGCCGCATCCACATGTGCCGCGATCCGGGCCAAGCTTTCCAACGCGGCGCAAACTCGCCTCGTGCCCGCCGACGAAGGATGGCTCGTGGCTCACCAGGTGGCGCTGGAACAGCCATGGCGCGGGCTGGACAAGCTGGCCAGCATGGCTGCCATGGCCATCGACGAGTGCCTGGAAGCGGTGTCGTCGTGTGAAAGGCCGGTCATTCCGCTGCTGCTGTGCGTGGCCGAGCCGCAGCGTGCGGGCCGTATCGATGATCTGGATCGACGCCTGTTCGATCGGGTCGGGCAATGGACCGGCCTGGGCAAGAGCGATGGTTCAGGGGTGATTGCCCAGGGGCGCCCAGGACTGATCACGGCGCTGCATCGGGCCCGTGCCCTGCTGCGCTCGGGCCGGGCTTCGCGCGTGTTGTTGGCCGGCACCGACAGTCTCCTGACTTGGCCCGTGTACCGGGCTTACCTGGATCAGCAGCGGCTGCTGACCCCGCTTAACTCCGATGGCCTGATGCTGGGCGAGGCGGCTGGAGCGCTGCTGCTGACCGCCGGGTCCGGGCCGTCGCTGCGGCTGTGCGGTATTGGCACCGGCATCGAGCCTGCCAAGGTGGACAGCGGCATGCCGCTGCGGGCCCAGGGGCTCAAGTCGGCCATCGAGGCAGCCCTGGCGGAGGCCGGTGTCGCCCTGCATCAGATGGACTGGCGTGTCACCGATCTGTCCGGTGAGCACTACTACTTCAAGGAGGCCGCGCTCGCGGTCGGGCGGCTCCTACGGGCGCACAAGGAGTCGTTCGAGCTGTGGCATCCGGCGCAGTCCGTCGGTGAAACCGGCGCGGCGGCAGGCTTTGTCGGCGTGGCCGTGGCGGATGCGGCTTACCGCAAGGCCTACGCTCCCGGGCCGTGGGTACTGGTGCACCTCGGAAACGACGAGGGCCAGCGTGCTGCGGCCGTGTTCGGGTACGGGAGCGTCCGGTGAGTGACCAGGTCTTCGCCAATGGCATGGAGATTTCCTGCAAAGCCGCTTCACAGGGCAAATCCATTTGCGCCTTTCCCGATGTCTGCTTTACCCCGCCGCAGACGCCGGCCACGCCAACCGGTGTGCCCGTGCCCTATCCCAACACCGGCATGGCCTCCGATTGCACGGACGGGTCCACGTCAGTCCAGATTTCCGGCCAGGAGGTGATGCTCAAAGACAAGTCGTACTTCAAGAAGAGCACGGGTGACGAGGCCGGCTCGGCGCCCAAGAAGGGGCTCATCACCGGCACCATTCAGGGCAAGGTCTACTTCGTGTCATGGTCGATGGACGTGCTGGTCGAGCAGGAAAACGTCGTGCGTCACCTTGACTCCACCACGCACAACCACGCCTGCCCGAACGCGAATGAGCAGATCCTGTGGCCCCACATCGTCAGCCAGGCGACCGCGGGCATGCAGACCAAGCCGCTCGACAAGTGTCCCGCTGAGTGCAAGACCAAGAAGACACACAAGACCCGCTACAAGAATCTGCGCAAGGGAACGCCGTCGGACAAGGCTCAGGCGTCGGTGAACCGACGCAGGCCGAAGATCTGTGATGCTTGCAAGCAGCCCGCCGCGACGTTGGCGGCCGACCATGTGGTGCCGCTGAAGAAGATCTGCGAAATGCCGGGCTTCGCCTGCCTGCCCAACGAGAAGCAGGAAGAGATCGCCGACGCGGCCTACAACTACGATGGGCTGTGCGGTTCATGCAATTCATCAAAGTGCGATCGGCTCTGGCACAACTGGAAGCGCGTGAAGGTCAGGAACCTGACGCTGCATCCGTCGACTCGCGCGGCCAAGATCAAAAAGACCGAGGAAGTGGCCAAGCGGATCACCAAGGAAATCCGGGAAACGCCGTGCAAGGAATAGCGCCTGCCGAAGGCATAAGCAGGCAAGGAGCTCACCATGGACTACGACAGCGAAGCCATCGCAGACTTCTTGGAAGAAGTCGAGCACGAAGGCCATCCCAAGGTGTACGTGAGCATGAAGAACGGGCTTGCTGCCATCGGCACTCTGCCCGACTCGTGGCAGGCGCTGCGTGAGCATGAGGATGTGGTCGATGCCGTTCGGCAGCTCTGGCAACCCGTCGCTCACCGGCTGCCCATGACGCTGGCAGCACTGCAACGCAAGCTCGCCGGCCTGGCCTTCCTGGTAACGGACTCGGCCCGTCCGTCCCTGCTCTACCTGTTCGACGAAGGCCGCGACTTGATGGCTCGCCGGGGCTTCTGGCCGTTGGATAAGCTGCCGGCGCCAGGTGACGAACTCGACACCGACTTGAGCAGGCTCTACAGGATTCACGACGGCTGGGTGAACATTTTCGGTGCCATAGGAGGTCCGTTGCCGGCGCAACAATGGACCGTGATCGGCAAGGCCCCAGGCATCAAAGGCTTTTTGCAAGTGTATTCCAACGGCAGCCAGTCTCTGGGCTTCGACCTCGACGAGACGCCGGCCAAGGCTTTCGCCATGGACACCGAGGATGACACGGTGGAGCCCGTGGACGAGTTCTGGGCGGAGCTCGACGACCGGCTCGCCAGGGCGCTCAAGGCTTACCCGGACGCCCGCTGAGCCCGCTCGCCATATTTCCGATTCGGTTCAGGCCCGCTCCCTACCCCCCACACCCCTGCACCTTGAACTCCACCCGCCGATCCAGCGCATCGCTGGCGTCGTCGGTCCCCGTCCCGATCAGGTTTTGCCGAAACCCCACCCCGCCGGCTTTCAGCCGCGGCGCCAGGTCCGACACCTCGGTCACGAGCTTTTGCCGGATCGCCAGCGCGCGCTGCTCGGAGAGCCGGTCGTTGTAGGCCTCGCTGCCGGTGTGGCTGGTGTGGCCCACCACGTTCAGGCAGACCTTGGACGCCGCCACGTGCCGCGCGATCTGGCGCAGCCAGAACGGGTAGGGCCCGCTGATCTTGGGCTCGGGCCAGAAGTCGGTGCTGCCCGGGTTGAACAGGAATTTCACGCCCAGGTTGTTGTTGGCCAGCGCCGTCTCCACCACCTTGCCGAAGGCCGCCTCGGCCTCGGCGTCGCGGCCCAGCTTCCAGTTGGAGAGGTAGATGCCGTTGCGCGTGCGCATCTGCTCGCCCGCGGGCGTGGCCAGCGCCGCACGGTACAGCTCCAGCGCCTGCGGGTACTGCTCGGCGTTGTAGGCCTGCGTGGCGGCCTGGATGGTGGTGCCCACGCTCACGCGCTGGAAGTAGTCGGCATCGGCCGGCGTGCCGGGCCGAGCCTGCGCGGTGCGGATGTAGCCGTCCACCACCTTGTCCTTCACCAGCACCGGGCTGTCGCGGTAGTAGGGCGTAGGCGTGGCGTCGAGGCGGTTGTCCACGGCGCGGGTCGAGGCCTGCGCCACCACGTTGCCGCTCTTGAGCTCCACCAGCGAGAGGTCGATGCGCAGCGGCGGACGCCCGGCCGGGCGGTCCTTCACCTCCTGCAGGTGGTCCAGCGTGCCCACGAGCAGGTAGCGCGCCTTGGAAAGGCTCTCGCCCTGGAACGGCAGCAGCTCGAACTCGCCGGCGCGCAGCCGCTGGGCCACCTTGTCCTCCAGCGCGCGCGTGAGCGCCGACTGCTGGCCGGTGCCGCTTTCGAGCATCGGGTCCACCACCACGCTGCGTGAGCTGAACTGCGCCATCACCCCCATCGACTGCCGCGCCTGCGTGAGCAGGCTGTCGGTGGCGCTGGCCACGGCCTGGTCGAAGCTCACCGCCTCGGTGCTGGCGGTGGGGCCGGTGGGCGTGGCGCAGCCGGCCAGCGCGGCCAGCACCAGGGCCGGGACCAAGGCAGCGAGGGACGGTCCGGCGCCGCGGCGGCCCGCGGGAGATTCCTTCGAAAACGTGTTCATTGCTTGCACTCCTTCTTGAGGACATCGCGCTCTTCGGGCGTCAGGGGCTCGCCCAGCATCACGCGCTGGATGACGTCGGCGCAGCGGGCCGACAGGCCGCGCCGCGCCGGCGGGTTTTCATCGGCCACCGGCGGAGGGGCCGGAACGGCTCGCGCCGGCGGCAGCGCCTGCGGTTTCACGGTCGCCGGGGCCGCGGGGGACGGCAACGCCCGCAGCGGCGGTGGGGCCGGCATCGGCACCGGCGCGCGTGCAGGCGCGGGCGCAGGAGCAGGAGCAGGAGTCGGAACAGGTGCAGGTGCGGGTGCGGGCGCAGGAGCAGGAGTCGGAACAGGTGCAGGTGCAGGTGCAGGTGCGGGTGCGGGTGCAGGCGCGGGCGCGGGCGCGGGCGCGGGCGCAGGAGTCGGAACAGGTGCGGGTGCAGGCGCGGGTGCAGGAGCAGGAGTCGGAACAGGTGCAGGTGCGGGTGCGGGTGCGGGTGCGGGTGCGGGTGCGGGTGCGGGTGCGGCGGAGCGTGGCGGCGCGGCCGGTGTGCGCGTCTCGACGGACGATGGAGTTCCATGCGGGCCGGTGGGTGCCCGCTCGCGTTGCACGAGCAACCAGTAGGCGGCCGCAGCGCCCAGCGCCAGGGCCGTGCCCGCGGCGACGAGGGCGGCGGTGGGGACGCGCTGCCGTGGCGCCGCGCCCCGTGCCGTTGCGGGCGCCGCCGGCGCGGCCTCCAGCAGGGCGCGCAGCTCGGCCGCGCTCTGCGGCCGGTCCTTGGGCAGCACTGCCAGGGACCGGTCCAGCGCCTGCAGGAAGGCGGCGCTGTAGCGCCCGGCGGCCACGCGCGCCAGCGGCTCGTACTTGTCGGCCAGCAGCCGCTGCACGGCGGGCGGCGGCGTCTTGCCGGTGATGGCGAAATGCGCCACCGAGGCCAGCGCGTACAGGTCGGTCCACGGCCCCTGCTGCAGCCCGGCCGTGTCGCCGTACTGCTCCACGGGCGCGTAGCCGGCCTTGAAGATGACGGTCAGCGAGCGCTTGAGGTCGCCGATCACGCGCCGCGCCGCGCCGAAGTCCAGCAGCAGCGGGCGGCCGTCGGGCAGGATCAGGATGTTGTCCGGCGCGATGTCGCGGTGGTAGCAGCGCGCTGCGTGCAGCACCTCCAGCGCCTGCAGCAGCTGCCGCAGCAGCTCGCGCAGCCAGGCCTCCTCGGGCGGGTGGCCCAGCTCCTTGAGATAGCGCGCCAGCGTGGTGCCGGCCACGTAGGGCATGGCCATGTAGGCCGTGCCGTTGGCCTCCCAGAAGCGGTAGACCTTGAGCAGCGAGGGATGGTCGAAGCCCGCCAGCAGCCGCGCCTCGTTGATGAAGCTGCGCAGCCCGGCCTCGAAGGTCTCGGCGTCGCGCTCGGAGCGGATCGACACCGTCAGCGCCTGCGTGCGCTCGGCCAGCGACGCGGGCATGTATTCCTTGATCGCGACCTCGCGCTGCAGCGAATGGTCGCGCGCGAGGTAGACGATGCCGAAGCCGCCCGCGCCCACCACCGACAGCAGCTCGAACTCGCCCAGCCGCGTGCCGGGGGGCAGGGCGTTGGCATGCGGCTGCGCCGGCTCCGCAGCACGGGCCAGCGGCCCGGTGCGCAGCACCGTGCGGTCGTCGTCAGGGGTTCCCATGGCTGGCTGGCTTCGGCGGCCAAGGTAGCCCAGCCGCTGCGCGGCGTGATGTGACCTTGGTCGCTCGTGCAACCGCCGCTTCGTCGCCAGCATGGGCGCCACGCATGGACATGCTGATCAAGCTCTACGCGCTCGGAGAGCTTTTCCCCGTCGCGCCGCCGGGGGTGCTGCTGCGCAAGCCGCTGGGACCGGAGCACGCCTTCGTCACGCAGTGGGTGGCGCAGCGCTTTGGCGCGCTGTGGAGCAGCGAGGCCGGCGTGGCGCTGGCCAACCGCCCGGTGAGCCTGTTCATGGCCCAGCGCCAGGGGCAGCTGCTGGGCTTTGCCTGCTGGGACGCCACCGCGCGCGGCTTCGTCGGACCGCTGGGCGTGGCCCAAATCGCGCGCGGCCAGGGCCTGGGCGCGGCGCTGCTGCGGGCCTGCCTGCACGACATGCGCGCCGCGGGCTACGGTTACGCCGTCGCCGGCCATGTCGCTGCGCCGCGCTTCTTCGAGCGCGCGGCCGGCGCGCTGGAAATCCCCGATTCCTCGCCAGGGCTGTACGCCGGGCTGCTGCGCTGAGGCAGCCCTCATAGCCGGTTCTCCGCGAATTTCAATCCGGGGAAATTGAATGTTTTGCCGGCGGTCGAATTCAAGGCTATTTTTTTTGATGCAAATCAAGTCGTGCCCGGCTCGCGCGTGAATCTCGATTCATGCCAGCCGGCCAGGGGATATTGAAGTCTTCAATCCAATATCCACCGCTGACAGAAAAAATCATCCCGCGCAGTCTTGAATATTCGTCTGCGGTTGAAGGCTTTCAAGGGCAAAGCCATGACGCAGAGGAATCGTCGCAATTTCATGGTCATGGCGCCGGCCGTGGCGCCGGTGGCCGAGCACCATCCGCGCGATCCCTGTTACCGGCTGCCGTGCCAGGGCAGATGCCTGGTGTGGACATGGCGCAGCTGGTTTGCATTACATATCGAGTGTTCTATCGAGTTTTTGTGGCAATTGTGCCGGATATTAATGAGAAGCAATGGCGGCCTCTGCGCCGTTGAAAAAAGCAATCGCATCCAAGACCAAATGAACGATGATGGCGTACCCGTTTGGGTATATGAACGCAACAATCTTGCGCCTTGACACTGGGTGTGCAGTAATGCCCTGCGACGTGTCAGCCTATGGAGGAAATATGAATACTCAATCCCTCCGTGCATTTCCCGTCATCTTGGACGCCAGAAACCGTCCTACCCTCTGTGAGCCGTTCTAGGCACCAAGAAAGTTGGCTATGGCCGGTCTGTGAGGCTCCAGACGGAGAGGCCTGAGGCGTCTTGGCAGCAGCGTTCCCGTACGGCGCCCTGACGTCATGTTCGGCTTGATTCGCCATGCGGCGCAGCTTCGGCGCGCCTGTACACGAGCGTCCATCAACCGTGTTCTGGGGCTCTAAACCAGATCCTTTGGTACCGCGTGGCTGTTGCCCACCAGACCCCCTCTCAGTGGACACGCTGTGCAATTTTTGGGCCCACCAACAGCTGACGGGGCTTGCGTTCGAGGTACCAAGCACTCGCACCGAAAGTGTGAGGAATTGATTGCAATTCAAGGAGAGCAATCATGGCAAATGGTGAAGGCAACATCATCGCCGGCCCGTCGGACCGGCCTTCCATCCTGATGCCGGCGTCGGCGCTGATGCCGCCGCGTCGCCGCTTCCTGCGCTCGGCCGCCGGCTCCGGCTTGGCACTGCTGGGCGGCGGGGTGTTCACCGCCTGCGGTGGCGGGAACAACGGCGGTGCCACCGAAACGGCCCAGGCGCTGGCCGTAGCCGAGCCCACCGGCCACTTGCACAGCGCGCAAGCGAGCTGGGGTGGCTGGGAGTCCTTGGGCGGCGTGTTGACCTCGGGTCCCGCCGTGTGCTCGTGGTCATCGGGACGGCTCGACGTCTTCGTGCGCGGCACCGACAACGCGCTGTGGCACAAGTGGTACAGCGACGGCGGCTGGAGTGGATGGGAATCCTTGGGCGGCGTGCTCACCTCCGATCCTGCGGCCGTCTCATGGGGACCCGATCGCATCGACGTCTTCGTGCGCGGGACCGACAACGCGCTGTGGCACAAGTGGTACAGCGGCAGTTGGAGCGGCTGGGAATCCTTGGGCGGCGTGTTGACCTCGGGTCCCGCCGTGTGCTCGTGGGCGTCGGGACGGCTCGACGTCTTCGTGCGCGGCACCGACAACGCGCTGTGGCACAAGTGGTACAGCGGCGGCTGGAGCGGCTGGGAATCCCTGGGCGGCGTGCTCACCTCCGATCCTGCGGCCGTCTCATGGGGACCTGACCGCATCGACGTCTTCGTGCGCGGCACCGACAACGCGCTGTGGCACAAGTGGTACAGCGGCGGCTGGAGCGGCTGGGAATCCCTGGGCGGCGTGTTGAGATCAGGTCCCGACGTGTCCTCATGGGCGTCGGGACGGCTCGACGTCTTCGTGCGCGGCACCGACAACGCGCTGTGGCACAAGTGGTACAGCGGCGGCTGGAGCGGGTGGGAATCCCTGGGCGGCGTGCTCACCTCCGATCCTGCGGCTGTCTCATGGGGACCCGATCGCATCGATGTCTTCGTGCGCGGCACCGACAACGCGCTGTGGCACAAGCGGTACGGCGGCTGGAGCGGCTGGGAATCCTTGGGCGGCGTGTTGAGATCAGGTCCCGGCGTGTCCTCATGGTCAGCGGAACGGCTCGACGTCTTCGTGCGCGGCACCGACAACGCGCTGTGGCACAAGTGGTACAGCGGCGGCGGCTGGAGTGGCTGGGAATCCTTGGGCGGCGTGCTCACCTCCGATCCTGCGGCCGTCTCATGGGGGCCCGACCGCATCGACGTCTTCGTGCGCGGCACCGACAACGCGCTGTGGCACAAGTGGTACAGCGGCGGCTGGAGCGGCTGGGAATCCTTGGGCGGCGTGTTGACCTCGGGTCCCGCCGTGTGCTCATGGGCGTCGGGACGGCTCGACGTCTTCGTGCGCGGCACCGACAAGGCGCTGTGGCACAAGTGGTACAGCGGCGGCTGGAGCGGGTGGGAATCCCTGGGCGGCGTCCTCACCTCCGATCCTGACGCCGTCTCATGGGGGCCCGATCGCATCGATGTCTTCGTGCGCGGCACCAACGGCGGGCTGTGGCACAAGTGGTACAGCGGCGGTTGGAGCGGCTGGGAGTCCTTGGGCGGCTTCCTGAGATCAGGTCCCGGCGTGTCCTCATGGGCATCGGGACGGCTCGACGTCTTCGTGCGCGGCATCAACAACGCGCTGTGGCACAAGTGGTACAGCGGCGGTTGGAGTGGGTGGGAATCGCTGGGCGGCGTCATTACCTCCGATCCTGCGGCCGTCTCATGGGGACCTGAGCGCATCGACGTCTTCGCGCGCGGCCGCAGCAACGCGCTGTGGCACAAGTGGTGGTCGTAAACAGCACCGTCCTCCATTGAAGACAGTCGAGCTCGGCGGCGTGCATTTGCCGGCCGCAACCCCCGCTGTTCTTCCTGCCGCGCCCGGCAATGCTTGAGCAGTACCTTGTGGCAGTACGAGGCGCCTTACCGCTATCGCTGAGCGGCAGCCGCGGCCGGCCTTCGGGCCGGCCGCATGACTTTGGTCCGTTGCCGGGCTGAGGCGGGCAGCCGAGCATGCGCCAGACGCGCGAGGCGCGACAGGCGAGGCTTGCTGCCATGGCTCAACAGGACGGACCGACCGCACCGACGCCCCCACCGGGCGCCAATGCCCTGGCGGCGACGAGGCCGCCGCAGCCCGCGGCCGACGACGATGCCACGCGCATCGCGCCGGCCGCCGCGCTGGAGCCCACCGGTGCCGGTGCCACGCTGACGCCCGCGCCTGGTCCGCTGCACGACGTGGGCGCCACGCTGCCCGGCAGGGCGCCCGCGGGCGATCCGGAGGTGCGCCAGGTCGGGCGCTACGAGATCCTGGAGCGCCTGGGCCGCGGTGGCATGGCGACCGTGTTCCGCGCCCACGACCCCGGCATCGGGCGTGACGTGGCCGTGAAGTTCCTGCACGCCTCGCTGTCGGAAAACGCCGAGGTGCGCGCGCGCTTCCTGCGCGAGGCCCGCGCCGCGGGGCGGCTGTCGCACCCCAACATCGTCATCGTCTACGACGTGGGCGAGATCGAGGGCCGGCCCTACATGGCCATGGAGCTGCTGGCCGGCCAGCCGCTCAACGAGCTCATGGACAAGGGCGAGCCGCTGCCCGTGCGCGAGGCGCTGGTGATGGGCATCCAGCTCGCGCTGGCGCTGGACTACGCGCATGCCCACGGCATCGTGCACCGCGACATCAAGCCCAGCAACATCGTGCGGCTGGGCGGCACGCAGACCATCAAGGTCACCGACTTCGGCATCGCGCACATGGATTCGGCCCTGGACGAGCAGCGCACGCGCGTGGGCGACATCCTGGGCACGCCGCAGTACATGTCGCCCGAGCAGACGCAGGGCGAGAAGCTCGACGGCCGCTCCGACCTGTTCTCCGCCGGCATCGTGCTCTACCAGATGCTCGCGGGACAGCGCCCCTTCACCGGCGACAGCCTGGTGTCGCTGGCGCTGCAGATCGCCAAGGACGACCCGGTGCCGCTGGAGCGGCTGCGCCCGGACCTGCCGCCGGGCCTGTCGCGCGTGGTGCAGCGCTGCCTGGCCAAGGCGCCGGAGGCGCGCTACCAGAGCGGGCGCGAGCTGGCCGAGGCGCTGGGGCGGGTGCTGTCGGCGCTGGACGAGGCCGAGCGCCGCCGCGAGCAGCCGCGCATCGTGCCGCTGCGCGTGCGCTGGGCGGCGCTGATGGCGCTGGTGGTGGCGGTGGTGATGGGCCTCACCGCCGCCGTGGTCACGCAGCGCCAGGTCGCGGCCATGCGCAGCCAGGCCATCGACGTGGGCGCGGCGCTGGCGCGCTTCATCGCCGTGCAGAACGCCGCGCCGGCGCTGGCCGAGGAGTGGGCCACGGTCGATGTCGCGCTGCAGGAGGTGATGAAGACGCGCGACTTCCACGGCGTCAGCGTGGTGGACCGCAGCGGCGTCGTGCGCGCCTCCAGCCAGCCCGCGCTGGTGGACAAGCCCTACGTGCCGCCCGCGGGCGAGGCGCTGGGGCGGCGCGGCGAGGCGGTGCTGGTCACGCGCCACGAGGCCGGTGGCGAGGCGCTGCTGGGCTTCGAGGCGCCCATCACCTTCCAGGGCAAGCCCGTGGGCCGCGTGGCACTGGCGCTGCCCGAGGCGCCGCTGCTGGGCGTGGCGCGGCTGTCGCTGCTGTGGATGGCGCTGCTGGTGGTGGTGACGGTGGCGGCGGCCGGCGGCGCCATGTATTTGCTGGCCGAACGCCTGGCGCGGCCGATCCAGCGCGTCACCGCCGCGCTGGACGACATCGCCGCCGGCCATTTCGAGCAGCGCATCGGCGAGGAGCGCAAGGACGAATTCGGCCTGCTCTATGCCGCCTTCGACCGCATGGCGCAGGCGCTGCAGGCGCGGCTGGGGCGGGAGACGCCGCCATGAGGCCGGCTTGCGCGGCCAGCGCGGCCCGGGCCGCCGCGCTGGCCGCGGTGCTGGCCGGCTGCGGCACGCTGCCGCCGGGCACAGCGCCAACCCCGTTGCCGGGCGACGTGCCGGCGTCCGCGCCCGCCGTGGCCGGCCGTGGCGAGGTGCTGGCGCGCAGCGAGCGTTTCATCATCTATGTGCCCGCGCCGGGCGAAACGCTGCGCGGCATCGCCGCGCGCTTCCTGGGCAGCGAGGAGGCGTACTGGCGCATCGGCGACTTCAACGCCGTGGCGCGCGCCGAGGCCGGGCAGGCGCTGGTGGTGCCGCTGCAGCCCTTGAACCCGCTGGGCGTGCAGGCCGACGCCTACCAGACCGTGCCCATCCTCTGCTACCACCGCTTCGGGCCGGGCGGCGGCAAGATGGTCGTCTCCGCCGCCAGCTTCGCCGCGCAGCTGGACTGGCTCACGCGCAACGACTACCACGTCATCCGCCTGGAGCAGCTGCTGGACTACCTGGAGGGCCGGCAGGCGCTGCCGCGGCGCTCGGTGGTGCTCACCATCGACGACGGCTACGCCTCGGTGTACCGGCATGCGTTTCCGCTGCTCAAGAAGCACGGGCTGCCGGCCACGCTCTTCGTCTACACCGACTTCATCGGCAGCGGCGGTGAGGCGCTGAGCTGGGCGCAGTTGTCGGAGATGGCGGCCTCGGGGCTGATCGACGTGCAGGCCCATTCCAAGTCGCACCGCAACCTCATCGACCGCATGCCGGGCGAGTCCGAGGAGCGCTACCGCCAGGGGCTGGACGCCGAGGCGCGAGTGCCGCGCGAGCTGCTGGAGAAGCGGCTGCCGGTGCAGGTGCGCCACTACGCCTTGCCCTATGGCGACGCCAACGAGGCGGTGCTCGAGGTGCTCTCGCGCCAGCGCTACCGGCTGGCCGTGACGGTCAATCCCGGCGGCAACGCCTTCTTCGCGCAGCCGATGCTGCTGCGGCGGACCATGATCTTCGGCGACCACGACCTGGAGGACTTCAAGGCCAAGCTGCAGATCAGCCGGCCGCTGGCCGTCTCGGCCGGAGGCGCGCCTTGAGCGCGCGGCACGTCCGCTTCCGGGCCGCGCAGGGCACCGGCGGCGCTGCGCTGAGCGCCTGGCGCCGGATCGCGCTGGCCGCCTGCTGCGCGGCGCTGGCCGGTTGCGCTGGCATCGGGCCGCTGGGCGGAGGGGCGGTGGCGCCGGCGCGCGTGGACACCGCGGCGCGGCCGGACTCGCCCCCGGCGCAGGCCTTCGAGCGGCGCCAGCGCGAAGCGGCACGGCAGGCCGAGCGCCAGGGCCGCCTGGCCGATGCGGCGCTGGCCTGGGAGCTGCTGGCGCTGCTGCGCCCGGAGGAGGCGGAGTACCGCGAGCAGTTGCAGGCCACGCGTCGGCGCATCGACACCACGGCGGCCGAGCGGCTGCAGCGCGCGGCGCAGGCGCGCCAGCGCGGTGAGCTGGACGCCGCCGCCACGCAGTACCTGGCCGCGCTGGCGCTGAAGCCCGACGACGTGCAGGCGGCCGAGGTGCTGCGCGGCATCGAGCGCGAGCGCAACAGGCGGCTGGTGCTGGGGCGGTACTCGCGGCTGACCATCACGCGCCGCGCCGCGCAGGAGGCGGAGATGGCGGGCGCGCGCACCGGCGCCGAGCGCCTGGCCGCGCAGCGGGCGAGCGTCCCGGAGGGCGAGCGTGCGGCCCGCGCCGAGCGGCCGCCGCGCGCGGAGCGGGTGGCGCGCCTGGATCGCGGCGCGCGCAGCGTGGCCGCGGCGGACGTGGCCGACCCCAACGGCATCGAGCATGCGTCGATGCTGATGTCGCAGGGCCAGATCGCCGACGCCATGGCACTGCTGGAAGCACGCCTGGCGGCCGACCCGCGCGACGTGCCCAGCCGGCTGCTGCTGGCCGAGGTGTACTACCAGCAAGGCGAGCGGCTGGCCGCCAGCGACCGTGCCGCAGCCATCGCGGCGCTGGAGAAGAGCGTGAAGGCCGATGCCACGCACCCGCGGGCGCAGGCGCGGCTGCGCGAGCTCAGGGCAGCGCCGGTGATGGCCGGTGCGGCGGAGGACCCGCGGTAGGCGGGCGGGCCGGGCCAAGGCAGCGCCTGGCGTCGGGACCGGATACAGGCCTGCTCGCCCTCAGGCCTGCGTGTACGAGGTCTTCACCGTGGTGAAGAACTCCGCCGCGTAGCGGCCCTGCTCGCGCGGGCCGTGGCTGGAGCCCTTGCGGCCGCCGAAGGGCACGTGGTAGTCCACGCCCGCGGTGGGCAGGTTCACCATGGTCATGCCGGCCTGCGCGTGGCGCTTGAAGTGCGTGGCGTGCTTGAGGCTGGTGGTGCACAGCCCCGAGGCCAGGCCGAAGGGCGTGTCGTTGGCCAGGGCCAGCGCCGCGTCGTAGTCCTTGGCGCGGATGACGCTCACCACCGGGCCGAAGATCTCCTCGGTGTTGATGCGCATCTGCGGCGCCGTGTCGGTGAACAGCGCGGGCGTCATGTAGAAGCCCGGGGCGCCGTCGGCGTTGCGGCCCAGGGCCTCGCCGCCGGCGGCCAGCCGCGCGCCCTCGGCCTTGCCGATGGCCACGTACTCCAGATCCTGCGCCAGCTGCTTCTCATCGACCACGGGGCCGATGTCGGTGCCGGGCTTGCGCGCGTCGCCGACCTTGATGCCCTTCATCTTCTCGGCCATGGCGGCCACGAAGCGGTCGTGAATGCCCTCGGTGACGATGACGCGGCTCGACGCCGTGCAGCGCTGGCCGGTGGAGAAGAAGCCGCTGTTGATGGCGCAACTCACCGCCACGTCCAGGTCGGCGTCGTCCAGCACGATGAACGGGTTCTTGCCGCCCATCTCCAGCTGGAATTTCGCCATGCGCGCCACGCAAGCGGCCGCCACCTGCTTGCCCGTGCCCACGGAGCCGGTGAAGCTGATGGCGTTGACGCGCGCGTCGTCCAGCAGCGCCTGGCCCACCACGGAGCCGCGGCCCATCACCAGGTTGAACGCGCCCGCCGGCAGCCCGGCGCGGTGCAGGATGTCGGCCAGTGCCCAGGCCGAGCCCGGAACCAGCTCCGCCGGCTTGAGCACCACGCTGTTGCCGAAGGCCAGCGCCGGGGCGATCTTCCAGGCGGGAATCGCGATCGGGAAGTTCCAGGGCGTGATCAGGCCCACCACGCCGACGGGCTCGCGCGTCACCTCGACGCCCACACCGGGGCGCACCGAGGCCACCACGTCGCCCGAGGCCCGCAGTGCCTCGCCCGCGAAGAACTTGACTAGCCCTAACTTTATGCGGGCACGGTAGATGCTGGCATGCCGAGTGAGACCGTCTACTGGGCGAGGTTTCACCATGGCAAGACCGTTGATCGACGACGAGCTCTGGGCTGTGATCGAGCCATTGC
>NZ_JABBFW010000010.1 GCF_012927045.1 Azohydromonas caseinilytica | reverse complement strand
CGGTGATCGCCGCGCGCCAGATGCTCACCTGGCTCGACGCGCGCAACGCCTCCACCTTCGGCGCTTTCAGCTGGAGCGGCTCGGCGCTGAGCTTCAACGTCACGCGCAGCCCCGCGGCCAACGGGCTGCAGGGCATGCTGCCGCGGCGCGCGGGCGCGGGCGTGCTCTCCGCGCTCACGCGCGCCGGCAGCGCCGTGCCCTTCAGCGTCAAGGTCATCAAGGGCGTGGAGTACGCCTTCTTCGCCGCCGACTCCGGCAGCTACGTGGCCACGTACGCGGCCGACGCCGCCGGCCCGGCGCTGAGCAGCACCACGCCGGCCGCGGGCGCCACGGGCGTGGGCCTGTACGCGCCGGTCACGGCCACCTTCAGCGACGCGCTGGACCCGGCCAGCGTCAACGCCAGCACCTTCGAGCTGCGCAACGCGGCCAACGCCGTGGTGGGCGCGAGCCTCAGCTACGACGCGGCCACGCGCACGGCCACGCTCACGCCCAGTGCGGGGCTGGCGCCGTCCACCACCTACACCGCCACGCTGCGCGGCGGCGCCAGTGATCCGCGCATCAAGGACCTCGCGGGCAACCCGCTGGCGTCCAGCGTGAGCTGGTCCTTCACCACGGTTTCGGGTTCGGCGGTGCAGACCTGCCCGTGCAGCGGCTGGTCGAGCACGGCGGTGCCCACCACACCTTCGGACCCTGATACGGGCTCGGTGGAGCTGGGCGTGAAGTTCCGCGTGGACGTGGACGGCTACGTCACGGGCGTGCGCTTCTACAAGGGCACGGGCAACACCGGCACGCACATCGGCAACCTGTGGTCACTTGGCGGCCAGCGGCTGGCCACGGCGCAGTTCGGGCCGGAGACGGCCAGCGGCTGGCAGCAGGTCAACTTCGCCACGCCCGTGCCGGTGACGGCCAACACGGTGTACGTGGCCTCGTACTTCGCCCCTAACGGCCGCTATGCCGGCGACAACAATTTCTTCGCCAACGCCGGCGTGGACAACGCCCCGGTGCACCTGCTGCAAAACGGCGTGAGCGGGGGCAACGGCGTCTATGCCTACGGCAGCACGTCGAGCTTCCCCTCGTCGTCCTACCAAGCCTCGAACTACTGGGTGGACGTGGTGTTCACGCCGGCCACCAGCGGCGGGCCTGACACCACACCGCCCACGGTAACGTCCACTGCCCCGGCCAATGGCGCCACGGGCGTGAGCACCACGGCGGCCGTGACGGCCACCTTCAGCGAGGCGCTGGACGCGGCCACCGTCACGGGCAGCACCTTCGAGCTGCGCAGCACCACGGGCGGCGCGCTGGTGAACGCCGCGGTGGCCTACAACGCCGCCACGCGCACGGCCACGCTCACCCCGGCGGCGGCGCTGGCGGCCTCCACCAGCTACACCGCCACGCTCAAGGGCGGCAGCACCGACCCGCGCATCAAGGACAGCGCGGGCAACGCGCTGGCGGGCAACGTGCAGTGGAGCTTCACCACCGCCGCGGCGGCCACGGGCGGCTGCGCCGCGCCGGCCAACGCCA
This sequence comes from Azohydromonas caseinilytica, assembly GCF_012927045.1. Classification (GTDB taxonomy): domain Bacteria; phylum Pseudomonadota; class Gammaproteobacteria; order Burkholderiales; family Burkholderiaceae_C; genus Azohydromonas; species Azohydromonas caseinilytica. The sequence continues at coordinate 183,550 of NZ_JABBFW010000010.1, read as the reverse complement.
TCGTGCGCGAGAACTGCCTCACCGGCAGCCTGGCCTCGGAGTGGGATGTCAGCGGCGCGGGCGACGCCTCCATCCAGGGCTTTGCCACGGAGATGAGCGTCAACCGCGGCAGCAGCGTGTTCTTCAAGGTCAAGACGGACGCCAGCGCCTACCGCCTGGACATCTACCGGCTGGGCTACTACGGCGGGCGCGGCGCGCGCAAGGTCGCCACGGTGCAGCCCTCGGCGGCGCTGCCGCAGAGCCAGCCCGCGTGCCTGACGCAGTCGGCCACCGGGCTCATCGACTGCGGCAACTGGGCGGTGTCGGGCTCCTGGGCCGTGCCGGCCGACGCGGTGTCGGGCGTCTACATCGCGCGCCTGGTGCGCGCCGACACGGGCGGGGCCAGCCACATCGTCTTCGTCGTGCGCGACGACGCTAGCAGCGCCGACATGGTGTTCCAGACTTCCGACACCACCTGGCAGGCCTACAACAACTACGGCGGCTCCAGCCTCTACGCCGGGGGCATCGGCACCGGCGCCGGGCGCGCCTACAAGGTCAGCTACAACCGCCCGTTCAACACCCGCGCCGTGGACGGCGGCCAGGACTGGCTCTTCGCCAGCGAGTACCCCATGGTGCGCTGGCTGGAGGCCAACGGCTACGACGTGAGCTACATCAGCGGCATCGACACCGACCGCACGGGTGCGCGGCTGCGCAACCACAAAGTGTTCCTCTCCGTGGGCCACGACGAGTACTGGTCCGGCACCCAGCGCGCCAACGTCGAGGCCGCGCGCAACGCCGGGGTGAGCCTGGCCTTCTTCAGCGGCAACGAGGTGTTCTGGAAGACGCGCTGGGAGCCGAGCATCGACGGCGCGGCCACGCCCTACCGCACGCTGGTGAGCTACAAGGAGACGCACGCCAACGCCAAGATCGACCCCAGCACGCAGTGGACGGGCACCTGGCGCGACCCGCGCTTCTCGCCGCCCTCGGACGGCGGCCGCCCGGAGAACGCGCTCACCGGCACGATCTTCATGAACAACGACACCGGGCGCTCCTACGCCATCACGGTGCCCGAGGCCGAGGGCAAGCTGCGCTTCTGGCGCAACACCTCGGTGGCCACGCTGGCCGCGGGGCAGACGGCCACGCTGTCCGAGGGCGTGCTGGGCTACGAGTGGGACTCGGACCTGGACAACGGCGCGCGCCCGCCGGGGCTGCTGCGGCTGTCGCAGACCACGCTGACCACCGGCGGGGCGCTGCTGGACTACGGGTCCACCTACGGCAGCGGCACCGTGACGCACTACCTCACGCTCTACAAGCACGCCAGCGGGGCGCGGGTGTTCGGCGCCGGCACCATCCAGTGGTCCTGGGGGCTGGACGCCACGCATGACCGCGCTGGCACCGCAGTGGACCAGCGCATGCGCCAAGCCACGGTGAACCTGTTTGCGGACATGGGCGTGCAGCCCGCGACGCTGCAGTCGCCGCTGGTGGCGGCCACGGCCTCCACCGACACGGCGGCGCCCACCTCCACCATCACTTCGCCCGCGGCCGGGGCCAGCGTCTCCGCAGCCAACCCCGTGACCATTACCGGCACCGCCACCGACAGCGGCGGCGGCGTGGTCGGTGCGGTGGAAGTCTCCACCGACGGTGGCGTCACCTGGCATCCGGCCAACGGGCGCGCCAGCTGGAGCTACACCTGGACGCCCACGACCACGGGCAGCGTCACGCTCATGAGCCGCGCCGTGGACGACAGCGGCAACATCCAGGGCACGCCCGCCAGCCGCACCGTGACCGTCGGAACGGGCGGCGGGACAGGGGGCGGGTGCCCGTGCACTGCGTTCGCGCCGTCCGCAACCCCCACGGTTGCCAGCGACTCCGACACGGGCACGGTCAACCTGGGTGTGAAGTTCCGCACCGACAAGAGCGGCCACATCACCGGCATCCGCTTCTACAAGGGAGCGGGCAACACCGGCACACATGTGGGCGCGCTGTGGACCAGCACCGGGCAGCTGCTGGCCTCCCAGGCGTTCGTCAACGAGACGGCCACGGGCTGGCAGCAGGTGAACTTCGCCACGCCGGTTCCTGTCACAGCCAATACGGTCTACGTGGCGTCGTACCGCGCGCCCAATGGCCGCTACGCCGCCGACGACAACTTCTTTGCCAATGCCGGCGTGGACAACGGGCCCATTCACCTGCTGGCCAACGGCGTGAGCGGCGGCAACGGCGTGTACACCTACGGCGGCACGACAGTGCAATTCCCGACCTCGACCTACCGAGCGTCGAACTACTGGGTGGACATCGTGTTCCAGCCCTCACCGTAAGGCCCCGTCCTCGGCTCACGCCTGATCGGCCTCACGGCTGGCGCGTTACGAGCATCACTGCTGCAGACGGCCGTGTCTCTTCCCGAGGCACGGCCGTCTGTCTTGGTTGCCATGGTCCAGGCTGTGGCTTCCGGGATCAGCCTGTGGCCCGCAATGCCGGCAGAACCTCGGCGCTGAAGGCATCCGGGAATCCGTGCTGGTCAGAAGCGGGCATACCGGCCTCGCAGGCCGCTCGTTTGCTGCAGCGGCTGACGCTCGATTGCAGGAGGCCGCAGTGGCTGAATTCGTTGCGATGCTCAACGGGCTGGTCTGGAGCAAGGCGCTGATTTTTTTGTGCCTGGCGGTGGGCCTGTACTTCTCCGTCCGTACCCGTTTCATGCAGGTGCGCGGGATCGCGGAAATGGTGCGGCTGATGTTCCGCGGCCGGGCCTCCGACGCTGGTGTGTCCTCGTTCCAGGCGCTGACGATGTCGCTCTCTGGGCGGGTGGGCACCGGCAACATCGCGGGCGTGGCCACAGCGATCACATTTGGCGGACCCGGAGCCATCTTCTGGATGTGGATGATGGCCTTTCTGGGGGCTTCCACCTCGTTCGTGGAGTGCACGCTGGCGCAGGTCTACAAGGAGGTGGACGACCGGGGCCAGTACCGCGGCGGCCCGGCCTTCTACATCGAGAAGGCCATGGGCCAGCGCTGGTATGCCTGGCTCTTTGCCATCGTCACCATCATCGCCATGGGACTGCTGCTGCCGGGCGTGCAGGCCAACAGCATTGCCGCCGGCGTGAACAATGCGTGGGGTGTAGCCCCGGCAGTGAGTGCTGCTCTCATCGTGGTGGCGCTGGGCTTCATCATTTTCGGCGGCGTGAAGCGCATCGCGCGTTTTGCCGAGATCGTGGTGCCGTTCATGGCACTGGCCTACATCCTGGTGGCGCTGGTGATCACGCTGCTCAACATTCACCAGGTACCGGCGATGGTGACGCTCATCTTGAGCAGCGCCTTCGGTCTGGAAGCCGGCTTTGGCGCGGTGCTGGGGCTGGCGGTGGAGTGGGGCGTCAAGCGCGGCGTCTATTCCAACGAGGCGGGCCAGGGCAGCGGACCGCACGCTGCCGCGGCGGCCGAGGTCAAGCACCCGGCACAGCAGGGCTACGTGCAGGCTTTCTCGGTGTACGTGGACACGTTGTTCGTCTGCAGCGCCACGGCGTTCATGATCCTGGTCACCGGCCGCTACAACGTGCAGGCGCCCGCGGGCGGTTTTCTGGTGGAGCGGCTGCCGGGCATGGAAACGGGGCCGGGCTACACGCAAGCGGCGGTGGAGTCGGTGCTGCCAGGCTTTGGCGCGAGCTTCGTCGCGCTGGCGCTGATGTTCTTCGCCTTCACCACCATCGTGGCTTACTACTACATCGCCGAAACCAACGTGGCCTACATCAACCGCCGCGTGCACCGGCCCTGGTTGAGCCTGGTGCTCAGGTTCGCGATGCTGGCCTCCGTCACCTATGGCGCCGTGCGTTCCGCCGGCGTGGCCTGGGACCTGGGCGACCTGGGCGTGGGGCTGATGGCCTGGCTCAACATCGTGGCCATCCTCATCCTGCAGAAGCCCGCGCTGCAATGCCTGCGCGACTACGAGGCGCAGAAGCGCGCCGGCCTTGAACCGGTGTTCGATCCGGAGAAGCTGGGCATCCGCAACGCGGACCTGTGGACCAGGCCGCGCGCTACCCCGGCCGTATCACCAGCCGCCCCGAGCGCAGGGCTGCACGAGCCACGCGGAGGCGGTTCCCTGTCCTGAGCAATGGCTGGACTGGGCCATGGATGGATGTGTCCGCAACGGGAGCCGTGCATGAACAGGGGAACCAAGGTGGCCGTGGTGGGCGCCGGCCGGGTGGGGAGCACCTTCGCCTACACGCTGTCCGCTTCCGGACTGGTCCATGACATCGTGGTGATCGATGCCGACGCCGACCGGGCCGAGGGCGAAGCCATGGACATCGCGCACGCGGTGCCCTTTCATCGTCCGGTCCAGGTGCGTGCGGGGGACCTGGCCGATGCGGCCGGCGCCGTGGTGACGGTGATCACGGCCGGCGCGGCGCAGCGGCCGGGCGAAACGCGGCCCGCGCTGCTGCAGCGCAACGTCGAGGCGCTGCGCGGCATCGTCGAGGAGGTGGTGTATGCCAATCCCGGCGGGCTGCTGCTGGTCGCGACCAATCCGGTCGATGCGCTGACCTTCGCGGCGCTGCGCCTGTCCGGCCTGCCCAGCGCCAAGGTACTGGGCTCGGGCACGGTGCTGGATTCGGCCCGGCTGCGTGCCGAACTGGCCACGCGCTATGGCGTCGATCCGCGCAATGTCCACGCCTATGTGCTGGGCGAACACGGCGACACGGAGCTGGTGCCCTGGTCCACGACCCGGCTGGCCAACATGCGGCTGCAGGACTATTGCGCGCTCACCGGTTCCTCCTGCACCGCCGCCGACATGGAGCAGGTTGCCCTGCGCGTGCGCGACGCGGCCTACGAGATCATCCGGCGCAAGGGGGCCACCAATTTCGCCATCGCCGCCGCGCTCACGCGCATCGTCGAGGCTATCGTGCGCGACGAGTCCTCGGTGCTGACCGTGTCCACGCTGCTGCAAGGGCAGTACGGCATCGACGGCGTGTGCCTGAGCCTGCCGGCGGTGGTGGGCCGACAGGGCGTGCGGCATGTGCTGCCCATTCCGCTGGCCGAGGAGGAAGAGCAGGCGCTGCGGCGCTCCGCCGATGTGATCCGCCAGGCGCTGCAGTCGCTGGGCTTGCCGTTGCAGGACGAGTGAAAAGCATGGCTCGGCGTCCTGCGCCTTGCCTGCTCACGGAAAGGTGCGCAGGTAGGCCAGCAGATCGTCGAGCTGGCGCTCGCTGCCCAGCCACCACAGGCGCATCTTCGTGCCTGGCACGGTATCGCCGGGCGCCTTGATGAAGGCCCGCAGCGTGGCCTCGTCCCAGACCAGGCCCGAGGCCTTGAGCGCGGCGGAATAGCCGTAGCCCGGCAGGCTGCCGGCGCGCCGGCCCACGATGCCGTTGAGATGCGGCCCGAAGGTGCTGCGCGCGGCGGGGCCGACCTGGTGACAGGACGCGCAGCGGGCGAAGACCGTCTTCCCGGCGACCGCATTGCCGGCCAGGGCCGTGGAGGCGCCGCCCAGCAGGGCCAGTGCCGGCAGAAGCTGTCTCAGCATGAGGGACGGGAAGGGCATGGCTTCAACCTTGATGGCAAAGGCGTCAAGAACCGCCTTTCTAGAATTGCAGCAAATGAACATAGGTGTCGTGCAGGCGGCCCTGGCCTACGTGGCCTGGGGCCTTTTTCCTTTGTATTTCCACCAGGTGGCCACGGTGTCCGCCATGGAGATCGTGCTCCATCGCACGGTGTGGTCGTTGGTGTTCGTGCTGGGCGTGCTGGCCGCGATGCGGCGCTTCGGGGCGCTGGCGCCGGTCCTGCGGCAGCCCCGGCAACTGGGCCTCTTCATGCTCAGCGCGCTGCTGTTGTCGGGCAACTGGCTGGTGTACGTCTGGGCCGTCAACAACGGCCATGTCATCGACGCGAGCCTGGGCTACTTCATCAATCCGCTGGTCTACGTGCTGCTGGGCTATGCCTTCCTGCACGAGCGGCTGCGCCCGATGCAGTGGGCGGCGATCGCCCTGGCCGGCCTCGGCGTGCTGTGGCTGACCTGGCAGGGCGGCCAGCTGCCGTGGATCGCGTTGCTGCTGGCGGGCAGCTTCGGCCTGTACGGCCTGATGCGCAAGACGGCCTCGCTGGGCGCGCTGGAAGGCCTGGCGCTGGAGACGCTGCTGCTGGCGCCGCTGGCGGTGCCGGCGCTGGCGGTGTGGACGCTACAGGGCTCCAGCACACTGGCGCATGCCGATGCGCCGACCGTCGGCTGGCTGCTGCTGGCCGGCCCGATCACCGCCGTGCCGCTGCTACTGTTTGCCGCCGGCGCGCGGCGCATCACGCTGGCCACGCTCGGGCTGCTGCAGTACATCGGCCCGACGCTGCAGTTCGCCATCGGCCTGTGGGTGTTCCATGAGCCCTTCCAGGCCAACCGGCTGCTGGGCTTCATCCTGATCTGGGCGGCGCTGGCGCTGTACAGCGCCGAAGGGCTGTGGGTCGCGCGGCAACGCGCCGTTGCGGCGGCCTGAAGCGGCACTTCTTCGGTCCATTGGCGCAAGTCGGCTGCAACCGTTGCCCGCACAACGGCAACGCGGCGGCCTCGATCAAGGCTTCTCGGGAGTGACGGCATGCACAGCGTGGCGGTGTTCTGTGGTTCCAACTTCGGCGTGTCGCCGGCCTATGCCGAGGGTGCGGCCGCGCTGGGTCGGGCGATGGCCGGGCGCGGCTTGCGGCTGGTGTACGGCGGCACCAGCAAGGGCCTGATGGGCGTGGTGGCCGATGCGGTGCTCGACGCCGGTGGCGAGGTGACGGGCGTCATCAACGAGCGGCTGCACGCGCGCGGGCATTTGCATCCGCGCCTGTCGGCGCACGAGGTGGCGGCGACGCTGAGCCAGCGCAAGATGCGCATGGCCGCGCTGGCCGATGCCTTCATCGCGCTGCCGGGCGGCCTGGGGACCTTCGAGGAGCTGTTCGAGGCGGCCACGCTCACGCAACTGGGCGAGCACACCAAGGCCTGCGGCGTGTTGAACCTCCGGGGCTATTTCGAGCCGCTGCGCGCGATGCTGGACCACGCCGTGGCCGAAGGCTTCATGAAGGCCGAACACCGCGACATGGTCGTCATCGAGTCCGACCCGCAACGGCTGCTGGACGCGCTGGCCGCCTGGCAGGCGCCGTCCGTGACGAAGTGGATCGGACAGCCCGGCGCCTGAGCGGGCCTGGGTGCCTCGCGGCTGGCGCCGCCTCTCCTGCTAGGCTGTAGGCGAGCGTTGCCCGCTCCCGGGCCGAGCTGCCGAAGGCGGGCTTGAGCGGGCCGGCTTCCGGCTGAGCCGCTCCGGCATCCGGCAGCCCGGGTTGAGAAAGAGGACACGATGACCCGCACCACGGCGACGCCGACGGACCACAACCGCTTCGACACGCTGTTCGAGCATGCACCTTTCAGCATGCAGCTGCTGGACCCGCAAGGGCGCACGCTGCGCGTCAACAAGGCCTGGCTGGCGCTGTGGCAGCTGGAAGGGGATGCGGACTTCCTGCGCTGGATACTGACCGACTACAACATCCTCTCCGACCCGCAGCTCGAAGCCAAAGGCATCCTGCCCTTGCTGCGGCGCGCCTTTGCCGGCGAGACGGTCAGCCTCCCCGCCATCTGCTACGACCCGGCCGAGATGGGGCGCCACGGCCGCAAGCGCTGGCTGCGGGCGCGGGCCCATCCGGTGCGCGCGGAAGACGGCTCCGTGGCCGAAGTGATGCTGATCCACGAGGATGTCTCCGAGGAGATGCGGGCGCAGGAGGCGGCCAAGCTCAGCGAGATGCGCCTCAAGCAGCTCGTCAGCGCCATTCCGCAGCTGGCCTGGATGGCCGACCCCGACGGCGACGTGCATTGGTACAACGAGCGCTGGTATGCCTACACCGGCACCACGCTTCAGCAGCTGCGCCAGGAAGGCTGGCGCATCGTGCACGACCCGCGGGTGCTGCCCGAGGTGGTGGCGCGCTGGGAGCACTCCATCGCCACGGGCGAGCCCTTCGAGATGACGGTGCCGATCCGCGGCCAGGATGGCCGCTTCCGGCCCTTCTACACCCTGGTGGCCCCGCTCAAGGATGACGATGGCCGGGTGCTGCAGTGGTTCGGCACGAACACGGACGTGACGGCGCTGCACGAGGCCCAGGCCAGCCTGCGCATCGCCGAGGAGCGGCTGCGCCTGGCCACCGAGGCTGGCAGCGTGGGCATCTGGGAAGTGGACCTGGCGACCGGCGAGGGCACCTGGTCCCGCGAGGCCATGGCCATCCTGGGCACCTCGCGCAGCGCTTACAGCATGGCGGACTGGGCCGAGATCGTCGATGCAAGGGATCGACAGGCCGCGGCCCAGGCCTGGATCGAGGCGATCGAGCGCGGCGTGCCCTACGACACCGAGTTCCGCACCCACACCAAAGGCGCCGACGGCCAGGACCGCTGGGTGCTGAGCCGCGGCAAGGTCGAGCGCGACGCGCAGGGCCGGCCGCTGCGCGGCCTAGGCGTGGCGCTGGACATCACCGAGCTGCGGCGCTCCCAGAACGCGCTCATCGAGAGCGAACGGCGCCTGCGTGCGGCCGACGAGCGCAAGAACGAGTTCCTGGCGATGCTGGCGCACGAGCTGCGCAACCCGCTTGCCCCCATCCGCAACGCGCTGCACATCCTGCGCTCCAACGGCGGGGAGGCCCGGCGGCGCGAGCAGATGCTGTCGCTGATGGAGCGCCAGACCGCCCACATGGTGCGCCTGGTGGATGACCTGCTGGAGGTCTCGCGCATCACGCAGGGCAAGATCCATCTCGGCAAGGAATTGGTGGACCTGTGCCAGGTGGTGCGTGAAGCCGCCGAGACGGCCAGTTCCTGGCGGGAGGCCGGGCCCCTGGAGCTGGCGCTGGACCTGCCCGAGGCGCCCGTGCTGCTGCAGGCCGACCCGGTGCGCCTGGCGCAGATCATGGGCAACCTGCTCCATAACGCCTGCAAGTACACGCCGCCGCAAGGACATGTGAGGGTGCAGCTGGGCCGGGACGGCGCCTGGGCGCAATTGCGGGTCGTGGATGACGGGGCCGGCATTCCCGCGGACATGCTGGAGCGCGTGTTCGAGCTGTTCACCCAGGTGCCGCGCCCGCAGGCGCGCGCCCAGGGCGGACTGGGCATCGGGCTGGCGCTGGTGCGCACGCTGGTGGAGCTGCACGGTGGCCGGGTGTGGGCCGACAGCGCCGGCATCGGCCAGGGCACCACGGTGACGCTGCGGCTGCCGCTGGCCCTGCCCGGGCAGGACGAGCCCGGCGCTGCCGCTGCCGAGGCGACGCCGGACGCCGCGCTGTGCCGGCGCATCCTGGTCGTGGATGACAACCAGGACGCCGCCGACACGCTGGCGATGATGCTGAGGCTGGAGGGCAGCGAGGTGCGCATCGCCTATGACGGCGAGCAGGCCCTGGCGCTGGCCGAGGCCTTCCTGCCCCAGGTGGTGCTGCTCGACATCGGCCTGCCCGGCATCAGCGGCCATGAGACGGCGCAGCGGATGCGCCGGCAGCCCTGGGGCCGGCAGGCCGTGCTGGTGGCGCTGACGGGCTGGGGCCAGGCGGAGGACCGGCGCCTGGCGATCCGCTCCGGGTTCGACGCGCACATGGCCAAGCCGGCCGATCCGGCGCAGCTGCTGGCGCTGCTGTCCTCGCTGCTCGAAGGGCGCGGTCTCTAGCGGCGTCCGGGCGCCGCCCCGCTGTACCAACCGGCGGGCGGCTTGTTCCATCCTCGAACAGGGCCGGCCGCACGGATATGCACATCGCACAGATCAACGCGCGTCACCACCGTGTCAACCCTGATGTGAGGGTTGTACTGCAGGCCGCCAGCAAGTCCCTGTCAGAGAGCCGCAAGGATTGGCACAGCGATTGCGAAAAGACGGTCCATCAATCAAGTCCAGGAGGCCGTCTTGTCGCAGCGTTCCGTCACCCGTTTCCCGCCCGGAAGCCAGGCTTCCTGGGTCCGGGACCCCCGGCCGGCATGGGCGGCCGAGGCCTTTGCCGTGGTGGTCGAGGCCTGGAAGAAGGGCTTCAGGGCCGGCGAGGTCTTTTCCAAGCATTGCCCCTACACCCGGGAAACGCCGGAAGCCCGCAGCTGGTTCGATGGCTGGAACGAGGGATCGGCCAAGTCGCTGGGCTTTCCGCACCAGACCTACGCCGACAGGTTCGGCAGCAGGCTGCTGAGCGACACGGCAGCGGTGCCGCAGCAAGGCCCCGTTTAACCGCGGCGCTTCACTCCGGAAGCCGGCGGCTCGGAATTTGCACCGGCACGGACGCCGGGCTCGTGCGCCCGTCAAGGCAGCTGCCCGGCGGGCCACGGCTCCACGTGCGGAGCACACCGCACCCGGTTCTGGAGTGGACATGAATGACGAAGTCGGCCGCTTGCGCTGCCTGCATGAGCTGGCGCTGCTGGGCACGCCACCGGAACCCGAGTACGACGACCTGGTGCGCCTGGCCGCCCTGCTTTGCGGCACGGCCTGCGCGGCCTTGACGCTGGTCGACGAGCACGCCACCTGGACCAAGGCCAGCTTCGGGCAGGCCCTGTCTGCAGCCCCCCGCCGTGCTTCCTTTGCCGGGCATGCCATCGAGACGGACGGGCTGTTCGTGGTGGAAGACGCCACGCGCGATGGGCGCTTTGCCGGCAGCCCGCTGGTGGCCGGGGCGCCGCACGTGGTCTTCTACGCGTCCATGCCGCTGTCCCTGCCCGGCGGTGCCAGGGTGGGCGACCTGGCCGTCTTCGACTCGGCCCCGCGGCGCCTGGACGAGCCCGCGTCCGGGCTGCTCAAGACCCTGGCGCGACAGGCCGGCTGCCTGCTGGAGCGCGTGCTGGAGCGGCGGCGGCATGAGCAGGCGCGGCAGCGCCTGGCCGACGTGCAATCCCTGAGCCATCTCGCCAGCTGGGAGCTCGATGCCCGCACGGGCCGCCGCCAATGGTCGGGCGAAGTGGCCCGGATCTTCGGCACCGAGCTTGCGCCCTCGACGCCCTTCGAGAGCTTCCTGCGCGTGGTCCATCCGGACGATCGAAACCTCTCCAGGCAGGCCGAGGAACTGGCCCGGGTCGAGGGGGCGCCCATCGACCTGCACGTTCGCATCGTGCGTCCCGACGGCAGCATCCGCCACGTGCATGAGCGCGCGGCGCGCCTGCAGGGGCCGGCTCCGCGCGATGACCGGATCGTCGGCGCGGTGCAGGACGTGACGCAGGAGCACGAGGCCACGCGGGCCCTGCTGGAACGCACCCTGGAGCTGGAAGTCGCGGGCGAGCAACTGCGGCTGGCTTGCCAGATGGGGCATCTGGGCTCCTGGGAGTTCGATGTCCGGCGCCAGACACTGCACGGTGACGCGGAGTACCTGCGCATCCTGGGCTTCCAGCCGCAGGAGGCGCCGACGGCCGCGCAGGTGGTCAGCCTGTTCGTGCCGGAAGACCAGAAGACCATCGCGGAGGCCTTCGGGCGCTGCTGCCGCGACGGCACGCCCTACGACCTGGTGCTGAAGTTTTCCAGCCGGCAGGGTGACGTGCTGTGGACCCGCTCCATCGGCAAGTCCGCGCGGGACGGCACGGGCGCCGTCGTGCGCGTGTACGGGATCTTCCAGGACATCACCGAGCACATCGAGGCCGTGGTCGCCGCGCACCGGGTGGGCCGCCAGCTGGAGACCACGCTGGAGCGCATGAGCGACGGCTTCTACCTGCTCGACCGGGACTGGCGCTTCCAGTACTTCAATGCCGCGGCCGAGCGGCTGCTTGGCCGCAGCCGCTCCGAGCTGCTCGGCCGCACGGTCTGGGAAACGTTTCCGGCCGTCGTGGGCTCCGAACTCGAGCGCGTGTACCTGCAGGCCAGCGGCAGCGGCCACACCGCGCGCCTGGCCTACCAGTACCCACCGCAGCAGCGCTGGTACGAGGTCACGGCCTATCCGTCGGACGAGGGCCTGGCGGTCTACTTCCGCGACAACACGGAGCAGCATGTCCAGGTCCAGCGCTGGCGGCTGCTGGCCGAATCCATGCCGATCGTCGTCTGGACAGCGCGCGAAGACGGCGTGCTCGATTACGCCTCATCGCTCCTGGCCCGGTATGCCGGCGTACCCATCGAGCAGCTCATACCCGACGGCTGGTTCACCCTGGTTCATGCCGAGGACCAGGCCCGTGTCGCCGAGCTCTGGACCCAGGCCCGCCACACCCGCCGGCCGCTTGAGGTGGAGTACCGGCTGCGCCGCGCCGATGGCGTCTACCGCTGGCACCTCGTTCGGGCCTCGCCGGTGCAGATCGATGCGGCCGGCACCATCGCGTGGTACGGCTCGTCGGTGGACATCGACGACAACAAACGCCTGGAACAGGAGGCCAGTGCCCTGGCGCGGCGGCTCACGGCCACGATGGAAAGCATCACGGACGGCATCTTCTCGCTCGATGGCCGCTGGTGCTTCAGCTACGTCAACCGGCAGGCGGAGGTCTATCTGGGACGCACGCGCGAGGAGCTGCTGGGCCGCAACGTCTGGGAGGCTTTTCCCGATGCGTCGGGATCGCGCTTCCAGCACATGTACGAGCAGTGCCAGGCCAGCGGCACGGTGGCGCGCTTCGAGGAGCATTACGAGCCGCTGGGCAAGCTGTTCGAGGTCACGGCCTACCCGTCCGACGGCGGCATCACGGTGTACTTTCGCGACGTCAGCGAGCGGCAGCAGGCCGAGCAGGACCGTGCCGCGCGCGAGGCCGCGGAGCAGGCCAGCGAGGCCAAGAGCCGCTTCCTGGCGCGCATCAGCCACGAGCTGCGCACCCCGCTCAATGCGATCCTGGGCTTCACGCAGCTGATGGAGATCGACACCGAGGCGCCGCTGCGCGGCCACCAGGCCGACCGGCTGCACAAGGTCCACGCCGCGAGCAGGCACCTGCTGGCCATGATCAACGAGATCCTGGACCTGGCGAGCATCGAGTCCGGGAACACGCCCCTGTCGCTGGAGCCCGCGGCGCTGCACGCCGTGGCGCGCAGCAGTTTCGACGGCATCGAACCGCAGGCCGGTGCCGCCGGCGTGCGGCTGATCGATGGCATCGGGCCCGAGGCCCCCGCCGTGGTCGCCGACAGCCTGCGGCTGCACCAGGTGCTGCTGAACCTGCTGTCCAACGCCGTGAAGTACAACCACCGCGGCGGGTGGGTGCGGCTGTCGGCCCGCGCCCGGGGTGATCGCGTGCTCATCGATGTGGAGGACACGGGCCGGGGCCTCAGCGACGAGCAGCTGGAGCACCTGTTCCAGCCCTTCAACCGCCTGGGCGCGGAGCGCACGGACATCGAAGGCGCGGGCCTGGGCCTGGTGATCGCCAAGGGGTTGGCGCAGCTCATGCACGGGGATCTGCACGCCGCCCGGCGCGACGAGGGCGGCAGCATCTTCACGCTCGAGCTGCCTTTGGCCAACCTGGCCCAGGACTCCGGCCTGCGGGCCGCGGTGGCCGATGGCGGGGCCGGCCCGGCCCCGCAGGACAACGCAGCGGGCGTCGCCACGGTCCTCTACATCGAGGACGATCCCGTCAACGCGCTGCTGGTGCGCCACATCATGGACCTGCGTCCTCACTGCCTGCTGCACGAGGCGGCCGATGGCGAGATCGGGCTGGCGCTGGCCCGGCAACTGCAGCCCGACCTGGTCCTCACCGACATGAACCTGCCCGGCATGACCGGGTACGACGTGCTCGAACAGCTCCGGGCCGATCCCCAGACCCGGCATCTGCGCTGCATCGCGCTGTCCGCCGATGCGATGCCGGAGAACATCCAGCGGGCGCTGGCCGCGGGTTTTGCCGACTTCTGGACCAAGCCCATCGACGTCTCGCAGTTCCTGCAGCGCCTGGACGAACTGCTCCACGGCCGCTGCACGTCGTGAAAGCCGCGCACGCCGTGTTCCCTGGGCGTGCGATGTGCCTGCAACGACAAAGGGGCGCATCGGGCGCCCCTTCGCTGTTCTGCGGCAAGCACGGCGCCGTGAGGCGCCGCGCCGTTTCGACCTCAGTCCCTGGAGAACCAGTTCTTGCGGGGACGGTCCTCCTTGCCGCCCCGTCCCGGGCGGTCATTGCCTCGTCCAGGGCGGTCATCACCCCGTCCCGGGTGGTCATGGCCCCGACCTCCGCCGTTCTTGGGCGGTGCGGGCTTGACCGAACCGGCCTTGGCGAACTCCGGTGCGGCCGCAAGGGTCAGGATGGCGGGCGCCACATAGACGCCCTTCTTCACAAAGTCACGCCGGGAACCATTGGGTGCTGACATGGATACCTCCGCATCGGTTGATCATTGAGCGGGCGCCACAGGCGCCAGGGAGTGCCGCCAGGCTTTCGGTTTGCACCGCAACGGCCTGCGCGCCTGGGTCCAATGGCAAGAGCGGTTCCCGGCCGGGGCCTGCGGCACGGGCTTGCCTGAGGGGGGTCAGACGGTGTTCTCGGCACCTGTCCTGGGGCTGACGGGCAGCTCCGGTGCGGTCTGTCCGAGCTTCACCTGCCGCCCGATGTGCGAGGCGGGCAGCCGCGGCCCGCGTCCGAACAGCTTGTCGCGCAGCGTGCCCTCGGCGTAGCCCGTGGCGTAGCGCCCGCGTTGCTGCAATTCGGGCACGACCAGGTCCACCACGTCCTGCATCGTCTCGTGCGCCAGCGCGTAGCTGAGGTTGAAGCCGTCGATGCCGGTGCTGTCGGCCCATTGCTGGAGCTGGTCGGCCACCTGCTGCGGCGAGCCCACGATGACCGGCCCGCGCCCGCCCAGGCCGATGAAGCGCGCCGCCTCGCCCACCGTCCAGCGGCGTGCGGGCTCGGCATGGCTGAAGGCGGCCAGCGCCGTGCGGCCGGCGTTGGTGTCCACCTGCTCGATGGGCGTGTTGCGGGGATGGCGGCTGAAGTCGATGCCGGTCCAGCCCGACAGCAAGGCCAGCGCGCCCTCGACATCGACATGGCGCAGCAGCTCCATGTGCTTGGCTTGCGCCTCGGCCGAGGTGGGGGCGGTGATGATCAGCGCCTGGGTGTAGATGAGCACGTCCTCGCGGGCGCGCCCGGCCGCCGACAGGCACTGGCGCACCTGTTCCACGAGGCGGCGCACCACGGCGATGCTGGGGCCGCTGAGGAAGATGCCTTCGGCGTGCTGGGCTGCGAAGCGCGCGGCGCGGGGCGACGTGCCGGCCTGGGCCAGCAGCAGCGGCGTGCGCTGCGGCGAGGGCTCGCACAGGTGGATGCCGGGCACGTCGAAATAGCGCCCGCGATGGCCGATGGCGTGCACCTTGGCCGGGTCGGTGTAGACGCCGCCCTGGCGGTCGCGGCGCACCGCGTCGTCCTCCCAGCTCGCTTCCCAGAGCTTGTAGACCACCTCCAGGTATTCCTCGGCCAGCTCGAAGCGCTCCTCGGGCGCGGGCGGGCGCGCCAGGCCCAGGTTGCGGTCGGCGCTGTCGAAGCAGCGCGTGGCGATGTTCCAGCCGACGCGGCCCTGGCTGAGATGGTCCAGCGTGGACATGCGGCGCGCGAACAGGTACGGATGCTCGTAAGCCAGGGCGCAGGTCACGCCGAAGCCCAGGTGCCGCGTGGCCTGGGCCATCAGCGGCACCAGCGCCAGCGGGTCGTTGACGGGAATCTGCACCCCGTGGCGCAGCGCGGCCTCGGGGCTGCCGGCGTACACGTCGTTGGCGCCCAGCACGTCGGCAAACAGCACGGCGTCGAAGCAGCCGCGCTCCAGCAGCCGGGCCAGCTCCAGCCAGTGCCCGGCCTGGGCGTAGCGCTGCGAGCCGTCGCGTTCATGCCGCCACAGCCCGGGCGCCTGGTGCGAGGCCGCGTTCATCTGGAAAGCGGTGAAGCGGATGCGGCGCGCCATGGTCGTCATCGGCGTAGGCCGCGGTGACGCGGATCGATGGCGCAACGCGGACAGACCGGGGTGCGGTCGGACATCGGGTACTGCCGGGGAAGACTGCGAAAGGAGGTCGTGAAGGGCTGTTGGGCGACTCTAGGCAGGTCGCAAGGACCCGGCAAGGAAGGATTTGTTCGAGCCATAGACGCTTACGGCATGGCTCATGCCGGCTGCTCTCCGCGCTTGAAGGGGTTGCGCTCGCGCAACTCGTCCACGTAGTCCTGCATTCCGGTGCCCTCGCGCGCCAGGAAGTCGGCCACCGCACCGGCGAAGCGCGGGTCGGCCAGCCAGTGGGCGGATTGCGTGCGCACCGGCAGCAGGCCGCGCGCCATCTTGTGCTCGCCCTGCGCGCCACCCTCGAAGGCCAGGTAGCCGTTGGCGATGCACCAGCGCAGCGGCTGGTAGTAACAGGCGTCGAAATGCAGGCAGGGTACGAACTCCACGCTGCCCCAGTAGCGGCCGTAGGCGCGGCGGCGCTCCGGATCGAGCGCGACCAGCGAGGCCGCCACGGGGGCGCCGTCGCGCCGCGCCACGAACATCAGCCAGTGGCGCGTCATGGTGCGGGCCATCTCATGGAAGAACGCGCGCTCCAGGTAGGGCATGGAGCCGTGCGCCTGGTAAGTCAGCGTGTAGCAGCGGTAGAAGAAATCCCACAGCGCCTCGCTGATGGCGGCGCCCTCGTGCACGGTGAACTGCACGCCGGCCTCGGCCACGCGGCGCTGCTCCTGCACGATTTTCTTGCGCTTGTCGCGGTGCAGGCTCTGCAGGAAGGCTTCGAAGCTGGGCCAAGGTGCCTCGGCCGGCTGCGTCCAGTGGAACTGCACGCTCTCGCGCAGCATCCAGCCCGCACGCTCCAGCGCCGCGGCATCCTGCCCGTCCATGAACAGCAGGTGCGCCGAGGACAGCTTCTGCTGCCGCGCCAGCGCCACGATCGCTTGCGCCAGCAGCGCGCGCACCGCGTCGTCCCGCGCCAGCAGCCGCGTGCCCGGCACGGGCGTGAAGGGCACGGCGCCCAGCAGCTTCGGGTAATAACGCAGGCCATGGCGGCGGTAAGCATCGGCCCAGGCCCAGTCGAAGACGTATTCGCCGTAGGAATGGCTCTTCAAATAGAGAGCGCAGCCGCCGGCGAGCTCGCCATCCCCGGTTTCCACGGTCATGAAGCAGGGCGCCCAGCCGGTGCCGCGCACGGCGGAGCCGGAGCGGTGCAGCGCCAGCAGGTAGGCCGACTGCAGGAACGGCGTGGGCGCGGCCTGCCGGGCCAGCAGCGCGTCCCAGGCGGCGGCGTCGAGCTGCTCGGGGTCCTCGATCAGGCGGATCGCCAGGCCGTCCGGGGCCGGACGGGCGGAAAGGTGGATCGGATTGCGGTCGCGGTGGGAAGCCATGGCCGGATTCAACCGCAGGGCCGGCCATCGTGCCGACGGCCGTGCCAGTGTCCCGACGAAACCCGCGCGGGCCGGCAGCGGCCGGGCCGTTACAGCGCGACCGCGACGCTGGCCGCTCCGGCCAGCACCAGGCTGGCACCCCAGACGGCGTCGAGGTCGATCCAGCTGCGCGCCAACGCCTTCAGGCCCAGCCACCGGTACACCGCCCAGGCCGCCACCAGGCCGGTGGCGAACATGGCGCCGGTGTGGACGGCGGCGACGCCGGCCACGGCCAGCCCTGCCGCAGGCAGGCCGGCGGACGCCGCCGGCATGCACAGGCCCAGTGCGAAGGGCAGCAGCATCAGCCCGGCGCCATGCGCGGTGGCCATCAGGAAGGACCACAGCACCAGCTGCGTCGGCCGCACGCGGGCCAGGAAGCGCGGGTGGCGGCGGTCGATCAGGCGCCAGGCGCCGTAGGCCACCACCAGCAGGCCGGCGCCGATGCGGATCTCCCGCTGCCAGGCCAGCAGGGTGCCCAGCGCGACAAAGGGCAGCAGCACCACGGCCATGGCCAGCAGGTGCCCGGCCGCCAGCGGCAGCAGCGTGCCCGGCAGCGCCGCGGCGCGGCGCGCCATCAGGCCGTTGGCCACCGCCAGCGGCCAGCCCATGCCCGGATTGAGCCCGTGCCAGGCGCCCAGCGCCGCGACTGTCAACCACAGCGCGGTGCTTTCGGGGCTGTTCAAGCGTTCGGGTAGCAGAAGGAATCCGTCGAGCAGTCGCCGCCTTCGAGCCGGATCTGGTGCGCGCCGTAGTCGGGGCCGAAATCGACGAAGAAGCGCTCATCCAAGGTAAGACCGCCGTCGGCGCCCGCGTGGCCCATCACCATCGCGCCGGGCACGCCGCCGGCGTAGAACTGGGTGTCCCAGCGGCTGTAGAGCCCGTTGGTGAAATAGACGCGCCGGCCGTCGCGGCTGACCTCGACCATCTGCGGCGCACCGGCGAAGCGGCGGCCACTGGGGTGGGGCGTGGAGCGGCCCAGGCCGCCGACGCGCACGCTGCCGGCGAGCCTGGGGTTCATCGGATCGGTGACGTCGTACTGGCGCAGCTCGCCCGTGCCCCAGCAGGCGACGTAGAGAAAGCGGTCGTCCAGCGACAGGTCGATGTCGCTGACCAGCGGCGGCGCGGCGCCAAAGCCCTGCAACAGCGGCGGCAGCCCGGCCGGGTCGGCCGGCTCCGGCGGGATGGTGGCCGTCTTGCGGGCATGGAAGCGGCCGTCTTCGCGCCACCAGGTCCAGATCGAGGCTTCCAGGTTGGTGGTGTCTATGACCACGCCGACGAAGCCGTACTCGCGCGCCGGGTCGTGCGCCGGGCGCACTTCCAGCGGCATCTGGTGCTGGGCGCCGAGGTCGATGGTCTGGGTGTGCCGGCGCCCGCGCAGATCCCAGAAGTGCAGCCGGTGGCCGTAGCGGTTGGCGAGCAGGTCCTGGGCCACCAGGCCGTTCTCGAACTGCGGCGGCAGGCCCCACTCGGAACTCACCATCCAGTCGCGCGGCAGGTTCCACCAGAAGTCGTAGTGCAGCTGCTGCGGGCCGCGCTCGATCTCCCAGCGCCCGCGCAATTCGAAACTCTCGCAGTCGAGGATGAAGATGCCTGGCGGGCCCTCGGTGCCGTCGGCGCCGGCGCCGCCCAGGGTGCTGATGTAGACGCCCTCGGGCCCGCAATGCACCGTGTGCGGCCGCGAGTAGCCCGTCTTCCTGAACACCTCCTCGGGCTCGATCACCTTGGCGATGGTGGGCCGGCGCGGGTCGGGCTGGGTGTCGATGATGTAGAGGCGCGAGGAGCGGATGCCCGGGACGACCAAGTAGCGCCGCTGCAGGAAGGCATGGCCCGACAGCGGCGACAGCGCCGAGGAGCAGGCGTTCCAGCCGAAGTGGTGGAACTCGTCGCCCGTGTAGGGCATGTCCAGCCGGTACAGCAGGCTGCCGTAGCCGGCGGAGTCCGGATCGACGTCGATCACGGCGATGGCGTCGGGCCGGCTGGCATCGGGCGAGAGCAGCGCGGTGTAGGCAATGCGCTCGCGGGGCGCCTCCATCGCCAGCCGGGGCGAGGGGTGGAAGGTCGGATCGGGGCGCAGCGTTTCGAGCATGGCGGACCTCCTGGCTGTCTGGCCGGAAAGGCCATATTCCGCCGCCGCGCTGCGCTGTCAATCCGCGCCGGAACGCACCAGCTCATGCGCGCACCGTGCTTGCGCAAGTCAGCCCCGCGCGCTGCGCCGGGTGAATGCTTTTCCGGGCCTCAAAGACGGCGGCCGGCGCTGCGAAGCGCCGGCCGCCGTGCCTGGGGTCACTCTTATTGATCAGTCGCGCGCCGCTGCCAGCGTCTTGTTCAGCCGCAGTGCCAGCAGTGTGCAAATCGTGCCGGAGAGCAGGTAGAAGCTGACCGCGAGCAGCCCGAAGCGGTTGGACAGGCCCAGTGCCACCAGCGGCGCGAAGGCGGCGCCGATGAGCCAGGCCACATCGGAGGTCAGCGCCGCGCCGGTGTAGCGGAAGTGGGGCAGGAAATTGGAAGTGACCGAGCCTGACGACTGCCCGTAGGACAGGCCCAGCAGCACGAAGCCCATCAGCACGAAGGCCGCCTGGCCCACGACGCCGCCGTCCAGCAGCCAGGGCACGGTGAAGCCGAAGACGCCGATGAGCGCGGCCAGGATGCCCAGCGTGCTGCGCCGGCCGATGCGGTTGGCGATCAGGCCCGAGAGCGGCATCGCGACGCCGGCCAGCAGCGCGCCCACGATCTGCACCTGCAGGAAGTCGCCGATGGACTCCTGCGTGCGCAGCATGATCCAGGACAGCGGGAACACCGTGACGATGTGGAACAGCGCGAAGCTCGCCAGCGCGGCGAAGGCGCCGATGAAGATGTTGGTGCCCTGGCCCTGGCCGGTGCCCACCAGGTCGCGCACGCGGCTGGGCTCCAGCTCATGCGCCTGCAGCGCGCTCTCGTACTCGTGCGTCACCACCAGGCGCAGCCGCGCGAAGGTGGCCACCACGTTGATGGCGAAGGCCACGTAGAAGGGGAAGCGCCAGCCCCATTCCACGAAATCCTCCTGGGACAGGTTGTTCCAGAGGTAGGCGAAGAGGCTGGCGGCGATCAGGAAGCCCAGCGGCGCGCCCAGCTGCCCCAGCATCGCGTACCAGCCGCGGCGGTTGGCCGGCGCGTTGATGGCCAGCAGCGAGGGCAGCCCGTCCCAGGTGGCGCCCAGCGCAATGCCCTGGATGATGCGGAACAGCGTCAGCAGCACCACCGCCGCGAAGCCCAGCCGCTCGAAGTCGGGCAGGAAGGCCATGCCCGCGGTGGCGGTGCCCAGCAGCAGCATGGCGGTCATGAGCTTGGCGCTGCGCCCGAAGCGGCGCTGGATGGCCATGCCCAGCAGCGTGCCCAGCGGGCGCACCACGAAGGCCAGCGCAAACACCGTGAAGGCGTAGAGCGTGCCCACCAGCCGGTTCTCGGCGAAGGGAAAGTACACCGACGGGAAGGCCAGCACGCAGGCCAGGCCGAACACGAAGAAGTCGAAGTACTCCGACGCTCGCCCCACCACCACCCCGACGGCGATGTCGCCCGGCGCCACGCCGGACTCGTCAGGGACCGCGTTGCCGGGCTTGCCGCTGAAGCCTTGCGGCGGGAGCGGCGGTTGCTGGGGCCGCAACAGCGGATTCATGGATGGGCTGGAAGGATGTGACATGGCGCAAGGAGTGATGACCGTGCTGGGACAATATGTCCAATCGTTGACTCACATCAAGCAGGCTACATTCCCGCGCGTTGCGCGCATGCCTTCGCGCCGCCTGCCTGGAAGTTCCGAATGAGCACCCAACGTTCCCACCGTACCCCCTGGTTGCGCGCCGCGCTGCCGCTGCTAACCCTGATGCTGGCCGGCTGCGACATGGTGGTGATGAACCCCTCGGGCGACATTGCCGCGCAGCAAGCCGATCTGGTGCGCACCGCCACGTACCTGATGCTGCTGATCATCGTGCCGGTGATCCTGCTGACACTGCTGTTCGCGTGGCGCTACCGCGCCTCCAACACCGACGCGCCCTACACGCCCGACTGGGACCACTCCACCCGGCTGGAGCTGGTGATCTGGGGCGCGCCGCTGCTGATCATCATCGCGCTGGGAGCCGTGACCTGGATCAGCACCCACAAGCTCGACCCGTTCCGCCCGCTGGAGCGCATCGACGCGCAGCGCCCGCTGCCCGCCGATGTCAAGCCGCTGGTGGTGCAAGTGGTGGCGCTGGACTGGAAGTGGCTGTTCCTCTACCCGGAAGAAGGCATTGCCACCGTCAACGAGCTGGCCGCGCCGGTGGACCGCCCGATCCGCTTCCACATCACCGCCTCCACGGTGATGAACACCTTCTACGTGCCGGCGCTGGCCGGGATGATCTACGCCATGCCGGGCATGGAAAGCCAGCTGCATGCCGTGATCAACAAGCCCGGCGAGTACCAAGGCCTGTCGGCCAACTACAGCGGCGACGGCTTCTCGCACATGCGCTTCAAGTTCCACGGCCTGTCGGACGCGGACTTCCAGGCCTGGGTGCAGCGCAACCGCACCGAGGGCCAGGGCCAGGCGCTCAGCCGCGAGGCCTACCTGAAGCTGGAGCAGCCCAGCGAGCGCGAGCCGGTGCGCCGCTTCGCGCAGGTCGATCCCAAGCTGTTCGAGGCCATCGTCGGCCGCTGCGTGGACAGCTCCAAGATGTGCATGCACCAGATGATGGCCATCGACGCCGCCGGCGGCGGCGGCAAGGGCGGCATCGACGGTCTGACCAGCCGCTCGTGGCGCGGCACCGAGCGCACCACCGTGGCGGCGCTGTGCACGCCCAACAACATTTACGGCGATGCCGATGATTCGCGTGCGGCCGTCGTGCAGCGCTGACGCGGCGCGCAACCGGACGCAGACGCTTCCAGTTTTTCCGGGAAGACCCAGATGACTCCTGATCCACGAGAACCCGCCGGGCTGCTCCTAGGCCGCCTGGGCTGGGATGACATTCCGCTCCACGAGCCCATCCTGCTCGCCACCTTCGGCGCCGTCGCCCTCGGCGGTTTGGCCTTGCTGTTGCTGCTCTCGCGCTACCGGCTGTGGGGCCCGCTGTGGCGCGACTGGATCACCAGCATCGACCACAAGAAGATCGGGATCATGTACATGATCCTGGGCCTGATCATGCTGCTGCGCGGCTTCGCCGACGCGCTGATGATGCGCACGCACCAGGCGCTGTCGTTCGGCGAGAACATGGGCTACCTGCCGCCGCACCACTATGACCAGGTGTTCACGGCGCACGGTGTGATCATGATCTTCTTCGTGGCCATGCCGCTGGTCACGGGCTTCATGAACTACGTGGTGCCGCTGCAGATCGGCGCGCGCGACGTGGCCTTTCCGTTCCTGAACAACTTCAGCTTCTGGATGACCGCCGGCGGCGCGGTGCTGATCATGATCTCGCTGTTCGTGGGCGAGTTCGCGCGCACGGGCTGGCTGGCCTATCCGCCGCTGTCGGGCCTGGAGGGCAGTCCAGGCGTCGGGGTGGACTACTACATCTGGGCCTTGCAGGTGGCCGGGGTGGGGACCACCTTGTCGGGCATCAACCTGGTCGCCACCATCGTGAAGATGCGCGCGCCGGGCATGTCGCTGATGAAGATGCCCATCTTCACCTGGACCTCGCTGTGCACCAACGTGCTGATCGTGGTGGCCTTCCCGGTGCTCACCGCGACGCTGGTGCTGCTGGGCCTGGACCGCTACGCCGGCACCAACTTCTTCACGAACGATCTGGGCGGCAACCCCATGATGTACGTGAACCTGATCTGGATCTGGGGCCACCCCGAGGTCTACATCCTGGTGCTGCCGGCGTTCGGCATCTTCTCCGAGGTGACCGCCACTTTCTGCCGCAAGAAGCTCTTCGGCTACGCCTCGATGGTGTACGCCACGGTCGTGATCACGGTGCTGTCGTACCTGGTGTGGCTGCACCACTTCTTCACGATGGGCTCGGGCGCCAGCGTGAACTCGTTCTTCGGCATCACCACGATGATCATCTCGATCCCCACCGGGGCGAAGATCTTCAACTGGCTGTTCACGATGTACCGTGGCCGCATCAAGTTCGAGCTGCCGATGCTGTGGACCGTGGCTTTCATGGTCACCTTCGTGATCGGCGGCATGACGGGCGTGCTGCTGGCGGTGCCGCCGGCGGACTTCGTGCTGCACAACAGCCTGTTCCTGATCGCGCACTTCCACAACGTCATCATCGGCGGCGTGCTGTTCGGCCTGTTTGCCGCCATCAACTACTGGTTCCCGAAGATGACGGGCTACAAGCTCGATCCGTACTGGGGCAAGTGGTCGTTCTGGCTGTGGGCCATCGGTTTCTGGGTGGCGTTCATCCCGCCCTATATCCTGGGCCTGATGGGCGTGACGCGGCGCATGAGCCATTTCGACGATCCGTCGCAGCAGCCCTGGTTCATGATCTCGGCCTTCGGCACGCTGATGATCGCCGGGGGTATCGGTGCCTTCCTGCTGCAGCTGGTGATGACCTACGTCAAGCGCGAGCAGCTGCGCGACGTCACGGGCGACCCCTGGGACGCCCGCACGCTGGAGTGGTCCACCTCCTCGCCGCCGCCGGCCTACAACTTCGCCTTCACGCCGGTGGTGCATGACCAGGATGCCTGGTACGACATGAAGCAGCGCGGCTTCCGCCGCCCGGTGGACGGGTTCAAGCCCATCCACATGCCGGCCAACACCGGCGCGGGCTTCGTGATCTCGATGCTGGCCACGGCGCTGGGCTTCGCGCTGATCTGGCACATGTGGCTGTTCGTGGGCGTGTTCTTCGTCGCCACCGTGGTGGCCACGATCGTGCACACCTTCAACTACAAGCGCGATTTCTACATTCCCGCCGACGAAGTGACCCGCACCGAGGAGGGCCGCACGCGCGCCCTGAAGGCGGCCAGCGCGACGGCCTGAGGCACGGGACCCAGAACAACCATGCAAAGCCACACTTCCACGCTGGCACCGCCGCATGGCGGCGGTGCGCCCACCGCGGTCGGCACCGACCAGGCGCCGCGCTTCTACGACGACGGCACCCACCATCCGGAGCAGGGCACCCTGCTCGGCTTCTGGATGTACCTGATGAGCGACAGCCTCATCTTCGCGGTGCTGTTCATCGTCTACGCGGTCCAGGGGCGCGCCTACGCCGCCGGCCCCTCCGGGGCCGACCTGTTCGACCTGCCGCTGGTGGCGGTGAACACGGCGCTGCTGCTGCTGTCCTCCATCACCTACGGCTTCGCGATGATCTCGATGCAGCACCAGCGCAAGGCCGGGGTGCTGAAGTGGCTGGCCATCACGGGGCTGCTGGGCCTGGGCTTCCTGGGCATCGAGCTCTACGAGTTCCAGCACCTCATCCATGAAGGGGCCGGGCCGCAGCGCAGCGCCTTCCTGTCCTCCTTCTTCACGCTGGTGGGCACGCACGGGCTGCACGTCACCTTCGGCACCATCTGGCTGGTGACGCTGATGGTGCAGGTCAGCAAGCACGGCCTCATCGCCGAGAACCGCCGCCGCCTCATCTGCCTGTCCATGTTCTGGCACTTCCTGGACGTGATCTGGATCGGCGTCTTCACCTTCGTTTACCTGATGGGAGTGCTGCCGTGAGCCAAGCCCACACCCAACCGCACGACGACCTGGGCCACGACCACGTGCACGACCATGGCCATGACAACCATGGCGACGACTACCACGCCACGGTGCAGGACTACGTCAAGGGCTTCGTGCTCGCGGCCATCCTCACCGCCATCCCGTTCTGGCTGGTGATGGGCAAGGTCATCGAATCCTCGACCACCACCTCGCTGGTGATCCTGGGCTTCGCCGCGGTGCAGATCGTGGTGCACATGGTCTATTTCCTGCACCTGAACTCGAAGTCCCAGGGCGGCTGGAACATGCTGTCGCTGATCTTCACGGCGGTGCTGCTGATCATCATGCTGATCGGTTCGATCTGGGTGATGTTCCACCTGAACACCAACCTGATGGACATGCCGAGGCACGAGACCACGCAGAACCCCTGACGTGGCGCAGGCCGACATCGACCTCTCTCCTCGTGGGCCGCGCGGACGCGGCGCCCTGGCGGCGCTGCTGTCCGGCGCGGCCCTGCTGTTTGCGCTGTTCCTGGCGCTGGGCCTGTGGCAGGTGCAGCGCCTGGGCTGGAAGCAGGAGCTCATCGCCCGCGTCGAGCAGCGCCTGCAGGCCGCGCCGGTGCCCGCGCCGGAGCCGGCCGCCTGGCCGACGCTGGAGCGCGGCACCGACGAGTACCGCCGCGTGGTGGCGCGCGGCCGCTTCGCCCACGAGCTGGAGACGCTGGTCCAGGCCAGCACCGAGCTGGGCACCGGCTACTGGGTGCTGACGCCGCTGCTCACCGACGGCGGCTTCTGGCTGCTGGTCAACCGCGGCTTCGTGCCACTGGAGCGCCGCGCGCGCGAGGCGCGCGGCGACGAGCCGCAGGGCGTGCAGGAGGTCAGCGGCCTGCTGCGCATCACCGAGCCCAAGGGCAGCCTGCTGCAGGGCAACGACCCGGCGGCCGGGCGCTGGTACTCGCGCGACGTCGCCGCCATTGCCGCCGCGCGCGGGCTGGGCGGCGGGCAGCGGCCGGGCCCGGTGGCGCCGTACTTCATCGACGCCGCCGCGGCCGATGCGGCGTCTCCCGCCGCCTCCCGCAGTCCCGCCCGGGCCGAGCCTGTCGAGGCCCCGCCGCCCGGCCGCACGGCCAGTCCGGCGCGGACGGCCGAGGTCTGGCCGCGGCCGGGGCTGACCGTGGTGCGCTTCACCAACAACCACCTGTCCTACGCGCTGACCTGGTTCGCGCTGGCCGCCATGGTGGCCGCCGCCACCGTCTACGTGCTGCGCGACGAGCGGCGGCTGCGCGCACGGGTCCGGGCCGGCGCGGCTTCGCTCCATGGCGGCGACTGAGGCGGACGCGCTGCCGGCTGCGGCCGACGCGCGCCAGCCCGAGCACCTGGCCGGGCGCAAGAACCTGGTGCAGCTGGTGCAGCTGCGCTGGCTGGCCGTGGGCGGCCAGCTGCTCACCATCCTGACCGTGCGCTACGTGCTGGGCATCCGGCTGCCGCTGGCCGAGATGCTGGCGCTGCTGGGCGCATTGGCGCTGTTCAACGTGGTGTGCGCGGTGCGCGGGCGCACCGCGCGCGGCGTGAGCGACGCCGAGCTCTTCGCCGGGCTGCTGGTGGACGTCACGGTGCTGTCGGGCCAGCTGTTCTACAGCGGCGGCATCACCAATCCCTTCATCTTCCTGTTCCTGCTGCAGGTGGTGGTGGCGGCGGTGCTGCTGGGCCCGCGCCCGAGCTGGGCCATGGTCGCGCTCACCAGCGGCTGCTTCATCGCGCTGACGCAATGGCACCGCCCGCTGGATCTGCCCGGCCTGGCGCAGACGCAGTCGGTGCACTACCTGGGCGGGCTGCTGCTGTGCTTCGCGCTGGTGGCCTCGCTGCTGGTGCTGTTCATCGGCCGCATCGGGCGCAACCTGCGCCAGCGCGACGAGCGCCTGGCCAACCTGCGCCAGCGCGCGGCGGAGGAGGAGCACATCGTGCGCATCGGGCTGCTGGCCTCCGGCGCCGCGCACGAGCTGGGCACGCCGCTGGCGACGCTGTCGGTGATCCTGGGCGACTGGTCGCGCATGGCGGTGTTCGCGGCGGAGCCCGAGCTGCGCGAGGAGATCGACGAGATGCAGATCCAGCTGCAGCGCTGCAAGAGCATCGTCAGCGGCATCCTGATGGCCGCCGGCGAGGCGCGCGGCGAGGCGCCGGTCGAAACCACGCTGCACGCCTTCCTGGACGAGCTGGTGGCGCAGTGGCTGCGCACCCGCCCGGCGCCGGGGCTGCGCTACCGGCGCGACGAGCTGCCGGACCTGCCCATCGTTTCCGACACCGCGCTCAAGCAGATGATCGGCAACGTGCTGGACAACGCGCTGGAGGCCGCGCCCGATGCCGAGCCCACGCTGCGGGTGGAGGCCGAGGACGACGAGCTGGTGCTGCGCGTGCAGGACCGGGGCCCGGGTTTCGCGCCGGAGATGCTGGCGCAGCTGGGCAAGCCCTACCAGTCCAGCAAGGGCCGCCCCGGCGGCGGCCTGGGGCTGTTTCTCTCCATCAACGTCGCGCGCACGCTGGGCGGGCGGCTGCAGGCGCGCAACCGAGACGGCGGCGGTGCCGAGGTCATCATCCGGCTGCCGCTCGCCGCGCTGACCTTGCAGGAACAATCCACCTATGGAGACTGAACGCCAGCTGCTCATCGTCGAGGACGATGCCACCTTCGCCCGCACCCTGTGCCGATCCTTCGAACGCCGCGGCTACCAGGTGCAGCGCGCGGCCAGCCTGGCCGATGTGCAGAAGCTTTTGGAGGGCTGGCGCCCGGGCTACGCGGTGGTCGATCTGAAGCTGTCCGGTGGCGCGTCGGGCCTGGCCTGTGTGCAGTTCCTGCACGAGCACGACCCGGAGCTGGTGATCGTGGTGCTCACCGGCTTCGCCAGCATCGCCACCGCCGTGGAGGCCATCAAGCTCGGCGCGCGCCACTACCTGGCCAAGCCCGCCAACACCGACGACATCGAGGCCGCCTTCGGCCGCGCCCAGGGCAATGCTGAGGTGGAGCTCACCGCCCGCGCCACCTCGCTCAAGACGCTGGAGTGGGAGCGCATCCACGAGACGCTGGCCGACACCGGCTTCAACATCTCCGAGACCGCGCGCCGCCTGGGCCTGCACCGGCGCACGCTTTCGCGCAAGCTGGAGAAGCAGCGGGTCAAGTAGCGCCGCGGGCGGCCCCGGTGAGCCGCCGGGTCGCGGGCCGGCGCCTCGGTGGCGCAGCACAATCCCCGGGCGGGACCAGCCCGGGGCTTGGTTCCGCCTCTTCAGCTCCGTCACCACGAAAGGACTTCTCATGCCGCTGTACCGCCTGGGCGACAAGGCCCCCCAAGTCGATCCGACCGCCTACGTGGCGCCCGACGCCACGCTGGTGGGCGACGTGCGGCTGGGGCCGCAGGCCAGCGTCTGGTTCCAGGCCGTGGCGCGCGGCGACAACGAGCCCATCCGCATCGGCGCGCAGTCCAACGTGCAGGAGGGCGCCGTGCTGCATGCCGACCCGGGCTACCCGCTGACCATCGGCGAGCGCGTGACGGTGGGCCACCAGGCCATGGTGCATGGCTGCACCATCGGCGAGGGCTCGCTCATCGGCATCCAGGCCGTGGTGCTCAATGGCGCCAGGATCGGCAAGCACTGCCTGGTGGGCGCCGGCGCCATCGTCACCGAAGGCAAGGAGTTTCCGGACCGCTGCCTGATCCTGGGCGCGCCGGCCCGCGTGGTGCGCCATCTCGGCGACGAGGACGTGGAGCGCCTGGAGCGCGCCGCCGCCGGCTACGTCGAGCGCGCCGGCCTGTTCGCCACGCAGCTGGAGCGCGTGGGCTGAGCCCACTCCTTGCTCGTTAGTAAAGGTATTCCGTTCGTCCTGATGCTTCGATACCTCAGCACAGGGCGCGCCCTGCGGGCGCGTCGAAGGATGAACGGCCCCTGCTGTGCGGTCGCTGTCCGAGCCTTGCGGATTCGCCCTTCGATACCTCAGGGCGAACGGGTTCTTGGGCTCAGGAAGTTTGTGAACTGCGTATCAGCTGAAGCTTGCTATGTGCACCTTCGCCCTTTTCATGGCTGAGCACCTGGCGCGCAGCGTGCGCGGCCTGCCCGGCGCGCCGCCGGGTGCCGGGCTTGCCCGCTGAAACTTCACCCGTTCACTGAAAAAGCCGAAGGAGCAAGACCATGGCCGATCTGTTCGACAACCCGATGGGCCTGATGGGCTTCGAGTTCGTGGAGTTCGCCTCGCCCACGCCGGGCCTGCTGGAGCCGCTGTTCGAGAAGCTGGGCTTCACGCTGGTGGCGCGGCACCGTTCCAAGGACGTGCTGCTGTACCGCCAGGGCGACATCAACTTCATCGTCAACAACGAGCCGCACAGCATCGCCTCGTACTTCGCCGCCGAGCATGGCCCTTCCGCCTGCGGCCTGGCGTTTCGCGTGCGCGACTCGCACAAGGCCTATGCCCGCGCGCTGGAGCTGGGCGCCCAGCCCGTCGAAATTCCCACCGGCCCGATGGAGCTGCGGCTGCCGGCGATCAAGGGCATCGGCGGCGCGCCGCTGTACCTGATCGACCGCTTCGAGGACGGCAAGAGCATCTACGACATCGACTTCGAGTTCCTGCCCGGCGTGGAGCGCCGCCCCGCGGGCCATGGCTTCAAGCTCATCGACCACCTCACGCACAACGTCTACCGCGGGCGCATGGCGTACTGGGCCGGCTTCTACGAGAAGCTCTTCAACTTCCGCGAGATCCGCTACTTCGACATCCAGGGCGAGTACACGGGGCTGACCTCCAAGGCCATGACGGCGCCGGACGGGCTCATCCGCATCCCGCTCAACGAGGAATCCAAGCAAGGGTCGGGACAGATCGAGGAGTTCCTGATGGCCTTCAACGGCGAGGGCATCCAGCACGTGGCGCTCTTGACCGACGACATCTTCCGCAGCGTGGACGCGCTGCAGCTGGCGGGCATCCCGGTGATGACGGCGCCCAACGACGTGTACTACGAGATGCTGCAGGAGCGGCTACCGGGCCACGGCGAGGACGTCAATGAGCTGAAGGCGCGCGGCATCCTGCTCGACGGCAGCACGCAGGGCGGGCAAAAGCGGCTGCTGCTGCAGATCTTTTCGCAGGCGCTGTTCGGGCCGGTGTTCTTTGAGTTCATCCAGCGCAAGGGCGACGAGGGCTTCGGCGAGGGCAATTTCAAGGCGCTGTTCGAGTCGATGGAGCGGGATCAGATCCGGCGTGGGGTGCTGGCCGCGCAAGAGTGAGGCACCCGGCCGGGCTGACGCAGGTCAGCCGGCCCGGGGTGGCCTGCCGCTAAGGTGGCATGCCTCGGGCGGCGGGAATCCCTGTTGCCCGCGAGTGGGCTCACTTCGCCATGCCGCGCTTCCATAACTCCGCTCTGGCGGGCTACGTCGTCGCTGTCGTGGTCGTGCTGGCGCTGGCCATCACGAGCTGGGACTTCACGCAGCGCACCCGCGATGCGCAGGCTTTCGTCAGCCATACCCACGAGGTGTTGGCCAACGTGGCGGCGGCCGAGGCCGCGCTGTGGCGGGCTGAGGCGGCGCAGCGGGCCTTTCTCGTCACCACCGCCAAGCCGTTCCTGGAGGAGCGCGAGCAGGCACTGGAGCTGGTGCGCCGGCATGTGGGCATGCTGGAAGTGCTCACCGCGGACAACCCCGTGCAGCAGCGTCGCATCGCCGAGCTGCGGCCGCTGTTGCAGCAGCGCATCGCGGTGTTCCAGCACACGGAGGATCTGGCCGAGTTCGGCGGCACGCTCGACCGGCCGCAGCGTCTGGAGGCCGGGCTGGAGGTGATCGCCCGCATCCGCCCCGTGTTCACCGCGCTGGTCAGCGAGGAGCACCGGCTGCTGGCGCTGCGCGAGGTCGCGGAGCGCGACCGCCTGCAGGAGGCACGGCGCGTGTTCGCCTTGATGGTGCTGGCCATCCTGGCCTCGGTGCCGCTGGTGGGGTGGCAGCTGCGGCGCGAGCTGCAGGCGCGCACCCGTGCCGAGGCCGAGGCGGCCCAGGAGCGGCGCTACAGCGAGCTGCACGCGCGGGCGCTGATGCTCTACATCAGCGCCCAGGACCAGGGCACGGCGGTGGACGGCACGCTGGAGCTGCTGGCCGCGCAACCGATGTTCCGCGCCGCGGCGCTGTTCACGCGCACGCACGGCTGGCAGGTGCTGGCGTCGCGCGGCATGCCGCCGGACGTGGCGGCCGTGACGCTCGGCGAGGAAGGGCCGGCCGGCGTGGCCGCGCGCGAGGCGCGCCTGGTGAGCGTGGCCGCGGACGACCCGGCCCTGGCCCCCGTGGCCGACTGGCTGGCCCGGCAGGGCCAGGGCCTGCTGCTGTGCCCGGTGGTGTGCCGCGCCCGCACGCTGGGCCTGCTGGCCCTGGTCCCGGCCGAGCCGATGTCGCAGCGCGAACGCGATTTCGTCGAGCAGCTCGGCGCGCAATGGGGCATTGCCCTGTTCAACCTGCGCCAGTACCGCGAGCTCGGCGAGCTCGCCGCGCGCCTGCGCGAACAGGGGCATGAGCTGCGGCAGGCCAACGAGGCCCTGAAGGCGGCGGATCGCAGCAAGAGCGAGTTCCTGGCCAACATGTCGCACGAGCTGCGCACGCCGCTCAACGCCGTCATCGGCTTCGCCGAGGTGCTGGGCGACGGTCTCCTCGGCGATCTCAGCGACGAGCAGCGCGAGGTCGTGGGCGAGATCTCCACCAGCGGCAAGCACCTGCTGGCGCTGATCAACGAGGTGCTGGACATCGCCAAGATCGAGGCCGGCCAGATGCAGCTGGAGCTGGAGCCCTTGCGGCCGGCCGAGCTCGCCACCAGCGGCATGTCGATGCTGCGCGAGCGCGCGTTGCGGCAGGGGGTGCAACTGCACACCGAGGTGGCGCCGGAGCTGGACATGCTGCTGGCGGACCCGCGCAAGGCCCGGCAGATCGTGTTCAACCTGCTGTCCAACGCCGTGAAGTTCACCCCCGCGGGCGGGCTGGTGCGGCTGCGCCTGTGGCGCGTGCCCCGAGAACGCCTGGCGCAGGCCCAGGCCGACGAGCACACCCGCGTCATCGCGCCGGTGCCGCTGGATCACGAGCAATACCTGGAGATTGCCGTGAGCGACAGCGGCATCGGCATCGCGCCGGAGAACCTGCCGCAACTGTTCCAGCCCTTCATGCAGATCGACTCGGCGCTGGGCCGCCAGTACGCGGGCACCGGACTGGGCCTGTCGATGGTGCTGAGCCTCTCGCAGTTGCACGGCGGCGGGCTGCAGGTGCACAGCCGCCCGCAGGAAGGCTCCACCTTCACCGTGTGGCTGCCCTGGCGCCCGGTCGGGCCCGAGACGGCCACCCAGCCACCGGCGGCGCAGGGGCCGCCCAGCGTCTGAGCGCGATCCGGCCGGGCACGGGCCCGCGAACTGCTGCACGGGCCGTGGCAGGGCGGCGGGAGCCAGACTGCATCGCTCCGTGATACTGAACTGCGAGCCACCTGCGGCCACTGCACCCATGACCGAGACCCCTTCCGCCGTGCTGATCGTTGACGACACGGCCGCCAACCGGCGGCTGTACGAGGTGTCGCTGCGCGGCATGAGCGTGGAGACGGTGCCGGCCGGTAGTGCCGAGGAGGCGCTGGCGCGTTGCGCCGAGCGCGAGTTCGCGCTGATCCTGCTCGACGTGCACCTGGGCGCCACCAGCGGCTTCGACCTGGCGCGGCAGCTGCGCGAGGCGACGCCGCCGGTGCTCACGCCCATCGTGTTCGTGTCGGCGGTCTACACGCACGATGCCGACATCTTCAAGGGCTACCAGCTGGGGGCGGTGGACTACATCCTCTCGCCCGTGGTGCCGCAGATCCTGCGCGCCAAGGTGCGGGTCTTCGTCGACCTGCACCGCCTGCACCGCCAGGCGCGCGCCCAGGCCCGGGCCGTGGAACAGGCCTACGCCGAGCTGCACGAGGCGCACCGTGACCTGGAGCGCTTCAGCTTCTCGGTGTCGCACGACCTGCGCACGCCGCTGGGCCACATCCTCGGTTTCGGCCAGCTGCTGCAGCAGCGCTGCGGCCCGGTGCTGGACGAGCAGGGCCAGGCATGGCTGCGCCAGCTCCTGGACGCCGGCCGCAACATGACGGTGCTGATCGACGACATGCTGCTGCTGGCGCGGCTGTCGCACGAGGAGCTGCACCTGGCCGACGTGGACGTCTCGGCCCTGGCCGCGGAGCTGGCGGCCTCGCTGGCGGCGGGGCAGCCGCAGCGGCGCGTGCGCTGGGACATCGCGCCGGGGCTGCGCGCTCGCTGCGACGCGCGGCTGCTGCGGCTGGCGCTGTCCAACCTACTGTCCAACGCGCTCAAGTACAGCGCGCTGCAGCCCGAGGCCGTGATCGGGCTGCACCAGGTGGACGCCGTGCCCACCTTCCGCGTCAGCGACAACGGCGCGGGCTTCGACGTGGTGGCGGCGGGCGAGCGGCTGTTCCAGCCCTTCCAGCGCTTCCACGGCCAGCAGTTCGAAGGCAGCGGCGTGGGGCTGTCGGTGGTGCAGCAGGTGGTGCACAAGCATGGCGGCCGGCTGTGGGCCGAGTCGGCGCCGGGGCAGGGCGCGCGCTTCTTCTTCACGCTGCCGGTGCGTGCGGAAGGCGAAGGGGCCCGCCCGTGAGCCGCGTGCTCATCGTCGAGGACAACCCGCAGAACCTGAAGCTGGCGCGGCTGGTGCTGGCCAAGGCCGGCTTCGAGGTGCTGGAGGCCACCGACGGCGAGCAGGGCGTGCGCATGGCGCGCGAGCAGCGGCCGGACCTGGTGCTGATGGACGTGCAGATGCCCGGCCTGGACGGCCTGCAGGCCATCGAGCTGCTGCGCGCGGACCCGGCCACCGCGGCGCTGAAGATCGTGGTGCTGAGCGCGCTGGCCATGAAGGGCGACCGCGAGCGCATCCTGTGCAGCGGCTGCGACGCCTACGTCGCCAAGCCCTTCGACTACAAGGAGCTGGTGGCCACCGTCAGCCGCGTGCTGGCGGGCTGAGCTGCGTGGCTCAAGACGCCGGCGTCACGGCCATGCATGGCGCCTCAGTCGCGCGGCGCGTCTTCCGCGGTCGTGTCCGCATCGGCCGGCCATGGGTCTGAGCGTCGCGACGCCGCCTGCGCCTGCCGCGCCTGCAGCAGCTCGGCTTCGAGCTGCTTGCGCGCGGTGACGTCGGTGCGCAGGGCCAGGTAGCGCTGCGGCTCGCCGGCATCGCCGGGGAAGGGCAGCATGGTCGTGTCCAGCCAGTGCAGGCTGCCGTCCTTGGCCCGGTAGCGCAGCTCGCCCTTCCACACGCCGCCCGAGCGCAGCGTGTGCCTCATCGCCTGGTGGAAGCCGGCGGAATGGGCGCCGGCGTCGAGCGTGCGCAGGTTCTGCCCGATGAGCTCGGCCGGGGCGTACTGCGACAGCGCGCAGAAGCGCTGGTTGACGCGCAGCACCGTGCCGTCGAGGTCCGACAGGTCCATGGCCACGTGCTCGTCGAGGGCGTGCTCCAGGGCCTCGCGCTTCTCCAGCGAGCGCTGCAGCGTCCGCGCCAGCCGCCACTGCTCGCGCTCCAGGCGCGCGTTGCGCCAGCCGGCCCCGGCCACCAGCAGCACCAGCGCGACGGCGATGGCGCCGTGCTGCATCGCCTCGGCGCGCCACACGGCCAGCACCGGCTCCGCGGGCAGGCCCACCAGCGCCACCACCGGGTAGCGCGCGTCGCGCACGAAGCTGTAGAGGCGCTCGACGCCGTCCACCGGCGACGGCGCGGTAAAGACGCCACCCGCCCGCGCGAACGGCACCTTCCCCGCGAAGGCGGAGTGCAGGCTGGCGCCCACGGCGTCCTCCACGTGGGGCCGGCGTGCCAGCAGCATGGCTTCGGGGTTGAGCAGCTCCAGCACCGCGCCCGAGGGTAGGCGCAGGCGGTTGAGCTGCCCCGTGAGCGCGTCCAGGCGCAGTGTCACGGTCGCCACGCCGGCGAAGCCGCCGTCGGGCGCCTGCAGCCGGCGCGACACGGGCAGCACCCACGCGCCGCCCAGGCGCGGCGCCCGAAAGGGCGCGCCCACGCGCAGCATGTCGGCGCTCGCGTCGCGCTGCGTCTCGAAGAAGTCCAGGCCCCGCGCCGACACCGGTTCGCCCGGGGCGCCGGACCCTGCGCTCAGCGGGCCCTCCGCCCCGTAGACGGCGATGCCGTGCAGCGCGGGCTGTGCGCGGGCCCGCGCCCGCAGCGCGTCGCGCAGGGTGGCCGGGGTGAGGACGGCGCCCGTTTCTGCGGGAACGGGCTCCCGGGGCAGCAGGTCCATGACCAGCTCGGCCTGGCGGATCGCCTCCAGGCTCTGCTGCAGCGCCGCCGTGGCCAGGTGCGCGCCCTCGCTTTCCAGCCGGGCCAAGGCCGCGTCGCGCGCCTGCCATTCGAGCGCCACGGTGGCGCCCAGCAGCACCACGCAGGCCAGCGCGGCGGCGGCGTAGGGACGGGCAGCCTTCCAGAAGGACAGGGGCTGGGCGGACACGCGGTCAGGATGAAGCGGCATCGAAAACGCCCGGGCGCAGACGGCCCGGGTGAGTCACCAGGCCCTGTCTACTCGGCTGGCGACAGCGCTTCTGGAGCTGTCAAGACCGCTGCCTCGTGAATAAGTCACGACTGGCGGGCCTGGCGCCCGCCTTCAATGCACCCGTGCAGTCCCGGGTAAGTCCTGACAAAACTTTGCCGTAGCTTGCCTACATTGCTTGCATACAAGGTTGAGCACAAGGCTGTGCCGCTTGTCGCTGGAGAAACTCATGCCCCGTTTCCTTCGCTCCCTGTTCGGCCAGGTCGTCCTGGCGCTGCTCGTCGGCGTGTTGCTGGGCCTGCTGGTGCCCGACATCGCCCTGAAGCTCAAACCGCTGGGTGACGGCTTCATCAAGCTCATCAAGATGGTCATCCCGCTGCTGGTGTTCTGCGTGGTGGTGCACGGCATCGCCGGCGCGGGCGACCTCAAGCGCGTGGGCCGCGTCGGCGTGAAGGCGCTGGTCTATTTCGAGGTGGTCACCACCATCGCGCTGGCGCTGGGCCTGGTGCTGGCCTTCGTGTTCCAGCCCGGCGTGGGCATGAACGTGGACCCGAAGGCGCTGGATGCTTCCGCGCTGAGCGGTTACGCCGAGAACGCCAGCAAGCTGGAGAGCGGCGGCACGGTCGAGTTCCTGATGAAGCTGATCCCCGGCACGGTGGTGGGCGCCTTCGCCACGGGTGACGTGCTGCAGGTGCTGCTGTTCGCGGTGCTGTTCGGCTGCGCGCTGTCGATGCTGGGCCCGCGCGGCGCGGTGGTGGCGGAGTTCGTGGACGCGCTCTCGCACGTGCTGTTCAAGATCATGGGCATCCTGATCCGCCTGGCGCCGCTGGGCGTGCTGGGCGCCATCGCCTTCACGGTGGGCAAGTACGGCATCGGCTCGCTCAAGCAGCTCGGCATGCTGGTGGCGCTGTTCTACATGGCGGTGATCCTGTTCGTGGTCGGCATCCTGGGCGGCATCCTGCGCCTGGCCGGCTTCAACATCTTCAAGCTGCTGCGCTACCTGCGCGAGGAGCTGGCCGTGGTGCTGGCCACCACCTCCAGCGACAGCGTGCTGCCGCAGATCATGGCCAAGCTGCGCCGCATGGGCGTGCGCGACTCGACGGTGGGCCTGGTCATTCCCACCGGCTACTCCTTCAACCTGGACGCCTTCTCGATCTACATCACGCTGGCGGCGGTGTTCATCGCGCAGGCCACCAACACGCCCATAGGCATGGCGGACCTGCTGACGATCCTGGCCATCTCGCTGGTCACTTCCAAGGGCGCGCATGGCGTGCCGGGCTCGGCCATCGTGGTGCTGGCGGCCACGCTGCACGCGGTGCCGGCGATTCCCGCCATCGGGCTGGTGCTGGTGCTGTCGGTGGACTGGTTCATGGGCATCGCGCGTGCCCTGGGCAACCTCATCGGCAACTGCGTGGCCACGGTGGTCGTGGCGGCCTGGGAGGGCGACATCGACCGCGAGCGCGCCCATGCCGTGCTCGACGGCCGCGCACCGGTCGAGGAGGACC
The DNA here is from genome assembly GCF_012927045.1 of Azohydromonas caseinilytica. GTDB lineage: Bacteria > Pseudomonadota > Gammaproteobacteria > Burkholderiales > Burkholderiaceae_C > Azohydromonas > Azohydromonas caseinilytica. The sequence continues at coordinate 146,731 of NZ_JABBFW010000010.1, read as the reverse complement.
TGGGCGATGTCGAGGAGGTGCCGCAACCGGCCGCCGCGCCGACGCTGGCCCGCACCGGCGGCGCCCATGCCTGAGCATGCGGGCCCGGTGGGGGCCCGGACACGAACCGATACAGTCACCTCCATGCCCAGCCAGACCGAGATTGCCCAACGCGTCGTCGAATCCATCCTGGCCCAGCGCCTGCAGCCGGGCGAACGCCTGGGCGAGCAGGAGCTGGCGGACCTGTTCGGCGTGAGCCGCACCCTGGTGCGCGAGGCGCTGATGCAGTTGCAGGCGCGCGGCTTCGTCGAGGTGCGCAGCCGCAAGGGCTGGTACGTGGTGGAGCCCTCGACCGAGGAGGCGCGCGACGCCTTCGCGGCGCGGCGCGCGGTGGAGTCGGGGCTGCTGGCGCAGGCGGGCCAGCGCTTCGGCAGCGAGGGCCGGCCGCTGCAGTCGGCGGTGAAGCGCCTGCGCCAGCACCTGGCGCAGGAGCGCGCCGCCATCGAGCAGTCCGACCCGGCCACGCGCGCCTTCATGCTGGCGGACTTCCATGTCTGCCTGGCCGAATGCCTGGGCCACCGGGTGCTGGCCGACATGCTGCGCGACCTCACGGCGCGCACCACGCTGGTGGCGACGCTCTACCAGTCCACTCACGATGCGGAGGAGTCCTGCGAGGACCATGCGCGCATCGTCGAGGCCATCGAGCAGGGCAACTTCGAAGGGGCCACCGCGCTGATGCTGGCGCACATCGGCAACGTGGAGGACGCGCTGGGCCAGTCCACCGCCACGGCCGACGCCCGGGAGCGGCTGCGCGCCTCGCTGGCGCCGCTGGCGCCGCCGCGGGCGGCCTGACGATCAGGCCCGGCGCCGCCGCGCCGCGGCACCGACCAGGCCCAATCCGCACAGCAGCAGCGCGCCGGAGCCGGGCTCCGGCACCGGGGACTGCAGTGGGAACTGCGCCATGCGCAGGCGCGATCCGAAGCCCGGCAGATCGACGGTTTCGCCCCGCACGAACACGTCGAAGTCCAGGAAGCCGGAGTTGGCCTCGGCCGTGTCGTTGGTGAAGGCGAAGCGCATGCGCTGGCTCACGGCCTGCCGCAGCCCGGTGTCGGGATTCACGCCCGCGGACAGCCGGTAGCTCTCGACCCGGAACGGTGCCGAGGTGAAGCGGGCCTCCACGCGGGCCTCGGCGAACTCCTGGAACGTGGCGGGTCCGGTGAGCGTCCTGGCAGCGGCCACCTGCGCGTTGCCGAAGAACTGCAGCGCCGTGTAGGGCGTGAGCTCGAAGTGCAGGCGCTCGTCGCTGCTGGCGATGGCCATGCCGGTGAACAGCCGGGTCCGCGGCGTGTCGGCGTCGTTGCGCAGCGAGCCCTTGGTCACCAGGGTGAAGCGCGAGGCGGGTGTGCCGAAGCGGCCGCTCATGCGCGTCGTGGCGCTGGCGCCGGGAATATCGGCGCGGGCGGTCAGAGGCTTGAACGCCGTATGGCCGTTGCCCGCCAACTCGTCGGCATAGAGATTGAGGTCGCCCGTCTCCTCGGACGCCACCGCCCATGACGAGGAAATGTTTCCGATGAATTGGGGCCGCGTGGTGAAAAGCACGCCCGGCGCCATGCCGTCGTCGGGCCGCAAATCCACCAGCCGGAAACCGAAATTCCCCACGCGCGCGGTGGCGGATATGTCGGCCATGGCTGTTCCAGGCAGCGCCAATACCAAGGCGGCTGCGGTCGTGCTCAGTAATGTCTGCATGGCCACACTCCTGACAAATCGAGACGTATCAGCTGGCCGGGCTGCCGACGGCGCACCGGCGTCGTACCGCGACACCCACCGTCAGGCCCAGGCCACACAGCATGAGCAGCGGCGTGCCGGGCTCGGGAACGGGCAGGAAGGACTGGCCCTCGGTATTGAATTCTCCCGTCAGACGGATATTCGCCATGGCGTTGCCCAGGTTGGAAAAGGACAGCGTGGCCGCTGAAACCTCGCTTCGGGTATCGACCTGGCCGGGCAACAAATTGATGCCCAGGGTGGTGAAATCGAGCCCCAAGCCGCTGGCCATGTCGGTCAGCGCCAGGCTCGCGCCAATGATGCTGTCCTCGACCCGCTTGCCGCGCCGTCCCAGCGTCTGCTGCGCCGACACGGCCAGCACCCCGGTCCACACCACCTGGGTCGCCGGCGTCAGGCTCATTTCGAAGCGGAATGCCGGCGAGCTGAAGGTGTAGAAATAGCCGGCGAACAACGGGTCGGTCCGGGAGTGCCGGGCCTGGGCCCGCAGGAAGGTGTTGAAGCCGTGGTCCGTCACCGATCCGTACAGGCCGACGTCTATCCCGGTCTGGGACATTTGCAGATGGCGGAATATGGGACTGGACGGGTCGTACAAGCCGCGCTTCTGAATGGTTTCCCCGGTCATCCGGTTATCGCGCCCCTGGGCCGGCCCTTCGCGCACGACATTGAGCGTGGTGTAGTTCCGGCTGGAAAAAGACAGGGCGGGATCGATGCCGTCCGAGGGGTCCAGATCGATGAGGCTGTAGCCGAATTCGGACAGCCGGGCGCTCACCGACACATCCGCCCATGCCGCCGGGCCTGACGCCAGTGCCAGAGCCGCAGCCACCATGCCCGCCAGCCTGAAATGCATGACACTCTCCAGTAAATGCCGATGTCCATGGGTGGGCTGCAGTTTACGCCGGGCTTATTAAATTGCTTGAGAATTCAATTCCCCAATTCCGGGCGGAGGGGGGAAATAATTGGCTATGGTTGTTTCGTGGGTCATACAGTATTTTGTCAGTAAGGTATTTGGGGCGTGATGGCGCGCATATTTCAATATATTGGCCATTCATCGCCTTTGGACTCGGTTGCGGTGTGAGGCGTGGGCGCGCACGGCCCGGGACCGCGGCGGGCCGGTCGCGGCGGACATGCGCTAATGCGGGCCCATGAGCGCTCCCATCGACGAAGACATCACCTTCCGCAAGCTGGCCGTGCTGCTGGCCTTCATGGAGACCGGCAACCTGGCGCGTGCCGCGGAGCGGCTGCAGACCAGCAGCGTGAGCGTGCACCGCGCGCTGCATTCGCTGGAGGCGGGGCTGCGCTGCACGCTGTTCCGGCACGAGGGCCGCAACCTGCTGCCCACGCCGGCCGCGCGCGTGCTGGCCGAGACGGCGCAGGAGGTGCTGCGCCGCATGGGCGAGGGCATCCGCGCCACGCGCGAGGCCGCGGGCTACGGCTCGGACCGCATCCGCATCGGCTCGCTGTTCTCGCTCACCAGCCGCACGGTGCCGACCATGGTGGTTGCGCTCAAGCAGCGCCGCCCCGAATTGCAGACCGAGCTGGTGCTGGGCTCCAACGTGGACCTGCTGCAGAAGCTGCGCGAGGGCGCCATCGACGCGGCGCTGATGGGCCAGCCCGACCACGCTCCGGACCTGGAGATGGAGCCGCTGTTCGAGGACGACATCTTCTTCGCCGCGCCGGTGGGCTCGCGCTACGCCGACATGCCGGCGGTGGACCTGGGCGCCTGCGCCGAGGAGCGCTTCGTCAGCCTCAGCGAGGGCTTCGTCACCTTCACCGGCTTCGTCGAGGCTTTTCGCATTGCCGGCTACACGCCCAACGTGGTCATGAAGACCGGCGACATCTTCTCGCTCATGAACCTGGTGCACGGCGGCGTGGGCTACACGCTGCTGCCCGGACGCGTGCGGCGCGCGCTGCCCGCTGGCGTGCAGCTGGTGCCGCTGCAGGAGCGCTACCGCATCCGCCAGACCATCGCGCTGCACTTCCTGCGCACCCGCGAGCGCGACCCCAACCTGCTGGCGCTGCTGGCCGTGTGCCGCGCCGGCAAGGCCGACCTGAGCTGAGCGCGGTCGGCCGCGCGCCGCACTGTTTCCCGATCGTTACGGCCGGCGTAACGATCGCGCCGGCAGCTTCATTGATTGTGCGGGGTGTGGCTCGTACCTTTGTCGACACAAGAGCCCAGCGGCACAGCCGCGACCAACCGGAGACAAAGCTTATGAACCTGCACTGGCTGTCCATCGCCCCGCTGGGCGCGATGTTCGTGGTGGCCACCGCGCTGCCGATCAACATGGGCGTGCTCGCCTTCGTCGGGGCCTTCCTGGTCGGCACGCTGGTGGCCGGCCTGAACGCCAAGGCCATCCTGGGCGGCTTCCCGGCCGACCTGTTCCTGACGCTGGCCGGCATCACCTACCTGTTCGCCCTGGCGCAGAACAACGGCACCATCGACTGGCTGGTGGGCCTGGCGGTGCGCGCGGTGCGCGGGCGCCTGGCCGCCATCCCGTGGATCATGTTCCTCATCGCCGCGGGCCTGACGGCGGTGGGTGCGGTCAGCCCGGCGGCGGTGGCGATCATCGCCCCCATCGCCCTGGGCTTTGCCGCCCGGCACGGCATCAATCCGCTGATGATGGGCCTCATGGTCATTCACGGCGCGCAGGCCGGCGGCTTCTCGCCCATCAGCATCTATGGCGGCATCACCAACAAGATCGTGGCCAAGGCCGGCCTGCCGCTGAGCGAGATGGCCACCATGCTGGCGAGCTTCGGCATCAACTTCGCCGTGGCGCTGGGCCTGTTCCTGCTCATGGGCGGCCCGAAGCTGATGCGCAAGCAACCAGCACAGTTCACCAACTCGCTGCTGGACCAGATTCCGCAAGTGACGCACGCCCAGTCCGGCGCGCAGGTCTTCGGCGACGCCGAAGCCGAGGCTGTCACCGAGGTGCAGCGCGTCGCGCAGGGCGACTCCACATTGATCAAGGAGGACGGCACGCCCCAGGCCACCGGCGCGCGCATCTACCAGGTCATCACCGCGCTGGGCCTGGTGGCGCTGGCGGTGCTGACGCTGGTCTACAAGCTCGACATCGGCTTCGTCTCCATCAGCATCGGCCTGCTGCTGAGCCTGCTGCAGCCCAACCTGCAGAAAGCGGCGCTGGGGCAGGTGTCGTGGCCCGAGATCATGCTGATCGTGGGCGTGAGCACCTACGTGGCCGTGATGGAGAAGATGGGCACCATCGCCTGGGTCGGCGACAGCGTGGCGGCATTCAGCTCGCCGCTGATGGCCGCGCTGCTGCTGTGCGTGGTGGGCGCGGTGATCTCCGCCTTCGCTTCCTCCACCGCGGTGCTGGGCTCGCTCATTCCGCTGGCGGTGCCCTTCCTGCAGGGCGACGGCGGCGTCGGGGCCATCGGCTTCATCGCCGCCATGGCGGTGTCCTCGACCATCGTGGACGTCAGCCCCTTCTCCACCAACGGCGCGCTGGTGCTGGCCAACGCCAAGGGGGTGGACCGTGACGCCTTCTTCCGCAAGCTGCTGGTCTACGGCGCCGCCGTCACCGTGATCGCGCCGGTCGTCGTGTGGCTGCTCTTCGTGGTGCTGTGACCGCCGCGCGCCGCTCCTTTCCACTCCTCAACCCAGGCTCATGCCGATGACCACCACCTCATGGACCACCCGGGCGGACAACCGGGCCGCGCGCCTGGCGCGCGCCGCCCAGGCCCTCGGCCCGCGGCTGCGCGGCAAGCTCGCCGTCACCGACGCCATCACCGGGCTGCTCGAAGCCGTGATCGAGCCCCGCGACCGCGTCTGCCTCGAAGGCAACAACCAGAAGCAGGCCGACTTCCTGGCCCAGGCGCTGGTGCAGCTGGACCCGGCGCGCGTGCACGGCCTGCACATGGTGCAGTCGGTGCTGGCGCTGCCCGAGCACCTGGACGTGTTCGAGAACGGCATCGCCGCCAAGCTGGACTTCAGCTTCTCCGGCCCGCAAGGGGCGCGGCTGGCCAAGCTCGTCTCGGCCGGGCGCATCGAGATCGGCGCGATCCACACCTACCTGGAGCTGTTCTCGCGCTACTTCGTGGACCTCACGCCCAAGGTGGCGCTGGTGGCGGCGCAGGCGGCCGACGCGCAGGGCAATCTCTACACCGGGCCCAACACCGAGGACACGCCCGCCATCGTCGAGGCCACGGCCTTCTCGGGCGGCATCGTCATCGCGCAGGTCAATGAGCTGGTGGACGGTGCCACCACCACGCTGCCGCGCATCGACATCCCGGCCGACTGGGTCAGCTTCGTGGTCAAGGCGCCGCGGCCCAACTTCATCGAGCCGCTGTTCACGCGCGACCCGGCGCAGATCAGCGAGATCCAGGTGCTGATGGCGATGATGGCCCTCAAGGGCATCTATGCCGAGTACGGCGTGCAGCGCCTCAACCACGGCATCGGCTTCGACACCGCGGCCATCGAGCTGCTGCTGCCCACCTACGGCGAGGCGCTGGGGCTCAAGGGCAAGATCTGCAAGCACTGGGCCTTGAATCCGCACCCGGCGCTGATCCCGGCCATCGAGGCCGGCTGGGTGGAGTCGATCCACTCCTTCGGTTCCGAGCTGGGCATGGAGGACTACATCCGTGCCCGCTCCGACGTGTTCTTCACCGGGCCCGATGGCTCGCTCAGAAGCAACCGTGCCTTCTGCCAGGCCGCGGGCCACTACGCCTGCGACCTGTTCATTGGCTCCACGCTGCAGATCGACCTGGACGGCAACAGCTCCACCGCCACGCTGGGCCGCATTGCCGGCTTCGGCGGCGCGCCCAACATGGGCGCCGATGCGCGCGGGCGCCGGCACGTGAGCCCGGCCTGGCTACGCGCCGGGCGCGAGGCCCGCGCCGGCCGCGGCGGCGCCGCCGGCACGCCGCGCGGCCAGAAGCTGGTCGTGCAGATGGTCGAAACTTTCAGAGAGCACATGCAGCCCGCCTTCGTCGAGACGCTCGATGCCTGGCAGCTGGCGGAGCAGGCGGGCATGGAGCTGCCGCCGATCATGATCTACGGCGAGGACGTGACCCACATCCTCACCGAGGAGGGCATCGCCAACTTGCTCTTGTGCCGCAGCGACGAGGAGCGGGCGCAGGCCATCCGCGGCGTGGCGGGCTACACCGCCGTCGGCCTGGGCCGCGACAAGCGCATGGTGGAGAACCTGCGCGACCGCGGCGTGATCCGCCGCCCGCAGGACCTGGGCATCGACCCGCGCGACGCCACCCGCAACCTGCTCGCCGCGCGCTCCATGCGCGACCTGGTGCGCGCCTCGGGCGGCCTCTACCAGCCGCCGAAGCGCTTCCGCAACTGGTGAACCGGAGGACCGATTCATGAGCCTTCACGCAGGCATCGAAAGCCTGGATTTCAGCTACCAGGGCCAGCGCATTGCCGGCCCATTCGCGCCGGTGCTGGTCGGCGTCGTCGGTTCCGGCAACCTGGAGGTGATGCTCGAACCCGCCGGCGGCGACGCGTGCAGCGTGCACGTCGAAACCTCCGCGCGCGGCTTCGGCCCGATCTGGCAGGCCGTGCTCGACGATTTCCACGCCCGCCACCCGCTGGCCGGGGTGCGCATCTCCATCAACGACATGGGCGCGACGCCCGCGGTGGTGAGCCTGCGGCTCGACCAGGCCGTGGCCGAGCTGCCCCAGGGGAGTCAACCATGATCAGTTACGCCGAATGCCCGGCGCGCGAGCGCCTGGCGCGTCTGTTCGACGCAGGCAGCTTTCACGAGTGGCTGCCGCCGGCCGAGCGGGTGAGCAGCCCGCACCTGGCGCAGCTGGGCGTGCCCAAGTCCTTCGACGACGGCGTGGCGGTGGGCCGTGCGCGGCTGGACGGCCGGCCGGTGTTCGTCGCGGCGCAGGAGGGCGGCTTCATGGGCGGCGGCGTGGGCGAGGTGCATGGCGCCAAGCTGGTCGGCATGCTGCGGCGCGCGCTGCGCGACCGGCCCGACGCGGTGCTGCTGCTGGCCGATTCCGGCGGCGTGCGGCTGCACGAGGCCAATGCCGGTCTGATCGCGGTGTCGGAGGTGATGCGCGCCGTGCTGGACGTGCGCGCCGCCGGCATCCCGGTGATCGTGCTCATCGGCAGCGCCAACGGCTGCTTCGGCGGCATGGGCATCGTGGCGCGCTGCACCGACTTCGTGGTGATGAGCGACGTGGGCCGCCTGGCGATGTCGGGGCCGGAAGTGATCGAGGCCTCGCACGGCGTGGAGGAGTTCGATGCCCGCGACCGCGCCCTGGTGTGGCGCACCACCGGCGGCAAGCACCGCTGGCTCAGCGGCGACTGCGACCTGCTGGTGGAGGACGACGTGGCCGCCTTCCGCGCCGCCGCCCTCGCCGCGCTGGACCAGCGCCGGCCGATGACGCTGGAGGCGCTGGAAGCCGAGCATGCGTTGCTGAGCGAGCGTTTGAACCGGCTGCCCGAAGGGCTGGACGGGGACGAGGAAGCCATCACACTGTGGCGGAGCCTTGGCATTGCCGAGCCGGCGCGCGTGCCGGATCTGGACGTGGATGGCGTGCGCGCGCTGCGCGCGGCCTGAAGGAGGAACACCCATGGACTGGAACACGCTGGCGACGCGCCTGTTCGGCGAGGGCCACGGCATCGCCGCCGAAGGCGACTTCCTACAGGGCACGGTGAGCTTCGACGGCACGCCGCTGACGGTGGTGGGCACCACGAACCACGCGCCCATCGGCGTCAAGGTGGCGCTGGCCCAGGCGCGCGTGGTGCTGGACACGATGGCGCAGCACCCGGGGCGGCCGATCCTCTTGTTGATTGACACGCAGGGCCAGCAGCTGCGCCGGCGCGACGAGCTGCTGGGCATCAACCGCGCCATGGCGCATCTGGGCATGTGCATCGACCAGGCGCGCCGGCGCGGGCACCGCGTCATCGGGCTGGTGTATGACCAGGCGCTGTCGGGCGGCTTCATCACCTCGGGGCTGATCGCCGACGCCTGCTACGCGCTGCCGGAAGCCGAGATCCGCGTCATGCGCATCCCGGCCATGGCGCGCGTGACCAAGCTGGCGCCGGAGCTGCTGGAAGCGCTGTCCCAATCGAACCCGGTGTTCGCGCCGGGCGTGGCGAACTACGTGGCCATGGGCGGCGTGCGCGCGCTGTGGGAGGGTGACCTGGCCGCCGCGCTGCGCGAGGCGCTGGCGCACACGCCCACCGAGGACCGGCGCGCCCTGGACGGCGCCGAGCGCGGCGGCCGGCGCCTGGCGGCGCCGGTGGCGCAGCGGGTGCTGGACGCGGCCTGAAGGAGTGAGCATGCCGCCGCTGCGACGTCATCAATTGGCCTACCTGTCAGCCTCGGGCTGGCGCGAGGTGCTGGAAGCCGAGGGCATTGACTTCCAAGGCGCCAGCCGCGAAGCGCCAAGCCTGTCAGCTTCCCCTCGCCCGGGAAGCGGGAGAGGGGCAGGGGTGAGAGCGGCGGAGCGGGAGAGGGGAGCGTGGCGCCTTGGCGTTCAGGAACCGCAGGACGAGCAGGCTGTTTCCTGCTTTCTTCATTGGGCGGAGCACAAGCTGCCCCTGGTCGTCACCCGCCAGCCGCTGCCGGCCGACGGCGCCGACCCGCTCATCACCCTGGGCCTGTCGGCCCCGCCCGCCTGGGGCCGGCGCCTGCTGAGCCTGCAGGTGCCGCCGCAGGCCATCGGCTGGTTCGGCGAGTTCCCCGAACTGGCAGAGACGCTGGCGCAGTTGCCGCGCAGCGCCCGGCCCGTGCTGCAGGTGCTGGCGGACGGCCTGGCGGCGCAGGGCCTGCGTGCCCACGCCTACGGCAGCAGCGGCTGGCAGCGAATCACGGGACAGCGTTACCTGCACGCGCGCTCCGACCTGGATCTGTGGCTGCCGGTGGACGGCGCGGACGTGGCCGACGCCGCCGTCGCGCTGCTGCAGCGCCATGTGCCGGCGCACCTGCGCATCGATGGCGAGTTGGTCTTCCCCGACGGCGCCGCCGTGGCCTGGCGCGAGTGGGACGCCTGGCGCGCCGGGCGCAGCCGGGCGGTGCTGGTGAAGCGGCTGCACGGCGTGTCCATGGAGCAGGCGCTGCCCGGGGTGTCGGCGCCGCTGCCATGGGCGTGCGCGGCATGAGCGCGGCCACGCTGCGCGCCGCCATCGCGGCCCCGGCGCCGGCGTGGGGGCTGTCCGCTGCCCAGATCGGCCGCGCCGCCACGCTGGCGCTGCACGACGAGCTGGCGCTGGCGCCCAAGCCGGGGCTGGTCTCCTTCGTGGACAGCGGCAGCCACGACGACATGGACGCGCACACCTTCATGCGCAGCCTGTTTTCGTTGCGCCGCTATTTCGTGCGCATGGCCGAGCTGGGCGCGGCGCAGGTGCCCTTCGCCGAGCTGGAGCGCAGCGGCATCGCCGCCGAGGCGCGCATGCTGGCTGCCACCGGCGGCATCAACACGCACCGGGGCGCGATCTTCGTGCTGGGCCTGCTGTGCGCTGCCACCGGCGCGGCGCAGGCGCTGGACGGCCGCCGCGATGCCGATGCGGTGCGCGAGCATCTGCGCCGGCATTGGGGCGGGGCGCTGGACGCGCGCAGCCAGCGCGCGCCCACGCTGCCCGGCGGCATCGCCGCGCGCCGGCACGGGCTGCGCAGCGCCTCGCAGGAGGCGGCGCTGGGTTTCCCGGTGCTGTTCGAGACGGCGCTGCCGGCCTGGGACGACGCGCGGCGGCGCGGGCTGAGCGCGCAGCAGGTGCGGCTGGACTGCTTTTTCTCGATCCTGGCCGTGCTGGACGACAGCAACCTGGCGCACCGCGGCGGGCTGGAAGGGCTGCACTTCGCGCGCCGGGCGGCGCGGGCGTTCATCGAACAGGGCGGCGCCGGGCAGCCGGGAGCGCCGGCGGCGGCGTGGTCCCTGCATCGCGACTTCGTCGCGCGGCACCTGTCGCCCGGCGGCTGTGCCGACCTGCTGGCCGCGGCCTGCTTCCTGCGGCGGGTGGCGCGGGAGCCTTGACATGAGGTTCGCGCTGGTCTTTGCCGGCCAGGGCATGCAGCACGCCGGCATGCTGCCCTGGCTGGCGCGCGGCGACGGCGTGCGCGCGGTGGAGCAGCAGCTGGGCGAGGACTGGCGCGAGCGCCTGGCCGACCCGGCCTGGGCCGGCCGCAACGCGAACGCGCAGGTGCTGCTCACTGGCCTGGGCCTCGCGGCCTGGACGCAGCTCGCACCGCTGCTGCCGCCGCCCGCGATGGTGGCCGGCTACAGCGTGGGCGAGATGGCGGCCTTCTGCGCGGCGGGGGTATACGACGTCCCCACGGCATTGAGCTTGGCTCAGCAGCGCGCGGCCTGCATGGACGCCGCCGCCGCGCGCGAGGCCACCGGTCTGCTGGGCGTCACCGGCCTGGCGCCCGCGGGGGTGGCGGCGCTGTGCGCGCGCTTCGACCTGGAGGTGGCGATCCGCAACGGCTACGACAGCGTGGTGCTGGGCGGCCGGCGCTCCGCGCTGGAGGCTGCTTTGCAGGACGCGGAGCGGCAGGGCGCGCGCTGCACGCCGCTGAACGTGGCCCTGGCGTCGCACACGCGCTGGATGCGCGAGGCGGCCGAGGCTTTCGAACGGGCGCTGGCGCCGGTGGCGCTGTCCCGCCCGCGCGTACCGCTGCTGAGCAACGCGCTGGGGCGGGTGCGCGATGCGGCGCAGGCGCGCCAGGCGCTGGTCGAGCAGATCGCCCGCACGGTGCAGTGGGAAGACTGCATGGAGGCCCTCGCCGCGCAGCGCGTGGACGCGGTGCTGGAAATCGGCCCGGGCCAGGCGCTGGCCAAGATGTGGCAGCAGCGCTGCCCGGACATCCCGGCGCGCTCGGCGGACGAGTTCCGCAGCGCGGCGGCGGTGGCGAAATGGGTGCTGGCCCAGGGCGACTGAGCAACCGCCCGGCCGGCAGCGGGCGTGCCGGGCCTCAAGCGCCGAAACGGTCCGGCCGGCCCATGTTCCAGTGGCCACCGCGGTGGGGGCGCAGGCCGACCAGCACCGGGGCTTGCGGCAGCCTGGTCCTCGTGTCCCCGGGCTGATCGTGACGAAATACATAGTTCTCTAAACGTACTGAGCAAGTTTTCGTTGTTCCATCTCAAGCCGGGCCCGGAAATGTCGAAGCCGGCATTCCGGCTACTGAATCAACCAACCCCATGCCTGTCGCAGGCTGGGGCTGCCCCGCGACATGATCGACTTCCGCAACTTGAACATCGGTACCCGCCTGGCGCTCAGCTTCGCGGGCATCGTCTCCCTGATCGCGCTGCTGGCTGTAACGGCCTTCATGCAGCTGTCCTCGGCGCGGCATGACACGCAGGAGCTGACCGGGGCACAGTCCGAGCGGCTGCGCCTGGCCACCGAGTGGCGCGAGAACATCCTGGTCAACTCGCAGCGCACGCTGGCCATCGTCTACAGCGCCGACAAGAGCCTGACGGCACGCTTCGCCGACGAGATGAAGGCGCTCACAGCGCGGACCACCGAAATCCAGAAGCGCTACACCGAGATCGAAACCGAGGCCCAGGCCGTGGCGCTGATGGAGCAGATGGGCCAGGTGCGCAAGCAGTACCTGCAGCAGCGCGAAGCGTTGGTCAACAACCCGCCGCAGGACCCGGCGGCGCTGGAGCGGGCCACCGCGGAGTTCAAGGCGACCGTGCAGGCCTACATCGCGGCGGCGACGCGGCTGTTCGAGCATGAGCAGTCGCGCAGCACCGCCATGGGCGCGGCGATGACGGCCGAACTGGGCGCGATCCAGTTCAAGCTCGTCGCCACAGCTGTCACCTGCGCGGTGCTGGCCGCCGTGCTGGGCTGGCTGCTGGCGCGCGGCATCGTGCGGCCGCTGGCGGCGGCGCAGGCCTCGGCCGAGCGCATCGCCGGCGGCGACCTCAGCGTGCAGGTGGAAGCGGGCCGGCAGGATGAGGTCGGGCGGCTGCTGCAGGCCATCGCGCGCATGCAGGACGCGCTGCGCCACCTGGTGGGCGACATCCGCGCCTCGGTGGAGAACATCGGCGTGGCCAGCGCCGAGGTGGCCGCAGGCAACCAGGACCTGAGCGCCCGCACCGAGCAGGCCTCGGCCAGCCTGCAGCAGACCGCCGCCTCGGTCGAGCAGATCTCCAGCACCATCCGCCAGAGCTCGGACTCCGCCACCGAGGCCGACCGGCTGGCGCGCCAGGCCTCCGCGGTGGCCGGCGAAGGCGGCCAGGCGGTGCTGCGCGTGGTCTCGACCATGGACGCCATCAGCCAGAGCTCGCAGCGCATCGGCGACATCGTGGGCGTGATCGACGGCATCGCCTTCCAGACCAACATCCTGGCGCTCAATGCGGCAGTGGAAGCGGCCCGTGCCGGCGAGCAGGGCCGCGGCTTCGCCGTGGTGGCCGGCGAGGTGCGGGCGCTGGCGCAGCGCAGCGCCTCGGCGGCCAAGGAGATCAAGGACCTGATCGCCGACAGCCTGCGGCGCGTCGAGGCCGGTGCGCAGGAGGCGCGCGCGGCCGGGCGCACCATCGAGGGCGTGGTCGGGCGCGTGCAGGACGTGTCGGGCATCGTCAGCCGCATCACCGCCGCGGCCAACGAGCAGGCCCGGGGCATTGACGAGGTCAACCTGGCCGTGTCGCAGCTCGACACCGTGACGCAGCAGAACGCGGCGCTGGTGGAGGAGTCCGCCGCCGCGGCGGCCAGCCTCAAGGACCAGACGCAGCACCTGACGCGCTCCGTGCAGCGCTTCCGCCTGGCCTGAGGCCGGGGCGGCTGCACTATGCTGGGCGCCCCGTGCCGCCCGAGCGCGTCGCCGCGTGCAGCCTGCCATGTCCCTGACCCAGCCGAGCTTCTGCGTCTCCCGGGCTGATACCGGCCTGATGGCCCGGCTCATGGCGCAGGTGGACTGGGCCGCCACGCCGCTGGGCCCGCGCGCGGCCTGGCCGCGCGAGCTGGCCTGCATGGTCGACGTGATGCTGCGCTCGCGCCAGCCCATGGCGCTGGCCTGGGGCCCGCGGCGCATCTTTCTCTACAACGACGCCCACATTCCGCTGTGCGCTGGCCGCCATCCGGCCGCGCTGGGCGCGCCGCTGCACCGGGTGTGGGGGCCCGCCTGGCCGGCGCTGGCGCCCAGCGTCGAGGCGGCCTGGCGCGGCGAGGCGCAGTGGCACGAGGACGTTCCCATCGAGCCGGCCGGTGGTGAGGGCACCGGCCCGCGTTGGCTCAGCTTCTCGACCACGCCGCTGCAGGACGACACCGGCGCCGTTGCCGGGGTGCTGTTCACGGTGATGGACACCACCGTCCGGATGCGGCGCGCGCGGGAGCATGCGCTCGAGCGGCAGCAACTGCTGGAAACCTTCCGGCATGCGCCGGGCTTCATGGCGGTGCTGCGCGGGCCCGCGCATGTGCTGGAGTTCGTCAACGAGACGCAGATGCGCCTGTTCCTGCGCGACGAGTCCATCGTCGGCCTGCCGGTGCGCGAGGCCTTCCCGGAGCTCGAAGGCCAGGGCCTGGTCGAGCTGCTGGACCAGGTCTACCGCAGCGGTGAGCGCCATGTTGCGCACAACATGCCCGTGGCGCTGAAGGCGGCCGAGGACGCGCCGGCGCTGCAGCTGCGGCTGGACTTCGTGATCGCGCCGATCCGCGACGCCGCCGGCGCAGTGACGGGCCTGTTCTGCACGGGGCACGACGTCACCGAGATCCTGGACGCGCAGCATGTGCTGGTGCAGGCCGAGGAGCAGCTGCGGCTGGCCACCGACGCGGCGGAGGTGGGCTTCTGGGACGTCGATCCGTCCAGCGGCGCCGTGCAGTGGCCGTCGCGCGTGCGGGCGATGTTCGGCATCCCGGCGCAGGCGCCGGTGACCATGGCCGACTTCTACGCCGGCCTGCACCCCGAGGACCGCGAGCGCGTGCGCGAGGCCTTCGAGGCCGCCTGTGATCCCGCGCGGCGGCTGCTCTACGACGAGGAGTTCCGCACCGTCGGGCGCGACGACGGCGTCGTGCGCTGGGTGGCGGCCAAGGGGCGGGCGCTGTTCTCGCGCCGCGGGCGCTGCACCCGGGTGCTGGGCACGGCCATCGACATCACCGGGCGCAAGCAGCTGGAGCAGGCGCTGCTGGACTCGCGCGGCCAGCTGCAGCGCATCCTGGAGAGCATCACCGACGGTCTGGCCGTGTTCGACCGGCAGTGGCGCTACGTCTATCTCAACGAGCGCGGGGCCCGCATGCTGGGCGTGCGCGCCGCCGAGGTGGCGGGCCGCTGCCTGTGGGCGCAGTTCCCGCAGGCCCGCGCCACGCGCTTCGGCCAGGAGTTCCTGCGCGCCGTGGACACGGGCGAGCCGGCGCACTTCGAGGCCTTCTATGCCGAGCCGCTGAACCGGTGGCTGGAGTGCCATGGCTATCCCTGGGCCGACGGGCTGTCGGTGTTCTTCCGTGACGTGACGGACCGGCACCGGGCCGAGGCGGCGCTGCGGGCCAGCGAGTACCGGCTGCGCCGCGTCTTCGAGCTCAACCCCATCGGCCTGGTCACCGGCGACGCGCGCGGACGGCTGCACGACGCCAACGATGCCTTCCTGCGCATCGTCGGCTGCACGCGCGATGACCTGCTCGGCGGCCGCGTGCGCTGGGACACGCTCACGCCGCCGGAGCACCTGGAGGCCGACCGGCGCGCCATCGAGGAGGTGGCGCGCCACGGCGTCTCCTCGGTGTACGAGAAGGAATACCAGCGCGCCGACGGCAGCCGCGTGCGGGTCATGCTGGCGGTGTGCAGTTTCGACGAGGTCGAGGAGCTGCTGGCCTTCGTGATCGACATCACCGAACGCAAGCAGGCCGAGGAGGCGCTGCGCCAGCTCGATCGCCGCAAGGACGAGTTCCTGGCCATGCTGGCGCACGAGCTGCGCAACCCGCTGGCGCCGCTGCGCAACGCGGCGCAGCTGCTGGCCGTGCCGGCGCTGCGCGCCGACCAGCTGCGCTGGGTGCAGCGCCTCATCGAGCGCCAGGTCGGGCACATGGCGCGGCTGCTGGACGACCTGCTGGACCTGGCGCGCATCACGCAGGGCAAGCTGCGGCTGATGAAGGAGCCGGTGTCGCTGGGCGCCATCGTGGAATCGGCGGTGGAGGCGGCGCGGCCGCTGATCGACCAGAAGCGGCACACGCTCGTGATCGAGCTGGACGCGGCCGCGCAGGGCGAGCTGGTGCTGCAGGCCGACCCGGTGCGGCTGTCGCAGGTGCTCTCCAATTTGCTGACCAATGCCGCCAAGTACACCGACGCGGGCGGGCGCGTCGAGCTTACGGCGCGTCAGCAGGGTGCCGAGCTGGAGCTGTGCGTGCGCGACAACGGCATCGGGCTGCCGCCGCAGGCGCGCACACGCATTTTCGAGATGTTCGGCCAGCTCGAATCCGGCGCGGGCCGGGCCGATGGCGGCCTGGGCATCGGGCTGGCGCTGGTGCGCGGCATCGTCGAGCTGCACGGCGGACAGGTGAGCGTGGACAGCGCCGGCGCGGGGCGGGGCACCTGCTTCACGGTGCGGCTGCCGCTGGCCGAGACGCCGGCGCCGGCGCAGCCCGAGCCGCTGGCCGAGGCCCCGCGCACCGGGCTCAAGGTGCTGGTGGCCGACGACAACGAGGACGCGGCGCAGACCCTGGGGCTGCTGCTCTCGTTCCGCGGCTGCGAGACGCAGGTGGCCACTTCCGGACGGGCAGCGCTGGAGACGGCGGCGCAGTGGCGGCCGCAGGTGGCGGTGCTGGACATCGGCATGCCCGACCTGGACGGCCACGCCGTGGCGCGCGCGCTGCGCGAGCGCCCCGGTGGCGAAACGCTGCTGCTGATCGCGCTCACCGGCTGGGGCCAGGACGCGGACCGCCGCAAGTCCGAGGTGGCGGGCTTCGACCACCATCTCACCAAGCCGGTGGACATCAACGAGCTGCTGGCGCTGATGGCGGTGCGACAGGCCGGGTAAGGCAGGCCTTGCGGGCGCGGTTCGGACGTCCCGCCGCCGGCCGGGGTGACCGGGGCATGGGCCGTCGTTGAGAAATCAATCAAGCCCATGCGGTTGCATGAGCGCCGGTGCGTTGTTGTCCCTGTCCCACTACTGCGCAGAGGGACAGTGTCCGTGGGCCTGGAGAGGAGTACCCTGTACAAGTTCGGCGCCGTGCGCGTACGGACAAGGCGGATGCGGCCCCTAGACCCGGCGCTTCCTTCGATCGACCCGTTCGATCCCACCTCTGCGGTCCGCCGGACCGGGAAGGGCAAGCGCATGGAACCGTTCGGCGAATCGGCGCTCGAGCGCGAAGGCGCCCGGGCCGCGGCCCATGGGGCGGACTGGCGAGCCAACCCCTTCCTGCAGCGCAACAACATGCCTCAGGCCAGCGGCGAGTCGCTGGCCGACTGGTCGCGCCGGCATGATGCCTGGCAAAGAGGTTTCGAAGGCTACTTCCAGCATGCCGCGGACCCCGCGCGGCGGGGCAGGTAGTCCATGGCCGCCCGTTCACCCACGGCGCCTGCGCTGCTCGTGCACGGTGCTGCCGCAACGAGGACCAGGAGTTCCTGACATGAAAAAACCCGTCCACCCGCCGCCCTCGTCGCGGCACCAGGTCCTGCTCGACGGCTTGCCGGTGACGGCCAAGCTGCTCCATCAAAGACAGGCCAGCGACATTCCCGAGGGCTATGTCGAGGACTACCTGGCGCTGGACTGGCTCGAATGGCACGGCGGCACGCTGCGCCTGACGATCACCGGGCAGAACATCTGCCGGTATGCCGCCTCGCGTCACGCCGGCGACGCGCGGGGCTGAGCAAATCTTCCCGCCAGCCGCAAGCGTTGCTTACACAGGCGGCATCGGCTGCGCGGCATGCCTGGGCCGGGCGCGCTGCACGAGGCGGCCAGGCCTGATCCGCTCATGAGGCGTCCGCCGGCGTGGTCAGCAACTGGCTGGTGCGCTGCACGTCGCGCTCGAAGGCGGCAATGGAGTGTTCGGAAATCGGTGCATGCAGCAGCACCGTGCGCGCCATCTCCGCGTAACGCTCGAAGGTTTCCGACAGCTCTGCCCGGGCTTGCGCGGGCATCACCTGCAGCAGCGCGGTGATCAGGGCGTCGAGCGCCACCAGGCTGCCCTTGAGCTCACAGATCTTTTCGGTGGCTTCCTGCAAGTCCTTCATCGTCGCTCCTCAAAGTGAAAAGCCGCGACCCCGGGGCCGCGGCTCGCTCGCCGGTGGAGGCCGCGCCGTACGGGCGCGCCGCCATCAGGCCGGGCGAATGTTCGACGCCTGCGGGCCCTTCTGGCCCTGCGTCACTTCGAACTGCACGCGCTGGCTCTGGCCGAGCGCGCGAAAACCGCTGCCGCTCTGAATCCGGCTGAAATGGGCGAACAGGTCCTTGCCGTCGCCATCAGGCGTGATGAAGCCGAAGCCCTTGCCGTCGTCGAACCACTTCGCGGTGCCGGTCTGTGTCGTCATGTCGAATCTCTCCAGGTTTCGTGCGCCACACACGCGGCACAGGCAGAGAAGTCAAGAAAATCGTCGAGAGACTCGACCGGACCGGCCGGCGGTGCCGACGGCAAACAGAGCAGACCTGGTGGAGACGGTCTTGGGAACCTGTGTCCACACCATAACACCATGGCGCATGGACTCATGCGGACCGAGCCCTTGCCGGTGAGGCCGGCGCACCGGCGCCGCCATGCCGCCCCGGAGAAGGCAATTGGCTGCGCGCTCAACCGGGCTGCGCGCTTGCGCCGGCCGGGAAGCGCGACGGCGGTAGGGGGCAATGCCAGGGCGGCAAAGACCTGGCACGAGAGCTGCTACATTAATGTGCTGGCCCGCGTGATGCGGCCCACTCCTGAAAGCCTGTACGTGACCGACGCAGGCTTGCTCGTCCCTTCTCTTCGGTCTCGAACCGGACGCCGCCCTTGTGGGCTGCCGTCTATCCTGGTCCTGCGCAAGGGCCGATGACCTGGCCTCGTGCTGTACGCAAGGCTCCACCGCTGCCGGTGGGCGCGTGCGCAGGGCCTATTGAAAGTTTTTCCATAGACACCTTCACCACTGTCGGCAAATACCGTGTCTCGCCGCTGACCAAGCAGCGCCACGACGGCCGCTACACGGCTTCCGTCTCGATCCGCAGCGGTCGGGGCAGCGCCACGCACGACCGCGTGCTGCGCCTGACACCCGTCTTCGACACCGCCCAGGCGGCCCTTCACCACGCCACCTCCGAGGGACTGGCCTGGGTGGATGACCGCACAACCTCCCTCCAGAAAGCGTGATGCCATGGCCAAGGAAGAGCTCATTTCCATGAACGGAGTCGTGCGCGAGGTGCTGCCCGATTCGCGCTTTCGCGTGTCGCTGGAGAACGGGCATGAGCTCGTCGCCTACACGGCCGGGCGCATGAAGAAGCACCACATCCGCATCCTGGCCGGCGACAACGTCTCGCTGGAGCTCTCGCCCTACGACCTCAGCAAGGGCCGCATCACCTTCCGCCACCTGGAGCGCCGCGGCCCGCCGCCGCCGGCTCGCAACAACCGAGGGCCCGCCCGATGAGCAAGGACACCGACCAGGCCACCGTCGTGCAGGGCGACGGCCTGCGCTACAAGCGCAAAGCCGCGGGCTCGCCCTTCGGTTCGGGCTGCGCCACGGGCCTGCACCAGGCCTCAATGTCCTGCTTCAAGTGCGGCACGCACCGGCCCCGCAGCGAGCTGCAGACCAAGCGGCTGCTGGGCAAGAACCAGCAAGTGTGCGCCGGGGGCTGCACACCGCGCTGAGAGGGGCGCCGGCCCAACGGGCCCGGCATGGGCCGCGCCGGTCCGGGCCGCCCTGGCAGGGCTAGCTGAACCGGGCCGGCCGCTTCTCCAGCCGCGCGCGGATGCCTTCGCTCTTGTCGGCGGTGGCGAACAGCAGCTGGAAGGACTTGCGCTCGAACTGCAGTCCCTGCTCCAGCGGCAGGTTCATGCCTTCGATCACCGCCTCCTTGATGAACCGCAGCGCCTGCTGAGGGCCCGCGGCCAGCTTCGCAGCCAGCGCCAGCGCGTGCGCCTCCACCTCCGCATCGGGCAGCACCTCGCTGGCCAGGCCCATGGCCAGGGCCTCGCCGGCGCTGACGGCTTCGCCCGAAAGCAGCAGCCGCATGGCGCGGAACTTCCCGACCGCGCGCGCGAGGCGCTGCGTGGCGCCGCCGCCGGGCATGAGCCCGATCAGCACCTCGGGCTGGCCGAAGCGCGCGCCCTGGCCGGCGACGAGGATGTCGGCGTGCATCGCCAGCTCGCAGCCGCCGCCCAGCGCATGGCCGCGCACGGCGGCGATCACCGGCTTGCGGCAGCGCGAGATCGCCCCCCACAGCCGGTCCATGTGGCGGCCCACGATCTCCATGGGCATGGCGTCCACGTACTCGTGGAGGTCCGCGCCGGCGCAGAAGGCGCGCTCCCCGCCGGCCAGCACGATCACCTTCACGCCCTCGTCCACCTCCAGCGCCTCGAAGGCCGCGGCCAGCGCGCGGCGCAGCGCCAGGTTCAGCGCATTGAGCACGGCCGGGCGGTGCAGGCGCAGCAGCGCGACGCCGGGCGCGGGACGCTCCTGCAGCAGGATGTCGTCGGCCGCCATGGCTCAGCCCTGCCCGAAGCGCGGCGGGCGCTTCTCGAAGAAGGCGGCCACGGCCTCGGCATGGTCGGCCGTGTGGTGCGCCAGGCCCTGGAAGCGGCCGGCGGCATCCAGCGCCTCGTCCAGCGTGCCGGTGCGCGCCTGCAGCAGCAGCTGCTTGGTCCAGCGCAGCGCCTGCGGCGCGTTGGCGGCGATGCGGTTGGCCAACGCCATGGCCTCGTCCAGCAGTGCTTCCGGCGCCACCACCTTCGACACCAGCCCGATGCGCAGCGCCTCCTCGGCGTCGATGGCGTCGCCCGTCAGCGCCAGCTCCGCGGCCTTGGAGGCCCCGACCACGCGCGGCAGCAGCCAGCAGCCGCCGTCGCCCGGCACGATGCCGACCTTGACGAAGCTCTCGGCGAAGCGCGCCGCGGTCGAGGCGATGCGGATGTCGCACATGCAGGCCAGGTCGTTGCCGGCGCCGATGGCCGCTCCGTTGACCGCCGCAATGACGGGCAACTGCAGCCGCTGGAAGGCGCGCGGGATGCGCTGGATGCCGTTGCGGTAGTTCTGCGCGATCTGCTCCGGGCTGCCGGCGAACATGCCGCTGCGGTCGCGCATCTTGGCCACGTCGCCGCCGGAGCAGAAGGCGCTGCCGGCGCCGGTGAGCACGGCGGCGCGCAGGCTGAGATCGGCATTGAGCTGTTCGAACAGGCTCTCGAAGGCCGCGTACATCGCCTCGCCGTCGAGGGCATTGCGCGTGGCGGGGCGATTCAGGGTCAGCAGCGCCACGGCGCCGCGCCGCTCGAAGAGGATGGGTTGATCGTCTTGCATGATGAACAGGTCTGAGCCCCGGCGCGGCGGTGGCCGGCCGGTCGATGGGTGGAGGCGCCGTCCCGCAGGGTCAGCGCGCCGCAGCAGGGCGCCGCGGCGGATGCGATGGTGGCACCAATCCCGGCCTTACAGCCCCAGCACGCGCTCGGCGTTGCCGTGCATGACCTTCTCCATCACGGTGTCGGCGTAGCCCAGCTCGGACCACTCGCGCAGGATGCGCTCGTAGGGGAGGCTGGGGTAGTCGCTGCCGAACATGATCTTGTCCTGCAGCCGGCCGCGGATGTCCACCTTCAGGCTGCCGGGGAAGTGCTTGGGCGCCCAGCCCGACATCTCCCAGTACACGTTGCCCTTGTGCAGCGCCACGGCGGTGGTCTCCTCGACCCAGGGCCAGCCGGGATGGGCCATGATGATCTTGAGATGGGGGAAGTCGGCTGCGAGGTCATCGATCGCGCCCGGGTGCGCATGGCGGATGCGCGCGCCGTTGCCGCCGGGCATGCCCGCGCCCATGCCGGTGGTGCCCACGTCGATCATCACCGCCGCGCCCAGCGCATCGATCTCCTCGAACAGCGGGTAGAAGCGCCGGTCGTTGACGGCGAAGTGCTGCATGATCGGGTGGAAGTGGAAGCCGATGAAGCCCAGCTCCCGCACGGCCTTGCGCACCTGCCGGATCGCGATCTCTCCCTTGGCCGGCTCCACCGCGCCCCAGCACTGCAGGATGCGATCCGGGTGCCGCTGCCACATGCCGTGCACGTACTCGTTGCTGCAGGGTGGCGTGGCGACGGTGGTCTCCAGGTCCAGCGCCACCAGGCAGGCCTGCACGCCGGCGCCTTCGAACTCCCTGATGACCTCGTCCTCGCTCTTGGCAACCCAGTCGCGCTTCCAGTAGCGCGCCAGCTCGGCCGGGTAGGGGCCCTGGGCGTCGATCCAGGTCTGGGTACCGGGGTAGCAGTGCAGGTCGATGATGCGCATGGGTGTCTCCGTGATGTCTGTGTTTGGGGATGCCGGCGCAACCAGTGCGCCAGCTTCATGAGCGATGTCTTGCAGAATCAAGCGGCTTGGGCGGCGCCGGCCTCCCGCGCCACCTTGACAGCCACCATCTCCCCCAGCGCCTTCTTCGACACCTTGCCGAAGGTGGACACCGGAAAGTCGGGCAGCAGTTCCAGCCGCTCGGGCAGCTTGAACTTGGCGATCTCGTGGGTAAGCAGGAAGCTGACCAGCTCGGCCAGGCTGAGCGAGGCGCCGCGCTTGGGAATCACGCAGGCGCACATCCTTTCGCCCAGCGCGGCATCGGGCATGGGCACGCAGGCCACGTTCTGCACCGCCGGGTGCATGAGGATCAGGTTCTCCACTTCCTCGGCGCTGATCTTCTCGCCGCCGCGGTTGATGAGGTCCTTCTTGCGCCCTTCGACGATGTAGTTGCCACTGGCATGCTTGCGCATCAGGTCGCCGGAGCGATAGAAGCCGTCGGCCGTGAACTGGCGCGCGTTGTACTCGGGCACGCCCCAGTAGCCGCGCAGCGTGTAGGGGCCGCGGCAGGCCAGCTCGCCCACTTCGCCGTCGGGCACCTCGCGCCCCTCGTCGTCGATGAGTTTCACCTCGTCGTCCGGGCACACCGGCCGGCCGCAGGTTTCCAGCAGCACCTCCTCGGGATCGCCGCGGCGCACGAACATCAGCACGCCCTCGCTCATGCCGAAGTTCTCCTGCACGAAGGCCTTTTGGAACAGCTGCCGTGTCCTCAATCTCACCTCGGGCTGCATGCGCTGCCCGCCGCTCTGGATCTGCTGCACGGAGCTCAAATCGAAGTCGCCGATGGCCGGATCGTTGATGAGCCGGACCAGCAGCGCCGGCACCACTTTCAGATGCGTCACGCCGTGCTTCTGCATCAGCGCGAACATCTCCGCCGGCCGCGTGTTGGCATGCAGCACCACGGTGGCGCCCTTGAACATGAAGCCCTGGATGCCCGGGCAGGCCAGCGGCAGGTTGTGCGCGATGGGCAGCACCAGCAGCAGCACCGATTCGGCGTCCACGCCCGCCACGTCGGCGGCGACCTTGGAGTTGTAGGCGTAGTCGTTGTTGGTGCGCGGAATCAGCTTCGGGATGCCGGTGGTGCCGCCCGAGAGCTGGAAGATGCACGGGTCGCAGGGATCGATGTCCAGCGCGCGCAGCGCCTGCCTGTCGCGCGTGGCCGGCCGCTCGATCAAGTCGGTCAACGAATGCTCGCCCGGACCGGGTTGGCCGAGTACCAGCCGCAATTGCAGGCAGGGGTTGGCTGCCTGCACGCGGTCGATCACCGGGCCAAACCGGAAATCGCCCACGGCTTCCGGGTACACGCAGCAGCGCGCCTGGGCCAGTTGCGTGAACTGGCTGATCTCGGCGAAGCGGTGCGTCACCAGCGCGGCGATGGGAATGGCGCCGATCTTCTGCAGCGCGAAGTACAGGATCACGAACTCCGCCACGTTGGGCAGCGTGGGCACCACGCGGTCGCGCGGCTGCAGGCCCAGGTCCAGCAGGTTGAGCGCCAGGTTGTCGCTCAGGGCGTCCACGTCCGCGTAGCTGTAGCGGCGCTCGCCGTCGATGAGCGCGGTGCGCGGCGCGTACTTCTCGAAGACGGCGGCGAACTCCTGCGCCAGCGAGCGGTCCTGCCAGTAGCCGCGCTCGCGGTAGCGCTGCGCCAGCTCGGCCGGGAACGGCACGAATCCTTCGATCATGGCAGCCTCCCGCTTCAGGTCGAGCTGGTGAAGCCGCCGTCGATGACGACCACCTCGCCGGTGACGAAGCGGTTCGCGGTCAGCAGGTTCAGCATGGTCTCGGCCACGTCGTCGGCGGTGACGCAGCGGCGCAGCGGCGTGAGCTTGGCGCGCTTGCCCATGAGCTCGTCGTACTTGTCGCCCAGCATGCGCTGCATCCAGTCGCCTTCCATCCAGCCCGGCGCGACGGCGTTGACGCGAATGTCGGGCCCCAGGTTCCAGGCCAGCGTCTTGGTGAGGTTGACCACCGCCGCCTTGCTCGCCGCATAGGGCAGCGGCTGCGGGCCCGGGCGCAGGCCGACGATGCTGGCGGTGTTGACGACGGCCGGCTCGGTGCCCTTCCTCAGCAGCGGCACCGCGGCGCGCGTGACCTGGAAGGTGCCGCGCACGTTGACGGCGAAGGTGCGGTCCCACTCCGCCATGTCCAGGCTCTCCAGGTCCTTGACCTTCCAGGCCGCGGTGGTGCCGGCGTTGTTGACCAGCGCATCCAGCCTGCCGAAAGCCTCGCCGACCTGCTGCATCGTGGTACGCACCGCCGCGTCGTCGCTGACGTCGCACTGCAGCAGCAGCGTGCGGGCGCCCAGCTTCTCGGCTTCGGCGGCCGTGGCCTGCGCCGCCTTGGCACTGGAGCCGTAGACGATGCCCACGTCGAAGCCCGCGCGCGCCAGGGCCAGCACCGCGCTGCGGCCGATGCCCGTGGCGCCGCCGGTGACCAGCGCCTTCTTCCTGTCCGTCTTCATGTCTTGTCTCCTCGGTGGTGGACGGGTCCACTCTAGGCATCGGGGGGTGCTTCAGAAGATGGCAAGATCGGCCGCCTGATAACGCCATGGCATCCCCATGCAGACCCCATGAAGATCGAGCAGTTGCTGGGCATGGTGACCATCGTCGAGCAGGGCAGCCTGCGCGCGGCGGCGCGGCATCTGGGGCTGGACCAGCCGGCGCTGACCAAGAGCATCCGCGCGCTGGAGCGCGAGCTGGGCGTGGTGCTGTTCGAGCGCGACCCGCGCGGCATGGTGCTCACCGCCTCAGGGCGGCTGCTCTACCAGCGCGCCAGCTTGGTGGTCAACGAGCTGCGCCGCGCCCGGGATGAACTGCAGCAGGCGGCGGGTGGCGGCGAGGGAACGTTGACGGCGGGCTTGTCGATCATGCCGCACGTGGGCCTGCTGCCTCACGTGCTGCCGGAGTTCAAGCGCCGCTACCCGCTTGTGAAACTGAAGCTGATCGAGGGGCTGTTTCCGGACCTGGAAGGTCGCTTGCGCAACGGGGCGCTGGATTTCTTCATCGGCGCCTCGCCGCGCCAGCCGCCGGCGCCGGGGCTGGTGTCCACGCTGCTGTTCGAGAACACGCGCGTGGTGGTGGGTCGCAAGGGGCATCCGCTGGCGCGGGCCGGCTCACTGGCCGAACTACAGGATGCGGAATGGGCCACGCCCTCGCTGGACTACAACGCCGAGGAGGACCTCAACGGCGTCTTCGCCAGCCACGGGCTGCAGCCGCCGCGCGTGATGCTGCAGGCGGCCTCGGCCCTGTCGCTGATGGTGGCGCTGTCCAGCACGGATCTGCTGGCTTTCCTGCCGCGGCAATGGAGCGAGTTCGCGCTGGCGCGCGAGGCGCTGCAGGCCATCCCCATCCGCGAGCGCATCCCGGCGCCGGCCATCGTGATGATCCGCCGCCCGGACCTGCCGCTGATGCCGGCGGCGGAGTATTTCAGCGACCTGCTGCTGCGCTTCGCGCCACGGGATGAGCAGCGCTGAGATCGGCCGGGTCAGAGTGCCTCGATGCGCGGCCCCTCAGCGGGGCCGAACCAGGCTTTCCTGAACGCACCGCGCGTGGCCTGCTCGGCCTTGTTGTCGCCCTTGGCCCGATAGACCTGCGCCAGTCCCGCCAGCGCCCAGCCGTTGTTGCGTACGCGGCCCAGCGAGTCACGCAGCATCTGCTCGGCCTCGTCGAGCTTGCCCTGGCGCAGCAGCACCGCGCCCAGCGACTGGCGCACCGGGTAGTACCAGTACGCGGGCTCCATGTACTGCAGCTTGTCCTCGATGGCGATGGCCTGCCGGTAGGCCCGGGCGGCGCCGTCCAGGTCGCCCTGCGCATCGGCGAGCCGCCCGGCCGCCACGTGGCGCGCGGTCTCGATCACGGCCTTGGCCGGCACGCCCCAGGCTTCGAAGGGAGCGAAATCGGCGCTGCCCGCCAGCTTGTCGAGGGCCTCGATCTCGCGCTGCGCCGCAGCCGGGTCTCGCTGCCCGGCCAGGGCCACGGCCCGCGCGTAGTGGTAGTGCGCCTTGACCAGCGCCAGGTCGTCGGGCGGCGCCGGCAGTTGCAGGATCGCCGCCGGATCGGCGAACTGGGCATGCGTGGTATAGGGCGCCGCCTTGATCGGCTGCAGCGCCGGGATGGCGCGGGCCGCGTCGGTGGGAATGGCCGCGTCGAGCTTGCGCGCGGCGTCCAGCGCGGTGCTGCCGTCGCCGCCCATCTGCGCCGACACCATCACGAAGTGGATGTTGTGGGGGTAGTAGGCGCCGCGGTACATCGGGTCCGAGGACGAGGCCTTGAAGTAGCGCTCGTCGGCCTCGATGGCACGCTGGTTCACTTCCAGCGAGTCCCGGTACAGGCCCACGCGATAGTAGATGTGCGAGGGCATATGCACGATGTGCCCGGCTGCCGGCATCAGCACCCCCAGCTTCCTCGCGTACGGCAGCGCCCGCTCGGGCCGCGTCGAAGCCTCCACCGCGTGGATGTAGAGGTGGATCGCATGTGGGTGCGAGGGGTTGCGCGCCAGCACGGTCTCCAGCGTGCGCACGATGTCGGCGCCGCGGCCCTTGGGCCGGGTGCCGCCGGCTTCCCAGTAGTCCCAGGGCTGCGTGTCCATGGCGGCCTCGGCGTAGAGCGCCTGCACCGTGTCCTCCTTGGGATAGCGCGTCGCCACGGCCTTCATGGCGTCGGCGTAGGCGGCATCCAGCGCCCCGCGCTCGGCCTTGGGATCGGCCGAGTAGCGCCGCTGCAGGGCCTCGATCAGCGCGCGGTCGCGGGCCGGGGCCCGGCCCTTCAGGGCGACGGCGCGCTCCAGCGCGGCCAGGGCCGGCGCCACGGCCTGGGGCCCCATCGGCGCGTTGATGTTCGGGCCGAGCACCAGTGCCTCGCCCCAATGGCACATCGCGCAATCCGGGTCGAGCTGCTGCGCGGCCTGGAATGCGCGCTGCGCCTCGGCATGGTTGAAGGCGACCATCCAGCGCAGCCCCTGGTCGAAATAGGCCTGCGCCGTGGGGCTCTTCGTGCCGACCTTCAGGCTGAGCTTGCCCAGGGCGTCGTAGAGCGGCACCTGACCACCGGCGGCCTCCATCGGCTGGGCCTGGAAGGGCTTGAACTCCGTCTTGGCCGGGGGCTGCGCCTGCGCCAGCAGCACGGCCGCGAGCATGGGCGAGCCCATTTTCGCCACCGGTCCGCAGGCCGCGCCGGCCGCGTCGAGCAGGGGGTCGAAGGCCGGATTGGGCGCGGCGCCCACGCCGGCACGCTCGGGAATGAGCGCCGCCGACCCGATGAGTGCGGTGGACGCCACGAGCGTGAGGGCGCTGTGGCGGTGGGACATCCAGGGCTTGGCCATGATGCACCTCCTTCAGAGCCAGGACGGCGGACACGGAGGGCGTCCGGGGCCTGGACCACGGCAAGGGGCCGCCATGGTGCCGGAAGCCGTGCCTCTTGGGCACGACAACCGCGGTGTCGAGATGCCATTGCCTGGGCAAAGTATGCAGGCCGCGGCCGCGCCTCAAGCCCTCTCCAGCGCCACTGCGATCCCCTGGCCCACGCCGATGCACATCGTGCACAGCGCGTAGCGCCCGCCGCGGCGGCGCAGCTCCAGCGCCGCGGTGAGCGCCAGCCGCGCGCCGCTCATGCCCAGCGGGTGGCCGTAGGCGATGGCCCCGCCGTTCGGGTTGACGTGCTCGCCGTCGTCGGGCAACCCCAGCTCGCGCAGCACCGCCAGCGCCTGCGCGGCGAAGGCCTCGTTGAGTTCGACCACGTCGAAGTCCGTGATGCGCAGCCCCGTCTGCGCCAGCAGCTTGCGCACCGCCGGCACCGGGCCGATGCCCATCAGCCGCGGCTCCACACCCGCGGTGGCGACGCCGATGACGCGCGCCAGCGGTTTGAAGCCTTCGCGCGCGACGGCCGCCTCGCCGGCCAGCAGCAGCGCCGCCGCCCCGTCGTTCACGCCCGAGGCGTTGCCGGCCGTGACGCTGCCGCCGGGGCGAAACGCGGGCTTCAACGCGGCCAGCGTGTCCAGCGTCGTTTCCGGGCGCGGGTGCTCGTCCTGCGTGACGAGCCGGGTGTCGCCCCGGCGACCGGGTACGGGCACCTCGGTGAGCTCCGCGCGCAGCACGCCCTCGCGCAGGGCGCGCGCCGCGCGCTGCTGGCTGCGCAGCGCGAAAGCGTCCTGGTCGGCGCGGTTGATGCCGAAACGCTGGGCCACGTTCTCCGCCGTCTCGCCCATGGCGTCGGTGCCGTGCAGCGCGTGCATGCGCGGGTTCACGAAGCGCCAGCCGATGGTGCTGTCGTGGATTTCAGCGTGGCGCGAGAAGGCGCCGGTGGCCTTGGGCAGCACGAAGGGCGCGCGGCTCATGCCCTCCACGCCACCGGCGATGGCCAGCTCCAGCTGGCCCAACGCGATGCCGCGCGCGGCCGAGGCGATGGCCTCCAGGCCCGAGCCGCAGAGGCGGTTCACCGTCGCGCCCGCAACTGTCACCGGCAGCCCGGCCAGCAGCGTGCACATGCGTGCCACGTTGCGGTTGTCCTCGCCGGCCTGGTTGACGTTGCCGTAATAGACCTCATCCAGGCGCTCCCAATCGAGCTTCGGATGCCGCGCCATCAGCGCCTGGAGAGGCAGTGCGCCCAGGTCATCGGTGCGCACGCCGGCGAGCGCGCCGCCGTAGCGGCCGATGGGCGTGCGCAGGCCGTCGCACAGGAAGGCGTGTGGCATGTTGAACCTCATTGGGCCTGCAGGCCGAGCTCGGCCACGATGCGCTTCATGGTCCCGCGCTGGGCCTGGAAGAAGTCGCGGGCCTCGGCCACGCTGCCCGGGTGCGGGTAGATGCCCATCTCGGCCAGCCGCGCCACCAGGTCGGGCGCCTGCAGCACCTTGTTGACATCGCGGTTCACCTGCTCTGCGATGGCCGGCGGCAAACCCGCGGGCGCCAGGATCGAGAACCAGCCGATGGCCTCGAACCCGGGGTAGGTCTCGGCCACGGTGGGAACGTCCTCGAAGCCGGGCAGGCGCTTGTCGGAGGTGACGGCCAGCGCGCGCAGCCTGCCGGACTTGATGTGCGGCAGCAGCCCGGGCACACCGTCGGCGGTGAGCAGCGCGTCGCCCGAGAGTACGGCGGTGACCGCGGCCGGCGGCGACGGGTAAGGCACGAAGAAGAGCTGCATCTGCCCGGCGCGGCTGGCCATCTCGCCGGCCAGGTGCGGCAGCGAGTTGGGCTGCGGCGCGGCGAAGTTCACCTTGCCGGGACGGGCCTTGGCGTACCTGGCGAAATCCGCAAGGGTCTTGAACTCGCTGCTCGCGGGCGTGACCAGCAGCAGCGGGCTGGTGCCGACGGTGGCGACGGGCGTGAGGTCCTTGTCGGGGCTGAACTGCGGGTTCTTGTAGATGAGCGGCGTGATGGTTGCCATGGCCGCCGGCACGAAACCCAGCGTGTAGCCGTCGCCGGGCGAGCGCGCCAGCGCCGACATGCCGGGAATGCCGCCAGCGCCGGGCTTGTTGTCCACGATCAGGCTCTGCTTCCACAGCGCGCCCAGCCGCTCGGCCACCAGCCGCGCCACCACGTCCGGCGCCGCGCCCGGGCCCACCGGCACGATCAGGCGCACGGGCTTGCTGGGATAGGTGCCCTGGGCGGCGGCCGGCAGCGCGCACGCGGCCAGCGTGCAGGT
Organism: Azohydromonas caseinilytica; assembly: GCF_012927045.1. Taxonomy (GTDB): domain Bacteria; phylum Pseudomonadota; class Gammaproteobacteria; order Burkholderiales; family Burkholderiaceae_C; genus Azohydromonas; species Azohydromonas caseinilytica. The sequence continues at coordinate 116,988 of NZ_JABBFW010000010.1, read as the reverse complement.
CAGGGCCAGGCCGGCAAGGGCGCGGCGGCGCAGGGTGTTCATGCGTTGTCTCCTTGGTCGGGGCCGCCTCGTCGGACGGTCCGGCGGACTCTAGGGGAGCGCCTGCCGGCCCGGCAGATGGCGGCGGCGCCGCAGTGATGCCTCTGGCTCATCTCCCGGGCAAACCCTCGGCAACGGCGGCCGCGCGACAAGACCCGCCGGCAAGCTCAACGCCGGTTGCACCGAGTTTGGTTTCGCCAAACAGGACTTGGTTCAAGATTGCATGCTGAATTGCATACAATCGCGCTCAGCGTGTGCCGAGTCTTGCGTTCTGCCTTCGGGGTTGGGGCGCATGACCATTGGCACTCCTGCGTCCGTCGCCGCGGCGCCCGTACCCATGCCAGCCCGCTGGGCACAGGTCGCGACATCCGCACCTCACAGAGCCCGCTGTGGTGAGGCGCATGGCTCACATGAATTCATTGAGCATGCCTTCACACAACGTTCAGCACTTCGACCCGGCCAACCTCACCACCGAGCAGGCTGCGGTGTGCGAGCCCATCCAGCAATACTTCCTGGGCCACGCCAGGGACGACGCCTCGTTCATGCGCCAGGCCTTCCTGCCGACGGCGCACATCGAATCGATGCGCGACGGCGTCTTCACCTCCTGGCCGCTGGAGCTGTATTGCGAGCGCTTCAAGGGCGCGCCGGCCACCGACGAGGCGTCGCGGCGCCGCAGCATTGACTGGGTCGATGTCCGGGGCAGCGCCGCCTGCGCCAAGGTCACGCTGGTGCACGGCGCCACCACCTTCACGGACTACTTCGTGCTGCTGAACACCGCGCAGGGCTGGAAGATCGCCAACAAGGCGTTCCAAGGACAGCCCACCTGAGCGGTTCATTCGGCTTCTTGCTCGACGCTGAAACGTTCCCTCGCCATGCCCGCACAGGCGGGCATCCACGCTGGCCAGGATGCCGCCCGGAATCCGTGGACACCCGCCTCCGCGGATGTGAAGAGGTCGTTTCAGCGAAAGAACGAATTGGAACCAGGCCGCGATGGGCGCGCTTGGAGCGGGCGCGTGGGATGGGACTGAAGACGAAAAACGCCTTCCGGTTGATGTGCATCAAGGTGTAAATTAAGCTTTCTAAGCTTCACGATGGGATCGCCCATGCCGATGAGGCCGCATCCACGTCGGCATGAAGCCGGTGCCAGCCGCCTCGATTTTTCAAGACAGGCAGGGCATTCGGCGGCTGCAGACCTCGCAGTACTTAGGTTTCTGGTCCATGCATCAACTGTCCAATCTCAAGCTCGGCACCAAGCTCGGCGCGGCGTTCCTGTCCATCGTGGCCCTGGCCGTGGTCCTGGGCTGTTTTTCACTGCTGCAGCTCAATCGGGTCAATGCCAGCACCGAGGAGATCGCGGCGCACCGCCTGCCCAGCATCAAGGTCGTTGCCGATCTCAACCTGACCATGAACGAGTTCCGCCGCTCGGAAATGGTCCACTACCTCGTCGAGGACGAGGCGGGCAAGGCGCGACAGGAGCAGTTCCTGGCCGCGCACCGGCAGCGGCTGGAAGCGCAGCTGCGCAGCTATGAAGCGCTTGCGCATTCTTCCGAGGAACGCCAGGCGCTGGAGAAGTTCCAGCGCGGCGTGGCGAGCTACTGGCCCATCAGCGAACGCATGCTGGCTCTCTCCCGTGCCGGCCAGGAAGGCAAGGCGGAACTGCACCGGCACCTCAGCGGCGAGTCCTTCAAGGCCTTCAACCAGGTCCGCGACGACCTGGCGCGGCTGACCGAGATCAACAGCCAGGGGGCCGACCTGGCCCGCACCGAGGCGCGCGGCACCTATGAAAGCTCGCGCGGCTGGGTCATCGGGTTGCTGGCGGCGTCGGTGGCCGTGGCCTTGGCCCTGGCGACCTGGATGACGCGGCTGGTCACGCGCCCGCTGAAGCAGGCCATCGGTGCGGCGGAGCGCATCGCCGATGGGGACCTTTCGGTGGAGCTGAAGGCCCAAGGGCGCGACGAGACGGCGCAGCTGCTGCAGGCCCTGGGGCACATGCGCCAGCGCCTGGTGTCGATCGTCCAGGGCGTGCGCGAGAGCGCCGAAAGCGTGGCCACGGCCAGCGCGCAGATCGCGCAGGGCAACGGCGAGCTGTCCGGGCGTACCGAGTCGCAGGCCAGCGCGCTGCAGGAAACCGCCGCCTCCATGGAGCAGCTGGGCTCGGCGGCACGGCTCAATGCCGACCACGCCGGCCAGGCCAACGAGCTGGCGCTGGCGGCGTCCACGGTGGCGCGGCAGGGCGGCGACGCGGTGGCGATGGTCGTGGACACGATGCGGGGCATCAGCGACAGCGCCGGCCGCATCGCCGAAATCATCGGCACCATCGATGGCATCGCGTTCCAGACCAACATCCTGGCGCTCAATGCCGCGGTGGAAGCCGCGCGCGCGGGCGAGCAGGGCCGGGGCTTTGCCGTGGTGGCCGGCGAGGTGCGCATCCTGGCGCAGCGCAGCGCCGAGGCGGCCAAGGAGATCAAGGCGCTCATCGGCACCAGCCTGGAGCGCGTGGACGAGGGCTCCAGCCTGGTCGATCAGGCGGGCGCGACGATGGCCCAGGTGGTGGCTTCGATCCGCCGCGTCACCGACATCATGAGCGAGATCAGCACCGCAAGCCGTGAGCAGAGCGCAGGCGTGTCCCAGGTGGGCGAGGCCGTCGCGCAGATGGACCAGGCCACGCAGCAGAACGCCGCGCTGGTGGAAGAAAGCGCGGCCGCGGCGGCAAGCCTGCGCCAGCAGGCCGAGCAGCTGGTGCAGGCCATGGCCGTGTTCCGCCTGGGCCGCGCCGGCGCCGCGGTGGCCTGAGGTCGCGCCAGCGCTTTGGCGCCTGGGTCAGGATGCCGGGCGGCGTGGGCCTGTCGCGGCCGCTGATGGCCCTGCCGTTTGCCGTGTCCCGTGCCTTGGGCTACACATGGTGCCTCGTCACCGGGGCACACCGCGCGGCTTGCGCGGCGGTGGCCCGCCCTCCGAGTCCTGTTCAACGCGCCAGCCGCTCCTGAACCATGACCGCCTACCGGCACGCCATCGGCGTCACCACCTACCGTTTCGATGACCTCGCCACGCTCATGGCCCGGGCTTCGCCCGAGCGCTCGGGCGACCAGCTCGCCGGCGTGGCGGCCGGCTCGGCGCAGGAGCGGGTCGCGGCGCAGCGTGCGCTGGCCGAGGTGCCGCTACAGCGCTTCCTGCACGAGGCCTTGGTGCCGTACGAGGACGACGAGGTCACGCGGCTGATCCTCGACAGCCACGATGCGGCGGCTTTCGAGCCGGTGGCTTCGCTCACTGTGGGCGGCTTCCGCGACTGGCTGCTGTCCGACGCGGCCGACAGCGCCGCGCTGGCGGCTCTGGCTCCGGGCATCACGCCGGAGATGGCGGCGGCGGTGTCCAAGCTCATGCGCAACCAGGATCTGATCCTGGCGGCCCGCAAGTGCCATGTGCGCACACGCTTTCGCGGCACCATCGGCTTGCCGGGGCGGCTGTCCACCCGGCTGCAGCCCAACCACCCCACCGACGATGCCGCCGGCATCGCCGCCAGCGTGCTCGACGGGCTGCTCTACGGCAGCGGCGACGCCGTCATCGGCATCAATCCGGCCACGGACAACGTGCCGCAGGTGATGCGCCTGCTGGAGATGCTGGACGCCGTGATCTCGCGCCACGGCATCCCGACGCAGTCCTGCGTGCTGACCCATGTCACCAACACGCTGCAGGCCATCGAGCGCGGCGCGCCGGTGGACCTGGTGTTCCAGTCCATCGGCGGCACCGAGGGCACCAACAGCAGTTTCGGCATCAACCTGGCGCTGCTGGCCGAGGCCCGGGCGGCGGCACTGTCGCTCGAGCGCGGCCATGTGTTCGACGACGACGGCCAGCGCGGGCGCAACGTCATGTACTTCGAGACCGGGCAGGGCAGCGCACTGTCGGCCAACGCGCACCATGGCTGCGACCAGCAGACCATCGAGGCCCGCGCCTACGCGGTGGCGCGCCGCTTCTCGCCGCTGCTCGTCAACAGCGTGGTGGGCTTCATCGGGCCCGAGTACCTGTACGACGGCAAGCAGATCGTGCGCGCCGGCCTGGAGGACCACTTCTGCGCCAAGCTGCTGGGCCTGCCCATGGGCTGCGACATCTGCTACACCAACCACGCCGAGGCCGACCAGAACGACATGGACGTGCTGCTGACGCTGCTGGGCGTGGCCGGCTGCAGCTTCATCATGGGCATCCCGGGCTCGGATGACGTGATGCTCAACTACCAGACCACCTCGTTCCACGACGCGCTGTATGCGCGCCGCGTGCTGGGGTTGCGGCCGGCGCCGGAGTTCGAGCAGTGGCTGGAGCGCATGGGCCTGTTCCAGCCGGGCCTGGCCCGTCCGGCGGAGATGCTGCCCGCACCCTTTGCCGCGCTGCTGGGAGCCGCCCCATGAGCCGCCCCATCGTCACCGAGAACCCCTGGCAGGCGCTGCGCCGCCTCACGCCGGCGCGCATCGCGCTGGGCCGCAGCGGCATCAGCCAGCCCACGGCCCCGCACCTGGACTTCCAGATGGCCCATGCGCAGGCGCGCGACGCGGTGCACCGCGCGCTCGACACGCCGGGCGTGATCGCCGCGCTGCAGGAGCTGGGCCTGGCCGCGCTGCCGGCGCGCAGCGCCGCGGGCGAGCGCCGGGTCTACCTGCAGCGGCCCGACCTGGGGCGGCGCCTCGGCGCGGAGTCGGCGCAGGCCTTGCGCCAGGCGGCGTCGGGCGGATGCGACCTGGTTTTTGTCGTGGCCGACGGCTTGTCGGCCCTGGCCATCGAGCGCCAGGCGGTGCCTTTCTTGCGCGCGCTGCTGGAGCTGCTGCGGCAGGACGACTCGCCGTGGCGGCTGGGGCCGGCGGTGGTGGTCGAGCAGGGCCGCGTGGCCATCGGCGACGAGGTGGGCGAGCTGTTGCGGGCGCGGATGGTGCTGGTGCTCATCGGCGAGCGCCCGGGGCTGAGCTCGCCCGACAGCCTGGGCCTGTACTTCACCTGGGCGCCCCGGCCGGGCCGCAGCGATGCCCAGCGCAACTGCATCTCCAACGTGCGGCCCGAGGGCCTGGCGCCGGCCGAGGCCGCATCGCGGGCGGCCTGGCTGCTGCGGGCAGCACGCAGCCGGCAGCTGACCGGCGTGGCGCTCAAGGACGAGAGCGCGCCGCTTGATGCCGTGCCGGGCAGCAGCCGGAATTTCTTGTTGCCGGAGTGATACGGGTCTCAGGGAACATCGGACACTCCTTCCTCGTTCGCCCTGAGCTTGTCGAAGGGCAGGCGCTCGAATGTCGCAGCAGGGGCTTCGACGAGCTCAGCCCGAACGGGAGTCGTGAGTCCGCGGACTTCGTAGGCTCCGAATGATTACGCGGCCAGCCGCAGCACCGGCGCGCGCGTGGACGCCAGCCGCTCCACCAGGCCGGCGCCCAGCGTTGGCGCGTCGAAAGCCACCATCTCGTCAGCCAAGGCCCGGGCCCGCGCCCTGAAGCCCGGCTGCGTCAGCACCTGTTGCACGGCCTGCAGCAGCGCGCGCGGCTTGGGCCGGCCGGTGCGCAGGTTGATGCCGGCGCCGCTCCACGCCACGCGCGCGGCGATCTCCGGCTTCTCCTCGCTGCCGCCGGCCACGACCAGCGGCAGGCCATGCGCCAGCGCCTGCTGCACGCCGCCGTAGCCGCCGTTGCTCACCACCGCGGACAGCAGCGGCAGCAGCGCGGGGTAGGGGATGAACGGCGCCAGCCGGGCGTTGGCGGGCAGCTCGCCGCCCAGGGCCGCTGCCGCGTCGGCGGACGCCGCGGTGGCGACCACGAGCAGTTCCTCCTGCGCCAGCGCGCGCAGTGCCGGCACGATCAGCTCGCGCACGTCGGTGGCCAGCGTGCCCTGTGTCACCAGCACGACGGGCACGCCGGCGCCGTGCATCGCCTCCACATCGGTCCACCAGGCGGGCAGTGCCTGCGCCTGCGGCGCGGCGCGCGGCCACAGCGGCCCGATGAAGTGCACCTGCGGCGGCAGGTCGGCGCGCGGGTACTCGAAGCCTGGCACCGTGGGCTGCAGGTAGAGCTGGGGTGAAAGGACCTCGAAGTACGTTCCTTCGCTTGCGGGCAGCCCCGCTGCGGCCCGGGCACGCCGCCAGGCGCGGTTGGTGCCGGCGAACAGGCCGCGCAGGATCAGGGCATTGAGGAAGCGGTTGCGCGAGCGGTCGCGCTCGTCGCGCGCCGGCGGCAGCGCCGAGCCGAAGGGCGCGGTGTCCAGGCTCGGCACGCCCAGTGCGCTGACGCCCAGGCCGGCCCAGGGCACGCCGTGCTTCTCGTGCAGCAGTGCCGCGCCGAGCTGCGCCTGGTCGGCCAGCAGCACGTCGGGCGCGAAGGCCTCGCAGGCCTCCTCCAGCTCGCGCAGCTGGCGCGGCGCCGGGGCGATGAACAGGGCGTCGAGCTGCGCCTTGATGCGCCCCAGGCCGCGCCGGCTGCGCAGCGCCGGGAAAGCGGCCTCGACATCGGCATCGTCCCAGTCGGTGTCGCCCAGGGGCCGGAAGGCCGCGCCGGCGGCCTCCACCAGCGGAGCGAACTTGCGTCCCGCCAGCCAGGCCACCCGGTGGCCCCGGTCCGCCAGGGCCCGCACCAGCGCGGCCATGGGCCGCACATGGCCGGTCATCGGGACGGTGGCAACGAGCACGCGGGCCATGGCGGCACAGTCTGCCAGCCGTCAGCGCGCGGCGTGAACGGCTGGCATGCCCCTGCCGCCGCCCCGGCACGCCGCCTGCTGCAGACTCCCCTCGCCATGCTGCTGCCCAAGTTCGTGCACCTGCTTGCCTTCCTGGCCGGATTCGCGGCCATGGAAGTCGTGGCCTGGGCCATGCACCGCTGGGTGATGCACGGCCCGCTGTGGTGCTGGCACCGCTCGCACCATGAGCCGGGCGGCGGCTCCCGCTTCGAGCGCAACGACCTGTTCGGCCTGGTGTTCGCGGCGCTGGCCATCGCCCTGTTCTGGATCGGCACCGACGTGCAATGGCGCGCGCTGTGGTGGATGGCACTGGGCATCACCGCCTACGGCCTGCTCTACGTGCTGGTGCACGACGGGCTGGTGCACCGCCGCATCCCGTTCCCGTTCAAGGCCCGGCGCGGCTACCTGCTGCGCCTGGTGCGCGCCCACCTGCTGCACCACCGCAGCCGCGAGCGCGACGGGGCGGTGGCGTTCGGCTTCCTGTGGGCGCCCGATCCCGAGCGGCTGGAGGCGCAATGGCACGCGCAGCGCCGGCGCTGACGCCCGCGCGCCAGCGGCGTGTGGGACTGGCCCTGGCGGCGGCGATCATCGGCGGCTGGCTGGCACTGCATGTCTGGGGTGTGTTCCCGCACCGCTGGAGCGCGATCGACGTGCTGCGCGCGCCGCTGCTGATCGCGCTGCAGGCCTGGCTGTCCACGGGGCTGTTCATCGTCGCGCACGACGCGATCCACGGCTCGCTGGCGCCGCACCGGCCCCGGCTCAATGCCGCCGTCGGGCAGCTGTGCGTGGGGCTGTACGCGGGTTTTCGCTTCGCGCGGCTGGCGGCCTCGCACCAGCGCCACCACGAGGCGCCCGGCACGGCGGACGACCCGGACTTCCACGCCGCCGACCCGCGCGCCTTCACCCCGTGGCTGCGCGCCTTCTTCCTGCGGCACTTCGGCTGGATCGAGTTCGCCACCGTCACCGCCGTGCTGGCGCTGTACCTGGCGCTGGGCGCGCGGGCCTCGAACCTGATCGCGTTCTGGGGGCTGCCGGCGATCCTGTCCGCGCTGCAGCTCTTCACCGTGGGCACCTGGCTGCCGCACCGCCAGGGCGCCGATGCCTTCGCCGACCGCCACCGCACGCGCTCGCTGCGCTGGCCCTGGCTGCTGTCGCTGCTGGCCTGCTACCACTTCGGGCGCCACCACGAGCACCACCTGTGGCCGCAGGTGCCGTGGTGGCGGCTGCCCGCGGTGGACGCGGCCGGGGCCCGGCATTGACCGTGGCACGGTGGCTCCGGCACCGTGGCGTGCCGGCCGCGCGCACGTCCTAGACTGCTCTCATCCCTTCAGCGGTCCGGAGGCGTCCATGTCGCACGAATCGGACTCGGCCGAGGCGCAACTGGCCGGGATGTTCGCGATCCCCGGTGTCGGGATGGCGCAGACCGATCCCGTCACGCGCCGCTTCCTGCGCGTCAATGCCGCGCTGTGCGCCATCGCCGGCTACAGCGAGGCCGAGCTGCTGGCCATGACGGTGGACCAGCTCAACCACCCCGAGGACCGCGAGCTCGACCGCCGCACCTTCGAAAGCCTGTTCCGCGGCGAAACCGGCTACCAGGTGGAAAAGCGCTACCTGCGCAAGGACGGCGCCGTGGTGTGGGTGCGCGCCAGCGGCAACGTGCTGCGCGACGCCCGGGGCCGCCCGGTGCGCGCCTTCGCCGTGATCGAGGACATCGGCCAGCGCAAGCGCGGCGAGGAACAGCTGCGCCAGAGCGAGGCGCGGCTGGCGCTGATCTTCGAGCGTGCGCTGGTGGGACTGTCCGAGATCGCCGCGGACGGCCGCTTCCTGCGCGCCAACCCGGAGCTGGGCCGCATCGTGGGCCGCGACCCGGGAGAGCTGCTGCGCATCGGCATCTGCGACGTGACGCATCCGCAGGACGTGCCGCCCAGCCTGGCCGCCGCGGAGCAGGTGCTGGCCCATGGCGGCAGCGCCACGCTGGAGAAGCGCTACCTGCGCCCGGACGGCTCGGTGGTGGTGGCCCAGAGCAGCCTCACGCGGCTGGACCCGCTCGACGGCGAGGCGCCGCGGCTGCTGGCCGTGACGGTGGACCTCACTGCGCTGCGCGAGAGCGAGGCGCGGCTGCGTGTCATCACCGACAACATGCCCGCGCTCATCGGCTACCACGACCGCCAGCAGCGCTACGTCTGGGTCAACGAGGAGTTCAGTCGCTTCTTCGGCGTGCCGCGCGAAGCCCTGCTGGGCAAGACCATGCGCCAGTGGCTGCAGCCCCATGTCTACGAGCGGCTGCACCCGGGCGTGGAGGCGGCGCTGCGCGGCGCGCGCGTGCGCTTCGAGGACAAGGAGCCCGACAAGTACGGCCCCGGGCTGCACAGCTGGACCGAGGAGAACTACATCCCCAACCTCGCGCCCGACGGCAGCGTGCAGGGCTTCTTCGTGCTGGCGCTGGACATCACCGCGCGCAAGCGCGCCGAGGAGGCGCTGCGCGCCAGCGAGGCGCGCATCCGCGCCATCGCCAACCTCGTGCCCGACCTGCTGTGGAGCAACGACCCGCATGGCCGGGCCGACTGGTTCAACCGCCGCTGGTGCGACTACACCGGGCAGCGCGAGAGCGAGGCGCTGGGCGACGGCTGGACGGCCGTGGTGCACCCGGACGACCGGTTCACGGCCGTGGCGCGCTGGCGCCAGGCGCTGCGGCAGCAGCAGCCGCTGGACAACGAGCTGCGCCTGCGCAGCCGCGACGGGCCTTACCGCTGGCACCTGGTGCGCGCCGAGCCGCAGCTCGACGAGGACGGGCGCGTCGTGCGCTGGTTCGGCTCGGCCACCGACATCCAGGCGCATCGCAGCGCGCGCGAGCTGCTGGAGCAGCAGGTCAGGGAGCGCACGCGCGAGCTGCGCGCGCTGCTGGCGCGCGTGGAGCATGTGCAGGACGAGGAGCGCCGGCGCATCGCGCGCGAGCTGCACGACTCGCTGGGCCAGTACCTCACCTCGCTGGGGCTGGCCGTGGGCGCGCTGACCCAGCAGCCGCTGGAGCCGGCGGCGCGCGAGCGGCTGGGCACGCTCAACGGCCTGCTGCAGCAGGTGGACCGCGAGCTCGACCGCATCGTCTTCACGCTGCGGCCCACGGCACTGGAGGACTGCGGCCTGGGCGACGGCGTGGCGGCCTACGTGGGCACCTGGTCGGAGCTGTCGGGCACGCCGGTGGACCTGGTGCTGCATGGCCTGGACGGCCAGCGCCTGCCCACGCCGGTGGAGACGGCCGTGTTCCGCGTGATCCAGGAGGCGCTGAACAACGTCACCAAGCACGCCGGCGCCACGCGCGTGAGCGTGAGCCTCAAGCGCAGCCGGCGCCAGCTGCTGGCCAGCATCGAGGACGACGGCGTGGGCTTCGAGCAGGAGAGCGACGGCAGCCACGCCGCGCCGGGCCGCGCCAGCTGGGGCGTCCTGGGCATGAAGGAGCGCATCGAGGCGCTGGGCGGGCATTTCGTCCTGGAGTCGCAGCCGGGCGTGGGCACCACGGTGCTGCTGCGCGTGCCGCTGGACGGTGCGGTCGCGTCTTCCGGTTGAGCCACCAACGGCCCACGCGCGCCATGGGTGACGGCGCAACCCGGGTGCCCCGGCGCGTCATGGGGGCGCCGCTACACTGGTTCGCATGGATTCCGCGGGCAGCTTGTTCACCATTGCATTGCTCATCGCCCTCAGCGCCTTCTTCTCCGTCGCGGAGCTGTCGATGGCCTCGGCCCGGCGGCTGCGCCTGCGGCAGCTGGCGGAGGAGGGCGATGTGCGCGCCGAGCGCGTGCTGCAGGTGCAGTCGCAACCGGGCAGCTACTTCACCGTGGTGCAGATCGGCCAGAACATGGTCGCCATCCTCGGCGGCGTGGTGGGCGAGGATGCGCTGAGCCCCTACGCCGTGGCGCTGCTGGAGCAGGTGCTGCCCGCGCGCAGCGCCGAGCTGGCGGGCTTCCTGCTGTCCTTCTCCATCGTCACATCGCTGTTCATCCTCTTCGCCGACCTGCTGCCCAAGCGCCTGGCGCTGACGCAGCCCGAGCGGCTGGCGATGCGGCTGCTCACGCCCATGCGTTGGTGGATGCGGCTGCTGGCGCCGGTGGTGTGGCTGTTCAACGGCCTGGCCGACGCGCTGATGCGGCTGCTGGGCCTGCCGCAGCAGCGCGACGAGCGCATCACCTCGGCCGACATCCTGGCGCTGACCGAGGCCGGCGCCGAGGCCGGCGTGCTGCACGTGCAGGAGCAGGAGGTGATCGAGAACATCTTCGAGCTGGAGACGCGCACCGTCGAGAGCGCGATGACCACGCGCGACCGCATCGTCTACCTGCTGCAGGACGAGGCCGAGGAGATCATCCGCGCCCGCATCGCCGCGCAGCCGCATTCCACATACCTGGTCTGCGACGGGCACATCGACCAGGTCGTGGGCTATGTCGATGCGGCCGACCTGTTCGCGCGCGTGCTGCGCAAGGAGCCCATCGCGCTGCACGGCGAGGCCGCCAAGGGGCTGCTCAAGAAGGTGCTGATGGTGCCCGACCGGCTGACGCTGTCGGAGGTGCTAACCCAGTTCCGGCAGGCGCACGAGGACTTCGCCGTCATCGTCAACGAGTACAGCCTGGTGGTGGGCGTGATCACGCTCAACGACGTGATGAGCACCGTCATGGGCAGCATGGTGCTCACCGGCGACGAGGAGCAGATCGTGCGCCGCGAGGACGGTTCGTGGCTGATGGACGGGCTCACGCCCATCGGCGACGTGCTGCGCGCGCTGCACCTGGACCCGGCCGAGCTGCCGCAGCGCGGCCAGTACGACACGCTGGCGGGCTTCCTGATGGTGCGGTTGCGCCGCATCCCGCGCCGCACCGACCGCGCCGACTGGAACGGCTACCGCTTCGAGGTCATCGACGTGGACAGCACCCGCATCGACCAGGTGCTGGTCACGGCGCTGGGCGACGACGTGGTGCTGCCGGGCTAGAAGCTGAACAGCGACAGCCCCACGCCCAGGCTGGTCTGTCGGTGGTTGTAGTCCAGCAGCGTCTCGCCATAGCCGGTGAAGAGCTGCACGTACCAGCGCAGCCCCTCGGGGTGGTCGCGCCACACCGGGTGGGTCCAGTCCAGCTGCAGCGATCCGCGGCTGAGGTCGCGCAGGTGCGTGCGCCAGGCCAGCTGCATGGTGGACGAGCCCGGAAACCAGCTGGCCGTCAGCTCCGCGTTGCCGATGTAGCGGGTGAGGTCCGGGTTGTCGTCATCGCCGGACTCGCGCAGGCGCCGGTTCAGGCGCAGCTGCAGGCCGAAGTCGCCGCGCTCGGCGGCGGTGCCGAAGTAGACGCGGTTCCAGCTGCGCGACAGCGCGCCGTTCTGGCCGTTGGACTGGTGGGCCAGGCCCAGCTGCACCATGCGCCAGCGCCAGCTCCCGGGCAGCTCGCCCAGGCCCTGCGGCACCGGCACCACGTAGATCGCCTCGGGCTCGTGGTCGGTGCTGCGGAACGGCGAGGAGTCCTCGCGATTCCACAGCTGCCACAGCGAGCGCTGCGTGTAGGCGAGCCACAGGTCCGCATCGGGCAGCAGCAACCCCTCCGCCACCTTGGCGCGCAGCGAGATGCGCAGCTTCGCTTCGGTGGAGCGGTCGCTGTCCCGGGCCGGCACCGCGCCGCGCGTGGGGCTGGAGGGCGCCCGGTTCAGCCCGGACGTTCGGTGCAGCGGCAGGAAGAAGTTGGGCAGGTACGTCCGCACGACGAAGGTGCCGCGCTTGTCGGCGGGCGTGAGCTCCCAGAACTGCGACATCGCCTCGGTGAGGGCCAGGCCCTGGCCGGACCGCCCCGGCGTTACCGCATCCCGCTCCACCGCCGGCGCGGCAGCCTGCGTGGGTACGGGCACCGGGGCGGTGGCGGCCGGAGCGGCCAGCGCCTCGTTGCGTGCCGCGGCCTGGCGGAACAGCCGGTCATAGCAGGCCAGGCGTTGCGCGTCGTCCTCCAGTGCGGCGCAGTCGGCGGCTGAAGCGGATGACAGGGTAGGAAGAAGGACGAGTGAAGCGGCGGCCAGCAGGTCGCGGTGACGGGGCAGGGGCATGAGGGCGTTGCTCGCGCGGCGGTTGCCGTGGGGCCGGCATCATCCCCCGGGGATGCGCCGCTTCGCGATGGGCGATTCCTCCCAGCGCCGCAGCAGGTCGGCCGGGCTGTCGTAGATCGCCTCGGCCCGGCCCAGCGCCGCGTCGTCCCACCAGCCGCCGCAGCGCAGCGCCAGCGTGTCCACACCGGCCTTGGCGGCGGCCTCGATGTCGTAGGGGGTGTCGCCGATCATGATGGCCTCCACCGGCTGCACCCCGGCGCGCTCCAGCGCCGCCTGCACGATGTCGGGGTCGGGCTTGGAGTGGTCGGCGTCGTCGGAGGTGGTGGCTTCCTCGATCAGGTCCTCCACGCCGGCCCGCCGCAGCAGCGCCTGCAGCTCGGCGCCCTTGGCCGAGGTGGCAATCACGACCTTGATTTCCTCGTCGCGCAGCCGCTGCACCAGCGCGCGTGCGCCCGGCGTGGGTTTCACATCGGGCAGGTACCGGTTGAGGAAGACGTCGCGGCGCTCGTCGCTCAACTGCTTTCCCTGCGGCGACTCGTGGTCGATCTGCACCAGCTCGGCCAGCACCTTGTCGCCGCCCTTGCCGATGAGCGCGCGCACCTGCTCGAAGGTGGGCGGCAGGCCATGGCGCTGGAACACATCGACCCAGGACTGCGCATGCGCGTCGTTGCTGTCCAGCAGCGTGCCGTCGATGTCGAGCAGGACGGCCTCGGTGGGGGCAAGTTCCTTCATGGAGGTGGGGCTGCGAAGGGTGGCGATGCCGGGGCGCAGCAACCGCAGGGCCCGGCGCGGCTGGCGCGTGTGTCGGCCCAGTGACCCCGGGCGCGGGCTCGGGCGCCTGGATCAACGGCAAGCGTGCTGAACGCTTCCCTCGGTCGACGCCTGAGCCGGCAGTGAAAGATTTCCGTTCGCCCTGGCTTGTCAGGCTTCATACCGATTCCACTTTGGTCGTGAAATGATCCGTTCGTACTGAGGTAGCGAAGTACGAATCCGACGGGCCGCGATGGCGGCACCACGGTAGGGGCCGTTCATCCTTCGATACCTCAGGACGAACGGGATTACTTCACTCAGAGGCCAGAAGTGGAATCAGTCCGAACGGCTTCCTCTCGATGCCAGCGAAGCGCCGCGATCAAGTCAGCCTGAAGCGCTGCACCGAGTGCGACAGGGCGGCGGCCTGGTCGCGCAGGCTGGTGGCTGCGGCGGCGGACTGCTCCACCAGCGCCGCGTTCTGCTGCGTGACGCGGTCGAGCTGGGCCACGGCCTCGTTGACCTCGCCGATGCCCCGGGTCTGCTCGACGGCGGCCGTGGTGATCTCGCTGACGATGCTCGACACCTGCCGGACGCTGGTGACCACGCCCTCGATGGTGCGGCCCGCCTCCTGCGCCTCGCGCGCGCCCGTGGCGATGCGCTCGACGCTCTGCGCGATCAGGTCCTTGATCTCCTTGGCCGCCGAGGCGCTGCGCTGCGCCAGCGCCCGCACCTCGCTGGCCACCACGGCGAAGCCGCGGCCCTGCTCGCCGGCACGGGCCGCTTCCACCGCCGCATTGAGCGCCAGGATGTTGGTCTGGAAGGCGATGCCGTCGATCACGCCCACGATGTCGCCGATGCGCTGCGAGCTCTGGCTGATGGCGTCCATGGTCGAGACCACGCGCAGCACCGCCTGGCCGCCGTTGCCGGCCACCTCGGACGCCGAGCGCGCGAAGCGATCGGCCTCGGCGGCGGACTCCGAGCTCCGGCGCATGGTGCTGCTGATCTCCTCCACGGAGCTGGCGGTCTGCTGCAGGCTGGCCGAGGCCTGCTCGGTGCGGGCGCTGAGGTCCTGGTTGCCGGCGGCCACCTCGGCGCTGGCCACGCCGATGCTCTCCACCGAGGCGCGGATGTCGCCCACCAGCCGGCGCAGCGCGTCCTGCATGGCGCCGATGGCGCGCAGCAGCTGCCCGACCTCATCCTGGCTGCCCGAGGGCACGTCCACGCTGAGGTCGCCGCCGGCGATGCGGTTGGCCGAGGCCCGCGCCAGCGACAGCGGCCGCACGATGCTGCGCGCCATCAGCCAGCCCAGGATGCAGGCCATGACGGCGCAGGCCACCGCCGCCACGACCAGGCTGATCTTGGTGCTGGAGAGCTGGTTCGCGACCTCGTGGCCCGCGGCCGCGCTGCGAGCCTGCTCGTACTTGAAGAGCTCGGTCGAGGCCTCGATGTAGGCCTGCGTGGCCGTCCGGAACTCCTGCGTGAGCTTGGCCACGGCCGCCGGGTCGTCCGAGCCGTTCTTGGCCTTGAACAGCTCCTCGCGCGCCTTGAGGTAGCCGGAGCGGATCTTGGCCAGCCTCTCCATGATCGCCAGTGCCTCGGGCGCCGTCTCGATCTCGCCGAAGCGCTTCTGGATTTCCGTGGTGCGGGCCACGATCTTCTTGATGTCCTCGGCAAAGTGGCCCGCCAGCGTCTTGTCGGCGCTGTAGCCGATGGCCAGCGTGCGCTGCGAGTTCACGAGGATGTTGTCGCGCCACTCGGTGGCCAGCTCCAGCCGCTCGCGCTGCAGCCCGGTGAGCTCCTCGGCCTTGCCCTGTGCCGAGCTCAGCTCGATGAACGCCGTGAGGGCCAGCAAGGCGATCAGGGCCACGCTCCCGGCGAAGCTCAGGGCCAGCCGGGTACCGATACTCAAGTTGCGCAGTGTTTTCATGTCGTCAGACCGGTGAATTGAAAACAGCGGTTTGGGAGGGCATTGCCCCAAGGAGACTGCTCGCACCCCGGGGCACTGCGTCGTGCCTGCCGCGCGCCGGAAAGTCGGCGTCCGGCGAGACCTTCGCCGCCGCATTCATTTCCTGATGCGGCTCTGGCTCATTCCGGCCGATGCATCCCGAGGTTGACCGGCCAGGTGCTTCAGCGGGGCGGCGCCCCGCTACAACTTCATCAGAGTGGGCAAAACCATTCGTGAAAACACCGGTGGTTCCGGGTTTGGGGAAATGTCGTCGCTGAATTCCATGTTTGTTTGTCCGGCCGGGAACCGTTCATTGGGAAATGACCGCAACCTGGATTCGGCTGCGCCGATGCCTCGTTAAGTCGCCCTGCTGCAAAACCCGGGAAAACCCATATATGGATTCCCAGGTGGCACGCCTTCCAAAAATCCTGTCGGCCGGCCAGCCGCGAAGGCTTGTGCCAGGGACATATTCCTTGCCGTGGCCCGTGGGCTCATGCCGGCCACCGTCGCTCCCGCGCCGCCGGCCTGAAGCGGGGCTTAAGCCGGCGCGGCGGCGCGCCGTGGGCGTCGGCAGCGCACCCGCCGCGCCCGTTGGAGGCTGACGGGCCGGTGCCGTGCAGCGGCGTGGCATCGCGGCCACGCCGCGGCGGAGCGATCGCCCGGTTGGCCGGCGCAAGGAGTTCACCATGACCCATCCCCTTCCTGATCCTCGGTTGGCCCGGGCGCGCCGGGTCCTGTGCATGGCGGCGCTGGCCGCGCTGACGGCCTGTGCCACCGCGCCTGCACCGCGGGTCGTCTACATGAACCCGCCACCGCCGGTGGCGGAGGAGGTGCCGCCCGCGCCGGCCGTGGGCTGGCACTGGGTGCCCGGCCATTGGTACTGGGCCGACGGGCGCTGGCGCTGGGCGGCCGGCCATTACGTGCAGGCGGTGGTGCCGGCCATGCCGGCGCCGGTCTACGAACCGGTCCCGCCCGCGCCGGCGCCCAGCTACGTGTGGGTGCGCGGGCACTGGCGTTGGTCGGGCTCGGGCTGGGTCTGGACGCGGGGCGCCTGGGTGCTGCGCTGAGCCGGCACGGTGGCCCGTGCGCCGCCGCGCGCACCGGGTAACGGGGCGCGGGAGGCCTGCGGAAGGGTGAGGAGTTGACGGGAAGAGCAGGGAGTTTCGGCTGCCGGCCCTGTGATATTCGGGATTTGAATTGGCCGGGCGTTTGGTTCGGGGCTCTATTCCCAAGGCTCCCTGCAACGATCTTCATCCATGTTGAATAGGCCTTGATCGGCGGGTGTGGAGCGCCCGCCGGCCCTGCGGACCGGGCAGGCATCTCGTGGGTCACTGCAGCCTGATTTCGCCGTCAAACTTGACATTCAGTCCCAGGGCCGGAATCTCCAGCGTCATGGTGGCTGGAAAAGACTCATTGCCCGTGATGGCGTTGGCGGCAGCGGCTTTCGCGACCGCATGCTCTATTTCGCGCTGCGAGCTGACGCCGACCATCTTGAGAAATTTCCGGATGCTGATGTTGAAAGTCTCTTCGTCCATGGCTTTTCTCCGGGTTTGAGGCGTCGTACCGGCCGCAAAGGCGGGCGCGCCCGCGTTCAAGCATAGGCAGCGCTGAGCTGTCGATTTCCCTTCCGGGAATAGCGAGTGAGGCGGGTGGCGTGAGGGACGTTGGCGGTTGGCCGGTAGCGCTGCGGCACACTGCAACGCCCCGCATCACACGCCCCGTCCCGATGACCGACCTTGCCCGCTCCTGGCTGAGCCACAGCGAGCCCGTGGCCGCCGCGCGCGCCGCCGGCCGGCCGCTGGTGGCACTGGAATCCACCATCGTCGCCCACGGCATGCCTTACCCCGACAACGTGCGCACGGCGCGCGAGGTGGAGCAACTGATCCGCGACCTGGGCGCCGAGCCCGCCACCATCGCGCTCATCGACGGGCGCATCCGCATCGGGCTCTCCGGCGAGGAGCTGGAGCGGCTGGGACAGAGCGGGCAGGCGCACAAGGTCAGCCGCCGCGACCTGCCGGCCGTGCTGGCCCGCGGCGAGATGGGCGCCACCACGGTGTCGGCCACCATGATCTGCGCCGCGCTGGCGGGCATCGAGGTGTTCGTCACCGGTGGCATCGGCGGCGTACACCGCGAGGCGCAGCAGACCTTCGACATCTCCGCCGACCTGCAGGAGCTGGCCCGCACCTCCGTGGCGGTGGTGTGCGCCGGCGCCAAGTCGATCCTGGACATCGGCCTGACGCTGGAATACCTCGAAACCCACGGCGTGCCGGTGCTCAGCTGCGAGCAGGACAACTTCGCTGCCTTCTACACGCGCGACAGCGGCTTCCGTGCCGACTACCGGATCGACGACGCGGACGCGCAGGCGCGGCTGATCCGCACCAAGTGGGACCTGGGCTTGGCCGGCGGCGTGGTGCTGAGCGTGCCGGTGCCGCAGGCGGCGGAGATGCCGCGCGGGGAGATCGACGCGCTCATCGGCCAGGCGCTGGAGGAGGCGCGCTGGCAGGGCATCAGCGGCAAGGCCATGACGCCCTTCCTGCTGGCCCGCATCAAGGCGCTGACGGGCGGACGCAGCCTGGCCGCCAACATCGCGCTGGTGAAGCACAACGCCGAGGTCGGCGCGCGGCTGGCGCTGGCACTGGCGCGCACGGAGCACGGGCCGCGGAGTTGAAGCGGCGCAGCGGTGTTCAGCCGGGCGGCCGGCGCTTCTCGTCTTCAGGCGGCGGCTTGCGGCTGTCGCCCCACGCGTCCTTGTCCCAGGGGTCGCGCAACGCCAGGACGGCGATGAGGATCGCCAGCCCCATGATCAGCCAGTACATCGGATCGCTGCTGTCCATGGGGCTCGGCCTGCGTGGGCTGAGTGGAAGTGGAGCGGGCGGCGTGGCCGGGCTCAGACCGGCGGGCGCCACACGGACAGGTCGGCCAAGTGCACCTTGCGGGGCAGCACCGCCTCGTTGCTGAAGGCGTCGGCGATGCGCAGCCGGTCGGGCGCGGCCAAGACGCGGGCGGGCCACGCGGCGGGAAGCGCCAGCGCGGCGGCAAGCAGGTGGCGGCGGTGGGCCATGGCGAAGCGTGTGCAGTGCAAGGAAAAAGGAGATTGCGGCAACCATAGGCCCCGAATCTCCCGCCGTGAACGACGCGATGCGCACAAGCACATGCGGCGCGTGCATGTGCCCGGGAGCACCAGGCCGGCCACGCTGGACCCGCGGCAGCGCAGCTCGATATCCGAAATCGTCATTTGCCAGGCCTGACGGCGCGCGGCTACGGTGTCGCAACGGCGGTCCGGCCTCGCGCCGCGCGACGGCGCCGGCCACCGCCATGGCGTGCAGGTTGAGCCCACAACCGCAGCCCCATCCCAAGCCTTCAGGGGAGGACTGATGAACGATGAACCAAAACCTGGCTTGGCCGTGAACCGCGGGCGCCGCGCCGCGCTCGCCCTGGGCACGGCCGCGCTGGCGGCGCCGGCCTTGGTGCGCGCGGCCGGCCGCCCGGTGCTGCATGCCGGTGACCAGAAGGGCGGGCTGCGCGCCCTGCTGGAGAGCGCCGATGCGCTGAAGGACCTGCCCTACGAGATCCAGTGGACCGAGTTCCCCGCCGCCGCGCCGCTGGCCGAGGCGCTCAATGCCGAGGCGGTGGACTCCGGGCCCATCGGCGACGCGCCGCTGATCTTCGCCCTGGCCCAGGGCGTGCGCATCAAGGCCTTTGCCGCCAACCGCAGCGACGCCTACGGCACGGCAGTGATCGTGCGCGGCGATTCCCCCATCCGCGACGCGGCCGGCCTCAAGGGCCGCAGCGTCGCCACCAACCGCGGCTCCATCGGCCACTACGTGACGTTGCGCACCCTGGCTGCCGCGGGCCTGAAGCCTTCGGACGTGCAGTTCCGCTTCCTCACGCCGCCCGATGCCAAGCTGGCGCTGGTGTCGGGGGCCGTGGATGCCTGGGCCACCTGGGAGCCGTACACGGCGGTGGCGGAGTCGGTGGACGGGCTGCGCGTGCTCTCCAACGGCCGCGGGCTGTGGTCGGGCCTGAGCTACATCGCCGCCACCGACACGGCGCTGCGCGACAAGCGTGAGCTGCTGGCGGACTTCAGCCAGCGCGTGCAGCGCGCGCAGGCGTGGGCCAACGGCCACATGGGTGAATACGCGCAGGTGCAGGCGCGGATCATCGGCATCCCCGTGCCGGCCGCGCGGCTGGCCTTCGAGCGGCGCCAGACCCGCTACGTGCCCATCGACGCCGCCGTGATCGCCGAGCAGCAGAAGGCGGCCGATTTCTACCTGCAGGCCGGGCTGCTGCCCAAGCGGCTCGATGTCGAGGGCACCTTCACCCGCCTTTGACCCGCTCGGCCCCGACACCTTGAGCGCGGCGTCCGGCCTCCGTGGCGGGGCGCGCCGCCTGTCACTCCTTCCTCACTCCAGCCATGAGCCAGCAACGCAAGAGCCATCACGCCATCGACCCGATGTTCACCTGTCGCTGGTCGCCGCGCGCCTTTGACGGCGAGCCCATCGACGAGCCCACGCTGATGCGCTTCTTCGAGGCCGCGCGTTGGGCGCCGTCGAGCTTCAACGCGCAACCCTGGCGCTTCCTCTACGGCCGGCGCGACACGCCCGCCTGGCAGCCGCTGCATGACGCGCTCCACGAGTTCAACCGCGGCTGGGCGCACCGCGCCGCGGTGCTGGTGGCGGTGCTGTCGAAGACGCGCTGGGTGCCGCCGGGCAAGACCCAGCCGCAGCCCATTGCCTCGCATTCTTTCGACACCGGCGCCGCCTGGGCCAGCCTGGCCTTCCAGGCCACCTTGCTGGGCTGGCATGCCCACGCCATGGGCGGCTTCGACCGTGACCAGTTGCGCCAGGCGCTGGGCATTCCGAAGGACTACGCCATCGAGACGGTGGTGGCCATCGGCTGGCGCACCGACAAGGAGGTGCTGCCCGAAGCGCTGCAGGAGCGCGAGGTGATGAGCCAGCGCCTGCCGCTGGAACACATCGTGGCGGAAGGGCGTTTCAGGTTCGGCGACGCGGTGGCGCCGGGCGCGAGCCCGGCCGCCGTGCCCGCCAAGGTGCCGGCCTGAAGCCCGCGGCCCGCGCCGCTCAGCGCCTGACGGCCTCGCTGGTCGCCGCCTCGCCCCGGGGCGGGTTGCCCTTGGCGGCCTCGCCGCGGGGGGCGTCACCCTTGGCCACTTCGCCCTTGGCGGCTTCGCCCTGACGGCGTACCCACGAGGTGGCGTAGGCCGGCGAGCGGAAGGCCAGCACCGGGTCGGGCGAGGGCTGCACGCCGTCGCTGAGCACCAGCGGGTCGAAGTTGATGGCTTCGCAGCCGCTGCCGCCGGCGCGCTGGATCTGCAGCGTGCCGACGCTCACCTCGGTGCGGCCGGCGGGCCAGGCCTGCGTCGGGTCGGTGAGCGGGTCGCCGTCCTGGCCCAGCGTCAGCACCATGTCCCACTCCACCGGGCCCTTGCGCAGCCGCTCGGCCAGGGCCGGGGCGAGGAAGTCGGCGGGCGCGGTCTTGAGCTGTTCCTCGCTGAGCTCCTGCTCGCCGTCGCGCGGCACAAAGCGCCACTTGACCCAGCGCGCCTGGTCCTGCGCGTTGACGAAGCGAAAGGCATGCAGGCCGTGGTAGCTGGCATTGGCGAAGCTGGGCGGCGGGCGGTGCTGCGCCATCCAGGCCGCCAGCGGCTTGTTGTCGGTATAGCGCTCGGCCACGGCCTTCTGCCGCGCCGGGTCGGGCTTGCCGGTGGCCGGGTCGGGCCGGTCGGCGTCCAGCCGGGCAAAGAAGGATTCGGGCGTGGCGGAGGAGAACACCGGCACGTTGAGCATGGCCATCTGGTGCAGCGCGCCGCCGGGCAGCTGGAACTGCAGCGCCAGCCCGCGCGGGCTGCGTGCCGTGTCCGGCGCCGTGGCCCGGCCGCCGGCCAGCGAGAAGCGCGCCTGCACCGGCACGGGCTGGCCGTTGAACAACGGGCTGCGGCTGTAGCGCGCCGCCTGCGGCGTGGCCGTGAAGCGCCCTTCCGCGCACAAGCCCTTGGTGTGGTTGCGGCGCCGGCCGGTGTTGGGGCCGAACACGGCTTCCATGCTGTCCACCACGGCCTGCGGCGTGGTGGCCGGGGCGGCGTCCGCGGCGTGCGCCGCGCCGACACCGGCCAAGCTCAGGCCCAGCAGGGCCAAAGGCCGCACGGCGCGCAGGGCGGGGCGGCGCAACGGGAATGGGATCGGCAAGTTCGGCATGGGGCGGCTCCGTGGAGGCGAAAGGCGCTACGGTAGCGCGGCTGGGTGAGCGGCCCGTCGGCGGGAAGCCTGACGATTGGCACGGGCAGTGCCGGCATGGCCGGCCGCCTCATTCTCGAATTCGTCTTTCTCACTGGGATGACCCTGTCACACCCGCGCAGGCACGTGTCCACGAACTTCGGGCTGTATCCCGGACCGCGCAGAACCCGCCCCCGTCTACGCGGGGGCAGGCTCTGCGCGGGCATGACGAAAAAGCATTTCAGCTTCGGCCAAGAGATCGAATCAATGCAGCCGCCCGCCACGCACCGGGCGCACCGGCTCGGCGTCCATGCGTGCCAGCAGCCGGTCCAGGCCGTCGCCCTCCATGGCGGACACACGCACCAGTCCGGAAGGCACGTCGTTGCCTCGGCACACCAGCATCGCGTCGCTCCAGGGCGCATCGTCGGGACGGCGCCGGGCGCGCAGCCAGCCGCCGCGGTCGAGCAGGAACTCGGTGCCGGCCAGGGCCTGCGGCTGCACGCCGGCCACCAGCGCGTAGGCCTGCCAGGCGGCTTCGGACACGGCCACGCAGCCCTCCTGCGTCCGCGCCGTGGGTGAGAGCGCGATGGTCTGGAAGCGCGGGTCCTCGCGCGGCGCGGGCTGCTCCGGGCCCAGGGCCACGATGCGCAGGCGCTGGCCCCGCAGCGCGTGCAGCGGGCGGGCCGGGCCGCCGTCGCACTGCACGGCCATCGACGGCGCGGCCAGCGGCAATTGCCACTCGCCGGCGCGGGCCAGCTGCTGGCCGGCGGCATGGAGCTGCAGCCAGCCCACGAGCTGCCACACGGCCGCGTCGGGCAGCTCGGCCGGCAGCGCCGGCATGGTGTGGCGCCCCTGCGCATCGCTCACGCCGTGGCGGATGTGCCAGAACAGCTCGCCATCGCTGCGCCGCCACAGCAGGCTGCGGTTGAAGGTGGGCGGCCAGAGCGGGCCCTCGGCCGCGCGCGGGCCGTCGCCGTCACCGTTTTCACCGTGGCAGGCCAGGCAGTGCCGGGCGTAGAGGCGGCCGCCGTGCAGCGGTGCGCTGTCCGCCATGCTCTCGGGCAGGCGATGGAAGCTGGTCGGCGCCGCCGGCGCCCACAGCAGCGCCGAGGACGGCCACTGCCAGGCTGCCCCGCTGAAGCCCGCCGCCACCAGGCCCAGCATCAGCGCCGCGCCGCGGTGTGCGCGCAACGGCCAGCGCAGCAGCGCCGTCGGCAACAGCGACAGCACGGCGAGGCCCAGCAGCAGGAGCACCGTGCCGACCTGGCGCGCGTGGCTCGGGTCCAGCGTGAGCATCACCTCCGAAACGCGCACGCCGAAAGGCCAGGCGGGCTGGCCGTGGACTTCGGGCGCGAGGCCCAGCGCGTGCAGGACGCGCAGCAGGCCCTGCTCCAGGGTCGTGATGAGGGACAGCAGGGTGTCCAGGCCAGGGCCGCGCCACCAACCGTTTTGCATGGGGATCATTGGTCATGCCGGCACACGTGCAGGCGCCTGCCGGTCAAGAAAGAAGCTGTCGTTGTGGAGCGCTCGCACGTCATGGGGTAGGCCATGAAAGAAACGTCGTCATGCCTGCGCAGGCGGGCATCCACGATCGCAGGGATGCTGCCGGGGTCTGCATCGCGTGACGCCAGCTTTTTTCGGGTGGCGGGTCCGTGCGCGTGGATGCCCGCCTGCGCGGGCATGACGACGTAGTGGCTGGCGGCCTGCGTACCGGCTTGGTGCGAGCAATCCTGCGTTGAGGTCAACCGGGATGGCGCTATGCACGGTCCCGGTTCGGTGCGCCCCTTACCAACTCCCATCCAACCCCAGATGCCGCAGCGCCTCGTGCCGCAGCCGCGCCAGCGCCTCGTCGCCGCGGTGCCGGGGGTAGGGCAGATCGACTTGCAGCTCGGCCAGCACGCGCGCCGGGCGCGGGCCCATGACCAGCACGCGCTGCGCCATGAACAGCGCCTCCTCCACGTCGTGCGTGACCATCAGCACGCTCAGGCCTGCGCGCTGCCACAGCGCCACCAGCTCGGTCTGCATCGCCAGCCGCGTGAGCGAGTCCAGCTTGCCCAGCGGCTCGTCCAGGATCAGCAGCGCCGGGTCGTTGACCAGCGCCCGCGCCAGCGCCGCGCGCTGCGCCATGCCGCCGGAGAGTTGATGGGGATAGCCCTGCGCGAACTCCGACAGGCCCACCAGCGCCAGCGCCTCGTCCACGCGGTGCCGCCTGGCGGCCAGCTCGCCGCGCGCCTGCAGGCCCAGCGCGACGTTGTCCCACACCGTGCGCCAGGGATAGAGCGTCGGGTCCTGGAACACCACCACCCGCGACGGATCGGGGCGGCGGATGGACCGGCCGTCGTGCGTGATGCTGCCGGTGCCGGCCTGCTCCAGCCCGGCGACCAGCCGCAGCAGCGTGCTCTTGCCGCAGCCGCTGGGCCCCAGCAGCGCCACGAACTCGCCGGGGCGGATGTCGATGTGCACGTCCTGCAGCACCGGCAGCGGCCCTTGCGGGCGCTCGAAGGCATGGCTCACGCCGCGTATGGCGATGTGGGCGCCGGCGGCCCGGGCCGGCGCGGCGGCGTGGCGTTCCAGCGTGGCGCTCACCATTTCAGCGTCCCCTTCTGCCAGGCCAGCGCGCGGTCGCGCACGGCAAACAAGGCGCTGATCAGCCCCGAGAACAGCGCCGCCATCACGAACAGCGCCGCGAACATGTTGGTGTAGGCGGCCCAGCCCTGCGCCCAGGTGAGATACCAGCCCAGTCCCGCCTTCACGCCCATCATCTCGGCGGCGACCAGCACGGAAAAGCTCGCGCCCAGGCCCATGAACAGGCCCACGAACACCTGCGGCAGCGCGGCCGGCACGGCCACGCGCCAGATCAAGAACCATTCGCTGGCGCCCAGCGTGCGCGCCACGTCGTAGAACTGGCGATTGACGCCCGCCACGCCCGACCAGGTCAGCACCGTCACCGGGAAGCCCGTGGCCAGCGCGATCAGGAAGGCCGCGGCCGACCAGCTCGACGGCGCCAGGAAGAAGGCGATCGGCAGCAGCGCCGTGGAGGGAATGGGGCCGAGGAAGCGCAGCACCGGGTGGACCCAGTAGCCCGCGTTGCGCGACCAGCCGATGGCCACGCCGGTGACGAAGCCCGCCAGCGTGCCCGCGGCCACGCCCGCGGACAGCAGCAGCAGCGAGTGCGCCGCGCACTCGACCAGGCGCTCGTGGTCGCCACCGTAGACCTCGATCAGCGACTGCGGCGGCGCGAAGAAGGGCGCCGGCAGCCAGGCGAGCTTGGCCGTCAGCAGCTCCCACAGCGCCAGCAGCAGCGGCAGCGCCACCAGCCAGGGGCCGAGGTGGCGCAGCCGGGCCTCGACGCGCGCCAGCCGGGCCTGCGTACCCGCCAGCGCCGGCAGCGTGGCGGCCACCAGCAGCATCAGCGCCGCCACCAGCAGCGCGGCCACGCCCAGCTCCGTGGTGTAGGCCCACTCGCTGAAGCCCAGCTCCACGTTGGGCAGGCGCCAGGTCAGCAGGCCGAAGGCGGCCCAGGCCAGCGCCGACAGCGCGCCGGTCCACCACACCGGCAGCGGCCGGCGCGGCGGGGCGCGGCGCGCCAGCGCCGGAGAGAGATCGGAAAACAGGCTGCTCATCGCATGTCCCTCAGGCCAGCACGTCGCTCACGACATGCGCGGCGAACTTGGCCGGGTCGGTGCCGGGCTTGAACACGCCGATCGACTTGAAGTCGCGGGCGTAGAACTCGATCTGCTGGCGCAGCGCCACGCCCGACGGGTGGTGGTTGTGCATGAGCGTGCCCAGCACGGCGCGCAGGTCGGCCTCGGGCACGGGCGAGAATCTGGAGAAGATGCGCGCGCTCTCGTTGGGGTTGCTGGCCACCCAGTCGCTGGCCTCGACGATGGCGCGCGTGAGCGCCGCCGCGGTGGCCTTGTCGCCGCGCACCAGCGAGCCGCGCACGCCCAGCACGCAGCAGGTCTTGTCGGCGTACTCGCCGGAGAGGTTGGTTGCCAGCTCGACAAGGTCCTGGTTGCGCTTCTGGATCAGGTAGAGGTTGGGGTCGCCGTCGGCGATGGCCTGGATCTCGCCCTTTTCCACGGCCAGCCCCAGCAGGTCGGCCGGGTACTGGCGCCACTGCACGTCCTTGTTGGGGTCGATGCCGTGCTTGGTGAGCAGGATGGCGAAGAAATTCTTGCCCGGGCTGGCGAGGTCGCTCACGCCGATGGTCTTGCCCTTGAGCTTCTGCAGGTCGGTGACGCCGGCCGTGCGCGAGCCGGCCATGCGCGTGCAGCCGCCGTGCGAGGCGCCGGTGATCTTGACGTCGAAGCCCTGCTCCAGCGCCTTGAGCCAGCGGTGCACCATGCCCACCCCGGCGTCGGCCTTGCCGTTGGCGATGGACTCCAGCAGCGCGTCGGTGGAGCCGCTGAAATTGGTCAGCTCCACCTTCACGCCGTGCTTCTTGAAGAAGCCCATCTGGTCCGCCACCGGCACTGGGGCCAGGCAGATGGCGTTGGCGTTCCAAGCCAGCGTCAGCGGCTTGCCCGTCTGCGCCACGGCGATGCGGTGCGCGCCCAGGCCCGCGCCGGCCGCGACCACGGCAGCCGCGCCGGCACCGCCGAGCAACTGGCGGCGGGTCAGCGGGGGGAAGTCGGGTGCGGCGGGTGCGGTAGGCGGGGTCATCGGTCCTCCTCGTGGTTGCATGGCAGACGGGCATTGCAACGGCTGGACTTCATTTCCGCAAATAATGTTTGAACGCATTCATATGCACGACGCATGAATGCGAAGGCTGCCTACGGCCAGGACGCAGTGCGTGGGCGGCGCATGACTTCCTTCGGCGGTAGGGATTAATGCTTGCCGCAGGGGAGGCGCGGATGTAGAAGCAACGAGCCGCCTTCCTGCAAGGAGGAGCCCATGCGCAGACGCATCTACTGGCTCTTGCCGGATCTGCCCAGTGCCAGGCGCACGATGGACGACCTGTTGCTTGCGCGCATTCCGGAGCAGTACATCCACTTCATGGCGCGCGAGGACATCGACCTCACCGGCCTGCATCCCGCCAACCTGCTGCAGACCTCCGACGTCGTGCGCTCGGCGCAGTCGGGCCTGGTGATCGGCGGGGCCGTGGGCGTGGTGGCCGGGCTGGTGCTGGCCATTTTCCCGGTGGTGGCGCAGACGCCGCAGATCGGGCTGATCGCTGTGCTGGCGGTGGTGGGGGCGCTGGTGGGCGCGTGGTCGTCGAGCATGATCGGCGCTTCCACGCCCAGCGAGCGGCTCAAGCGCTTCGCGGGTGCCATCGAGCAGGGGCAGATCCTGCTGATGACCGACGTGCCGCGCTCGCGCGTCGAGGAGATCGAGGCCTTGCTGCAGAAGTCCCATCCCGAGGCGCACCTGGAAGGCGTGGAGCCGGACATCCCGGCCTTCCCCTGAACGCATTGAAGGGAGTTCGCCATGGAACTGCTTCGGCTGCATGCACATGACTGGCACGGCCGCAAGCCCGACTGGGCCGCGGCGGCGGTGGCGGGGTTCCTCGCCGGCGCGGTGCTGATGGTGCTCGAAGGCGTGTGGACGCTGCTGATGGACAACGGCGATCCCTGGCTGACCGCGCGCATGCTCGCGGCCATGGTGCTGGGCTCCGGCGTGCTGGATCGCAGCGGCTTCAGCGTCGGCGTGGTGGTGCTCGCGCTCTTCATCCACTACCTGCTGGGCATCGTGTTCGGCTTGGCGCTGGCCGTGCTGGTGACGGAGTTCCACAGCGAGCACAGCCCGGGAAAGATCGAAACCATCGGCGCCGTCTTCGGCGTGCTGCTGTACCTGCTCAACTTCCACCTGATGTCGCTGGCCTTTCCGTGGTTCGCGCAGATGCGCGGCTGGTCCACGCTGATGGCTCACCTGGTGTTCGGCATCTCGGCTGCGCTGCTGTACTGGAAGTTCCGCCGGGAGCCCGCGCAGGTAGAGACAGGATTGAGCGCTTGATGCGGGTGAGCTGATTCGATCCGAGCCACGCCGGGCGGCGGGGGCCGCTCGGGAGCCGTGGCCTGGAAGGGAGGTCGGCATGTGGATGGCTGTGGCGCTGGTGGCGATCGTCGTCGCCGTGGTGTGGTTCCACGCCGCCAGCCCGTGGTGGATCACGCCGCTGGCGTCCAACTGGTCGCACATGGACCACACGCTGGCGATCACGCTGCTGGTCACGGGCGTGTTCTTCGTCGGGCTGCACTTGTTGCTGGCCTGGATGCTGGTGCGCTACCGGCACCGGCCGGGCCGGCGCGCGCACTACCAGCCTGAAAACCACCGCCTGGAGCGCTGGCTGATCGGCGGCACGGCGCTGGGCATCGTGGCCTTGCTGGCGCCGGGGCTGTACGTCTATGCCGAGTACGTGCGTCCGCCGCGGGACGCGCTGGTGGTCGAGGTGCTGGGCCAGCAGTGGCAATGGCGCTACCGCTTCCCGGGCCAGGGCGGCGAGCTGGGCCGCAGCGACGCCCGGCTCGTGGACGGGCGCAATCCCTTCGGCCTCGACGAGCGCGACGCCGCCGCGCTGGACGACGTGCTGGTGGAGGGCAACGAGCTGCACCTGCCGCTGAACCGGCCGGTCAAGCTGCTGATGCGCTCCATCGACGCGCTGCACGACTTCTACGTGCCGCCGCTGCGCGCGCGCATGAACATGGTGCCGGGCATGGTGACGAGCTTCTGGTTCACGCCCACGCAGCCCGGCCGCTTCGAGGTGCTGTGCGCGCAGCTGTGCGGGCTGGGCCACGCCGCCATGCGCGGCTACCTGGTGGTGGAGGACGAGGCCGCGTTCCAGGCTTGGCTCAAGGGCAAGCCCAGCTTCGCCGCGGCGCGCGCGCCGGCCACGCCCGGCCCGGGCGGCGCGGACACGCCGGTGCAGCGCGGGCAGCAGCTGGCGCTGTCCATGGGCTGCGCCGCCTGTCACAGCGTGGACGGCAGCCCCGGCGCCGGACCGAGCTGGAAG
The DNA here is from genome assembly GCF_012927045.1 of Azohydromonas caseinilytica. GTDB lineage: Bacteria > Pseudomonadota > Gammaproteobacteria > Burkholderiales > Burkholderiaceae_C > Azohydromonas > Azohydromonas caseinilytica. Next base: position 88,313 of record NZ_JABBFW010000010.1, on the reverse strand, counting down.
GGCCTGTACGGCCGCAGCGAAACCCTCAGCGACGGCAGCCATGTGATTGCCGACGCGGCCTACCTGGAGCGCTCGATGCGCGATCCGCAGGCCCAGGTGGTGCAGGGCTACGCGCCGATCATGCCCAAGACGCCGCTGAGCGACGAGCAGGTGGCGCAGCTGCTGGCCTACATCCAGAGCATCGGCGCGCAGCCGCGCTGACAACGCCGACGAGGAACGCCCCAAGGGAAGGACCGTTTCCATGGACCACGCCGCACATGCCGAGCACGGCTACGCGCAGAGCTTCTGGACGCGCTACGTCTGGAGCCAGGACCACAAGGTCATCGCCATCCAGTACGGCGGCACCGCCATCGTGGTGGGGCTGGTGGGGCTGGTGCTCTCCAACCTGATGCGGCTGCAACTGGCCTTTCCGGGCAGCGCACTGGGCACGGACGCAGCGCACTACCAGCAGTTCATCACCATGCACGGGATGATCATGGTGATCTACCTGCTCACGGCGCTGTTCCTGGGCGGCTTCGGCAACTACCTGATCCCGTTGATGGTCGGGGCGCGCGACATGGTGTTCCCCTTCCTCAACATGCTGAGCTTCTGGGTCTACCTGCTGTCGGTGCTGGTGCTGCTGGCGAGCTTCTTCGTCACGGGCGGCCCCACCGGCGCCGGCTGGACGCTGTACCCGCCGCAGGCCATCCTGCAGGGCACGCCGGGGCAGGAGGGCGGCATCGTGCTGATGCTGGTGTCGCTGCTGATCTTCATCGTGGCCGCCACCATGGGCGGCCTCAACTACGTCACCACGGTGCTGCAGGCGCGCACGCGCGGCATGACGCTGCTGCGCATGCCGCTGACGGTGTGGGGCATCTTCGTGGCCACCATCCTGGCGCTGCTGGCCTTCCCGGCGCTGTTCGTCAGCGGCGTGATGATGCTGCTGGACAAGACGCTGCACACCAGCTTCTTCATGCCCGCGCTGGTGTCCATGGGCCAGCCCACCGGCTACCGCGGCGGCAGCCCGCTGCTGTTCCAGCACCTGTTCTGGTTCTTCGGCCACCCGGAGGTCTACATCGTCGCGCTGCCGGCTTTCGGCATCGTCTCCGACCTCATCAGCGTGCACGCGCGCAAGAGCATCTTCGGCTACCGCACCATGGTGTGGGCCATCCTGGCCATCGGGCTGCTGAGCTTCGTGGTGTGGGCGCACCACATGTTCATCAGCGGCATGAACCCGTACTTCGGCTTCTTCTTCGCCATCAGCACGCTCATCATCGCCGTGCCCACCGCCATCAAGGTCTACAACTGGCTGCTCACGCTGTGGCGCGGCGACATCCACTTCACGGTGCCGATGCTGTTCGCGCTGGCCTTCATCAGCACCTTCCTCATCGGCGGGCTCACCGGGCTGTTCCTGGGCAACGTCACGGTCGACATCCCGCTGTCCAACACCTACTTCGTGGTGGCGCACTTCCACATGGTGATGGGCGTGGCGCCGCTGCTGGTGGTGTTCGGGGGCATCTACCACTGGTATCCCAAGATCACCGGCCGCCTGCTCGACGACCGGCTGGGACGGCTGCACTTCTGGATCACGTTCCTGGGCACCTACGCCATCTTCTTCCCCATGCATTACCTGGGCGTGCTGGGCATGCCGCGGCGCTACAACAGCTTCGAGGGCTATGCCTTCATCCCGCCGTCGGCGCACCTGCTCAACGAGTTCATCACGGTGGCGGCGCTGGTGGTGGCGCTGGGGCAGCTGCTGTTCCTCTACAACCTGGCCTGGAGCCTGAGCCACGGCCGCGTGGCCGGCTCCAATCCCTGGCGTGCCGCCTCGCTGGAATGGCAGACGCCGCAGACGCCCCCCGTGCACGGCAACTGGGGCGAGGCGCTGCCGGTGGTGCACCGCTGGGCCTATGCCTACAGCGTCCCGGGCGCCAAGGAGGATTTCATCGCCCAGGACGCCCCGGCCGAGCTGGGCGGCGACCATGAGCCCGAATACACCGGGCCGCAGCCGCAGGCCACGCCCGGGACGCCCGGACCCGCGGGCACGGCCGGCTCCTCGGAGGCGACGGCATGAGTGCGGCGTTGTCGTGGTCCGTCCCGCCCGCCGCGCCGGCGCGCGCGGCGGCCGTGGGCGTGGCGCTGTGGGCCTTCATCGCGGTGGCCGGCACGCTGTTCGCACTGTGCATCCTGGCCTACGTGATGCGCATGGGCAGCGACGACTGGGCCGACCTGGCGTTGCCGTGGCAACTGGGGCTGAGCACGGGGTTGCTGCTGGCGGGCAGCATCGCGCTGCAGGCCGCCGCCGGGGCGGCCCGCGCCGGCGCCTTTCTTCCGGCGCGGCGTGAGCTGCTCATCGGTGGCGCCTGCGCGCTGGCCTTCGTCGTGGTCCAGGCCTGGGCCTGGCAGGCGCTGCTGGCGCTGCAGGTCAGGCCCGCGGGCAACCCGGCCGCGAGCTTCTTCTACCTGCTCACGGCGCTGCACGCGCTGCATGTGCTGGGCGGCCTGGTGGGCTGGACGCTGACGCTGCACGGGCTGGCGCGGCAGCCCTGGCGCGCGGCGCTGTGCGCGCGCTACTGGCACTTCCTGCTGCTGGCCTGGCTGGTGCTGCTGGCCACCTTCGCCGGCCTCACGCCGCCGGTGGTGCGCTTCATCTGCGGTTTCTGAATCGAGGAGCCCTCGTCATGCAAGCTGACCTGCATCCACCGCCGACCCGGGCCGTGGCCAGCGGCTGGCGCGGATTCATGAACGATTGGGCGTCCGACCGCGAAGCCTTCCCCGTGCCCTGGGGCAAGGCGATGATGTGGATCTTCCTGCTCAGCGACACCTTCGTCTTCGGCTGCTTCCTTACCAGCTACATGACGGTGCGCGTCTCGACCACCGTGCCGTGGCCGAACCCGAGCGAGGTGTTCTCGCTGAACATCGGCGGGGTGGACGTGCCGCTGATCCTCATCGCGATCATGACCTTCGTGCTCATCAGCAGCAGCGGCACCATGGCCATGGCGGTGAGCATGGCGATGCGGCGCGAGCGCCAGCGCGCGGCCGTGCTGATGATCGCCACGGCGGCGCTGGGCGCGACCTTCGTGGGCATGCAGGCCTTCGAGTGGAGCAAGCTGATCCACGAGGGCGTGCGGCCCTGGGGCAACCCGATGGGCGCCGAGCAGTTCGGCTCCAGCTTCTTCATGATCACCGGTTTCCACGGCCTGCACGTGTCGGCCGGGGTGGTGTATTTGCTGGTGGTGGCCTGGCGCGTGCAGCGCGGGCACTACGAGCGCAACGGCGGCAACTATCAGATCGTCGAGATTGCCGGCCTGTACTGGCACTTCGTCGATCTGGTGTGGGTGTTCATCTTCGCCTTCTTCTACCTGTGGTGAGGCCGCGCATGGATGCTGGCAAGACTCAAGAGCATGGGCAGGGCCATCCCGTCGGCCTGTACCTCAAGGTGTGGGCGCTGCTGTTCGTGCTCAGCACGCTGTCGTACCTGGTGGACTATTTCCACGTCCAGGGCCCGCTGCGCTGGAGCCTGATCGTCATCTTCATGCTGCTCAAGGCCGGGCTGATCGTGGCGGTGTTCATGCACATGGCCTGGGAGCGGCTGGCGCTGGTGTGCGCGATCCTGCTGCCCCCGCTGGCGCTGCTGGTGCTGGTGGCCCTGATGGCCATCGAGGCCGGGCACACGCTGGCGATCCGGCAGCTGTTCTTCCGTTGAGGAGGCTGCGCCTTACTTCTTCGTCCGCCGCCCGGAGCGCGCCGTGGTTCCCTGCGCGTCCGTCCCCATCCCGCGCCCCAGCGCCGCCCCGAAGTGCTCGATGGCGCGCTGCAGGTTGCCCTGCGAGGTCGGGCTGACCAGCCACACGTCCAGGGCGAGTGAGAAATCGCGCAGCGTCATCACGTCCAGGGCTTCGGCATGGCGGCTGGCCTGCAGCGCGGGGCGGGACACGAAGCCCAGGCCCAGGCCGGCGGCCACCAGGCCGAGCTGCAGCTCGCTGCCATGGGTTTCCAGGCTCAGCTGGAAGGGCAGGCCCTGCTCGGACAGCGCGCGCTGCAGCGCGGCGCGAAAGCCACAGCCGTCCGGATTGAGAATCCAGCCCGCGTCGAACACGTCCTTGAGCCGCACGCTGGTCCTGGCGAAGCGGCCCTTGGCCGCCACGACCAGCACCTCGGTGGAGGCCAGCCGTTGCGCGCTCAGCGTGTCGGGCCACAGCTTCGAGGGCGGCATGAACACCGCCGCGGCATCGAGCCGGCCCTGCTGGACGGCCTCCACCAGCCGCGCGCTCCAGTCGGTCGCCACCTGCAGCTGCACCTCGGGAAAGCGGGTCCTCATGTCCTGCAGCAGCTCCACCAGGCTGGAGGCGCCCATGGAGTGCGTCAGCCCCAGGCGCAGCCGGCCAGTGGGCATGGCGTCGGTGGTGACCAGGTCGCGCAGCGCGTCGATCTCGCGCAGCGCGGCGCGGGTTTGCGCATGCACGCGCAGGCCCAGCGTCGAAGGCTTGGGGGGCTTGATGCTGCGGTCCAGCAGCTGCACGCCCAGCGACTCTTCCAGGTTCTGGATGCGGCGCGTGGTGGCGGGCTGGGTCAGGCCGAGTTCGCGCGCGGCCAGGCTGATCGAGCCGTGGCGCACCACGGCGTCGAAGGCGCGCAGGTCTTCCGTCTTCATCGAGGCGTTCTGGGAGCGGGACTGGGGCGGAACTGTATCGCCTGCCTCCGGCGTCCCGATCCCGACCCCGCGCCAGGCGGAAGGCCCGCGCGCGGCGTCGTTCACGCCGCGGCCAGCACCTTGAAGCCGTGCGTACCGTCGCGGCCGAGCTGCGCCACCAACCCGAACTCCCAGTCCAGGTAGGCCTGCATCGCCTCGCGCGGGGCGTCGGTGCCCTCGTAGGGCCGGCGGTAGCGGTCGATGCGCGGGCTCGCCAGCCGCTGCCCGCCGGTCTCCAGCGGCCGGCCCTCGGTAGCCCAGGCGGCATTGCCGCCCTCCAGCACCGCCACGGGCAGATCGGTGACACGGGCCAGGTCAGCCGCGGCGAAGCGCGCCAGCGCGCTGCTGCCGCAGGTCAGCACGATGCGCTCCGGCGCCGGCAGTTGCGCCAGCACCTGGGGCAGTTGCGCGCGCAGCACCCACCACGCGCCCGGGATATGGCCCTTGACGTGATTGGCGCTGGTGGTGACGTTGAGCAGCAGCGTGCCGCCGTGGGCGAGCTGGTCGGCCAGCTTGGCCGGCGTCACCGCGTCCACCGCCGGGAAGGGCGCGTGCGGCGGCTGCCAGGCGTCGGTCTCGGTGAAATGCGCCGGCTCGGCATCGATGAGCCAGGCCACCTCCCAGCCCATCTGTGCCAGCCAGTGCGCCGTCATCGCGGCGCGCACGCCGTCGGTTTCGGCGCCGCCGTCCACCAGCACGATGCGCGCGCCGCGCACGGCGGCGAACACGTCGGTCTCCTGCACCAGCTGCCCGCCCGGCGCGCTGCCGAAGCCGGGCAGGTGGCCGGCGGCGTACTCCTGCGGCGTGCGCACGTCCCAACGGTACAGCGTGCGGCTGGCGTCGCGTTCCCAGGTCGCCAGGCCGGCCCGGGTCAGGCGCAGCGCCCCGGCGCGGTCGGCCAGCGCCTGCGCGGCGGTCTGGGCGGCGCGGCGGTGTGTTTCGCTGGCCGGGCCGAAGCTGCGCTGCGCGCCGTGGTCCAGCTCGAAGCCCGCCAAGGTCCAGCCGATGGTGCCGTTGCGCAGCGCCGCCACGGGGTTGGGGATGCCGGCGTTGACCAGGCTCTGCGTGCCGATGAGGCTGCGCGTGCGCCCGGCGCAATTCACGATGACGCGCGTCTTCGGATCGGGGGCCAGGTCGCGCACGCGCAGCGCCAGCTCTGCGCCGGGCACGCTGATGCCGCCGGGGATGCTCATGGTCTGGTACTCGTCAAAGCGGCGCGCGTCCAGCACCACCACGTCGGCCTTGGCGTCCAGCAGCGCCTTGACCTCCTGGGCCGGCAGCGAGGGCGTGCCGCGCTCGTGCTCGACCAGTTCGCCGAAGGCTTTACTCGGCACGTTCACGTCGCGGAACAGCTCGCCGCCAGCGTCGCGCCAGCCCTGCAGGCCGCCGTCGAGCAGGTGCACCCCGGTGTAGCCCAGCGCCTGCAGCCGCCGCGCCGCGGGCTCGGCCAGGCCCTCGCCGTCTTCGTAGACGGCGATGGTCACGTCGTGGCGCGGCAGCCGCCACGGCGCCTCCAGCTCGATGCGGCCGGCCGAGAGCAGCACCGCGAACAGCGGGTGCTCCTGCGCGAAAGGGTCCTCTTCGCGCACGTCGATGAGCGCGATCTCGCGCCTGAACAGCAGCGCGGTGCGCACGTCCGATGCGCTCAGGCGCGGCAGGTCGGGGGACACGGACATCAGGTGGTCTCCTTGGAGCGGTCCCAGAGGTTGGGGACCCAGGTATTGGAATAGCCGGACACGAAGGGTTTTCTGGTGCCGTCCGGGGCATAGACCCAGCGGTGCACGGCACCGATGTTGGCACCGTAGACGTGGATCGAAATGGAGCTGCGATCGTCGAAGGCGTTGCTCACCTGGTGGATGTCGCCCAGCGTGGGCGACACGGCTTCGACGTCGCCCGGGCGCAGGCGCTGTGCCGGCCCCGTGGGCACCAGGCACCCTGCCGCGTCATAGGCGAAGTTCTGCGCGACTTCCTCGCCGCGCAGCATGCCGATGAGGCCCCACACGGTGTGGTCGTGCACCGGCGTGCGCTGGCCCGGGCCCCACACGAAGCTCACCACCGAGAAGCGCTCCAGCGGGTCGGCGTGCAGCAGGTACTGGCGGTAATGCTGGGGATGGGGCTGGGCCAGCTCGTCGGGCAGCCAGTCGTCGCGCGCCACCAGGCGGGCCAGGTGGGCCCGCACGGCGGCCAGGCGTTGGGCTTCGGCGGCGTCGCGCTCCACTTCGCGCGTGACCGCGACAACGAAGTCGCGCAGGGGCGAGGTGCTCATGGCAGGTTTCCTGAAGGTTCGATTCGGGAACGGGGCGCTCAGGCCTGCGCCGCCGGCCGCAGCGCGGCGCGGCCCGCGGCGACCAGGGCGCTGTCCTCCTGGGGGGTGTGGACGCGGCCGCACAGCACGTCGCGGTGGTAGCGCTGCAGCGGGTTGGCGCGGTCCAGGCCGTGGTTGCCGGACTGGCGCAGCGCCAGCTCGACCACGGCGATGGCATTGCGCGTGACGGCGACCTTGAGCAGCCCGCTGTCCGCGGCCGACCAGGGCCGGCCGGCGTCCGCCGCGGCGGTGGCGGCGTCGAGCTGGGCCTGGCTGGCGACCAGCAGCAGCTCGATCTCGCCCATCGCCTCCTGCGCGCGCGGCAGGCTCGCCAGCGGCGCCCCCAGGCTGGAGGGCACGCGCCGGCGCAGGAAGTCCAGCAGCCAGTCGCGCGCATTGCGCGCCACGGCGTCGTAGAGCGTGGCCAGCAGCACGCTCATCCAGGCCTGCTGCTCCGGGTCGGGCCGCGTGAGCCAGTCCTCGGGCGCGCAGAGGTCCACGGCATGGTCCAGCGGGATGGGCACGTCGTCGAGCAGCACCTCGTCGCTGGCCGTGGCGCGCATGCCCAGGTGGTTCCAGCTGCGTTTCACCTGCAGGCCCGGCGCGTCGGCCGGCACCAGGAACTGGCCGGCACGCGGCGTGGGCTCGTCGGTGCGGCCCCACACCACCAGCCAGCGCAGGCCGTCGATGCCGGTGGTGTAGAGCTTGTGGCCGGAGAGGCGCCAGCCGTCGGCGGTGCGCCGCGCCACGGTGCCGGGCAGGCCGCCGCGCGCGGGCGAGCCCAGCTCGGGCTCCACGCGCAGCTGGTTGCCCAGCGCACCTTCGCGCACGGCACTGCGCAGCACGCGCTCGCGCAGCGCCGCGGGCCAGCGGCAATCGGGCTGGCCCAGCAGCCGCGTGAGCAGCAGCTGCATCACCAGCACCAGCGCCGTGGCCGGCTCGCCGCGCGCCACGGCCGCGATCAACTCGCGCGCCTCGGCGAGACGGCCGCCGGCGCCGCCGAACTCGCGCGGCACCACCAGCCCCAGCAGGCCGTGGCGGCGCAGCAGCTCGAAGTTGGCATGCGGGAAGTGGCCGCCGGCATCGAACTCGGCCGCCGTGGCGGCCAGGCTGCGCGTGATGTGCGCCAGCAGCTGGGCATCGGGCCGGCCCGGGCGGCCCACTGGCATAGCCGCGCCGCCGGGCGAGGTGGGGGCGGCGGATGCGGCAGTGGCGCGCGCCGGCGCCGGGGTGTCGAGGCTCATGCGAAATCCCTGCGAGGTCTGATGCGGCAGCCAGCGTAGGAGCGGCCGGCGGGCCGGGTCAAACATGCATTTCAAGCATGAATATGGGAATTGATTATTTGCCCGTGCCGGCCACGGCGCTCTACGGTGCGCAACCGTTCCACCACCTCCACATCCCAGGAAGGAGCTTCCAGATGAGCGTCGAGATCATCGGCATGATCACCACCCAGCTGCAGTCCGAGACGCTGCGCCCGCAGGGGTCGGTGATCGACCGCGACCACGTGCGCCGCTTCGCCCAGGCCCACGAGGCCGCGGGCTTCGACCGCATCCTGGTGCCGCAGCATTCCACCGGCCCGGACGCCAGCCAGGTCATCGCCTACGCCTCCACCGTCACCGAGCGCGTCAACTTCCTGCTGGCGCACCGCCCGGGTTTCATTGCGCCGGCCTTTGCGGCGCGGCAGCTGGCCACGCTGGAAAACTTCACCGGCGGGCGGCTGGCGGTGCACATCATCTCCGGCGGCTCGGACGAGGAGCAGCGCCGCGACGGCGACTTCCTGGACCACGACCAGCGTTACGCGCGCACCGACGAGTACCTGGAGGTGCTGCGCCGCACCTGGACGTCCGAGGCGCCCTTCGACCACGAGGGCGCGCACTACCGCTACGAGAAGGCCTTTTCCGAAGTCAAGCCGCTGCAGAAGCCGCACCTCCCCATCTACTTCGGCGGCGCCAGCGAGGCGGCGCTGCGCGTGGCCGGCAAGCATGCCGACGCCTACGCGCTGTGGGGCGAGTCGCTGGAGCAGACGCGCGAGCTGACGCAGCGCGTGCGCGCTGAGGCCGCCCAGCACGGACGCGGCGTGCGCTTCTCGGTGTCGTTCCGGCCGATCCTGGCCGAGACCGAGGCGAAGGCCTGGGCGAAGGCCGAGCACATCCTGGCCGAGACGCGGCGCCTGCGCGTGGAGGCCGGCTGGTCGCGTGGCGGCCCGCAGCAGAGCGAGGGCGCGCGCCGGCTGCTGGCCGCGGCCGAGCGCGGCGACGTGGTGGACGAGCGGCTGTGGACCGCGATCGCGCGCGAGACCGGCGCGCGCTCCAACAGCACCGCGCTGGTGGGCACGCCGGAGCAGGTGGCGCAGGCGCTGCTGAAGTACGTGGACCTGGGCGTGGGCACGCTGCTGATCCGCGGCTTCGACCCGCTCGACGACGCCGTGGACTACGGCCGCGAGCTGATCCCGCGCGTGCGCGCGCTGGTGGCGCAGCGGGAGGCGCGGCAGGGGGCCCAGGAGGCGGTGGCAGCCTGACCGGACGCCCGCACCCGTCCGGATTCCGTCCGACCGTCCGGATTCCGGACGCCCGATGCGCCGTCCGCCGGACGGCGCCGGAGGCTGCCGGCCTCCGTGCAAACCCGAAACGACTTCAATCAAATCAACGACTTGCATCGTCCTGAGGCCGGGCTGGCCCGCCGTGGCACAGCCCTCGCGACTGAAAGACCCGAGCGCGGCAAAGCGTTCAGGCGGAGGCAGCGGCGCTGTCCTCCGAATCAGCCAACTCAGGAGACCCTCAGATGCAAACGCAGTCCCAGGTCCAGGTGATGGGGATCGATGCCGGCGGCACGATGACCGACACCTTCTTCGTGAGAGCCGACGGCCGCTTCGTGGTCGGCAAGGCGCAGAGCAACCCGCAGGACGAGTCCCTCGCGATCCTGAACTCCTCGCGCGACGCGCTGGCGCACTGGCAGCGCGACGTGGACGAGGTCTATCCCGAGCTGCTGACCTGCGTGTACTCGGGCACGGCCATGCTCAACCGCGTGGTGCAGCGCAAGGGCCTGGAGGTGGGCCTCATCGTCAACCGCGGCTTCGAACATGTGCACTCCATGGGCCGCGCGGTGCAGAGCTACCTCGGCTACGCGCTGGAGGAGCGCATCCACCTCAACACCCACCGCTACGACGAGCCGCTGGTGCCGCTGTCGCGCACGCGCGGCGTGACCGAGCGCACCGACGTGCAGGGCGAGATTGTGATTCCGCTGCGCGAGGACGAGGTGCGCCAGGCCACGCGCGAGCTGGTCGCGCAGGGCGCCAAGGCCATCGTCATCTGCCTGCTGCAGTCGCACAAGAACGGCAAGAGCGAGCAGCGCGCCCGCGACGTCTGCCGCGAGGAATTGAGCCGGCTGGGCAAGGACATCCCGGTGTTCGCCTCGGTGGACTACTACCCGCAGCGCAAGGAAAGCCACCGCATGAACACCACGGTGCTGGAGGCCTACGCCGCGGAGCCCTCGCGCCAGACGCTGAAGAAGGTCAGCGACCGCTTCCGCGAGCATGGCGCCAAGTTCGACCTGCGCGTGATGGCCACGCATGGCGGGACCATCAGCTGGAAGGCCAAGGAGCTGGCGCGCACCATCGTGTCCGGGCCCATCGGCGGCGTGATCGGCTCCAAGCTGCTGGGCGAGGTGCTGGGTTACGAGAACGTCGCCTGCTCGGACATCGGCGGCACCTCCTTCGACATGGCGCTGATCACCAAGGGCAACTTCGCCATCGCCGCCGACCCCGACATGGCGCGCCTGGTGCTGTCGCTGCCGCTGGTGACCATGGACTCGGTGGGCGCCGGCGCCGGCAGCTTCGTGCGGCTGGACCCGTACAGCGGCGCCATCAAGCTCGGCCCCGACAGCGCCGGCTACCGCGTGGGCACCTGCTGGCCGGAAAGCGGCCTGGACACGGTGACGGTCTCCGACTGCCACGTGGTGCTGGGCTACCTCAACCCCGAGAACTTCCTGGGCGGCGCCATCAAGCTCGACGTGCAGCGCGCGCGCGACCACATCAAGGCGCAGATCGCCGACCCGCTGGGCCTGTCGGTGGAGGACGCCGCGGCCGGCGTGATCGAGCTGCTGGACCTGCAGCTGCGCGAGTACCTGCGCTCCAACGTCAGCGCCAAGGGCTACAACCCGACCGAGTTCGTGTGCTTCTCCTACGGCGGCGCGGGACCGGTGCACACCTACGGCTACACCGAAGGGCTGGGCTTCAAGGACGTGATCGTGCCGGCCTGGGCCGCGGGCTTCTCGGCCTTTGGTTGCGCCTGCGCCGATTTCGAGTACCGCTACGACCGCAGCGTGGACCTGGCGCTGCCGCAGTCGGCGTCGGATGAGGACAAGGCCGGCGCCGCCGCCACCATCCAGACGGCCTGGTCGGAGCTGGCGGCCAAGGTGATCGAGGAGTTCCGCATCAACGGCTTCAAGGCCGAGGACGTGATCCTGCGCCCGGGCTACCGCATGCAGTACATGGGGCAGCTCAACGACCTGGAGATCGACTCGCCCATCACGGCCGCAGCCACCGCCGAGGACTGGGACCGCATCGCCGAGGCCTTCGAGACCACCTACGGCCGCGTCTACGCCAGCGCCGCGCGCTCGCCGGAGCTGGGTTTCTCGGTCACGGGCGCGATCATGCGCGGCATGGTCGTCACGCAAAAACCCGTGCTGCCCGAGGACCCGGAGGGCGGCGCGAAACCGCCGAAGGAAGCGCACCTGGGCACGCGGCCGCTGTACCGCCACAAGACCTGGCACGAGGCCGTGATCTGGAAGATGGAAGCGCTCAAGCCGGGCAACACCATCGTGGGGCCGGCCATCATCGAATCCGACGCCACCACCTTCGTCGTGCCCAAGGGCTTCAGCACCACGCTGGACAAGCACCGCCTCTTCCACCTCAAGGAAGTCCAGTAATCAAGCCGGAAGGAGACGAGCCATGAACATGATGACTGCCAAGGAAGTGGGTTTTGCGGACCTGCTCAAGAACGGCCAGACGCTGAAGGAATTCCGCGACGGCATCCTGGAGCGCACCGCCAGCACCGGCCATTACAACGGCCTGCAGCGGCTGGAGCTGCGCGAGAAGGACCCGATCCGCTACGAGAAGCTGTTCTCCAAGCTGCGCGGCGGCCTGGTGCATGCGCGCGAGACGGCCAAGAAGATCGCGGCCAGCCCGATCGTGGAGCAGGAAGGCGAGCTGTGCTTCACGCTCTACAACGCCGCGGGCGACTGCGTGCTGACCTCGACGGGGATCATCATCCACGTCGGCACGATGGGCGCGGCGATCAAGTACATGATCGAGAACGGCTGGGAGCAGAACCCGGGCATCCAGCCCGGCGACATGTTCACCAACAACGACTGCGCCATCGGCAACGTGCACCCCTGCGACATCGCCACCATCGTGCCGATCTTCGCGGAAGGCAAGCTCATCGGCTGGGTCGGCGGCGTCACGCACGTGATCGATACCGGCGCGGTGACGCCGGGTTCGATGTCCACCGGCCAGACGCAGCGCTTCGGCGATGGTTACATGATCACCTGCCGCAAGACCGGCGTGAACGACACGCCGCTGCGCGACTGGCTGCATGAGAGCCAGCGCTCGGTGCGCACGCCGAAATACTGGATATTGGACGAGCGCACCCGCATCGCCGGCTGCCACATGATCCGCGACCTGATCGAGGAGGTCGTGGCCGAGGAGGGCCTGGAGGCCTACGAGAAGTTCGCCTACGAGGTGATCGAGGAAGGCCGGCGCGGGCTGCAGACGCGCCTCAAGGCCATGACGCTGCCGGGCACCTACCGCAAGGTCGCCTTCGTGGACGTGCCCTATGCGCACGAGGACGTGCAGACCTCCAACGCCTTCGCCAAGCTCGATTCGATCATGCACTCGCCGTGCGAGATGACGATCCGATCCGACGGCAGCTGGCGGCTGGACTTCGAGGGTGCCAACCGCTGGGGCTGGCACACCTTCAACGCGCACCAGGTCGCGTTCACCAGCGGCATCTGGGTGATGATGTGCCAGACGCTGGTGCCCACGCAGCGCATCAACGACGGCGCCTACTACGGCACCGAGTTCCACTTGCCCAAGGGCGCCTGGTGCAACCCCGATGACCGCCGCACCGGCCATGCCTACGCCTGGCACTTCCTGGTCTCGGGCTGGAGCGCCTTGTGGCGCGGCTTGTCACAGGCCTACTTCAGCCGCGGCTACCTGGAGGAGGTCAACGCCGGCAACGCCAACACCTCCAACTGGCTGCAGGGCGGGGGCATCAACCAGGACGGCGACATCCACGCCGTCAACAGCTTCGAGGCCAGCTCCTGCGGCACCGGCGCCTGCGCCGTCAAGGACGGCCTGAACCATGCCGCCGCGATCTGGAACCCCGAAGGCGACATGGGCGACATCGAGATCTGGGAGATGGCCGAGCCGCTGCTCTACCTGGGCCGCAACGTCAAGGCCAACTCCGGCGGCTATGGCAAGTACCGCGGCGGCTGCGGCTTCGAGACGCTGCGCATGGTCTGGAAGGCGCAGGACTGGACCATGTTCTTCATGGGCAATGGCTACATGAACAGCGACTGGGGCCTGATGGGCGGCTACCCGGCCGCCACCGGCTACCGCTTCGAGGCGCACAAGACGGGCCTGAAGGAGCGCATCGCGCTGGGCGACAGCCTGCCGCTGGGCGGCGACACGCACCCGGACCTCCCCGACTACGAGAACCACCTCAATGCCGGCGCGGTGGTCAAGCGCGACCAGCAGTGCATGACCACCGAGGATTGCTACGACAACTACGACCTCTACCTCAACTACCTGCGCGGCGGCCCCGGCTTTGGCGACCCGCTGGACCGCGAGGTCGAGGCCATCGAGAAGGACCTCAACAACGCGCTGCTGCTGCCCGAGTACGCGCGCAAGGTCTACGGCGCGGTGGCGACCAAGGACGCCAACGGCGTGTGGACGGTGGACGCCAAGCAGACCGCGCTGCAGCGCCTGGAGATCCGGCGCCAGCGCCTGGAGCGCTCGGTGCCCACGCGCGAGTGGATGAAGGAGGAGCGCGAACGCATCCTGACCAAGAGCGCTTCGCCGCAGGTGCAGCACATGTTCGCCACCAGCTTCGGGCTGTCTCAGAAGTTCGAGCAGCAGTTCCGCGGCTTCTGGAACCTGCCCGCCGAGTGGACGCTGACCGAGGCGGAGCTGAGCGTGCCCAGCTACGGCGCCAAGTACCGCATGGACCTCTCGAAGATGCCCGACGTGCGCACCGTCGTGCTGGTCGAGGAATGAACCCGAACACGCAAGGAGACCACGATGTCCACCTACACCCGTGAGCAGATCAAGAACCTCGTCGACGGCAAGCTCGACTGGGACACCACGCTGCGCATGCTGTCCATGCCCAAGGACGGCGAGCGCTTCAAGCTGTACCTGGCCTCGCTGCAGGAGAAGCTGGGCTGGAGCGACCGCATCGTGCTCCCGCTGGGCCCGCACCTCCACATCGTGCAGCAGGCCCGGACCAGCAAGTGGGTCACGCAGTGCGACTGCGGCCACGTGTTCTGCGGCTGGAAGGAGAACTGGAAGCTGCACGCCAACGTGTACGTGCGCGACAACGAGGAAGCCATGGCCGAGGTCTATCCGAAGCTGATGGCGCCCGACACGCGCTGGCAGGTGTACCGCGAGTACTACTGCCCGCAGTGCGCCGCGCTGCACGACGTGGAGGCGCCCACGCCGTGGTACCCGGTGATCCACGACTTCGAGCCCGACATCGACGCCTTCTACAAGGAGTGGGTGAAGCTGCCGCTGCCCGAGCGCGTCGATTGATGCCCCTCATTGCTCGCCAGTGATGTATTCCGTTCGTCCTGAGGTATCGAAGGATGAACGGCCCCAGCCGGGGTGCAGCCATTGCAGCCTGACGGATTCGCACTTCGATACCTCAGTGCGAACGGTTCATTTCATGACCATGAAGAAACTGGAATGACTCGTCAGCGGCGATAGCCGCCGCGCGCCCTCCCACGGCCGGAAACCGCGGGAGGGCGTGCTAATTTCCGGGGTCGCAGGCCGGGTCACACGGCCGCGTGGAGACAACGATGACATCGGAGCCTGGGGAGATGTTTTCGAATCCCGTCAATGAAGCCGAGGTCAAGGCCGCCTGGGAATCCTTCCTGAATGGCGACGGCCGGCCGCTGGAGACGCTGCGCTCGCTGGTGGACGCCTCCTGGCAGCGCTGCCTGCAGGCGCAGGTCGATCCGCACGCGCGCAGCGGGCCGCAGCCCGTGTCCGAGACTGATCTTTTCCTGCTGTGCGAGCGCCAGCGCGAGATGCTGGAGGCCAGCGCCCCGGTGATGGCCTGCGCGCGCGACTTCCTGTCCGAGACCGGCACGCTGATGGCGCTGGCCGACACCAGCGGCACCATCCTCGCCACCGAGGGCGACATGCGCGCCATCGGCTCGGCCGAGACCATTCACCTCATGCCCGGCGCGAGCTGGAGCGAGGACTTGTGCGGCACCAACGCCATCGGCACCGCGCTGGCGGTGGGGCAACCGGTGCAGATCCACAGCGCCGAGCATTTCTGCGAGGGCATCAAGCGCTGGACCTGCTCGGCCACCGTGCTGCGCCATCCGCTGGATGGCGAGATCGTGGGCGTGCTGGACGTCTCCGGCCTGTCGCCGACCTACAGCCGCCAGACGCTGGCGCTGGTGGTGACGGCGGCCAGCCGCATCGAGAACCGCCTGGCTGCCAGCGAGATGGAGCGCCGCTACCGGCTGCTGGACCATGCCGTGGCCCGGCTGGCGCAGTCCGGGCAGGACGGCGTGGTGCTGTTCGACCGGCTGGGCTGCCCGATCAAGGCGAACGAGCATGCGGCCGACGCCATCGCCGCCGCCGGCGGCGAGCTGGACCTGGCCCGCGCGCGGCGCCTGCCGGCGCTGGCGGCGCGGCGCACGGGCCGCGGCAAGCCCGTGGGGCTGCCGGACTGGATGCGGCCGGAGTGGATCGAGCCGCTGGTCGTCCAGGGCGAGCCCGTGGGCACGCTGCTGGTGGTGCCGGCCTCGGCGCGCGCCCGCGTGCCGGTGCAGCGTGCGGCAGCCGTGGCGCCGTCCACCGGGGCCGCGCCGGCGCCGGTGGCCGACGGTTTCACCACGCTTGTGACGGGCGATGAAGGGCTGCAAGCCGTGATCGCCAAGGCGCGCCAGCTTTCGCGTTCGCGCGCGCCGGTGCTGCTGCACGGCGAGACCGGCGTGGGCAAGGAGGAATTCGCGCGCGGCATCCATGGCGCGGGCTCGGGCGCCTACGTGGCGCTGAACTGCGGCGGCCTCTCGCGCGAACTGCTGGCCAGCGAACTGTTCGGCTATGCCGAGGGCGCCTTCACCGGCGCACGCAAGGGCGGCATGGTCGGCAAGATCGAGGCGGCCAACGGCGGCACGCTGTTCCTGGACGAGATCGGCGAGATGCCGTTGGACATGCAGCCCAACCTGCTGCGCGTGCTGGAGCAGGGCGAGCTGTACCGGCTGGGCGAGAACACGCCGCGCAAGGTGCGCTTTCGGCTGATCGCGGCCACGCACCGCGACCTGCGCCAGGAGATCGCCGCCGGCCGCTTCCGCATGGACCTGTACTACCGCATCGCGGTGACCAGCCTGCGCATCCCGCCGCTGCGCGAGCGGCGCGGCGACATCGCGCTGCTGGCGCGGCATTTCCTGCAGCGCTTCCGTGCCGAGCAGGGGCTGGAGCCGGGCTCGATGTCGGAAGAGGTGCTGCAGGCGCTGCAGGCCTATCCGTGGCCGGGCAACGTGCGCGAGCTGCGCAACATCATCGAAGGCGCGGTGCTGCTGTCCGAGGGGCCGCTGCTGACGCTGGACGTGCTGCCGCGCGAGTTCATGGAAGCGGTGCAGCCGGCCTCGGCGCTACCGGTGGCGGGCGTGGCGCCGGGCGGTGTGTGCAGCATCGCCGAGGGCGAGGAGACGCTGATCCGCCGCGCCATCGAGGCCAGCGGCGGCAACCTGACGCTGGCCGCCAAGCAGCTGGGCATCGCCAAGAGCACGCTGTACGTGAAGCTGCAGCGCTATGGGTTGTCGCGGGCGGGGGTGGGCAAGTAAGCGGCAAACAAGGTAAACAAAATCCCCCAAGTCATTTTTCTCGATGAAAGCCTTGGGGGATATTGGGCTGCAATATTGGGCTGCGGGACGGGAATTTCTACTCGTCGCTGAAAATCTGCTGCGCCACGTTGTCAACCACCACCGGGCTTTCAAAGTAGGTGATGCTTGGTTCGGTGCCGTACTTTTCCTTGACGAATGAGCGCCAGGCCGGCGTATACACCGCTTCCGCCTCGGCCTTCGAATTCCAGAAGTAAACGCCGCCTGCGGTCAAGCCGTCTTCGGAGAGCAGGTAGGTTTTTCGAAGCAGGCCCGGGACGCCTTGGTATTTTGGCGCGGTGCTCAGGAATATGCGGCGGGCTTCCTCGCGCGTGATGGGCTTTGGCAGAGTGAAAGTCGTCAATGCGGTGATCATGCAAGCCTCCTGTCGTGGCGAGTGGTTGATGGTGCTCAACGAACAAATTCAGCATTCCGACCAAAACCGTCCTTTGTAATGGGTTGGGGGTTTGGCCGGGGAATGCTGCGCTCAAACTCTAGCTTCACCGAGCGGCCTTGCCAAACCGTTCACGTAAGAATGCCCGGGCTCCGCCAGGCCGCGATGCGAATCAGGACTTGTCCATGCATGCCCCGGAAAGAAATCAGTGGTCTTTCGGAACAGGTCAAGACATGGGAAGTGTCGAAGGAACAATTTTTAGGACGGGGCTGCATGGTGCGGGCAGGCGGCTTCCGCTGCCCCGCACCTGGAGCGCAGCCCGGTCATTCGGCCAAATTCAATCCAATCCCTTCTCCTCCACCGGCACCCCCATCCCGATCGCCATCCGATTCCACGCATTGATCTGCGCAATCGTCCAACTCAACTCCACGATTTCCTGGTCGGTGAAATGCGGTTTGAGTTTCTCGAAATCCGCGCCGCGGTCGCCGTGGTGTGGGTCGGTGAGGCGCGTCATCACCTCGGCCCAGTGCAGCGCAGCGCGCTCGCGCTCGCTGTAGAAGTGAACTTCGCGCCAGGTGGAGAGGTTGTTGATGCGCTGCCAGCGCTCGCCGTGCTCGCGCAGGCTGCGGGTGTGCATGTCCACGCAGAAGGCGCAGCCGTTGAGCTGCGACACGCGGCTCTGGACCAGCTCGATCAATACCGGCCCCAGCGTTGAATTGGCGGTGGTCGCGTTGACGGCGGCCATCGCCTGGTAGGCCTTGGGGGCGAGGCGGGTCCAGGGCAGTCGGGGCTGGTGCATGGTGCTTCCTTGGTCAAAAAAGTTGGGATGCACCTTCAAGACGAAACCGGCGGCGCGACCGTGACAGCTTTTTCGCGCTGCCACGCGGCCTCGATGCGCGCCAGCTTGTCCGGGTTGCGCTGGGCGTGGATGCGCAGGATGCGCTCGCCGTCGCTCTCGATGGCCTGCACCGACTCCAGCCGCCCGGCAATGAAGCGCAGCAGCCCCCATTCGCCATTGACCCGCGCCAGCGCCCACTGCACCTCGGCGCCATGGCGCAGGTGCGTCGCCAAGTAGAGCTGCGCGATGCGCCGCCCGCCCGCCAGCACCTTGCCGAAGCTGGGCACCTTGCCGCCGCCGTCGCCGATGAGCTCGGCGTCCTCCGCCAGGAAGCCCTGCAGCGCCGCGAAGTCGCCGCGCGAGGAGGCCTCGATGAAACCCTGCAGCAGCCGCCGCTGCGTCTCGGCCGGCACTGCGTGCCGCTTGCGCGCGTCGCGCAGCTGCGCCTTGGCGCGGCTCACGATCTGCCGGCACGCCTCCTCGCTCTTGCCCAGCACGCGCGCCACCTCGGCGTAGTCGGCATCGAAGACCTCGCGCAGCAGGAAGGCGGCGCGCGCTTCCGGCCCCAGCCGCTCCAGCATTGTCAGGAAGGCCACTGACAGGTCGTCGGCCTGCTCCAGCAACTGCTCGGGCGTGACCGGCGAGTCCTCCACCAGCGGCTCGGGCAGCCAGAAGCCCACGTACTGCTCGCGCTGCGCCTTGGCCGCGCGCAGCCGGTCGATGGCCAGCCGGGTGGTGACCGTGACCAGCCACGCCTCGGTGCTGTCCAGCCCTTCAGGTGCGCCCTCGTGCCAGCGCAGCCAGGCGTCCTGTACCACCTCCTCGGCCTCGGCTCGGGAGCCGAGCATGCGGTAGGCGATGCCGTGCAGGCGGGGGCGCAGGCGGGAGAAGTCGGTGGAGTCCATGGCAGCCAGACGTTTCACGCTGCCATGTTGTGACAGGCTTCGGGCCCGCCCAGGCCGGGCTCAGGCCTTCTTGATGAACTCCGACTTCAGCTGCATCGGGCCGAAGCCCTCGATCCTGCAGTCGATGTCGTGGTCGCCCTCTATGAGGCGGATGTTCTTGACCTTGGTGCCCACCTTGATGACCGAAGAGGAGCCCTTGACCTTCAGGTCCTTGATGAGCGTCACGCTGTCGCCGTCCTGCAGCGGGTTGCCGTGCGCGTCCTTCCAGACGCGCTGTTCTTCCTGTGCCGGCGCGGCGTCGCGGCTCCACTCATGGGCGCACTCGGGACACACCAGCAGCGCGCCGTCCTCGTAGCTGTATTCGGAATGGCACTTCGGGCACGGGGGCAGGCTGCTCATGGGTTCGTGTCTTCGAGGGTGTCGGGGTCCGCGCCGCCGGGTTGCCAGGCGATGCCGTGCTGCTTGAGGTAGTCACGGATCAGCTGGCGCACCACCTGCGAGGGCGTCTTGTCCTGTTGCGCGCACAGCTGTTCGAGCGCGCGCTTCTTGGCCGGATCGATGAGCACGGTCAGCCGGGCGGTCTTCTGTTCCATGGCGTCGTCCAGGATTTCACATTGGCATTGAATGTTAATCATATTATCATATAATTAACATATTTCTATGCGAGCCGCCGGTGAAAGGTGCATCGGCCCGGCCGCGACGCTGCCTGCGGAGCGGGTGTTCCGGTGCTGCGTTTCGGGAGCCGGACCGGTGGGCCAGGCGGGAACCGATGCCCATTCACTACTCCAGGCGGCTGACGGGACGACGGCGCAGTGCCGGGGCGAACCGTCAGCTGGGTGTGGTGCTGGCCTTCGTGGCCGGCGCCGCGAATGCCGGCGGCTTTCTCGCCGTGCACCAGTACACCTCGCACATGACCGGCATCGTGTCGGCCATGGCCGACCACTTGGCGCTGGGCGAGTTGCGGGAGTACCTGGCCGGTTTCGGCGCGCTGCTGTCCTTCATCGCCGGATCGGCCTGCACGGCGATCCTCGTGAACCTCGCGCGCCGCCGGCGCATGCACAGCGAGTACGCCCTGCCGCTGGTGCTGGAGGCGGTGCTGTTGCTGGGCTTCGGGGTGCTGGGAGAGCGGCTGTCCGGGGTCACCGGCCTGTTCGTGCCGTTCACGGTGATGTGGCTGAGCTTCATCATGGGACTGCAGAACGCCCTGGTGACCAAGCTCTCGCGCGCCGAGATCCGCACCACGCACGTCACGGGCCTGGTGACGGACGTGGGCATCGAGCTGGGCAAGCTGCTGTACTGGAATTCGCCCGGGCTGGCCGGGCAGCCGAAGGTGCAGGCCAACCGCGCCCGGCTGCAGATCCTGCTGGCGCTGGCGGCGGCCTTCTTCGTCGGCGGCGTGTGCGGTGCGCTGGGCTTCAAGCTGGTCGGCTACGCCGCCACGGTGCCTCTGGCGTTCGTGCTGATCGTGCTGGCCAGCGTGCCGGCCATCGACGACCTGAGCCGGCTGGGCTGGAGTTTCAAGGCCAGGGCCTGAGCGGGCGGACCCGAGGCCCGCGCACCCGGCGCCGGCTTCAGCCCCGCACTTCGCGCATCACCCGCCGCATCGCCTCCAGCGAGCGCGTCACGTCCTCGTCCGTCGTGGCCCAGGAGCTGACGCTGATGCGCATGGCGGTGTGGCCCTGCCACACGGTGATGCCGGCCCAGCAGGTGCCTTCAGCCTGGATCGCGGCCACGACGCGGCGGGTGGCGTCGGCGTCGCCGAAGCGCACCAGCACCTGGTTCAGCACCACGTCGTTGAGGATTTCGGCGCCGGCCTCGCGCAACTCGCGCGCGAAGCGCCGCGCATGCGCGCAGCACTGCTCCACCAGCGCCGCCACGCCGCGGCGCCCCAGCGTGTGCAGCGCTGCCCACACGTCCACGCCCCGCGCGCGGCGCGACAGCTCGGGCGTGTAGTCGCTCGGATTGCGCTGCGGGCCTTCCTGGGGCAGGTAGTCGGCCGTCACGGCCATGGCCGCGCGCAGCGCCGCGCCCTCGCGCACGAAGGCGATGCCGCTGTCATAGGGCACGTTGAGCCACTTGTGCGCGTCGGTGGCCCAGGAGTCGGCGTGCTCGGTGCCCGCAGTCAATGTCCGCAGCGAATCGCTGGCGCGCGCCCAGAGGCCGAAGGCGCCGTCCACGTGCACCCAGGCGCCTTGTGCGTGGGCGGCGGCGATGAGCTCGGCGACGGGATCGAAGGCGCCGGTGTTCACGTTGCCGGCCTGCAGGCAGACGATGGCCGGGCCGTCCAGGCGCGGCAGCGCGTCGGGCAGCACCCGGCCCTGGCCGTCCACCGGCATGCGCAGCACGCGCTTGCGCCCGAAGCCGAGCAGGCCCAGGCCCTTGAGCACCGTGGGATGCACCTCCTCGCTCAGCACCACCGTGACCGGCGGGGCGCCGATGAGGCCGTCGGCCTCCACGTCCCAGCCGGCGCGCGCCAGCACCGCGTGGCGCGCGGCGGCCAGGGCCGAAAAGTTCGCCATGGTCGCGCCGGTGGCGAAGGCGGCGGCCGAGCCGGCCGGGAGTTGCAGCACCTCCAGCAGCCAGCCCAGCGCCACCTGCTCCAGCGTGGCCGTGGCCGGCGCGGGGCCGAAGTGCGCCGAGTTCTGGTCCCAGGCGGTCGCGAGCCAGTTGCTGGCAAGGGTGACGGGCAGGGAGCCGCCGGTGACGAAGCCGAAGTAGCGCCCCGAGGCCGTCGCCGTCGTGGCCGGCGAGCCCAGCTCATCCAGCAGGCGCAGCGTGGCCTCGGCGGGTTGGGGCTCTTCGGGCAGCGGGATGGCAAGACCAGCCAGCGCCGCGATGGCCTCGCCGGTGGGTGCGACGCGCCGCGTGGGCAGCTGGTCCAGGTAGGCGGTGGCGCGATGTGCGGCCTGTTCGAGCAGTTGTTTCACCGTTGCCTCTTCGATCAGTTGGCTTGGAATGCCGCAGTTCCCCTGCGTGACGGCGCAGTGTGCCTGCGGTGCCACAGGGGCCATGAATCGACTTCTCGTAGGCGACAGGACTATGGCGAGCAGCGCACCATCACCTTTGGACTGCTGCACGGGCGCATGGTCGCCCTGGTCTGGACTCCCCGCGGCGCGGCGCGCCGCATCATTTCCATGAGGTACGCCAATGAGCGCGAAGTCGCCCGCCACCGAACCCTCCTGGGTGGACCCCGATGACGCCCCCGAGTTGACCGACGAGATGCTGGCGAAGGCCACGTTCAAGATCGGTGACCGGGTGGTGTCGCGTGAGGAGTACGCGGCCGCCTTCAAAACAGCATCGAAGGCCGCGACGAAGATGGGACGGCCGAAGCTGGAGCGCCCCAAGCGGCCCGTCACCGTCCGCTACGACGCCGACGTGATCGATGCCTTCAAGGCCACCGGCCCGGGCTGGCAGACGCGCATGAACGACGCCCTGCGCGAGTGGCTGCGCACGCATGGGCAGGGCTGACTTCAGCTTCGATCGTCCGTCATGCCGCCGCTCACCGTGCGGCGCCCAGCCGAGCTCAAGGCCCGACCGGCTGCAGCCACGTCATTAACGACGGGCCCGCAGGCCCGTCACCTCACATCAATCACCCCATCCGAAATGGCAACTCCCGCAGCGGCTTCCCCGTCAGCGAGGCAATCGCATTGGCAAACGCCGGCGCCAGCGGCGGCAGCCCGGGCTCGCCCATGCCGGTCGGCGGCTCGGCGCTGGGGACGGTGTGCACCTCGAGGCGCGGCATCGAAGTGATGCGCGCCACTTGGTACTCGTGGAAGTTGTGCTGCTGCACTTCGCCGTCCTTGAGCGTGATGGCGTTGCCGGGCAGGCAGGTGCTCAGGCCCATCAGCGCCGCGCCCTGCACCTGCGCTTCCACGCTGCGCGGGTTCACCACCAGGTTGCAGTGCACGCCGGCCGTCACGCGGTGCAGCACGGGCTGGCCCTCCTGCACCGAGGCTTCCACCACGTAGGCCACCACCGAGCTGAAGGACTCGTGCACCGCCACGCCCCAGGCATGGCCCGCGGGCAGCTTCACCTTGCCGTAGCCGCTCTTGTCCACCGCGAGCTGCAGCGCGGCACGGTGGCGCTGGTGCTGCGCACCCATGAGCTTCAGCCGGTAGGCCACCGGGTCCTGCTGCGTGCGGCGGGCAATCTCGTCGACCAGCGTCTCCATCACGAAGGCCGTGTGCGTGGAGCCCACGCTGCGCCACCACAGCACCGGCACGTTCACCTTCGGGTGGTGCACGGTCAGGCGTATCGGTAGCTCGTAGGGCTCGCGCATGCCTTCCACCGTGGTGGCGTCGATGCCGTCCTTCACCATCATCGGCTCGAAGGGCGAGCCGGCCGTGATCGACTGGCCGACGATGACATGGTCCCAGCCCAGCACGCGGCCCTGCGCGTCAAAGCCCACGCGCGCGGTGTGCAGGTGCATGGGGCGGTAGTAGCCGCCCTGGATGTCGTCCTCGCGGCTCCACAGCGTGCGGATCGGCGCCTTCAGCCCGGCCGCCTGCGCCGCCTTGAGCACCTGGCAGGCCTCGGCCACGTAGTCGCTGGTCGGGATGGCGCGGCGCCCGAAGCCGCCGCCGGCCATCTGCACGTGCACCTTCACGTTCTGCGGCGGCACGCCCAGCGCCTTGCTGGCGGCCAGGCCGTCCAGCCCGGGCATCTGCGAGCCCACCCACAGCTCGGCCTGGCCGTCCTGCAGCCGCACGGTGCAGTTCAGCGGCTCCATCGGCGCGTGCGCGAGGTACGGAAACTGGAACTCGGCCTCGATCAGCTGCGGCGCGTTCGCCAGCGCGCTCACGTCGGCGTCGTACTTGCGCGGGCCGGGCTGCTTCGCCAGCGCCCGGTACTGCTCCAGCTGCCGCGCGCTGTCCACCTTCTCGACGCCGCTGCTGTCCCAGCGCAGCTTCAGCGCCTCGCGGCCGAGCTTGGCCGGCCAGTAGCCGTCGGCGATCACCGCCACGCCCTCGCCGCCGCGGTCCACCGGCACGCGCAGCACGGCCTTGACGCCCTTGACGGCGCGGGCGGCCGTGTCGTCCAGCTCGGCCAGCTTGGCGCCGAACACCGGCGGATGCGCCACCACGGCGGTCAGCATGCCGGGCAGGCGCACGTCGATGCCGTAGTCCTGCCGGCCGCTGCTCTTGGCCTCGGCATCGAGCCGCCCCGTGGCCCGGCCGATGAGCCGGAACTGCTTCGGGTCCTTCAGCGCCACCTTCTCGGGCACGGGCTGCGCCATCGCGGCCTCGGCCAGCTCGCCGTAGGTCAGGCGCTTGCCGCCGGGGCCGATCACCACGCCGGCCTGCGTGCGCAGCGCCGCGGGGCTCACTTTCCAGCGCTCGGCCGCCGCCGCCACCAGCATGGCGCGGGCGCGCGCGCCCAGCTCGCGGTACTGCGGGTAGCTGTGCTTGAGCGCGGTGGAGCCGCCGGTGAGGTGCATGCCGAACACCGGATCGGCATAGGCCGGGTCGTTGCTGCCGTGCCTGCTCCGCACCTTGCTCCAGTCCGCGTCCAGCTCCTCGGCCAGGATCATGGGCAGCCCGGTCTGCACGCCCTGGCCGAAATCGAGCCGGTTGATGGTGACCGTGACGATGCCGTCGCTGCCGATCTTCACGAAGGCCGAGGGCTGCTGCGTCGGCTTGAGGCCGGCGGCGGGCGCCGGGTCGTCGGCGGCGCCGGCCGCCAACGGGAACGCGCCCAGCGCGAAGCCGCCCGCCGCGGCCAGTTTCAGAAAGCTGCGCCGGGCCAGGCCCGATGCCGCCTCATCGGCTGGCGCCTGGGCGGCGAGCATCGCCTGCAGGGCCTTGGGGAGCTCAGGGGTAGTTTCGAAATGCATGGTCGCTGCTCCTTCGGGCTCAGGCCAGCGCCTGGGCGGCGTCGGTGATGGCGGCGCGGATGCGCGCATAGGTGCCGCAGCGGCAGATGTTGCCCGCCATCGCGGCGTCGATCTCGCCCTGGCTGGGCACCTTGCCCTTGGGCAGCGATTTCAGGAAGGCGGTGGCCGACATGATCTGGCCGCTCTGGCAGTAGCCGCATTGGGCCACGTCATGCTTCACCCAGGCGGCGTGCACGGCCTGGCCGACCTTGTCGTGGCCGTCGGTGACGGACTCGATGGTGGCGATCTGCTTGCCGGCCGCTGCCGAGACGGGCGTGACGCAGGCGCGGATGGCCTGCCCGTCCATGTGCACGGTGCAGGCGCCGCATTGCGCCATGCCGCAGCCGAACTTGGTGCCGGTCAGGCCCAGCGTGTCGCGCAGGGCCCAGAGGATGGGCGTGCCGGGATCGACATCGAGCGCCTGCTCGCGGCCGTTGACGTGGAGTGTGGTCATCGCAGCTCAGGGGTTGGAGGTGGAGGAGGTCCCGCCAGCCCGCGTGGGGCGGGCCGCCGGAAAGAGGGCGTCAGGCCGCCGCGGCCAGCGCCTCGGGAATGGTGGAAATGGAGGAGGGTTGCGGCGCCTGCTGCTCCTTGGCCTCGCGCACCGACAGGCTCGCCGGCAGCGTCACGCCGTTCTTCACCGCCAGCAGCTCGGCCATGATGCTCACCGCGATCTCCGGCGGCGTGCGGCTGCCGATGTAGAGGCCCACCGGCCCGCGCAGCCGCTGCAGTTGCGCCGGCGACAAACCGAAATGCTCGGCCAGGCGCGCGCGGCGCGCCGCGTCGTTGCGCCGGCTGCCGATGGCGCCGACGTAGAAGGCGGGACTGCGCAGCGCCTCCAGCAGCGCCAGGTCATCGAGCTTGGGATCGTGCGTGAGCGCCACCACTGCGCTGCGCGCGTCGGGATGGAACTCCGCCACGGCGTCGTCG
Organism: Azohydromonas caseinilytica; assembly: GCF_012927045.1. Lineage (GTDB taxonomy): Bacteria > Pseudomonadota > Gammaproteobacteria > Burkholderiales > Burkholderiaceae_C > Azohydromonas > Azohydromonas caseinilytica. The sequence continues at coordinate 62,287 of NZ_JABBFW010000010.1, read as the reverse complement.
GGCATGCCGCGCACCAGCCGCGCCCCGGCCACGCCCCAGTGGCCGGCGTACTCGGCGCGCGGGTCGCACACGGTGACGGTGAAGCCGCTGAACAGCGCCATGGTGGCCAGGCATTCGGCCAGCGCGCCGGCGCCGATGAGCAGCAGCCGGTAGGCCGGGCCGAAGGTGTTGACCACCTCGTCCGTCGTGGCATGTGCCTCGGCCGTGTCGGTGGGCGCCTGCGTGACCTGGCCGTCGCGCAGGCGCACGCTGCGCCGCATCAGCCGGCCGGCGTCCAGCGCCTGTACCAGCGCGAGCAGCTGCGCGGGGTCGGGGTCCGGTTCGAGCAGCAGCTCCAGCGTGCCGCCGCAGGGCAGGCCAAAGCGATGGGCCTCGTCCGCGCTGACGCCGTAGGTCAGCAGCCGCGGTTTGCCTTCGGGCAAGGCGCCGGCGTGCACGTGGCGGTGGACCAGGTCGTCCTCGATGCAGCCGCCCGACACCGAGCCCACCACCGCGCCGTCCTCGCGCAGCGCCATCACCGAGCCCACCGGGCGCGGCGACGATCCCCATGTCCGCACCACCGTCACCAGCATCGCGCGCCGGCCTTGCGCGCGCCACTCGCCGAGCGTGCGCAGCACCATCACGTCCACGTGTTCCATGTCACCCCGCCTCGCAACGCGCAGCGGCCGTCGATGGCCTGATCCTGCGCTCTTCAACGGCGCGAGTGTCCGCGCGCGCCCGCATCTTCCGTTAGCCCGATGCTGCGAGTTGCTTGCCTGATTCTCCGGGTTGGCCCCGCCGGGCGGGCCGCCGTTGGATAGCATCGCGTGCTCAATGCCAGGGGCCGCGACCATGAACGACACGCTCGACACCGCCGTACCGGCCGGGATCTCCACCGCGCTGGAGGCGCGGCGCTTCGAGGAGGCGCGCGCCGGCCTGGCGCAGAGCATCGAGCGCTGGACCGACGGCATCCAGGTGCACCAGTCGCCGGCGCTGCCCAGCCTGTCGATGTACCGCAGCCACGACCCGGTCGGCCCGATCTGCGGGCTGTACCAGCCCAGCGTGGGGCTGATCGTGCAGGGCCGCAAGCGCGTGCTGCTGGGCAGCGACGTCTTCGTCTACGACCCCAGCACCTTCCTGGTCACGGCGCTGAACGTCCCGACGGTGACGCACATCCTGGACGCCAGCCCTGAAAAGCCTTTCATGTCGCTGCTGATGACGCTGGACCCGCACGAGATCAACCGGCTGGTGCTGGAAGGCCAGCTGCCGCCCGCGCGCGGCCAGGCCAACGAACGGGCCATGACCACCGGCAGCGTGCACTGGCCGCTGCTGCGGGCCTTCCAGCGCCTGGTGGACCTGCTGGACGTGCCGGACAGCATCCCGGTGCTGGCGCCGCTGGTGCAGCGCGAGATCCTGTACTGGCTGCTCGTCAGCGACCAGGGCGCGAGGCTGCGCCAGATCGGTGCCGCCGGCGGCCCCGGGCACCAGATCGCCCGCGCCATCGAGCTGCTGAAGACGCATTTCACCGAGACGCTGCGCATCGAGGACCTGGCCACCGAGGCGCGCATGAGCCTTTCGACCTTCCACCACCATTTCAAGCAGCTCACGGCCATGAGCCCCTTGCAGTACCGCAAGCGCCTGCAGCTCAACGAGGCGCGGCGCCTGATGTTCTCCGAGCACCTTGACGCCGCGACGGCCGCCTACCGTGTCGGCTACGAAAGCGCTTCCCAGTTCAGCCGGGAGTACAGCCGCGAGTTCGGCGCGCCGCCCGTGCGCGACATGCTCCAGCTGCGCAGGGCGGCCCTGCAGACGGCCGCGGCCGGGCGCTCGGGCGCGGTGGCCTGATGCGCCCCAGGACGAGCCGCGGCAGAGGCGTGGATGGTTGACATCGCAGCCGAGCGCTTCGGCATCGGCGTGTTTCCCGGGCTGCACGCCCACCATCCCGCCGCCCGCAACTCGTCGCGCGCCATGCGGATGGTGATCGACGCGATCCGCTGCAAGCCCTGGCGCCATCGCCTCACTTCAGCGCCCGCTGCGCCAGCGCGATGGCCGCCACCGCCAGGCAGGCGACGGCCAGCCCGGCCAGCAGATCGCCGGCGGCGGCGCGCAGCGCGGCGGCGTGCAGCGATGCGTGCGCAACCGCCGGTGCCTGCAGCGTTTCCTGCGCCGCGGCGGTGCCGTGGTGCAGCTGCAGCACGGTCAGCCCCGCGCCCAGCGCGTTGACGATCTCGCGCACGATGCTCTTGAAAGCGTAGGCGTGCGCGAAGTCCTCGGTGGGCATGTCCACGAAGGTCATCAACGCCACCTGCAGCAGCGCCAGCACCGGCATCGCGCCCTGCAGCAGCACGGCTGCCAGCACCGCGCCCGATGCGCCGCCCGCGCGCGCGGCCCAGGCCATCAGCGCGAAGGACAGCGCCAGCCCCAGGTAGCCCAGCGCGATGTAGCGGCGCTTGCGCATCACCCGCGGCAGCGACAGGTGGAACACCACCACCGCGATCAGCGTCACCGCGCCGCCCAGCGACAGCAGCGCGCCCGCCCCGGGCAGGCCATAGCCCAGGCCTTCCGCCAGCAGGGCCGGCACAGCGTAGTTCCAGGCGCCGCTCACCAGGTAGAAGGCGCCATAGAAGGCGAGGCCGACCAGGTAGCGGCGGCTGGCGAGCCGGCGCGGGTCCAGCCAGGGATCGGGGTGCCGGCTGAAGCGCCGCAGCACCACCAGCCCCAGCCCCAGCCCCGCCGCGGCAATGCCGGCCAGCAGCGGCAGCTGCGCCGCGCTCAGGTAGCGCAGCTGCTCCAGCGCGTGCAGCAGCAGCAGCGCGCCCGCGGCGAAGGCGGCGACGCCGGGCCAGTCCAGCCGGCCCACGGGGCGCGGCGGCAGCGGCTCCTCGCGCGGGTACAGCCGCAGCACCAGCGGCAGCAGCAGCGCCGCGAGGCCGGCCTGCAGCAGGAACAGCAGCGGCCAGCCGTGGTGCGCCACCAGCACGCCCGTGAGCCAGGGCGCCAGCGCCACCAGCGCGAAGTTGGCCAGTCCGAAGCCCCAGAACAGCGACAGCCGCTCCCGCGGCTGCGAGGTGTACTGCGCCAGGATGCGCGCCGCCGCGAACAGCCCGCCGCCGCCCAGGCCCTGCACCGCGCGCGCCAGCACCAGCGCGGGCAATGACGTCGCCGCGGCGCAGCCCAGCGCCCCGGCGATGAACAGCGCCAGCCCGGCCAGCGTGAAGCGCCGGTAGCTCACCCGCCCGGCGAGTTGCACCAGCACCAGGTTCGCCACCACCGCCGCCGCGGCGTAGGCCGTGAAGGCCCACAGGAAGTCCTGGGGCACGGCGCCCAGGCCCGACTGCACCTGCGTGCCCGCCATGGCGATCAGGATCGTGCTGATGATGTCCATCGACGCCACCAGCCCCAGCACCGCGCCGAAGGCATAGACGCGCAGCGCGCTGAAATGCGGATAGGCGCTGAGCAGAGGCGTGCGCGCGGGAAGGGTCGAAGCGAGCGAAGGGCGGGCTAGGGACATCCCGGAATGCTGGATTGTTTCTGCTGTTGGATAAAGAGCCTGTCTTGAATGGTGTGTCCGAATCTTTGGACAATGCGCTGATGAACTGGAACGACTGGTACGCGTTCACGGCCGTGGCCCGCAGCGGCAGCTTCACCCGGGCCGCGGAGCAGCTGGGCTGGCCCAAGTCGTCGGTGAGCCATGCGGTGGCACGGCTGGAGCAGGCGCTGGGCCAGCGGCTGATCGAGCGCAGCACGCGGCGCCTGATGCTCACGGAGCAGGGCCAGCGGCTGCTGGCGCAGCTGGCGCCGCTGTTCGAACGGCTGGACGCGGTCGCGGGCGAGGCCGGCAATGCGCGCGACGAGCCGCGCGGCGTGCTGCGCATCGCCACGCCCTACGAGTTCGGCGCGTTGCAACTGGGCGAGGTGGTCAACGACGTGCTGACGCGCCACCCGGGCCTGCGCATCGAGCTGGAGGTGCGCGTGCCGGATGGTGACGACATGGGCGCGGGCTTCGACGTGGTGTTCTTCACCAGCGCGGATGCGCTGCCCGACTCGCAGCGCGTGGTGCGCCGTGTCTACAGCGTGGCGCGTGGCGTCTATGCCGCGCCCGCTGTCGTGCACCGGCATGGCCTGCCGCGCACCGTGGCGGAGCTGCAGGCCTGGCCCTGCCTGTCCACGCCGGGCGAGGCCTGGTGGCGCTTCCAGGGCCCGGACGGCCGCACCCAGGAAATCCAGCCCCAGGGACCGCTGCGCACCAACAACGCCGCGCTGCGCCTGCAGGCGGCGCTGGCCGGGCATGGCGCCGCGATGCTGGCCGCCTCCTACTGCCGGCGCGAGGTCGAGGCCGGTGCGCTGGTGCCGCTGCTGCCGGAGCATGCGCCGCACCCGCTCAAGGTCTACGCCCAGCTGCCCGGTCGCGGCCTGGTGCCGGCGCGCACGCGCGTGTTTATGGAGGCGGTGGATCGGTTCCTGGCGGACTGAATGCGTTTGCGGCGGGCCTGCCCGCCAGGCACGGCAGGCCGGTCCAGGGCTCCCGCCCTTCGGAACGCCTTTTGCTGTCAATCACCACGCCGGTCGGGCTGCCGCAGACAAGCACGAAGGGGTTCCGATGCAACAGGCCTGACCGGGCCCTTCACCACCGGCCGGGTCGTGCGCCTGGCCGCCCATTCCCACGGCAGCGGCCGTGGTGGCGCCCGCTGCCGTGGGCAAGCCCCGAACCGCCTGGAAGGCAACGCTGATGGAGAAGCCGCTTGCGCATCCCCGCGAGGAGGAGCGGCTGGCCGCCCTGGCGCGGCTGGCCGTCCTGGACACCGGCGCCGAGGACAGCTACGACCGCCTGACGCTGCTGGCCTCGCAGGTGTGCGACGCGCCGATGGCACTGATCAGCCTGGTCGATGCCCGGCGGCTATGGTTCAAGTCGCGCATCGGGCTGGACGCCTGCGAGATCGGGCGCGACGAGGGCTTTTGCAGCTTCGCCATCCACAAGCCCGATGAGGTGATGGTCGTGCCCGACATGAGCCTGGACCCGCGCTTCGCGGACCACCCGCTGGTGGCGGGGCCGCCGCACATCCGCTTCTATGCCGGGGCGCCCCTCGTGCTGGCCAGCGGGCTGCCCGTGGGCACGCTGTGCGTCAACGACATGCGCCCGCGCACGCTGGAGCCCTGGCAGCTGCAGTCGCTGCGCGTGCTGGCCAAGCGTGTGACAAAACTCCTGGAAAAAGACGAGCCCGCGGCGAAGGGCGGGCACGAGAATTGATGCAGGGCGTGCCACGACAAACACAAGGGCGGCCGGCAGCGCCGAGGGGGTACGCGTGACAAGAACAAGTGTCGAGATCCGTCGCAACAGCCTGTGCCGGCCGTGGCTGGCGCTGGCGCTGGCGCTGCCCGTCACGCTCTGTGCCCAGACCTCCCCCCAGACCTACGCGCCCCATCGCGGCGCGCCGCCGCCGCCCGATCCGCCGCCGGGCGAGCCAACGAACTGGCGCGAAGGCTGGCAGCGCTCCTTTGCCCTGCCGGTGCATCAGCTCTTCAACGGCACGGCGCCGCACCTGTTGAGCGTGCGCCTGGCGCTGGACGCACCGTTGAAGGCCGATGGCTTCTCCAATCTCGGTTTCCAGAGCCAGGGCGAGGTCCCGAGCTCGCCGACGCTGCAGCTGGGCCTGCGCTACATGCCGCTGGAAGGCTGGTTCGTGCGCACGAACCTGCTGCGCTACCTCAACCCGTCCGAGCAGCGGCCCTGGAACCCGGATTTCACCTACGCCTTCGGCTTTGAGGACTGGCGGCCCTATACCTTCAGCTTCTTCTACAGCAACGACGGCGGCAACCGCTTCCATCCGGACCGTGCCCGCGGCGAGCGCGTCACGCGCTTCGACGAGGGCAGTTGGAGCCTGGGCTACAAGTTCCCGCTCACGCCGACACTGCGCGACTGGGTGCCGCTGAGCGAGCAGCACAGCGTCGGATGCGGCACGGCGCTCCGGTACACCCACCGCTATGCCGACGCGGAGCTGGGCGCCCGCCAGGTCGGCAAAAAGTCCGCGAGCCTGGGTTGCCGCTATGTGTACCGGCAATACTGGTTTGCCGCGCTCGACCTCGTGGGTTATCCGGTGCGCCGCCAGCAGCAGCCCTGGGACCCGGACTTCACCTACAGCTTCGGCTATGCCGACTGGAGCAGCGGCGGGCTGGTGGTGCAGTACGCCAACTATTCCGGCAACCGCTTCCCCTGGCGCGAGCGAGCACCGGGCACCGGTCGCTTGCGCGACGGCAGCATCTCCGTCGCGATCACATGGAACATCAACCTGTGACGCTCACCCCGCCGCTGCGCCGGGCCGGCACGCTGCGCGTGATGGTGGTCGATGACCAGCCGATGCAGCGCCTGGTGGTGCACCGGGCGCTGACGCGGCTGGGCCACCAGGTCTGCGAGGCCGCCAGCGGCGAGGAGGCCCTGGCGCGCATGGAGCACGAGGCGGTGGACCTGGTGGTGAGCGACTGGATCATGCAGGGCATGGACGGGCTGGCCCTGTGCCGCGCCCTGCGCGCGCGGCCCGGTGCGCGCTACGTCTACTTCATCCTCATGTCCTCCCGCGACAAGCGCGAGGACATGATCGAAGGCCTGGCCGCCGGTGCCGACGACTTCCTGCGCAAGCCGGTGGACTTCGACGAGTTGGCGGTGCGGCTGCACGCGGGCCAGCGCCTGCTGGAGCTGCAGGCCGGGCTGGAGGAGCGCAACCGCGAGCTGCAGGCGGCTTACCAGCAGATCCAGCGCGACGTGGACGCCGCCGGCGCCTTCCAGAAGAGCCTGCTGCCGCAGGAAACCTTCGACGACGGCCGCACGCGCTTCGCGTGGCTGTTCCTGCCCTCGCGCTTCGTCTCGGGTGACGCGCTCAACTGCTTCGGCTTCGACGCGCAACGGGTGGCGTTCTACAACTTCGACGTCGCCGGCCACGGCGTGGCCTCGGCCATGGTGGCCATGATCGTGACGCAGATGCTCAGCCCGCAGTTCTCGGGCGGCATCGTGCAGGCCGCGCGCTCGGCGAGCGCGGCCTCGCCGGCCGCGGTGGTGCAGTCGCTCAACGCGCGGCTGCTGGAGGCGGGCATCGGCACCAGCTACCTGACCTGCGTGTTCGGGCTGCTCGACCAGCGCAACGGCAGCCTGCGCCTGGTGCGCGCCGGCCACACGCTGCCAGTGGTGGTATTGCCCGACGGCCGGGTGCACGAGGTGGCCGAGGACGGTGACCTGCCGGTGGGCCTGTTCGACGATGTGGCCTACCACGACATCGAGCTCACGCTGCCGCCCGGTGCGCGGCTGTGCTGCTACACCGACGGCGTCACCGAATGCGAGGACCTCCAGGGCGAGCCCTACGGCCTGGAGCGGCTCAAGACCTTTCTGTCGCGCACGGCCGCCTGCCCGGCCCAGGATACGGTGCGCGAGTTCGAGGCGGAAATCCGCCGCTGGGCAGGCGGCGATTCGGCCGAGCTGCGCGACGACATCTCGATGCTGCTGATCGAGCATGTCGGCGCCGGCGCGGCCTCAACGGTTGTGGAGGTAACCAGAGCATGAACATCGATGTCGATCGCCGCGACGAGGCCATCGTCGCCACCGTGCAGGCGCCGCGCCTGGACGCGGCCCAGGCCAGCGCCTTCCGCACCGCGCTGCTCGACGTGGTCAAGGACGGTCCCACGGCCCGCTTGGTGCTGGACCTGCAGGCGGTGAAGATGATCGACTCCAGTGGCCTGGGCGTGCTGGTGTCGGTGCTCAAGAGCATGGGCGGGCGCGGCAGCATCGCCATCGCGGGCGCCAGCGCCGCCGTGCAGGGCGTGTTCAAGCTCACGCGGCTGGATCGGGTGTTCCCGCTGCACGACTCCGTGGCGGCGGCGCTGGCCGCCTGAGCCGGGGCGCGGGCCGGATGGGCACGGACCCCTTGCCGCAGGACCCCGCGGGCGTGGAGCCGCCCGAGGCGGACGCCCGCGTGATCTACCGCGCCGACATCGCGGCGCGGCTGGAGGAGGTTTCGCGCGTGTGTGCCGAGGTGGCCGCCCTGGCCGCGCAGCGCGGCGATGAGACCTTGGCCGCACAGATCGACCTGGGCCTGTCCGAGGCCCTGTCCAACATCGTGCGCCATGGCTACGAGGCCCACGCGCGGGATGCCCGCGTGCAGCTGCTGTGGACTGAGCAGCCCGACCGCTGGTGCCTGCGCCTGTTCGACCGGGGCCGGCCTATCCCCGAGGCGGCGCTGCAGCCGTCCGCGCACGACCCCTTCGACTTCGACCCGCTGGCGCTGGACAGCTTGCCCGAAGGCGGCATGGGTCTTGCCCTGCTGCGCGCGTCCTTCGACCGGGTGGACTACCGCATCGGCCCACGGGGCAACCTGCTGGTGCTGACCAAGCTCCTCCAACCCCAGGCGAGGCCAGACCTTGAGCACTGAACAACAACAAGCCATGCCGGAGACCAGCAAGCCGCACTTCTATTTCGAGGCCTTCGAGGACCGGCGGCCGCCGCCGCCGCTGCCGCACTCGCCGCTGATCGAGTCGCTGTGGCAGTTCTTCGTCGTGATGGCGCTGGCCTTCGGCGCGCGCTACATCTGGTGGCGCTGGACCGGCTCGCTCAACATGGAGGCGCTGTGGCTGGCCATCCCGCTGGCGCTGGCCGAGACGCTGTCGTACATCGGGCTGGTGCTGTTCGCCGTCAACCTCTGGAGCACGCGCGACCCGCCGATGCAGCCGCCGCCGTACGGCATCAACGAATGCGTGGAGCAGCCGCTGGAGCAGGACCGGCCGGTGGCGGTGGACGTGTTCATCACCACCTACAACGAGGAAGAGGAGCTGGTGCGGCTGTCCATCCGCGACGCCAAAGCCATGCGCTACCCGCATCCCATCGACCTGCGCATCCACGTGCTCGACGACGGGCGCCGGCCCCTGATGCGCCAGGTGGCGCAGGAAGAGGGCGTGCACTACATCACGCGCGACAACAACATCGGCTTCAAGGCCGGCAACCTGCGCAACGCGATGGAGCACACCAGCGGCGACTTCATCGTCATCTGCGATGCCGACACGCGGCTGTTCCCGACCTACCTGGAGCACACGCTGGGCTACTTCCGCGATCCGCACATAGCCTGGGTGCAGACGCCACAGTGGTTCTACGACATCCCGCAAGGCCGGCCGCTGCCGGACTGGCTGGCGCGCCACCTGGGCACGCCGGGGCGCTGGATCGGGCGCGCGGTGGAGCGGCTGGTGGGGCCGGTGCCCGTCGGACGCGATCCCTTCGCCAACGACCCCAAGATGTTCTACGACGTGATCCTGCGCCGCCGCAACCCGGCCAATGCCGCGTTCTGCTGCGGTGCCGCGTCCATCCACCGCCGCGAGGCCGTGATGCAGGCCGCGCTGCGCGCCTACGGCAGCAGCGTCGAGCAGCAGGTCGGCAAACTGTCCAAGGGCATCCGCGAGGCCGACATCAAGCGCGACTTCGAGGAGGCCGTGCGCGGCCAGATCGCCGTCGAGACCGAGTTCACGCCCTACAAGTTCCACGTCTCCGAGGACATCTACACCTCGATCGTGCTGCACAACGACCCCGACCAGCGCTGGAAGTCGGTGCTGCATCCGCAGGTCGAGTCCAAGATGCTCTCGCCGCAGGACCTGCTGGCCTGGGCCACGCAGCGCTTCAAGTACGCCGGCGGCACGCTCGACATCGCGCTGCGCGACAACCCGCTGTTCAAGGGCCGCATGTCGCTGCGGCAGCGGCTGATGTACCTGAGCACGTTCTGGTCCTACTTCGGCGGGCTGTGGAACCTGGTGTTCCTGCTGGCGCCCATCGTCACGCTCTTCACCGGCATCTCGCCGCTGCGCGCGTTCTCGATGGAGTTCTACCTGCACTTCCTGCCCTTCGTCATCCTCAACGAGCTGGCCTTCATGTTCGGCACCTGGGGCATCGCCGCCTGGGAGGGCAAGGCCTCGTACCTGTCGTTCTTCTCGATCAATTTGCGCGCGCTGTGGACGGTGCTCAAGGGCGAGAAGATCAAGTTCCCCGTCACGCCTAAGAGCCGGCAGGAGGGCAACTTCCTGCACATGGTGTGGCCGCAGATCGCCATCGTGGCGCTGACGGTGCTGGGGCTCGTCGTCGCGGGGCTGCGCGTGTTCGTGTTCGGCGCCACGCAGGAGCTGCCGGTGCTGATCGTGATCTCGGTGTGGAGCGTCTACAACATCGCCGCCATGCTGCCCATGATCCGCGCCGCGCTGTGGAAGCCCGAGGACGATCCCTCCCAGCCTGACGACGCCCGGGGACAGCCCGCCGCCCCGGTACACGGCTTCTGAGAGCCGGCCGGCATCACCTCGACGAAGGAGCCCCCGATGAGTTTCAGGCGCAACCTGGTGCATGCGCGCAGCTACATCATCACGATCCTGGCCCTGCTGGTGGCCTTCGGCATCGTGATCTGGATGGAGCAGCGCGGCGGCTGGGCACAGGCCTCCGCGGCCGTGGAGCTGCCCGACCGCCAGCTCGACGCCGCGGCGCTGCGGGCCAGCGCCCGCCCGCTGACCGAGCAGGAACGCCAGTGGGCCCGCATCGCCTGGACCTACTTCCAGAACAACACCGACCCGGTCACGGGCCTGGCCTTCTCGGTGGAGAAGTTCCCCTCCGCCACGATGTGGGACACGGGCTCCTACCTCATGGGCGTGATCTCGGCGCAGCGCCTGGAGCTGATCGAGGCGCGCGAGTTCGATGAGCGCATCGCGCGCGCGCTGGGCTCGCTGCAGAAGCTGCCGCTGTTCGACGGCAAGCTGCCCAACAAGGCCTACAACGCCAGCACGCTGCAGATGACGGACTACACCAACCAGCCCACGGAGCGCGGCATCGGTTGGTCGGCCATCGACATCGCGCGGCTGATGGTGCCGCTGCAGGTGCTGGTGTGGCAGTACCCGCAGCACACGCAGGCGGTGCGCGCGGTGCTGGGGCGCCTGGACCTGTCGGCACTGCAGGCCGAGGGCGAGTTCATGGGCGCGCGGCTGGACGGGCAGGGCCGCGCCGAGCTCGTGCAGGAAGGGCGCCTGGGCTACGAGCAATACGCGTCCAAGTCCCTGGCTCTCGTCGGCCGGCATGCGCCGCGCGCGGCCAGCTACACGCAGCAGCTGGCGTGGAGCGACGTGGAGGGCGTGCGCATCGGGCATGACCGGCGCACCGAGCGCGAGAGTGGCGCGCACAACTACGTGCTCAGCGAGCCCTACGTGCTCGACGGCCTGGAGATGGGCTGGGACCGCGACTCCGGCGAGCTGGGCTGGCGCGTGTTCCTGGCCCAGCAGCGTCGCTTCGAGAAGACGGGCCAGCTCACCGCCGTGACCGAGGACCACCTCGACCAGAAGCCCTACTTTGCCTACAACACCGTGCACGCCAACGGCCGCAACTGGTTCACGCTCTCCGACACGGGTGAAGACCTGGACGCGCTGCGCACGCTCAGCGTCAAGGCGTCCTTCGGCTGGCATGCGCTGGTGGACAACGACTACACCCGCCGCCTCGTCACCGCCGTGGCGCCGCTGCACGACCCGCAGCGCGGCTGGTATGCCGGTCTGTACGAGCGCACCCGCGAGCCCAACAAGGCCCTGACGGCCAACACCAACGCCGTGGTGCTGGAGAGCCTGGCCTACATCCAGGGCGGACCGCTCGTGCGCGTGCGCTGAGGCATCCGCGACACGGCCCGCACGCCGCGACCCAAGGAGAACAACGACCATGGAAAGACGCCTGACGGCCCGGCTGTACCGAGCCGCCCTGGCCGCGGTGGCCACGGCCTCGCTGCTGGGCTGCGGCAGCGTGCTGCCCGACCGCACCGAGCGCTGGGACAGCGCGCCCGCGACCATGCCCGCGCCGCGCCGCGGACCGCTCACCGAGCGCGAGATGGAGGTGGCCAAACGCGCCTGGCTCTATTTCGAGAACAACTTCCAGTCCCAGACCGGCCTGGTCAACGCGGTGCAGGACTACCCCTCGACGACGATGTGGGACACCGCTTCCTACATCGCCGCGCTGCTGGCGGCCAACGAGCTGGGGCTGATCGACAGGAACAGGTTCGACAACCGCTTCCAGGCGCTGATGGGCACGCTGCAGCGCATGGAGCTGTTCCGCAACGAGATGCCCAACAAGGTCTACCACACGCAGACCGCGGCCAAGGTGGACTACGCCAACAAGCCCGGCGAGATCGGCTTCTCGGCCATCGACATGGGCCGCCTGCTCGTCTGGCTCAAGATCATCAAGGAGCGGCGCCCCGAGCATGCCAACGCCATCGACCGCTTCATGCTGCGCCTGGACTTCCGCCGCGTGCTGGACTACACCGGCACGATGTTCGGCGCCATGCTCGACAACAACAAGCAGGTGCAGTACGTGCAGGAAGGGCGCCTGGGTTACGAGGAGTACGCCGCCAAGGGCTTCGAGCTCTGGGGCTTCGACGCCTCGCAGGCGCTGGCGCCCGAGCCCTTCGCCACGGTGGAGATCTACGGCCAGGCCGTGCCCTACGACACGCGCGACCCGCGCACGACCAACCAGCACAACTACGTGGTGGCCGAGAGCTACGTGCTCGATGCTTTGGAGCTCAACTGGGACCAGGCGCTGGACCGGCGCGACGACGATCTCTACCACTCCCAGTGCTGGATGGCGGACTTCGGCCACCGCGTCTACCTGGCGCAGGAGGCCCGCCACCGCGTCACCGGCATCCTGACCGCGCGCACCGAGCACCAGCTCGACCGGGCGCCGTACTTCGTCTACGACACGGTCTACTCCGACGGCTTTCCGTGGAACACCATTACCGACACAGGCAAGCACATGCCGGACGCCGCGGCCGTGTCGCTGAAGGCGGCGCTGGGCATGTGGGTGCTGTGGCCCACGCCCTACACGGACCTGCTGTTCGATGCCATCGCCACGGCCTACGATCCGAAACGCGGCTACTTCGAAGGCCTCTACGAGAACGGCTCGGGCCCGATCAAGACGCAGACGGCCAACAACAACGGGATCATGCTGGAGGCGCTGCTCTACAAGGTGCAGGGCAAGCTGCTGAAGTGGGGCCCGTCCGAGGGCGGCCAGTGGGAGATGGCCGGCGCCGATCCTTTCGCGGGCAACGACAAGGGCCGCCCGCGCTTCAAGCGCGAGGAGCAGAGTCTGCGCCGGCTCGGCGTGCCGCGCACGCAGGACCCCGGGCGCACCTGGCGCGAGAACCGGGAGGTCGAGGGCGTGCGCCAGCCGTCCTGCGGACGCTGTGGCTCCTGCGCCAATCCCACCTATCCCTATTCCGCCACCTGGCGCGTGATGCCGGGCCGATGAGGCGGCGGGGGCAGTGATGGGATCGGCACCGCAGCCGGGTGGGCTGGGCCAGGGCGTGAGTGCCACCGCCGGGCGAGGCCGCAACGGGCGCTCGACATGGCTCATTCCGCTGGCGGTGCTGGCCGCCAGCCTGACGCTGACCGGCACCGGCGTGTTGCTGCTGGAGCGCTCCATCGCCGCCGCCACCGAGGCGCGCTTCACGCGGCTGGTGGAGCGGGTCGAGCGCGACATGCGGCTGCGTTTCCAGCAACCCGTGTACGCGGTGGACGGCCTGCGCAGCCTGTACGCCGCGATGCCGGACCTGGACCGCCGGGTGTTCCGCGAGTACGTGCGGGCCCGCGATCTGCCGCGCAACTTCCCGTCGGTGCGGGGCCTGGGCTACGTGCAGCGCGTGTCTCGCGACGAGCTGGGCAGCTTCATCGCCGCCGAGCAGGCCCAGGCCGATGCCGGTTTCCAGGTCTACACGCAGACGCAATCCGGCGACCTCTACGTGCTGCGCTTCATCGAACCGCTGGAGCGCAACCGCAAGGCGCTGGGCTTCGACATGGGGTCGGAGACGGTGCGACGCGAAGCCATCGAGCGTGCGGCGCGCACCGGGCAGGCCACGCTGACCTCGCGCATCACGTTGCTGCAGGATGAGCTGCGCGGCGCGGGCTTCATGTTCATGGCGCCGATTTACCGCCCGGGCGCACCGCTGGGCACGGCCGAGCAGCGGCTGGCGGCGCTCAGCGGCCTCGCGGTGGCGCCGGTGGTGGTGCAGCAGCTCATGGCCGGGCTGTCGGACCTCACCGAGCGGCAGCTGCAGATCCACCTGTTCGACGGCGCGGACACCCAGGCCGCGCAGCAGGTGTTCGCCTCCGAGGCCGAGCCCGCCGCCGGGCCGCAGCCGCAAGGCTGGTTGGCCTCGCGCCACGAGTTCAGCGCCACGCGCGAGCTGATGATCGGCGGGCACGTGCTGACGCTGCTGGCGCGCAGCACGCCGGCGCTCGATGCCGGCATCAACCCGCGGCTGCCCGCGGCCCTGGGCGTGGGCGGCACCCTGATGAGCCTGCTGCTGTCGCTGTCGGTGTGGCTGCTGGCGGTGGGCCGCGCGCGCGCGGAACGCCGTGCGCGGGAGATGACGGCCGATTTGGAGCGCCTGGCCAAGGTGGTGCAGCACACGTCCAACGCGGTGGTGATCATCGATGAGCGCGAGCGCGTGACCTGGGTCAACGAGGGCTTCGAGCGCGTGTTCGGCTACCGCCGCGACGACGTGCTGGGGCAGGCCCCCGACGCGCTGCTGCGCCGCGCCGGTGCCGACGCCGACGAGCTGCAGCTCATGCGCCAGGCGCTGTGGCGGGGCACGTCCTGGCGCGGCGAGCTGCACCTGCGCGACCGGCAGGACCGTGCCTGCTGGATCGACATCGAGATCCAGCCGCTGCGCGAGGAGGGCCCGGCCGTGGTGGGCCTGATGGCCATCGCCTCGGACATCACCGCCTCCAAGCTCGCGCAGCAGCGCCTGCAGGAAACCCTGCACGCGCGCGAGCAGGCCGAGGTGGCGCTGCGGGAGGCGCGCGCACGCGCCGAGGAGGCCAACGTCGCCAAGAGCCAGTTCCTGGCCAACATGAGCCACGAGATCCGCACCCCGATGAACGCCATCATCGGCATGAGCAACCTCGTGATGGACAGCGAGCTCGACGATGACCAGCGCGAGTTGCTGGGCGTGGTGCAGGACTCGGCGCAGTCGCTGCTGTCGCTGATCAACGACATCCTGGACTTCTCCAAGATCGAGGCCGGCCACCTGGAGTTCGAGCGCATCGGCTTCGACCTGCATGAGCAGGTGGCCGCCACGGTGCGCACGCTGGGCCCGCGTGCCCAGGAGAAGGGGCTGGCGCTGGAGTGGGCCATCGCGCGCGACGTGCCGCGCCACGTGGTGGGCGACCCGCACCGGCTGCGCCAGGTGCTGCTCAACCTGCTGACCAACGCCCTGAAGTTCACGCTGCAGGGCGGTGTGACGCTGCTGGTGTCACGCCGCCCCGAGGCGCAAAGCGACGGCCAGTGCACGCTGCACTTCCGCGTGCGCGACACCGGCATCGGCATCGAACCCGACAAGCTGCAGAGCGTGTTCGAGCCCTTCACGCAGGCCGATGCCTCGACCACGCGGCGTTTCGGCGGCACTGGCCTGGGCCTGGCCATCTGCCGCCGCCTGGTGGGCCTCATGGGCGGCGAGCTGTGGGCCGAGAGCGAGCCGGGCAAGGGCAGCACCTTCCACTTCACGGCCCGGCTCGGCCTGCAGGCCGAGGCCGATGACGACATGCCGGCCGGTGACGGTGAGCCGCAGCCGCGGGTGCTGGTGCTCGATGCCGCCCCTGCACCGGACGCCACGCTGCAGGCCACGCTGGCGCAGTGGCAGCTCCAGCCCGTGGTGGTGGGCGAGCTGGCCGAGGCGCTGCGCCGGCTGGAATCGCCGGCGCGGCACCACCGCGCCATCCAGAGCGTGCTGGTGCGGGCTTCGACGCTGCGGCTGCAGCCGCTGGAGCAGCTGGCCTCGCTGCTGCCGCGGCTGTGCGACAGCGCCACGCATGGCCGCCCGGTCATCCTGCTGGAGGACGAGCTCCTTCCCGACGCCCGCAGCCGCTGCTTCGAGGTGCGCGTGCCCTGGCCCGGCAAGCCCTCGTCGCTCTTCGACGCGATGACCACGGTTGAAGGCTTCACTCACAGTGCCCTGAACCCGGCCGATGCGGGCGCCGCCGGCAGCGTGGGCAGCGCCCCGGCGCGGCACCGCATCCTGCTGGCCGAGGACAACGTCATCAACCAGAAGCTGGCGCTGCGGCTTCTCGAAGGCATGGGCCACCAGGTGGAGGTGGTTGCCGACGGCCAGCAGGCGGTGCAGCGCGCACAGACCGAGGCGTTCGACCTGATCCTCATGGACGTGCAGATGCCGGTGATGGGCGGCTTCGAGGCCACGGCCGCGCTGCGCGCTCATGAGCAGCCGCTGGGCCGCCACACCCCGATCGTGGCGATGACGGCGCATGCCATGGTGGGCGACCGCGAACGCTGCCTGGCCGCCGGCATGGACGGCTACCTCAGCAAGCCCGTTTCCAAGCTGGAGCTCTACCGCGCCGTGCAGGAGCATGCTCGACGGCGTGATCCAGCCGCCGTCGCGCTGGATGCCGACGATGCGACGCCGCAGGCCGTGCCAGTTGCGGCGCCTTCCGAGGCGAGCTCGGGAACGGCGCTGTACGACCGCGCCCAGGCGGTGGAGCTGCTGGGCGGCGATGAGGGCCTGTTCGACGAGGTCGCCGGCATGTTCGTGGCCCATGCCGAGGCCGAGCGGCAGGCCCTGCGCGACGCGGTGGCCGCGGGCGACCTGGAGCGGCTGGGCCGCGCGGCCCATGGCATCAAGGGCAGCGCGGCGACCGTGGGTGCCGCTGCAACCAGTGAGCTGGCCTCGCTGCTGGAGCAGGCCTGTCAGGAGCGGGAGCGCGAGCGCGCCGTCTCGCTGGTGGATGGGCTGTGCCAGCGGCTGGACGCGCTGGAAGGGGAGTTGAGGCGGGATCTGCCGGCGGCAGCTCCGGGTTGAGGCGCGATCAAGGTCGCCGCATCACCACCGAGCCCGCCACGTTGCCCGCCGCGTCATAGCTCATGCCGCTGCCGCTGAGGCCGGCGAGGGTGAAGGTGGTGCCCGTTTGGCCCTTGCCGATGAGCCCGCTGGAAACGCTGCATGCGCCGCTGCCGTCCGTGGTGCAGTTCTGCAACGCGCCACCGCTGAAGCTGCCGCTGACCACCGCGCCCGGCACCGCGGCACCGCCGGCGTCGCGCACGCCGATGGTGGCGACGGCGCGCCAGCTGTTGCGGGTTTCCCAATAGGTGCGGCCGTACAGCGCGCCCACGGACACGGCCGGCACGGTGGCCGAGGCCATGTCCTGCTCCGCGGTGAAGGCCACGCGCTCCACCAGGACCTCGGACGGCGTGCCCGACACCTGGTAGCTGCTGCTCCAGGGCTCGGCGCCCGTGGCGCCCCATAGGTTGAGCATGAGGCGGCCGGCCACCTGCGGCAGCGGGCCGCGGCGCCCGTCCTCCTCGTGCACGAGCCGGCCGTCCACGAACCACTGGATGCGCTCGCCCGTCCAGCGGAAGGCGTAGTCGTGGTAGCCCGCGGAGGCATCGAAGCCCAGGTCGATCACCGTGGGGTGCTCGGCGTCGTCGGTCCAGTAATTGACCTGGAGCTTCCAGGGGTCGTCACCCTTGATCTCGATGTCGATCTCGTCGTGCTGCGTGCCCTCGGCCGGGCCGGTGTAGGTGAAGAAGCCCGTGATCGTGCCGGGCGTGCCGGAAGCCTTCAGACGGGCCTGGTACAGGCCGTGGCCGTAGGCGCTCAGCGTCCGGTACTCGCCGGAGACGCAGCTCAGGCCCGTGAGCCCCAGCACGTCGGCTTCCAGCGTGAGGCGCAGGCGTCCCTCGGCGAAGTCCAACTGGTCGGGATGCCAGCCGTTGAGGAAATAGCTGCCGTTGTTCCACTGCGCCGCCTGCCAGCGGCTGCTGTCCAGGCTCAGCAGCTCATCGCTGAACGAGGCGGCGCCGGCCGCGACTTCCGCCGGCGTCTCCAGGGTCGTGGCCGCCACGGCGGCGGACTCGTTGACGGCGCCCGTGTCGCGAACTTCCATGCTTTCGTCGCCCGGCGACCCGCCTCCACAGGCGGCGACGACCAGCGCGGCGGCCATCATGACTGCAACTACCCTCGACATGACTCTTCTTCCCTGACTTCCTGGCGGCCCGCGCGCGGTGCCGCCGCGGCGCCGTATTGCTTTTCACCGCCACGCCGGCCTCGCGCAGCGGTTCAAGCCGCCTATCGGGCGTTGTTGCAGCCAGATAAGCGTGGAAACAGGAAAGGGCGCGGGAGTGTGAATTCCTGAACGCTTCCCGAGCGAAAGGCGTTCAGACCGCACGGCGACGGCGCCGCCTCAGTGGCTGCAATTGAAACTGTCCGCGCGCTGCGGGTCGCCGCTGCCCTTGTAGCGGGCGATGAAGGGATAGCGGCAGATCGGGCGCTGGCGGCCGTTGGCGCCAGCGGACACGTCGGTGGCGACCAGCGTCTCGGGCGCCATGCCTTGTTCGACCCAGCGGTCGAGCGCGCCCAGCAGGTCCCAGAACGGGATGAAGGTGCCGCCGCCATGCTGGAAGCCTGGCACCGTGTAGAAGCGCATGAACGCGTCCACGGCGGCCTGGCCGCGCTGCTCCACCTGCGAGCGGTAGTAGCCAATGGTCTGGTTCGGGCTCACCACCTCGTCGGCCAGGCCGTGCGCCAGGATCACCTTGCCGCCGCGCGCGGCGAAGGGCCGCAGTTCCGGATCGATGGCGCCCACCACGGCCGAGAGCGCGTTGATGCGCGCGCGCAGCGGCCCCGGGTTGGCAAAGTCGAAGTTCAGGGCGTCGTAGGACGGGTCGCGGGCGATGAAGTACTTCATGTACGCGTCGCCGGTCGCGAACAGGTAGCCGTTGGCCGCGATGCTGGGCGGCTTGGCGGGCACGGGGGAGTTGCCCAGGCCCAGTGATCCGGAGAAGTCGGTGCCTGCCAGGACGTTGTAGCCGTCATAGCCGGTCTGACCATGGGCCAGGTAGGGCCCGAAGCTGAAGCCCTCGTGCAGCAGCCGCACGGTGGCGATCTGTGCGTCCGAGAGGCAGTGCGCGCCGGCGTCCTGGCCGCCCGGGCAGCGCAGCGCCGCCAGCAGCGCCGGCGCGCGCTGGCGGCAGGCGTCGATGGCGGCGACCACGCCGTCGGTCAGGCCGTCGAGCGGGTCGCAGCTGCGCAGCGCCGTGTCGCGCACCAGCACCTGCTTGGCCGGCGGCAGGAACCCGCCCGGAACGCGATAGCTCGCCTGGCCCAGCCGCACGCCCATGAGCCGCAGGCCGGCGAAGTTCAGCGCCGGCGCCGTGGCCACGATGCCGTCGTAGTCCGCGGGAAAGCGCTGGATCGCGGTGAAGGCCTCGCGCCCCCCCGTGGAGGCGCCGGCGAAATACAGGCGCCGGGGCGGCTGGTCGTAATGGCGCCGGATGAGCTGCAGCGCCACGTCATGCGTTTTCTTCAGGTGCTGCCAGGCGAAGTTCAGCAGGGCCTCGTCGTTGAGCGCGAAATCCGCGCCGGCCGCCGTGGCCGGATGCCCGGCGTCCGAGCCGAAGGTGGCGTAGCCCCGCGCCAGCGGCGAGGTGAACAGTGCCATGTTGATCGGCCCGGTGCCGGTGATGACCGTGCCGTTGAAGCCGCTGCCGCCCATGTGCACCGCCTTGCCGTTCCAGCGCTGCGGCAGATTGACCTGGAAGCGGATCGGCGGCGCCTGGGCATCGACGGGAAAGATTTCTCCCTGCAGCGCGCAGTACTCGAAGCGGCCGAAGCCGGGCTCCTGCGCCGCCGCCGGCGCGGCCCGGGTCACGGCCGCGCCGCGGGTCTGCAGCCCGATGTCCTCCGGTGCCAGCCGCAAGCCTTGCACGCGTGCGCAGCCGCCGCCGCTCACGGGCTCCGGCGCGGGCCCGGGAGCGGGCGCCGTCCCGGGCCCGGCACAGGCGCACAGCGCGCCGCCCAGCAGGAGGGCCGGCAACGCAGGCCGGCGCAGCCCCAAGGCGAGCCAATTGCTAAGGCAGCGCAGCAACGATGTGGTGGAACCGGCCCTGGCGAGCTGCATGTCGAATCCGGATGGGGAGGGTGACGAAACCCGTGCCCGTGGAGCAGCGCGCGTGCCGGGGGCTACAGGACGTCGGCAAGGGCCGCCCGGTTGAGGGTGCATCGACGCCGGCCATCAAGAATTTCCTGCATGACGGAGGAGCGCATGACCGGCATTCCACGCCGCACCCTGTTCCAGCTGGCCGGCGCAAGCGCCGCCGCCCTGGCGGCCCCGGGCCTCTCGCCGGCCAGGGCTGCCGGGGCGATGCCGGCCGAAAACGCCGCTGACTTTCCGCCCGGCTTCCTGTGGGGCGCCGCGACCTCGGCCTACCAGATCGAGGGCGCGCCCGAGGCCGACGGCAAGGGCCCTTCGATCTGGGACACCTTCGCGCACACGCCCGGCAAGATCAGCGACGGCAGCACCGGCGACGTGGCTTGCGACCACTACCACCGCTGGCGCGAGGACATCGACCTGATGAAGCGCCTGGGGCTGCAGGCCTACCGTTTCTCGATTTCCTGGCCACGCATCTTCCCCGAGGGCACCGGCCGGCCCAACCGGCGCGGCATGGACTTCTACAGCCGGCTGGTGGACGGGCTGCTCGAAGCCGGCATCCAGCCCTACGCGACGCTGTTCCACTGGGACCTGCCGCAGTCGCTGCAGGACCGCTTCGGCGGCTGGGAAGGGCGCGAGACCGCGCAGGCCTTCGCCGACTACGCCGGCCATGTCGCGGCGGTGCTGTCGGACCGGGTGAAGCATTTCTTCACCATCAACGAGTTCTTCACCTTCGTGGAACTGGGGCACCAGATCGGCATCCATGCGCCGGGACTGAAGCTGCCGCCCGCGCGGGTGAACCAGGTGCGCCACCACGCGCTGCTGGCGCATGGGCTGGCGGTGCAGGCCATCCGCGCCCGCAGCCGCCGCGGCACGCTGGTGGGCCCGGCCGAGAACCTGATGACCTGCGTGCCGGTGATCGAGACGCCCGCTCACGTGGCGGCGGCGCAGGCCGCCATGCGCGACGTCAACGGTGGCTACACCACCGCCATGCTCGAAGGCCGCTACCCGCCGCGCTGGCTGGAGAAGCTGGGGGCCGACGCGCCGCGCGTGGCCGCGGACGACCTGGGCATCATCGGTGCGCCGCTGGACTTCTTCGGCGCCAACGTCTACGCGCCGTTCTTCTACGTGCGGGCCATCGACGCCGAGCCGGGCTACGAGGTCATTCCGCTGCCCGAGACCTATCCGAAGTTTCCGCACTCGACCTGGCTGCGCATGGGCCCCGAGGGGCTGTACTGGGCGGTCCGCCACCTGGCCAGCATCTGGAACGTGAAAAGCATCCACGTCACCGAAAACGGTTGCGGCACCAAGGACACGCCCAACGCCGCCGGCGAGATGCTGGACGTGGACCGCATCGCCTACACGCGCCACTACCTGATGCAGTTGCAGCGCGCGACGGCCGAAGGCGTGCCCGTGCGCAGCTACTTCCACTGGTCGCTGATGGACAACTTCGAGTGGGCCGACGGGCTCACCACCCAGCGCTTCGGCCTCGTGCACGTGGATTTCGACACCCAGCGCCGCACGCCCAAGCTCTCGGCCGAGCAGTACCGCGAGGTGATCCGGCATCACCGGGTGGTCTGAGCCGGGCCCCGCCTTCAGCGGGGAATGACCGAAAACAGCACCCGCCCGCGCACCAGCGCCCACAGGCCCAGGATGATGCCGGCGTACAGCGCCGTGTTGATCCAGATGAGGTAGGGCCAGCTCGACTCGAAGGAGGCCACTCCGTCGAAGTAGCCGGGCAGCTGGTCAATGAGAAACAGGAAGGGCACGTGCATCAGGAACACGTAGAGGCTGGACTCGCCCAGCGGGATCAGCAGCCAGCCCAGCAGGCGTGACATCGGCTGCCAGAACCACGTCAGCAGCGCGTACAGCGCCGCGAACAGCACGGCGGCGTTGAGCACCCGCCCCGGGCCGAGCCGGTTCTTGCCGAAGTAGGCGTCGTACCAATGCTGGAAGGTCTCCGGCGCCATCAGCTCCAGGCGTGACCACGCGGGGAAGGACGGGTTGGCCGTGGCCTGGGCGAACATGAAGAAAGCCAGCGCCAGGACCACGCACAGTGTCGCCACCAAGGCGCGGCGCCGGCCACGGGCCAGCCAGTCGCCGATTTCCTTGCGGAAGTAACCGACCAGCAGGGCATGGGCGTAGAGCAGCTGCCAGTTCGGCAGCGGGAAGGCGTACTCGAACTGCATGTTCAGCAGCCGGTAGTCCACGGGCGAGAGCCATCCGGCGAAGTAGACGGCCCACGTGAGGGCGACATACACCCCCAGCAGCCGCACCTTGAGCAGCCAGACGAACAGGGGCGACACCAGCATCAGCACCACGTAGAGGCTCAGGATCTGGATCTGGATCTGGTGCGGCGTGCGCTGCAGCAGCAGCACCTGGCCCAGCTGCACATGCCAGGGGCTGCCCGGATCGGGCAGCAGCGGGTAGGTCTTGCCGGCGAAGCGGTCGGTGAAGGTGCTGACCGCGGTCATGTCGAACCAGCCCAGCGCGGCCACGGCCATGACGACCAGAACCAGCCCGACCTGCGCGCGGTACAGCTCGAAGGCGCGCCGCAGCAGGCGCTGCGCGACCGGTTCCATGCCCTGCTGCTGGTCCACGGCGTAGCGAAAGATCTGGCCCAGCACCAGGCCTGCGGCCATGACGAACATCTCTGCGCCGGTGACCACGCCCAGGCGCTCCCAGAAGACGAAATTGCTCCAGTTGAAGGCTTCGAAGTGCGCCGTCACCAGCGACAGGATGGCCAGGCCGCGCAGGAAGTCGAAGCGCAGGTCACGCCGGGCCAGCGCGATGGGGTAGTGCCAGCGCGCCCAACGGCTCATTGCCCGGTGCGGTCCGGATGGCGTGTGCTCGTGATCCACGGGTGTTGCTTGTTCGCCGGGCGCTGGTAGGAAAGTGTCGCCGGGATGGCAAGCGGGGTTCCCACTGCACGGGAGGATCGGGGGGTGAAGGGCCCGGGCCGCGCCGCGCCTTCGGGCCGCCGGGTGCCGGGCACCTCTTACGATGGCGCCCATGGACTTCTCGGTTTGGATTGCATTTTTCGCGGCCTCCTGGGCCATCAGCCTGTCGCCGGGCGCCGGCGCCGTGGCGGCCATGAGCGCGGGCCTGGCGCATGGCTTCAGGCACGGCTACTTCATGACGCTGGGCCTGGTGCTGGGCATATGGACGCAGATCGTGGTGGTGGGCGTCGGGCTGGGCGCACTCATCGCCACCTCGTCGCTGGCCTTCGCCGTGGTGAAGTGGGCGGGCGTCGCCTATCTGCTGTACCTGGGCGTGCGCCAGTGGCGTGCGCCGGCCGCGCCGCTGGTGAGCGACGAGGCCCAGGCCGGCGTGGTGGCCGTGCCGCGGCGCAAGCTGGTGCTGCGCGGCTGGATGGTCAACGCCGTCAACCCGAAGGGCACGGTGTTCCTGCTGGCCGTGGTGCCGCAGTTCCTGGACCTGGCGCGCCCGCTGGGCGGGCAGTACCTGGTGATTGCCGCCACGCTGGGCTTCACCGACCTGGTGGTGATGGCCGGCTACACCGCCCTGGCGGCGCGGCTGCTGCGCACGCTGCGCTCGGCGCGCCAGATGCAGGCGCTCAACCGCACCTTCGGCGCGCTGTTCGTGTTCGTGGCGATGCTGCTGGCGACGTTCAAGCGGGCGGGCTGAGCGGGCACCTCATTCATCGACATCGCCGGTCCGACCCGCAAGGGGGGCCGGCTTTTTTGCGCCCGCGTCCGCGGCCTCGGCGCCCGCCTGCAGCGCCTTCTGCCTGAACTCGCTGGGTGCGAGCCCCGTCTGCCGCTTGAAGAAACGGCAGAAGTAGGCGGGATCTTCAAAGCCCAGCTCGAAGGCCAGCCGCGACACCGGCGCGGCCACGTGCACCAGGCGGCGGCAGGCCTCGCGCGCCAGCCGCGCATGCAGCAGCGCCTGCGCGTTGTGGCCGGTCTCGGCGCGCACCATGCGGTTCAGCCGCTCGGTGGACAGCCCCAGGCGCTCGGCATAGCGCGACACCGGCCAGTGCTCGCGGTAGTGCGACTCCATCAGCACCACCCAGCGCGTGTACAGCGGCTGCCGCCCCGCCGCGGCGCCGCGCCGCGCGGCCTGCTGGTCCTCGCGCCGGCCCAGCTGCGCCAGCCGCCACACCAGCGCCCGCGCCAGCCAGCTCGGCACCGGCCCTTCCTCACCGCCGCCCGCGTGCTCGGCATGCAGGGCGTCGAACAGCGCCTGCAGCCGCGGCAGCTCCGGGGCGTCGGCCGCCAGCGCCAGCGCGCGCGGGGCGGCAAACAGCGTCTGCAGCGCGTCGCCCACGCCGGCGGCGTCGCCCTCGGCCAGCAGCCCGGCATTGACCGTGAGCACGTAGCCCTCGCAATCGCGCGAGAACCGGAACGCATGCGCCACCCCCGGCGGGATCACCAGCGCCACCGGACCTTCGCCGGCGATGCGTGATTCGTCCAACCGGGCCTCCACCGTGCCCCGGCGCACCCACAGCACTTGGTGCAAACCCTGATGCACATGCGCCTCGATCTCCCAGTCGTACAGGCGGCTGCGCGAGTGGATCGATTCGACGTGCAGCAGCAGGGGGTTGGGCGCGCCGGCCTCGCCGTACAGCGCGAAGGCGGGCAGCGCCGAGGAGGCGGCGCGTGTGCGCCGGCGCGGGGCGGGGGAGGCGGTGACCATGCGCGGCAATGTACGTCAAAAGTGCAAGTCTTCCCGGTGCTTCGTCCACCCGGGCCGGGCCGCTCCCTTCGCACAATTGCGCCTGTTAAAGACCACGTTCACAACGAGGAGACAGGCATGTTCAGCTTCGACCCCTACTCGCCGGCGATCGACGCGGACCCGTTCCCCGCCTACAAGCGCCTGCGCGACGAGTTCCCCTGCTTCTGGAGCGAGGAGGCCCAGATGTGGGTGCTCTCGCGCTACGCCGACATCGTCACCGCCGGCCAGGACTGGCAGACCTACTCCTCGGCCAGCGGCAACCTCATGACCGAACTGCCCGGGCGGGCCGGCTCCACGCTGGGCACCAGCGATCCCCCGCGCCACGACCGCCTGCGCGGCCTGATCCAGCACGCCTTCATGAAGCGCAACCTGGAGAGCCTGGCGGAGCCGATCCGCGCCATCGCCCGCGAGGCGGCCGAGGAGCTGCGCGGCAAGGCCAGCTTCGACTTCAAGGACTTCTCGGCCAAGTTCACGGTGCGCGTGCTCATGGCGGCGCTGGGCCTACCCATGGGCGAGGAGGCGACGGTTGACGAGCAGACGGTGCGCGAGAACGCGGTGCTGATGGTGCAGAGCGACCCGGTGACGCGCACCAAGGGCCCGCAGCACCTGGCGGCCTTCGAGTGGATGAAGCGTTACGCCAGCGACGTCATCGCGCAGCGCCGCGCGCAGCCGCGCAACGACCTGATCTCCAACTTCGCGCTGGCCGAGATCGACGGCGACCGGCTCAGCGAGGCCGAGGTGCTGCTGACCACCACCACGCTGATCATGGCCGGCGTGGAGTCGCTGGGCGGATTCATGATGATGTTCGCGCTCAACCTGGCCGATCACCGCGAGGCGCGCCGCGCCGTGGTGGCCGACCCGGCGCTGCTGCCCGACGCCGTCGAGGAATCCTTGCGCTTCAACACCTCGGCGCAGCGCTTCAAGCGCCGGCTCACGCGCGACGTGACGCTGCACGGCCAGACCCTGCGCGCCGGCGATTTCGTCTGCCTGGCCTACGGCTCGGGCAACCGCGACGAGCGCCAGTACCCGAACCCGGACGTGTACGACATCGCCCGCAAGCCGCGCGGGCACCTGGGCTTTGGCGGCGGCGTGCATGCCTGCCTGGGCACGGCCATCGCGCGGCTGGGCGTGAAGATCGCCTTCGACGAGTTCCACAAGGTGGTGCCCGACTACCGCCGGGTGCACGAGCAACTGCCCTGGATGCCCTCGTCCACCTTCCGCAGCCCGCTGGTGCTGGAGCTGGCGGCGCAGTGAGGCGCTGATTCCATGGGCCGCAGCGGCTTGAGACCGCCGCGGCTCTTTTCCATTGCAAGTCACCACAGAGAGACCCCCATGCCCCACATCACCTTCGTCGAACCCTCCGGCAACCAAGTCCCGCTGGACGTGCCCGAGGGCTGGAGCCTGATGCAGGCCGCTACCGCCAACGGCGTGGACGGCATGCTGGGCGAGTGCGGCGGCTCCTGCGCCTGCGCCACCTGCCACTGCTACGTCGATGACCGGCTGATGGCGCTGCTGCCGCCGGCGCAGGACAACGAGCTCGCCATGCTTGACAACGTCGCCGCCGAGCGCCGGCCCAACAGCCGCCTGGCCTGCCAGATCAAGGCCGGCGCCGCGCTGGACGGTGGCACCGTCACGCTGCCGGAATGCCAGGAGTGAGCATGAGCGTGGTGGCTGCCGACGAGCCCGTCGTCATCATCGGCGCCGGCCAGGCCGGCACGCTCACGGCCGAGGCGCTGCGTGCCGGCGGTCACGCCGGCCCGATCACGCTGCTGGGCGAGGAGCCGCACGCGCCCTACCACCGCCCGCCGCTGTCCAAGGCCTGGCTGGCCGGCGAGATCGGCGAGGCGCAGCTCATGCTGCGCGCGCCCGAGATGCTGGCGAAGAAGGGCATCACATTGCGCACCGGCACGCGCGCGCTGGCCATCGACCGCGCCGCGCGGCAGGTGCGGCTGGAGGACGGCAGCGTGCTGCCCTACGCCGGACTGGTGCTGGCCACGGGCGCGGCACCGCGCACGCTGGCGCTGCCGGGCGCGGATGCACCCAACGTGCTGCCCTTGCGCTCGCGCGACGACGCCAGCCGCATCGCTGTGGCCCTGGCGCGCTGTGCCGAGGCGCAGTGGCCGGTGGTGGTGATCGGCGGCGGCTTCATCGGCCTGGAAGTCGCGGCCACGGCGCGCAAGAAGGGTTTACAGGTCACGGTGCTGGAAGCAGCGCCCCGGCTGCTGGGCCGCGTGCTGGCACCGATGCTGTCGGACTGGTTCGCCGAGCTGCACCGCGGCAAGGGCGTCGAGCTGGAGCTGCAGGCGCGCATCGAGTGCATCGAGACCGAGGGCGGTGAGGCTGTGGCCGTGCGGCTCACCGATGGCCGGCGCCTGCCCTGCGGCTTGGTCGTGCTGGGTGTGGGCGTGAGTGCCAACGACGCGCTGGCGCGCGCGGCCGGGCTGGCGTGCGAGCAGGGCATCGTGGTGGACGCCTGCGCGCGCACGGCGGACCCGCGCATTGTCGCTGCCGGCGACTGCACCGCGCGGCGCCTGGCCGACGGCAGCCTGCTGCGGCTGGAGTCGGTGCACAACGCCACGGAGCAAAGTAAATCGGCTGCCGCGGCGCTGCTGGGCCAGGAGCGGCCCTTTACGGCCACGCCCTGGTTCTGGTCCGACCAGTACGAGCGCAAGCTGCAGATGGCCGGCCTGTCCAGCGGCGCCGAGGCCTGGGCGCTGCGCGGCGAGCTGGGCGGCGCGGCCTTCTCCGTTTTCCACTACCGCGCCGGGCGGCTGATCGCGGTCGATTCGGTCAACGACGCCAAGATGCACCTGCTGGCGCGCAAGCTGCTCGACGCCGGCGTGTCGCCAGCGCCGGAGCAGGCGGCGGATGCGGGCTTCGACCTGACCGGGCTGCTGGCGCGTTGACCCTCACTCGCAGCTGAAGCTCGCCGCGTCCTCCACGCTGCCCGAGCCGTTGTACTGGGCGATCTTCGGATAGGGGCACAGCGGCCGGGTGCGGCCGGGCCAGGGCGCGGTGGCGGCGGCCTTGGCGACGATGCGCTCGGGTGCCTGGCCCTTTTCCACCCACTCCACCAGCGGCGTGAGCGCGTCGTAGAGGTCGGTGGCCGGGCCGCCGGAATTCGAACAGTGGTTCATGCCCGGCACCAGGAACAGCCGCGCGAACTGCTGCGCCTGCGCCGCGCCGCCGTGGGCCGCGGCCAGGCGCTCGACGTAGTCGATGGAGTCGCTGGCCGAGAAGATCGGGTCGGCCGTGCCGTGCACGATCAGCATCTTGCCGCCGCGCTGCTTGAAGGCGCCCACGTCGGTGGAGGCGGTGTTGTAGATCGCCGCGTAGGCATCCAGTCGTGCCGGGTCGGTGTCGAAGTTGAAGCTCCAGAAGTCGAAGTCCGGGGCGGCGGGCGTGAAGAACTCCTTGCGCATGGCGTCGGCGGCGATGAGCGTGACGTTGCGCGAGTTGGGCTCCGCGGTGGCGGACGTGCCCAGGCGCCAGTTGCGCCAGTCAGCGCCGGCGATGCCCGGGTCCCAGGGCCAGCTGGCGTACAGCGGGTGGCCGGCCGAGTTGCGCGGGCCGCCAAAGTCGCGTTTCAGGGCGCCGACCTGCCCGGCCGTGAGGCAGCTGTCGGTCTTGGCGCCGCTGCACTGAAGCACGGCCGGGTCGAAATTGCAGGCCCCGGGGTTGGCGGCGACGATGCCGTCCACCGCGCCGTCCAGGCCGTCGCAGCGCTGCAGCACGGCGTTGGCGACGAGCTTCAGGTCACTGTCCGACAGCGCCTGCGCCAGCACGCCGCCGGGCGCGATGGCCCGGTAGCCGATGCTGCTCCACACCGAGGCCAGCGTCGCCTCCTTGGCGACCTTGATGGCCGGCGCGTTGGCCGCCACGCCGTCGAAGTGGTTCGGGAAGCGCTGCGGGAACAGCAGCGCCTGGCGCCCGCCGCCGGAGCAGCCGACGAAGTAGGAGTGATCGGGCGCGCGGCCGTAGGCGCGGGCGATCAGGTCCTTGGCCGCCAGCGTGACCTGGTCGTAGCTGTTGTAGGCGTGGTCGATGCGCGCCTGCGGGTCCAGGCCGAAGCTGGCGTCCGTGCCCTGGTGGCCCGCGTCGGTGCTGACCACGGCGAAGCCCTGGGCCAGCGCGCCGGTCTGCAGCCCCGGGAGCGAGCCGGCATTGCCTGCCAGCGCACCCAGCGCGGGGCGCACCGTGCCGTCGTTGCCGCCGCCGCCCTGGAACATGAAGCGGCCGTTCCAGCTCTTGGGCAGGCGCAGCTCGAAGCCGATGTGGTAGGGCTTGCCGTCGGCGCCGGTGCGCGGGTTCATCTGCCCCGTGACCACGCAGTGCTCGGGCAGCGTGTTGCCGCTGAGCACCGTGCCTGCCGGCACGCTGGCGGTGCTGAGCGTGGTGCCGGGCAGCGCCAACTGGGCGATGCGGGCGCAGTCCAGCGCCAGCGGGGTTTCGGTGGCCGCGGGCGGATTGGGGGTGCCGTTGGAGGGGGTGGCAGGGTTGCCGGTGCTGCCGCCGTCACCGCCGCCGCAGGCGGACAGCAGGGCGGTGCAGGCGAGGGCGATGAGGGTTTTTCCGTGCATGGGTGTCTCCGGAGGTTTTATGTCGGTCCGCGCAGGGCACGACCGGACTTCGGCGCTCCGCGCGCGATGGCGCGGGCCGTGGAAAAGGTTTTGATGGGAGCCGGCAACGAGTGCGGCCAGAGGGCAGTTGTCGGACGTTGGCCGTGAGCTGATCCGGCCCGCTCCCTACTTCGTCATCCCCGCGCAGGCAGGGACCCAGGCGGTCCCACGGCAGGGCGTGAGCGCTGGCGCAGGCATCGCGACATCCAGGTTCCTGGTGCGCCGCTTGAACAGCTTCCGGCTGACTTGGGGACCACCTGGGTTCCCGCCTGCGCGGGAATGACGAAGTAGAGGGCGCGGCTTCTCAGCCTTCGGGCCACCTCAGACAACGCTTTTCCGAGAGCACTGGCAGTTCTCCCTTGCCAGCTTGTCCGTATCAATCCGCCTTGAACCCGCTGGCCTTGACGATGCCGGCCCAGCGCTGGGCCTCGGCCTTGACCATGCGCTCGGTCTCGGCGCGCGGCACGCCCGTGACGGTGAAGCCGGCCTCCTGCAGCTTCTGCTTCACGTCCGGCGCCTGCACCGCCGCCACCGCCTGGCGGCCGAGCTGCTCGATGGCCGCCGCCGGCGTGCCCGCGGGCACGAACAGCGCGAACCAGGCCGAGAAGTCCACCTTGGGCCATCCGGCCTCGGCGAAGGTGGGCACCTCGGGCAGCAGCGACGAGCGCGCGGCGGCGGTGGTCGCCAGCGCGCGCAGCTTGCCGCCCTTGACCTGCGGCACCGCCAGCGCGGTGGAGACGAAGGCGGCCTGCACGTCGCCCGACACCAGCGCAGTGATGGCGTCGCCCGTGGCGCGGTAGTGCACCGGCTCGATCCTGAAGCCGGCCTGCTCCGCCAGCACCTCGGCACCGAAGTGCCCCGGCGTGCCCGCGCCGAAGGTGGCGAAGTTGAGGCGGTCGCGGTGCGCCCTGGCGGCGTCGATGAAGCCCTTGAGGTCCTTGACGGGCGAGCTCGCCGGCACCACCAGGATGAAATCCGAGCGCACCACCTCCGCCACGGGAATGAGCTCGCGGGCCGGGTCGTAGGGCAGCTTGCTGTAGGCCGCGGGCGCGATGGCGATGGAGCCCACCTCGCCCAGCAGCACCGTCGTGCCGTCGGGCGCGCTCTTGGCCACGGCCTGGGTGGCGATCTGGCCACCGGCGCCGGCGCGGTTGTCGATCACCAGGTTCTGCTTCATCAGCTCGCCCAGCTTCTGGCCCAGCGTGCGCGCCAGCACGTCCGGGCCGGTGCCGGGCGGGAAGCCGACGACGAGTTTCAACGGGCTCTGCGCGAGGGCGCCCAGCGGCGGCAGGGCCAGGGCGCTCAGGCCCAGCAGGAGGTGGCGGCGGCGCATGGCGGGGGTCTCCTTGTGTGATGCGGTCCAGTGTGGGCCGCGTCCGGCGCCGGGTCTGTCATCCCAGAGTGCGACAGGGTTGCTCATGACTCACCCTGTCGTCCTCTGGGTGGACCGCGTGCGCCGCCCGGGCGCCTGAAGATGGCCGAGTCATTTCACTGAAAGCACCGCCATGTCCGCACTGCCGCCCCCGCCCGAGCTGGCTTCCCTGTGCCGCATCACCTGCGAGGTCGATGCGCTGGTGTCGCTGGGCGCCGCGCCCGCCGGCGAGCGCCGCTACGTGCCGCTGGGCGGCGGCACGGTGGAGGGCGAGCTCACCGGCACGCTGGTGCCCGGCGGCGTGGACTGGCAACTGCTGCGTGCCGACGGCGTGCTGGAGATCGCCGCGCACTACGTGCTGCGCCTGGACGACGGCAGCCTGGTGGAGGTGCAGAGCAACGGCCTGCGCCACGGGCCGGCCGAGGTGATGGCGCGCCTGGCGCGCGGGGAGGCGGTGGCGCCGCACGAATACTTCTTTCGCACCCTCATGCGCTTCACCACCGGCGCGCCGGCCTGGGCGCACCTCAACAAGGTGATGGCCATCGCCGTGGGCCGGCGCGAGGCGCGGCGCGTGGTGCTGGACGTGTACCGGTTGGGGTGAGCGCCGGGCCGGCCGGCTTAGAACCCCACCGGCTCCAGGATCTGCGTGCTGGAGCGCACCTGCTGCTTGCCGGCCTTCTTCACCTCGCACATCCGGCCATCGGCCGCGCGCAGCAGGGCGTCCATGTCGGTGCCGTCCTCGTGCAGCAGGGCGATGCCGATGGAGGCGCCGATGCGCAGCACCGCGGTACCCAGCGGGATTGGCGCCATCAGCTGCGCACGGATGCGCTTGGCCACGGTCTCGGCGTCCAGCCGCGAGGCAATGGAGCGCAGCACCACCACGAAGCCGTCGCCGTCCACCCGCGCGATCACGTCGCCGCCCCGGCAGCGCTGCTGCAGCCGGCAGGCCACCTCCTGCAGCACCTGGTCGCCGGCCGTGCGGCTGAAGCGCTCGTTGATGGCCTTGAAATCGTCCAGGTCGAAGGCCAGCACGGCGATGGAATGGCCGTGGCCCCGGGGCTCGCGCGCCAGCCCGGCCAGCTGCTGCTCCAGCCCGCGGCGGTTGAGCAGCCCGGTGAGCGGGTCGTGCAGCGCATCGGCGCCGGGCTGCGCCACCGCGTCGGGGCCCGTGTGGCGCAGGCGCCCGGAGAGCGCGAGGGCGCCGAGCAGGCAGGCGGCCAGCGCCACGCCGCCGCCGGCAAGCAGGCGCCGGATCAGCCCGAAGCGCTCGTCCTTGTGCCGGGTGTGGGACTGCAGCAGTTCGCGCTCGGCCTGCTGCGCCTGGTCCAGCAGCTCGCGCAGCTCGGCGACCGGGCCGTGCTCCATGCGGGCGGCCAGGTAGGACTGCAGCGCGGCGGCTCCCTGGCGCTCGCCGATGTTGGCCGCGCCGCGGTACTGGTCCAGCACCTCCAGCAGCTTGGCGCGCAGCGGTTGCAGTCGCCGGCTCTGCGCCGGGTCGTGGTCGGCCAGCGCCAGGAGGCGGTCGGCGGCCTGCCTCGCTTCGTTCGCACGGGAGCGCACCCGCTGCAGCAGGTCCTTGTCCGGCACCACCATGAAGTTGCGCAGCCACACCGCCGAGCGCAGGGCCTCGTGGCGGATCTGCCCGATCTGCTCCAGGACCGCGTGCGTGCGCTCCACCTCCCGGCTGTCACGCTCGAAATCCGACAGCGCGGCATAGCCCGCGGTCCCCAGGCCGATCACGAGCAGCAGGGCGAGGAACTGGGTCAGGCGCAGGAGGCGCGTGATGCGGTGCAGCATGGAGCAAGGGCCTACTTGCAGCCAACAGCCGCCGGTCGCCTGGAAATCGATGAACTCCCTACGGTTATCGACCGGGCGCCCGCCGCATTGATGCCCCGATTCGTGAAAGAGTCACGCGCTCCGGGGCAGAAAGGCCGCGAACAGCTCGCTCTTGAAGCGCAGCTCCAGCCGCTCGAAGGCGCGGGCGCGGTAGGTTTTCACCGTGGCCAGGCTCAAGCCCAGGTCGGCGGCGATGCCGTCGTAGGTCATGCCGCGCAGCAGCCGCTCCAGCACGTCGAGCTCGCGCCCGGTGAGCGCCGCGCAGCGCCGGCGCAGCGCCTGGCGCGGTGTTTCCGCTGCGGCCGGTGCCGCAGCGTGCTCGTCCTGCCACTCGGCATGGCGCGCCACGGCGGCCAGCAGCGCCGGCGCCATCCGGCCGAAGTGCTCCAGCTGCACCGCCTCGAAGCCGCCCTGCGGCGCATGGCGGTAGAGGTTGACGGCCAGCAGCGAGCCGTCGGTGTCGAGCCGCGCCACCGACAGCCGCTCCACCATGCCATGGCGCAGGTAGATGGCCTGGCGGTGGTCGGCGCTGGGCGCCTCGTCGGCGTGCATGCGCAGCATCACGGCACGGTCGCGGCCCTGGGTGCGCACGGCATCGAAGCTGCGGTCGCGCCGGTACAGGCCGGCGTCGCGGTAGGTGGCGAAGCAGTCGCCGGTGGTGTCGGGCACGCCGCGGCTGGCCGAGAGGTGCAGGGTGGGCGCGCGGTCCGGGCGCAGCCGGTACACCGCCCAGGAGGCGGCGCCCACCGCCTCCTGCAGCCCCGCCAGCGCGGCGGCGGCGAAGTGGGGGCGGGCGACGGCGCCGATCACCGTGCCCAGGGCCGACTGCGCGGGGTCGGGGCGCGGAGTGTCCAGGGTCCAGGCCTGCATCGCGGATCTCCTTGCTGCATCGGCCCGGCCGGGTGGCTCGCGCGCGCCGGGCTCAAAGCGGGGAAGGCTACTCCGTCACGCCCGCCGCCAGCGCCAGCGTGGCCGCCGCCGCGCGCGGATCAGCGCGCAGGGCGTCGAGCTGCGCCAGCAGCGTCTCCAGCTCCGGCAGCAGTTGCGTGAAGAACAGCACCGCCGTGGCGCGCTTGCGGCGGTGGAAGGCGTCGTCGGCCGCCCCAACCGCCGCGGCGTCGGCGCGGGCCCACAGCGCGGCCAACAGCACCAGGCCGCAGCCGCGCAGCGCGCTGGGCGCCGCCAGGCCGGCGGGGACATCGGCGTCCATCACGTTGCGCAGGGCGGTCAGCAGCCGCTCGGCGGCCTGCGTCGCGGCGGCGGCCCACGGCGAAGCCACGTCCTGCAGCAGTCGCGTCGTCAACTGGGCGAAGGCCTGGGCATGGTCGGGCAGCAGCCGGCGCTGCCACAGGTCCAGCGCCTGGATCTCGTTGGTGCCTTCATAGAGCAGCGACACGCGCAGGTCGCGCAGCCGCTGCTCGATGCCCCATTCGCTGACGTAGCCGTGTCCGCCGAACACCTGCAGGCAATCGCTGACGGCTTTGAAACCCTGGTCGGTGAGCAGCGCCTTGACGATGGGCGTGAGCAGCGAGGCCTCGCGCAGCGCGCGCTCGCGCTCGGCCGCGTCCGGGTGCGCATGCGCCTGGTCCAGCCGCAGCGCGGTCCACAGCGCCAGCATGCGGCCGCCCTCGGTCCAGGCGCGGGCCTGCGCCAGCAGCCGCTGCACCGGGGCGTGGCGCAGGATCGGGACGCCGCCCTGCGCGCGCTGCGTGGCGTAGTCCTCGGCCTGCGCCAGCGCGGCGCCGGCGGCGCCCACGCCCTGCAGCCCGACGTTGATGCGCGCGGCATTCATCATCACGAACATGGCGTTGAGGCCGCGCCCGGGCTCGCCCACCAGCCAGCCGGTGGCGCCGTCGAAGCGCAGCACGCAGGTCGGGCTGGCGTGCAGGCCCATCTTTTCCTCCAGCCGCTCCACCACCACGGCGTTGCGCGTGCCGTCGGGCAGCCACTTGGGCACCAGGAACAGGCTCAAGCCGCGCGAGCCCGCCGGCGCGTCGGGCAGCCGCGCCAGCACCAGGTGCACGATCTGGTGGGTGAGGTCGTGGTCGCCGCCGGAGATGAAGATCTTGGTGCCCTCCACCACCACGCTGCCGTCCCCGCGCGGCGTGGCGCGGGTGCGGCACAGGCCCAGGTCGCTGCCGGCCTGCGGCTCCGTGAGCGCCATGGTGACCAGCGACTTGCCGCTGGCCAGGTCGCCCAGGTAGCGGGCCTTCAGCTCCTCGCTGCCATGCGCGCGCAGGCAGGCGTAGCCGCCGTGCAGGATGCCGAAGTACATGCCCCAGCCCGGATTGGCAGCGCTGATGGCCTCGTGCAGCACCGCCTCCACCACCTGGGGCAGGCCCTGGCCGCCGTCGTCCGGGTGGCAGGCCAGCAGCGGCCAGCCGCCCTCGACGAACTCGGACCAGGCCCAGGCGAAGCCGGTGGGCGCGCGCACGCTGCCGTTTTCCAGGTGGCAGCCCTCGCGGTCGCCCGAGGCGTTGAGCGGCGCGAGGAGCCCGTCGGCGAACTCGTGCGCGGCCTCGGCCACCTGGTCGATGAGCGCGGCATCGACCTCGGCATGGGCCGGCAGGCCGGCCAGCACGGCGGGGGCCTGCAGCAGCTGCTGCAGGACGAAGCGGGTGTCGCGCAGGGCGTCCTGGCTCATGGCCTCAACCTTCCGGCGTGAACCCGATGCGCTTGACGATGGGCCCCCAGGCCGCGTTCTCCTCGCGCACCATCTTCTGCAGCTCGGCCGGCGTGTTGGCCGAGGCTTCCAGGCCGAGCTGGGCGAAGGCGTCAATCGTTTCCTGCGTGGACACGGCCGCCTTGATGGCCGCGGCGGCGCGGTTGACGATGTCCGCCGGCGTCCTGGGCGGCAGGAAGAAGCCGTACCACTCCTGCATCGTCAGCGTCTTGAAGCCCTGCTCGGCGTAGGTGGGCACGTCGGGCAGGAAGCGCGAGCGCTGCGGGCCCGAGGTGGCGAGCACGCGCACCTTGCCGCTCTTGAGGTGCGGCAGGTGGTCGCCGATGGGCGAGCTCATGGATGCGATCTGGCCGCCCACCAGGTCGGTCACGCCCGGGGCCGAGCCGCGGTAGGGCACGTGGTTGAGCTCCACGCCGCTTTCCTTGGCCAGCAGCGCCGCCACGAAGTGGTTCGGCGAGCCCGCCCCCGGCGTGGCGTAGTTGGCCTTGGACGGATTGGCCTTGGCCCAGGCCAGGAAGTCCTTGAGCGTCCTGACCGACTCCGGCACCGCCGGGCCCACGGCCAGCGCGAACTGCACGATGGCACCGGTGCACACCGGCGTGACGTCGTCGATGCCGTAGTTGATGTTGCGGTAGATGTGCGGATACAGCGTGATCATGGCCGCCGGCGTCATCAGCATGGTGCTGCCGTCGGGCGCGCTGCGCTTGAGCTCCTCCACCGCCAGGCGCCCGCCCACGCCGGCCTTGTTCTCCACCAGCGCCATCTTGGCGAAGCTGCCGCGCAGCTTCTCGGCCACGCGGCGCGACACGGCGTCCGTGGTGCCGCCGGCCGGGAAGCCGCACAGCACGCGCGTCTGCTCCACCAGCGTCTGCGCCGAGGCCAGGCGCGGCAGCCCGGCCAGCGAGGAAAAGGCGAAGGCGCCGCCGGTGGCGGCCAGGAACTGTCTGCGAGCGAGCGTCATGGAGGTCTCCTGAGAGGTTTTCGGTTGCTTGGGCAACCTGTAGGTATGCGTGGAATGGGCGGGGCGTCAGCGCGGCGCCATGCGCAGCGCGCCGTCGAGGCGGATCACTTCGCCGTTGAGGTGGCCGTTGCCGACGATGTGCGCGGCCAGCTGCGCGAACTCCTGCGGCTGGCCCAGCTGCTTCGGGAACGGAATGGACGCCGCCAGCGACTGCTGCACCTCGGCCGGCAGCTCCTGCAGCAGCGGCGTGCTGAACAGCCCCGGCGCGATCGTCATGACGCGGATGCCCCATTGCGCCAGGTCGCGCGCCAGCGGCAGCGTCATGGCCGTGACGCCGCCCTTGGAGGCGGCATAGGCCTCCTGGCCGACCTGGCCGTCGAAGGCCGCGACGCTGGCGGTGTTGACGATCACGCCACGCTCGCCGGACGCCGTCACCGGCTCCAGCTTCGCGGCCTGCGCGGCGAAGAGGCGCACCATGTTGTAGGTGCCGATGAGGTTCACGCGCACCGTGCGCTCGAAGTCGGCCAGCGGCGCCGGCGAGCCGTCGCGCTGGATCACGCGCTTGGCGCCGCCGATGCCGGCCACGTTCATGAGGATGCGTGCCGGCCCGAAGCTTTCATGGGTCACGGCGAGCGCCTGGGTGACGCTGGCCTCGTCCGTGATGTCGCAGTGCAGCGCCAAGCCGTGGATGTCGGCCGCGACGCGCTTGGCGCCGGCCTCGTTGAGGTCGAGCACCGCCACCTGCGCGCCCAGCCGCGCCAGCTCGCGCGCCGTGGCCTCGCCCAGCCCCGAGCCGCCGCCGGTGACGATCGCCACCTGTCCGTGGATGTTCATGTCCGTGTCTCCTCGTTTGCGTGTTCAGCGCCGCGGCAGGACCAGCCAGGGGTCGGTGCCGTCGTACATGGCCTCGACCAGCGCCGCGCGGCTGGCCAGCACGGCGCGCTGGTTGATGGAGCCCTTGTCCGTGACCTCGCCCTTGTCCAGCGACGGCGGCTCGGCCAGCACGTGCAGGCGCGCCACGCGGTTGGCGCTGCCGGTGCCCTCGGCCCAGAGCTTGTCGGCCAGCTGCTGGAAGAACTCGCGCACCGCCGGGTGGTGCAGCACCTCGGGTGCCGGCGTGCGCGGCGCCAGGCCCGCCAGCCGGCGGCATTCGTCCAGCCGCGGGAACACCATCAGCCCGACCTCGCCGCGGTTGAGGCCCGTCACCACGGCGTCCTGCACGCAGGGCGCGCCCGCCAGCAGCACCTTGGTGCGCAGCGGCCCGACGCTGACGAAGGTGCCGGTGTTGAGCTTGAAGTCCTCGGCGATGCGCCCGTCGAAGAGCAGGCCCTTCTGCGGGTCGGTGGGGTCCACGAACTTCACGGCGTCGCCGGTGCAGTAGAAACCTTCGTCGTCGAAGGCCTCGGCCGTCTGCTCCGGGTTGCGCCAGTAACCGGGCATGACGTTGGGGCCGCGGAAGCGGATCTCCACCTTGTCGGCCACCGGGACGAGCTTCACGTCCACGCCGGGGCAGGGCAGGCCGACGTGGCCGGTCTGCAGCTCGGCATTGAGCGCGAAGGTGCAGGACGGGGCGGTTTCCGTCATGCCCAGACCCGTGATCATCAGAATGCGCTCGCCGATGGTGGCCTCGGCATGGGCGTGCAGCTTGTCGAGGGTGGCCTGCGACAGCACAGCGCCGGCGTACTTGAACATGCGCACGCGGGCGAACAGCGTCTTGCGCAGCTGCTCATCGCTGTCCATGGCGGCGGCGATCTCGTCGAAGCCGCGCGGCACGTTGAAGTAGATCGTGGGCGAGATCTCGCGCAGGTTGCGCAGCGTCTCGGCCATGCCCGCCGGCGTGGGGCGGCCGTCGTCGATGTAGAGCGTGCCGCCGTGGTAGAGCGTGATGCCGACGTTGTGGTTGCCGCCGAAGGTGTGGTTCCAGGGCAGCCAGTCCACCAGCACCGGTGGCTCATCCTGCAGGAACGGATAGGCCTGGGTGGCCATCTGCAGGTTGGCGCACATCATGCGCTGGGTGTTGACCACGCCCTTGGGCGCCTTGGTCGAACCCGAGGTGAACAGGAACTTCACGATCGTGTCCGGGCCGACCTTGGCGTGCGCAACCTCCTCGCGCGTGCCGGGCTCGGTGGCCGTCAGCGCCGCGAAGGGCGTCACCGGGCCGCTCTCCAGCTGGCCCTCGGTCAGCACCACCTCCACGTCCGGGCCGGCCACGGCCTCGATGGCCTTGGCGTAGCGCGCGTCCGACGCGAACACCAGGCCCGGCGTCGTGACGCTGAAGATGTGGCGCAGCTTGGCGTAGTCGGTGGCCA
This sequence comes from Azohydromonas caseinilytica, assembly GCF_012927045.1. Lineage (GTDB taxonomy): Bacteria > Pseudomonadota > Gammaproteobacteria > Burkholderiales > Burkholderiaceae_C > Azohydromonas > Azohydromonas caseinilytica. The sequence continues at coordinate 23,859 of NZ_JABBFW010000010.1, read as the reverse complement.
CCAGCGAGTACGCGGGCGAGATGGGCACGTAGGGCACGCCCACCCACTGCGCCGCGGTGGACAGGATGAAGTGCTCCAGGTCGTTGTCCGACAGGATGGCGATGGGGCGGTCCACCGACAGCGGGCGCACCGCCAGGGCCTGGCCCACGCGCTGCGCCAGGTCCAGCATCTGCGCGTAGGTGATGCGGCGCCAGTCGCCGCCCAGGGCCGGGTCGCGCTTGGCGACGAAGGTGCGATCCGGCGCGACGCGGGCCCAGCGCTCCAGCCGGTCGGTCAGCCGCGCGGGATAGGGCTCCAGCGCCTCGGTGGAGCGCAGCACCAGCTCGCCGCCGGGCCGCTCCTCGATCGTGGCGGCCAGGCAGCCGCCCACGCGGGCGCTGCGGTACTTGGCCAGGATGCTCATGAACTGTCTCCTCGGGTCCTGTGGGGGCGGCCTGTGCTGCTTCTGGCGGCGGCTTCAGGACTTGACGACCTTGCCGGCGCGCTTTTCCAGGAAGGCGCGCAGCCGCTCCTGGGCGTCGGGCGTGCTCTCGGCCACGGCGGCCATCAGCGATTCGGTGAACAGCCCTTCGGACTGCGACTGGTCGGCGATGCGCGGCAGCGCGTGCATCACGGCGTAGTTGCTCATCGGGGCGTTGGTGGCGATGCGCCGCGCCAGCTCGATGGCCTTGCTCAGGCCCTCGCCGTCGCGCACGCGGTACTGCACCAGCCCGGCGGCCTGGCCCTCGTCGGCGTCGTAGACGCGGCCGGTGAGCATCAGGTCGGTCATGCGCGACACGCCGATCAGGCGCGGGATGCGCACCGAGCCGCCGCCGCCCACGAAGATGCCGCGCTGCCCCTCGGGCAGGCCGAAGTAGGCCGAGTCCTCGGCGACGCGGATGTGGCACGCCGAGGCCAGCTCCAGCCCGCCGCCCACCACCGCGCCATGCAGCGCGGCCACCACCGGCACGCGGCCGAACTGCACCGCGTCGAAGGCGGCATGCCACATGCGGGAGTGCTGCACGCCCGAGCCGATGTCGCGCGCCACCAGCTCCGACAGGTCCAGCCCGGCGCAGAAATGCTCGCCCTCGCCGCTGATCACCACCGCGCGCGTGCCCTCGGGCTGGTTCACGAAGGCGGTGTGCAGCTGCTGGATCAGCGGGTCGCTGATGGCGTTGCGCTTGGCCGGGCGCATCAGGCGGATGTGCAGCACGGCGCCGTCGGTTTCGACGCGCAGCAGGTCCAGGTTGGCCAGCAGGCCGGCGGCGGGAGTGAAGTCGGATTGCATGGTGCGGGGAAGGGTGCGTTGATGCTTAATCATGTTAAGCACGTGAACCAAGTTGAAGCACCGTGTTTACCCGAATATTGCAGAGATAAAGCACAATGTTTTTAGACCGTATCAGGGGAATCCCGATCCTGAACATCAAAAACGATTAATAAGATTAAGCACATGCCGCCACCGGACCGCCCTCGGGGAAGCGCCGGGCGGCATGCAGTCGTACCGGAAGTTCAGGAGTTCCCCGTTCATGCGTTTCACATCCGCACCTTCTCTGTCCCTGGGCGTGGGCGCCCTGGCCCTGCTGTCGCTGGCGGCCTGCGGCGGCGGCGATGACGCCCCGCCCCGGCTGGCCGCGGCCACGCCGGCATCGCTCGGCGGTACGTGCGAGGCCCTGGCGGCCAAGCTGGCCGGGCAGGCCGACACCCGCATCGAATCCGTCACGACCGAGGCGGCCGGCAAGCTGATGCAGGGCGGCCAGCCCGTGGCCGAGCACTGCCTGGTGAAGGGCAGGATGTTCGAGCGCACCAGCGCGGTGGATGGCAACACCTACGCCATCGGCTTCGAGATGCGCCTGCCCAAGGCCTGGAACGGCCGCTTCTATCACCAGGGCAATGGCGGCATCGACGGCATGGTGCAGCCGGCCCGGGGCGCGCTGGGCGGCGGGCCGCTGACCGGCGCGCTGCAGCAGGGCTTCGCCGTGATCAGTTCGGACGCGGGCCATGCCCAGGCCGACGGCCCCTATTTCGGCCTCGACCCGCAGGCCCGTCTGGACTACGGCTACCAGGCGGTGGGCAAGCTCACGCCCATGGCCAAGGAAACGATCCGCCGCGCCTACGGCAAGGCGCCCGACCGCTCCTACTTCGGCGGCTGCTCCAACGGCGGCCGGCATGCCTTCATCGCCGCCACGCGCTATGCCGACCAGTACGACGGCATCCTGGCCGGTGCGCCGGGCTTCAACCTGCCCAAGGCGGCCGTCGCCAACATCTGGGGCGCGCAGCGCTATGCGACCGTGGCCACCGGCGACGTCACCACGGCGGCCGGGCTGGAAACCGCCTTCAACGCCGACGAGCGCAGGCTGGTGAGCCGCGCGGTGCTGGCCAAGTGCGATGCGCTCGACGGCGCCCGCGACAGCCTGGTGCAGGACACCGGCGCCTGCCAGGCCACGTTCAACATCGCCACCGACGTGCCCACCTGCACGGGAGGGCGCGACGGCAGCTGCCTGAGCGCGGCGCAGAAGGGCGTGATCGCCGCGATCATGGCCGGGCCCCGGACCAGCGCCGGCGCGCCGGTGTACGCCAGCTTCCCGTGGGATGCGGGCATCAGCGGCAGCGGCATCGCGGCCTGGGAGTTCAACGCCTCGATCTCGGTGGACCGCGACGCCGGCAGCGTGCCCTTCATCTTCATGTCGCCGCCGCAAAACCCGGTCGGCTACGACGCTCCGGCCTTCGCCCTCAACACGCCGATCGACACCCTGGTGGCCGCCATCAACGCCACCAGCGGCGTCTACACCGAGTCGGCCATGGGCTTCATGACGCCGCCGAACCCGACCGAGCTGGGCACGCTCAAGAACCGCGGCGCCAAGATGCTGGTCTACCACGGCGTCAGCGACCCGATCTTCTCCGTCAACGACACCCAGGCCTGGTACGACGGGCTGCGCGCCGCCAACGGCGGCGACGCCTCCAGCTTCGCCAAGCTCTACCGCGTGCCCGGCATGGGCCACTGCTCGGGCGGCCCGGCCACGGACCAGTTCGACATGCTCGCGCCGCTGGTGAAGTGGGTGGAGCAGGGCCAGGCGCCGCAGGCGGTGGTGGCCTCGGCCCGCGGCACGGGCAATGCCGGCGGCGTGAATGCCGACGTGCCGGCCGACTGGGCCCCGAACCGCACCCGGCCGCTGTGCCCGTATCCGCAAGTGGCACGCTACAAGGGCAGCGGCAGCCTGGAGTCGGACCAGAGCTTCAGCTGCCAGTAACCACCCCACACACGGCGCGCCGCGGGCGGGCCGTGTCTCCTCCAGGAGCCTTCCATGGACCTCGACAAGCTCATCGCCATCGACATCCACACCCACGCCGAGGTGTCGTGCTGGAACCCCTTCGACAACTACGGCGAGGAGTACGACCGCGCGGCCGACAAGTACTTCAAGAACGGCAAGCGCCCCACCATCGCCGAGACCGTCGCCTACTACCGCGAGCGCGACATCGGCCTGGTGATGTTCACGGTCGATGCCGAGGCCAAGCTCGGCCGCCGCCGCATCCCCAACGAGGAGATCGCCCAGGCCGCGCGCGACAACGCGGACATGATGATCTGCTTCGCCAGCATCGACCCGCACAAGGGGAAAATGGGCGCGCGCGAGGCCCGGCGCCTGATCGAGGAGGAAGGCGTCAAGGGTTTCAAGTTCCACCCGACGGTGCAGGACTTCCTGCCCTACGACCGGATGGCCTGGCCCATCTACGACGTCATCGCCGAGTACAAGCTGCCGGCCATCTTCCACAGCGGGCATTCGGGCATCGGCAGCGGCATGCGCTGCGGCGGCGGCCTCAAGGTGGCCAACTCGAACCCGATGCTGCTGGAGGAGGTGGCCATCGACTGGCCCGACATCGAGATCGTCATCGCGCACCCGAGCTGGCCCTGGCAGGACGAGGCGCTGTCGCTGGCGCTGCACAAGCCCAACATCTGGATCGACCTCTCCGGCTGGAGCCCCAAGTACTTCCCGCAGCAACTGGTGCAGTACGCCAACTCGCTGCTCAAGGACCGCATGCTCTTCGGCAGCGACTACCCGCTCATCAGCCCCGAGCGCTGGATGAAGGATTTTGACGAGGCCGGCTTCAAGCCCGAGGTCAAGCCGCTGATCTTCAAGGACAACGCCGCGCGGCTGCTGCGCCTGCGCTGAGCGTGCCACACCCCGTTGCACGGGCAACCGCTGGCCCGTGCCTCACTGCAACGACACACACAACGAGAGAGAAAGAGGAGACATGAAGAAGACCCTTATCGCCAGCGTGCTGGCTGCCGCCGGTGCCGCGCAGGCGCAGGCGCCCGCCACCAACGTGCAGCTCTACGGCCTGATCGACGTGGCCGTGGAGCGGCTCAACCACGTGGCGCCCACGGGCGGCTCACTCACGCGCATGCCCAACATCACCGGCACGCTGCCCTCGCGCTGGGGCCTGCGCGGCAGCGAGGACCTGGGCGACGGGCTGCGCGCGGTGTTCACGCTGGAGTCGGGCTTCAGCCCCGACACCGGCGGGCTGAACCAGGGCGGGCGGCTGTTCGGGCGCCAGGCCTACGTCGGCCTGGCCAGCAACAGCTGGGGCCAGCTCACCTTCGGCCGGCAGTACAGCTTCTATTACCTGTCGATGCTGGACGCGGGCATCTTCGGCCCCAACATCTACGGCGTGGGCTCGCTGGACCCGTACATCCCGCAGGCGCGCTTCGACAACGCCATCGCCTGGCAGGGCCGCTGGGGCGCCTTCAGCGCCGGCGCCAACTACAGCCTGGGCCGTGACGTGGCCGCCGCGCCGGCGGGCGCGGCCTGCGGCGGCGAGAGCGCCACCGACGCCCAGGCCTGCCGCGCCGCCTCGGCCATGCTCAAGTACGACACCGCCGCCTGGGGCGCCGCCTTTGCCTGGGACCGCCAGCGCGGCGGCGCCGGCGCCGCGGCCGGCCTGGGCGCCAGCGACCTCAGCGACGAGCGCCTGTTCCTCACCGCCTACGCCAAGCTCGGCGCCTGGAAGGTGGGCGCGGGCTGGATTCGCCGCGACAACGAGAGCACCACCGCCGTGGGCCGGCGCAGCAACCTGGGCTACGTGGAGGCGGCCTACGCCATCACGCCGGCGCTTTCGCTGGAGGCGCAGATCGCCAAGCTGGACTACCGCGGCCAGCCCGAGCAGGCGACGCTGCTGTCGCTGCGCGGCACCTACGCGCTGTCCAAGCGCACGGCCGCCTACGTCACGGCCGGGCGCATCGACAACGACGGCCGGCTCAACCTCTCGGCCAGCGGCGGCTCGCCCGGCGGCAATCCCGCCGCCGGCGGCTCCCAGACCGGCTTGGCCGTGGGCATGCGCCACGCCTTCTGACGCCTGCAACCCGCTTCAAGCCAAACGCCCGCTGCCCGCCCGGCAGCGGGCATTTTTTCATGCGCCATCGCCTGCGGGCGGCCGTCAAGCTGAGCCTGCGTGGTGCCGCGCCGGGCGCTCTGTCTCTCGGGCTTCGCCCGGATCGAGGTTTGAAACGTTTTGATGCAGCCTCCTTGCATTGGCAACTGTGGGGAGGAACAGCGATGTCCAGGCCTTTGATCGTGGTGGGCGACAGGACGGACCATGGCGGCACGGTGCTCTCCGGCACGCCGAGCACCGACACGCATGGCCAGGCCATCGCGCGGGTGGGTGACCAGGTGAGCTGCCCGCGCAAGGGGCATGGCGGCGTGACGGTCATCGTCGAGGGCGACCCGAGCCTGGTGATCGACGGCCAGCCCGCCGCCTGCCATGGCCACAAGACGGCTTGCGGCGCGACGCTGCTGTCGTCCCAAGGCGTGACGCTGGACTGAGCCGGGCACCCTGGCATGGCGACCTTGCTGAAGAACCTGCTGTTGTTGCTGGCGCTGGCCAGCGCGATCTGGCTGGTGGTGCTGTGGCGTTGGTGGGCCACCCGGTACGAGGCCAGCACCGCCGACGCGCTGCGCGAGCTGGTGGCGCTGCCGCTGCTGCTGTTCGCTTTCGTGCTGGCCCTGCGCGGGGCGCTGCGGGGTGCGGCGGCGAGGCTGGCGCGCGAGGAGGCCCACGCCCGCGAAGCCGCCGCCGCAGCCACCCCCGCTCCGGCGGTGGGGCCCGAGGCGCCCACGGTTTGGCCGCTGCTGGGTGCCTGGGTGCAGACCCCGGCGGGCGCGGAGGTGGGCACCCTGCGCGAGGCCCTGGCCACCGGCCAGCCGCGGCCCGTACCCGATGCCGAGCTGCGGGATCTGGACGGCCTGCCGGTGCTGTGCGCCCGCATCGCCACGCTGGACGTGGGCGCGGTGGAGGCGGCCTTGGGAACAGAGGCCTCGCCCGCCGTGCTGCGCGCGCTGGCGGCGCTGGTGCCGGTGCTGGAGCAAGCCGGACAGCGGCTGCAGGGCTGGAGCGATCGTTTCGGCCTGGTACGCGGCCAAGCGCGGCGCCGCATTCATGTTCTGGCGGGCTGGCCGGTGGACTGGAATGAGGCCGAACGCAAGGCAGCGCAGGCCTGGTTGGCGCGGCGGCTGCGGAACGCGGCCGGCGACGCCGTGCCGGCCTCGGCGTGGCAAGGCCAGGCGCCGCAGGCGAGCGGCGCCGAGCTGCTGGACGCGGCGCAGCGGCTGCTGCAGACCCTGCGCCGCGAGGACCGGGACGACCTGGTGTTGCTGCTGGCCGCTCACAGTGACCTGGACGACGCGGCGCTGCAGCGGCTGGAGCAGTCGGGGCGGCTGTTCTCGATGCCGGCCCGGTTCCGGGGTGTGATGCCGGGCGAGGCTGCCGCGGCGCTGCTGCTGGCAACTCGGTCCTGGCCGCCGGCGGAAGGCGACGCACCGGCACAGGCCCTGGTGTTGCAGGCCGTGGAGCTGGCGCCCCGTACCCCGCCGTTGCGGCGGCTGGCGCGCGGACCGGACCCGGCCCTGCTGGCGCTGCTGAAGCAGGCCTTGCAACGGGCGGGACTGGAGCCGGCGGCGGTGGGCTTGGTCGCCGGGGACGCCGCGCGCCATGGCGAAGCGGCCTCCGAGTTGCAGGCCCTGGTGGCGGCGCTGCTGCCGCATCTGGACCCGGTGGAAGACGTGGTGCTGCTGGGCACGGCCTGCGGCCACACCGGCACGGCCGGGGCACTGCTGGCGCTGGCGACGGCGGCCGGGCCATGCGGGGAGGAAGGGAAAGCGGGGCTCGCGCTGGGGCTGGAGCAGGAGGGGTGGGCGGTGGTGGCAGTGGTGGGCAGCCCCGAAAGCCCCACCGCTTGATTCACGATGGATACCCGCTTGCCTTCCCGGTGTGGGACGCGTTCAGGGAACGTTGACGTATCCAGGCCACCAGCACCTTGCAAACCTCAGGCCGGTCCAGGAATTCATTGGGTTTGTAGACACCGGCTTCCACCGACGCCTTGGCGGCTTTCCATAAATCGGATTTCAGCGCGGCGGCCCTTCGGCACGCGCCTGCGGCAGAAGCGGCATTTCGGCGGATCGGCTCGCCGCTCCCAAAAAATCGTGCGTCGCCCCCCGCACCTTGAACGTCCCAGGTGTGGCGACCTTGATGTCGGTGCCGTCCAGCGTCACGGCCGAGTCGCCGCCGACGAAGCGCACGCGCTGCTGCGCGGCGATGCGGATTTCCTCGCCGGTGGAGGTGACTGTCAGTGCCTGGTCGGCCAGCACGCACAGCGCGTCGGTGTGGGCGCGCAGCGACAGCGCTCCGTTGGCCGCCTTGGCCTGCAATCCGCCCTGGTGCGCGTACAGGCCGGCCGTGCCGCCCACGGCCTGGGCCCAGCAGCCCGCGGCGCTGAACTGGACGTCGCCCTGCGCCGTGGCACCCAGGACAGCGCCGGCCCAGGCGTGGACGCTGGCCTCGCTGGCCAGCAGCGCGGCGGCGGCGGCATCGAGCAGCGCCACCGGCTCGGCGAAGGCGGGTACCGGCGCCGGGCCCGGACGGCGCCCGTCCGCCCCGGGCTGGCGCGCCGCCTGACCGTTGACGCGCTCGGGATGGCGGCCTTGCTGCCGCGGGTCCAGGGCGGCGATGAGGCTCGGCAGCGCCTGGCCGTCCTGCGGGCTCACCGGCCCCGGCGCCTGCACGGCGCGCGCGGCGGCGCCCAGGCTCTGGCCGAGCTCGCGCGCGGCGCGCAACTGTGCCAGCGCCTCGGTGGCGTCCAGTTGCGGGCCCTGCGCGCTGCCGTCGCTGCCCGGGCGCGCGTGGGTGCTGAGCAGCAGGCCCTGCGCCGCGCGCAGCGTGGCCCAGCCCTGGGTGCAGCCCTCGATGCCCGCGCCGCGCCAGGCCCCGCGCCATGCGCCGTGCAGATCCTGCCGGATCAGGTGGCCCAGTGCGAACTCGCTGTGGGCGTAGTCGGCATGCAGCCGCATGCGCAGCTGGCCGCTGCTGTCGTCCAGCACCCACTGGTTCAGGCCGGCGCCGTCGATGCGCCGGCGCTGCAGGCCCGAGAGCACGCCGGGGTGGTTGACGCCGGAGTCGTGGCCGGCCGCGAAGGGCGGCGCTTCGGCACCGTGGTAGAGGCCGCCGGCGACGACGGGGCGGTCGATGTCGCCGTCCAGGAACTGCACGCACACCTCGCTGCCGACGCGCGGGGTGTGGACCGTCCCCCAGCCGGCACCGGCGGCGGGCGAGGCCACGCGCAGCCAAGTGCCGTTGCCCAGGTCGCCCGGGGCATGGCCCTCGGTGTCCGCGCCGCCGGCATGGGGCAGCCCGCCGGGGTTGGGCGCGCGTCCGCGCTGGAAATGGAACTGCACCTTCACCCGGTGGTCGCGGTCGCTGCCCAGCGCCGCGCCGCGCTGGCCGACCACGTGCGCGCTCAACGAGGCCAGTGCGGTGGGTCGGCCGGGCGCGGGCGGCACCAGCGGCGCGTCCGCCGGCACGGCCTCGAAGCGGTTGCGGTAGGCACCGCCGTCCATTTCCGGCAGGTCCAAGCCGCGCGCGGCGGCCCCCAGGTTGTTGGCGGCGCGGTGCTCCACCGCCAGCACGGTGCAGCGGGCGTCCGGCCCGTGGACGGGGTGGCCCACCAGCGTGAAGCGCATGCCCGCGCCCAGCCGCCGCACGCCGCTGAGCCCGGTGAAGCGCCGGGCATCGAGTTCCAGGGCCGACAGCGCCCGGCCGGCGGCACGCCCGGCGGCCGCGGCATCGGCAAAGCAGCGCTCGCCACCGCTGGCGTAGCGCTCCAGCCGGGGCAGCGTGCCCAACGCCTGGCGGCTGTCCCGCGCGGCGCCCGGGCCGGCAAGCTGGGCCGGGTCCCAGCTGCCCAGCGCGACGGCGTTGGAAACGGCCTGGCGCCCCGTCATGAAATCCGTCACCGGGTCCTCCAGGCCGGGCCGGAAGGCGGTGGGGTGCTGCGCGGCGAAGGGAATCGAGCCCAGGTCGCGGCCCGGGTCGAGGGCATCGGCGATGACGAGCCGGTGCTGCGCGGCGCCGGCCTCGTCCTCGGCCTGCTCGAAGTACCAGTGCAGCCCCTCCTGCGCCAGCAGCCGGGTGACGAAGTCGAAATCGCTTTCCCGGTACTGCATGCAGTGCTCGCGCACGCGCAGCGCCTGCAGCGTGGCCGGCGCGCAGGCCAGGCGCCAGCGCGCGGCGGGGTAGTCGGCGAACACCTCCTGCACGATCTGCAGCGCCGTCTGGTCCTGGAACAGGTAGCTGTCCTGGCGCAGGCCGAGCCAGCTCAGCCAGGGCCGCAGCACCAGGCGGCAGCGCCGCCGCCCCGCCGCCGGCGCCAGCCAGCGCGCCTGCGCCACGTGGCCGTGCCAGGGCGCATGGCGGCCGTCGGCCAGCTTCAACCGCAATGCCAGGGGCGTGCCGATGAGCTCCGGCAGCCCGGGCAGCGCGACGCCGGCCAGCGCTTCCAGCGCCAGCTCGAAGGGCGCGTTGACGGCCTCGCGCAGCCGCGCGCGCAGCGGCACCAGCGCCGCCGCCAGGGCAGGCTCGGCCTCGATGCGCAGCAGCCGCAGCTCGTCGTCCGGCCACTCGGGCAGCACGGCGCTTCTCAATATCCCGGCGGCGTATTTCCCAAGGCTTGCGCGCATGCTGTTCTCCCGGTGCTGGAAATATCGGGCAGCCGTTTCAAGGGAATCGGCCGCACTTGGTGGGCTGTTTTCCTGAAATTCAGGCCTTCCCGGCCCGGTGGGCCGCGGGTTCGCCAGGATGTAACAAAAGCAGGCTGCGCTCCGTCTTCCTTGACTTATGCCAGCACTGCGACAGGGCCCTCAATTACCGGTCATGCCGGGCGGAACGGTACGCCGGGCTGGCGTTGGTGGCCTATGCGTGATAGCCCCATTTGTAACGAAGGCAGCTTTTGGGTGGAAATGATTGCTGCTTGCGGAATGGGCCATTCCTGAAATTCGGGTGCTGGACAAAAGTCGGGCTCAAGGCATTTCAGACCGGATCGGCGTGCGGTGCCCGCGGCGGCGCGAAAAGCATGAATTCACGGTGGAGGGTCGGTGATGGAGGAATTGCTGCCTTATTACGAGCGCGAGCTGTCCTTGCTGCAGCAGCAGGCCGAGGAGTTCGCGCGGCGCCATCCGCAGGTGGCCGGGCGCTTCTCGGCCAGCGGCGACCTGCTGCAGGACCCGCACGTGCAGCGGCTGATGCAGTCCTTCGCGCTGCTGGCGTCGCGCGTGCACCAGCGCCTGGACGACGATTACCCGCGCTTCACGCACCAGTGGCTGGAGCAGGTGTGTCCGCAGCTGCTGCGGCCGTACCCGGGCTGTTCCATCGCGTGCTTCGACAACGCGGGCTGCGCCGCCCAGGCCAGCGGCGCCGAGGTGCTGCCGGCAGGACGGGTACTGCACACCAACCCGCTGCACTACGGCGTGCCCTGCAGCTTCACCACCACCGCGCCGCTGCAGCTGTTGCCGCTGCGCGTGGCCGAGGCCAGCTTTCGCGGCGCCGCGCCGGGTGGCACGGCGCTGCCACGGCAGGCGTCGGCGCTGCTGTCGATCCGGCTGGAACTGCTGTCGGAAACGGCGGGCTGGGATCGGCTCGGGGTGGAGCGCATCCGGCTGTTCCTGGACGGCGAGGCGCCGCTGGTGAACCTGCTGCGCGAGACGCTGAGCACGCAGGTGCTGGCCACGCTGGTCCAGGCCGGGGAGCACGGGCCCTGGACCTTGCAGGCCGGCGCGGTGCCGCTGCAGGGCGGGCTGGACGACGGCGAGGCGCTGCTGGGCGTGGACCTGCGCTGGCCGGCGTCGCGGCGGCTGCTGGCCGAGTACTTCGTGTTTCCCGAGAAGTTCAACTTCATCGAGCTGCCGTTGCCCGCGGCGGCGCGGCGCGGCGGCGTGCGCACGCTGGTGCTGCACTACGCGCTGGCCGGCCCCAAGGGCGGCAGCAACGAGGCGCGGCTGCTGGAGCAGGTGCAGGCGCGCCATTTCGTGCCGGGCTGCACGCCCGTGGTCAACCTGTTCACGAAGGAGGGCAGCGCCGCCGTGGCGGGGCATGGGCCCGGCCGCTGCACCGTGCTGGCCGATGCCCACCAGGCGGCCTGGCACGAGGTCTTTGCCATCGACGAGGTGGCGTGGCGGGCCCAGGGCGAGCAGGCCCCGGGCGCGCCGCCGCTGCTGCCCTTCGCGGGGCTGCGGCACGAGGCGGCGTCCAGCGGCGTGCTGTACTGGATGGCGCGTCGCGACACGCTGCGCGCGTCGGGGCGGCCCGGCCACGAGATGGAGCTGAGCCTGGTCAATGCCGCCATGGCCCCGGTGCCGCTGCAGGCGGACGCGCTGGCGCTGCGGCTGCGCGTCACCAACGCCGACTTCGCCAGCCGCATGCCCGTTGGCCATGCCGATGGCGACCTGGGCTGCGGCAGCGGCGGGCACTGGAACCACATCCGCCTGCTGCGCCCGCCCACGCCCTCGCGGCGCTTCGCGCTGGCCCAGGGCGGGCTGTGGACCCTGATCTCCCACTTGCGGCCCAACCCGCTATGGCTGTCGGGCCGCGGGCTGGAGGCCCTGAAGGAGCTGTTGCGCCTGTACGACCTGCCGCGCAGCCAGGACACGGAGCGGCTGCTGGAGGGGCTGACGGCGATCGAGCACCGGGCGGCGCAAGCCTGCGTCACCACGCCGCGGGGCCCGCACATCGTGCGCGGCACGGAGATCCGCCTGAGCGTGCGCGAGGAGCATTTCGCCGGCCGCGGGCTTCACCTGTTCGCCGAGGTGCTGTCGCGCTTCTTCGACCTGTGGGCCCACACCAACAGCTTCACGCAGCTGCGGCTGGTGTCGGCGCACAGCGGCGAGGTGCTGGTGGCCTGCCCGCGGCGCGAAGGCAGCGTGCCGCTGCTCTGAGGCCGGGGTTACCCCCCGCCGCTGTGGACAACTCTGTGGGAGGGCTGCGCGCGGGTGGCGCAAGTGCTTGATTCCTCACGCTGAAGTCGGGGCTGCCACAAAAATGGGCAGATGAGCGGGGCCGGCCGGCGGCTCCGCTACGCTGAGCGCTTCGCCGCGGGGCCCGGACTGGAGGCCGCGCGGCGCCATGGAGCCAAGGAGTCAAGTTCATGAAGCAGGTCGAGTTGCCGGCGCAGGCGCTGGAGCGGGCTCGGGCGCTGCTGGCAGGCGGGGGACGGCGCCTGCTGGGCATCGTCGGGGCGCCGGGTGCGGGCAAGTCCACGTTGGCGCAGGCTCTGGCCGCGGCGTTGGGCGGTCAGGCGCAGGTGGTGCCGATGGACGGCTTTCACCTGGCCCAGGCCGAGCTGGAGCGGCTGGGCAAGGCCGGCCGCAAGGGCGCACCGGACACCTTCGACAGCGCCGGCTACGTGGCGCTGCTGCGGCGCCTGCGCCAGCCGGTGGCGGGGGAGACGGTGTACGCACCGGCGTTCCGGCGCGAGATCGAGGAGCCGGTGGCGGGCGCCATCGCCGTGCCGCCGGCGCTGCCGCTGGTCATCACCGAGGGCAACTACCTGCTGCTGGACCAGCCGCACTGGCGCGAGGTGCCGGCGCTGCTGGACGAGGTCTGGTACCTGGAGGTCGATGACGCGCGGCGCACGGCGTGGCTGACGCGCCGGCATGAGGCCCACGGGCGCAGCCCGGAAGCGGCGCGTGAATGGGTCCAAGCCACTGACGAGCCCAACGCCCGGCTCATCGCCGCCACGCGGGAGCGGGCGAGCTGGTGGCTGCGCTGGTCGTGATCAGGGGCCGCGCGGCCTGGGCTACGCTGCCGGGATGAAGACCTACTCCATCGAACTGCAGCAGATCACCCGGATGAGCAACGGCCACGGGTTGATCAACGCCCGCGTCAAGGCCGACGTCCAGCCCCTGCGCGCCAGCCGTGACGCGGACGACGCGGCCGGCGAGCCCGGCACCACGCTGAGCATGAGCATCGAGACGGCACGCGTGCTGTTTCTGCTGCTCAAGGCGCAGCTGGCCGAGGTCGATGCCCGCAAGGGACGCAGCCAACGCTGATTAACAACATACACGATTCACACACATACAGTTCTCCCCCAAAACATCCCTCCAGATACACCTGCGGCTCCTTCTACCTTTCCCCCCTTCCTCAACCTCAAACAAGGGCCGCGCCCGCAGCCAAAGAAAGGGGCAACTCGGAGAGCTCTTTGCCAATGAAGCAGCGTGTATGTTGTAGCGGCGAAAGACGGGCCCGCTGGCGGGGGCCCGGGAACCGCATCAGCCTGTCTGGGCTGGCGGCTCTGCCCTCGCGGCGCTGAGCGCGTCCACGGCCACGCGCACGCGCGCCGGCAGCAGCTTGCCGCCGGGCACGACCACGCTGATGGGCAGCGGCTCGGGCCGGCAGCCGGGCAGCAGCTCCACCAGGTCGCCGCGCGCCAGCGCCGCGGCCGCCATGTAGTCCGGCACCTGGCACAGCCCCAGGCCCAGCCGCGCCGCTTCCACCATGCCTTCGCCGTCGTTGATGCGCGCCACGACGTTGGGCGGGGGCATCTCGACCGCCTGCCCGTTGTCCAGGAACTGCCAGGGCCGATGCCGCCCGCTGCTGGGCATGCGGAAGGCGATGGCGGCGTGGGCGGCCAGCGCCGCCGCGTCGGACGGTGCGCCCCGCGCCGCCAGGTAGGCGGGACTGGCGCACAGCACCAGCCGCTGCTGGTCGATGCGCCGCGCCACCAGCGAGGAGTCATCGAGCCGGCCCACGCGCACCGCCAGGTCGATGCCTTCCTGCACCAGGTCCACGTAGGCGTCATGCAGCCGCACGTCCAGGCGCAGGGCGGGATGCCGCTGCACCAGCCGGGCCAGCACCGGCATCACGACATGCTTGCCGTAGAAGATCGGCAGGTCCACGCGCAGCGTGCCTGAGGGCTCGCTGCGCGTACCGGCGGCTTGCGCCTGCAGTTCCTCCACCTCGGCCAGCAGGCGCTGGCAATGCGCGTACAGCCGCTCGCCGTCGGGCGTGAGCGTCACCTGCCGCGTGGTGCGGTGGAACAGCCGCACGCCCAACTCGGTCTCCAGCCGCGCCACGGCCTTGGCCAGGGTCGAGGGCACCGTGCCCAGCGCGCGCGCCGCCGCGGCGAAGCTGCCATGGCGCGCGGTTTCGGCAAAGGCCACGTATTGCTGCAGTCCGTGCATGGAGCCGCTCCCGATTGAGGACAAAACATCCTCGCTGTTGCGGCGCTGCCCTGTCTTCCGCAGGGATCGGCGGCGTTCCACACTGCCTGACGTCCGAGGCGCCACGGACCTGACCTGAGTTCCACGCATCACCTTCAGGAGACCGCCATGACCGTCCTCGCCCAGCCGCAACCTCAACCCACCGGCCTGCCCGGCATCGCCCACGCCACCTGGGCCGGCCGCGACGAGGGCCTGCAGCAGCTCTCGGTATGGCGCCAGTCGCTGGCGCCCGGCGCGGCCACGCCGCCGCACGGCCATGGCTGCGACGAGGTCGTGTTCTGCCTGGCCGGCCACGGCGAGGCGCACATCGATGGCGCGGTGCACGCCTTCGGCCCGGACACCACCGTGGTGCTGCCGCGCCGGCGCATGCACCAACTCGTCAACACCGGCACCGAGCCGCTGGAGCTGCTGGCTGTCTTCGCCGCCACGCCGGTGGACACGCAATGGCCCGACGGGCAGGAGATCGCGCTGCCCTGGCGCAGCTGAGCCGACCGGCGGGCGGCCGGATCACCGACGGGCTGTTGCACACTCCCGGCCCGGCCTGCCGCGCACGCCCCGCGGCGCGAGACGGCCCACCCGCTTGAGGAGGAAACCATGCTTCGAATCCGGACGGCCCTGGTGCTGGGGCTCATCGCTGCTACCACGCTGCCTGTCACGGCGCAGAACGCCGACAGCGCGCGCATCGCCGATGTCGCCAGGCGCGGCGTGGAGGTCATGCCCTTCGACCTGCGCGCCACGGTCCACGTCTTCACCAAGCTCGACCAGGGCGGCGTGCAGCGCGTGGCGGCGCGCGATCCCGGCGACCAAGCCCAGGTCCGCCTCGTGCGCGAGCACCTGCAGGACCTTCGCAGCCGCTTCCTGCGCGGCGATTTCTCCGGGCCGACGCACATCCACGGCCAGGACATGCCCGGCCTGGCCACGCTGCGCCAAGCCGCGCCGGGCCAGCTGCTCATTGCCTACCAGGACGTGCCCGGCGGCGCCGAGCTGCGCTACCAGAGCGCGGACCCGGCCCTGGTGGCGGCGCTGCATCAATGGTTCGAGGCGCAACTGTCCGACCATGGCCCCGACGCCCAAGCCGGCCACGCCCACGATCACGACCACGCGCACCATCACCCCATGCCCGCCGGCGGCCACTAGCCCGGGCCAGCCGCTCACCCAAGGAGACCCGTCATGCGCAAGAAGCTGGCCCTGGTGCTGCTCATGGAAGTTGGGGAAGAGGGTCCGTCCTGGCCCGCGCCGCTGACTGTGGAAACACTGCCGCTCTGGTACGGGATGCCGATGGGCCTGCCCTGGACCCTGGCCTGGGATTTCACCAACGCGTGGACGCGCCTGCTGCTGGAGCTGATGTCCTGGCCGGCGCTGCCGCTGGACTTGGAGCGGGACGACACCGGGCGCTGACCGGTTCGCGGGAACGCCCTTACAAACCCGATCCAACCGGGCATCGGGCTTGCATTGGAGCTGCGCAGCTTCACCACCGCACCGTGCCCATGCACACCCTGACTGACCTGGCGCCCGAGGGCGCCGTATCACCCGCCTGCTCCGAATTGCGCCGCCGCCTGGGCGCCCTGCAGCGGCAGCAGCCGCCGTCGGACCCCACGGCCCAAGTTATGCGCATCGGCATCGAGGACGCGCAGGGCGCGCTGATGCACGTGGTGGAAACCACCCGCCTGGTCGAGGCCGTGCGGGTGTTCGAGCTCCTGGGCGAGCTCGGCTGGGAGCCGCGCAACGAGCGCTGCCGCGGCCACGACGGCCGTCCGCTCACGCGCAATTACCGGCTGCGCCGCTGAGCGCGCGGCGCCTCCGCCTCAAGCCGGCTGGCGCTGGTCCAGCACCGGGCACAGCTCCCAGCTGCGCAGGCCCTGCGTGGCCGGCTGGAAGGTCAGCTCGATGCGCAGCTCGCCCACGCGCGTCAGCAGCCGCTCCTCGCCGATGCCGTGCCCCAGCGCCAGCATCGCAACCACCGAGCCCGGCGCGTTGATGTCCTGCGGCGTGACGGCCTGCCAAGGTACGTAGGCCTGCAGATCGAAGCGGCCGGCTTGCGTCGCGCTGGGCGTGGCCACGTAACGCAGGTCGGCCAGCCGCACCTTCTTGCCGCCAATTTCCACCTCGGAGGCCTCGATCACCTCCTGCGGCAGCGGCGGCCGGAAGGCCCGCACGCTCAGCCCCTTGGGCAGCGCGGGCGCCAGCGCCACCAGGTCCTGCACCGCCTGCATGCCGGCGCCGTTGCCGTCGCAGGTGATGATGATCTCCAGCCGGCTGCCCTCGGGCGGCGACACGGGGTTGAACTCCACGCCCAGAAAGCGGTTGAAGGGCTGCGCCGCCTTGCCAAGCTGCGGCGCGATGTCATAGAGCTGCTGCGTGGCGCGCTCACGGGTCTGCTCACTGTCCAGGCTCTGCGCGATGGCCAGCAGCTCCGCGGCACGGCCCTGGACGGCGGCCCAGAACTTGGCCGCCTTCGATCTTCCCAACGTTCCCACTTTGCTCATCGGCGCTCCTGCTGCGGTCCGGATCTTCAAAGGCGCGCAGGATACCCGGCGGCGTGCGCCAGCTCCGCGCCGCGCGGCCGTCCCGGAAATAGCCTTCCCGCTTCTTGCGCTGCATCGAGGCGGCGCCGGGGAATGGCCTTCGTCAACACATGCAGCAGGACGGTGGAGGCCTTGCCGATGCTGCAGAGCACCACCGGCCTGTCGGCCTCGATGGGGCGGACGGGCCGGGTGTCAGTGCGCCGCGTGGACGGTGCGCCATTGCTCGTCCCGCAGTTGCTCCACCCGGCGCGCCTCGCCATCGATGCGCAGCAGGTGGAGCCAGCCGTGGTGGACCAGGTCGCGCACCTGGGCATGGCGGGCCAGGATGGCGTCGATGCGCTCGCACGGCGCCTCGATGAACACGCTCAAACGCAGCGGCTGGTGGCGCCAGTCCTGGCCGTCATGCAGGCTCTGCAGCGGCAGCCCGATGCGCAGGTCGCCGCCGTTGCCCTCGAACACGCCGATGTGCCCACCCACCACGTTGTGCAGCGTCTTGTTGCCACTGCCGAAGCGCAGGTTGTCCACCGTGGAGGCGTGGTACTGCAGGTTGATCCAGTTCGTGACCACCATGGGCGCGGTCATGATCAGCTCCAGCGTGCTGCCGTCCTCGTCCTCACGCTCGTCGTAGTCGTGCAGGAAGCAGCGCCCATCGAGCCGCAGATGCCGGCTGCGCACACGCGGCGCGATGATGAACGCGGCGTTGTTGGCCAGCCCCCATTCCGGCCGCAGCTGCGCCCAGTCGTTGGCACGGCGGCGCACGGCCCGGGCCAAGGCCTCGGGCTCCCGCGCCAGCGCTTGCAAGCCCAGCGCGGCGGCGCGCTCGGCCCGCGCCCGGTGGCCGGCCTGCGCCAGCCAGGAGCGCAGGGCCTGCAGCTCGTCTTGCCGCCGCGATGGCAGCACATCGGTGTCGAACAGCTGCACATCGTCGGTGGTGGTGTTGTGCAGCGCCGGCAGGAAATGCGTGCCGTCCGGAATGTGCAGGCCATGCTGTTCGCGCAGCGCCTCGCGCACGGCGCCGGCATTGAGCAGGTCCGCCAGCACCCGGGCGTTGACCTCGCCGCTTTGCCCGCCGCAGGCGCCGCAGTCCAGGCCGGCCGCATGCGCGTTGTTGGCGCTCTGGCTGCCATGGCCGACCAGCAGCACCAGCGGCGCGAAGTCCCGCGTCAGCCCCATGGCCTTGAGTACCTTGGCGCCGAGCCGGGCCGCAGCTGCGGGATCGCTGTCCACCAGCGCCAGGCGCGGCCGGCGACCCTGGGCCTCGCGCGGCAGGCCGGCGTCCTGCCAGCGTCGCGGCGGCGTGGTGGCCGGCAAACTGTTGGCCAGCAGCTTGGCGCCATACAGCAGCCCGCAGGACTCCACGAAGCTGAAACCCGAGCCGGGCGCGCCGCGCAGCTCGGCCCAGCGCTGGCGCCAGCGCAGCACGGCCTGGCGCCGCTGCCGCCAGGCCCGAGCCAGGGACGGCGCCTCGGCGTCCTCGCTGACGGTGTGCACCGGCGCCAGCAGCCCGGGCAGTTGCAGTCGCACCATTTCACTGCCCACCGGCGCATACGCGATGGGCAGGCCGAAGAAACCGGCAAATCCGCGCGTCTGCAGCCCCGGGCTCAGCGACTCGAAGGCGCGCCGGAACACCTCGGAGCGCACGTCGATGCAGAACACCGCTTGCACCGCCACCGGGCCGCCCACTGGCTCCGGCGCAGTCAGCAGGCCTTCACACAAGGGCTGCTGGTAGGCGATCTCCATCGCTTCCTGCAGCCGCCAGTCGATGCGCTGCTCGGCAGCCAGCCGCGCGACATGGTGGTCAATGCGGGCCCAAGCCGCGGCCCATTCGGCGCTGTCGTGCGGCTGCAGCTGGTCCTCGCGCAGCAGCCATTCCCAGGCCAGGCGCACGGCCAGCAGCTGCTGCAGGTGCGTGTCGTCGCTGCCGCGCAGGCGGGCCTGCCAGCGCAGGTACGCGCACCAGGCGGCCCAGCCGTTGAGGCTCAGCAGCAGGGCGCTGAGGTAGGCGGCCTGGCCGGCGTCGGGCACGCGCAGCGCCGCCAGCGCATCGCCAATGAGGGTCAACGCATCGGCCGACAGGGCGGCCAGCCGCGCCACGGCCCAGCGCCTGCCGCGGCGCCAGGGGATGCCCCGATCCTCGGCCAGCTGGCGGCGCCAACTGCCGTACAGGTCCTCGTCCGTCGCCAGGCGCCACCGCGCCTGCGACCGGTCGAAGAACGCGGCGCAATGCTGGCTGACCTGGTGCGTCACCAGTTCCGACCAGGGCAGCGGCGCTTGAGGATGCAGGGCGTCGCACAGGTCGGTGAGCAGCGGCAGGTGCCGGATGTCCAGGCAGGGCGCATGCAGCGCCTGCAGCAGTTCCTCGACGTCCAGGCCGCCATCACCGCGCTCGACCGCGGCCCGCAGGTGCTCGCGGCGCAGGCGTCCCGCGTCCCACTGCGCGCGGTACCAGTCCCGCGGCATGGTCAGGCGGGTGCCGCACAGCGCGCCCAGCTCGGCCGCGGCCCGGGCCACCGGATGCCGCGTCCAGCCCTGGTACGGATTGACGGCGATGAACTGGTCCAGCGGCCAGCTCGGCGCGATACGGCCGCAGGCGGTCGCCACATGGCGGGCGAGGGCGTCGGCCTGTTGCAGCAGGTGCTGCGAAGCGGCGGCATCCATCAGCGGCCTCCGAGGGCAGCGGGTTGCAGGGCCAGCGCCGGCCGGCGCCCGGATCGCCCCGAGTGGGCCGGGTGCAGCGACCGCAGCCGGCCCAGGCTTTCATCCAGGAACAGCCCGCCGTAGAACCAGGGGTACAGGCGCCGGGCCAGGGCACTTCGAGGCGCCACCACCAACGCGCCCTGCAGGGCAAAGAGCAGAACGAAAGCCGCCGCCGCGCCCGCCCACAGCGGCAGTGCCGTCGGCGCCGGCACGGACACCCAGGCGCCCAGCAGGTGGTGCAGCGTGAAGTAGGCCAGGGCGAGGCCGAAGGCCGCGGCGGCGGATGCCATCCAGCGCCAACCCGACAGCGGTTGCGGCTGCAACAAGGGCGTCAGGGCCAGGGCCACGATCGTGCCCATCATCCACAGTGCCGGCGAGGCGTGGGCTTGCAGGCCCAGCGTCAGGGCCGCCGCGGCCGTCATGGCAAGGCCCAGCAGCGCGCCCAGTGCCATCGACCCGGCGCCGGCGGACGCGGGTGCACCCAGGCGCCGCAGCAGCGAGTCGCGCACCACGCCGCCGGCGCTGAGGAAAGCATGCGCCTTGTAGAGCGAATGCGCCACCAGGTGCAGCAGCGCCATCTGCCACAGCCCCAGGCCACACTGCAGCAGCATGAAGCCCATCTGGGCGCAGGTGGACCAGGCCAGCGTCACCTTGATGCTGATGCGCGTGCTCATCACCAGCGCGGCCACGACGGAGGTGAGCGTGCCGGCCGCCGCCAGCAGCACCAGCGCCGCGGGCGACTCGGCCAGCAGCGGGGCCAGGCGGATAAGCACGAAACCGCCCAGGTTGACCACGCCGGCATGCAGCAGCGCCGACACGGGCGTGGGCGCCTCCATCACCTGGATCAGCCAGCCGTGGAAGGGCAGCTGCGCGCAGCGCAGCACCGCGGCCAGTGCCACCAGCACCATGGCGGCCTGCGCCGCGGCCGGCAGCGCGCCCGGCGTGGCCCGCGCCAGCAGCTCGCCGATCTGCCAGGTGCCCAGGGACAGCGCCAGCAGCGCGAGTGCCAATGCCATGCAGGCATCGGCCACGCGGGCGTAGACGAAATGCTTGCGCGCGGCGCGCAGTGCCGCCGGGCGCTCGTCGTAGAAAGTGAGCAGCCGCTGCAGCGCCATGCCGCAGCCAGCCCAGGCCAGGGCCAGCACCAGCAGATGGTCCGCCACCACCACTGCCAGCGCGCACGCCAGCGTGGCCAGCAGCCCGCGCACGGCCTCCTGCTCGCGGCGCTCGCCCGCCAGGTAGGGCTGCGCGTAACGCACGATGACCCAGCCGATGAAGCTCACCAGCAGGGCCACCAGGGCACCGCCGGCATCGGCGCGCACGCCGTAGCCCGCGCCGCCGCCCAGAACGGCCAGCGCGAGGAGCGACAGCAGCGCGGCCCCCAATGCCGTCCCGCTGCCGAGCCGGGCCACATGCCAGGCCCGCGCGGGGACGCGGCAGGCCGAGGCCACCAGTGCGCCCAGCGCCAAGGCCAGCACGGGCAGGGACACCAGCAGGGCCTGCCAAGCGGGCCATGGGGCGATGTCGAATGGTGACCACCAAGGCATTGAACTCCTCCTGAAAACGGCATTGCTGATGTGCCGTCACTGTGCCGCCTGGGAGTCAATTCGTAAAATTCATTGTTCTTGGTATTTCGTTCACCAAAAGAGAACGTTCAACCTTCATGCAGCGCCTGAACTTCCATCACCTGCATTACTTCTGGGCCGTGGCCAAGGAAGGCAACCTCACGCGCACGGCCAACGCGCTGCATGTCTCGCAGTCGGCCCTGTCCACGCAGATCAAGCGGCTGGAGGAGCAGCTTGGACAGCCGCTGTTCGAGCGCAGCGGGCGCACGCTGACGCTGACCGAAGCAGGGCGCCTGGCGCTGTCCTACGCTGAATCCATCTTTGCGTCAGGCAGCGAGCTGATGGCGCTGCTGCGCGACGGGCGCCGGCAGGAGCGGCAGGTGCTGCGGCTGGGCGCGGTGTCCACGCTGTCACGCAACTTCCAGGAAAACTTCCTGCGGCCCCTGCTGGAGCGTGAGGACGTGGAACTCGTATTGCAGTCGGGCAGCCTGGCCGAGTTGCTGGAGCGGCTGCGCGTGCACAAGCTGGACCTGATCCTGTCCAACCGCCTGGTGTCTGCCACGGCGGAGGACGCCTGGCGTTGCCGGCGCATCGCGCGCCAGCCGGTGAGCCTGGTGGGACGGCCGCGCCGCGGGCGCGCGGCGTTCCGCTATCCGCAGGACCTGGCCGAGGTGCCGCTGCTGCTGCCCGGGCGCGACAGCGACATCCGCGCCGGCTTCGACCTGCTGTGCGAGCAGCAGGGCATCCGCTACCGGCTGCGCGCGGAGGTGGACGACATGGCGCTGCTGCGCCTGCTGGCGCGCGACTCCGACAGCGTCGCGCTGCTGCCCAGCGTGGTGGTGCAGGACGAGCTGCGCGCGGGCGTGCTGGTGGAATACGCCGTGGTGCCGCAGCTCCAGGAGTCCTTCTACGGCATCACCGTGCAGCGCCATTTCGAGCCGCCGCTGCTCAAGAGCCTGCTCAAACGGCCGCAGGTCCAGGTGCTGACACCCGCAACAACGCCCGCAGCGGCGGCGGTGAGATCCCGGCGCGGCGCGGGCACATAGGCGACGCCGGCGCAGCGCGACGCTGCGAACTCAGCCCGTGGAGGCGGGCATCGGGACTTTCGGCTTGTCACTCGCTGCGGCCGTTTCCTTGCCCACAGCCTCCGCGGGCTCGCGCTGGGGAGCCGGCTTGAGGATCTCGACCTCGCAGCCGGGATGCAGGCAGAAGGCGGCGCTGGTCTGGGTGGCCTTGCCGTCCTGGAGCAGCCGGCCGCTGAGGCCCAGCACCACCTGTGTCTTGCTGCGCACATGCTCGACCGTGAAACCTTCGACCTTCAGCGTGGCCTGGGCCAGCCGCCGCGGCAGGCGCTCCTCGTCGAAAGCCGCGTCCAGGCGCAAGCCGTAGATCGGGTAGGTGAGCGTCACCACCGCGCCGCGGGCCAAGCCCAGCTTGCCGAAGTGCGCCTGCGCCAGGGCTTGTGCCGCTTCGCCCCGCGCATTCACCAGGCTGCGCCAATGGCTGAGCGCGTCGTCCAGGTGCTGCTGCACCGGAGCCCGTTCGTTTTTCGGGACGGCGTCACAGGCGCGGACGAGCTCGCGGGCCTGGGACAGTTGCTCCTCCAGGCGACACAGCGTCGCCCGCAACTGGAACAACTCGTACACGCATTGCTTGAGACGGGGAGGCAGCTTCTTGAGAACCGGCATGGCTGGATGGGGTACGACTCATGGATGAATGTACAGCTCCGTGAAGCTGCCAAGGGTGAGCGCCGATGTCGCGGGGCTGGACTAGAGGCGGCCCCTGTGGGTCAACCGGTGAGCGTTCCGCTTGGCCGTCGTCCGCTTCTTGCATACCCAACACCACGACGCCCGCCGTGACATCTTCTGCACTTATCTGCCGTCAAGTCAGGAAAAACCGCCGCGACAGCAAAGGCCTTGGCGCCTAGCATCAAGGCTTTGCTGCTTGGAACGCTGCTTGCTTCCATTCAGTGCCGTGGCGCCTTCGCAAATTGGTTTCGAAGGTGTTTGTTGTCTGGTGCATGGCCCAGGCCTTTCCATAACTCTTGGCTCACGTGATGGATACGACCTTGACCTCCACCGGCTGCTTCGGTGGCCCCCACCCGGAATACGAAAAGGCCATGGCCGACTTGGAACGCCGCGCCGCCCGCGGCGAGGTCACGCTGGCCCAGGCCCGGCACGAGATCTTTGCCCTGCGCGAGCGCTACACGGCCGGCCAGCCCTGCGCGTTGTGGCGCCGCAGCGAAACGCATTGAGCGCTCACTGAGCGTCGATCGACAAGACGGCTTGTCACGGCTGCTGTGCCGATCGGCGGTGTGCCCGGCGCAGGGCCGTACGCGTTCAAGACACGATTGATCGGCTGGGTCCCTGTGTTCCAGACAAATCGTTGGCACCCCGTAATTTCACATAATCCCGATTGGTGCGTTTTAGCGATGTAGGCGCCAATTAGTAATGTCGCATTCCAGCCAAGTAGAGATGTCGCACTGTCCCAGCCCTGGGCACTGCTGGGGGCACGGCCATGGCGACGGATGGAGCGACGATCACGATGAGCATGCGCGAA
>NZ_JABBFW010000001.1 GCF_012927045.1 Azohydromonas caseinilytica | reverse complement strand
CTTCTGCTCGGTGACCAGCTTCACCGCCTCGGCACGGAACTCCGCCGTGTAGCTCTGATTCTTCTTCATCCTCTTGCCCGTCTGCTCTCTGTTCGAGGCGGGTGTCCACGGAAGTCAGGCTACCTCAGACTACGGCACCGCCATCGCTGCGTTCATCAGGAACAAGTCCAGCAAGTGGAGCTTCAGCAAGTCCTACTTCGAGCCCGAATTCAAGGGCGGCAATTTCGGGGTGGAGCAGTGCGTGCAGCAGTGAGGGCTGGAGGGAAGCCCCAGCGCACCGGGCCACCGCCGACGCTGCTTTAAGAAGCTAAGTCCTTGTCACGCAAGTATTGGCCGTACAAAACCCGAAATTGCGTTTCCAACGGCCAATCCGGTTCACTTACTCCATCCAGCTCTTGAACGCCGCCGCCCGCAGCCGCTGCGAGCTCACCGGGTCCTGCAGCCGCAGCTGGTGCGAGAGCTGCAGCATCTCGCCGCGCACGTCGGTGCTGTTCACGGCTTCGATGAAGCGCCGGGTCGCTCCCGCGAAGGCCTTCAGGCCGGCCAGGGCCTCGGGCAGGTGCAGGCGGCGGGCCACATCACGGACCCCGGGCAGATTGACGGCAAGACTCATGGCGCTTTCCTCCAGACAAGCAGGGCAGTTCTTCCAGCAGCCGCAACTTCCGTCGCGGTGCCTGCAGCTTAGGCCGGAACCTAGGGTTTTCCCGTAGCCAACACCCCACAAGCTGTAAAGCGATGTGAAGAACTGCGCGGCAGTTCCCACTCATGGGCCGGCGGCACCCCGAATGCCGTCCTCGGGCCGATGCTTTTCGCCCGCAAGGAGCCGCCATGCTTTCCATCGCCCAGCTCCAGTCCGTCGCCGACGAGATCCAGTCCGCCCGGGACGGCACCCGCCAGCTGCAGCCCTTCAGCGCCCGGCTGCCCGGCTTCGACCTGGGCGCGGCCTACGCCGCCGCCGCGCTGGGACACCAGGCGCGGCTGGCGCGCGGCGAGCGCCCGGTCGGCCGCAAGCTGGGCTTCACCAATCCGGACATGTGGGACCTCCACGGCGTGCGCGCCCCGGTGTGGGCTTGGCTGTACGAGGACAGCGTCTCGCAGCTCACTTCCGGCAGCGCCGTCTGTTCCTTGAGCCGCTTCGCCGAGCCCCGCATTGAGCCGGAGATCGTCTTTGGCCTGCGCGCCACGCCGCCGGCACGGGCCGACGAGGCGGCGCTGCTGGCATGCATCGAGTGGGTCGCGCACGGCTTCGAGATCGTGCAGTCGCACTTTCCCGGCTGGCGTTTCGAGGCCGCCGACACGGTGGTGGACCAGGCGCTGCACGGCACGCTGTTGATCGGCGCGCCGCTGTCGCCCGCCGCGCTGGGCCCCGACCCAGCCACGGCGCTGCGGGACTTCCGCGTGGAGCTGTGCTGCGACGGCGCGCCGCGCGAGACGGGGCAGGGCAGCAACGTGCTGGGCAGCCCGCTGGCGGCGCTGGGTCACCTGGTGGAGCTGCTGGCCGGCGAGCCCTCCGCCCCGGCGCTGCAGCCGGGCGACATCGTCACCACCGGCACGCTCACCACCGCGCTGCCGGTGCGCCCGGGCGAGCGCTGGAGCACGGCGCTGCGGGGTATTGCGCTGCCCGGGCTGGAAGTGGAGTTCAAGCCCTGAGCCTTTCCCTCGCCGCCATGCGTGCGTCAGCGGCGCCTTGGCAAGGTGCCCAAAGTCCAGGACGGAGCGCCAGGGCACGGCCTATAACCGTCTGGCGCCGGCACGAACGCTCTCTGTACCCAAGCCAGGCGCATCCTCACGGAGGAGGCGGCGATGGCACTCAGCAAGAAGTGGCTGGATACCGTGGAGCGTGGCATCGAGGACGTGCGCTGGGATGGCTACGACAAGGCCATCCAGACGGAAATTGCCGCCTACAACGCGCGCCTGTCCAGAACACCCGGCTACCAGCAGGTGGAGTGGCCGATCTTCAAGGCCATGCTGTGGACGGAAAGCGGCGGGCCCGACAACCCGTCCTGGAACGCGCGCGTGATGCAGATCGGCAATCCGGGCGACCCGGCCTACGACGTGCTGCGGCAGGGCCAGGAAGGCAGCGCCCTGGTCATGCCCGAGGACCTGAAGATCCTGCTGCGCGCCAGCGCGAACATCGACAAGCCGGAAGTCAATCTGCGGGCCGGCATCGCCTATCTCTTCACCAGGATGGCGCTCTACCGGATGGAGTCCGTCACCGCACCGGGTGCGGCGCTGCAGACCTACAAGGTGCAACTGGGGGACAGCTTCTCCAGCATCGCGAAGAAGCTGCAGACCACGGTGGCCCTTCTGGAAAAGCTCAACGCCGTGAAGCCGCAAGCCTTGAAGCCGGGCATGGAGCTGAAATATCAGAAGGCGTCGATGCAACAGGTGATTTCCGGCTGGCGGCCGTTTCGCAGCGCCATGATCGCGGACCGCTACAACGGCGGTGGCGATCCCGACTACGCCACGAAGCTGGATCATGTCCGGCTGAACCTCTTTCCCAAGCTGAAGCGATCATGAGCAGCGTCGGTGCACTGTGCTGTGTCCTTGCCCTCCTGACGGGCACGGCCGGCGCCGCGCCCGCCGCCGAGGCGCCGCTGGACGACCGCAGCCGCCTCGTGAAGGCGCTGCGCGCGGCCGGTGAGCTGCATCCGGAACGGGGCCTGGTCCACGTCAGCCACACCTGCGACCTGCTGATCGATGGGCAGCGTTACCCGGTGGCCGACGTGCGGGAGCTGGTGCGCGGCGCCGCCACCGCGCGCGGCGTCAACCGCATCGTGCTGCTGTCCTCCGCCTTGCGCCCGGTGCGGCGCGTGGCCTACGCGCAGGAACGCCCGCTGTGGTGCAGCGGCAACCGCCTCTACCTCCACGGCGCCGTGGCCGACGACGCAGGCGCCGAGGGCAACGTGCTGGTCTTCAGCGACGGCGGCCGGCGCGTCCGGGCGGAGAACGTGGACGTGAGCGACTGGCCCGTCTTCCCGGCGCGCTGACCCGTCCCGGCCGCCCCCGCCGCGCCCCGGCCTGAGTGCGGATTTCACGGCCCGGGCCCTTTTGCCGCACCCGCTGTGCGCTTCCCGAGGGCGCATCCCTTCGGCATCCACCAACATGCCTCTCCCGCCGGGCAGCGCTCCCGGCCCGGCCGCGCCCGCGTGCCGGCACGAGGTTCCAGGAGAGGAGAAGCCATGAAGAAGATCGCCATCGCCTGCCAGGGCGGGGGTTCCCACTGCGCCTTCACCGGCGGCGTGCTGGCCGCGCTGCTGCGCCAGGTGCGCGTGGACGACGAGCACCGCCTCGTGCTCGACGGCCACGAGATCGTGGGCCTGAGCGGCACGTCGGGCGGCGCCGTCAGCGCCTACCTGGCCTGGCTGGACCTGCTGCGCCTGCGCGCGGGCCAGCGCCTGGCCGACGACGCGCCCCTGGCCGTGGAGCGCTTCTGGCGCGGCAACACCGCGCAGCTCTTCGGCCGCTTCCCCTACGACCTGCTCACCAACCTGACCGTGGTCGGCCTGGCCAGCCTGGAAGGCACGCTGCCCACGCTGGCGTCCACGCCCAACGCCGCCACGCGCGCCATCCAGGCCCACATGAAGGCGCAGATCGAGGCCGCCGCCGGCGACCTCTCCTTCCTGCAGCCCATCCTGGAGGCCGAAGGCAGCCTGCAACCCGCCCGCGCCAAGGCACTGCGGCCGGCGCCGGGCAACTTCCCGGTGCTGCTGCTGGGCGCGGCCAACGTCAACCAGGGCACCTTCGAGCCCTTCATCGGCACGCCCAGCCACCCGCCCAGCACTGACCAGATCGTCGCCTCCACCGCGCTGCCCGACGTCTTCCCCTCGGTGGGCATCGCCACGCCGACGAAGACCGCGCGCCACGGCGCCGCGGCCGAGGGCGAGGACGCGCCGGCCACCGCCTACTACTGGGACGGGCTGCTGTCGCAGAACCCGCCCATCAGCGACTTCCTGGGCTTCGCCGACCGCGCCGCCAAGCCCGACGAGATCTGGATCGTGCGCATCAACCCGGTGGCGCGGCGCAACGGCGCCGGGCGCATCGCCATCGAGCCGCCCACCCGCGCCACCGAGATCGCCGACCGCCGCAACGAGCTCGCCGGCAACCTGTCGCTGGAGCAGGAGAAGCGCTTCATCCGCCGCGTCAACGCCATGCACGACAAGGGCGCGCTCTCGGCCGCCGGGCGCAACCGCTACAAGAAGGTGGCGCTGTGGGGCATCTCGCTCGACGGCTGGAGCGACGTGCCCGAGGACGAGCGCCAGCCCGAGGGCGGCTGGCGCGAGGTCAGGCTCAAGACGCGGCGCATGCACACCCAGGTACTGGACTACGCCACCAAGCTGCTGCGCAGCCCGCTGTTCCTGGCCGAGCTGGACGCGCTGGGGCGCGAGGCGGCGCAGGAGTTCCTGGAGCATCGCCGCGCGCTGCGCGAGGGCGTTGAGCCGGCTGCGGCTGCCACTGCTGTGGCCGGGGCGCAGGCTGCAACGACGGTCTGATACCGATTCCACTTTGGTCGTGAAATGACCCGTTCGTACTGAGGTATCGAAGTACGAATCCGAGAGGCTGCGATGGCGGCACCACGGTAGGGGCCGTTCATCCTTCGATACCTCAGGACGAACGGAATTACTTCACTCAAAAGCGAGAAGTGGAATGAGAAAAGGCCCGGTCGAAGCCGGGCCGCCGCTTCCCCTCGCCCGCAACGCGGGAGAGGGGCTGGGGTGAGGGCTGCGGCTCGGCTCGTAACGCTGCCTGCGGCAGCGCCCCCTCAGCGCGTCGTGAAGCTCCACCCCGCCTCGTACGGCACGCTGCCGTTGCGGCCCGCGAAGCGCACCGTGTAGCGCGCGCCCGCGGCCAGCGGCGCCAGCGGCACCAGGAACACCTCGCCCGGGCGCAGGTGCGACTGCGGGTCGGCGCTGGTGCCGGCGGTGTCGCGGCCGATGAGCCGGGCCGGCACCGCGCTGCCGTTGGCGTCCTGCAACGTGAAACTGCTGACCGCGTAGCCGGCGGCGTCGCTGCTGCCCTGCGCGCGCATGGACACGAACACCGGCTGCCCGACGCGGCGGCTGCCCACGTCGGGCATCGGGTTGGGCAACTCCGTGGCCGGCGCGAAGCTGGTGGCCACGCCGCTTTGCCCGGGGTAGGGATAGGTCACGGCCACGCCGCCGGGGCGCTGCTGCGGCGCCGTGCCCCAGCGCACGCCGAAGTTGAAGACGCAGCCGTTGAGCTTGCCGCCCACCGGCCCGTAGGCCACGCCCATGTCGCGCTGCTCGCCCATCAGGCCGGCGAGGTGGTAGACGCTGGACAGCAGCAGGTCCAGGCACTGCATCGGCGTGAACGAGGTGCCCCAGGCCAGGTCCTCGCTCACCAGCTGGAAGACGTAGCCGGCCGCCTCGGCGCGGCGCCCGATGCTCGCGCCGGTGAAGCCGGGCTGACCCTGCACCTCCGCGTGGCCGGCGCTCACGCCGTTGAGCCGCAGGTAGTTCAGGTGCGCCGCGGCCGAGGCATCGAGCCGCGTGTCGCGCAGCACCACGCCGGCGCCCGCACCCAGCCGCAGCGTGTTGAGCTGCTCGTACAGCGTGCGCTGCTCGGCGCTGGCGTAGCCGGAGGCCGGCACGCTCGGGTTGACGGGCGTGGGCGACACCGCCGGCGTCCCGTCGTCGCCACCCCCGCCGCCGCAGGCGGCAAGCAGGGCAGCGGCCAGGGCGCAGGCGGCCAGACGAGAACGGTGCATCAGGCGTCGATCGGGCATGGGTGGCTGAAGGAAGTGGCGGGAGAAACGGCGCGCGGCATCAGCCGCACGGCCGCTGCCCATGATGGCCGAGGCAGGGGCGCGGCGCGGGCGGGGCCGCCAACGCTAGGGCAGGCGTTTTGCTGGCGAATGGCCGCGCGGCGCCGTCGGTTGTTTCGTCGCCATCCCGGCTTGCACCGGGACGGCGACTTGGTGGGCTGGCGGCCCGCATCACGGCGAGCGCGTTGCATTGGTCAGCAATTCTGTACAAAACTCCCAATCATTGGGAGATTTGTCCAGGCAAGCTGAACAATCCGGCCGCGTGCCGCTACCTTACTTCACCAGCGCCCGCACTGCGCTGAAGCCGCCGTCCACGGGCAGCACCTGGCCGGTGACGCGGGCGGCGTGGGCCGACAGCAGCCAGGCGATGGCCTCGGCCACGTCCTCGGGGCGCTGCACGCCGCCCAGCGGCACCTGCCGCGCCGCGGCCTCGCGCATGGCGGGCACGCTCAGCAGGCCCAGGGTCATGGGCGTGGCGGTCATGCCCGGGGCCACGGCGTTGATGCGCAGGCCCAGCGGCGCGTAGGTGGCGGCGGCGCCGCGCACCAGCGCCTCCACGCCGCCCTTGGCCGCGGCGATGGCCTCGTGGTTGGCCACGCCGATGCGCGCCACCACGCTGGACACCAGCACCGCCGCGCCCGGCCGCCCCGCGCCGCGCAGCGGCTCGATCCAGGCCTGCAGCATGTACAGCGCGCTTTCCAGGTTCACGCGCAGCAGTTCGCGCATCTGCTCGGCCGGGCTGCGGTGCAGCGGCGCGATCAGCGTGCTGCCCACGCAATGCGCCAGCAGCGTGGGCGCGCCGCCCAGGGTGCTCCAGCACGCGGCCACGGCGGTGGCGGCACCGTCGGGCGTGGTGGTGTCGGCGGCGATGCGGGCGTCGGCCTCGACGTCGGCCAGGCGCGCCGCGTCGCGCCCCACGGCGGCGACGCGGTGTCCTTGCGCGCGCAACTGCGCCACCACCGCGCGGCCGATGCCGCCGCGCGCGCCCGTCACCAGCGCCACCTGGGGCGCCGCAAGGTCTGCAGGGGTCAAGCTCATAGCTACTCCGGTTCGATTGCTCCAGGGGCCGGCGGCTCGCCCTGCCGCGGCGCGCCGGTCCCGTCTCCCGGGCCTCCTGGCAAACCGCGTCCCCGCCCGTCCGGGCCGGGGGCGCCCTGCACCCGGTTCACTCAGCGTCCCGGTGCGCGCGCATCGGCCGTGGCCGGCACGATCGCCGCCGCCAGGGCGCGGCCGGACAGCCACGCGCCTTCCACGCCGGCGCCGGTGAAGAAGTCGCCGCACACGCCCAGGCCCAGCGCGGCGTCCCACCAGCAGGGCTTGCCGGCGGCGTCGGTGCGGCGCGGGGCAAGGGCGTAGCGCCAGCGGTGCACCGCCACGTGGGCCCAGCGCGGCGTGCGCCCCAGCTCGCGCGCCAGCGCCTCCTGCAGCGCGCTTTGCACGCTGTCGCTCGCGCTCTCCAAGAAGGTGGCGCTCCACTCCGCCGTGGCATGCACCACCCAGCGCGTGAGCCCGTCGTCCTCGGCGGCGCGGCCGGGCTTGGAGGCATTGCGCACGATCCAGGCCAGCGGCCCGCGCTGCGGCCAGGCGGCGTCCCAGGGCGGCGGCGTGCCGCCCTCGGCGCCCATGAGGGTCCAGCAGGGCTGCATCGGCACGCTCCAGGCCTGGCGCGCCCAGTCGTCGCGGTGCAGCGCCAGCAGCACCGCGGCCTGCGCCGGCGGCATGGCCAGCACCACGGCGTCGAACACGCCGTCGCCCACCATGTCCCCTTGGCTCAGCAGCCGCCAGCCGCCGTCGCGGTCGCGCACCAGCTCGTCCACGGTGCACGAGCGCGTGAGCGGCAGCCCCGCCGCGAGATGCCGGCACAGCGCGGGCATGTCGGGCGTGGCCACCCAATGGGCGAGGCCGTCGAGGTTTGCATGACTGCCGGGCGCCATCACGGGCTCCCAGCGCCTCAGGACGCCGTCCCCGACGGCCTCATCGATGAATGCGCGAAACGCCGCCGAGCGCGCACTGAACGCCGGGGCGCCATGGTCAAAGGCGGCGCGGTGCACGGCGCCGTCGGTGTCGATCCATTCCACGCGCCGCGTCGCCATGCGCCCGCCCACGCCGCGCGACTTGTCGAACAGTTGCACCGCGCAACCGGCCTCGCTCAGGCGCCGGGCGCAGGTGATGCCGGCCAGGCCGGCGCCGACCACCGCCACGCGCGGCGGCCGGGCTGGAACGTACACGGAGGAGGACATGCGCCCACTGTACGCATTACCTGTTCAAATACGATTCGAAGTGTTCAATGCCTGACACTGCGCCGCTCATAATCCGATTCAACCCCGATTCACGAACAAGAAGGACGGCCATGGCTGATGACTCCGATTCCGCGGCGTTGCCCTTGGCGGCCGATGCCGACCTCGATGCGGGTGACGACGGGATGCCGCGCTACCGCAGCGGCGCGGTGGCGCGGATGCTGCGCATGCCGGTGGCGACGCTGCGCATCTGGGAGCGGCGCTACAACGTGGCCTCGCCGGCCACCTCGCCCTCGGGGCACCGGCTGTACTCGGCCGCGGACGTGAAGCGGCTGGCGCTGCTGCGCCAGCTCACCGCGCTGGGCCATGCCATCGGCTCGCTGGCGGGGCTGGACCTGAATGCGCTGCACCAGGTGGCGGCCACGCATGCCGGCGTGCTGTCGGCGCCGCGCCGTGCGCCGCTGGGCCTGCCCGCGGCGGAAGCCCCGGCGCTGGCGGAATCCCGGGTGGACGCGGCCGTGGCGCCGCTGCTCCCGGCCGT
Organism: Azohydromonas caseinilytica; assembly: GCF_012927045.1. GTDB lineage: Bacteria > Pseudomonadota > Gammaproteobacteria > Burkholderiales > Burkholderiaceae_C > Azohydromonas > Azohydromonas caseinilytica. Next base: position 638,610 of record NZ_JABBFW010000001.1, on the reverse strand, counting down.
GCCGCGCGCGGACGAGGCGGCGCTTGCCGGCTCAGCGCTGCACGCCGGGGCCGGCGTCGCCGATGGTTCCGGCGGGCCGGGCCGCGCTGAGGCCCCGGCCCGGCCGGCGCCGGCGGACGGCGCGGACGTGGCCGGAGCGGTTTCTTCCCGGGCCGGTGCCAGTCCCGCGGCGCCCTGGCGGGTGCTGGTGGTGGGCGCGGCGCTGGCGCGGCGGCTGGAGCGCGCGCCGCTGCGGCAGCGGCTGGCCCGGCCGCTGGAGGTGGTGCAGGTGTGCGAGACGCTGGAGGAGGCGGCGCGCGCGCCGGCGCTGGCCGCCGCCGAGGCGCTGCTGGTGCAGTGCGCCGCGCCGCGCCCGCAGGACCTGCCGCTGCTGCAGGCGGTGGCGCAGGGCTGCGGCGCGCAGCGCATGCACCTGCTCTACGGCTTCGCGGCCTCGGCGCTGTGCGCGTCCTTCGAGGCCGCGGGCGTGGCGCTGCTGCGCGCGCCGCAGGACGATCGCGCGCTGGCGACCTGGCTGCAGGGTTCGTGCTCGCCGCTGGAGCTGCCGCTGGTGGTGGCGCCGCGGCGCTGGGACGACGCCGCGCTGGCCGACTTCGCCGGGCTGTCCAGCACCATCAGCTGCGAGTGCCCGCGCCACGTGGCGGAGCTGCTGATGCAGCTCTCCAGCTTCGAGGCCTACAGCGCCGAATGCGCCCAGCGCTCCCCGGCCGACGCCGCGCTGCACACCTACCTGGGCCAGGTCTCGGGCACGGCGCGCGCGCTGTTCGAGCAGGCGCTGGAGCGGCTGGCGACGCAGGAGGGGCTGACGCTGCCCGGCCTCACAAATCGTTGATCCGCGCGATCTTGGTGCCCTCGATCGTCAGGTTGTACATGAGGCCCACGTTGGTCATGGCGAAGGCGGCGACGTCGCTGCGGATCGAGTTGGTGTCCACCTCGCCGTTGGCGCCGACCTTGGCCACGGCCACCGAGGCGTCGGCGCCGGCGGTCCAGCCGTTGCTGTTGCGGAACTTGTCCAGCGCCTCCTGGGTGAGGAAGGCGATCACCACCGCCTTGGATTGCGCCCCGGCCTGGAAGCCGAAGGAGCCGCTGGCGGCGCGGTAGTAGCCCTCGTTGCGCCCGCCCGTGCGCAGCACGCCCTCGCCGTACTCGCCGCCCACCACCAGGCCGGCGGCCAGGATGCGGGGGAAGATCAGCAGCCCGCGCGCCTTGGCGGTGAGCTCGCGCGAGCCGCGCACCTGGTCGTGCAGCCGCGCCAGCGTGGCGTCGGCGGCGGTGTCGATCTCGCGGCGGCGCGTCTCGGGCGACTTGTCGTCGCCGCCGCGCGTCACGGCGCAGCCCGAGGCCAGCAGCAGCGGCGCGGCGGCCAGGGCGCCGAGCAGGCCGCGGCGGGCAGGGTTGGCACCGGACAGGAGAAGCGGGGAGGGGCTGCGGTTCATCACGAAGTCCTTTCTGCGTTGTTGCCGACGATGGTTTTGCCGGCAGGGCGCGCGGATGTTCCGACGGCGCGCGGCTGCCATCGTGAACGGGGCAAGCCGGTTGCCCGTGCACCGGCCATGCCACCCTGGGCACCATGGGCCCGGCCCGCCGGGCGCACCATGCCGGGATGCCTTCCACCGCGCCCGTGGCCCTGTTCGGTGCCTATGACCGCCACAACTTCGGCGACCTGCTGCTGGCGCGCGTGGCGATGCGGCTGCTGCGCGGGCAACCCGTGTGCTGCGCCGGCCTGGCCGCGCGCGACCTGCGCGCCAGCGGCGGCCCTCGGGTGCGCCCGCTGGCCGGGCTGGCACCGTCCGCGCCGCTGCCGCTGCTGCACGTGGGCGGGCAGCTGCTCAGCTGCAGCGCCTGGCAGGCCGCCGCCATGCTGATGCCGCCCGATGACGAGACCATGGCCACCATCGCCTGGCTGTCGCGCCGGTCGCTGGCGCGCCGGCGCTGGGCGCGCGCCGCGCTGGGCCTGGAGGACCACGCCCCCTACCTGCTGCCGCGCGCGCTGGCGGGCCGCTTCGCGCCGGTGCTGGCCCTGGGCCTGGGCGGCGCCGGGCTGGAACAGTGCCCGCGCCGCATGCGCGCCGAGGTGATGGACAAGCTGCGCCGCATGCAGCGCGTGGCCGTGCGCGACCGCGCCACCCAGGCACTGCTGCGCGAGGCCGGCATCGAGGCGCTGCTGCTGCCCGATCCGGCGGCGTTGACGGCGCAACTCTTCGGGCCGCTCATCCGGCGCCGCGCGCGCCATGGCGAGGTGGCGGCGCTGCGCGCGCGCTTCAGCGGCGGCTATCTGGCGGTGCAGATCGCCGCCGAGTTCGGCGACGACGCCACGCTGGACGCGCTGGCGGCGGCGCTGGACGCGGTGGCGCTGCGGCGCGGGCTGGGCGTGGCGCTGTTCCTGGCCGGCGTCGCGCCGTGGCACGACGACGCGGCCGTGCTGCGGCGCCTGGCGGCACGGCTGCGCGCGCCGGCGGCGCTGCTGGACTCGATCCACCTGTGGGATATCTGCGCGCTGCTGGCCCAGAGCGCCGGCTACTGCGGCAGCAGCCTGCACGGCCGCATCGTCGCCACCGCCTTCGGCCGCCCGCGCCTGAACCTGCTGCCGCCGCAGACCGGCCTGGGCATGGAGTCCGCCAAGCACCGGGCCTACGTGGACAGCTGGGAGTTTCAACCGCCGGGCTGCGTGGCGGTGGGCGATGCCGGGGAGGCGCTGGAGGCGGCGCTGGCGGTGGAGGAGGGGACGCTGCGCGCGCAGGGGGAGGCGCTGGCGCGGGCAGTGCTGGAAGGGTTCGAGCGGGAGTTCAGGCCGTGGATCGAGGGTGGGTGCTGAAACGCGGGCCGACCCTCACCCCGCCATCCGCACCACCCCGCCTTCCTCCACAACCACCCCATCCGCGATCAGCCGCTGCACCGTCTCCTCGGCAAAGCGCTTTACGTCCTCGGCGCTGGCGTGCTCCCCCGGCGCGCGCCGCAGCACCGGCGTCTGCGTGATCCAGTGCTGCAGCGCCTCGCGCGGCAGGGCGCGCTGCGCCATCAGGTGGTACGTCACGAGGGCGCGGGTGGCGTACTGGTGGTGCCGGTCCGGCGCGGCCATGAAGGCGTCCAGCCGCCGCCGCGAGGCCGACAGTGCCGCGGCCACGTCGGTGAAGGCCTCACCATGGCCGGGCAGCACCAGGCGCGGCGCCAGGCGCTCGATCAGGTCCAGCGCGCGCTGTGCCTCCTCGAAGCCCGATTCGCCGACCAGCTCCGGGAAGATGATCGCCAGCCGCTGCTCCCACAGCGCGTCGCCGCTGATGAGCGTGCGGGTCACGGGCTCGAACAGCACCACGGCGTCCGGGTCGTGGCCGGGCGTGGCGTGGATCTCCCAATCGTGCGGGCCCAGCCGCACCGTGTTGCCCGGCGCCAGGAAGCCGTGCACCTCGAAAGGCTCGTAGCGCTGGTCCATGGCGTGGAAGCCCAGCGCCTGCGCGTTCCAGGGCCGCACATGCGGCGCGTAGCCCAGCGGCACGCTCAGGCGCGCCCGCGGCCAGCGCCGCAGCAGCGCGGCGTTGCCGCCGCAGTGGTCGGAGTGCAGGTGCGTGTTGAGGATGCGGGCCAGCGGCCGCTCGCCCAGCGCGTGCTCCAGCAGCGCCAGCGTCTGCGCCCCGTGCGAGACGTAGCCGCTGTCCACCACCGCCGCGCCTTGCTCGCCGCTGTCGGGGAACAGCACGTTGTTGGCCGAGAGCCAGCCGCGCACGAAGAGCTGGGCGCCGAGCGCGCGCAGGGTATCGGCAGGGGTGGAGGAAGCGATAGGTACGGCGGACATGCGGCGCGGGCCTCTCAAGCGGTGGGACAAGGCCGCGCGAGGATAGCCGCCACCCGCGTGCGCCTGCGGCGCGGGGCCATGCCCGCGCCCTGGCTGCCCACCGCACACCAGGACCGGCGCCTCACCGAGCGGCGCCACTCCTGGCGCGAGCCGCGTACGCCGGGCTCGTCAACGGCCGTCGCGAGCGGTGCTTTGTCACGCAAGACGGCGCGAATTTGTATCAATCTCCGGCGCTCAGGGTCCGAAAGAACAGGGGCAGTTGTCGCGGAGCCGAAGCCGGCTCCTGTCCGCACCAACCCCTACAGGTGGCCCCATGCCCTCGCGCCCCAAGAAGTTCTCGTCCCCGCTGCTGGCCGTCGCGGCCGCTGTATTCATGGCCCTGCACGCGGCACCGGCCGCGGCCTTGCAGCGTCCCGGCGCCGCCCCGGCGGCGGCGGCCGACCTCACCGACCGGCTGATCGTCAAGTACCGCAGCGCCACCACCGCCACCGCGCCCTCGGCCGCGGCGCTGCAGCGCGCCAGCAACGCGGCCCAGGGCCGCGGCCTCAAGCTCGGCCACCTGCGCCGCCTCGGCAACGGGGCGCATGTGCTCAAGCTCGATCGCGCGCTGCCGCCGGCGCAGCTGCAGTCGCTGATCGATGAGCTGCGCAACGGCGACGCCGACGTGGAGTACGCCGAGGCCGACCTGTGGATGCGTGCACAACTGCAGCCCAATGACGCGATGTACGCGCAGCAGTGGGATCTTTTCGAGGCCACCGCCGGCCTGAACCTGCCCACGGCCTGGGACAAGTCCACCGGCGCGGGCGTGGTGGTGGGCGTGATCGACACCGGCGTGCGCCCGCATGCCGACCTGCAGCCCAACCTGCTGCCGGGCTACGACTTCATCAGCGACACCACGCTGGTGGCCAACGACGGCAACGGCCGCGACGCCGACCCCGCCGACCCCGGCGACTGGACCACCTACGGCCAGTGCTACAGCGGCTCGCCCGCGGCCAACAGCAGCTGGCACGGCACGCACGTGGCCGGCACCATCGCCGCCGTGACCCACAACGCCACCGGCGTGGCGGGCGTGGCCTTCGGTGCCAAGGTGCTGCCGGTGCGCGCGCTGGGCCGCTGCGGCGGCTACACCTCGGACATCGCCGACGCCATGGTCTGGGCCGCGGGCGGCAGCGTCGTCGGCGCGCCGGCCAATCCCACGCCGGCACGGGTGCTCAACCTGTCGCTGGGCGGCACGGGCGCCTGCCCCACCACCTACCAGAACGCCATCAACACCGCGCGCTCGCTGGGCACGGTGGTGGTGGTGGCCGCGGGCAACTCCAACGTCGATGCGCTCAACAGCGCGCCGGCCAACTGCGCCGGCGTGGTGACGGTGGCGGCGGTGAACCGCAGCGGCGGCAAGGCGTCCTACTCCAACTACGGCAGCGTGGTGGACCTGGCAGCCCCGGGCGGCGACAGCGGCGCGGGCATCCTGTCCACCCTCAACACCGGCACCACGACGCCGGGCGCCGACAGCTACGCGGCCTACATGGGCACCTCCATGGCCACGCCGCACGTGGCCGGCGTGGCGGCGCTGATGCTCGCGGCCAACCCGAGCCTCACGCCCGACCAGGTCGAGGAGCGCCTCAAGGGCGCGGTGCGCCCCTTCCCGGCCGCGTGCGGCGGCTGCGGCACGGGCCTGCTGGACGCCAACGCCGCGGTGGACGCGGCCCTGGGTGGCGGCACCGTGACGCCGCCGCCCCCGCCGCCGCCGGCCCCGAGCACCGTGGCGGAAGTGGAGCCCAACAACAGCGTCACCGCGCCGCAGTCCCTGAACACGCTGCCGGTGACGGTAAACGGGACCATCGCCTCGTCCACCGACCGCGACCACTACAAGGTGCTGATCCCGGCCGGCGGCCGCATCACGGCCAGGCTCACGCCCAACGCCAGCTCCAACTACGACCTCTACTTCTACAGCGCCACCGGCACGCAGCTGGGCTACAGCGCCTCGTCGGGCTCGCTGGCGGAGCAGATCACCATCACCAACGGCGGCAGCACCGTGTACACGCTGGTGCTGCAGGTGCGCCGCATCAGCGGCCTGACCGGCAGCACCGGCACCTACACGCTGTCGGTGAGCCCCAATTGAGGCCCTGAAGCCGGCCCGGCGCCCCGGGGCGCCGCGGTCCAGGGCGGCAGCGGCCCTGGATTGCCTGGAACAGCTGGGCAATGGCCCCACTGAGTGGGGCTTTTGTTTGGGCAGGCTGACCCATTGACCGGCGCCGTTGGCGCAAGGCAGACGAGGCGGCGCACTGCGGCGCAGGCCATCGCCCGCCGTCCCTTACACCTGCTGCACTCCCTTTCACCTGGGCGGGCCTCTCCCGGCATGCCCCTCGTGCACCGCCCCGGAACCACGGCGGCCCGCCCCGCGCGGCGCCCCGTGCACCTGGAGGAACCGGAACCCGGCGGTTGACCGGACCGCCCCGGGGGCCTTCACTGGCTGCCTACCATGCCGCCCCTCGCGCCCGGGTCACCGGGCGGCCTGCCGCTGCCGGCAGGCACTGCCCGCCCGGCGGGCGGCTTTCCTGGCCCCGCATCACCTCCAGGTCCCATGCCCAAGAAGTTCCTCCCCCTCTCGCTCGCCACCCTGGCCGCCCTGCCGCTGCTTGCCGCCGCCTTCGAGCGTGCCGATGCCCCGACCGCCGCGGCGTCCGCGCCCCTGTCGGCCGCCGAGCGGGCCGCGGCGGCGCCGACGGACCGGCTGATCGTCAAGTACCGCAGCGCCGCACGCGAAAGCGCCCCGTCGGCCGCCGCGCAGCTGCGCGCCGAGGCCGCCGTGCAGCGCCATGGCGTGCGGCTGTCGCATGTGCGGCGCCTGGCCGACGGCGCGCACGTGTTCCGGCTGGACCGGCCGCTGCCCGCGGCGCAGCTGCGCCAGATCGGCGAGGACCTGCGCAACGGCAACGCCGACGTCGAGTACGTCGAGCCCGATGCGCTGATGCAGCCTCAGTTCGAGCCCGACGACGCGCGCTACGCGCAGCAGTGGGCGCTGTCCGAGGCCACGGCCGGCATCCGCGCCCCCACGGCCTGGGACAAGTCCCGCGGCGCCGGCGTGGTGGTGGCGGTGATCGATACCGGCATGCGCCCGCACGCGGACCTGCTGCCCAACCTGCTGCCCGGGCGCGACCTCATCACGGACACCTTCATCGCCCGCGACGGCGACGGCCGCGACGCCGACCCGGCCGACCCCGGCGACTGGGTCAGCGCCGGCCAGTGCTACGGCGGCTCGCCGGCGCGCAAGAGCAGCTGGCACGGCACGCACGTGGCGGGCATCGTCGCCGCGGTGACCAACAACGGCGCCGGCGTGGCGGGCGTGGCTTTCGGCGCCCGCGTGCTGCCGGTGCGCGTACTGGGGCGCTGCGGCGGCTACACCTCGGACATCGCCGACGGCATGGTCTGGGCCGCGGGCGGCACGGTCAGCGGCCAGCCGGCCAACGCCACGCCGGCGCGGGTGCTGAACCTGTCGCTGGGCGGCGCGGGCAGCTGCAGCCGCACCTACCAGAACGCCGTGGCGACGGCGCGCTCGCTGGGCGCGGTGGTGGTGGTGGCCGCGGGCAACGGCAGCTCGGACGTGAGCGGTTCGCAGCCGGGCAACTGCCCCGGCGTGGTGGCGGTGGCCGCGGTGAACCGCGCCGGCAGCCGCGCCTCGTACTCCAACCACGGCACGGCGGTGGACCTGGCGGCGCCGGGCGGCGACAGCGCCGCGGGCATCCTCTCCACGCTCAACGGCGGCAGCACCACGCCGGGCGCGGACAGCTATGCCGCCTACATGGGCACTTCCATGGCCACGCCGCATGTGGCGGGCACGGCGGCGCTGATGCTTGCGCGCAACCCGAGCCTGACGCCGGACGAGGTGGAGACGCGGCTGAAGAACTCGGCGCGGCCCTTCCCGGGCGCGTGCGGCGGCTGCGGCAGCGGGCTGCTGGACGCCAACGCCGCGGTGGACGCCGCCGGCGGCGCGCCGGCCCCGGTGGCGGTGGCGGAGGTGGAGCCCAATGACAACCTCGCCAGCGCCCAGCCGCTGTCGGCCCTGCCGGCGCTGGTGCAGGGCACGCTGCGCACCAGTGGCGACCTGGACCTCTACCGCGTGCAGCTCCCGGCCGGGGGCACCCTCACGGCGCGGCTGACGCCCAATCCCGAGGCCAACTACGACCTCGTCGCCGTGGACGGCAGCGGCGCGCGGCTGGCCATCAGCCAGCTCTCCGGCGCGCAGACCGACACGGTGAGCGTGCGCAACGGCGGCAGCGCCGCCATGAGCGTGGCGCTGCGCGTGCGCTGGGCCGCCGGCGCCACGGGGGCGTACCGGCTGGGGGTGGAGCTGAACTGAGACGCGGCCGGCGCGGACCTCACTTCACCGGAATCACCTGCGAGCGCTCCACCGGCACCACGGTGACGCTGTTCTGCGGCGAGCCCTCGATGAGCCGTTCCGAGTAGGTCAGATACACCAGCGCGTTGCGCCGGGGATCGACCATGCGCACCACGCGCAGCCGCTTGAACACCAGCGAGATGCGCTCGCTGAACATCTCCTCCTGCTGCGGCAGCGGCTTGCCGCCGGTGAAGGCGATGGGGCCGACCTGGCGGCAGGCGATGGAGGCGTTGGACTTGTCCTCGGCGATGCCGATGGCGCCCTTGATGCCGCCGGTCTTGGCGCGCGAGACGTAGCAGGTGACGCCCTGCACCTTCGGGTCGTCGTAGGCCTCGACCACGATCTTGTGGTCCGGGCCGATGAGCTTGAACACGGTGTCCACCTCGCCGATGGGCTCGGCACGGGCCGTGGTGGCAGCAGCCAGCAGCAGCGGGATGAACAGCAGGCGGCGGTGCGGCATGGGTGTCACTCCTGGGTTTCGATCAAGCCGATTGTCACCAGCGCCGGGCGGGCTGCCGGCTTGGGGTACAAGGCCGGGCAGAGGCCGCGCCGGGCCGCTTCGCGGAGAAGGGGCCGCGCGCGGCGCGAAGGACTGCCCCATGAGCGACGAGAACCAGATCTACCTGCCCGATTCCTTCCTGGCGCTGTACCGCGACGCGCGCCAGCGCCTGACCGCGCCGCTGGCCGAGGTGCGCGCGCGCTATGAGCTGTGCGAGGACCTGGCGCAGCAGCTCGACGAGCACGCGCGCAGCCGCAGCATCCACGCGCACGGCTCCGAGTTCGAGCTGCTGCTGCGCTACCACGCCGGACTGGCGGCGCCCGAGTCGGGCTTCAATCCCGCCGAGGCGGCCTGGGTGGTGAAGCGGCTGTCGGAGCTGCTGGGGTGGGAGTGTCCGGATTTGCCGGGGGACCCGGCGCGCGAGGGCTGAGGGCCGGCCTCAGCGGTCCGTGCGCCATTCCGGCGTCTGCGTGCCCCCGCGCAGCAGCTGCTCGTAGGTCGAGATCACCTGCGCCCCGAACAGCAGCACGGTGGCGCCGATCTCCAGGCTCAGCAGCACCACGATGGCGGTGGTCAGCGAGCCGTACACCACGTTCACCCGCGACAGCGTGGCGAAGTACCACACCAGCAGGTGGCGGCTGATCTCCCAGCACACGGCGGCCGTGACGCCGCCGATGAGCGCATGGCGCCACGACAGCCGCCCCACCGGCATGACCATGTAGATGGCGCTGAGCACCAGCACCTCGCCCGAGAAGCCCAGCAGGTACAGCAGCACCGCCGAGAGCCGGTCCAGCGACCACTCGTGGCCCAGCAGCCGCACCGAGTCGCTGCCCAGCGTCTGCAGTGCGCCGGCCACCACCGTGATCAGCAGCAGCCCGAAGCCCAGCGCCAGGATGCAGGCGTAGGGCAGCAGCGCCGACGCCAGGAAATGCCGCCGCCGGATGGCGACGCGGTGGAAGAAGATCACCGACATCGCGTTCTCCAGCACCGTGAAGGCCAGCGAGCTGAAGAACAGCATGGTCGCCAGCAGGAACACGCTGACGGTGTCGCGGTTGCGCAGGAAGGTGTCGAGCTCGGCGATGAAGGGGGCGGACTGCCCCGGCAGCAGCCAGCCCAGGTAGCGCGCCAGCGTCCCGAGCAGCTCGCCCGGGTCCACCAGGTGCGACAGCGCGATCACGCACAGGATCAGCAGCGGCACCAGCGACAGCAGCGCGTAGTACGCCACCGCCCCGGCCAGCAGCAGGCCCTGGTTCTTGCGGAAGGCGCGCACGCACTGGCCGAAGAAGCGGCCCGGGTGGTGCAGGAGTTCGGAGGCGGCGCGCGACATGCGCGCCGTGGAGCAGGGAACGGGCCCGCGATGGGCGTGTCAGCGCAGGTGCGGGATGCTCAATGCGCCACGTCGTGCGGCCCGGCCGGCGTGTCGTCGATGTCGCGCCGGCCGCTGGCGGCGTTGCGGATGACGGATTGCGCAGTCAGGAAGGCGCGGGTCTCGGCCACCGGGTTGCGGCGCGCCTGCGCGTCGTCGCCCGGGGGGATGTGGTTGCTGAGCCGGGCATGGCTCATGCCTTCGAGCAGGCAGCGGCCGGTGACGCGATCCCACAGCCAGTAGAAGCCTTCCAGCAGCGTGACGATCTGCACCGGCGTGGCCGTCACCAGCGTGTGGCGGTAGCCATCGCTGTCGTAGAGGGACTTGGTGACGTCGAGCGGGAGCTTGTTCATGACGGGACGGGGGTACTGCGGGGCCGGACGCTTCCGGCGATGCGCAAGCATGAGGCCGTGCGGCCTGGGGCCATGGCCGGAAAAGCGCGGCCCGGTGCGGGCAGTTTGGCGCTTCCGCGGCGCGCGGGGGGGCCGGGCATGATCGACGGCGTGAACAAAGCCACATTGACTCTCGATCCGGCCTCCGCGGAGCGCGAGGCCGCCCTGGTGCGCATGAAGCGCATCGCGCTGGGCCTGCTGCTGGGGGCGGCCGTGCTGTACGCGCTGGCCACCGTGCTGGGCCACCAGCACCCGGGCTGGCATTACCTGGCGGCCTTCGCGGAAGCCGCGATGGTGGGCGCGGTGGCCGACTGGTTCGCGGTGGTGGCGCTGTTCCGGCATCCGCTGGGGCTGCGCATCCCGCACACCGCCATCATCCCCACCAACAAGGCGCGCATCGGCCGCAACCTGGCCAACTTCATCTGCAACAACTTCCTGGGCACGCCGCAGGTGCTGGCCAAGGTGCGGGAGTTCGACGCCGCCAGCCGGCTCGCGGGCTGGCTGGCCAATCCGCGCCACGCCGAGCAGCTGGCCGAGCACCTCTCGGCTGCGGCGCGCTACCTGCTGTCCACGCTGGACGACGAGCGCGTGCGCCACTTCCTGCGCAGCACGGTGCTGGCGAAGCTGGAGCAGCTCGACGTCTCGGCCCTGGCCGGCGAGATGCTGGCGCTGCTGACGGCGGAGCGCCGCCACCAGGCGCTGCTCGACGAGCTGCTGCGCCAGCTCGCCGCCCTGCTGGAGGACGAGGGCATCCAGGAGAAGGTGGCGGAAATCGTGGCCTCGGAGCTGCGGGTGCTGCGCGTGATCGGGCTGGACGCCGTGGCCGGGCGCATCGCCACGCGCAAGCTGATCTCGGCGCTGGGCACGCTCACGGCCGAGATGGGCGCCGAGCCCGACCACCCGCTGCGGCTGCGCTTCGACGATTTCATGGCGCACAGCATCGAGCGGCTGCGCGAGGACCCGGCGCTGCGCCAGCGCGGGCGCGAGCTGCAGAGCGAGTGGCTGCGCCACCCGGCGCTGGCGCAGTACCTGCACGGGCTGTGGGACCAGCTGCTGCAGTGGCTGCAGGCCGACCTGCAGCGCTCGGAGTCCACGCTGCGCGCGCGCGTGGCCGAGGGCGCGCGGACGCTGGGCCAGCGCCTGCAGGGCGACGCGGCCATGCGCGAGTGGATCAACGCGCAGCTGATGCAGGCCGCGCCGAAGTGGATCGAGCGCTACCGCGAGGACATCCGCGCCTACATCGTGGCGCGCGTGGACGCCTGGCAGACCGAGGAGCTCACCACCGAGCTGGAGCGCAACATCGGCCGCGACCTGCAGTTCGTGCGCATCAACGGCACGCTGGTGGGCGGGCTCATCGGGCTGCTCATCCACACGCTGACGGTGGCGCTGGGAGGGTGAAAAAACACAGCGCCCGCCGCGGGCCGCGGGGCCTGCGGCGGGCGCTGGTCAAAATGCGGCGGCCCCTGGAACACGCCGCATCCGTTGCACTCAGCGGTAGTACACGTGCTCGCCGTTGGCGGCCTTCCAGCTCTGCTCGAAGTGGGCCGCGTCCTCGGCGCTGCGGGGCTTGACGCCCATGAGGATGCCGCCCTGCTTGATGCCTTCCTCGTAGTGCTTCACGCGCTCCTCGGGGATGCCCCAGCCGATGAGAGCGCCGATCAGGCCGCCGCTGGCCGCACCCGCGCCGGCACCGGCCAGCGCCGCGGCGATCGGGCCGGCGATCACCACGCCCAGGCCCGGGATGGCCACCGAGGTGCCCACCGCCGCCACGGCCGCCGCGATGGCGCCGATCGTGCCGCCGATCGCACCGCCGATGCCCGCGCCCTCGGCGGCCTTGTTGCCCAGCTCGGTCTGCGTGCCCGTGGTCGTGTCGGTGCTGAAGTGGCGCTTGCGCGTCTCGTCGGACATCACGAGGTTGAGGTCGTCCTTGGTGTAGCCGCGCTCGTGCAGGGATTGATAGGCGCGCTCGGCGCTGTCGCGATCGCGGAACAAGCCGGTGACGTACGGGGTGTCTGCCATGTTGGACTCCTGTTGCAGTTGCGGTGAGGGCGCCGCCCGATGCGGCGCCGGCCCAGGCATTCAGCAAGCCACGCGCCCGTCCCCCGTGCCCGCACGTGCCCGGCGCCGGCGTGACGGAGTGCATGGCGCCGCCGGCGCGCGGCCTCAGCAGCGCTGCGGACGCGCCCGACAATCCTCACAAGTCCGCGCGCCGCGTGGGTTTTTCAGCCTTTTCAGCTTTTCACCGTCCGCGCCACGCCATGAGACCGACCCCCCTGCAGCTGTACTTCCTCGGCCTGGCCGCGATCGTCACGGGCGCCTGGGGCATGGACGCCAGCGGCTCGATGTGGCCCATGGCCTGCGGCGCCTCCACCGGGATGATGTGCACCGCCCCGCTGGTGCGGCAGTTGCTGGAGCGCTGGCGCGCGCGCCGCGCGCGCTGACGCCGCCTCCACGGCGGCCAACCCCGCCCTGACCGGTGTTTTTCCCGGGCCGTTGCGGCACGGGGGTTGCCGAACCGCCTCCAACAAGGCCCGGATGGCCCATATCGGAGGAGCATGGTTCGCGCAGGCGTGCTGCTGTGTGTCGCGCTGCTGCAGGGCGCTTCAGTCCTGGCGGCGGCGCCGCCGTCCCCACCGGCAGCCGCCTCGGCCCCCGCGCCCGCCGAGCATGAGGCCGAGGGCGAGTGGCCCATGGCCGCGCGGGACCATGCCAACACCCGCTTCAGTCCGCTTTCGGACATCACGCCTGCCAACGTGGCGCGGCTGCAGCCGGTGCTGGAGCGCCCCACCGGCGCCGAGCGCGGCCACGAGGCGGCGCCGCTGGTGGTGGGCGCGACCCTGCTGGTGGTCACGCCCTATCCCAATGAGCTGATCGCGCTGGACCTGTCCCGGCCCGGCTTCCCGGAGAAGTGGCGCTACAAGCCGCATCCCGACGCCGCCGCGCAGGGCGTGGCCTGCTGCGACGTGGTGAACCGCGGCGCGGCCTACGCCGACGGGCGCGTGTTCTTCAACACGCTGGACGGGCAGGCCATCGCCGTCGAGCTGGAAACCGGCCGGGAAATCTGGCGCACGAAGCTGGCCGACATCCGCCGCGGCGAGACCATCACCATGGCGCCACTGGTGGTGCGCGGCAAGGTGCTCATCGGCAACTCCGGCGGCGAGTACGGCGTGCGCGGCTGGCTGGTGGCGCTGGACGCCGCCAGCGGCAAGGAAGCCTGGCGCGCCTGGAGCACCGGGCCGGACAAGGACGTGCTCATCGGCCCGGCCTTCAAGCCCTTCTACCCGCAGGACCGCGGCCCGGACCTGGGCGAGCGCAGCTGGTCCGGCCAGGCCTGGAAGCAGGGCGGCGGCAACGTCTGGGGCTGGGTGTCCTACGACCCCAAGCTCGATCTCCTCTACTACGGCACCGCCAACCCCGGGCCCTGGAACCCCGAGCAGCGCCCAGGCAGCAACCACTGGACCAGCGGCGTGTTCGCGCGCCGCCCCGACACCGGCGAGGCGGTGTGGTTCTACCAGTGGAGCCCGCACGACCTGCATGACTACGACGGCGTCAACGAGAACGTGCTGGTGGACCTGCCCATCGGCGGCGCGCAGCCGCGCCCGGTGCTGCTGCACCCGGACCGCAACGGCTACCTCTACGTGCTGGACCGCGCCACCGGGCAGGTGCTGTCGGCCGACCCCTTCGCGGCGGTGACGACCAGCCTGGGCGTGGACCTCAAGACCGGCGCGCTGCGCTACGAGCCGTCCAAGGAGCCGCGCACCGGGCGCGTCATGCGCGACATCTGCCCGCCCTCGCCCGGCGCCAAGGACTGGCAGCCCTCGGCCTGGTCGCCGCGCACGCGGCTGCTCTACATCCCGCACCAGAACATGTGCCAGGACGCCGTCACCTACGCGACGAGCTACATCGCTGGCACGCCCTACGTCGGCGCGGACGTGCGCATGAAGCCCGGCCCCGGCGGCCACCGCGGCGAGCTCAGCGCCTGGGACCCGGTGGCGCGCAAGGAAGCGTGGACGATCAAGGAAAACTTCCCGGTGTGGAGCGGCGCGCTGGCCACCGCCGGCGACGTGGTGTTCTACGGGACCATGGACGGCTGGTTCAAGGCCGTGGACGCGCGCAGCGGCAAGGAGCTGTGGAAGCACAAGACGCCCTCCGGGATCATCGGCCAGCCGGTGAGCTTCAGGGGGCCCGACGGGCGCCAGTACGTGGCCGTGCTCTCCGGCGTGGGCGGCTGGGCCGGCGCCATCGTCTCGGGCGACCTCGACCCGCGCGACGGCACCGCCGCCAAGGGTTTCGTGAACGCCATGCGCGACCTGCCACAGGCCACGCGCAAGGGGGGAGCGATCCATGTCTTCGCGCTGCCCAAGTGATTCCAGCCTTCCTTGGGTCGCCCAACGACCCGTTCGCACTGAGGTATCGAAGTGCGAATCCGGGAGGCTGCGATGGCTGCACCACGGCAGGGGCCGTTCATCCTTCGATACCTCAGGACGAACGGAATACATCACCGATTGCGGGAAACGGGAGCAGCCCGCCTTTGTGTGTCGTGATCGGCGCCCGCGCCTGCCCCACCTCCTGCTCGCCGCCGCGCTGTGTATGGGCGGCGTCGCGCGCGCCGAAACGCCGGCGCCGGCGCTGCGCGTGTGCGCCGACCCGGACAACCTGCCGTACTCGCACCAGGACGGCAGCGGCTTCGAGAACCGGCTGGCGCAGTGGCTGGCCGAGGAACTGCGCCGGCCGCTGCAGGTGACGTGGGTGCCGCTGCAGCGCGGCTTCGTGCGCAAGACGCTGCGCGAAGGGCGCTGCGACGTTTTGCTGGGCGTGCCCGTGGGCCTGGAGCGGGTGGCGACCACTCGGCCCTACTACCGCAGCGGCTACGTGTTCCTGTCGCAGCCGCTGGACGGGCACCCGCTGTGCGGCTTCGACGATGCACGGCTGAAGAAGCTGCGCATCGGCGTGCAGCTCCCGGGCGACGGCGCCGCCACGCCGCCGGGCCAGGTGCTGGCGCAGCGCGGCGCGGTGGAGCACGTGCGCGGCTTCGAGCCGCTGGGCGAGCAGCCCTCGGCGCAGCGCGCGGTGCAGGCGCTGGCGGCGGGCGAGATCGACGCCGCTGTGCTGTGGGGCCCGCCGGCCGGGTACTTCGCGCGCCGCGCCGGCGTGCCGCTGGTGCTCACGCCCGTGCGCGGGGCGGTGCCGGGGGCCCTGTCGCCCTTCGCCTTCGACATGGCACTGGCGGTGCGGCCGGCCGACACCGCGCTGCGCGCGGAGCTGGACACGGCGCTGGCGCGGCTGCAGCCGCGCATCGACGCGCTGCTGGCGCGGTACGGCGTGCCGCTGCTGCCACGCTCCACCGAGGAGGAGCCGCGATGAGACCCCTGCTGCTGGCCGTGCTGGTGTTGAGCGCCGCGCTGGGCGCCGGTTGCGAGCGCGAACGGCGCCGCCCCGACATGCCGCCCCAGCCGCCGGGCCAGCCCGTGCCGCGCACCACCAGCCTGCACGTGGGGCCGGCGGTTGGGGCGCCGGGCGATGCCGCGGCGCTGGTGGCGGCGGCGTCCGCGTCCAGTGCCGAGGCCGCGCCGGCGCCGGCGATGCAGGCCTCGATGGCGCAGATCGACCGCGCCGCGGCGGCGGCCTCCGACGCCGTGGCCGCCATCGCGCCGCCGCCGGGCTTCGAAGAGAACGCCTACGCGGTGTCGCAGGGCAAGCGCTGGTACCGCTGGTTCAACTGCAACGGCTGCCACGCCAACGGCGGCGGCGACAGCGGCCCGCCGCTGATCGACGACCAGTGGCGCTACGGCGGCAGCGCCGCGCAGATCGTGGCCACGCTGCGCCAGGGCCGGCCCAACGGCATGCCGTCCTTCGAGGGCCGGCTCAGCGACCAGCAGTTCTGGCAGCTCGCGGCCTACGTGCGCTCGATGAGCGGCCAGCTGCGCACCGACGTCGCGCCCGGGCGCAACGAGGGCCTGAGCGGGCCGCTGCCGGAGCAGCGGCGCGACGACGAGACGCCGCGGCCGGAAGCGCCGCCGAGGGCGAGGTGAGGGAATGAAGCGCAGCCCGTCGATGCCCCACGCGCCTACCGCGCCGTCGGCTTCCCCTCGCCCGCGCAGCGGGAGAGGGGCAGGGGTGAGGGCAGAAGCTCGGCGTGTGGAAGCGTCGGCGTGTGGCTGCAACCCTCACCCCAGCCCCTCTCCCGCCGGGCGGGAGAGGGGAAGGCTGCACCTGGGCCTTGCCGGGCAGGCTTGGCTGAGCCCATTCCTCCTGCTCCCCGCCACCGCCTTCCCCCAATCCGCCCCCCAGGACGCCTTGTCCCCCGCCGGCCCGCAGGCCGCGCGGGTGTTCGAGCTCGGCCAGCTCTTCTTCTGGACCTGCAGCGCCGTGCTGGTGCTGGTCGTGCTGGCCACGCTGTGGGCACTGTGGCGCGCGCCCAAGGCGGATGCGCGCACGCCGGCGCCGGGCAACGTGCCTCCCGAACCCGGCCGGCGCCGCGCGGTGAACGTGGCGCTGGGGCTGTCCATCGTCGGGCTGCTGCTGCTGATCGCGGCCAGCGTGTTCACGGATCGCGCGCTGGCGCGGCTGCCGCTGCAGGGTGCCGTGCACATCGAGCTCATCGGCCACCAGTGGTGGTGGGAGGCGCGCTACGACGACCCCGACCCCTCGCGCGTGTTCACCACCGCCAACGAGCTGCACATTCCCGTGGGCCGGCCGGTGATCCTCACGCTCAAGGGGCAGGACGTGATCCACAGCCTGTGGCTGCCCAATCTCGGCGGCAAGAAGGACCTCATTCCCGGCCGCACCGCCACGCTCACGCTGCAGGCCGACCGCCCCGGCACCTACCGCGGCCAGTGCGCCGAGTTCTGCGGCCTGCAGCACGCCTGGATGGCGCTGCTGGTGGTGGCGCAGGACCCGGTGGGCTTCGACGCCTGGGCCGAGGCCCAGCGCCAGCCCGCCAGCGCGCCCACCGACGCGCTGCGCCTGCGCGGCCAGGCCGTGTTCATGGGCAGCACCTGCGCCATGTGCCATGCCATCCAGGGCACCGACGCCAACGGCAACCAGGCGCCCGCGCTCACCCATGTCGGCAGCCGGCGCACGCTGGGCGCCGGGCGCATGCCCAACGACGCCCAGCGCCTGGCGGCCTGGATCACCAATCCCCAGGACTTCAAGCCCGGCACCAACATGCCCGCGCACGCCTTCTCGCAGGACGACCTGCAGGCGCTGGTGGCCTACCTGCAAGGACTGAAATGAGCGCCGTGCTGCCGCCCTCCGCCTCCCCCGTGGCCCGCGACGGCGGGCACCCGGCCGGGGCCCCGCCGGTGCTGGGCAGCGTCCCGCCCACGGCGCAGCAGGCGGCGCTGCTGCACGCCACCTGGTCGGACCCGCCGGGCCTGAGCGGCTGGCTCAGCGCCATCAACCACAAGGCCATCGGCCGGCGCTTCCTGGTCACGGCCTTCGGCTTCTTCATCGTCGGCGGGCTGCTGGCGCTGTGGATGCGCACGCAGCTGGCGCGCGCCGAGAACGGGCTGGTCGGGCCGGACCTCTACAACCAAGTCTTCACCATGCACGGCACGACGATGATGTTCCTCTTCGCCGTGCCGGTGATGCAGGCGGTGTCGGTCTACATCACGCCGCTGATGGTGGGCGCGCGCTCCATCGCCTTTCCGCGCATGAACGCCTTCGCCTACTGGGTCTACCTGTTCGGCGGGGTGATGCTGTTCATCGCCTTCTTCAGCAACACCGGCGCCGATGCCGGCTGGTTCGCCTACGTGCCGCTGTCGGGGCCGGAGTATTCGCCGGGCAAGCGGGTGGACTTCTGGGCGCAGATGATCACCTTCACCGAGCTGTCGGCGCTGCTGGAGGCGGTGATCCTCGTCACCACGGTGTTCAAGCTGCGCGCGCCGGGCATGACGCTGAATCGGCTGCCGCTGTTCGTGTGGGGCATGCTGGTGACGGCCTTCATGGTGATGTTCGCCATGCCGGCGGTGATGCTGGCCAGCACCTCGCTGATCACGGACCGGCTGGTGGGCACGCATTTCTTCAACCCGGGCGAGGGCGGCGACCCGCTGCTGTGGCAGCACCTGTTCTGGTTCTTCGGCCACCCCGAGGTCTACCTGATCTTCATCCCCGGCCTGGGTTTCGTCAGCACCATCGTGGCGACCTTCGGGCGGCGCCCGGTCTTCGGCTACCCGGCCATGGTGCTGGCGCTCATCGCCACGGCCTTCATGGGCTTCGGGCTGTGGGTGCACCACATGTTCGCCACCAACCTGCCCGAGATGGGCAAGAGCTTCTTCACGGCGTCGAGCATGCTCATCGCCATCCCCACGGCCATCCAGATCCTCTGCTGGATCGCCACGCTGGCCGGCGGCAAGCTCAACCTCAAGACGCCGCTGCTGTACGTGCTGGCCTTCTTCTTCATCCTGGTGCTCGGCGGCCTCACCGGGCTGATGCTGGCCTCGGTGCCGCTGGACCTGCAGGTGCACGACACGTACTTCGTGGTCGCGCACCTGCACTACGTGCTGCTGGGCGGCGCGGTGTTCCCGCTGCTGGGCGCGGTGCACTACTGGTGGCCGCTGATCACCGGGCGCATGGCCAGCGAGCGCCTGGGCCGCTGGAGCTTCTGGCTGCTGTTCATCGGCTTCAACGTGACCTTCTTCCCGATGCACCTGCTGGGGCTGGAAGGCATGCCGCGACGCGTCTACACCTACCCGGCGGATCGCGGCTGGGACGGTTTGAACCTGCTGGCCACGCTGGGCGCCTACCTGCTGGCCGCGGGGCTGCTGGTGATGCTGTTCAACCTGTGGCGCAGCTACCGGCACGGCGAGCGCGCGGGCGCGAACCCCTGGGGCGCGGGCACACTGGAGTGGGGCTCCACCTGCCCGCCGCCGGCGGCCAACTTCGACGCCCCGCCGGTGGTGCACGGGGCCTACCCGCTGTGGATGCCGCCGCAGCAGCCCAGCCAGGTCGCGGGGCTGGCGGTGGACCGGCGCGAGCAGCTGGTCACCACCGTGCTCGATGCCGTGCCCGACCACCGCGCCAACTTCCCCGAGCCCACGCCCTGGCCGTTCTGGAGCGCGGTGGCCGTGACGCTGTGCTTCGTCTGGTCCATCTTCACGCCCTGGGGCGCGGTGTACGGGCTGATCCCGGCCGCCATCGGGCTGACGCTGTGGTTCTGGCCCCGGCGCCGCGAAACGGCCAAGCACCTGGCCGTGGAAAGGGCACCGCGATGAAGATGGGCCGCCAGACCGAGCTGGCGCGCGCGCGCGTGGACGGCGCGGCGCTGGACGTGTCGCACCTGCCGAGCTTCGGCTTCAGCCACCGCAGCCTGATGTGGTGGGGCACGCTGGGGCTGATGGCCATCGAGGGCACGGTGTTCGCGCTGGCCATCGGCGCCTATTTCTACCTGCGTGCCTTCGCCTCGCGCTGGCCGATGGAGGACCAGCCGCCGGCGCTGCTGTGGGGCACGGTCAACACGCTGCTGTTCCTGGCGAGCCTGTGGCCCGCCCACTACGCCAAGCGCGCGGCCGAGGCGCTGGACCTGCGCAAGGTGCGCCTGGGCCTGCTGATGACCAGCGCCGCCGAGCTGGCGATCCTGGGTGTGCGGGCGCTGGAGTTCCAGACGCTCAACTGCCGCTGGGACGGCAGCGCCTACGGCTCCATCGTCTGGATGCTGATGGGCCTGCACACGCTGCACCTGATCACCGACGCCTACGACACGCTGGTGCTGACCGTGCTCATGCACACCGGCCCCATCGAGGGCAAGCGCTACGTGGACGTGAGCGAGAACTCGCTTTACTGGTACTTCGTGGTGTGGAGCTGGCTGCCGCTGTACGCCGTGATCTACGGCGTGCCGCGGCTGGGCTGAGGGGCGACAGATGGGCTGGATCGCGCTGCTGCTGGGGCCGCTGCTGGTGCTGGGCGACCTGGGCCTGACCTACTCGCTGATCGGCCCGGGCTGCAACCTGCAGCAGGGCTCCATGCTGCACCTGCCGATGGCGGCGAGTCTCATCCTGTGCCTGGGGCTGACGCTGTGGGCGGCGCGCACGCTGCGGCGCACGCGCCAGGCGCAACCCGTGCCCGGCCCCGGCGGCGCGGACCCGGACGCGGCGCAGGAGCGTCGCCGCTTCGTCGCCTGGCTGGCCGTGACCCTGGGCGCGCTGTCCTGCCTGGTGATCGCCGCGATGTGGCTGCCGGTGGCGGTGCTGTCGCCTTGCACGGTGTGAGGCCGGGCAGCGCAGGGCCCGTGATCGGAGCCCGGATGGCCGGGATGCCAGTGTCCCCCGCCCTCGAAAGCGGGAGAGGACAGGGCTGGTGGCGTGGGGGACAAGCCCGGGACCTGACGGTTCCCCAGCGCGGCGGGCCTACGGCCGCCGCGGTGTCGAAGCCCCCGTAGCGGAAGCCCCTTCTTCACTCTGCGCCTTCGGCACCGCCTCCACCGGCTCCAGCCGCCGCAGCTGCAGTTGCGCCAGCGCCTCGTACAGCGGGCGGCTCATCTGGCGCGAGATCAGGCTGGCGAGCATCGAGGCCGCCATCAGGCTCAGCACCATGGTGTGGCCGGCCACCATCTCCATGACGATGATGAAGGCGGTGATGGGCGCCTGCGTCACCGCCGACAGGAACGCGGCCATGCCCATGGCGATCAGCGCCGAGGACAGCTCCGGGCGCTGCAGCAGCCAGGCCACGTCGTGGCCCACGCCGGCGCCGATGGACAGCGAGGGCGCGAAGATGCCGCCCGGCACGCCTGACCAGGCCGACAGCCAGGTGGCGGCGAATTTCAGCAGCACGAACAGGCCCGGCTGGTGCGCGGTGCCACCGTCGCCCTCCAGCAAGGCGCGCGTGTGCTCGTAGCCGCTGCCGAAGGTGGCGCCGCCGGTGGCCGCGCCGATGACCGCCACCGCCAGCGCGCAGCCGGCGGCGAAGCGGATCGGCCAGCGCTGGCGCCAGGCGCTGAATCGGTCGGCGCCGCCGGCCATGGAGGCGATCATCAGCCGCGCGAACAGCCCGCCCAGCAGCGCCGCCGCCACCGTGACCAGCAGCCCCGGGCCCAGCAACTCCCAGCCCAGCGCGGGCACGCGGATCACGCCGAAGTAGGCGAGATTGCCGAACACCGACACCGCGATCAGGCCCGCCAGCACGATGGCGGCGATGAGCAGGCCGCTGCTGCGCTGGTTCAGCGTGCGCGAGAGCTGCTCGATGGCGAACAGCACCCCGCCCAGCGGCGTGTTGAAGGCGGCGGCCACGCCGGCCGCGCCGCCGGCCACCAGCAGGCCGTGCGCGCTGATGACGGTGCGCGCCGACAGCCAGCGCCGCGCCGCCAGCATCACCCCGGCGGCCACCTGCACCGACGGCCCCTCGCGGCCGATGGACAGCCCGGCCAGCAGCCCTGCCGAGGACAGCAGCACCTTGGCCACGCTGATCCTGAGCGACACGAACAGCCCGTAGCGCTCGGGCGGCGTGGCCGTATCCAGCGCCGCCATCACCTGCGGGATGCCCGAGCCGCCCGCGCCGGGCAGCCAGCGCCGGGTGAATCCCACGATGGCCGCCGCGCACAGCGGGCCGGCCACGAACAGCGCCCAGGGCGCGTGCGCCCACAGCAGCCCGAACAGGTGCAGCGCCTGCTGGGTGAGCAAGGTGAATCCGACCACCAGCAGCCCGGCCAGCGCGGCGGCAGCCAGCACGACGGCGCGGTCCAGCCACGACCGCCACCCCACCAGCTCGGTGCGCAGGTTGTGGAGGATGTCGGGTTCGTGGTGCTGCATGGGTTGTGACGGTGGCGGGACGCACTGCTGCGGCGCATCGACAAGCACGACCCGCAGGCCGTGCCCGCGGCGAGCAAGGTCCGAGCCCGTGGGCTCAGCCCGTTGCGCGGGACGGGACCGTGTGCCGAAGCGCGATGCGGGGCGTCGATGGTGTGCCGAATCTGCGGGCGTGAAGTTGTGGGGAACCACAGGGGCGCAGGGGGCGGGTGCCGTCGCCTGTCGGGCACACGCACGGCGCTGTCACAGCCGGGTCGGCCGGCGGTGGCACGCTATTGGCTGCTCATCCCTGCCACGAGGCCACGCGCCCATGAAAATCCGTTTCTTCCTCCTCGTCGCCGCTGCCGTGGGCGCCGTGGGGCTGCTGGCCGCGCTCGTCCTGCATCCCGGCCACCCGCCGGCGCCGCGCCCGCTGCTGCGGCCCGACGACACGCGGGTGGTGATGCGGGGCGAGCGCCTGTACCAGGCCCACTGCGCCAGCTGCCATGGCGCCAACCTGGAAGGCCAGGCCGACTGGCGCGAACCCGGCGCCGACGGCCTGCTGCCCGCGCCGCCGCACGACCAGGGCGGCCACACCTGGCACCACCCCGACGAGCTGCTGCTGCGCATCACCAAGTACGGCGTGGCCAAGGCCGCCGGGCTGCCGGAGCACAAGTCCGCCATGCCGGCCTTCGAGGGCGTGCTCAGCGACGAGGAGATCGTGGCCGTGCTGTCGTGGATCAAGTCCAAGTGGCCGGACGCGGTGCGGGAGAAGCACGACAAGATCAATGCGCAGTACAGGGCGGCGCAGCGGCCCTAGGAAACCGCCAGCTCGGAAGTCAAGGCCGCTGCTGTTGTTCTCCCTCGCCACCAGCCCTCACCCCTGCCCCTCTCCCGCTGCGCGGGCGAGGGGAAGCGGCGCATTGGCCTTTCGGGCTTCAGGTTACCGGCGGGCCGGGGGCAGCCCCGCCGCTGTCGCCGCCTCACTTCGCCCCGGCCGTCTGCTCCTGCGTGCTGCCTCGCTGCGCGGGCGAGGCGGCAGGCGCCTGGGCCGTTTCCTCGGCTTTTCCGCTGGTGTAGGTCGGCTGCTGCCGGTGCTCGCCCGGCGCGGGCTTGCCCGGCAGCGGCGGCAGGGCGCGCGCCTTCTCCACGTCGATGCCCGCGACCTCGGCCACGCGGCGGCCGTAGTCCTCGTCGCAGTGCAGCAGGTGCCAGACCATGCGCAACTGGATCACCTCGGGGCATTCCTTGAGGTCGCCGCCGACGTTGGCGATCAGGTCCTCGCGCTCCCAGTCTTCGAAGGTGCGGTAGCGCTCGCCGGCCTGCCGGTAGTCGTCGGCCGTGCGCGTGGTCTGGTAGCGGCCCAGGTGGCCTTCGACCCACTGGTGGTAGTCCTTATCGGGCTTCGGCGCTTCCTGCAGGCCGCCGAGGTTGCTGGGCTCGTAGTTGAGGTGCTTGTCCTCGCCGCCGCCGTCCACGCAGTAGGTCATCTGGCCGTCGCGCTGGTTGGTGCGGGCCCGGGCCTGCTCCTGCGGCGCGTTGATGGGCAGCTGCAGGTAGTTGGGGCCGACGCGGTAGCGCTGGGTGTCGGAATAGGACAGGGTGCGGCCCTGCAGCATCTTGTCGTCGGAGAAGTCGATGCCGTCCACCAGCACGCCGGTGCCGAAGGCCGCCTGCTCGGTCTCGGCGAAGACGTTGTCCGGGTTGCGGTCCAGCACCATGCGGCCCACGGGCCGCAGCGGGAACTGGTCTTCCGGCCAGCGCTTGGTGTCGTCCAGCGGGTCGAAGTCCAGCTCGGGGTGCGCGTCGTCGCTCATGAGCTGCACGCAGAACTCCCATTCCGGGCAGTCGCCGCGCTCGATGGCGTCGTAGAGGTCGCGCGTGGCGTGGCCCACATCCTTGGCCTGGATCTCGGCGGCCTGCGCGGTGGTCAGGTTGCGCACGCCCTGCCTGGGCACCCAGTGGAACTTGCACAGGTGCGCCACGCCCTGGTCGTTGACCAGCTTGTAGGTGTTGACGCCCGAGCCCTCCATCTCGCGGTAGTTGGCCGGGATGCCCCAGGGGCTCTTCACCCAGGTCACCATGTGCAGCGCCTCGGGGTGCAGCGAGACGAAGTCATAGAAGCGCCAGGCCTCCTGCCGGTTCGTCACCGGGTCGGGCTTGAAGGCGTGGATCATGTCCGGGAACTTGATGGCGTCGCGGATGAAGAAGATCTTCAGGTTGTTGCCCACCAGGTCCCAGTTGCCGTCCACGGTCTTGAATTTCACGGCGAAGCCGCGCGGGTCGCGGGCGGTCTCGGGCGAGTCCTTGCCGCCGATGACGGTGGAGAAACGCACGAACACCGGCGTGCGCACGCCGGTCTGCGTCAGCACCTTGGCGCGGGTGTAGGTCGTGGCCGGCTCGTCGCCGATCTTGCCGTAGGCCTCGAACCAGCCGTGGGCGCCGGTGCCGCGGGCGTGCACCACGCGCTCCGGAATGCGCTCGCGGTCGAAGTGGGTGATCTTCTCGATGAACTGGTAGTTCTCCAGGGTGGCCGGGCCGCGCTCGCCCACGCTGCGCAGCGACTGGTTGTCGGAAACAGGATGGCCCTGTCGGGTCGTGAGGGTGGGTCGCGGGTTGCTGGTGTCGCTCATGGTGGTCCTTCTGCGGCGATGAAGGGAAAACGGAGCATCAGCAGAGGCAAATGAGGCGCCGACAAGGCGTCAGGGTTTCATGGACAGGAAGAGAAGGGGTTGGGCCATGAGCAAGACGGCGCAACGGAATCAGGACTACGAGGAACAGGCGGTCGAGGGCGGCGTGCCGATCAAGATGTGGACGCGCGGCGTGCCGGTGGAAGAGCAGGCGCGGCAGCAGCTGGCCAACGCGGCGAGGTTGCCCATCGTCTTCCGCCACATCGCGGCCATGCCCGACGTGCACCTGGGCATCGGCGCCACGGTGGGCTCGGTGATCCCGACGGTGAAGGCCATCATCCCGGCCGCGGTGGGCGTGGACATCGGCTGCGGGATGATCGCCGCGCGCACCACGCTCACGGCGCAAGACCTGCCGGACAACCTGGGCCCGCTGCGCAGCGCCATCGAGCACGCCGTGCCGCATGGCCGCGCGCCCGGCAGCCGCGACCCCGGCGCCTGGCGCGAGGTGCCGCCGCCGGTGGACGCGGCCTGGGCCGCGCTGGCGCCGGAGTTCAAGGCGCTGTGCCGCGACCACCCCAGGCTGGAGAAGACCAACCAGCGTACGCACCTGGGCACGCTGGGCACGGGCAACCACTTCATCGAGGTCTGCCTGGACGAGAGCGATGCCGTGTGGTTCATGCTGCATTCGGGCTCGCGCGGCGTGGGCAACGCTATCGGCAGCCACTTCATCGAGCTGGCCAAGCAGGACGCGATGCGGCACCAGGCCAACCTGCCCGACCGCGACCTGGCCTACCTGGAGGAAGGCTCACGCTACTTCGGCGACTACGTGCGCGCGGTGGGCTGGGCGCAGAAGTTCGCGGCCACCAACCGCGAGCTGATGATGAAAGCGGTGGTGGCGGCGGCGCGCAAGGTGATCCGCAAGCCCTTCGAGGTGCAGGCGCAGGCGGTGAACTGCCACCACAACTACGTGCAGCGCGAGCGCCACTTCGGCGAGGAGGTCTGGGTCACGCGCAAGGGCGCGGTGAGCGCGCGCGAAGGGGAGCTGGGCATCATCCCGGGCAGCATGGGCGCGCGCAGCTTCATCGTGCGCGGCAAGGGCAACCCGGAGAGCTTCAACAGTTGCTCGCACGGCGCCGGGCGCACGATGAGCCGGGCGGAAGCGAAACGCCGCTTCACCGTGGCCGATCAGCGCGCCGCCACCGAGGGCGTGGAATGCCGCAAGGACAAGGACGTGATCGACGAGATCCCGCACGCCTACAAGGACATCGGCGCGGTGATGGCGGCGCAGGAGGGGCTGGTGGAGGTGGTGCACACGCTGCGGCAGGTGGTGTGCGTGAAGGGGTGAGGGCGCTGCCTCACTCCATCGCCCGCATCCGCCCCAGCACCATCGGGCCGCTGAAGAAGGGCGGCAGCGGCTGGCCGCGGCGCTGCAGGTCCTGGCGGTAGGCGTGCAGCATGTCCCAGCGCGAGTAGGGCTCGGCGCGGCCCGACAGCGCCACCGACAGCCGCGTGACCCAGCTATGAGTCTGCGAGGGCGGGGCGCCGGCGGGCGTAAGCAGCATCCAGGCCGCCAGCCCCAGCACCAGCGTGCGCGGCGCGTGCAGCGGCGGGGCATGCATGACGCGCAGCGCCGCGACGGCGGCGGCCAGGCCCAGCGCGAAACCCAGCACCGCCTCCACCGGCGAGTGCGCCATCACCTGCACGCGCGACCAGGCGATCAGCGCCGCCAGCGCGATGCCCACGCCCATCGCGGCGGCCTGGCGGCGCGGGCCGCGGTCGGCCACCAGCACGCGCAGCAGCACCGGCAGCACTGCGGTGGAGAACATGGCGTGGCCGGAGATGCCGGTGTAGTTCAGCGGCGCGTAGCCGATCTCCCAGCCGAAGAAGGCGAGCTTGGTGAGCGTGGTCAGCAGCGCCGCCACCGCCGTGCAGGCCCACCACACCAGCGCCGCGCGCGGCTTGTGCGAACGCAGCATCAGCCACAGCGAGGTGGCCAGCATGGCGGGCAAGAGGATCTGCGCCTCGCCCAGGCGCGTCAGCAGGTTCCAGAAAGCTTCGGACATGGCAGCCGCGCGGCGCGCGGTCGGGAAGTCGGACCGCGGCGCAGCTT
Source organism: Azohydromonas caseinilytica (assembly GCF_012927045.1). Taxonomy (GTDB): domain Bacteria; phylum Pseudomonadota; class Gammaproteobacteria; order Burkholderiales; family Burkholderiaceae_C; genus Azohydromonas; species Azohydromonas caseinilytica. The sequence goes on along the minus strand of NZ_JABBFW010000001.1, from coordinate 611,704 downwards.
ACTGGAGGCTCCCGACGTACCGGCCAAAAACCTCGGGGTTTCCCCCTACACGAACCGGCCGGCGCGGAAGTCCTCCACGGCCTGGAAGATCTGCTCGTTGCTGTTCATCACGAAGGGGCCGTACTGGGCGATGGGCTCGTTCAGCGGCCGGCCGGCGATGAGCAGCACCCGCGCGCCCTCGGGCCCGGCCTGCAGCCGCACGCCGTCGCTGTCGGCGTCGTTGCGCAGGATCGCCATGCGCTGCAGCGGCACGTCGGTGTCGCCGATGCGCAGCGCGCCGCGATAGACGTAGGCGAAGGCGTTGTGCGCGTCCGGCAGCGCCTGCGCGAAGGCGGCGGCTGGCGGCAGGTGCAGGTCCAGGTACAGCGGCTCGGTGCGCTCGCGCTGCATGGCCCCGGCCACGCCATGGCTGGCGCCGGCGATGACGCGCACGCGCACGCCCTCGGCGGTCTCGAACTCCGGGATCTGCTCCGAGGCGATGTCCCAGTAACCCGGCTCGCACAGCTTCCGGTCGGCCGGCAGGTTCAGCCACAGCTGAAAGCCTTCCATGCGGCCTTCCTCCTGCTCGGGCAGCTCGCTGTGCACCAGGCCGCGGCCGGCGGTCATCCACTGCACGCCGCCGTTGGCCAGCAGGCCCTCGTGGCCGGCGCTGTCGCGGTGGCGCAGGCGGCCGGCGATCATGTAGGTCACGGTTTCGAAGCCGCGGTGCGGGTGGTCGGGGAAGCCGGCGATGTAGTCGTCAGGGTTGTCGGTGCCGAAGGCGTCCAGCATCAGGAAGGGGTCGAGCCGGCGCTGCAGCGGCTGCGTCAGCACGCGCGTGAGCTTCACCCCCGCGCCGTCGCTGGTCGGCATGCCGGCGACCAGGCGTTCGACGCTGCGCGGTTGGCGGACGGTGTCGGGAGTCGAGGTGGTGTTCATGCCAACCACTGTAGGCGGCGCCCGCGGCGCCCGCATTGCGCCGGGCTGCATGCCGGGTTGCAGGGAATGCAAAGGGCCGCCCGGAGGCGGCCCTTGGTCTTTGTGGCTGTGGCGGCGGCGCTCAAATGCCCAGGAGCTTCTTGGCCTCGCCCAGCTTCTGCATCGACTCGTCGTGCTTGCCGGCCTTGTGCGCGGCCTCGCCCTCGGCGCGCAGCTGCTTGACCTTGGCCATGTCGGCCTCGGCCAGCGTGGGGCTGGTGGCGAGCTTGGCGTCGATGGCCTTCATCTCATTGGGGCAGTTGTGCGCCAGGGCCAGGCCGGCGGCGCCGGCCAGCGCCAGGGTGAGCAGAACTTTCTTCATCGCGAACCTCCTTGGCGGTCGCGGCACGGATGCCGCCGCGCGATGGTGCGCCGCGCCCATGGCGGCTGTCCAGGGCGCGGCGGCCGTGCCGATCAGCGCACCGGCGGCGTGGTGGGCTTGGCGCCGGGCTCGTCCGGCGCGTAGGCCGAGTGCAGGTGCGCGGGCTGCAGGGCGCGCTTGCGCAGGCGGATGTTGAGCATCTCCACCACCAGCGAGAAGGCCATCGCGAAGTAGATGTAGCCCTTGGGCACGTGGTGGCCGAAGCCCTCGGCCAGCAGCACCACGCCCACGGCCACCAGGAAGGACAGCGCCAGCATCTTGATGGTCGGGTGGTCGGAGACGAAGCGGCCGATGGGGCCGGCGAAGACCATCATCATCCCCACCGAGGCGATGACGGCGGCGATCATCACCGCCACCTCGTCCACCATGCCCACGGCGGTGATGATCGAGTCCAGCGAGAACACCAGGTCGATGACCATGATCTGCAGGATCACGGCGCCGAAGCTCGCGGCCACGCTCTTGGACTCGTGGCCCTCCTCGCCTTCGAGCGACTGGTGGATCTCGCCGGTGCTCTTCCAGACCAGGAACAGGCCGCCGAGGATCAGGATCAGGTCGCGACCCGAGATCTCCTGGCCCAGCACCGTGAACAGCGGCTCCACCAGGCCCACGATCCACGCCAGCAGCAGCAGCAGCCCAATGCGCATGAACATGGCCATGAACAGGCCCAGGCGCCGGGCGAATTCGCGCCGCTCGCGCGGCAGCTTATCGACCAGGATCGAGATGAAGATGATGTTGTCGATGCCCAGCACCAGCTCCAGCGCGGTGAGCGTCAGGAAGGCAATCCAGGCTTGCGGGTCGGTAAGCAGTTCCATCAGCAGGTCCTCGTGGCGGGTCGTGGTCGTCGTGGGAGCAGGTTGCGGGCCAAGAGTTTCAGGGCGCCTGCGGGGTGGCCGTTCCAGGCTGCCGCGTACCGGCACGCCGGCGCCGGGGTTCCGCTTGGCCGCGTTGCCGCCCCGGCGCCATTTCGCGCATGATCGACGCGCTTTTTCCAACCCCGGACCTGCGGGTCCGCCTGTTAACACCGATGCCAAACAAGCCTGCCGCGCCGCCGCGGCGTGACCGGCGCCGTGCCGCGGCGCTGCTGCTTTCCTCGGGCCTGTGGCCGGCCTGGCCGGCGCTGGCAGCCATCGCCCAGTCCCGCGCCCAGGCGGCGCCCGCCGCGCCCAATGGCCCGCCGGCCCCGGCCGCGCCGGAGGATGCCGCCCCCGCCGCCGAGGGCGGGCGCTGGGTGCATGCGCTGGCCGCCTTCGGCGAGCCCAAGTACCCCGAGAGCTTCACGCACTTCGAGTACGTGAACCCCGATGCACCCAAGGGGGGCGTGCTGCGGCTGCGCAACCCCGACCGACGCACCAGCTTCGACAAGTTCAACCCCTTCACCATCCGCGGCAACGCGCCGGCAGGGGTGGGGCTGTTCATGTTCGAGGGCCTGTGCACCGCCTCGGACGACGAGCCACAGACCATGTACGGGCTGCTGGCCGAGCGTTTCCTGGTGGCGCCGGACAAGTCCAGCATCACCTTCCGGCTGCACCCCAGGGCGCGCTTCTACAACGGCGACCCGGTGACGGCGGCCGATGTGAAGCACAGCTTCGACATGCTCACCAGCAAGCAGGCCTCGCCGGCGCTGGTGCAGGCCTACGCGCCGGCGGGGCCGGTGACGGTGCTGGACGAGCGCACGGTGCGCTTCGGCATCAAGGACCGCAGCACCGACACGCTGTTTCTGGTCGGCGGGCTGCCGGTGTTCTCGCGCAAGTGGGGCCTGGAGAACGGCAAGCTCAAGCCCTTCGACCAGATCATCGGCGAGTACCCCATCACCACCGGCCCCTACACCATCGGCGCGGTGGACATGGGCCGGCGCATCGAGTTCAAGCGCAACCCGGACTACTGGGCCAAGGACCATCCCGCGCGCCGCGGCTGGTTCAACTTCGAGCGCGTCGTCTACCGCATGTACAAGGACGGCGCCGTGGCGCTGGAGGCCTTCAAGACCGGCGAGTACGACATCTACAAGGAGTACAGCTCGCGCGCCTGGGTGCGCCAGCACCGCGGGCCCAAGTGGGACGACGGGCGCATCGTCAAGAAGTCGTTCGAGACCGCCACCGGCCAGGGCCTGCAGAGCCACCAGTTCAACACCCGGCGCCCGCTGCTGCAGGACCGCCGCGTGCGCCAGGCGCTGGGGCTGGCCTACGACTTCGAGCGCCTCAACCGCTTCGGGCTGCTCAAGCGCGCCTACAGCGTGTTCAACAACTCCGAGTTCGCGGCCGAGGGCCTGCCCTCGCCGGGCGAGCTGCGGCTGCTGGAGCCCTACCGCCGGGAGCTGCCGCCCGAGGTGTTCGGGCCCGCGTACCGCCCGCCCAGCAACGCCGGCGGCGCGGCCGACCTGCGCCGGCACCTGCTCCAGGCGCGCGCCCTGCTGGAGCAGGCGGGCTGGAAGCTCGCGCCCGACGGCAAGGTGCGCAACGCCCAGGGCCAGGCGCTGGAGCTGGAATACCTCAACCCCGGCGAGACCGGCGGGCGCATCACCGACTGGCAGAAGAACTGCGAGAAGCTGGGCATCACGCTCAAGGAGCGCAACGTCGATTTCGCGCTCTACCGCAACCGGCTGGAGAACTACGACTTCGACATCATCACCATCGTCGAAGGCAAGTTCTCGCTGCCCAACGCCGCGGGCTACATCACCAGCTACGGCTCGCAGGCCGCCGACGAGAAGGGCAACGACAACTTCCGCGGCATCAAGAGCCGGGCCATCGACCACATCCTGGCGGTCATGGGCAAGGTGAAGACGCTGGCGGAGCTGCGCGACTGCTGCCGCGCCATGGACCGCATCGTGATGTGGAATCACTACCAGGTGCCCGACGTCTACGTCTCGGCGGAGCGGGCCTCGTACTGGGACCGCTTCGGCATCCCGCCCAAGCAGCCGCTGTACTTCAGCATCGACACCGCGGGCGACCACACCGCGTGGCCGATCATGTGCTGGTGGAACAAGGAGCGCCGCTGAATGCTGGGCTACATCCTCAAACGACTGCTGCTGATGATCCCCACGCTGCTGGGGGCGCTGACCATCACCTTCATCGTCATCCAGTTCGTGCCCGGTGGGCCGGTGGAACAGCTCATGGCCGAGGCGCGCGCCACTCAGAAGGGCGGCGACAGCGACGCCTACAAGGCCGGGCGCGACAGCGACGCGCGCCAGATCGCCGAGCTCAAGAAGCTCTACGGCTTCGACAAGCCCGCGCATGTGCGCTACGTCGAGATGCTGGGCCAGTTCGCGCGCTTCGACCTGGGCAAGAGCTTCCTGCAGAACAAGGACGTGTGGCAGCTCATCAAGGAGAAGCTGCCGGTGTCGATCTCGCTGGGGCTGTGGACCTTCTTCATCTCCTATCTGGTGTCGATCCCGCTGGGCGTGGCCAAGGCGGTGCGCGAAGGCACGCGCTTCGACGTGGTCACGACCATGGCGGTGCTGGTGGGCTACGCCATTCCCGGCTTCGTGCTGGGCGTGCTGCTGATCGTGCTGTTTGCCGGCGGCACCTTCTTCGAATGGTTCCCGCTGCGCGGGCTCACTTCCGACAACTGGGAGGAGCTGGCTTGGCCGGCGCGCATCGCCGATTACCTCTGGCACCTGACGCTGCCGCTGATCTGCCTGGTGATCGGCAGCTTCGCCGTCATGACCATGCTGACCAAGAACACCTTCGTCGAGGAGATGCGCAAGCAGTACGTGCTGGTGGCGCGCGCCAAGGGCCTGTCGCAGCGGCGCGTGCTCTACAAGCACATCTTCCGCAATGCGCTGATCCCGCTGGTGACGGGCTTCCCGGCGGCCTTCATCGGCGCCTTCTTCGCCGGCTCGGTGCTGATCGAGACGCTGTTCTCGCTCGACGGGCTGGGGCTGCTGGCCTATGAATCCGTGGTGCGGCGCGACTATCCCGTCGTGCTGGGCTCGCTCTACCTCTTCACCCTGATCGGCCTGGTGGTGAAGCTGATCTCGGACCTGCTGTACGTGGTGGTCGATCCGCGCGTGCAGTTCGGCAGCGTGGGCAAGTGAGGCGCATGGCATGAGCTCTCAACCGATCGTGCCCGGCGTCTCCGACCGCGGCCCCGCCACCCCGTCCACGCCCGCGGCGGCGCAGGGCGGCGACCGGCCCGTGGACCTGCTGGTGCAGCCGCCCGTGGGCGAGGCCGCCGACACGGCCGTCGCGCCCGCAACCGCCCCGGCGTACCGCTCGCCCAACCAGCGCGCCTGGGCCCGTTTCAAGCGCAACCGGCTGGGCTACGTCTCGCTGTGGGCGTTCATCGCGATGCTGGTGTTCGCCACGCTGGCGGAGCTGGTGAGCAACGACCGCCCGCTGGTGGCGCGCTACGCGGGGCAGTGGTTCTTCCCCGTGTTCAGCAACCCGCCGGAGACGGCGCTGGGCGGCGACTTCGCCACGCCCACCGACTGGAAGGACCCGTTCATCGCCGCGCAGTTCGACCAGCCCGGCAACTGGCGGCTGACCACGCTCAATCCGCACTCCGCCGTCTCCACCGACTACTTCTCCAAGGAGCCCGACCCGGCGCCGCCGGGGGCACGCAATTGGCTGGGCACCGACAGCCAGGGGCGCGACATGCTGGCGCGGCTGCTCTACGGCTTTCGCGTGAGCATCTGGTTCGCGCTGGCGCTCACCGCCGTGGGCACGCTGCTGGGCGTGCTGGCCGGCGCGCTGCAGGGCTACTTCGGCGGCAAGCTGGACCTGACGCTGCAGCGCGTCATCGAGGTCTGGGGCGCGGTGCCGGAGCTTTACCTGCTGATCATCTTCGCGTCCATCTTCGAGCCCTCGCTGCTGCTGCTGCTGATCCTGCTGTCGCTGTGGGGCTGGATGGGGCTGTCGGACTACGTGCGCGCGGAGTTCCTGCGCAACCGCGCGCTGGACTACGTCAAGGCGGCGCGGGCGCTGGGCCTGAGCAACCGGCAGATCATCTTCCGCCACGTGCTGCCCAACTCGCTCACGCCGGTGATCACCTTTTTACCCTTCCGCATGAGCGCGGCGATCCTGTCGCTGACCTCGCTGGACTTCTTGGGCCTGGGCGTGCCGCCCACGGTGCCCTCGCTGGGCGAGCTGCTCAACCAGGGCAAGGCCAACCTCGACGCCTGGTGGATCATCGTCCCGACCTTCGCCCTGCTGGTGGTGACGATGCTGCTGCTGACCTTCATCGGCGACGCGCTGCGCGACGCCTTCGACACGCGCAAGTCATGAGCGGCATGCGAACCACAAAACCCGATGCTTCCGCCACCGAGCCGCTGCTGAGCGTCGAGCACCTGACGGTGCGCTTCGGCACGAGCACGGTCGTCAACGACGTCAGCTTCCAGGTACGGCCGAGGGAGAAATTCGCGCTGGTGGGCGAGTCGGGCTCCGGCAAGTCGATCACGGCGCTGTCGGTGCTGCGGCTGGTCGATGGCGCACACACCGGTGGGGCCATCCGCTTCGCCGGCGAGGACTTGGTGCAGGCCGGCGAGCGGCGCATGCGCGGCCTGCGCGGGCGCGACATCGGCATGATCTTCCAGGAGCCGATGACGGCGCTGAACCCGCTCTACAGCGTGGGCAACCAGATCGCCGAAGTGCTGGAGCTGCACGAGGCGCTGCGGCCGAACGCGGCGCGGGCCCGTGCCATCGAGCTGCTGGCGCGCACCGGCATCCCGGAGCCGCAGCGGCGGGTGGATGCGTATCCGCATGAGCTCTCGGGCGGGCAGCGGCAGCGCGCCATGATCGCCATGGCGCTGGCCTGCAAGCCGAAACTGCTGATTGCCGACGAGCCCACCACGGCGCTGGACGTGACCATCCAGGCGCAGATCCTGGCGCTGCTGGACGAGCTGCAGGCCGAGATGGGCATGGCGCTGCTGTTCATCACGCACGACCTGAACCTGGTGCGCCGCTTCACGCACCGCGTGGGCGTGATGGAGCGCGGGCGCCTGGTGGAAAGCGGTGACACCGCCGCCGTTTTCGCCGACCCGCAGCATGCCTACACCCGCAAGCTGCTCGCCAGCCGCCCGCAGCGCGTGGTGCAGCCGGTGCCGGCCGAGGCGCCGGTGCTGCTGGAAGGCCAGGACATCCGCGTGCAGTTCAAGCGCAAGGGCGGCTGGTTTCGCAAGCAACCGCCTTTCGAGGCGGTGAAGCAGGCCACGCTGCAGCTGCGCCGCGGCGAGACGCTGGGCATCGTGGGCGAGTCGGGCTCCGGCAAGTCCACGCTGGGCATGGCACTGCTGGCGCTGCAGCCCATTGCCGGCGGGCAGGTGCGGCTGGGCGAGCAGCGCATCGACGATGCCGGCCGCGACGCGCTGCGCGCCATGCGCCGGCGCATGCAGGTGGTGTTCCAGGACCCCTTCGGCAGCTTGAGCCCGCGCATGACCGTGGGCCAGATCGTGGGCGAGGGCCTGCAGCTGCACCAGCCGCAGCTCGGCCGCGCCGAGCGTGAGCAGCGCGTGCTGAAGATGCTCGATGAAGTGGGCCTGAGCGCGCGCCACGGCGTGGCCGACGTGCTGCAGCGCTATCCGCACGAGTTCAGCGGCGGGCAGCGCCAGCGCATCGCCATCGCGCGCGCGGTGGTGCTGGAGCCGGAGCTGCTGGTGCTGGACGAGCCGACCTCGGCGCTGGACGTGTCGGTGCAGCAGCAGGTGCTGGCGCTGCTGGCGCAGCTGCAGCGCCGCTACGGGCTGAGCTACGTCTTCATCAGCCACGATCTGGCCGTGGTGCGCGCCATGTCGCACCGCGTGATCGTGATGCGCCAGGGCGAGATGGTGGAGCAGGGCGAAGCCGAGCAGCTCTTCAGCGCGCCACGCCAGCCTTACACGCAGGAGCTGCTGGCGGCGGCGCGATTGAGCTGAGCGCAAAGCGGCGGGCGGATGCGCCCGCGCCGCTCCTCATGCTTGCTTGATCAAGCCCTCATGCTTCATCGCCGCCTGCGCGCTGGGACGCGCCGACACGCGCTCGCGAAAAGCCTGCAGGTTCGCCAGGCCGGCGATGTCCACCTGCGTGGCGTCGGCCCAGCGCGCCACGGTGAACAGGTAGGCGTCGGCCACGCTGAAGTCCTCGCCCAGCAGGAATGACTTGCCCGCGAGCTGGCCGTCCACCCACTGCAGCTTCTGGCGCAGCTTGTCGCGGAACAGCGTCTTGGCGTCCTCGGGCATGCCCGGCGTGAAGAAGACGCTGAAGCTCTTGTGCAGCTCGCTGGTGATGAAGTTCAGCCACTCCATCAACCGGTAGCGCTCCAGGGTGCCGGCCGGCGGGGCGAGCCGACGCTCGGGCACCAGGTCGGCCAGGTACTGCACGACGGCCGGGCCTTCGGTGAGGCGCTGGCCGTCATCGAGCTCCAGCACCGGTACGGAGCCCTTGGGATTGATGGCGTAGAAGTCGGTGCCGTCCTCCAGCTTCTTGGTCTTGGTGCTGGCAAGCACCAGCTCGCAGGGCAGGCCGGCTTCGTGCAGCACGATGTGCGGGCTCAACGAGCAGGCTCCGGGACTGTAGTAAAGCTTCATCGGGCATCCTTTCTGGCGGGGAAGGGGCGCTCACGATAGCCGCTGTCGCGCAGGCATGCAGGCGACCCTGACGCCGGCTCAGTCCGGCTGCGTCTGCCGCTCCATCCAGCCCAGCCAGCGCAGGGCCTGCTCGCGGCTGTCGCCGCACATCATCTCGTCCGGCTGCAGCGAGCCGCACACGGCGGGGCGCTCGGGATGGCCGAAGATCCTGCAGCGCTCGTCGTCGTCCAGTTGTACGCAGCGCACGCCGGCCGGCTTGCCGCGCGGCATGCCGGGAATGGGGCTGGAAATGGAGGGAGCGGTGCAGCAGGCACCGCAGCCGGGGCGACAGTCCATGAAAAAGCGGGAACGTGCCCGCCATGCAGGCCAACCGCTCATTGTGCTGCGCCAAGCTTGGCCCTGTCAGGAGGCAGCTTGTCAGCTTGGGACAATGCTGCGCTGGCAGCATCGTTGCATCCCTATTGCGGCTTCCCGGCCGCTTCTTGCGCACCGCGGCTTTGGTCGCCTTTCTGTCTTCTTCCGATGCAAGCCCCCCGCCTGCTCTCCTGGTCCCTGCCCGCTGCCGCCGTGCTGGCGTGCGGCGCGTACTGGACCCAACTGCTGCACACGCAGGAGCAGGCGCGCGAGCGCGCGTTGGCCAATGCCGCGGCCCGCGCCGTGCATCTGGCCGACACGCTGGCCCTGCAGGCCGAGACCCTGCTGCAGTCGGCCGACTTCGTGCTCTCGACGGTGGGTGCTCAATGGCAGGAGCGCCAGCCGCTGCCGCCTTTGCCCTATCCGCCGGGTGCGGTGCTGCAGTTGGGCGTGCTCGATGGCAAGGGCCGGCTGCAGTCCGTGGATGGCAGCGTGGCGCGCGTGGTGATCGACGGGCTGCCGGCGCCGGGCCCGGGGCTGTCCATCGGGGCGCCGGCACGGCAGCCGGTGGCCGGTGCGGTGAGCTTCGTGCGCCCCCTGCCCGGGCAAGGGCAGGTGCTGCTGACGCTCTCACCCAGCTACCTCACCGGGCTGCTGCGGCGGCTGCAGCCTTCCCGCGGCGACCTGCTGCTGCTGGCACGCGCCGACAGCGTGGCCGTGGCGCGCAGCGACGGGCTGGTGGAACCGTTGCCGTTCCCGGTGGCGCCACTGTTCGAGCGCGCACCGCGTGCCGGCGAAGTGGTGACCCAGAGCTGGCCGTCCGAGGAAGGGCGGCGCATCCTGGGCTGGCAGCGGGCCGGGTCCACGCCGCTGCTGGCGCTGGCCGCCGTGGATGAGGCCAGTGCGCTGCGCGGCGTGCAGGCGGAGCAGGCCGCGGTGCGGCGGCGCGCGGCGCTGGGCAGCGCGGCGCTGCTGGCGCTGGTGGCCGGCGTGATCGCGCTGTCGCAGCGCTGGCAGCGGCGCCGTGCCTCGGCGCGGCAACCGGCATCGGCCTGATCCGCAGGCGGCGTGGCAGCTCTCCGGCCGCGTGGCCACTGCGCTCTGAGGAACAGTCGATGGTCGCCATTGCGCCAATCGATTGGCGTGAACAGCCATGCACCGGCACCATGCAGTCAGGAATCATTCTCATCTGGCGGAGAACGACATGGCCAAGACGGTGGCGTTCGGTGCGATGCATGTGTGCACGGCCTTTGGCGTGAGCTACGCCCTGTCGGGCAGCGTGAGCGTGGCCGGGGCAGTGACGGTGGTGGAGCCGGTGGTGAACATGGTGGCGCACTACTTTTTCGACCGCGCCTGGACGCGGCGCTTCGGTGAAGCCCCCGCGCAAGGGGCTGTGGCCCCGCAACCTTAAAATTGCGGGTTCGCCACTTCAGGACGCCGCCGCGCCAGCGGCGGTGCGCGCGCCGTGCTGCACCCCCAGGAATTTGAGGTCATCGTCGTTGGCGGTGGCCATGCCGGGACCGAAGCGGCGCTGGCTGCGGCCCGCATGGGCTGCCGCACGCTGCTGCTGACCCACAACATCGAAACGCTCGGCCAGATGAGCTGCAACCCGTCGATCGGCGGGATCGGCAAGGGCCATCTGGTCAAGGAGGTGGATGCCCTGGGCGGGGCCATGGCCGCCGCCACCGACGAGGCCGGCATCCAGTTCCGCATCCTCAATGCCAGCAAAGGGCCGGCCGTGCGCGCTACGCGCGCGCAGGCCGACCGCATCCTCTACAAGGCCGCCATCCGACGCCGCCTGGAGAACCAGCCCAACCTGTGGCTGTTCCAGCAGGCGGTGGACGACCTGATGGTGGAGGGCGACCGCGTGGTCGGTGCCGTGACGCAGATCGGCCTGCGCTTCCGCGCCCGCACCGTGGTGCTGACGGCCGGCACCTTTCTGGACGGCAAGGTGCATGTCGGCCTGCACAACTACAGCGCCGGCCGCGCCGGCGACCCACCGGCGGTGAGCCTGTCGGCGCGGCTCAAGGAACTCAAGCTGCCGCAAGGCCGGCTCAAGACCGGCACGCCGCCGCGCATCGACGGGCGCAGCATCGACTTCACCAGGCTCACCGAGCAGCCCGGTGACCTGGACCCGATGCCGGTGTTCAGCTTCATGGGGCATGCCTCGCAGCACCCCCAGCAGCTGCCCTGCTGGATCACGCACACCAACGCACGCACGCACGAGATCATCCGCAGCGGCTTCGACCGCAGCCCGATGTTCACCGGGGTGATTGAAGGCGTCGGCCCGCGCTATTGCCCCAGCATCGAGGACAAGATCAACCGCTTCGCGGACAAGGACTCACACCAGATCTTCCTGGAGCCCGAGGGGCTGACCACGCACGAGTTCTATCCCAACGGCATTTCGACTTCGCTGCCCTTCGACATCCAGCTCGCCGCTGTGCGTTCCATGCCGGGGCTGGAGAACGCACACATCCTGCGCCCGGGCTACGCCATCGAGTACGACTACTTCGATCCGCGCGAGCTGTCGGCCGGTTTCGAAACGCGGGCCATCAAGGGCTTGTTCTTTGCCGGCCAGATCAACGGCACCACGGGCTATGAGGAAGCGGCAGCGCAAGGGCTGTTCGCCGGCCTCAACGCGGCGCTGCAGGCCAAGGGCGAGGCGCCCTGGCTGCCGGGCCGGGACCAGGCTTACCTGGGTGTGCTGGTGGACGACCTCATCATGCGCGGCGTGAGCGAGCCCTACCGTATGTTCACCAGCCGCGCCGAATTCCGGCTGCAACTGCGTGAGGACAATGCCGATCTGCGCTTGACCGAGGACGGACGGCGCCTGGGGCTGGTGGACGATGAGCGATGGGAGGCTTTCAACCGCAAGCGCGATGCTGTTTCACGTGAAACACAGCGCCTGCGCCAAAGCTGGGTCCATCCTCGCTGGCTGGCGGCGGAGCAAGCCGAGGCGTTGCTTGGAAAGGCCATCGAGCGCGAGTACCCGCTGATCGACCTGCTGCGCCGGCCCGGGGTGGATTGGGACAAGGTGGTGGCGGCGGATGCGCTGGTGAAGCAGGCCCGGGCCAGTGAAGATGCCTCTGTTTCACGTGAAACACTGCGCGCCGAATGGGGCGTGGAACTGGCCGATGCCGTGATCGAGCAGGTCGAGATCGGCGTCAAGTACGCCGGCTACATCGACAAGCAGCAGGAGGAGGTGCAGCGCGCGGCGCAGTACGAGAAGCTGCCGCTGCCCGAGGATCTGGATTATGCGGAGATCACGGCGCTGTCCTTCGAGGTACGGCAAAAGTTGGCCAAGCATCGGCCGGCGACGCTGGGGCAGGCGTCTCGCATCTCGGGTATCACCCCGGCGGCCATCTCGCTGTTGCTGGTGCACCTGCGCAAGGGCAGCTGGAAAGATTTCAAGATGACGGCCGCTGCCGGGGTGGATCACGATGCGGCCGCCTGAAGCTGTGGTTGCCGTGCCCGAGGCTGGGCGAATGGAGGCCCTGCTGCAGCAGCTCGGCTTGCAAGCCGATGAGCGGCAGTTGCAGCAGTTGCGGGACTACCTGGGACTGCTGCAGCGCTGGAACCGGACCTACAACCTGACGGCGCTGCGCGACCCGGCGCAGATGTTCACGCACCACTTGGCGGATTGCCTGGCGGTGTTGCCGGCATTGCAGCGCGAGCTGGGTGGGCGGGAAGGGCTGCGCCTGCTGGATGTGGGCAGTGGGGGCGGGCTGCCGGGGGTGCTGATCGCCATCCTGTGCCCGCAGCTGCAAGTGAGCTGCGTGGACACGGTGGGCAAGAAGGCGGCTTTCATCCGGCAGGCCGGGGTGGAGCTGGGGCTGCGGCAACTGCGTGCCGAGCATGCACGCGTGGAGCAGTTGCCCGGCCGCTACGAGTTCATCACCAGCCGCGCCTTTGCCACGCTGGCCGACTTCGTGGCGTTGACGCGCGAATGCCTGGCACCGCAGGGGGTGTGGATGGCGATGAAGGGCAAGCGGCCGGAGGATGAGATCGCCGCGCTGCCGGCTGATGTGGACGTGTTTCACGTGGAACCTTTGCTGGTGCCGGAGCTTGACGCGGAGCGCTGCTTGGTCTGGATGCGGCTGCGGGCCTGAAACGGGACAATCTGGGCTTCCGCCTCGGGTCGGCCGGGCGGGCCACGAACCACTGGAGGATTCATGCTCGGCATCGACGTCGGCGCCTTCTGCGCGGCCGTGGTCTTGTTCCTGGCCCTGCCCGGGCCGGGTACTTTCATGCTGCTGAGCAGCACGGGGCAGGGCGGCTTCAAGGGCGGTGCGGCAGCGACCCTGGGCCTGATCCTGGGCGACCAGTTGCTGCTGTGGCTGGCCGTGGCCGGTGTGGCGGCCTTGCTGGCAGCCAATCCGCTGCTGTTCAAGGGGCTGCAGTTCGCGGGCGCCGGCTACCTGGGCTGGTTGGGGCTGAAAATGCTGCTGGCCCGCGGTGATGGCGGTGCGTTGCCGGTTCATGTCACCCCCGGCCGTTATCTGCGCCAGGGCTTCTTCATCACCTTGTCCAACCCCAAGGCCATCATTTTCTACATGGCCTTCTTTCCCTTGTTCATCGATCCGGCGCGGCAGCAGGGCGCGTGGACCTTCGCGTTCATGGCGCTGTTGATCGCGCTGATCACCGCCGTCTGGTGCCTGGCGCTGTGTGCGGGTGCCAATGCCGTGGCGGCCCATGTGCGTGCCCACCGGCGTCTGGCCCGTGCCTTGCAGCGGCTGGCCGGCCTGGCGCTGCTGGGCTTCGGGTTGCGCCTGGTGCGCTGAGCCTCTTCTCCATCACAACAAACACTCCGACCATGGCCAAGATCTTTTGCATCGCCAACCAGAAGGGCGGCGTGGGCAAGACCACCACCGCCGTCAATCTTGCCGCCGGCCTGGCCCGCATCGGCCAGCGGGTGCTGGTGGTGGACCTGGACCCGCAGGGCAATGCCACCATGGGTTCCGGCGTGGACAAGCGCACGCTGGAGCACAGCGTCTACGAGGTGCTGCTGGAGACGACGACGGTGAGCGAGGCGCGCGTGCGTGCCGACAAGGCCGGCTACGACCTGCTGGGCGCGAATCGGGAGCTGTCCGGGGCCGAGGTCGAGTTGGTGGGCGTGGAGCGGCGCCAGGACCGGCTGCGCGCGGCCCTGGCCGCCTGCGAGCACGAGTACGACTTCATCCTGGTCGATTGCCCGCCGTCGCTGAGCCTGTTGACCCTCAACGGCATGTGTGCCGCCCATGGCGTGGTGGTGCCGATGCAGTGCGAGTACTTTGCGCTGGAGGGGCTGACGGACCTGGTCAACACCATCAAGCAGATCCATGCCAGCCTGAACCCGCGGCTGCAGATCATCGGCCTGCTGCGGGTGATGTACGACCCGCGCATGACGCTGCAGCAACAGGTGAGCGAGCAGCTCAAGGCGCATTTCGGGGACAAGGTGTTCGACACCGTCATCCCGCGCAACGTGCGGCTGGCGGAGGCCCCGAGCTATGGCTTGCCCGGCGTGGTGTTCGATCCGGCCGCCAAGGGCGCGCAAGCCTATGTGGAGTTTGCGCAGGAACTGGTGACACGCTGCGCCAAGCGTTGAGCGATAGCGCAGCAGTTCAACCACGGCATGAAAAAACCGCCCGAAGGCGGCTGGTCGGAACGCGCAAGCGCAGTCTCAAAGGCCCAAGCCTTCATCCAGGCCCAGATGGATGTTCATCGATTGCACCGCGGCGCCGCTGGCGCCCTTACCGAGGTTGTCCAGGCGCGCCATGACGATGGCCTGCTTGTCGTTGGCGAACACGGCGATGTCCACCCGGTTGGTGTCGTTGCAGGCCTGCACGTCGAAGAAGCCGCCGTCCAGGTTGGCCGTGTCGCCCAAGGGCAGCACGTTGATGAAGCGCTCTCCCTCGTAGCGGCTGGCGTAGGCGGCATGCAGGCGCTGGGCATCCGTCCCGGCGGCGAGCTGCGAGAAATGCAGCGGCACGCTCACGCCCAGGCCTTTCAGGAAGGGGCCGACCACCGGCATGAACACCGGCGCCACCTGCAGGCCCGTGTGCGCGGTCATCTCCGGAATGTGCTTGTGCGCCAGCGTCAGGCCATAGGGGCGGGGCGAGGCCAGCTTCGGGTTTCCGCCGGCTTCGTAGTCCGCGATCATGGTCTTGCCGCCGCCGGAATAGCCGGTGATCGAGGTGGCCGACAGGGGGAGGGTGGGCGCCACGAGGCCGGCATCGATCAGCGGGCGCACGAGCAGGATGAAGGCGGTGGAGTGGCAGCCCGGGTTGGAGATGCGCTTGGAGCCACGGATCAGCTCGCGCTGCTCCTTGGCCAATTCCGGCAGGCCAAAGACCCAGCCCGGTGCGGTACGGTGCGCGGTGCTGGCGTCGATCAGGCAGGCATTGGGGTTGCGGACCAGCGACGCGGCCTCGCGCGACGCGGCGTCGGGCAGGCACAGGAAGGACACTTCGGCCGCATCCAGCATCCGGGCGCGCTCGGCGGGGTCCTTGCGCTTGTCCGGGTCGATGCGCAGCAGTTCGATATCGTTGCGCTGCGCCAGGTACTCATGGATGCGCAGCCCGGTGGTGCCCTCCTGCCCGTCCACGAACACGGTATGTTTCATCGTCGCCTCTCCACTTCAAGCAAACGGTAAAGGATAAGCCAAGCCTCATGGACGACTTGCAAGTGCTGCTCCTGCCTGGCTGGCAGGACTCCGGCCCCGAACACTGGCAAAGCCGCTGGGAGCAGCAGCGCCACGGCTTCTCACGCGTGCAGCAGGATGATTGGCTGTGGCCGCGCCGCGGCGACTGGATGGTCCGGCTGGAAGAGGTGATTCTTGGCAGCCAGGGCCCGCTGCTGCTGGTGGCGCACAGCCTGGGCTGCCAGTTGGTGGCGGCCTGGGCGGCACATTCGCAGCACACCGCGCGCGTGGCCGGTGCGCTGCTGGTGGCGCCGCCCGATGTGGAGCGCGAGGACATGCCGCCCAATCTCTACTCCTGGCGTCCCATCGTGCGCCAGCGGCTGCCCTTCGCGGCCACGGCGGTGGCAAGCGTGGACGATCCCTACTGCACGGTGCCGCGGGCGGCGGCCATGGCTGCCGACTGGGGGGCACGGCTCGTGGAGATCGGCGCGGCCGGGCACATCAACGGCGATTCGGGCCTGGGCGACTGGCCTCAAGGTCTCGAACTGTTGCGCGGGGTGGCGGAAGCAGGCGGGCTATCCCCGACAATCACGCCATGGTGACGAAGAAACCCAAGGGGCTGGGTCTGGGCCTCGAAGCGCTGCTGGGTCCGCGCGTGGAGGCCCCCGAGGCGCCGCCAACGGTTCTGAAGCTGGACCTGCTGCTGCCCGGGCGTTATCAGCCACGCACCCGCATGGACGAAGGCTCGCTCTATGAGCTGGCCGAAAGCATCAAGAGCCAAGGCGTGATGCAGCCCATCCTGGTGCGGCCGGCGGGTGAGGGGCGTTACGAAATCATCGCCGGCGAGCGCCGCAGCCGTGCCGCCAGGCTCGCCGGGCTGGAAGAGGTGCCGGTGCTGGTGCGCGAGGTGCCCGACGAGTCGGCGGCAGTGATGGCGCTGATCGAGAACATCCAGCGCGAAGACCTCAACCCGCTCGAAGAGGCGCAGGGCCTGCAGCGCCTCATCACCGAGTTCAATCTCACGCACGAGCAGGCCGCGCGGGCCGTGGGCCGGTCCCGCAGCACGGCCAGCAACCTGCTGCGCCTGCTCAACCTGTGCCCTCCGGTGCAGCAAATGCTGATGGCGGGCGACCTGGACATGGGGCATGCGCGCGCGCTGTTGTCGGCGGAGCCGGCGCAGCAGATCCTGCATGCCAACGAGATCGTCGCGCGCAAGCTCTCGGTGCGCGAGGCTGAAAGGCTGGTGGCGCGCCAGCAGCAGGAGCCGGCGCGACCAAAGCCAGGGCCGCATGCGCCGCCGGACAAGTCACGTGACCTGCAGCGCATCGAGGAACTGCTGGCCGATGCGCTCACCGCCGCCGTGGAAATCCGTATCCGCCGCAAGACGCTGCGTGGCGAAAAGGGCGAGATCGCCATTGCCTTCGGCTCGCTGGACGAGCTCAACGGGCTGCTCGACAAGCTGGGCGTGCGCGAGGCTTGAAACCGGTTCCAGGCACCTGAACGCATTCAGTACGCTGTACCGTCACGCTGGGTGTGGCGAGCTGCCGTACTGCCCAGCCTTGCGGTTATTGCTGCAGCGCTTCCAGGAAGCGGCGCTGCCACCAGTGCACGTCGTACTCGCGAATGTTGGCCAGCAGCCGCTGGTGGCGCGCCTGACGCTCTTCCAGCGGCATGTGCAACGCATGCTGGATGGCATCGGCGGTGCCGTCGCTGTCATAAGGATTGACCAGCAGCGCATCGCGCAGCTGTTCCGCGGCGCCCGCGAAACGCGAGAGCACCAGCACGCCGGGGTCGGCCGGGTCCTGTGCGGCGATGAACTCCTTGGCCACCAGGTTCATGCCGTCGCGCAGCGGTGTCACCAGCGCCACGCGGCTGGCCCGGTACAGCCCGGGCAGCCGCTTGCGCGCCACCGTGCGGTGGATGTAGCGGATCGGCATCCAGTCGAGCTCGCCGTAGTTGCCGTTGATGGAGCCGCACAGGCCTTCGAGCTGGCGGCGCAGGTCGTTGTAGGCACCCACCGTCTCGCGCGAGGGCGAGGCGATCTGGATGAGCGTGGCGCTGTTGCAGTTGCCGGGATAGCGCTGCAGCAGGCTGCGCATGGCACGCAGACGCTGCGGCAGGCCCTTGGAATAGTCCAGCCGGTCCACGCCCACCAGCAGGCGGCGCTTGGCGTACTGCTCGCGCATGGTGGCCAGCGTCTCCTGGGCTTCGCGGCCCTCGGTGAGCATGGCGAACTCGTCCACGTCGATGCCGATGGGGATGGCTTGCACGCGCAGTTCGCGGCCGAAGGCGCTGAAGCGGTCGTCGGCCGCCTGCTCGGCCTGGGCCTCGGTGTAGACGTAGCGCGCGAAGTGGGCGAGGTCGGTCTGGCTCTGCAGGCCGACCAGGTCGTAGGCAAAGAGGGCGCGGATCAGCCACTCGTGCGCCGGGATGGCGGCCATGATCAGTGGCGGCGGCAGCGGAATGTGCAGGAAGAAGCCGATGCGCTGCCGGCAGCCCAGCGCGCGCAGTTCCTCGGCCAGCGGGATCAGATGGTAGTCATGGACCCAGATCAGGTCGTCCGGCCGCAGCAGCGGCAGCAACTGCTGCGCAAACAGGCGGTTCACGCGCCGGTAACCGCCGATGTAGCCGGCGTCGAAGTCCGCAAGGTCGAGCCGGTAGTGGAACACCGGCCACAGCACGCCGTTGGAATAGCCCAGGTAGTAGGCGTCGTGGTCCTCCTGCGTCAGGTCCACGGTGGCCAGGGTGACGTCCCCGGCGCGCTGGATATGAGGCTGGGCCTGCGTGCCAGCCTCATTGCGTTCGACGATGTTGCCGCTCCACCCGAACCACAAGCCGCCGGTGGCGTTGAGCGCCTCGCCCAGCGCAACAGCCAGGCCGCCCGCCGCGGTCTTGCGCGGGTCGGCCACGCGGTTGGAGACAACGACCAGTCGCGGCATGTCAATTCACCCTGTTTTGAGGCACGAGGCACCGTGCCGCCATGTTCATGAACCTGCCCCGCACCGCCTCAGGCGGGCAACGCAGGCCTGCAAGCGCTCCCTGGCAGGGCGCATGCCTTGCCGCAGCAATAGCTAGACCGTGCCTGCCTTACACCTGTTTATGTCCACTCCGTCGCGACGCCGGGCCTGTCTCCCCACCAGGCTGGAGACGGCACAAGGCACCGTCCACAAGCATGGTGCCCCAAGTTGGGGCACAAGCCGTTCACCGGCTGCGCCGTCCTGCGGTGCCAGTGCGTATCGACAACGACACAGCGTTGTGCCAGCGCCGGCATTGCCTTCCCGTGCTGCTGTTGCAATCTGGTCATCGTGTTGGCTTGGCTGTCTCGGCCGCAGCAGCCAGTTTCCGCAGCGCCTCCTCCATCCAGCGGTGTACGGCCGCCGGATCGGCCACGCGGTGTCGGGCCCGGGTAATGCCTTCTCCCACCTTGACCGCCACGCCGTCCAGGGCTTGTACCGCCTCGAAAGCCGCCTCATCGGTCACGTCGTCGCCGAAAAACCAGGGTTGGCGTCCCTGGAACGGGGTTTCGGCCAGGAAAGCGCGCACGGCAGCGTCCTTGCCGGCGGCGCGGGGCTTGAGCTCAATCACTTGCTTGCCCCGCATCAACGCCATGTCGGGCAACTGCTGCAGCGCCTGGGTCATGGCCGCCAGGCACTGGCCCTCCAGCAACGGTGCCTGCCGGTAGTGCAGGGCGATGGCACCGGATTTTTCTTCCAGCAGCAGCCCTGGATGCGCGGCGCACAGGGCCTGCAACGAACCAAGCACGGTGTCCAGCGCCGGCGCCGCCAGACGTTGCCAAGCGCCGTCGGCACGGCGCCGCTCGGCGCCATGCACGCCGGCCGCCGGCAGTTGCAGCGGCGCGAGAAAGTGATCGATTTCGGCGATCGGGCGGCCGCTGACGACGGCCAGGGCGCCGCCAAGCGCCGCAGCCAGGGCCGCCAGGCTTGGTGTCACGCTGGAGGCCACCCTCACGGCCTGGGGATGGGCCGCGATGTCGGCCAGCGTGCCGTCGAAATCCAGAAAAAGGGCGCATCCCGGCCCAGGCAGCGGCGGTTCAAGCATGCGCGCAGCGTAGCCATGAGCATTCGGGCCGAGGAAATCGAATGCAACGACGGCACTGGGGCTATAGGCTCGCCGTTAGCGTTGCTCCAGGACCAAAGACACGATTGCGGGAAAGCCCTCAGCCCCCCGACGCTCGAAACGTGAACGAATGGGGATGAAAAAGGTCTATTTGTAACCAAAATCGTGGGAAGCTGTGGGCGTCAGCCGGCACCCGGCCAGACACGTTGAACGGTCATGGCAGGTGCGCCGGCCTTGCACCAAACAGGGAGGGACCAGCGGGGCACGGTCCTTGCTGAGAAAGGGCAGGCGTTGTTGCAAGACCGCCTGGTGAATCGCGCTGACTTTGGCTCCCTTGGAGGGACGATCACGCAAGCCACACGCTGAAGACCGGAAAGCTCTGATGGCGCCCGGGCCCGTACAGCCGGGACTTCATCAGAACTTCCCAGACGCTCTGGCGGCCGGCTACCGCCTGTGTGCGTCTTCCATTCAAGGAGGTCCCATGGACGTGATCAGCAGCTTCGCCGCCCGTTACGAACGCACCCGCGAGGAAGAACTCTCTTTGGAGGAGTACCTCGCCGAGTGCAAGCGCAACCCCCTGGCCTACGCCACCGCGGCCGAGCGCATGCTCAAGGCCATCGGGGAGCCGCAGATGGTGGACACGCGCAACGACCCGCGCCTGTCACGCATCTTTGCCAACAAGGTCATCAAGATCTACCCGGCCTTTGCCGAGTTCTACGGCATGGAGGACTCGATCGAGCAGGTCGTGTCCTACTTCCGCCATGCCGCGCAGGGCCTGGAGGAAAAGAAGCAAATCCTCTATCTGCTGGGTCCGGTGGGCGGGGGCAAGAGCTCCATCGCCGAGCGGCTCAAGCAGCTCATGCAGGAGGTGCCCTTCTACGCGATCAAGGGCTCGCCGGTGAACGAGAGCCCGCTGGGCCTGTTCGACGCGGTGGAGGACGGCCCGATCCTGGAGAAGGAGTACGGCATCCCGCGCCGCTACCTCAACCGCGTCCTCTCGCCCTGGGCCGTCAAGCGGCTGGAGGAGTTCGGCGGCGACATCCGCAAGTTCCGCGTCGTCAAGCGCTATCCGTCGATCCTCAAGCAGATCGGCATCGCCAAGACCGAGCCCGGTGACGAGAACAACCAGGACATCAGCTCGCTGGTGGGCAAGGTGGACATCCGCAAGCTCGAAACCTACGCCCAGGACGATCCGGACGCCTACAGCTACTCCGGCGGCCTGTGCCTGGCCAACCAGGGGCTGCTGGAGTTCGTGGAGATGTTCAAGGCGCCCATCAAGGTGCTGCACCCGCTGCTCACGGCCACGCAGGAGGCCAACTTCAAGGGCACCGAGGGCTTCGGCGCGATTCCCTTCGACGGCGTGGTGCTGGCGCACTCCAACGAGAGCGAGTGGAAGGCCTTCCGCAACAACAAGAACAACGAGGCCTTCCTGGACCGCATCTACATCGTCAAGGTGCCGTACTGCCTGCGCGTGAGCGAGGAGGTCAAGATCTACGAGAAGCTCATCCGCAACTCCTCGCTGGCGCAGGCCACCTGCGCGCCGGGCACGCTCAAGATGATGAGCCAGTTCGCGGTGCTGACGCGGCTCAAGGAGCCCGAGAACTCCAGCCTGTTCAGCAAGATGCAGGTCTACGACGGCGAGAACCTCAAGGACACCGACCCGCGCGCCAAGAGCTACCAGGAGTACCGCGACTACGCCGGGGTGGACGAGGGCATGAGCGGCATCAGCACGCGCTTCGCCTTCAAGATCATCTCCAAGGTCTTCAACTTCGACTCCACCGAAGTGGCGGCCAACCCGGTGCACCTGATGTACGTGCTGGAGCAGCAGATCGAGCGCGAACAGTTCCCGCCCGAGCTGGAGCAGAAGTACATCGGCTTCATCAAGGAGCAGCTGGCGCCGCGCTACGCGGAGTTCATCGGCAAGGAGATCCAGACTGCGTACCTGGAAAGCTACAGCGAGTACGGCCAGAACATCTTCGACCGCTACGTCACCTACGCCGACTACTGGATACAGGACCACGAGTATCGCGACACCGACACCGGCGAGGTGTTCGATCGCGCCTCGCTCAATGCGGAGCTGGAGAAGATCGAGAAGCCCGCGGGCATCGCCAATCCGAAGGACTTCCGCAACGAGATCGTCAACTTCGTGCTGCGCGCGCGCGCCAACAACCAGGGCAAGAACCCGGTGTGGACCAGCTACGAGAAGCTGCGCACCGTGATCGAGAAGAAGATGTTCAGCAACACCGAGGAGTTGTTGCCGGTCATCAGCTTCAACGCCAAGGCCAGCGCCGACGAGGCCAAGAAGCACGAGGACTTCGTCACGCGCATGGTGCAGAAGGGCTACACCACCAAGCAGGTGCGGCTGCTGTGCGAGTGGTATCTGCGCGTGCGCAAGAGCAGCTGAGCCCGTGAGCCATCACGCACCGACCGGAGACGCCATGCTTCAACAGATCATCGATCGCAGGCTCGCGGGCAAGAACAAGTCCATCGGCAACCGCGAGCGTTTCCTGCGCCGTTACCGCGAGCAGATCCGCGAAGCGGTCAAGCGCGCGGTGGACGGCCGCGGCATCCGCGACATCGAGCGCGGCGAGGAGATCTCGATCCCGAAGAAGGACATCTCCGAGCCGGTGTTCCACCACGGCCAGGGCGGGGTGCGCGAGATCGTGCACCCGGGCAACCAGGAATACGTGCGCGGCGACCGCATCCAACGCCCCAAGGGCGGTGGTGCGGGCGGCAGCGGCAGCGGCCAGGCCAGCGACTCCGGCGAGGGCGAGGACGATTTCGTCTTCACCCTCTCCAAGGAGGAGTTCATGCAGGTCTTCTTCGAGGACCTGGCGCTGCCGCACCTGATACGCACCCAGATCGCCGAGGTGCCGGAATGGAAGAGCCAGCGCGCGGGCTTCACCGCCGACGGCACGCCCAACAACCTGCACGTGCTGCGCTCCATGCGCGGCGCGCTGGGGCGGCGCATCGCGCTGGGCGCGGACTCGCGGCGCGAGCTGCGCGAGCTGGAGGAGCGGCTGCAGAAGTTGCAGGAGCATCCACATCCCACGCCGGCGCTGGCCGAGCGCGAGATGGCGGAACTGGAGGAGCAGATCCAGGCGCTGCGCTCGCGGCTGGCGCGCATTCCCTATCTCGACCCGATCGACCTGCGCTTCCGCAACCGGGTGCGCGTGCCGGTCCCGTCCTCGAAGGCGGTGATGTTCTGCCTGATGGACGTCTCGGGTTCGATGGACGAGGCGCGCAAGGACCTGGCCAAGCGCTTCTTCATCCTGCTCTACCTGTTCCTGACCAAGCACTACGAGAAGATCGAGCTGGTCTTCATCCGCCACCACACGCAGGCGCAGGAGGTGGATGAGCAGAACTTCTTCCACGCCACCGAGACCGGCGGCACGGTGGTCTCCAGCGCGCTGGTGCTGATGGAGGAGATCGTGCGCCAGCGCTATGCCGGCGGCGACTGGAACATCTACGGCGCGCAGGCCAGCGACGGCGACAACTGGCACCACGACAGCGGCCGCTGCCGCGAGCTGCTGGCCGACAAGATCCTGCCCATGTGCCGCTACTACGCCTACGTGCAGGTGGCCGAGGAAGAACAGAACCTGTGGGAGGAGTACACCCAGCTGCTGGCCGCGCACCGCCACTTCGCCATGCGCAAGGCCACCGAGGCCTCGCAGATCTATCCCGTGTTCCGCGACCTCTTCAAGAAGGAAGGAGCGGTGGCCGCATGAATGCCGTCGTCATCAAGAATCCGCTGCGCGAGCCCAAGACGCTGGCCCAGCGTCCGCGCGAACCGCTGCCCGGCCCCAGCGACTGGACCTTCGAGCTCATCCAGCAGTACCACGACGTGATCCGCGCCACGGCGGAGCGCTTCGGGCTCGACACCTATCCCAACCAGCTCGAGATCATCACTGCCGAGCAGATGATGGACGCCTACGCCTCCGTGGGCATGCCGGTGAACTACCGGCACTGGAGCTACGGCAAGGAGTTCATCGCCACCGAGAAGAACTACCGCCGCGGCTTCATGGGCCTGGCCTACGAGATCGTCATCAACTCCAACCCCTGCATCAGCTACCTGATGGAGGAGAACACGATGGCGATGCAGGCGCTGGTGATCGCGCATGCCGCCTACGGCCACAACAGCTTCTTCAAGGGCAACTACCTGTTCCGGATGTGGACCGACGCGTCGTCGATCATCGACTACCTGGTCTACGCCAAGAACTACGTCGCCGAATGCGAGGAGCGCCACGGCCTGGACACGGTGGAGGCGTTCCTCGACTCCTGCCACGCGCTGTCCAACCATGGCGTGGACCGTTACCGCCGTCCCAGCAAGCGCACGCTGGCGCAGGAGCTGGCCGAGCGCAAGGACCGCGAGAACTACGCGCAACAGCAGGTCAACGACCTTTGGCGCACGCTGCCGCGGCGCCACGATGATCCCAAGGGCACGGCCGAGGCGCAGCGCCGCTTCCCCGAGGAGCCCCAGGAGAACCTGCTGTACTTCGTCGAGAAGCATGCGCCGCTGCTGGAGCCGTGGCAGCGCGAGATCGTGCGCATCGTGCGCAAGGTCGCGCAGTACTTCTATCCGCAGCGCCAGACGCAAGTGATGAACGAGGGCTGGGCTACCTTCTGGCACCACCGGCTGCTCAACCAGATGTACGACGATGGCTACCTCACCGACGGCGTGATGATGGAGTGGCTCAAGTCGCACACCAACGTCATCTACCAGCCGCCCGTGGGGCACAAGGCCTACAGCGGGCTCAACCCGTACGCGCTGGGCTTCGCGATGTACACCGACCTCAAGCGCATCTGCGAGGCCCCCACGCCCGAGGACCGTCAATGGTTCCCCGAGATCGCCGGCGCGCCCTGGCTGCCCACGCTGGACGAGGCGATGCGCAACTTCAAGGACGAGAGCTTCATCGGCCAGTACCTCTCGCCCAAGCTCATGCGCGATTTCCGGCTCTTTGCCATCGTCGATGACGAGAAGGACAGCGAGATCGAGGTCAGTGCCATCCACGACGAGCAGGGCTACCGCCGGGTGCGCGAGGCACTGTCGCGCCAGTACGACCTGGGCACGCGCGAGCCCAACATCCAGGTCTGGAACGTCAACCTGCGCGGTGACCGTTCACTGACGCTGCGCCACGTCCAGCACCAGGACCGCCCGTTGGCCGACTCGGCCCAGGAGGTGCTCAGGCACGTGGCGCGCCTGTGGGGCTTCGGCGTGCACCTGGAAAGCGTCGATGGCCGCGGCGAGGTGCGCAAGCGCTGGTCCGTGCCGGCGCCGCCCGAAGCCCGCTGAAGTCTTGATCGCCGGGGGCGGCCTGGGCTCGCAGCCCCGACCCCGGCCGGTACAGCGCTTCGGATCGCACGGTAAACCGTGCCGATGCACGGAAATTCACGGCAGAAGCGGGCAAGTTAAAGCCCCCGCGCTTCACTTGGCGTGGGTTAGCCCGAACAATGGTGGTTGGTGGAGCCGTCGCAGCCCGGTTCTCGGGAATTGCGTCAATTCCTTACATACGCGATGTCGCCATGCCTGCAGGCGCGGCGCGTTGCGGCTGTGCCATTGCCTGCTGCATCTTCCCGCCGGTTCGTGGCGGGACCATCCGTCGCTGTACCCGCATGAAAATCCTGGGCATTCAACTCCGCAAACCTTCCTTCAACGAAGTCACTGCATCCGCCGTCATGGCCTCCGGGTTGTGGCTGCTCTATGTGGCCGCCCTGCACGCCTCGGGCGGCGTCTTCGATGCCGTCAACGCCGGTGCCACGCTGTTGGTCATTTTCTGGGGCTGCGTGTGCGTGCGCCTCGGCATCCACGTCGGCCGCGGCCTGCCGCACCTGGCGCTCAACGTCGGCTTCGGCGCGGCGCTGCTGGGCGTGTACCAGGCGCTCATCACACTCTTCGGCTAAAGGGCAAGCTGCGTACCCGGGGCAAGGCTGCCCCGGGAAAGAGGCCGGCTCAGCTGGCCGGCGCCGGCACGCCCGGGCTCACTGGTAGTGGCCGTGGCGCTCCAGCACCTCGATCTTGTAGCCGTCGGGGTCCTGGATGAAGAAGAAGCGCGCCAGCAGCTCGTCACCGCGCTTGAACTCCTTGACCGGCGCGGGCTCGCGGCCCGCGGCCACCAGCCGCGCATGCTCGGCCGCCACGTCGGCCACCGCCACGGCAATGTGGCCGTAGCCCGTGCCATGGGTGTAGGGCTCCTCGCGCCCCTTGTTGAGCGTGAGCTCCAGCTCGAAGTCGTTCTCGTCGTTGCGCAGGTACACCAGCGTGAAATCGGGGAAGTCGAGCCGGTGCGACTCGCGCAGGCCGAGCACGTCGGCGTAGAAGTCCATCGATTTCTGCAGGTCCAGCACGCGGATCATGCTGTGGATGATCTTGGCCATCAGGCCCTCCTCGGGTCTTGCGTTCTCTCTCACTGAGCGGCGGGACAGCGCCCGCCGCGGCGCGCCACTGTAAGCCGGGCAGGGCGCATGCCGGCGGCTGCTAGCATTTCCCGATGGCCAACCGACTTACGCAAATCGCAACCCGCACGGGCGACGACGGCAGCACGGGCCTGGGCGACGGCAGCCGCGTGCCCAAGGACCATCTGCGCATCCACGCCATGGGCGAAGTGGACGAGCTCAACTCACACCTCGGCGTGCTGCTGTGCGAGCCGCTGCCCGACGAGGTGCGCGAGCTGCTGGTGACAATCCAGCACGAACTCTTCAACCTCGGCGGCGAACTCTCCATTCCCGGCTACGAGCTGCTCAAGGCCGACGCCGTGCTCAGGCTTGACGAGGCGCTGGCCGAGTACAACGCTCGGCTGCCGCGGCTGCAGGAGTTCATCCTGCCCGGCGGCAGCCGCAGCGCGGCGCTGGCGCATGTGGCGCGCACCGTGGCGCGCCGCGCCGAGCGCGCGGTGGTGACGCTGGGCGCGCACGAAACCGTGCGGCCCGAGCCGCGCCAGTACCTCAACCGGCTGTCCGACCTGCTGTTCGTGCTGGCGCGCGTGCTCAACCGTGCCAACCTCGACGGCCTGGGCGGCGACGACGTGTACTGGCACAGCGAGCGGCTGCAGCGCGGCTGAGCCGCCGCCTTACTGCCCGGACCGGCAGGCCCTTCGAACCAGCTCTCCCGAGCGCGCCGAAGGGCCTGAGTCAAGCGCCGCTCAGCCGCGGCGCGCCTTCACCGCCTCGCTGAGCACATCCAGCACGCCCACCGAGTCGTCCCAGCCGATGCAGGCGTCGGTGATGCTCTGGCCGTAGGCCAGCCGGCTCGGGTCGTCCTTGCCGGCTGTGAACTTCTGGGCGCCGGGCTGCAGGTGGCTTTCCACCATCACGCCGAAGATGGAGCGGCCGCCGTTGCGGATCTGCCCGGCCACGTCGCGGGCCACGTCGACCTGGCGCTGGTGCTGCTTGCTGCTGTTGGCGTGGCTGAAGTCCACCATCAGCGAGGCGTCCAGCCCGGCGGCCTGCAGCTCCTGGCAGGCCTTGGCCACGTGGTCGGCGTCGTAGTTGGGCGTCTTGCCACCGCGCAGGATGACGTGGCAGTCCGGGTTGCCCTTGGTCTGCACCGTGGCGACCTGGCCGTTCTTGTGCACCGACAGGAAGTGGTGCGGGCGCGAGGCGGCCTGGATGGCGTCAATGGCGATCTTGATGTTGCCGTCGGTACCGTTCTTGAAGCCGATGGGTGCCGAGATGCCCGAGGCCAGCTCGCGGTGCACCTGGCTCTCGGTGGTGCGTGCGCCGATGGCCCCCCAGGAAATCAGGTCGCCGATGTACTGCGGCGAGATCACGTCCAGGAACTCGCTGGCCGCGGGCAGGCCCAGGCGGTTGATCTCCACCAGCAGCTGCCGCGCGATGCGCAGGCCCTCGTCGATGCGGTAGCTCTCGTCCAGGTACGGGTCGTTGATCAGCCCCTTCCAGCCTACCGTGGTGCGCGGCTTCTCGAAGTACACGCGCATCACGATTTCCAGCGTGTCGGCGTAGCGCTTGCGCTGCTCCAGCAGGCGGCGCGCGTAGTCCAGCGCGGCCTGCGGGTCGTGGATGGAGCAGGGGCCCATGATCACCAGCAGCCGGTCATCCTGGCCGTGCTGGATGCGGATGATGCGCTGACGCGTCTGCGTCACCAGGGCTTCCACGGGCGTACCGCGGATCGGGAAGAAGCGGATGAGGTGTTCGGGCGGAGGCAAGGGCGTGATGTCCTCAATGCGGGCGTCGTCGGTCTGGCTGGTGCGGTCCGGCGGGGCCTGCCAGCCTTCGACGACGGCGGGGGGCGACTTCTGGTGATCGGTCATGGCACAGGGCTCCTGGGCAAACGGGTGGGAAGGAAGGACGAGGGGACGAAAAAAAACCGCCGGGGGTCTCCCGGCGGTTCTGAGGATCTGCTGCGCTGCTGTCGGCTTATGCGCGGGCCTCTCCTCCGCCGGGGCGGTGCGAGAACCAGTAAAAGCCGAAGAAAAATCGTGCAGTACGCATAAGTCCCAAATCATGGGGGGCACCCCCTGAATCCGTCAACGCATTTCGGGTACGTACTGGATGGTTCATTTGCCCGGGTTCAGGGCTGGCGCCCCGGCCGGACACTGCGGGAACAGCGTCCATGGCCGGGCCGCCCAGAGATGTCCGACGTCCGGCGTCGGGTCAGGCGGTGCCGCCGACCGTGAGGCCGTCGATGCGCAGCGTGGGCTGGCCCACGCCCACCGGCACGCTCTGGCCTTCCTTGCCGCAGGTGCCCACGCCGCTGTCGAGCTGCAGGTCGTTGCCGATCATGCTCACGCGCGTGAGCGCATCCGGGCCGTTGCCGATGAGCGTGGCGCCCTTGACCGGGTAGAGGATCTTGCCGTTCTCGACCCAGTAGGCCTCGCTGGCCGAGAACACGAACTTGCCGCTGGTGATGTCCACCTGGCCGCCACCGAAGTTCGTGGCGTACAGGCCCTTCTTGATGGAGGCGACGATCTCGTCCCTGCTCTTGTCGCCGGCGAGCATGTAGGTGTTGGTCATGCGCGGCATGGGCAGGTGCGCGTAGCTCTCGCGCCGGCCGTTGCCCGTGGACTTGACCTTCATGAGCCGGGCGTTGAGCGCGTCCTGGATGTAGCCGCGCAGGATGCCGTCCTCGATCAGCACGGTGCGCTGCGTGGCACAGCCCTCGTCGTCCACGTTGAGCGAGCCGCGGCGGTCGGGCAGCGTGCCGTCGTCGAGCACCGTCACGCCCTTGGCCGCCACGCGCTGGCCGACGCGCCCGGCGAAGGCGCTGGAGCCCTTGCGGTTGAAGTCGCCTTCCAGGCCGTGGCCGATGGCCTCGTGCAGCAGGATGCCGGGCCAGCCAGGGCCCAGCACCACGGTCATCTCGCCTGCGGGGGCCGGACGCGCTTCCAGGTTGGTGAGCGCGGCATTGACGGCTTGGTCCACGTAGCGGTCGATCACGTCGTCCTGGAAGTAGCCCAGCCCGAAGCGCCCGCCACCGCCGCCGGTGCCGACCTCGCGCCGGCCGTTGGACTCGGCGATCACGGTGACGCTGAGCCGCACCAGCGGGCGCACGTCCGCGGCGCGGGTGCCGTCGGCGCGCGCCACCATCACCACGTCATGCTCGGCCGCCAGGCCGGCCATGACCTGCACGATGCGCGGGTCGCGCGCGCGGGCGCGCTGCTCCACCTTCTCCAGCAGCGCCACCTTCTGCGCGCTGTCGAGCGTGCCGATCGGGTCGGT
This sequence comes from Azohydromonas caseinilytica, assembly GCF_012927045.1. Classification (GTDB taxonomy): domain Bacteria; phylum Pseudomonadota; class Gammaproteobacteria; order Burkholderiales; family Burkholderiaceae_C; genus Azohydromonas; species Azohydromonas caseinilytica. Next base: position 582,145 of record NZ_JABBFW010000001.1, on the reverse strand, counting down.
GGGCGCGTACAGGGCGCGGCTGGCCGCCGCGGTGCCGCTGGCGGGCACCTTCACGCGCCGGCTCTGGCCGCTGGCGGCAATGGTGCGCACGGTACGGGCGGCGTCCAGCAGCGCGGCCTCGGAGATGTCGTCGGAGTAGGCGAAGGCCGTCTTCTCGCCGGCCACCGCGCGCACGCCCACGCCCTGGTCGATGCTGAAGCTGCCGCTCTTGACGATCCCTTCCTCCAGGCTCCAGCCCTCGTGGCGCGTGGTCTGGAAGTACAGGTCCGCGTCGTCGATGCGGTGCTCGCTGATCAGGCGCAGCGCCTGCGACAGCGTCGCCTCGCTCAGGTTGTAGGGGTCCAGCAGCAGCGATTGCGCCAGGGCCAGACGCTCGATGGTGGGTTCGCGGGAGATCATGAGTTTCTTGGCAACGCCTTGGTTACGTCCGGCTCCGCTTGCTTACCGACCGCGACACCTGCCGCGTCAGCGCTTCGGTCCGGGCGCCGTTGAAAAGCCGTGGGGGATGTTCCCACGCCACGGACCACAGCATGAAGCAGTTTCACAATGCCCTGATCGCGGCCTTCTTGGCACTGGCCGGTGCGGCCGCCGTCGCGCAGCCGGCCACGCCGGGCGTTGACCAGCGCGAGGCGCGGCAGGAGCAGCGCATCCGCCAGGGCGTTGCCAGCGGCGAGATCAGCGCCCGCGAGGCCTACCGGCTGGAGCGCCAGCAAGGCCGCATCGACGCTGCCGAGGCGGCGGCCCGGGCCGATGGCCGCCTCAACGGCGCCGAGCGCGAGCGCCTCAACCGCATGCAGGACCACGCCAGCGCAGACATCTGGCAGCAGAAGCACGACGCGCACACCGCCAGCACCGCGATGGCGCCCGCCGCGCCGCCGCGCTCGGGCGTGCTGGTGGACCGGCGCCAAGCCGCGCAGGACAAGCGCATCCGCCAGGGCATCGCCAGCGGCCAGATCGACGCCCGCGAAGCCGCGCGGCTGGAGCGGGAGCAGTCGCGCATCCAGGCCGCCGAAGCGCGCGCCCGAGCCGACGGGCATGTCAGCGGCGCCGAGCGCGAACGGCTCAATCGCCTGCAAGAGCACGCCAGCGCCGACATCCGGCACCAGAAGCACGACGGGCAGCGCGCCCATTGAGGCCGAGGCCGGCGCTCGATGAGCACCACGCCCGGCCGGCACCGGGCCGCTTCCGACCCGGCGTCAGCCCTCGGCCTTGAGCGCCAGCGCGCGCTGGTACAGCGCGTTGCGCGGCGCGCCGCTGAGCGTGGCCGCCAGCGACACTGCCTGCTTCAGCGGCAGCTCCGCCAGCAGCGTGCGCAGCGCGCGCTCGGCCTCGGGGGGCATCGCGTCCTCGTCCGCCTCCACCGCCGCGGGCGGGGCGGCATGCAGCACCAGCACGAACTCGCCGCGCAGGCGCTGCGCGTCCTCGGCCAGCCAGGCCGGAAACTCGGCCGCCGGCAGGGTGTGGATGCTCTCGAACTGCTTGGTCAGCTCGCGGCAGCAGCTCAGCAACCGCTGCGGCACCACCTGCGCCAGCTCGGCGGCCAGGGTCTGCACCCGGTGCGGCGCCTCGAACAGCACCTGCGCCTGCGGCTGCGCTGCCAGCGCCTGCAGCGCCGCCTTGCGCTCGGCGCCCTTGGAAGGCAGGAAGCCGACGAAATTGAAACCGCTGGTGCGGGTGTCGCCCGCGGCGCTGAGCGCCGTCACCGCGCTGCTGGCCCCGGGAATAGGCATGACGCGGTGCCCGGCCGCGCGCACCGCCGCCACCAGCACCGCGCCGGGGTCGGAGATGGCCGGCGTGCCGGCGTCGCTGACATAGGCCACGCGCTGGCCCTGCGCCAGCCGCGCCAGCACGCCCTGGGCGGCGCTGGCCTCGTTGTGCTCGTGCACGGCCAGCAGCGGCTTGTCCAGGCCGAGGTGGCGCAGCAGCGCGGCGCTCACGCGCGTGTCCTCGCAGGCCACGGCGTCGGCCTGGACGAGCACCTGGATGGCGCGCAGCGTCAGGTCGGCCAGGTTGCCGATGGGCGTGGCGACCACGTAGAGGGCAGCGGCGGGATACTGCTGCGCACCGGCGGCAGCGGCCGCCGCCTGCTGGAGCAAGGAAGCGATGTTCAAGGCGGACAGCACCAGGAAACGGGGAGAGGCAGCCGAGGCGCTGGCATTGGCGCACTTGGAGCGCCACGGCCTGCGGCTGGTGAGCCGCAATTATCGGTGGGGGCAGGGGCGCGGCAGCGCGGGCGGCGAGATCGATCTCATCCTGCGCGAGCGCGACGGCACGTTGGTGTTCGTGGAGGTGCGCGCGCGGCGCAGCGGCGCCTATGGCGGCGCCGCGGCCAGCATCGGCGCGGCCAAGCAGCGGCGGCTGCGCCGCGCCGCCGAGCATTTCCTGCTGCGCTGGCCGGTGCTGCCGCCGTGCCGCTTCGACGTGGTGGCCATCGACGGCGAGCAGGTGTCGTGGCTGCGCGGCGCCTTTGCGATGGACTGAAGCTCCTTCGTCGCACGCCTGAACACGTTGCTCCGTACCGGCCCCTTGCCCCCTGCGCGGGGCCTTCACAGCGCGTCGCTATCATCCCCGCCCATGCTTGAGCAGCGCATCCAACAACATTTCTTCGAGAGCGCCGACCTGCTCTACCAGGTGGCCGAGACCCTGGCGCGGCCTATTGCCGACGCGGCGCAGGTCGTGGTGGGCAGCATCACCGGCGGCGGCAAGGTGCTGCTGGTGGGGCAGGGCCCGTGGCTGGGGCTGGCGCAGGCCTTCGCGGCGCAGTTCGTGGGCCGCTTCGAGCGCGACCGCCCCGGGCTGGCCGCGCTGGCGCTGGGCGACGCCGGGCTGCTGAGCCTGCCGCCCGGCGACGAGCCCGCGCAGGCACGGCAGCTGCAGGCGCTGGGCGCGCCGGGCGACGTGCTCATCGCGCTGGGCGCCAGCGCCACGCCGGCCCTGGTGGCGGCGGTGCAGGCCGCACACGGGCGCGACATGACGGTGCTGGCCCTCACCGGCCGCCTCGCCGGGGCGCAGGCGCTGCAGCTGGCCGAGACCGATGTGCACATCCCCGTGCCGCACGAGCGCGCGGCGCGAATTCTGGAGCTGCACCTGCTCGCGCTGCACGCCATCTGCGACGCGGTGGACCTCCAACTCATGGGCGAACAGGACGAATGAGCATGCCTTCCCGTACTTGGATCGAGCGTGGCCGGCGCGCCGCGCGGCTGGTGGCCGTGCTGGGCGCGGCGGCCTGGTTCAGCGGCTGCGCGCCGCTGGTGGTGGGCGGTGCCGCCGTGGGTGGCGCGCTGGTCTTCAACGACCGCCGCACCTCGGGCACGCAGATCGAGGACCAGGCCATCGAGGTCAAGGCCGGCAACCGCGTGCGCGAGGTGCTGGGCGACCGTGGCCACCTCAACTTCACCAGCTACAACCGCGCCCTGCTCATCACCGGCGAGGTGCCCGCCGAGGCCGACCGCCAGGCGGTGGAGAGCGCCGTCAGTGGCATCGAGAACCTGCGCGCCGTCGTCAACGAGCTGGGCGTGCTGGGCAACAGCTCGCTGACCTCGCGCTCCAGCGACACGATCGTCACCAGCAAGGTCAAGGCCACCTTCGTGGACGCCAAGGACCTGCAGGCCAGCGCCTTCAAGGTCGTCACCGAGCGCGGCACGGTGTACCTGATGGGCCGCGTCACCGAGCGCGAGGCCGCGCGCGCCACCGAGCTGGCCCGCAACATCGGCGGCGTGGAAAAGGTGGTGCGCGTGTTCGAGATCCTCACCGAGTCCGAGCTGGCGAATCTGCAGACGGCGAAGTGAGGCGCGGGCCTGAACTCACGCGGCACACTTAAAGAAGCTCGTCATGCCCGCGCAGGCGGGCATCCACGCCGGCCGGGATGCCGCCCGGTGTTGGTGGACACCCGCCTGTGCGGGTGTGACGAGATTGTTCTGCTGCTCATCAGCAGCAAGCGGAGTCACTTCAGCCGCGTGATCAGGCTCGACGTGTCCCAGCGCCCGCCGCCCTGGGCCTGGACGTCGGCGTAGAACTGGTCCACCAGGGCCGTCACGGGCAGCCGCGCACCGTTGCGGCGGGCTTCCTCCAGCACCAGCCCCAGGTCCTTGCGCATCCAGTCCACGGCGAAGCCGAAGTCGAACTTGTCGTCGGCCATGGTGTGGCCGCGGTTCTCCATCTGCCAGCTCTGCGCCGCGCCCTTGCTGATCACGTCCAGCACCTGCTTCATGTCCAGCCCGGCGCGCTGGCCGAAGGCGATGGCCTCGGACAGGCCCTGCAGCAGCCCGGCGATGCAGACCTGGTTGACCATCTTCGCCAGTTGCCCGGCGCCGGCCTCGCCCACGCGGGTGACGGCGCGCGAGTAGGCCAGCGCCACCGGCTTCATGGCCTCGAAGGGCTCCTCGTCGCCGCCGCACATCACGGTGAGCACGCCGTTGACGGCGCCGGCCTGGCCGCCGGAAACCGGCGCGTCGATGAACTGCTTGCCCGTGGCGCGCGCCGCGGCGTAGAGCTCGCGTGCCACCTCGGCCGAGGCGGTGGTGTGGTCCACGAACACCGCGCCGCCGCGCATGCCCGCCAGCGCGCCGTCGGCACCCAGCACCACGCTGCGCAGGTCGTCGTCGTTGCCCACGCAGGCGAAGACGAAGTCCGCGTCCTGCGCCGCCTCGCGCGGCGTGGCGGCGGCGCGGCCGCCGTGCTCGGCCGCCCAGGCCTGCGCCTTGGCGGCGGTGCGGTTGTAGACGCTCACCTGGTGCCCGGCGCGCGCCAGGTGGCCGGCCATGGGGTAGCCCATCACGCCCAGGCCCAGGAAGGCCACGCGTGCGCTTGCTGCTTGTTCGCTCAAAGTCATCTCCCGCAAAAGTTGCCGCGGCGGCCCATGCCGCCGCCGTGAACCGCGGATCATGGCCCAGAAGCAAAACCGCTCCGGCGCCGCGCGGGACCGGAGCGCGGCAGGGCAGCCCGCCAGCTCAGGCCGTGAAGCTTTCGGGCTGCTGAGCGTGGGCGCGCGCCTCGGCCGGGTCGATCACGCCTCGGCGCACCAGCGCGCTGAGGTGCTGGTCCAGCGTCTGCATGCCCTGCTGCTGGCCCGTCTGCAGCACCGAGGCCATCTGCGCCACCTTGTGCTCGCGGATGAGGTGCCGGATCGCCGGCGTGCCCAGCATGAGCTCGTAGGCGGCGGTGCGGCCTGGGCCGTCCCGGCGCCGGCACAGCGTCTGCGCCACCACGGCCTGCAGCGACTCGGCCAGCAGGGCGCGGATGAACTCCTTCTCGCCGGCCGGGAACACGTCGACGAGCCGGTCCACCGCCTGCGCCGCGCCGGCGCTGTGCAGCGTGGCCAGCACCAGGTGCCCGGTCTCAGCGGCGGTCAGCGCCAGGCGGATGGTGTCCAGGTCGCGCAGCTCGCCCACCAGGATGAGGTCCGGGTCCTCGCGCAGCGCCGCGCGCAGGGCGGCGGCGAAGCTGCGCGTGTGCGTGCCCAGCTCGCGCTGCGTCACCAGGCAGCCCAGGCTGTCGTGCACGAACTCGATCGGGTCCTCCACCGTCAGCAGGTGGCCCTGGGTGTGCTCGTTGCGGTGGTTCAGCAGGGCGGCCAGCGTGGTGCTCTTGCCCGAGCCGGTGGGGCCGGTGACCAGCACCAGCCCGCGCGGGCGCAACGCCAGCTCGGCCAGCACCGGCGGCGCCTGCAGCTCCTGCAGCGTGGGGATGCGCTGCGGGATCAGCCGCAGCACCGCCGCTGCGCCCAAGCGCTGGTGGAAGGCGTTGACGCGCAGGCGCAGCCCTTGGGCCTCGACCGCGAAGTCGCATTCCAGCGCCTCGGCGTAAGTGCGGCGCTGCGCCTCGTCCATGAGCCCGGTGAGCAGCGCCGACACCTGCGCGTGGGACAACGCTTCGGCCCCCTGGCGCCGCAGCTCGCCGTGCACGCGCAGCAGCGGCGGCAGCCCGGGGCACAGGTGCAGATCGGAAGCCTGGTGGCGCACGGCCAGGTCCAGCAGCGCTGCGATGTCCATCGGCTACGCTCCCCCTCATGACAGGTATTGTGCAGAACTTACAACACACCCGCGAGCGCATCGCCGCCGCCTGCGCCGCGGCCGGCCGCCCGGGGCAGGACGTGACGCTGCTGGCGGTCAGCAAGACCTTTGGCGCCGACGCGGTGCGCGAGGCGCAGGCCGCCGGGCAGCGCGCCTTCGGCGAGAACTACGTGCAGGAGGCGCTGGACAAGATCGCCGCGCTGGCCGACCTGCGCTCCGACTTGGAGTGGCACCTCATCGGCCCGCTGCAGAGCAACAAGACGCGCGTGGTGGCCGAGAGCTTCGACTGGGTGCACTCGGTGGACCGGTTCAAGATCGCCGAGCGGCTGTCGGCGCAGCGCCCAGACCACCTGCCGCCGCTGCAGCTGTGCCTGCAGGTCAACGTCAGCGGCGAGGCCAGCAAGAGCGGCGTCGCGCCCGAAGAGGTGGCGGCGCTGGCGTCCCAGGTGGCGCGGCTGCCGAAGCTGCGGTTGCGCGGGCTGATGTCCATTCCCGAGCCGGCGGCGGACTTCGAGAGCCAGCGCGCGCCGCACCGCGTGCTGCATGCACTGCTGCGTGAGCTCCAGCAGCAGGGGCTGGCGCTGGACACGCTGTCCATGGGCATGAGCGCCGACCTGGAAGCGGCCGTGGCCGAGGGCGCCACCATCGTGCGTATCGGCACGGCCATCTTTGGCGGGCGACCCAGGCCGGCTTCCGCCTGAAACCTGCTGCAGAGCGCGGGCGTGGATTGTTCAGAGTCACCGAACAATCCGCCAATGTGTGCGAGCTTTATCCAGTCATGCTGGCCAATCCGGCCCCGTGGTGGCCGATGCCGCGGTTCAGGACTCCAGCTTCAGCCCGATGCGCCGGATCAGCGCGCCCCAGCGCTGCGTGTCCGCCGCCACCTGGGCGCGGAAGGCCTCGGCGCTGCCGCCCACCGGCGTGAGGCCCTGCTGCGCCAGGGCGGCGCGCACGGCGGCGTCCTGCAGCACGGCGTTGACGTCGGCATTGAGACGCTGGATCACGCCCGCCGGCGTGCCCGCGGCGGTGAAGAAGCCGTTCCAGGCCAGCGCCTCGATGGCGGGGTAGCCGGTCTCGGCCATGGTCGGCACGTCGTGCAGGCCGTCCAGGCGCTGGCGGCTCGTCACCGCCAGCAGCCGCACGCGGCCGGCGCGCACGTGCGGCAGCAGTGCGGGGGCGACCATCATGGTGGCGTCGGTCTCGCCCTGGGCCACGGACATCGCGCTGGGCGGCGAGCCGTTGAAGGGCACGTGCGTGCCCTGGATGCCGGCCTCGGCCAGCAGCAGCTCCATGCTCAGGTGCGAGCTGCTGCCCTTGCCCAGCGAGGCGTAGTTCATGCGCCCGCCGCGCTCCCGGGCCCAGGCCACGAACTCGCGCACCGTCTTCACCGGCAGCGCGGCGTGGACCGCCAGCACGTTGGGCTGCGAGGTGGTCATGACCACCGGCACCAGGTCGCGTGCCGGGTCATAGGGCAGCCTGGCGTACATGAAGGGCGCGAAGGCGATGGGGCCGTTGAAGCCCAGTGCCAGCACATGGCCGTCGGGCGGCGCCTTGGCCGCGACGTCCATGCCCAGCAGCCCGCCGGCACCGGGCTTGTTCTCCACCACCACGCTCTGGCCCCAGCGGTCTTTCAGCTTGTCGCCCAGCAGCCGGGCGATGAGGTCCAGCGAGCTGCCTGGCGGGGCCGGGACGATCAGGCGCATGGGGCGCTGCGGCCAAGTGGGCTGGGCGAGGACGGAGGCAGCAGGGAGGGCGAGGGCCGCGGCGGCCAGCAGGGTTCGGCGGTGCATGGAAGGGGTCGGACAGGGGAAGCGGGCGATGCTAAGCCGGGCCGACACCCCCTGTTCGGGCTGAGCCCGTCGAAGGGCCTGTAGCCCGGCCGCGGCAGCGCTCAGGGATACAGCCCCCGCTCCTCGCGCGCCGTGAGGATGCGCTCGCAGGCCACGGCGAAGGTGGCGGTGCGCAGGCTGATGCGGTGCTGGTCGGCGGTGTCCCAGATGCGGCGCAGCGCGCCGATCATGATCTTCTCCAGCCGCACGTTGATCTCGTCCTCGGTCCAGAAGAAGCTGGAGAAGTCCTGCACCCACTCGAAGTAGCTCACCGTCACGCCGCCGGCGTTGCAGATCACGTCGGGCACCACCAGCACGCCGCGCTCGGCCAGGATGTCGTCGGCCTCGGGCAGCGTGGGGCCGTTGGCGCCTTCGAGCACCAGCTTGGCCTTCAGGCGCTGCGCGCGTGCCGGCGTGATCTGCCCCTCCAGCGCGGCGGGGATGAGGATGTCGCAGTCCACGTCCCAGAAGTCCTCGTCCGGGATCACTTCCGCCCCCGTGAAGCCGCCGATGGAGCCCTGACGCTGCACCATGGGCATCAGGTCCGCCAGCTCGATGCCGCCGCCGTTGAAGATCGTCCCGGTGTGGTCCTGGATCGCCACCAGCTGGGCGCCGGCCTGCACGAACAGCTCGGCCGCCGACGAGCCCACGTTGCCGAAGCCCTGCACCGCCACGCGCGCGCCGTCCAGCGGCAGATTGATGCGCCGCGCCGCCTCGCGCCCGGTGACGAACACGCCGCGCCCGGTGGCCTTCACCCGGCCGAGCGAGCCGCCGAGGTGGATGGGCTTGCCGGTGACGACGCCGGTGGAGGTGGCGCCGGTGTTCATGGAGTAGGTGTCCATCATCCAGGCCATGACCTGGGCGTTGGTGTTGACGTCCGGGGCCGGGATGTCCTGCTGCGGGCCGATGATCAGCCCGATCTCGCTGGTGTAGCGCCGCGTCAGCCGCTCCAGCTCCTTGAGCGAGAGCTGCTTGGGCTCGACGCGCACGCCGCCCTTGGCGCCGCCGTAGGGCAGGTTGACGGCGGCGTTCTTGATCGACATCCACGCCGCCAGCGCCATCACCTCCTCCAGCGTCACGGCCGGGTGGTAGCGCACGCCGCCCTTGCCGGGGCCGCGGCTGAGGTTGTGCTGCACGCGGAAGCCCTCGTAGTGCGCCACCGTGCCGTCGTCGAGCTCGATGGGGATGTCCACGATCAGCGCACGCTTGGGGCGCTTGAGCGTCTCGACCCAGCGCGCCAGGTGGCCCAGGTAGGGCGTGACGCGGTCCACCTGCGACAGGTACGTCTGCCAGGGGCTGTCGGGGCTGGGATGCACGAAGGACAGGTTCGATGTCATGGACTGCTCTCCTCGTCGGCATTGGTTGTCGATGGCGGCTTTTCACACCGTCCAGGCCCACTGTAGGCCCGCGGGCCGCGGGCGGGGTGGCGCGGCGGCCAAGGCGTGCGCGGGCTGCGGGCAGGGCGCGTGCCGGCCGGCACCCCTGGGCGCGGCGCCTACACTTTCCGGATGAGCACAGTTGCATTCATCGGCGGCGGCAACATGGCCGGCGCCCTCATCGGCGGGCTGCTGCAATCCGGCCGCCCGGTCTCTTCGATCCTGGTGGTGGAGCCCGTGGAGGCGCAGCGCGTGAAGCTGCTGCAGACCTTCGGCGTGGTGGCGCTGCCCGCGGCGGCGCCGGCGCTGTCGCAGGCGCAGATCGTGGTCTGGGCCGTGAAGCCGCAGCTTTTCAACGAGGCCGCCGTGCCCTGCGCCGGGCGCGTCAACGGCGCGCTGCAGCTCAGCGTGATGGCGGGCATCCGCACCGACGCCATCGCGCGCGCCACCGGCAGCCAAGCCGTGGTGCGCGCCATGCCCAACACGCCGGCGCTGATCGGCCAGGGCATCTCGGGCCTGTACGCCCGTCCTGAAGTCACCGAGGCGCAGAAGGCCGAGGTCGATGCACTGCTGGCGCCCACGGGCCGCCGGGTGTGGGTGGCCCAGGAGGCAGACCTGGACGCCGTCACGGCGATCTCCGGCTCCGGCCCGGCCTACGTGTTCTACGTGGTGGAGGCCATGATCGCCGCGGCCGAGCGCATGGGCCTGAGCACCGAGCAGGGCCGCGAGCTGGCGCTGGCCACCGTGGCCGGCGCGGCGGCGCTGGCGCAGCAGTCCGAGGACAGTCCGGCCGTGCTGCGCGAGCGCGTCACCTCCAAGGGCGGCACCACGCATGCCGCCATCAGCTCGCTGGAAGCCGACGGCGTGCGCGACGCCTTCGTGCGCGCGCTGCACGCGGCCCAGGCCCGCGCGCGCGAGCTGGGCGACGAGTTCGGCAAGGCGTGAGCCTGGCGCTGCGGCGCTGGCAGCGGGCGCCGGGCTCGCTGACGGCGCGGCTTAGGGCGCTCGGGTCCAGCTTCGAGGTGCGCACGCTGCGCCAGCGCGTGGCGCCGTTGCTGCGCGAGGAGCGCCGCGAGCTGGGCGCCGGCCGGCACCTGGTGCGGGAGGTGGTCCTGCTGGTGGACGGCGTGCCGCTGGTGTGGGCGCGCAGCGTGGCGCCGGCTCGATCGCTGTGCGGACCCTGGCGCGCGCTGGCCGGGCTGGGCACGCGCCCGCTGGGGCAGCTGCTGTTCGACGACCCGCGCGTGGCGCGCTCGCCGCTGCACGCGCAGCGCTGGTGCGGCGGCCCGGGCGGCCGGCGCGTCGCGCGCGACTGGCTGGCCGCCACCGGCGCGCCCTGGCCGGCCGGGGTGGTGCAGGGGCGCAGCTCCGTGTTCGAGCGGCGCGGGGCGAAATTGAGGGTGTACGAGGCCTTTGCGCCGGCCTTAGCGCAGCGCCAGGTCCAGCACCGTCCCGGCGAACACCGCAAAGCCCAGCCAGTGGTTCAACCTGAAAGCCTTGAAGCAGCCTTCGCGGGTGCGGTGCCGGATCAGCGTCCAGTGCCAGAGCACCTGCGCTGAGGCCACGGCGATGCCGGCCAGGAACCAGCCGCCCAGGCCCAGCTGCAGGCCGATCCAGGCCCAGCTGGCCAGGTGCAGCAGGTAGAAGCTGGTCACGCCGATGACGTCGAAGCGGCCCAGCGTCAGGGCCGAGGTCTTGATGCCGATGCGGATGTCGTCATCGCGATCCACCATCGCGTACTCGGTGTCGTAGGCCAGCACCCAGAACAGGTTCGACAGCAGCAGCCCCCAGGCATGCAGCGGCACGGCGTCGGCCACCGCGGCCGGGCCCCAGCTGGCGCCGCCCTGCACGGCCGAGAAGGCCATGGGGATGCCGAAGCTGAAGGCCACGCCCAGCACCGCCTGCGGCATGGACACCAGCCGCTTCGCGTAGGGGTAGGCGATGGCGATGGCCAGCGCGGCGAAGGACAGCGTGATGGTCGGCCCGTTGGTGGTGAGCACCAGGAAGAAGGCCAGCAATGACAGCGCCGCGCCCACCAGCAGCGCCTCGCGCGTGCCGATGGCGCCGCGCGTCACCGGGCGCTGCGCGGTGCGTTTCACATGCCGGTCGAAGTCCTGGTCGGCCACGTCGTTGACGCAGCAGCCGGCGCTGCGCATGAGGATGGTGCCCAGCGTGAACACCGCCAGCAGGTGCCAGCCGGGGAAGCCGTCGGCCGCCATCCACAGCGCCGACAGCGTGGGCCACAGCAGCAGCAGCCAGCCGGCGGGGCGGTTCCAGCGGATCAGGTCGAGGTACAGCGCCAGGCGCGACGGGGGAGATACGGCTTGCGTGCTCATGGCGGCGGATTTTCGCGCGCGGCCTGCGGAACTCCGGCGCCTGGGCGTTGCTCCACGCCGGGTGCGCGCCCAAGGCCCGGCCCTTGCCAAGGAGCCGGGGCGGCCCGGGCCGCGCCTTTTCCCATTCAAGCCAGGAGGTCTTCCATGTCCACCGACCGCGACACTGATACGCCCGAAGCCATGGCGCGCCTGATCGCGCTGCTGATCGTGGCCGACACCAAGCTCGATCCGCGTGAGCTGGCGATGCTCGACGAGCTGGATGCCTTCGGGCGTATCGGCATCGAGCGCACCGAGTTCATGCGCGTGGCCAGCGAGCTGTGCGAGGAGCTGGGCGAGCGGCTGCAGCAGCGGCCGTGGCTGACGCTGTCGGAGCGGGCGCTGATCGAGGCCGAGCTGCAAACCGTGCGCGACCCGGCCAGGCGGCGCCTGGTGGCACGGCTGGGCGCCGCCGTGATCACCGCCGACGGTCGTGTGCAGGACAGCGAGCGCGTGCTTTTCGACCACCTGCTGCTGCGCTGGGGGCTCACCCGTGCGGACGTGAGCCAGGCGGTTCGGGAAGATGGGGCAGGTCGAGCGAGCTGACGCCGAGGGCGTCAGCGCCGCGTCCTGCAAGCCACTCCCACACCCAGCACGCCGAGCGTCGCGAGCACCAGCACACTCGGCTCGGGCACGGCGGGCGCCTGGCTGACCAGCCAGGCGCTGTGCGAGCCCTCCGTGTCGGTGACGAAGTGGGAGTCGTCGAACACGGTGTGCGTGGCAAGGCTGCCGCCGCGGATGAACTGGTAGTAGCCATCCACCGCGTAATTGCCGATGACCCGTTCGCCAGCCTGACCGACGTCGCCCGTCACGCCGTCGAACAGCCGGAACAGCGTGGCCACGGCGGCGCGCGTCATGTCGTTGTCGCCGGACAGGATATCGGCCCGGATCAGCGAGAGCCCGGTCGCGTCGGACCAGGTGTGGGCGATCTGGCCAGGGGTGGCCAGCATCCAGGTGCGGCCGCCGAAGACCACGCCCGACGAGAAGTTGGCGTAGGTGCCGTGCAGCAGGCCGACATCCAGATAGTCCAGCCTGAGCCGGGTGTCGGTCGTGTAGGTCCCGTGATCAATGATCGCTGCGCCGGCCAGTGAACTGGCCACCAGACTCAACGCCGCGACCGCGGCCTTCAAGCTGCTCATGTCACGCTCCTCTGACTCCGTTGGCCCATCGCCGGCGAGGGCCGGCGATGCGGGCGGAATCAGGGGCAAATCGCGCGCCTGGGCAGCAGGCGGCTTGTCGCTCAGTGACCTGGGCCGCTTGCGGCGCTCAAGCCTCGATCCGCTGCTGGAACATCAGCCCGGCGTGTTCGCGCAGGGCGTGGAACTTGATCTTGGGCCAGTTGTCCTGCATGGCGCGCAGCTCGCCGGCGTACTCCAGCAGCACGCAGGGCGCGTCCACGGCGTCGAAGGCCACGCGGTGCGCGTTGTGGTCGATGAAGCGCTGCAGCTCCTTGGCGTCGTCGCAGGTCACCCAGCGCGCCACGTTGTAGCGCACGGGCTGGATGCGCGCGCGCACGCCGTACTCGTGCTCCAGGCGGTGCGCCACCACCTCGAACTGCAGCTGGCCCACCGCGCCCAGCAGCAGCACCGAGCCGGCCGCTGGGCGGAACACCTGGATCGCGCCTTCCTCGCCCAGCTGCGTCAGGCCCGCGCGCAGCTGCTTGGTCTTGAGCGGATCGGCCACCTCCACCGCGCGGAACATTTCCGGCGCGAAAAAGGGCAAGCCGGTGTACTGCAGCGCCTCGCCCTCGGTGATGGTGTCGCCCAGCTGCAGCACGCCGTGGTTGGGGATGCCGATGATGTCGCCGGCAAAGGCTTCATCGAGCAACTCGCGGCGCTGCGAGAGAAAGCTCACCACCGAGTTCGGACGCAACTCCTTGCCGGAGCGCACCACCTTCAGCCGCATGCCGCGCTCGAAGTGGCCGCTGGCCACGCGCAGGAAGGCGATGCGGTCGCGATGCGCCGGGTCCATGTTGGCCTGGATCTTGAAGACCACGCCGCTGAACTTGGGCTCCTCGGGCTTCACCTCGCGCTGGATGGCGTGGCGCGAACCCGGCGCCGGCGCCAGCTCGACGAGGGCATCCAGCACTTCCTTGACGCCGAAGTTGTTGATGGCTGAGCCGAAGAACATCGGCGTCTGGTGGCCGGTGAGGAATTCCTCCTCGTCGAAGGCGGGGGCGGCTTCCCGCACCAACTCGATCTCGCCGGCGGCCTGCTCGTAGGACATGCCGAAGCGCTCCGCCAGCACCGGGTTGTGCACGCCGTCGATGATCTCGTCGTCGTCGTGGTGCCGGTCCTCGCCGGGCGAGAACACGCGCATCTGGTCGCGGCGCAGGTCCAGCACGCCGCCGAAGTGCTTGGCCATGCCCACCGGCCAGGTGAAGGGCACCACGCCCATGCCCAGCTCGCGCTCGATCTCGTCCATCAGCGCCAGCGGCTCCTGCACCTCGCGGTCCATCTTGTTGACGAAGGTGAGGATGGGCGTGTTGCGGGCGCGGCAGACCTGCAGCAGGCGGCGCGTCTGGGGTTCAACACCATTGGCGGCGTCGATGACCATCAGCGCCGCGTCCACGGCGGTGAGCACGCGGTAGGTGTCTTCCGAGAAATCCTGGTGGCCCGGGGTGTCGAGCAGGTTGATCACGCAGTCGCGGTATTCCATCTGCATGACGGACGACGCCACCGAGATGCCGCGCTGCTTCTCGATCTCCATCCAGTCCGAGGTGGCGTGGCGGCTGGCCTTGCGCGCCTTGACCGAGCCGGCGATCTGGATCGCGCCCGAGAACAGCAGCAGCTTCTCGGTCAGCGTGGTCTTGCCCGCGTCAGGGTGGGAAATGATGGCGAAGGTGCGGCGGCGGCGCACCTGGGAGAGGAGGTCGGCGGACATGCGGGGCGTGCGGAAAAAAAGCGGTTTGCGGCCGCAAAACCCGACCGCGCGTGAAAAGGAAAACCCTCGATTATCGCGGCCCTCGCCTGGCCCGCCGCCGGGGCGGGCATTGCCGCGCCGCCGGCCTCGTGCAGTGCTGCCGCACGGGCCCGGCGCGGCGTGGAGAGGCTTATTCCTCCAGCAGCGAGCGCAGCATCCAGGCCGTCTGCTCGTGCACCGTCAGGCGCTGGGTCAGCAGGTCGGCGGTGGGTTCGTCGCCGGCCTCTTCCACCACCGGGAACAGCTCGCGCGCGGTGCGGGCCACGGCCTCGTGGCCTTCCACCAGCAGGCGCACCATCTCCAGCGCCTTGGGCGGCTGGCCCGGGGCGTCGCCCACCGTGGCGTTCTGGCCGAACTGCGCGTAGGAGCCCTGCGCCGTGTGGCCCAGCGCGCGGATGCGCTCGGCGATCGGGTCCACCGCGTTCCACAGCTCCGTGTACTGCTCCATGAACATGATGTGCAGCGTGTTGAACATCGGGCCGGTGACGTTCCAGTGGAAGTTATGCGTCTTCAGATAGAGCGTGAAGGTGTCGGCCAGCAGCTTGTTGAGGCCGCCGGCGATGGCGGCACGGTGCTCCTCGCTGATGCCGATGTTGATCGGGGTCTTGGCAGGGGTCTGGGCCATGCGTTTCTCCTGTTCAGGTTGAGGGGACAACCACCAATGTAGCCAAGGCGGGGTGGCGGGCTGCCCCGGCGGCTTGCGGCTTAGCAGCCGCGCGCCAGCAAGGGCAGTGCCTGTGCCAACCCGCGGGCTGCGCGCACCGGCCGTCGGCACGCCCATCACATCGTCCTTTGCTGTGTGCTCGCGGCGGCGCCGGGATGAACAGAAGAATGGATGCGGGCTATCAAACAGGCTATTTGAATAGCCCAAAGCTGGCGATAGCCTTTTCCGGCTCAACCGCTGAGCCGCTCCACGCCTTCGAGCTCGCAGGCATAGACCGCGTTGCGCAGCGCGGCGATGGCCTCGTAGCGGGTGAAGGTGCGGCGCCAGGCCAGCACCACGCGGCGCGAGGGCGCGGGCGGCTCGAAGGGGATGTACTTCACCAGCGGCTGCGGTTCGCGCGGCACCGACAGCTTGGGCACCACGGTGATGCCCATGCCCGAGGCCACCATGTGCTTGATGGTCTCCAGCGAGCTGCCCTCGAAGCTCTTGCGGATGCCCTCGGTAGCGCTGGAGAAGCGCGCGAACTCCGGGCACACCTCCAGCACGTGGTCGCGGAAGCAGTGGCCGGTGCCCAGCAGCAGCATGGTCTCCTGCTTGAGCTCCTCGGCGCTGATGGCCTCGCGCTGCGCCAGCGCATGCGCCTTGGGCACGGCGACGATGAAGGGCTCGTCGTACAGCGGCGCCAGGGCCAGGCCGGTGTCGGGGAAGGGCTCGGCCATGATGGCGCAGTCGAGCTCGCCGGTGCGCAGCATCTCCAGCAGCTTGGCCGTGAAGTTCTCCTGCAGCATCAGCGGCATCTGCGGCGTCATGGCGATGGCGTGGCGCACCAGCTCGGGCAGCAGGTAGGGGCCGATGGTGTAGATGATGCCCAGGCGCAGCGGCCCGTTGAGCGGGTCCTTGCCGCGGCGGGCGATCTCCTTGATGGCGGCGGCCTGCTCGATCACGGACTGGGCCTGGCGGACGATGTCCTCGCCCAGCGGCGTGACGCTGACCTCGTTGCTGCCGCGCTCGAAGAGCTTGACGTCGAGCTCTTCCTCCAGCTTCTTGATGGCCACCGAAAGGGTCGGTTGTGACACGAAACAGGCCTCGGCCGCGCGTCCGAAATGTTTCTCCCGGGCCACGGCCACGATGTATCGCAGTTCGGTCAGGGTCATCCCGGGATTGTGCTCAAATCCCGGCCCCTGTGCGCCGGCGCGGCTGCCGGCACGGAGTTTCGACCATGGACCGCAAGCCCCTGACCCTGCACCGACTGCGCGAGCTGCACGCCACCGGCGAGAAGCTCACGATGCTCACCTGCTACGACGCCGTCTTCGCGCAGGTGCTCGACAACGCCGGCGTGGAGATGCTGCTCATCGGCGACTCGCTGGGCATGGTGCTGCAAGGGCACGACAGCACGCTGCCCACCACGCTGGAGGAGATGGCCTACCACACGCGCTGCGTGGCACGCGGCAACCGCAGCGCCTGGATCGTGGCGGACCTGCCCTTCGGCAGCTACCACGAGAGCCTGGAGCAGGGCGTGCGCAGCGCCGTGGCGCTGATGCAGGCCGGCGCGCACATGATCAAGCTCGAAGGCGGCGGCTGGACTTCGCCGCTGGTGCGCGCGCTGGTGGAGCGCGGTATCCCGGTGTGCGGCCACCTGGGCCTGACGCCGCAGTCGGTGCATGCCCTGGGCGGCTGGCGCGTGCAGGGCCGCGACCATGAAGCCGCCGCCACGCTCAAGCGCCACGCCCAGGAGCTGGCGCAGGCCGGTGCCGCGATGATCGTGCTGGAGCTGGTGCCCGCGGCGCTGGCGCGCGAGATCACGGCCGAGCTGCCGATCCCGACCATCGGCATCGGCGCCGGCGCGGGCTGCAGCGGCCAGGTGCTGGTGCTGCACGACATGCTCGACATCACGCCCGGCCGCAAGCCGCGCTTCGTGCGCAACTTCATGGAAGGGGCGCCGAGCATCGAGGCGGCCGTGCGCAGCTACGTCAGCGAGGTCAAGGCCGGGCGCTTTCCCGACGACCAGCTGCACAGCCGTTAAAGAAACAACCACCGAGGGGAGAAAAGCCGCCATGCAAGTGCTGCACCGCATCGCCGACCTGCGCGCCGCCCTGGCGCAAGGGCCTCGCCCGGCCTTCGTGCCGACCATGGGCAACCTGCACGAGGGCCACCTGGCGCTGGTGCGCCAGGCCAAGGCCTCCGGCCGCCCGGTGGTGGCCAGCATCTTCGTCAACCGGCTGCAGTTCGGGCCCCACGAGGATTTCGACCGCTACCCGCGCACGCTCGAAGCCGACTGCGCGCTGCTGGAAGCCCAGGGCTGCGACTTCGTGTTCGCGCCCGACGAGGCCGAGCTGTACCCGGAGCCGCAGGCCTACAAGGTGCAGCCGCCGGCCGCGCTGGCCGACATCCTGGAAGGCCACTTCCGCCCCGGCTTCTTCACCGGCGTGTGCACGGTGGTGCTCAAGCTCTTCAACATCGTGCAGCCGGCGGTGGCCTACTTCGGCAAGAAGGACTACCAGCAGCAGCTCGTCATCAAGGCCATGGTGCGGCAGCTGGCGCTGCCGGTGGAGATCGTGGCGGGCGAGACCTGCCGCGCCGACGACGGCCTGGCGCTGTCCTCGCGTAACGGCTACCTGAGCCTGGCCGAGCGCGCCGAGGCGGTGGAGCTGCACCGGCTGCTGGACTCGGTGGCGCGCGCCGTGCGCGACAGCGGCAGCGACGCCCACACCCTGGAGCGCGAGGCCCTGGCCGCGCTGCAGCGCCGCGGCTGGCAGCCCGACTACGTCGTCATCCGCCGCCAGGCTGATTTGCAGGAGCCGCAGAGCCTGGACGAGCCGATGGTGGTGCTGGCCGCGGCCAAGCTGGGCAAGACGCGGTTGATCGACAACGTCGAAATCTGAGTGGGACGGCGCGGGTCGCACCCGCGCGCCTTTCCTCACGCCTTCAAAAACTCCGCCTTGCTTCCCAGCCACCGCGCCACATGCGCCTGCGCGGCCTCGGGGTAGCTGTCGAGCAGCTTGGGCGCCACGCGCCGGGCGCGTTCCAGCAGGGCGGTGTCCTGCAGCAGGTCGGCAAAGCGCAACAGCGCGTCGCCGCTCTGGCGCGCGCCCATGAACTCGCCGGGGCCGCGGATTTCCAGATCGCGTCGGGCAATTTCAAAGCCGTCGGTGGTCTCGGCCATGGCGCGCAGGCGCGACTTGCCGGTCTGCGACAGCGGCCCGGTGTAGAGCAGCACGCACACGCTCGCCACCGCGCCGCGGCCCACGCGCCCGCGCAGCTGGTGCAGCTGCGACAGGCCGAAGCGCTCGGCGTGCTCGATCACCATCAGGCTGGCATTGGGCACGTCCACGCCGACCTCGATCACCGTGGTCGCCACCAGCAGCCCCATGTGGCCGGCCGAGAACTCGGCCATCACCGCCGCCTTCTCCGCCGCGGGCATTCGGCCGTGCAGCAGGCCCACCTTCACCCCCGGCAGCGCGGCCTGGAGCTCGGCATGGGCTTCGGTGGCGTTGCGCAGGTCCAGCGTCTCGCTTTCCTCGATCAGCGGCAGCACCCAGTAGGCCTGCCGGCCGTTGGCGACCTCGTCGGCGATGCGGGCGATGACCTCCTCGCGCCGCCCGTCGGCGAACACCTTGGTGACGATGGGCGAGCGCCCCGGCGGCAGCTCGTCGATGGTGCTGACGTCCAGGTCCGCGTAGTAGGTCATCGCCAGCGTGCGCGGGATGGGGGTGGCGCTCATCATCAGCAGGTGGGGCTCCAGCGCCTCGTGCGCCAGCTTCTTGCGCAGCTCCAGGCGCTGCGCCACGCCGAAGCGGTGCTGCTCGTCCACGATGGCCAGGCCCAGCCGGGCGAAATGCACGTCCTGCTGGATCACGGCATGGGTGCCGACGATGAGCTGTGCCTCGCCGCTGGCCACGCGCTCCACCATCTGCTGGCGCGCCTTGCCCTTGCGGCTGCCGGTGAGCCAGGCGATGCCCACGCCCAGCGGCTCCAGCCACTGCACCAGCTTGCGGAAATGCTGCTCGGCCAGGATCTCGGTCGGCGCCATCAGCGCGCACTGCCAGCCCGCGTCCATGGCCACGGCCGCGGCCAGCGCCGCCACCACGGTCTTGCCCGAGCCCACGTCGCCCTGCAGCAGCCGGTGCATGGGCTGCGACAGGGCCAGGTCGGCGGCGATCTCGGCCACCACGCGTTCCTGCGCGTTGGTCAGCCCGAAAGGGAGCTGGCCCAGCAGCTGCTGGCGCAGGCCGCCCTCGCGCGCCGGCAGCGCCGGCGCGCGCAGCTTGGCGCGCTCGCGCTGCGCCTGCAGCTGGCTGAGCTGCTGCGCCAGCAGCTCCTCGAATTTCAGGCGCTGCCAGGCCGGGTGGCTGTGGTCCTCCAGCGTGGCCATGCTCACGTCCGGCGGCGGGTGATGTAGGAAGTCCAGCGCCTGGCGCAGCGTGGGCAGGCTGGCGGGAAGCACCTGCGGCGGCAGCAGCTCGTTGAGCGGCGCGCGCCCCAGCGCCGACACCACGGCCTTGCGCAGGTAGGCCTGCGGCAGCTGCGCGCTGGCGGGGTAGACGGGCGTGAGCGAGGTCGCCAGCGGCGTGCCCGGCTCCACGGGGCGGAACACCGGATGCACCATCTCGCGCCCGAAGAAGCCGCCGCGCACCTCGCCGCGCACGCGCACGCGCGCGCCGGGCGCCAGGATCTTCTGCTGCGCGGCATAGAAGTGAATGAAGCGCAGCGTCAGCTCGCCGCTGCCGTCGTGCAGCCGCACCACCAGCTGCCGGCGCGGCTGCAGCTCCACCTGGGCACGCTGCACCACGCCCTCGACCTGCACGTGGTCGCCCTCGCGGGTGCGGGCGATGGGGGTGATGCGGGTTTCGTCCTCGTAGCGCAGGGGCAGGTGCAGCGCCAGGTCGATGTCGCGCACCAGGCCCAGCTTCAACATGGCCTTGCCCGCCGGGCTGGCCGTACGCCCAGACGGCGCAGGGCGTTGCGGCAAAGGTACGGACTCGGCAGTGACTGGCATGGAACAATTCTGCCTTCTGATGCACGGACCTCTTCCAGGCCGGTACAGCCTGCGCCCATGACCACCTACACCCTCAGCGATTTCGACTTCCACCTCCCGCCGGAGCTCATCGCCCAGCAGCCGGCCACGGAGCGCAGCGCCTCGCGCCTGCTTGACGGCCGCGGCACTTTCCCGGCGGACCGCGTGTTCCGCGAGCTGCCCAGCCTGCTGCAGCCCGGCGACCTGCTCGTCTTCAACGACACGCGCGTGATCAAGGCGCGCCTCTATGGCGAGAAGCCCACCGGCGGCGCCGTCGAGGCGCTGATCGAGCGGCTGCTGCCCGGCAACGAAGTGCTGGCGCACCTGCGCGCCAGCAAGTCGCCCAAGCCCGGCGGCAGCATCCGCTTCGGCGACGACCTCGCGCAGGGCTTCGATGCCGAGGTGCTGGGCCGCAGCGGCGTGGACGGCTCGCTGTTCCACCTGCGCTTCCCCGACGACCCGCTGACCCTGCTGGAGCGCCACGGCCACGTGCCGCTGCCGCCCTACATCACCCACGCCGACCAGGCCGAGGACGCGCAGCGCTACCAGACGGTGTTCGCCGCGCGTCCCGGCGCGGTGGCGGCGCCCACGGCCTCGCTGCACTTCGACGACGCCGTGCTCGCGGCGCTCAAGGCCCGCGGCGTGCGCAGCGCCAACGTCACGCTGCACGTGGGCGCGGGCACCTTCCAGCCGGTGCGCAGCGAGAACCTGGCCGAGCACCGCATGCACAGCGAGTGGTTCGAGGTCAGCGAGCAAACGGTCCAGGCCATCCAGGAGACGCGCGCCGCGGGCGGGCGCATCGTCTCCGCCGGCACCACCACGCTGCGCGCGCTGGAGTCCGCCGCGCGCGGCGGCCGGCTCGAAGCCGGGGCGCGCGACACGGACATCTTCATCACCCCGGGCTTCGACTTCCGCGTGGTGGACCTGCTGGTCACCAACTTCCACCTGCCCAAGAGCACGCTGATGATGCTGGTGAGCGCCTTCAGCGGCTACGAGCATGTGCGCGCGCTGTACCGCCACGCGGTGGAAGCGCGCTACCGCTTCTTCAGCTACGGCGACGCCATGCTGCTGCAGCGCCGGCGCTGAGCCGCGCTGCCCGGCCGCGGCGCGCTGACGTCAGTGCGCTGCGCCCGCTTCTTGCATGCTGCTGCGCGCTGGAGCAGCCCCGTTGCTCCAGCGGCGCTCCACCTGCTCCACCCTGGCAAAAGCGCCGTGGGTATTGAGGATTGTCAAAGTCCGCCCCTCTGTGACCGCTACCGTGAGGTCATTCATCAACGCAAGAGGGGTTTTCCATGAGCAAGCAAGCGCTGTGTGTGTGGGTCGCGATGGCCGTGGTTTCCAGCGCCGCCCTGGCCGCCGACAAGAAGGACGACGCGATGCTGCAACTCGCCAGCAAGAGCGGCTGCATGACCTGCCACCACATCGAGCCCGGCGCGCAGGGTCCGGACGGCTTGGCGCCCGTCGGCCCGGCCTGGAAGGACGTGTCGGCCAAGTACAAGGGCGTCAAGGGCGCCGACGAGCAGCTGACCCGCACCGTGCTGCAGGGCTCCAACCCGTACGAGAGTCACTGGAAAGGCAAGGTCTCGGGCTTGGCCATGCCGCCCAACCACGTCGCCATCAAGGAAGCCGACGCCAAGCAGTTGGTGAAGTGGATTCTGGCCCTCGATACCAAGAAGTGATCCGCACGGCCCTGGCGGCCTGATCGTCCGGCCAGGACGCGCCGCCCGGGCCCGCAGCCGAGCCGTGCACTGGGCCACGGCTGGCGCCGCCGCAACGGCCCCGCGTGCCGGCCGGATCGCGGCGCTGCGGGACAATTCCCGCATGTTGAAATTCGAACTGCTCAAGACCGACGGCCGCGCGCGCCGCGGCCGCCTCACGCTCAACCATGGCGTGGTGGAGACGCCGATCTTCATGCCGGTGGGCACCTACGGCACCGTCAAGGGCGTGCTGCCCGCCTCGCTGGAGGAGATGGGCGCCCAGATCATCCTGGGCAACACCTTCCATCTGTGGATGCGCCCGGGCCTGGACGTGCTGCACGCCTTCGGCGGGCTGCACCGCTTCGAGGGCTGGAACAAGCCCATCCTCACCGACAGTGGCGGCTTCCAGGTCTGGAGCCTGGGCGAGATGCGCAAGATCAGTGAGGAGGGCGTCAAGTTCGCCTCGCCGGTCAATGGCGACAAGCTGTTCCTCACGCCCGAGGTCAGCATGCAGATCCAGACGGTGCTGAACTCGGACATCGTCATGCAGTTCGACGAGTGCACCCCTTACGAGACCAAGGGCCACCTCACGACCGAGGCCGAGGCCCGCTCCTCGATGGAGCTGAGCCTGCGCTGGGCGCGGCGCTGCCTGGCCGAGTTCCAGCGCCTGGAGAACCCCAACGCGCTGTTCGGCATCGTGCAGGGCGGCATGTTCGAGCACCTGCGCGAAGCCTCGCTGGCCTCGCTGCTGGAGCTGGACCTGCCCGGCTACGCCGTCGGCGGCGTGAGCGTGGGCGAGCCCAAGGCCGAGATGCAGCGCATCGTGGCCCACACCCCGCACCGGCTGCCGGCTCACAAGCCGCGCTACCTGATGGGTGTGGGCACGCCCGAGGACCTGGTGGACGGCGTGGCCAACGGCGTGGACATGTTCGATTGCGTGATGCCCACCCGCAACGCGCGCAACGGCCACCTGTTCACCCGCTTCGGCGACCTCAAGATCCGCAACGCCCGGCACCGCGCCGACCAGCGCCCGCTGGACGAGACCTGCAGCTGCCACACCTGCCGGCATTTCAGCCGCGCCTACCTGCACCACCTCGACCGCTGCGGCGAGATGCTGGGCCCGATGCTCACCAGCATCCACAACCTGCACTACTACCTGAACCTGATGCGCGAGATCCGCGAGGCGCTGGACGCCGGCACTTTCGAGCAGTTCCGCGTGCAGTTCGCCGCGGACCGGGCGCGCGGCGTCTGAGCCGCCAGGGCTGCGGAGGGCAGGCGCAACCCTGTCCACCAGGGGTCAACGGCCAGCACGCTCAGTGCTGATTTGTGTGCGGGCCGTTTACTCCCTGTTGGCAATCTGCCCGCAGTCCCCGCTCACCAGAACTGCCAGTTGCCCGTGGCCACCACCCAGATACCCAGCGCGCCGTTGGTGACGGCGTGGGCGATGACGGCGTTCCACAGCCGTCCGGTGCGCAGGTACAGCAGCGCGTAGGCCAGGCCGGCGACGATGGCGGCCAGCCACAGGGTGTGGGCGAGCATGAACAGCAGCGTGGAGATGAGCACCGCCCGCAGCCCGACGCGGCGCGGATCGACGCCCTCGAAGGCCGGGCGCTCCAGCCAGCGCATCAGGAAGCCGCGCCAGAACAGCTCTTCCATCACCGGCACCAGCAGCGCCGCGCCCGTCCAGCGCACGGCGATCAGCGCCCAGTCCGGCCGGCCCGCGTCGTCCAGCGGCACGAAGGCGGCGGTGGGCTCGCCGATCTGCATCCAGGGCGCGTCGAGCTGCACCCACAACACGAACACCAGCAGCCCCACGCCCACCGACAGCAGCGCCTCGCGCAGCGGCGGCGCGCTGCGCAGCTCGGCGTACTCCCGCCGCCAAGTCCAGAGCAGGCCGCCGACCAGCAGCAGGTTCAGGGCGTAGATCCAGGGCGCGCCGCTCCAGCCGGCGTCGTTGGCGGCCCCGCGCAGCGCCAGCAGGACCATGAAGAGCGCGAAAGGCGCGCAGCGCACGAGCGAGGCGCGGCGGGGCATCCAGGCGACGGTGTTCATGGCGGGGGAGTATCGGGGCCGGGCTCAGGGGGCAAGTCGGCGTGCTGTCCGGGGAAAGCTCAGGGCCGACGAGCGACGGGGCAGGCCGTGGAAGAAATGTCGTCATGCACGCGAAGGCGGGCATGACGGCGCTCTTTCTTCGGTCTGCGTTTCCAGTACGCGCCATGGCAGTGGCCCGGCCACTTTTCCCGGACAGCAGCGCGCCTGTGCGGGAATGACGAAGTAGGGGCGTGGCGCTTCAGCTCCCGATCACCCCGCCATCCAGCTTCTGCACCACCACCGTGGCCGAGCGCGGCCGGCCGCCGAAAGGCCAGCGCGAGAAGCGGTTGATGTTCTTCGGGTCGCTGCGGTCGCTGGCCGGCTCGCCCGGGTGCTGGACGTTGACGAACAGGGTGCGCCCGTCAGGGGTAAAGGTGGCGCCGGTGATCTCGCAGTTCACCGGGCCGGTGAGAAAACGCCGCACCTCGCCCGTGGTCACGTCGCAGGCCAGCATCTGGTTGTTGCCCAGCCGCGCGAACTCGCCCCGGTGCAGGTGGCCGGCGGCCACGTCGGTCTGGACCCACAGCACGCCGCGCGGGTCGAAACACAGCCCGTCCGGGCAGCCGAAGGCGTCGCCCTTCACATCGCCGCGCGCCTCGGCGCGGGCATTGGCCGGGTCGCCGGCCAGCAGCAGGTGGCGCCAAGTGAAGGTTTCGGCGTGGAAGTCGCCGTCCTCGCGCCAGCGCAGGATCTGGCCCATGGCGTTGGCCGCGCGCGGGTTGGCGGCATCGACGCCGGGCTGGCCTCCCTGGCCGCGGCGGCTGTTGTTGGTCAGGCTGCAGAACACCTCGCCGCTGGCGGGATGGATGGCCAGCCACTCCGGCCGGTCCAGCTTGGTGGCGCCCAGCAGATCGCTGGCTTGGCGCGTCTTGATCAGCACCTCGCCCTGGTCGGCGAAGCCGTTGGCCGCCGTCAGCGGCCCCTGGCCGTGTACCAGCGGCAGCCAGCGCCCGCGCCCCTCGGCGTCGAAGCGCGCGACGTAGAGCGTGCCGTGGTCCAGCAGCTCGCGGTTGGCCTGCGCGGCCGTGAGCCCGTCGGCGGCCGGCTTGACGCGATCGCGGCTGACGAACTTGTAGAGGTATTCGAAACGCGCGTCCTCGCCCGAATACACCACCGCGCGGCCGTCGCGGGTGAGCGCCACCCAGGCGCCCTCGTGCGCGGCGCGGCCCAGCGCGGTGCGTTTCACAGGCGCACTGCCCGGGTCCATCGGGTCGAGCTCGACGATCCAGCCGAAGCGGTTCGGCTCGTGGGGATGCTTCACCGCATCGAAGCGCGCGTCGTGCGCCTCCCAGCGGTTGAAGCTGCCGTTGGGAAGCTCCCAGCGCTTCTGGTGCGCGTCGGGGCGCGGGCCGGCGTTGAAATAGAAGGCGAAGTTCTCCTCGCCGCTGAGCACCGTGCCCCAGGGCGTGCGGCCCATGGCGCAGTTGGCGAAGGTGCCCAGCACGCGCCGGCCGTCGGGATCGGCGGCGGTGCGCAGCAGCGCATGGCCGGCGGCCGGGCCCTGCAGCGCGCAGGGCGTGGTGGCGGTGATGCGGCGCGCGTAGCGGCTGGGGCGCACCAGGCGCCACTGGCCCTCGTGCAGCTCCACCTCCGAGACCGAAAGGCCATGCGCCGCCTGGTCCTTGCGCACCTTCTCGGCGCTCCAGGGGTCGCCGCCGTCGGGGTGCAGCAGCCCGTCGTCGGTGTACTCGTGGTTGATGACCAGCAGGCCGCGGCGGCCGTCGTCCTGCAGCGGCAGGAACTGCATGCCGTCGTGGTGCATGCCGTATTGCAGCGCCTGCTCCTCGGCGCTGTTGGAGGCGTCCTCGCGCCAGGGCGGCATCGGCGCGCCGGCGATGCCCACCGGCTCACCCCAGGCGGTGAGCACCTGCGCGCGGTAGCCCGGCGGCACGGTGACGGTGTCGGCCTCGCTGGGCGGCAGGCCCTGGAAGCCCAGCAGCGTGCTGGTGCCGGAGACGCCGTTGCCGGCCGGCGCGGCACAGCCGGCCAACGGTCCGAACAGCGCGGCCAGCGCCGTGCCCAGGCCGCCCTGCAGCAGCACGCGCCGGGAGGCGTCGAGCTGGTGGATCGAGGCGTTGGAGGAGGGGTTGCTGTCTTGCAGCGGATGACGCATCGGCGCTCTCAGGTCTGGAAACGCGACGCCGCCGGCGAGGGCCGGCAGCGCGAGGGAACGAATGGGCTCAGGCCGCCTGCTGCTCGATGCTGAAGCGGGCGCCGTCGTACTGGCCGAGCTTGTCCACCAGCACCGGCAGGCTCTGCGCCAGGGCGTCGTGCAGGGTCCAGGGCGGGTTGATCACGAACATGCCGCTGCCGGTCATGCCGAAGCCGTCGGGGCCGGCCTCGGCCACGCTCAGCGTGGCATTGAGCCAGCCCTTGGGCGCGGCGGCCGCGGCGGCGGTCAGGCGCTTGGGCAGCTGCGCCGCCTCCACCAGCTGGATCTGCGGGTACCAGACCAGGATCACGCACTGCGCGAAACGCTGCAGCGCGTCGCGCACGGCGTGCACCACCTTGCCGTAGTCGGTCTTGAGCTCGTAGGAGGGATCGATCAGCAGCACGCCGCGGCGCGAGGGCGGAGGCAGGTCGCGGGCAATGGCATTGAAGCCGTCGCTCATGTCCACCTGCGTGTGCGGCCGGCTGCTCAGGAAGGACTCCAGGATGCGGTAGTCGGTGGGGTGCAGCTCGTAGAGGCGCAGCCGGTCGGTGTCGCGCAGGATGCGCTGAGCGATGGCGGGCGAGCCCGGGTACTGGGCGAGCTTGCCGCCGTCGTTGAAGTCGCGCACCAGCTGCACGTAGTCGGCCAGCGGCTCAGGCAGCCCGGACTCGCCCCACAGCGGCTTGATGCCGGTCTCGAACTCGTCCTTCTTGTGGGCGTAGCGGCCCTGCAGCGAGTAGCCGCCGGCGCCGGCGTGGGTGTCGATCAGGGTGTAGGGCTTGTCCTTCTCGTTCATGTAGCGCAGCACCTGCGCGAGGACCAGGTGCTTGAGGACATCGGCGTGGTTGCCGGCGTGAAAGGCGTGTCGATAGGCAAGCATGCGGCACTGTAGCCGCTGCCTCCTGGGGCTTCGGCCGGCAGGGACGGCGGCGGCAGGGCGAATCCCTTAGGCTGCGAACCTTTTCCCATTCAGTACACGCAGCGATGCGGGTTCCGCCTTGAGCGGGCCCGGGTCGGCCACGAAGACAAGCATGAGGGTGATGGAAGGCAAGGCCGCGGCGCGGGCTGCACACGCGGGCGCGATTGGGCGCGGGCTGCTGACGCTGGCGCTGGCCGCCGCGGCGGCGCTGCTGTGCCAGCGGCTGCGCGTGCCGCTGGCCTGGACGCTGGGCCCGCTGCTGGCCACGGCGCTGGCCTGCTCGGCCGGGGCGCGGCTGGGCGTTTCGCCGCTGCTGCGCCACGCCGGGCAGTGGGTGATCGGCACCGCGCTGGGCCTGCATTTCACGCCGGCGGTGCTGCGCACGCTGCCGGGCCTGGCACCGGCGCTGCTGGCCGGCGTGCTGTGGGCGCTGCTGCTGGGCTGGCTGTTCTCCCGGCTGCTGGGGCGCGCTGGCGGCGCGCCGGACCACGCCACCGCCTTCTTCGCCGGGGCCATCGGCGGCGCCTCGGAGATGGCGGTGCTGGCCGAGCGCCATGGCGGGCGGGTGGACCGCGTCGCCGCGGCGCATTCGCTGCGCGTGCTGATCGTGGTGGTGGCGCTGCCCTGGGGCCTGCAGGCGGCGGGCTTTCATCCTTTGCAAGGACGCGCCGGCGAGATGCTGCTGCCGCCGCACCTGCTGGCGCTGCTGTGCGGGCTGACGCTGGCCGGCGCGCTGCTGGCGCGGCGCCTGGGCACGCCCAATCCCTGGGTGCTGGGCGCGCTGGTGGTGAGCCTGTTGCTGACCGGCTCCGGCGTGCTGCCCGAGGCGGTGCTGCCGCACGAGATGACCAACGCCGGGCAGCTGCTGATCGGCGTGTCGCTGGGTACGCGCTTCACGCCGGAGTTCCTGCGCGCCGCGCCGCGCTGGCTGGGCACGGTGGCGCTGGGCACGGTGGGGATGATCGCCGCCTCGCTGGGCTTTTCCTGGCTGCTGGCGCGGGCGGCCGACCTGGCGCCGGCGGCGGTGCTGCTGGGCAACTCGCCCGGTGGCATGGCGGAGATGTGCATCACGGCGCAGGTGCTGCAGCTGGGCGTGCCGCTGGTGACGGCCTTCCACGTCGTGCGCTACGTCGCGGTGCTGGTGCTGATGGGGCCGCTGTACCGCTGGGAGGCGCGGCGGCGGCAGGCCCTGCAGGCGGTGCCGCTGTCCGGGCCCTGAGCCGGGTCAGCCGCGCCGGGCGCGGAACAGCTCGGCGATGTTCACGTCGCGCGGGCCGGGCCGCAAGGTAAAACGCTCGCCGCTGCGCAGCGTGCCGCCCAGGCGCACGCCCAGGTGAAAGCCGCACATCGCCGACTGCAACATCATCTGCCTGGCGTGCTTGAAGCCCAGCGCGGCGTCCAGCTCGGGGCCGGGCACATGCGGCTCGCTCACCGCCAGCTCGCAGCCGCCCTCGAACACCAGCACGTCGCCCACGCAGGCGTCGGCTTCCACCAGGCCCTGCAGCGTCAGGGCCTCGCCCAGGGCACCGTAGGGCAGGGCCTCGCCCCATTCCCCGGCGCGGGCCTGGGCGCGCAGCGTCTGCCACAGCGGGTAGTGTTCGATGGGATAAGCGTAGAGAGCACGTGCGGGCGTGGCCGCGGGCGGCTCGCCTTCGAGGCCGAAGCGCTCGACGGCATGGGCTTGCGCGGCGGGCTGGCGCCGGGGCGCGGTGCCGCCGTCGGGCAGCAGGATCAGGGTGTTGAGGCTCAGGAGCTGCATCGGAAATAGACGAGAACCAAGGTGGGGAATTGCATCACGGCATGTTGCTTGCCCGCGGGCGCTTCCCTCCCGTGAAAGGCCTCACAAAGCGCCTGCCGCCGTGCACCAACCTTGCGCTACCCCAGGTCCCGGGCAGTTACCACGCCATTACACTGCCGCCACACTGCACGCCCGGCGGCTGGGATCAGAGGCCGTACCCGGGCGAAACCGCGCCCCTGCGATCCAGGGCGCTGCGCACAGCCCGACGGTATTCGGCCAGCTTCGCGACGAGGGCGAGGTTGACCCAATGCCGTCTCTTTTTCTTTAGATCGGAGTTCTCATGAACCAACCCGCCATGGAAGGCTTGCGTTTGAACGTTCCCGCCTATGTCCGCCACAGCCGCCTGATCGCCTGGGTCGCCGAAATCGCCGCCCTGACCGAAGCCCGCGACGTGTACTGGTGCGACGGCTCGCAGGAAGAGTACGACCGGCTGTGCCAGCTGCTGGTGGACGGCGGCACGATGAAGCGCCTCAACCCGGCCAAGCGTCCCAACAGCTACCTGGCCTGGAGCGATCCCAGCGACGTGGCGCGCGTGGAAGACCGCACCTTCATCTGCTCCGAGACGGCCGAGGGCGCCGGCCCGACCAACAACTGGATGGCGCCTGCCGAGATGCGCGCGATCCTGCAGACCGGCGAGAACGCGCTGTTCCGCGGCGCCATGCGTGGCCGCACGCTGTACGTGGTCCCGTTCTCGATGGGCCCGCTGGGCTCGCCCATCAGCCAGCTGGGCGTGGAGCTCTCCGACAGCCCGTACGTGGCCGTGAACATGCGCATCATGACCCGCATGGGCCGTCGCGTGCTGGAGCTGCTGGGCGAGAGTGGCGAGTTCGTGCCCTGCGTGCACACCGTGGGCGCGCCGCTGGCCGAAGGCCAGCCGGACGTGGCCTGGCCCTGCAACAAGACCAAGTACATCGTCCACTACCCCGCCACACGCGAGATCTGGTCCTACGGCTCGGGCTACGGCGGCAACGCGCTGCTGGGCAAGAAGTGCTTCGCGCTGCGCATCGCTTCCAACATGGGCCGCGACGAAGGGTGGCTGGCCGAGCACATGCTGGTGCTGGGCGTGACCAACCCCGAGGGCAAGAAGCACCACGTGGCCGCCGCCTTCCCCAGCGCCTGCGGCAAGACCAACTTCGCGATGCTGGTGCCGCCGCAGGGCTTCGAGGGCTGGAAGGTCACCACCATCGGCGACGACATCGCCTGGATCAAGCCCAGCGCCGACGGCAAGCTGCGCGCCATCAACCCCGAGGCCGGCTACTTCGGCGTGGCCCCGGGCACCAACGAGAAGACCAACCCCAACTGCATGGCCTCGCTGCAGCGCGACGTGATCTTCACGAACGTGGCGCTCACCGACGACGGCGACGTGTGGTGGGAAGGCATGACCGACACGGCCCCGGCGCACCTGATCGACTGGCAGGGCCAGGACTGGACGCCGCAGATCGCCAAGGAGACCGGCCGCAAGGCCGCGCACCCCAACGCGCGCTTCACGGTGGCCGCCACCAACAACCCGGTGCTGGACCCCGAGTGGGACAATCCCGAGGGCGTGGTCATCGACGCCTTCATCTTCGGCGGCCGCCGCTCCACCACGGTGCCGCTGGTGACCGAGGCGCGTGACTGGGTCGAGGGCGTGTACATGGCCGCCACCATGGGCAGCGAGACCACCGCCGCCGCCGCCGGCCAGCAGGGCGTGGTGCGCCGCGACCCGTTCGCGATGCTGCCCTTCGCCGGCTACCACATGGGCGCCTACTTCAAGCACTGGCTCAACCTGGGCGCGCAACTGCAGGACAAGGGCGCCAAGCTGCCCGGCATCTTCTGCGTCAACTGGTTCCGCAAGGGCGCCGACGGCAAGTTCACCTGGCCGGGCTACGGCGAGAACATGCGCGTGCTGCAGTGGATTCTGGGCCGCGTGGACGGCACCGCCCCGGCCGGCGAGGAGCACCTGTTCGGCACCACGCCGCGCTACGAGGACCTCAACTGGCAAGGCCTGGAGTTCTCGCGCGAGCAGTTCGCCAGCGTCACGAGCATCGACCGCGAGGCCTGGCTGCACGAGGTGAAGCTGCACGACGAGCTGTTCGAACTGCTCAAGAGCCACCTGCCCGCCGAGCTGGCCGCCGCCAAGGCCCGCCTGGAGCAGCATCTGGCGGCCTGACGCCCGGCGCTTCGCGCTCCCTTGTGAAGGCCCGCCCCGCGCGGGCCTTTTCTCTTTCCTGGTGGCACCGGCCTTGCCGCAGGACGGGCCGGTGCCATGGCCGACAATCCGCCCATGAAACAAGACCTCACTGATCAAGAGCTCGCCGAGCTCGACGAACTCCTTGCCGCCACGCCCGAGCCGCTGCAGCCGCTGGACATCGTGATGCTCGACGGCTACCTCTGCGGCGTGCTGGTGCAGCCTGAGCTGCTGGACGAGGCGCAGTGGCTGCCTCCCATCTTCGACATCGAGCAGCGCCCGCTGCCCGATGACGTCGATGCCGAGTGGCTGCAGCGCTGCAGCGCCCTGATCCGCCGCCGCTACGAGGCGCTGAACCGCGCGCTGGCCGAGGACGGCGCCTTCGATCCCGTCATCCTCGATCCCGAGTCCGAGCCGGAGGACGGGGAGGGCGCCGAGGACGAGCTGCCGCTGAGCGAGTACGAGCAGCAGGCCGCCGCCGACGCCAAGGCGCTGCAGGAGTCGCTGCCCGAGGCCTCGCGCCCGCTCATGCCCTGGGTGGTGGGCTTCCAGCATGCGGCGCTGAGCTTCCCCAAGCTGATGGAGTCCGAGGACGACGCGGTGGACCTGACGCTGGCGCGCGTCTTCCGCCACCTGCCCGCGCAGACCGACGAGGAGCGCGAGGTGCTGGACACCATGCAGCGCGAGCTGCCGCTGGCCAGCGTGGACGAGGCCATCGACGACCTGGTCATGGCCGTGGCCGAGCTGTGGGACCTGACCTCCGACCAGCGCTACGCCGTGGAGCAGGTACGCCGCGACACGCCCAAGGTCGGCCGCAACGACCCTTGCCCCTGCGGCAGCGGCAAGAAGTTCAAGCAGTGCCACGGCAAGAGCTGACCTGAACGCATGCGCCTGCAGCTGCTGTCGGACCTGCACCTCGAAACCGAGGAGTTCAACCCCGAACCCGCCCCGGGCGCGGAGCTGCTGGTGCTGGCCGGCGACATCGACAGCCGCTGGCAGGCGCTGGAGCGCTTCGCGCACTGGCCGGTGCCGGTGCTGTTCGTCGCCGGCAACCACGAGTTCGACGGCCGCGACCTGGATGAGGCCTGGGCCGGGCTGCGCGCGCGCTGCGCCGAATTGAAGCTGCGGCTGCTGGAGTGCGAGCGCTTCGTCTGGGACGCCGCCGACGGCCGGCGCGTGCGCTTCGTCGGCACGGTGCGCTGGAGCGACTTCGGGGTCTTCGGCGCCGCGCAGCGCATCAAGGCGCTGCGCGCGGGCGGCTACTTCGCGCGCGTGCAGCGCTCCACGCGCGGCGGCGCGCCTTTCGACGCCGCCGCCGTGCGCGAGGAAGGCCTGGCCTGCCGGCAATGGCTGACGCGGGAGCTGGCCGAGCCGGCGCAGGGCCGCTGGGACGCGACCGTGGTGGTGACGCATTTCGCCCCGAGCCTGCGCAGCGCCGACCCGCGCTACGGGCACCAGGCCAGCACCGCCAGCTTCTGCAACGCCGACGACGACCTCTTCCCCGGCGTGGACCTGTGGCTGCACGGCCACGTGCACCGCCGCCACGACTACGTGGTCGAGCACCCGGACGGCCGCCGCACGCGCGTGGTCAGCCAGGCGCGCGGCGCGGCCGACAAGCGCGAGCCCGAGGGCTTCGAACCGCTGCGGCTCATCGGGCTGTAGGCCGCCCGGCTTGACTTTGGACAAGGGGCGCCGGGACTCGCGTGCGACACTGGCCCGACCAAAAACCCCCTGGAAGGCAAGCTGATGAAGATCCTCGTCGCCGTTGACGGCAGCCCGTACACCAAGCACATGCTGGCCTACCTGGCGGCGCATGAGCAGTGGCTGGCCGGCACCAACGAGTTCACCGTGCTGCACGTGGTGCCCGCGGTGCCGCCGCGCGCCGCCGCCGCGCTCGACCGGGACGTGGTCAAGGCCTACTACGAGGACGAGTCCGAGAAGGTGTTCAAGCCGATCCGCACCTTCCTCAAGAAGAACGGCGTGGAGGCCGCCTGCGTCAGCAAGGTTGGCCATGCCGCCGACCACATCGCCGCCCTGGCCGACAAGGGCAAGTTCGACCTGCTGATCATGGGCTCGCACGGCCACGGCGCGCTGGGCAATCTGGTGATGGGCTCGGTCGCGACCAAGGTCCTCGCCAACTCCAAGACGCCGGTGCTGCTGGTGCGCTAAGCAGAGCGCAGCGGCGGTGCACGCACCGCATTGGTCAGAAAGGTTCGACAAAGGCTCCGCACAGTGGAGCTTTTGTCCAGATAAACCGAACAATCAAGCGGCAGACTGCTCCAGCACCCGCCGCGCCTGATCCTCCAGCGCGCGGCCGATGCGGTCCAGCAGCGGCGGCGCGCCGGAAGCGCTCTCCAGCACCCACTGGTGCCAGTACAGTGCCACCGGCAGCTTCAGCTCCGGATGCAGCGCCACCAGCTCGCCGCGCGACACGGCCTCGCGCGCCTGCAACAGCGGCAGCACGCCGATACCCCAGCCCATGCGCGTCGCCTGCAGGTAGGCCTCGCTGGCCGGCACATGGCGCTCCAGCAGGCGCGGCGCGCGCACGCCCAGCACCTGCTCCACCCAGCGCACGTGCATCTCGTCCTTGCGGTTGAAGCGCACGAAAGGCGTCTGCGCGAAGTTGCCCGCATGCAGCCCCTGCGGCAGCCAGCGGGCCATGAACGCCGGGCTGGCGAAGGCGCCATAGGGCATCAGGCCCAGCGGACGCACGCTGCAGCCGCGCAGCGGCTCGCCCAGGGTGCTCACGCAGCCCAGCACCGAGCCGTCGCGCAGCCATTCGTGGGTGAAGTCCTGGTCGTCCACGACCAGTTCCAGCGCCAGTCCATCCTCGCCCTGCACCAGGGTGTCCAGCGCCGGCAGCACCCAGGTCGCCAAGCTGTCGGCATTGACGGCAATGGGCACCTTCTGGCGCGGCAGCGGCAGGCCCAGCTCGGCGGCAGCGTCCACGCGCAGCGCCTGCCACTGGCGCGCCAGCCGCAGCAGCACGCGCCCGGCGTCAGTAAGGCGCAACGGCCGGGCGCGAATGACCAGCGGCCGGCCCAGTTGCGATTCCAGGGCGCGCAGCCGCTGCGACACCGCCGATTGCGTCAGCGCCAGCCGCTGCGCCGCGCGCTCGAAGCTGCCTTCGTCGGCCAGGGCCGCGAGGCAGTCGAGGCCCGCCGTGTCCACGTTGTTCATTAGCGCTCCTGATGGAAACGCAGAAGTTTTAAAGCAGCTTCATGAAAGCGTCGGCTGTTCGGACAATGCCGCGCATGTCTGCTGCTTCTTCCGTTTTCTTCCAGGGCTGGCTTGCGATGGCGGGACTGATCGTCGCCATCGGCGCTCAGAATGCCTTCGTGCTGCGCCAGGGCCTGCTGCGAGCCCATGTGGCGCCGGTGGTGGCGCTGTGCGCGGCGTCGGACGCGGTGCTGGTGTTCGCGGGCGTGTTCGGCCTGGGCCAGCTGCTGCAGGGCGCGCCGGCGCTGATGGCGCCGCTGCGCTGGGCCGGCGCGGCCTACCTGCTGTGGTTCGGCGTCCAGGCGGCGCGACGCGCCTGGCGCGCCGACGGCGCCCTGGCCGTTGGCGGGGCCGCGCAGAGCCGCACCGGCGTGCTGCTGACCACGGCGGCGCTGACTTGGCTCAATCCCCATGTCTACCTGGACACGGTGCTGCTCATCGGCGCCCTGGGCGCGCAGCAGGCGCAGCCGCTGGCTTTCGCCTCGGGCGCGGCCACGGCCTCGTTGATGTGGTTCACGGCGCTGGGCGTCGGCGCTGCGGCCCTGGCGCCGAAATTGGCGCAGCCGCGCACCTGGCGCTGCATCGACGCCCTGGTGGCGCTGGCGATGGCGGCCGTGGCCTGGCAGTTGCTCAGCGGCTGAAGGAGCGAACCGCCATGAAAATCCTCGTCCTGGGCGCCGGCATCATCGGCATCAGCACCGCCTGGTACCTGCTCGACGAGGGCCATGAGGTAACGGTGGTGGAGCGCCAGCCCGATGCCGCCCTGGAGACCAGCTTTGCCAACGGCGCGCAGATCTCGGTGAGCTTCTGCGAGCCCTGGGCCAACTCGGAGGCGCCCTGGAAGGTGGCGAAGTGGCTGCTGCGCGACGATGCCCCGCTGCTGTTCCGTCCACGGCTGGACCCGCAGCAGTGGCGCTGGGGCCTGCACTTCCTGACGCAATGCCATGACGACGCCTTCGCGCGCAACGTGGCGCAGCTGGTGGCGCTGGGGCGCTACAGCCACGAGGCGCTGCAGGCACTGGTGGCGCACACCGGCATCGAGTACCAGCGGCTGCAGCGCGGCATCCTGCATTTCTTCGGCTCGCGCGCCGACTTCGAGGCCGGCGCCGCCGCCGCGGCGCTGATGCGCCGCCATGGCGTGGACCGGCGCGTGCTGTCGCGCCAGGAGGTGCTGGCCATCGAGCCGGCGCTGGCCAGCTTCGGGCCGCGCATTGCCGGCGGCACCTACACGCCGACGGACGAATCCGGCGACGCCCGCGTGTTCACGCAGCAGCTGGCGCGGCAGGCGGCGGCGCGCGGCGCGCGGCTGCTGTTCAACCACGAGATCCGCGGCTTCAACCAGGCCGGCCACAGCGTGGCGGGTGTGCGCGTGCTGGACCGCGCCAGCGGCGAGGCCCGGGTGCTGCAGGCGGATCACTACGTCGCGGCGCTGGGCAGCTTCACCGCGCCGCTGCTGCGCCCGCTGGGCATCCACCTGGACATTGTTCCGGCCAAGGGCTACTCGGCCACGCTGCGGCTGAAGCGTCCCGAGCACGCCAGCGTGGTGAGCCTGCTCGACGACGAACGCAAGATCGCCATCTCGCGGCTGGGTGACCACATTCGCATCGCCGGCACGGCCGAGCTGGCGGGTTACGACGCGAGCTTGGACACCCCCACCGCGTGGCGCCGCTGCCAGGCGCTGCTGGAGCGCTACGAGCAGCTCTTTCCCGGCGTGGCCGACCTGTCGGAGCCGCATTTCTGGGCCGGGCTGCGGCCGAGCACGCCCACGAACCTGCCCTACATCGGCCGCAGCCGCATCGGCAACCTGTGGCTCAACGCCGGCCACGGCACGCTGGGCTGGACGCATGGCGCGGGCTCCGGGCGTGCGCTGGCGGAGCTGATCAGCGGCCGGCGCCCGGCGCTGGATTTCCACTTTTGCGGCGCGCTGCCGGCGCGGGGACGGCTGGGGGTGGCGGCGGGAGCGGTGCGCGGCTTTTCCTGATCGGCCCGGCTGCCTGGGCTCGGGCTGGCACTGTTTCCTGTCAATCACCAGCTGGCTCGCCCAGTGGCCTTGTGTGGGAAATCCGTTGCCTGCAGGTTGGCAATTTCTCCCCAGCCCGCGCTGGGTCGCTGAGCGCGACCCCTACAATCGCGCCCTTTTTTCCGGCGCCCGGGTGGGCGCGGCCCACCGCCATGACCTTCTGCGCCATCGATTTCGGCACCTCCAACTCCGCCGTGGCCGTGCCCGAAGCCGGTGGCGGCACGCGGCTCATCGCGCTCGAAGCCGGTCAATCGACCATGCCGACGGCGGTGTTCTACGCGGTGGAGCCCGGCTCGCCGCAGCCGCCGGAGCTGCACTACGGCCGCGCCGCGCTGGCCGCCTACGTGGACGGCTTCGACGGCCGGCTCATGCGCTCGATGAAGAGCGTGCTGGGCTCGCCGCTGGTGACGCAGGACACCGACCTCGGCGCCGGCCACCGCGTCAAGTACCTGGACGTGATCACCGCCTTCCTGCGCCACCTCAAGGTGCAGGCCGAGGCGCAGACGGGCGCCCCGATCCGCCGCGCCGTGCTGGGCCGGCCGGTGTTCTTCGTGGATGAGGACCCCGCGCGCGATGCCGCGGCGCAGGACGCACTCGCCACGGCAGCGCGCGCGGTGGGCTTCGAGGAGCTGCGCTTCCAGTACGAGCCCATCGCCGCCGCGCTGGACCACGAGCGCACCGCGGCGCGCGAGGAGCTGGTGCTGGTGGCCGACATCGGCGGCGGCACCTCGGACTTCTCGCTGGTGCGCGTGGGTCCGCGGCGCCAGGACAAGCTGCAGCGGCAGGACGACATCCTGGCCAGCCACGGCGTGCACGTGGCGGGCACCGACTTCGACCGCCGCGTCGAGCTGGAGGCGGTGCTGCCGAGCTGCGGCTTCCGCGGACGCGGCCCCGGCGGGCGCGAGGTGCCCAGCCGCGTCTACCACGACCTCGCCACCTGGCACCTGATCAACACCGTCTACACACCGCCGCGCGTGGCCGAGCTGCGCGGCATGAAGGATTTCTACGCCGACGCCGCCCAGCACCGGCGCCTGATGAAGGTGGTGCAGCAGCACCTGGGCCACGCGCTGGGCGCGCTGGCGGAGGGCGCCAAGATCGACGTGGCGCGCCAGGGCCGCGCGGACATCGACCTGTCGCTGCTGGAGCCGGGATTGCGCGCGGCGCTGGAGGAGGCGCAAGCGCTGCAGGCGCTGGACGCGGACCTGCAGCGCATCGCCGAGGCCGCGCTGGAGACGGTGCGCCGCGCCGGCGTGGCGCCGGAAGCCGTGGACGCGCTCTATTTCACCGGCGGCTCCACGGGCCTGAAGCCGCTCACCGACCGCATCGCCGCCGCCTTCCCGGCGGCGCGCGCCGTGCGCGGCGAGCGCTTCGCCAGCGTGGCCCAGGGTTTAGGTTTGCACGCGGCGCGCTGCTTCGGCGTCGCGCACTGACTCATTTCCGTTCGCCCTGAGCCTGTCGAAGGGCTCAACCCGAACGGGAGGCGGGAGTTCACAGACTTTTCGTGGGACTTCTATCAGCGCCGCGGCGGCGGGCGCCGGCCGCCCGGCGCGCCGGGGCGCGGCTGCGGCGTCTTGCGCGCCGGCGGCTGGACCTTGCGCGGGCGCGAGACGTCGGCCAGCAGCAGGCTGGCGCGCACCAGCATCTCCACGGCCTCGGCCATGTCCTCGGGCGGCTCCAGCGTCTCGATCTCGGCCAGCAGCTCGTCGGCGTCTTCCAGGTCCTCGGGGTCCAGGTGCATGAACAGCTGCGCCAGCGGCTCCAGCAGGGCAGGGCCGTCCAGGCGCATCAGGCCGGGGAAGAACTCCATGGCGGTGGCAAAGCCCGCCACCCAGGGCATCACGGCCTCGGAGGGGCTGGCGTCCTCGTCCAGCTCCCACACCCAGGGATCGAACCACTGGCGTTGCGCGATGGCGCGCTCCAGCTCGGCGTGGCGCCGGCGCACCAGCGCGTGCAGCCGCTGCAGCGCGGGGCCG
Source organism: Azohydromonas caseinilytica (assembly GCF_012927045.1). Taxonomy (GTDB): domain Bacteria; phylum Pseudomonadota; class Gammaproteobacteria; order Burkholderiales; family Burkholderiaceae_C; genus Azohydromonas; species Azohydromonas caseinilytica. The sequence goes on along the minus strand of NZ_JABBFW010000001.1, from coordinate 543,921 downwards.
GCGGGCGGCTCGCGGCCGTCCACGTCGGTGATGTGGCGCAGCCACTGCGCGGCGGGCACGGTCTGCGGCTGCAGCAGCACGCCGACAAGGAAGCCGTCGGTCATCGACACGTCCAGCGGCTCCAGCGGCGCGGGCAGCGCATCGAGCAACTCTTCCAGCTCGGCCAGCTCGCGCTCGTCCAGTGGGGAAACTTCGGGGGCAGAACGCGGGATCATGACGGCATTGTCCCCTGTGTCGGGGGACGGTTCCCCCAAGCTCTTGCCTAAATTGCTCTTGATACCCGAGGCGCCGCGCGCGCCCGGCCTGCCGGTCCCAACGACGTCCTTTTGCGAGGACTTCAAACGCCCTCCCCGCAAGGGGCGGGCGTCTTTTTTTGGGCAGGCCCGGAGCGCGGCTCCTGGTTCAGATGTTTCAGATGCGCCAGTCCAGGCGCTGGGGCTGCGTGTCCAGGCGCACGTTGCGCTCCTGGGGCGCCGCGTCGCCGACGCGGGCCTGGAGGCGGTACTCGCCCGGCGGCAGGTTCACCATCAGCAGCGGCCCGGCCTGCGGCACCTCCAGCAGCACGGCGCCCTGCGTGTTGGTGATGCGCACGCTGTCGGCCACCGCGTAGGCGCCGCCGGCAGCACTGAAGACGATCAGCAGCGGGTACTGCGGCCACTGCACCATCAGCTGCGAGCGCTCCTCGTCGCCGGCGCCGCCGCTGAGGTACTTCACGGCAGCGGGCGTGGCGGTTGCCGCGCCCGCATCGGCCGGGGCCGGCTGCGCCCAAGCTGTGCCGGCACACAGTGCCAGCCACAACACTGCCATCTGCCCGGACCGCTTCATCGAGATCTCCAACCCGTTCGGATGCGCGACAGGCTAAGGCGCTGCCGGGCTTGGGTCTGTCAGGCGCAGGCTTGCGCTGTTGTGGGACGCGGCTGACAAGCGCGCGCGGCGTCCCGGGCGGACGCGTCAGCGCGCCGGTTCGGCCTGGGCCGTGAGCGTGCGCGGCTGCGACGGGGCGGCGGCGCGCTCCTGGGGCCAGGAGCTGCCGCGGCGTTCCACGTCGGTGACCTGTTCGATCTCCACCACGCGCGGGCCGCGCACGATGCCCAGCATCGTGGCTGCGGCATGGCTGAGGTCGATGACGTGGCCGCGGCTGAAGGGCCCGCGGTCGTTGATGCGCACGATGACTTCGCGGCCGTTGGCCGGGTTGCGCACCCGCGCGTAGCTGGGAATGGGCAGCGTGGGATGGGCCGCGGTCAGCCCATGGCGGCTGTAGCGCTCGCCGCTGGCCGTGCGCCGGCCGTGGAAGCGGTGCGCGTACCAGGAGGCCTGGCCGCGCTGCACCCGCTTGCGGAGCGCCACCGGCTGCACATCGGCCTGGACCGGCACGGCCTCGTTGGCGTCGGCGCGGGCCACCTGCGGCGGCGGCCCGGGCGGGAGCTGGGGCGAGGCGTCGGCTGACACCGGATTGGCGGCACAGCCGCTCAGCAGGACCAGCAGCACGCCGGCGAGGAGGTTCGTGGAGCGTTGCATCGGCGGCACCCTACACCAAGGCAGCCCTACAGATGCTGACAACCGGTCGTCTGCGCGAGCCGCGCTGCGGGCTGCGACGGGCTAGGCGACCCCGATCCGTGGAACTGCAGAGATTGATTCAGACATCTCTTTCAACCGGGGCCCGTTGCAGGCCGGAGACGTCTGTGACTGCTTGAGTGATTGGCGCGCCTGGCTGGGATCGAACCAGCAACCCCTGCCTTCGGAGGGCAGGGAATTTGGACTTCAGGCGACATCCGCGCACTTCATTTCCCTCTAGGTGCATCTATTGAGATGTATGAAAGTGCGCTAGTGTTCTTCATACCGATTTCATACCTGTCCGGGCCATGAGAGTGAAGTTGAATACCGTCGCCGCGCGCGATGCCTTGCCAGTGCGGCGCGATCCGTACTGGCAGCGCATCGAGAAGGGGCGATACGTGGGCTACCGGCGCATGAGCACGGCAACCCCCGGCACTTGGCTGGCGCGCTTCTACGACGAAGCAGCAGCGAAGAACCGATGGACCACGCTTGGTGCGCTCGACCACCTGCCGGCCAGCGAGCGCTTCGATGCGGCGCAACGGGCGGCGCGCGAGTGGTTCGAGCACCTGGGCAGGGGTGGCAGCAATGCGAACTGTACCGTGCGTTACGCGTGCGAGCGCTACGTGGAGCACCTGCGGCACGAGTCGGGCGGCGCGAAGGCCGACGAAGCAGCTGCCCGCTTCAGGCGCTATGTCTATGACGAGAAGCTGGCCGGCTTCGACATCAAGAAGTTGACTGCCACGCACCTGAAGGACTGGCGTCGTAAGTTGGCCGCCACCCCTGTGGCCGGCAAAGAGGGCGCGAGGCGCGCCGACGCCACGCTGAACCGCGACATGGCGAGCTTCCGCGCCGCGCTCAATCTCGCGCTGGCCGACGGCTTGGTGACCAGCCCGCACGCTTGGGAACAGGCACTGCGGCCGATTCCTGGGGCCGATGGACGACGCGACACTTACCTTGACCCTGACCAGAGGCGCCGTCTCGTGGACGCGGCGCAGCCTGCTTTGCAGCCCTTCCTGAAGGCTCTGTGCGCGTTGCCATTGCGCCCGGGGGCATTGGCGCAACTCAACGTCAGCGACTTCAATCCCAAGTTGGGCGCGCTGCGCGTGGGGACCGACAAGGCCGGCGCCGACCGTCGCATTCCGCTTCCGGCAGCAACGGTTGGGCTCTTGATCGAAGCAGCGCGCGACAAGCTGCCGCAAGCGCCGCTGTTTGCCGACGCAAGCGGCCGACGCTGGGACAAGGACAGTTGGAAATGGCCTATCAAGGCCGCGGTGTCGGCAGCAGGACTGCCGGAGTCTGTGACCGCATACACGCTGCGGCACTCCGTCATCACGGACTTGGTCTCACGGCACGGCTTGGACCTTGCCACGGTAGCGGCATTGGCCGGCACGTCGGTCGAAATGATCGCCAAGCACTACGCACACTTGCAGCAGGAGCACGCAAGGAATGCACTAGCGCAGCTGACGCTGTGACCATGTTTTACTTATTTTTACAATTTGCTGAAGTGATCAACGTTTTGTTGGCGTACCAACGTTTCGTTGATTCGCTACCTCAGCAAAGACGGTCATGCCCTTAGTGAGACGCGCAGAAGCAGTCAAAACCGCTCTTAGCATCAGCGCACACCTCGACAAAGGGCGGCAAACAAGCAAGTCCTGAGGTGGAAACCCCCGAGAGTCGTTCGAGGACTCTGGGGGCTCCATACCGAGCACCAACGCAAGAGCCCGGTGTCTGATTGGACCCAGACCCCAGGATTTTCCACCATCGTTCCGTTCGCGGGCAGTGGAGGCCTTTTGCTGCGGGGCTCGGTTGTTAACTCAACACGAGGACTTATGGCCAAAAAGGTCAACATTCCCACCCCCGCACAGCAACCGCAAAGCCCGGTGCTGCGCATTTCCCAAGCCCACGCCTATCTGGGCTGCTCCCGCTCCCACCTCTACACGCTGATCCGTCGCCAGGAGCTGGCGCGCGTCCGCCTCGGCGGCCGCGCGTCCGGCGTGCTGCGTGCCGACCTCGACGCCTGGCTGCAGCGCCAGCGCGACGCCGCCAACACCTAATCGGAGACTGACATGCAAGATTTTTACGCCCTGGGGGCGGGACAACGCACGCCCGTACCCGCAAAAACCCGCAATTTCAAACTCTTGGAGGATCAGATCGTCCGAGCCATGCGCCAATTGGTGATCAAGGTGCAGGCCAAATACCTCAAGCCCCGGGATTTCGAAGCAGTCGTGCGCGACGCGGTAAAGCAGATGCTGAAGCAAGAGTGGCGCTATGCCTCAGCCAAGAAAATATCGCCGTTAGGAGCTGAGGCTATCCAAGCGGTGAACGAATTGGTCGCTTCGATCTACACCCAGCAGCCCACGCCCTTGTTAAACAGCGCGCTGGTCGGACGCGTCGCGACCGCCGTGAAGCTGCTGCTGGAAGACACCCGCTATTCCTGGATCGCGGTCGCAAATCCCGCCGACGCTGCTGCCCTCGAAAACGCGAGCAATCTCGTGGCAGCAGCGCGTGCCCAGCACGTCGAGTCGTCGAGCATGTCCCCGGTCATACGCTTGGCAACCGCGGTGGAGCTGCTGGTGAAGGAACGCGTCGCCACCCGCGCCAGCAAGATGAAGTCATTGGAAATCAACACCGCCAAGGTGGTGCGCAAGTTGGAAGCGGCGGCGCGTAGCCCGCGATCGGCGTGGTTCCAGGAGATATTGGTGATGAAGGTCGCGGCCGCGGTGGCTCAGCTGGTCGAAGAGCCGCGGTATATCCCGAACATCAAAGCGCGCTATCTGGAAATCGGGGCTTACAACGCGTTGTTTGAGTTGATCCGGGCAATCAACTCGCAGCAACACGAATCCGACGTCATCAAGTGCCTCGACCGTGCCGTGGTCGCGGTCAAAGTGCTGACGGGAGGAGTCAACGATGTGTGACTTCCTCAGCCATTTCCTCTCAGCAATTCTGGCCTTGCTGGGCCATGCCCCAGAGACGATCCAGCCCGGGCGCATCGTGCGCTTCTCGACCAACGGCCGACGCGGCGACAAGGCCGGCTGGTGCTTGCTGTTCGAGGACCTGCGCGGCGGCGTGTTCGGCTGCTACCGCCAAGGCATCAGCAGCGTGTGGACAGCCATCGACCGCAAGCGCATGACGCCCGCGGAGCGTGCTGAACTGCAGCACCGGGTGCAAGCCGCGCGAGCCGAGCGTGAAGCCGAGCAGCGCCAGCGCTGGGCCGCCAACGCCCAGCGCAACGCGGCGATCTGGGCACAGTGCGCGGTGCTGGGCGCCGACGATCCGGCCACCCGCTACCTGCAGCACCGTCTCAAGGCCGATCTGTGGCCCCTGCCGGCGTGCCTGCGCTTTCACTCAGCGTTGCCGTACTGGCACGAAGGGCAGGAGCTGGGCCGCTTCCCGGCTCTGGTGGCCCCCTTGGTAAGCCCAACCGGCGAGGTGCTGGCGCTGCATCGCACGTACCTCAGCGCGGACGGCCGCAAGGCGAACGTTCCCGCGGTCAAGAAGCTGACCGGCACGGCCGGGCCGCTGGCTGGCGCGGCGATCCGCCTGTACGAGCCCGAGGCCGGGGTGCAGGGCGTAGCCGAAGGAATCGAGACGGCACTGGCTGCCCAGTTGGCGTCTGGCGTAGCCACGGTGTCCGCCTACAGTGCCTTGGGCATGAAGTCCTATGTGTGGTCGCCGGACGTGCGACGCCTGGTGGTGTTCGCAGACCCCGGCGAGGCAGGACAACGTGCGGCACAGGTACTCAAGGCGCGCGCGGCCAGCGCCCTGGTGCGGTGTGACGTGCTGACCCCCAGCACGGCCAGCGCAGACTGGTGCGACGTGTGGGCCGCGCGTGGAGGTGCCGAGCTGGACCGCGTGGCCGAGTCGATCACAGATGCCTTCGAGCCGGCGCACCAGGAAGGAGGCGGGGCATGAGCGCGGTACTGGACAGCGCCGACGTGTGCGCTGACTTGGCCATGGCTGCGGCGGCGCTGCAGGCCAAGCCGCAGCCGCTGACCCGCTACGAGGTGGGCGGTATGCGCTTCGAGCTGCGTGAGCACACCGCAGACCAAGCCGCGGGCGTGTACTTCATCGGCAAGGATAAGGACGGCAACGAGAAGTCCCCGCAGTGGCTGTGCTCCCCGCTGCGCATCCTGGCGATGACGCGTGGCGCCAAGTCGTTCGAGTGGGGCCGGCTGCTGGAGTGGGACGACGCGGACGGCGTGCAGCACCGATGGGCGATGCCCATGGAGCTGCTGCAAGGCGACGGCTTGGAGGTGCTGCGTGAACTGGCCCGGCGGGGCCAGCGTATAGCCCCCGGCAAGGCCGCGCGCGACATGCTGGCGACGTACCTGCAGGTATGGCCGGTGACAGAGCGCGCGCGCTGCGTGGACCGGCTGGGCTGGTGTGGCGGCGTGTACGTGCTGCCGGACCAAGCTATCGGCGGCAACGGCGAGCGGGTGGTGTTCCAGAACGCCCATGGCCTGGAGCCAGCACTGTCCACGCTGGGCACCGCGTCGCAGTGGCGCGACGAAGTGGCAGCGCTGGCAGCCGGCAACTCTCGCATGGTGTTCGCACTGTCCTGCGCCCTTGCCGGGCCGCTGTTGGGCATCACCAGCGATGACGCCGGTGGATTCCACCTGCGCGGCCCATCGTCCTGCGGCAAGAGCACGGCGCTGGCGCTGGCTGCGTCCGTCTGGGGAAACCCGCAGGAGTACCCGCGGCTCTGGCGGACCACGGCCAACGGTCTTGAGGGGCTGGCGGCGCTGCACAACCACGGGTTGCTGATCCTGGATGAGCTGTCCCAGGTAGACCCGCGCGAGGCTGGCGACGCGGCTTACATGCTCGCCAACGGCCAGGGCAAGACGCGGGCGAGCCGCAGCGGCACCGCCAAGCCGGCAGCCCGCTGGACGCTGCTGTTCCTCAGCGCCGGGGAGGAGTCGCTTTCCGGCCTGATGGCCCGCGCCGGTAAGAAGGCCAACGCGGGGCAGGAGATCCGCCTGGCCGACATCGAGGCTGACGCCGGTGCAGGGCTGGGCGCTTTCGACTGCCTGAACGGCCAGCCGAGCGCAGCAGCGTTGGCGCTGGCGATCAAGGAGGCCGTGGGACGCTGCTTCGGTGCCGTGGGCGTGGAGTGGCTGAAGCACTTGGCGCGTGACCGTGCCGAGCTGGCCGACACCATCGGCGCGGCGGTGCGCGAGTTCGTCCACGATCACGTTCCTAAGGAAGCCGCCGGACAAGTGCTGCGCGTGGCCCGGCGCTTCGGCTTGGTGGCAGAGGCGGGCGAGCTGGCGACACGATACGGACTGACCGGCTGGCAACCGGGCGAGGCTGAGGCCGCTGCGGGGCGCTGCTTCGATTCCTGGCTGGAGTCCTTCGGCGGACCGGGCCGGCGCGAGGATCGAGCGTTACTGCAGCAGGTGCGCGCCTTCTTCGAGGCCCACGGTTCCAGCCGCTTCCAGGACGTGGACGACGCAGGAGAGCGCATCATCAACCGGGCGGGCTTCTTCCGTACTGGCGCGGATGGTTCACGGCAGTTCTTCGTAATGCCCGAGGTGTTCCGGCGTGAGCTGTGCGCCGGCTTCGACCACAAGGCCGCGGCGGCTGCACTGGTAGCTGCTGGCGTGATCCAGCCCGGCGCAGACGGCAAGAGCAGCCGCACACTCACACCGCGAGCGTTGGGCCAGAAAGTGCGGGTGTACGCCTTCACGGGCAAGCTGATGGAGGCCGACGAATAACAGCTCGCGGCAGCACTTCCGCTGAAGTGCTGCATTTCGCCAGGTTCCTGGTGTTCCCGGTGTTCTTCCTCTGGAAACGCTGGAACACCGGGGCTTGCGGCCAGTGTTCCCTGGTGTTCCTGAAGTAGGCTGCTCAGGAGTGTGGCCGGGTCAGGAACACCACGGAACACCGCTGGAACACTGCCGGTGTTCCGACGTTTCCCCTCTAGGGAACACTGCGGAACACTAGGAACACCGAAAGAGAATCAAGTGTCGGGGCCGACGCAATTCTGAGCCACCGTGCCGACTGAACTTTGAGCCAGGGGCGGAAGCCGGTTTTTGAAGGCCGGCTGTGGATAAGTGTAGGTCCAAGCTCTGGTGTTTGACCTCCTAGGCGCTGTGTTGCGCGCGCGGGGCCAGACGCGAAGGGCGTAGCCCGCAGCGTCTGGCCCCGCGCGGCGGTTCATCAAGGAATCTCTTCTGGCACTGGCGCCCTGGCAACCCGGCGCGCCTGCTCGCGAGCCGTGATGCGCTGCTTGGCCTGCTCGGTACTGCGCATGAAGCGGATCGACTCGTTGCCCGTTTCGACGATGTGGCAGTGATGCGTGAGGCGGTCCAGCAGCGCGGTTGTCATTTTTGCGTCCACGAATACCGTTGACCACTCACCGAAGTCGAGATTGGTGGTGATCAGCACGCTGGTGTGCTCGTAGAGTTTGGACAGCAGGTGGAACAGCAACGCCCCGCCGGCTTGGCTGAAGGGTAAATATCCCAGCTCGTCCAATACAACGAGGTCCATGCGCAGCAGCGTCGCGGCAATGCGCCCAGCCTTGCCTTGGGCCTTTTCCTGCTCCAGCGCGTTGACCAGGTCCACCGTCGAGTAGAACCGCACGCGCTTGCCGTGGCGCGTGATGCCGGCCACGCCGATGGCGGTCGCAAGATGCGTTTTGCCGGTTCCAGGCCCGCCCACGAGAACGGCGTTGTGCGCGTGCTCGGTGAACTCGCACGTCGCCAGCTGCGTCACGAGCTTGCGGTCCACCGGCGAGACGTCGAAGTCGAAGCCGGCCAGGTCGCGGTGCATCGGGAACTTCGCCGCGTGCATCTGGTAGCTCACCGAGCGCATGGCGCGGTCGGTGGCCTCGGCTTGCAGCAGGTGCTCCAGCAGCCAGCGCGAGGTCTCCACGCCGGCGTTCTGGCCCTGTTCCTGCAGCTCGGCCCAGGCGCCGGCCATGCCGTGCAGCCGCAGCGCCTTGAGCTCGGCAATAAGGTCACGCATGGCCGGCCTCCTCGCCGTGGGCCGGCACGACGGCGCCGGCGCGGCTGCGCAGCCGGTCGTAGCGGCCCGGGTCGGCCAGCGGCGGCGTCTTGACCTGCAGCGGCGTGGCCACGGCCTGCGGCACCGGCGCGGCGTTGAGCCGCCCCAGCACGTTGAGCACGTGCTCGATGCTCACGCGCCCGGAGGGCGGCGCGCTCTCCAGGGCCAGCTCCACCGCCACCAGCACGGCGTCGAGTCCGGCGCCCGGTACCAGGGCCAGCACCTGCGCCATGACGCGGTCGCCGCCGCTCTCGCGCAACAGCGCCCGGCGCAGCCGCAGCAGCGGCTCGGGCATCTCGACGAAGGGCGCCCCGTTGCGCAGCGCGCCGGGCTTGCGCTGCAGCAGCGGCACGTAGTGCTGCCAGTCGTAGTGGGTCTGCCCCCGGTCGCTCAGCCGCTCGTGGCTGGCCACCACGTCGTCGCCGGCCACCACCACGACGCGCCCCGGGTACAGCCGCGTGCTGACCATCTGCCCGGCCAGCTCGCACGGCACCGAGTAGCGGTTGCGCGCCACCGTCACCAAGCAGGTGCTGCTCACGCGCGCGGGCTTCTCGACGTAACCGTCGAACGGTACCGGCATGGGCATGAGGTGCGGCCGCTCGTGCTCCAGCATCTCGGCCACGCTGAAGCGCCCATGCTGCGGGTGGCGGATCTCCTGCCACAGCGCGCGGCAGCGCTCCCCGAGCCAGGCGTTGAGCTCGGTAAAGGAGCCGAAGCGCCGCTTGGCCGCCTCGACCCAGATGCGCCGGCGACTGTCCTGCACGTTCTTCTCGACAACCCCCTTCTCCCAGCCGCTGGCCACATTGCAGAAGTCGGGGTCGAACAGGTAGTGGGCGCACATCACGGCGAAGCGGGCGTTGACCTGTCGCCCCTTGCCCTTGTGGACCTTGTCCACGGCGGTCTTCATGTTGTCGTAGATGCCCCGTCTGGCGACCCCGCCCAGCGCGCTGAAGCAGCGCGTGTGCGCGTCGAACAGCATCTCGTGGCCCTGGCTCGGGTAGGCCACCAGCCAGAACGCGCGGCTGGCACACAACTTCATGTGCGCCACCTGCAGCCGGTAGTAGATGCCGCCCACCACCAGCCCTTCCTCGCTCCAGTCGAACTGGAACGCCTCGCCGAGCTCGAAGGCCATCGGCACGAAGGCGTGGACGCTGGCGGCCTGACCTTCGCCGGCGCGCCAGTCGCGGATGAAGTCCGTCAGCCGCGTGTAGCCGCCGCCGTAGCCAGCGGCCTTGAGCTCGGCGTGCAACGCCTTGGCCGTGCGCCGCTCCTGCTTCGGACGCCGGGCATCGGCCAGCAGCGCCTGCTTGACCATCTCCACGAACGGCGTGAGCTTGCAGGGCTGGGGCGCGCGCCGGTACTTCGGCGCTTCGCTGACGTCGGCGTGCAGCCACTTGGCCACCGTGTTGCGCGACAGCCCCGTCATGCGCGAGATCTCCCTCTCGCTCTTGTTCTCCCGGCGGTGCAGCCGCCGGATCCATCCGATCTGATCCATGGTGATCACTCCTCGATTCCCTGCTGCACAAAAAAGCGGCAGGGTAGGTGTTCACCTGGCTCAGTTTTCAGTCGGCACGGCCATTAGAAGTGGCTCACTTTTCGGTCGGCCTCAACAAATCAAGCCGTGTGGACGCGGCGAAGCCAGGTTTACAGACGGTTTACAGGAGCGTTTACACAGGCACGGCAGTACGCGGGCAATGGGCAGCATCAGCATCCGACGGTTAGAAGGCTGATGACTGCTCAGTCTCCCGGACTGCTCGGTGGGCTAAGCCTTGAGGGCGTCCACCATCCACGCCTCTAGTTTCTGCATCACGCCCGCGATCCTGGCGCCTTTGCGCTCTGGGGTGAGCGGATGACCAGTGACAGTGCCTGATGCGTCCGCAATGTTTGGCCTTAGTGGTCTAAGGGAGAATGAGAGTGCGTCGCCAGCCGGCGCCCGTATCCCTCAGGAAACCCATGAATCACCAAGCCCTGTCGTCCTTCATCTGGTCCGTCGCCGACCTCCTGCGCGGCGACTACAAGCAAAGCGAATACGGCCGCGTCATCCTGCCCTTCACCGTACTGCGGCGCCTGGACTGCGTGCTGGAGAGCACCAAGCCCGCAGTGCTGGCCGAGTACGAGGCCAAGACCAAGGCCGGCATCAACCCTGACCCTTTCCTGCTGCGCAAAGCGGGGCAGAGCTTCTACAACACCTCGCCGCTGGACCTGGGCAAGCTGCTGGGTGACCAGGACCACATCCGCCAGAACCTCTACGCCTACGTCCAGGCCTTCTCGCCGGCGGCGCGCGACATCTTCGAGCGCTTTGACTTCTACACGCAGGTCGAGCGGCTGGCCAAGGCCGGGCTGCTGTACCTGGTCGTCGAGAAGTTCGCCAACATCGACCTGCACCCGGGGACCGTGGACAACGCCAGCATGGGACTGGTGTTCGAGGAACTGATCCGCAAGTTCGCGGAAATCTCCAACGAAACGGCGGGGGAGCACTTCACGCCGCGCGAGGTCATCCGCCTCATGGTGAACCTGCTGTTCATCGCGGACGACGACGTGCTCACGCCCGGCAACGCCGTGGTGCGCACCATCTACGACCCCACGGCGGGCACCGGCGGCATGCTCTCCGTCGCCGGCGAGTACCTGCTGGAGCACAACCCGCACGCGCGGCTGACCATGTACGGCCAGGAGCTCAACGACGAGTCCTACGCCATCTGCAAGGCCGACATGCTCATCAAGGGCCAGGACGTGCGCAACATCGTCGCCGGCAACACGCTCAGCGACGACGGCCACGCCCACCAGAAGTTCGACTACATGCTCTCCAACCCGCCCTTCGGCGTGGAGTGGAAGAAAGTCGAGAAGATGGTGCGCCAGGAGCACGAACAGAAGGGCTTCGACGGCCGCTTCGGCCCCGGCCTGCCGCGCATCAATGACGGATCGATGCTGTTCCTGATGCACCTGGTGTCGAAGATGCGCCCGACCCAGGACGGCGGCAGCCGCTTTGGCATCGTGCTTAATGGCTCGCCGCTTTTCAGCGGCGGCGCGGGCAGCGGCGAGAGCGAGATCCGACGCTACGTGCTGGAGAACGACCTGGTGGAGGCCATCGTGGGCTTGCCCACTGACATGTTCTACAACACCGGCATCGCCACCTACGTCTGGATCATCTCCAACCGCAAGACCGAGGACCGCCGCGGCCTGGTGCAACTCATCGACGCCAGCGGCTTCTGGCAGAAGATGCGCAAGAGCCTGGGCTCCAAGCGCAAGGAGATGAGCGAGGAGCACATCGCCACCGTGACGCGGCTGTTCGGCGAGTTCACCGAGGCTGAGTTCATCACCGTGCTGGATGTTGACGGGAAGCCGCTGGGCGAGCCAAAGCTCGTCACCAACACCGACATGCCGCCCGTGGCACCGGAAGGGGGGCGGCTCAAGCGCGTGCCGATCTCACGCATCTTCCGCAACGAAGAGTTCGGCTATACGACCATCACCGTAGAGCGCCCGCTGCGCGACGAAAAGGGCCAGCCGGTGCTGGGGGTCAAAGGCAAGCAAAAAGGCAAGCCACAGCCGGATTCCGCGCTGCGCGACACCGAGAATGTGCCGCTGACCGAAGACATTGGTGAGTATTTCAAGCGCGAGGTGCTGCCGCACGCGCCTGACGCTTGGATCGACGACGAGAAGAGCAAGGTGGGGTATGAGATCCCGTTCAACCGCCACTTCTACGTCTTTGAGCCGCCACGCAGCCTGCACGCCATCGACGAGGACCTAAAGGCGGTGTCGGTGCGGATCATGGCGATGATGGGGGAGTTGGCGGAATGAGCCTGCCGATCTACCCCAATCGCGTGGATACCGGCGACAATTTGATTGGCTCTGTCCCTGCGCACTGGACTCGTTCAGCCCTAAAGCGCTTGGCGACCTATCAAAACGGTTTCGCGTTCAAGCCCGAGGATTGGGCGGCCGAGGGGCAACCGATTATCCGAATTGCGCAACTCACAAGTGATGCGGAACCCAACTATTTTGCTGGCGAGCTTGATGGCAGGCTTCGTGTCTCGACCGGTGATTTGCTCTTCTCTTGGTCAGCAACGATTGACAGTTTCATTTGGCGCGCCGGCGATGCATGGCTGAATCAGCACATCTTCAAAGTCTCCCCCACGGAAGAGGCAACTAAGTCCTATCTCTTTTACCTCATCAAATTCCTTGCTCCGAAGCTAGCTGACCTAGATGCCCATGGAAGCACCATGCGCCACATTAAGAAGGAAAGTCTAGGACAACTGGTCTACGTGCCTACACTTGATGAGCAAGTCGCCATCGCCACCTTCCTCGACCGTGAAACCGCCAAGATCGACACCCTGATTGCCGAGCAGGAAAATCTCATCGCCTTGCTGGCCGAAAAGCGCCAAGCCACTATCTCTCACGCGGTCACCAAGGGACTCAATCCGAATGTGCCGATGACGGATTCCGGCGTGGCGTGGTTGGGGGATGTGCCAGCGCATTGGAAACTTTGCTCCTTGCGCCGCGTAATATCAGCGATTGAGCAAGGGTGGAGTCCAGAGTGCCATGCACGCGAAGCTGAGGAAGGTGAATGGGGTGTGCTAAAGGCCGGGTGCCTGAACGGCGGCATTTTTCGGCCGACCGAGAATAAGGCATTGCCGCCTGAGTTGTCGCCTGATCCGAGCTACGAGATTCACGCCGGTGACCTATTAATGTCGCGGGCCAGTGGCTCGCCAGAGCTTGTGGGCTCAACAGCCTTGGTAATGATCGCCCGTCCTCGTCTGCTGCTGTCCGATAAGATATTCAGGCTCCGCTTGAATTCCTTCATGGTTCCAGCATACTTTGCTGCTGCGCTGCGATCCCGGGCTCTGCGCATTCAAATCGAAAACTCCTTGAGTGGTGGTAATGGGATGGCCAACAACCTTCCCCAGTCCAGTCTCCTGTCATTTTTGATATTGGTTCCTCCGAGAGAGGAGCAGCAGGCCATCGCAGAATACATTGACGATGCAGTCAACAAGATGGACAGACTTCAAGCCGAATCCGAGCGCGCCATGAACCTCCTGAAAGAGCGCCGCAGTGCCTTGATCGCCGCCGCCGTTACCGGCCAGATCGACGTGCGAGATGTCGTGACACAGGAAATCCCTGCAAAGGAGGCGCTTTTCGCATGAAAACCATTGATGGCGAAGCACGCACTGTCAGCGAGATTCTCAAAGGTAAGCGCTACAAGATTGATTATTACCAGCGGGAGTATCGCTGGCAACACAAACAGGCCAAAGAACTGATCGACGACTTGACGTCGCAGTTTTTTCAGTGGCATCGATCAAGTAATGCGCGCGAGGCAGTCGAAGAGTACGGCAACTACTTCTTGGGCTCCATTATTCTCAGTAAGCGCGACGGCCAGCTTTACATTGTGGACGGTCAGCAGCGGCTAACCACGTTAACCCTGCTGCTGCTGCTGCTACACCGGAGGCAGGGTGACCGGCCCGACCGCGTGCATTTGGAAGAACTCATTTATTCAGAGCGCTACGGCAAGAAGGCGTTCAATATTGCTGTTGATGACCGACTTGCTATCATGACAGCGCTATTCAACGGCGATGTGCCTGAAACCAGCGAAGCTTCGGAATCGGTGCAAACCATCGTCGCGCGCTACCAGGATTTGGATGGATTGCTGAAGGAATTAGGCAACGAGCTTGACGATGAAGCTTTGCCATATTTCTGCGATTGGCTAACGGACAATGTATACCTGATTGAAATAACGGCTGCATCCGACGAAGACGCATACACCATCTTCGAAACGATGAACGACCGGGGCCTGTCGCTGTCGCCGCTGGACATGCTCAAGGGTTACCTGCTGGCCAACATCACCGACGTTGTTCAGCGCAACGAGGCGGCGCGACTCTGGCGCGAACGCATTGAGGCCCTGCGCAAGCTGGGCAAGGACGAGGACACCGACGCCGTGAAGGCTTGGCTGCGGGGCCGCTACGCCAACAGCGTGCGCGAGCGCCGCAGCGGCGCCGAGAACAAAGACTTTGAGCGCATCGGCACCGAGTTCCACCGCTGGGTGGGCCAGCACGCCGAAGCCCTGGGGCTACGCCAGGGCGAGGACTACTTCCGCTTCGTCTGCCAAGACTTCGTGTTCTACACGCGCCAGTACGAGCGCATCCGCAAGGTGTCGCTGAAGCCCGAAGAAGGGCTGGAGCCGGTCTACCACGTGGCCTGCTTCAACTTCACCCTGCAGTACCCGCTGCTGTTGGCCCCGCTGCAGGTGACTGACTCGCCCGAGACCGTGAAGCGCAAGGTGCGTGCTGTGGCGATCTTCCTGGACATCCTGCTGGCCCGGCGCGCGGTGAACTACCTGAGCATGACCTTCGCAGCCATGTCCTATGCGGCGTTCCTGATCCTGCGCGACATCCGCGGCAAGGCGCTGGACGAGCTGGTGAGCATCCTCATGGCCAAGCTGGATGAGCAGGGCTGCGACTTCGACGGCACCAGCGACCGCCGGCGCAGCGGCTTTGCCGGCTTCGGGCTCAACCAGTGGTCGATGCGCTACATCAAAGTGCTGCTGGCTCGCATGACGGCGCATCTCGAAGCCGTGTCGGGCATGCGCAGCCAGACCAGTGACTACCTCGTGGAAGGGCGTGGCCGGTTCGAGATCGAACACATCTGGGCCGACCACCCCGAGCGGCACACCGACGAATTCGCGTCGCCGGCCGAGTTCGCTGAATGGCGCAACCGCTTCGGCGGGCTGCTCCTGCTGCCCAAGATCTTCAACGCCAGCTATGGCGATCTGCCCTACGCCGACAAGCGGCCGCACTACGTGAGCCAGAACCTGCTGGCCCGCTCGCTGCACGAGCAGTGCTACGAGCGGCACCCTGGCTTCCTCGCCTACATCCGCCAGGCGGAGTTGCCGTTCCGGGCACTGCCCCAGTTCGGCAAGGCCGAGATGGAAGAGCGGCAGTCGCTCTACCGGCAGCTTGCCGACCGCGTGTGGGACCCGCGGCAGCTGGCGCGCGAAGCACAGGGGGAGTGATGGCGCTGCACAAGGAAGTCTATTTCGAGGCCGAAATCTGCCACCACCTGGCCGCCCACGGCTGGCTGTACACCGACGGCGACAGTGCCCTGTTTGACCGCGCCAGCGGCCTGTTCCTGCCCGACCTGCTGGCCTGGGTCGAAGGCACTCAAGCCCAGAGCTGGCAGAAGCTGTCCAAGACCCACGGCGCTGCGTTGCCCAAAGTGCTGGCCGAGCGCGTGCGCAAGAGCCTCAACGAGCGCGGCACGCTAGACGTGCTGCGCCGTGGCGTGGAGATGCTGGGCCTGAAGGAGCCGCTGCTGCTGGCCCAGTTCAAGCCGGCGCTGGCGCTCAACCCCGAAACGCAGGCGCGCTACGCCGCCAACCGGCTGCGCGTGGTGCGGCAGGTGAACCACTCGCCCAACAACCAGAAGGACGCACTGGACTTGGTGCTGTTCCTCAACGGCATCGCCGTGGCCACCGCCGAGCTGAAATCGGACTTCACGCAGAGCGTGCACGATGCCGTGGACCAGTACCGCTTCGACCGCCATCCGAGTCCAAAGGGCGGCGTGCTGGAGCCGTTGCTGGGTTTCCCCGGCGGGGCGCTTGTGCACTTCGCGGTGAGCCAGTCCGAGGTGATGATGAGCACGCGGCTGGCGGGGCCAGCCACCACCTTCCTGCCCTTCAACCGCGGCAACAATGGCGGCGCGGGCAACGAGCCCAACCCGGAAGGCTTTGCCACGGCCTATCTCTGGGAGCAGGTGTGGGAGCGGGAGAGCTGGCTCGACATCCTGCACCGCTACCTCATCGGCAAGCGCGACGACAAGAAGCAGCTCAAGGCCGTCATCTTCCCGCGCTACCACCAGCTCGACGCGACGCGAAAGCTCGTGGCCGACGTCCTGGCGAACGGCCCTGGTGAGCGCTACCTGATCCAGCACTCGGCCGGCTCGGGCAAGACCAACTCCATTGCATGGACCGCGCATTTCCTGGCCGACCTGCACGACGCCCAGCACCACAAGCTCTTCGACAGCGTGCTGGTGGTGAGCGACCGCAACGTGCTGGATGCGCAGTTGCAGGAGGCCATCTTCGACTTCGAGCGCACCACCGGCGTGGTGGCCAGCATCACCAGCGAGCACGGCAGCAAGAGTGCGCAGCTGTCGCAGGCGCTCAAAGACGGCAAGAAGATCATCGTCTGCACCATCCAGACCTTCCCCTTCGCGCTGGCCGCTGTGCAGGAGCTGGCCGCCACGGAAGGCAAGCGCTTCGCCGTGATCGCCGACGAGGCCCACAGCTCACAGACCGGCGAGGCTGCGGCCAAGCTCAAGGCACTGCTGTCGGCCCAAGAGTGGGCCGATCTGCAGGACGGCGGCGAGATCGACACCGAGGCACTGCTGGCCGCGCAGATGGAAGCGCGCGCCGACGCCAAGGGCCTGACCTACGTGGCCTTCACCGCCACGCCCAAGGCCAAGACGCTGGAGCTGTTCGGCCGCAAGGGCGAGGACGGGCTGCCCCGGCCCTTCCACGTCTACTCGATGCGCCAGGCCATCGAGGAGGGCTTCATCCTCGACGTGCTCAAGAACTACACCAGCTACAAGCTCGCCTTCAAGCTCGCGCACGACGGCAAGGAGTTCGACGAGCAGGAGGTCGAGCGCAGTACCGCGATGAAGGGAATCATGCAGTGGGTCCGGCTGCATCCCTACAACATCGCGCAGAAGGTGCAGATCGTCGTCGAGCACTACCGCGAAAACGTGCAGCCGCTGCTCGTCGGCCGGGCCAAGGCCATGGTGGTGGTGAGCAGCCGCAAGGAGGCGGTGCGCTGGCAGAAAGCCATCCGCGCCTACATCGAGAAGCAGAACTACCCGCTGGGCGTGCTGGTTGCCTTCTCCGGCGAGGTCAATGACCCTGACAGTTTCCCCGCACCAGTCACCGAGGCCAGCAAGGACCTGAACCCCGGACTCAAGGGCCGCGACATCCGCGATGCCTTTGCAGAGCCCGACTACCACCTGTTGCTGGTGGCCAACAAGTTCCAGACCGGCTTCGACCAGCCGCTGCTGTGCGGCATGTACGTGGACAAGATGCTCGGCGGCATCCAGGCCGTGCAGACGCTCTCGCGCCTGAACCGCGCGCATCCGGGCAAGGACACGACCTACATCCTCGACTTCGTCAACGAGCCGGACGCCATCCTCCAGGCCTTCCAGACCTACTACGAGACGGCGCAGCTAGAGGCCACGACCGATCCGCACCTGGTCTACGACCTGCGCGCCAAGCTCGACGCCACCGGCTACTACGACGACTTCGAGGTGGACCGGGTGGCTAAGGTGGACCTAGACCCTAACGGGACGCAGAAGGCATTGGACGCGGCCATCGCGCCGGTGGCCGACCGGCTGTTGAAGCGTTACAAGGCCGCGCAGCAAGAGCACAACGAGGCCGAGGCGCAGGGCGACGAGAAGGCGGCCAAGGCTGCCAAGGACACGCTGGACGCACTGCTGCTGTTCAAGAACGACATGGGCGCCTACGTGCGCCTGTACGCGTTCCTGAGCCAGATCTTCGACTACGGCAACACCGACATCGAAAAGCGCTTCCTGTTCTACAAGCGGCTCATCCCGCTGCTGGACTTCGGGCGCGAGCGCGACACGGTGGATCTGAGCAAGGTGGTACTGACGCACCACACGCTGAAGAACCGCGGCGCCCAGACGATGGGACTGAACCCGGACGGCAGCTACAAGCTGCAACCCATGGACGCCATGGGCAGCGGCGCGGTCCAGGAGAAGCAGAAGGACTACCTGACCGAGATCATCCAAAAGGTGAACGGCCTGTTCGAGGGCGAGCTGACCGACAACGACCAGCTCCTCTACGTCAACGGTGTGCTCAAAGGCAAACTGCTGGAGAACGAAATGCTGGTGCAGCAGGCGGCCAGCAATAGCAAGGAGCAGTTCGCCAACTCGCCGGACCTGAAGGACGCGCTGCTGGGAGCCATCATGGATGCGCTGGAAGCGCACCAGACCATGAGCACGCAGGCTCTAGGGTCTGAGCGGGTGCGCGATGGGTTGAAGGACATCCTTCTTGGCCCGGCGCAGCTGTACGAGGCACTGCGGGCGAGGTCCGGCTCCGGGACTACCGTAGCTGGATAAGGCCTGGAGGAGCGCTGTATGGGGCCGGTTCTAGAGCAGGCACCGGCGCGTACGGGGCGAGTAGGTGACTACACCAACCTCACGGCTACTTTGAAGCAGGCTGCGGGCTTGATTGCTGCGGCGAGGAGTTCAAGTCAATGCTGAAAATGTCCTTCGCCATCTTGTCAGTGCCGACCTTGTTGGCATAGAGCAGGACGACAAGCAGGGCCCACATCATCGCTACGAACAGGCTTCCGACCAAAGCCTCTGCAATAGAACGGCCCCATGACTTCGACTCACTCAGCTTCGCCGCTAACCGTTCATTTGATTCGCGGCGAACTTCCTCAACAGCATCCTCAAGTTGGTACTCGGTGAAACGCTCTAGCAGGACTTCGGCCTCGGCACGATAGCCTTGAAGACGCGTGTCCAAATTGCACGTTTGGATGAAGACATCTACCTCTTGTTGGGTAGGGGAACGTCCATGGGTTGCGCGAATGTGCTCACAGAACTTCAGCTTGTCACGCTTGTAGAAGGCGTAAGCGACGTGACCGACAAGGTCAGCGTCGCTCTCTACGAGCGAGGAGTAAGTCGTGTGAGGAGTAGGAGGAGTGATGGAGCCGCTTGCAAGCGGCTGCGCGCTCATTTTTTCTTCATCGATTGCATGGCACGTTCGCCGGAAGCAGCAATGTTACCCAGCTTTGCCATGACTCGAAAACTTTGAACAGCACGAGCAGGGGCGGCCCCGCTCTGGGACTGGGAGATCAGCTTACCGTTGGCCGAGCGAACCGAATGGACTGTGACCAGACCCTTGACCAGCGACTTGGCTTCCATACGTGCTCCCATTGTTCGTTTCTCTTGAGCATCCCTTATGCCCAGCAGCACCCTCAAATGGTGCTTCTCACATGTACGCTCTGTTCTTCAGCGTTCCAACCCTTCATTCCAGCAGCTCCCGCTGTGTAACGAATGGAAAGATGGAATCATTCTTCATTGGAATCAAGGACTTAGCAAGCATCCGAATGTAAGAATGCAGCCTGCATGTGGTGTGCTCAAAGGACGAGCAGCTAGCCCTCTCTAGGTATCAATGTCTCTAATCATTCGATGAATCAACGGCTTGACATTGATCTGTCCACACATCAGGAACAAGTTATCCACAAGTTTTTGCACAACGCTGTGCGCGAATGACTAGACAGTCATGTCGGCTATTACCAGACCCTTGGGGACCCTCTGGACCGACTGGGTGAGAGCGCGCTTTTACGCACTGGTTGCTGCTGATCTCTGATCAAGCGCTTCTCTGAACTAAACGTTTCGGAGGTTCACAAGGACGAGCAGCTTTCGTGAACGCGCTAAGACGCCAAAGCAGAGACAACAGCCAAGAGCCATCAGTGCCAGCCTCGTGGACCACCCGGCTCCCAGCGCATGACTGCTTCAAAGCCGCTTTGCCAACCCAGCGAGCAGAAAGCTGGGCGTCATCCTGACGCAACCAAGAGGCTCTAGCGGGAGGACTTTTTCAGACGTTTTTCATACATTGAGCCCATTGCAGGCCCTAGAACGTCTGTAAGTGCTTGATGTAGATGGCGCGCCTGGCTGGGATCGAACCAGCAACCCCTGCCTTCGGAGGGCAGTACTCTATCCATTGAGCTACAGGCGCCGAAACCACCATTGTAGCCTTGCCCGCGGTGCGACGTCGGCGCGGGCCGCAAAAAACGGCTGCGGCACGTCGATCCCGGACGGCGCAGCGATGCAGCTGCGCCGCAAGGCAAGCCCCTAGGGTACTCCCGGGGCTCGGGGGGGGGGCGCCGATATAATTCCAAGGTTTTGCGCCTCGCTCGCGCGCAGCCGTTCCCGGCCGCAGCCGGAGTCTTTCGAGGATCTATGACCAGCAACAGCCACCACACTCCCGACCACGAAGCCCCGCACGACGGTCCGATCAAGACGCCGAAGCAGTTGATCTGGGCTGTGCTGTTCGCGTTCCTGATCCCCATCCTCGGCATCATCCTGCTCGTGACCTACGTCGGCGCGGGCAAGAAGCCCGGCGCGGGCACCGACTTCATGGCCGAAGAGGCCGTGGCCCGCCGCATCCAGCCCGTGGGCACAGTCGAGATCCGCCAGGCCGTGGCCGGCGGTGGCGCGCTCAAGACCGGCGAGCAGGTGTTCCAGGCCCAGTGCGCGGCCTGCCATGGCACCGGCGCCGCCGGCGCGCCCAAGTTCGGCGACGAAGGCGCCTGGGCCGCGCGCATCAAGAACGGCTACGAGGCCCTGCTGGCCTCGGCGCTCAAGGGCAAGAACGCCATGCCGCCGCAGGGCGGCGGCGCGTTCAGCGAAGTGGAAATCGGCCGTGCCGTGGTCTACATGGCCAACAAGGGCGGCGCGAAGTTCGAGGAGCCCAAGGCCCCTGCCGGCGCCGCGACTGCCGCTGCCCCGACCGATGCGGCGCCTGCCGCCGCACCCGCGGCTGCCGCCACGACGACCGCCGCTGCGCCGGCTGCCGCGGCCGGCGCTGCCGCTCCGGCGCTCTACACCCAGACCTGCCAGGCCTGCCACGCCGCCGGTGTCGCCGGCGCGCCCAAGGTGGGCGACAAGGCGGCCTGGGCGCCGCGCGTGGCCCAAGGCATCGATGCGCTGACCGCCAATGCCATCAAGGGCAAGGGCGCGATGCCGCCCAAGGGCGGCTCCGCCGCCCCCGATGCCGACATCAAGGCCGTCGTGACCTACATGGTCAACGCCTCCAAGTAAGCGCGTCCGCTCCATGCAAAAGCCGGCCCGAGGGCCGGCTTTTTGTTGCCCGCCGCAGGCTCAGCCGCGGAGAGGCGCGGAGCGCCGGGCGTCCTGCTCCCAGCGGTCCACGATCCCCGCTGGGCTCAGGCGGTAATTGAAGCGGGCGGGCAGCTCCTCGAAGCGCAGCTCGCCGTTGAGCGTCCAGCGGCCCTGTTCCAGCGCCTGCGCCGCCAGGAGCATGTCCTGCGTGTGCACCAAGCCCAGGCCCAGATTGGTGTCGAGGAAGAGGCGGCCCTGCTCATCGAGCCAGGCGCCGCGCCATTGCGCCGGCGCGCCGGTGTGGGCCTGGAGCTCGAAGCGCTCGTCCACCCGCCACACCCAGGGCGCGGCCTCCAGCTCGACGTACACGCGCTGCGGGCCGTTCTGGAAGAACCAGGCGCCCTCGGTGTCGCACAGGTAGTTGCGTCCGATGAAGGCGCACAGCGGCCCGTGCTCGATGCGGCTGCCGCGCGACTGCGGAAAGGGACCGGCGGCCTGCGTGGCCTCGTCGCGCAGATACCAGTGGCCGCGCGCATCCAGCCCCAGCCAGCCGCGGGCATGCGGCACATCGGGCCACTTGCGCAGCGCGGCCTTGACGATCTCGTCCATGGTGGTCCTCGAAATATTCAGCGTGGCGCGCTGAGCCAGCGCGTGACGGCGCTGGGCAGGGTCAGCACATGGCCCGGCCACGCGCCATGCGGAAAGCCCACATGGCCACCGTCCAGCGGCTGCCACAGCGTCACCCAGTCGCCCACGTCCTTCTGCGTGGGCAGGCTGGAGGCCGGGATGAAGGGGTCGTTGCGGGCATTGACTACCAGCGCCGGCACGCGGATGCAATGCAGATGCGGCTTGGCGGAGGCGCGCGTCCAGTAATCCTCGGTGTCCCTGAAACCATGCACCGGCGCGGTGAAGACGTTGTCGAACTCGTAGAGCGTGCGCGCGGCCAGCAGTTTCTCGCGCTCGAACAGGCCCGGGTGCTGCGCCAGCTTGGCCAGCGCCTTGGGCTTCATGGTGTTGAGGAACATGCGCGTGTAGACCAGCCGGTTGAAGCCTTCGCCGATGTGGCGCCCGCCGGCCACGAGGTCCAGCGGCGAGCTGATGGCCGCCACCGACTGCACCGTGCGCGCGGCGCTGATCCCGCTTTCTTCGGCCCAGCGCAGCAGCGCGTTGCCGCCCAGCGACACGCCCACCGCCATCAGCGGCCGGCCATGGCGCTCGCGCAGGCGTTGCAGCATCCAGCCGACCTCGACATGGTCGCCCGAGTGGTAGGCGCGCGGCGCGAGGTTGATCTCGCCGGAGCAGCCGCGGAAATGCGGCACCGCGTAGCTCCAGCCCAGCGCCCGCGCAGTGGCGGCGAAGGCCTGCGCATAGTGGCTGCGCGAGGAGCCCTCCAGGCCATGGAACAGCACCAGCAGCGGCGCGCCGCCGGTGGGACCCTGCTGGAAGTCCACGTCGATGAAGTCGCCGTCGGGCGTGCGCCAGCGCTCGCGTCGGTAGTCCGGAGCCGGGCCCTCGAAGCGGCGCGAGAAGAGCGCCGGCCAGATGGTCTGCAAGTTACCGCCAGGCAGCCAGTACGGAGCGCTGTAGTCCATCTCGGTCAGTGCAGGATGGAAGGAACTTCGGAGATCTCGGGAGGCTCTTCGCGTGAGCCTCCGCTGGCATGATGCGCCACCAGGCGCCAACCCTGGGGCCCCTTCACGTAGACGTTGGTGGCCATCACCCATGCGGTCAAGGGACCTTCGTCACTGAGCAGCTCCACGCGCTCCAGGAGGTTGTGCACCGCGCAGCCCGGGCCCTGCACGCGCCGCACCTGCTCGGGCCGCACCCGCACCGGGCCGTTGGCGAAAATGGCCTCGAAGGTGGCGCGCACCGCCGCCGGGCCCACCACGCGCGGGCCGCCGGGATGCACGCAGAACACCTCGTCGTCGTCACCCCACACCGCCATCAGCCGTTCAATGTCGCCGCGCTGCAGCGCCTCGTAGAACTCGGCCTCGATCTCCTCGGGCGAGGCCATGAGCGCGGCGGTCTGGGACTTGGGACGCGCCATGGCCGGCTCCTTCCTTGCAACTCGTCAGCGGAACACCACCGTCTTGTGCCCGTTCATGAGCACGCGGTGCTCGACGTGCCAGCGCACCGCGCGCGCCAGCACCACGCATTCGACGTCGCGGCCCACGGCCGTGAGGTCTTCGGCGGAGAGCGCGTGGTCCACGCGCTCGACGTCCTGCTCGATGATCGGGCCCTCGTCGAGGTCGGCCGTCACGTAGTGGGCCGTGGCGCCGATGAGCTTGACGCCGCGCGCATGCGCCTGCGCGTAGGGGCGCGCGCCCTTGAAGCTGGGCAGGAAGCTGTGGTGGATGTTGATGGCGCGGCCGTGCAGCACCTGGCAGAACTCGGGGCTGAGGATCTGCATGTAGCGCGCCAGCACCACCAGGTCGATGCGCTCGCGCTCGATCAGCGCCTCGATCTCGCGCTCCTGCGCACGCTTGGCTTCGGCGCCCGCGCCGGTGGCCAGCGGCAGGTGGTGGAAGGGAATGCCGTAGCTGCCGGCCAGCTCGGCGAAGTCCGGGTGGTTGGAGACGATGGCCGGGATGTCCACCGCCAGCTGGCCGCTGCGCCAGCGGAACAGCAGGTCGTTGAGGCAGTGACCAAACTTGCTGACCATCAGCAGCAGCCGCGGCCGCGCCGTCACGGCGTGCAGGTGCGCCTCCATGCGGAACTGCTGGCGCATGTTGCCCAGCAGCCGGTCCAGCGTCGCGGCGTCCGCCAGGTGCGCTGGCGCCTCGAAATGCACGCGCATGAAGAACAGCCCCGTGGCGTCCTCGGCGCCCACGTCGCCGAACTGCTGGGAGTCGATGATGTTGCAGCCCGCCTGGTACAGCAGACCCGAGACGGCATGAACGATGCCGGGCTGGTCCTGGCAGGCGAGGGTGAGAATGAATTCCTGATCGCGGGGCATGGCAGATGATCCTTGGGCCGGATTGTAGGGACCCGCCCCGCGGCGCCCGCCGGCGAAGACCCCGCGCCGCGCCGCGGGTGGCGGGCGCAAAAAAGCCGCCCCGCGGGCGGCTGTGCGGCTTCGGCGCCCAAGGGCGCCCGGGCGGCGTCAGTGATGGGCCGACACCTTCTCGCCGGCCTTGAGGCGGTAGTGGGTGCCGCAGTACGGGCACCAGCCCTCGCCCGTGGTGGCCACGTCGATGAAGACGCGCGGGTGGTTGCTCCACAGCGGCATCTTCGGGTTCGGGCAGAACACCACGCCCGGGCCCTGCAGCTCGGACGCGCTGACTTCAACGACGGATTTGGCTTCGGTGCTCATCACGCTCTCCTTCAACTCAGACCTTGGTCAGCCACTCGGCGTACTTGGCGTTGCGGCCGTTGACGATGTCGAAGAACGCGGCCTGGATCTTCTCGGTGATGGGACCGCGGCTGCCGCGGCCGATCTCGATGCGGTCGAGCTCGCGGATGGGCGTCACTTCGGCGGCGGTGCCGGTGAAGAAGGCCTCGTCGGCGATGTAGACCTCGTCGCGCGTGATGCGCTTCTCCACCAGCTTCAGGCCCAGGTCCTGGCAGATGGCGAAGATGGTGTTGCGCGTGATGCCGTTGAGCGCGCCGGCGGAAAGGTCGGGCGTGTACACCACGCCGTTCTTGATCACGAAGATGTTCTCGCCCGCGCCCTCGCTGACGAAGCCCGCCGAGTCCAGCAGCAGCGCCTCGTCGTAGCCGTCGTCCGTGGCTTCCATGTTGGCCAGGATCGAGTTGCTGTAGTTGCTCACCGCCTTGGCCTGCGTCATCGTGATGTTGACGTGGTGGCGCGTGTAGCTGCTGGTCTTGACGCGGATGCCGCGCTTGAGGCCTTCCTCGCCCAGGTACGCACCCCAGGCCCAGGCCGCCACCATCACGTGGATCTGGTTGCCCTTGGGGCTCACGCCCAGCTTCTCCGAGCCGATCCACACCAGCGGGCGCAGATAGCAGCTCTCCAGCTTGTTGGCGCGCACCACCTCGAGCTGCGCCTCCTCGACCTGCTCGATCGAGAAGGGAATCTTCATGCGCAGGATCTTGGCGCTGTTGAACAGCCGCTCGGTGTGCTCGCGCAGGCGGAAGATGGCCGTGCCGTTGACCGTGTTGTAGGCGCGCACGCCCTCGAAGGCGCCGCAGCCGTAGTGCAGCGTGTGGGTCAGGACATGGATCTTGGCGTCGCGCCAGTCGACGAGCTCGCCGTCCATCCAGATCTTGCCGTCGCGGTCGTGCATGGACATCGTGGACTCCGAAGGAATTTGGTGTGACGAAAAACGCAAGATTCTACGAGGCGGCCCGCACCCGGCCGGCCGCGTGGCGCAGATCCAGCGTGCGCGGTGCCGGTACTACGCCACGTCGGCTTCGCGCGTGAGCGTCCAGCGCACGCAGCGGCCGCGGCGCATCTGCACCTCGACGCCGGCTCCGCCGGCGTCGCGCCAGCGCCAGCACTCGGCCCCCGGCGCGCCGTCACCGCCCTCCAGGCGCTGGCCCAGACTGCGCGTGAGCGTCACGATGTCGAGCATGCGCATGCCCGGCTTGAGCTTGGCGTTGAGCATCACCGCGCTCTCCACGTAACCCACCGGGAACTGGTTGGCGTTGCGCATCACCTTCACCGTCCGGTTGAACTGCAGCACCAGCCAGAACACCACCAGCGTCAGCCCCAGCACCGCGCCGCGCCAGCCGTACTGCACATAGCCCAGCGCCAACACGCCCAGCGCCAGCACCCATCCGATCCACGGATTCATCGTCTTCCCCTTCTTTCTGCTTGTCGTTCAGTCCAGCCCGCGCAGCACCTGGATCGCTTCCTCGATGCGCTCCACCGGATGGATGGTCAGGCCCTCGATGGGCTTCTTGGGCAGGTTGGCGCGCGGCACCACCGCCACGCTGAAGCCCAGCTTGGCCGCCTCCTTGAGCCGCTCCTGGCCGCGCGGCGCCGGGCGCACCTCGCCGGCCAGGCCCACTTCGCCGAAGGCGATGAAGCCCCGCGGCAGCGGCTTGCCGCGCAGGCTGCTGTGGATGGACAGCAGCACCGCCAGGTCCGCCGCCGGTTCGGTGATGCGCACGCCGCCCACGGCGTTGACGAACACGTCCTGGTCCATGCAGGACACGCCCGCGTGCCGGTGCAGCACCGCCAGCAGCATGGCCAGCCGGTCGCGCTCCAGGCCCACCGACAGCCGCCGCGGGCTGGGGCCGCCGGCATCCACCAGCGCCTGCACCTCCACCAGCAGCGGGCGCGTGCCCTCCAGCGTCACCAGCACGCACGAGCCCGGCACCGGCTCGCCATGGGTGGACAGGAAGATGGCGCTGGGGTTGGCCACGCCCTTGAGGCCGCGCTCCGTCATGGCGAAGACGCCGATCTCGTTGACCGCGCCGAAGCGGTTCTTGATGGCGCGCACCAGCCGGAAGCTGGAGTGGGTGTCGCCCTCGAAGTACAGCACCGTGTCCACCATGTGCTCCAGCACGCGCGGGCCGGCCAGGGCGCCTTCCTTGGTGACATGGCCCACCAGCACGATGCTGGTGCCGCCGCCCTTGGCGGTGCGGGTGAGGTGCGCCGCGCACTCGCGCACCTGCGCCACCGAGCCCGGCGCGGAGGTGAGCTGTTCGGAATACACGGTCTGGATCGAGTCGATGACGCAGAACGCCGGCCGCTCGGTCTCGATGGTGGCCAGGATCTTCTCCAGGTTGATCTCGGCCAGCACGCGCACGCGCGCCCCCTCCAGCCCCAGCCGCCGCGCGCGCAGCGCCACCTGCGCGCCGGACTCCTCGCCGGTGACGTAGAGCACGGGCATCTGCTGCGAGAGCGCGTCCACGGCCTGCAGCAGCAGCGTGGACTTGCCGATGCCCGGGTCGCCGCCGATGAGCACCACGCCGCCGCTGACGATGCCGCCGCCCAGCACCCGGTCCAGCTCCTCAAGGCCCGTGGGCGTGCGCGCCACGTCGGCGGCCTCGATCTGGCTGAGCGTGGCCACCGGCTGGCTCTTGGCCAGGGCCTGGAAGCGGTTCTTGGAGGCACCGCTGTTGCCTTCCGCCGGACCTTCCACCAGCGTGTTCCAGGCGCCGCAGGCCGGGCAGCGGCCGAGCCACTTGGGGCTGGTGCCGCCGCATTCGCTGCAGGTGTAGATGCTCTTGTCTTTTGCCATGCGCCATTGTCCGGGCTCGCCCATGCCCGCGCCGGTGCCCGGCCAAGGCGCGGCGCTGCGCAACCCAGGCAAAGCCGGTGGCGCGGCCCGGGGCGGCCTCGGCACACTGGCCGCTTTCCACCCTGGAGGAGATTCGGCATGGGCATGAAGCAAGCGC
This sequence comes from Azohydromonas caseinilytica, assembly GCF_012927045.1. Lineage (GTDB taxonomy): Bacteria > Pseudomonadota > Gammaproteobacteria > Burkholderiales > Burkholderiaceae_C > Azohydromonas > Azohydromonas caseinilytica. Next base: position 516,213 of record NZ_JABBFW010000001.1, on the reverse strand, counting down.
TCAGGAGCGCCATGGCGCTGGCGGTGGCCGCGGGGCTGCTCGCGGCCTGCGGCGGCGGCGACGACACGCCGGCCGCGCCCAGGTACGCGCGGATGGTGAGCTTCGGCGACAGCCTCAGCGACGTGGGCAGCTACCGCACGCCGGGCGTGCAGCAGCGCTTCGGCGGCGGCCAGTTCACTGTCAACAGTCCGCAGGGCGGCACCAACTGGACCGAGCAGCTCGCGCGCGAGCTGGCCTTGTCGGCGCCCTGTGCGGCGCGCACCGGGCTGCAGTCATCGGGAGACTTTGCCGTGTTGGCCGCGCCAGTGACGGACCACGTGAACTGCACCAACTACGCGCAGGGCGGGGCGCGGGTGACGAACCGCGTAGGGCCGGGCAACGCTGCGCTGCTGCCCGATCCCCAGGGTCAGCTTGGAGCACTGACCCAGCCGGTGAAAGACCAGATCGCCCGCCATCTGGCGCTCTCGGGCGGCAGCTTCTCCACCACCGACCTGGTCACGGTGCTGGCCGGCGGCAACGACATCTTCAGGTCGCTGGTCGAGCGGGCCCCGGCGCAAGTGGGCGCTGCCGTGCAAACGGCCGGTGCCGAGCTGGTGGCCCTGGTCCGAGACCAGATCCTGGCCAAGGGCGCGCAGCGCGTGGTGCTGGTGCTGCTGCCCGACATTGGCGTCTCGCCCCTGGTGGCGACGCAGCCGGTCGAACGGCGCGCGCAGTTTGCCCAGCAGCTGACCCAGCTCTCTCTGGCGTTCAACGTGCCGCTGCTCAACGCGTTTTCCGGCGACCCGCGCGTGCTGCTGGTGGACGCCTTCTCGGCCAGCGAGCTTCAGAAGCTGGACCCGGCGAAGTACGGCCTGGGCAATGCCACGACACCGGCGTGCGACCCGGCGCTGCCCACCGTGCTGTTGTGCAGCCCGGCCACGACCGTGGCCGCCGACGTGTCGAAATACTGGTTCGCCGACGAGGTGCACCCCACGCCCTACGGCTACCAGCTGCTGGCGCGGGTGGTGACGGACACCATGACGCGCGCGGGCTGGCTGGCGCCCTCGGGCTCGCGCCCCTGCAACGCCGCCGCCCGGGGCTGCACCCTGGCGCCGCTGCCGCAGTAAGCCGTACCGGCGCCGGGCCCGCGGCGTGCGCGCCGCCGCGGGCCCGGCCCTGACTCAACCGAGCTGCCGTTCGGGCTCGCGCAAGCATCTTGTCGATGCCCTGCGCGGTGGCGTCGTCACCCTGGGCCTGCGCCATGGCGCGCTGCACCATCAACAAGGCGCGGAACTCGCTGACGTGCAGCTCCCCGCGGTCGAGCAGGCCATCGGTCAGCGCACGGGCCTCCTCCAGCCGGCCTTTCTTCACGAGGCCGTGCGCCAGGCCGCGGCGGGCGAACAGGTAGTCCGGATCGCGCGCCAGGGCCTCGCGGTACAGCCGCTCGACCTCATCGGGCGCGGCGCCCAGGGCCTGCTCGACGCCGGCGAGGTTGCTCAGCACCATGGGTTCGTCGGGATGCCGTTCGAGCAGCTGCCGCCCCAGTGTCCGGGCCTTGGCCAGGTCGCCGCGCCGCCCGGCCGCGTTCATGCGTTCGGCCAGCGCCAGGCTGGCGGGCGGCAGCGGGCTGGGCCGGGGCTCGGTGGTGATGTGCAGGCTGACCGACCGCACATCCCGCACCGAATCCGCCGCGCGCATGCGCACCGGCGTGTCCGGGTCGTGCAGCCCGTGCTGATCGAGCCATTGCCGCAGCCGCGTGCACTCCTCGTCCGGCCCGCCCAGGACTCAGCGGGCCCGGCGGCGTGGCGATGGACGTGTCCGGCAGCGGCGGCTCGGCCGTGCCCTCGTCCAGGGCTTGCTGGCGCAGCAGGGCCAGGGCTTCCAGGGCACCCAGCCCGGCGTCCCGCGCGATGGTGCCCAGCGCTTCCAGCGCTAGGGCGCTGTGGGCCGCGGCGCCTCGTCCTTGTGCCGCTGCTGGGATGCCTTCTTGTGCTGGGTCTTGGACATGGACAGCCTCCGCGCAAAGGAAAGATCAGACTTCCACCCGTCCCCGCAGCGCCTTGACCGCCCCATGCCGCGCCTTGCTCTCGACGCGCCGGCGCTGCGAGGCCCGCGTGGGCCGGGTGGGACGGCGTGCCTTGGGGACCTCGGCCACGCTGTCCACCAGCGCCTGCAGCCGCGTCAGCGCATCGGCGCGGTTCATCTCCTGGCTGCGGTGCTCCTGCGCCTTGATCACCACCACGCCCTCGCGCGTGATGCGCGCGTCGCCCAGCGCCAGCAGCCGCTGCTTCACGTCCTCCGGCAGCGAGCTGGCGTGGATGTCGTAGCGCAGGTGGATGGCCGTCGAGACCTTGTTGACGTTCTGCCCGCCCGCGCCCTGCGCGCGCACGGCGGTGCAGTGCACCTCGTGGGGCTGGACGCGCAGGCTGGGCTTCATGGCGGCGTCAGGCGCCGGGCAGCCGGGCCGGCGGTGCGGCCACAGGGGCGGGCGTCTCGCGCATGGTCTGGTAGCGCTGCTCCAGCTCCTGGCGCAGCGCGCGCCGCACCTTGGCCTGCTCGAAGCGGCGCTTCTCGTCCGGCGTGAACGGGCGCAGCGGCGGCACCGGCGCGGGCTTGCGCTCGTCGTCCACCGCCACCATCGTGAAGAAGCAGCTGTTGACATGGCGCACCACCTGGGAGCGGATGTCTTCGGCGATGACCTTGATGCCCACCTCCATCGACGAGGTGCCGGTGTGGTTGACGCTGGCCAGGAACGTGACGAGCTCGCCCACGTGGATGGGCTGGCGGAACATCACCTGGTCCACCGAGAGCGTGACCACGTAGCGCCCGGCGTAGCGGCTGGCGCAGGCGTAGGCGACCTGGTCCAGCAGTTTCAGGATGGCGCCGCCGTGCACGTTGCCGGAGAAGTTGGCGGTGTCGGGCGTCATCAGCACCGTCATCGTGAGCTGGTGGGCCGGCAGGTGGTTCATGGGTACAGCCTTGGAAGGGAGAGTCAGACGGTGAGCACCGGCACGCGGGCGGCGAGGGCGCACATCAATTCATAGCCGAGCGTGCCGGCCGCGTGCGCGACCTCGTCGATCGCAAGGACCGTGCCGCGCGGCCCCTGGCCCCACAGCGTGACCTCGGCGCCGGGCTGCGCCGCGGGCACGGGCGTCAGGTCCACCGCCAGCATGTCCATGGACACGCGCCCGATGGTGCGCGTGCGCACGCCCTCGACCAGCACCGGCGTGCCCGTGCCGGCGTGGCGCGGGTAGCCGTCGGCATAGCCGCAGGCGACGATGCCGATGCGCATGGGCGCCTCGGCCGTGAAGGTGCTGCCATAGCCCACCGTGTCGCCGGGCTGCAGCTGCTGCGTCGCGATCAGTTGCGAGCGCAGCGTCATGGTCGGGCGCAGGTCCCAGTGGGCGATGTCGTGCGTGGGGAAGTCCGGCGAGCTGCCGTAGACCATGATGCCCACGCGCAGCCAGTCGGCACGCACCCGGGCATCGCCGGCAAGGCGCAGCGTGGCGGCGCTGTTGCTCAAGCTGCGCTCGCCCTGCAGGTCAGCCGTGGCCTCGATGAAGCGGCGCACCTGGTGCTCCACGCCGCGCGCTCCATCGGCGTCCGAGAAGTGCGTCATGAACGAGATCTCATCGACCTGCGGCAGCGCGTTGAGCCGCGTCCAGGCGCTTCTGAAGGCCTGCGGTCGGAAGCCCAGCCGGTTCATGCCGCTGTTGAGCTTGAGGAAGACGCGGTGCGGCTGGTGCGTCTTGTGCGCCGCGAGCCAGTCGATCTGCGCCTCGCGGTGCACGGCGTGCCACAGGCCCAGGCGCGAGCACAGCTCCAGGTCGCGCGGCTCGAAGCAGCCTTCGAGCAGCAGGATCGGGCCGCGCCAGTCCAGCGCGCGCAGCCGCTGCGCCTCGTCGAGGTCCAGCAGCGCGAAGCCGTCGGCGCCGCGCAGGGCCTGGAACACGCGCTCGATGCCGTGCCCGTAGGCGTTGGCCTTGACCGCCACCCACACCCGCGCATCGGGCGCGGCGGCGCGCGCGCGCGCCAGGTTGTGGGTCAACGCTTCGGTGTGGATGAGGGCTTGGATGGGGCGCGGCATACGGCAGGCGGCGGGCAAAGTGAGCAGCAATTCTGCCTTTGGCGCGGTGCCCGCTTTCACCATGCGGGAGGCCCGAAGACCGCGTGCTATAACCCCGCGCTTTGGCCCCCAGGGCCCCCAGCCCGCTTCAGTATTCCCTGGCGCGCGCGTCCGGCCCGGCCGGCGCGTGCCCATCGCCCGCCGCGCATGAAAAAAGGCTTCTACACGATCATGTCAGCGCAGTTTTTCAGCTCGCTGGCTGACAACGCGCTGTTCGTCGCGGCGGTCGAACTGCTCAGGACCTCGGGCGCTGCCGAGTGGCAGCGCGCGGCGCTGGTGCCGATGTTCGCGCTGTTCTACGTGGTGCTGGCGCCCTTCGTGGGCGCCTTCGCCGACGCCGTGCCCAAGGGCAAGGTGATGTTCGTCTCCAACAGCATCAAGGTCGTGGGCTGCCTGATGATGCTGTTCGGCACCCACCCGCTGGCGGCCTACGCCATCGTGGGCCTGGGCGCGGCGGCGTACTCGCCGGCCAAGTACGGCATCCTCACCGAGCTGCTGCCGCCGTCGCAGCTGGTCAAGGCCAACGGCTGGATCGAGGGCCTGACCATCGGCTCCATCATCCTGGGCGTGCTGCTGGGCGGGCAGCTGGTGGGCGCGCGCCTGGGCGGCCTGCTGCTGGGCTTCGACCTGCCGCTGATGGACACCGGCGTGGACACCCCGGCCGAGGCCGCCATCGCCTCGATGGTGCTGCTCTACGTCATCGCGGCGCTGTTCAACCTGCGCATCCCGCGCACCGAGGCCGAACTGCAGCCGCTGGAGCTCGACCCCGCCGGGCTGGTCCGCGACTTCTCCAACTGCAACGCCCGGCTGTGGTCGGACAAGCTCGGCCAGATCTCGCTGGCCACCACCACGCTGTTCTGGGGCGTGTCGGGCAACCTGCGCTACATCGTGCTGGCCTGGGCCGCCGCGGCGCTGGGCTACGGCACCACGCAGGCCTCCTCGCTGGTGGGCGTGGTGGCCATCGGCACCGCCGTGGGCGCGATCGTGGCCTCGCTGGCCATGCGGCTGGAGCGCGCCGCCAGCGTCATCCCGCTGGGCGTGCTGATGGGGCTGCTGGTCATCGGCATGAACTTCATCAGCGACGTGTGGGTCGCCGCGCCCTTCCTGGTGCTGCTGGGCGGCATCGGCGGCTATCTGGTGGTGCCGATGAACGCGCTGCTGCAGCACCGCGGCCACAACCTCATGGGCGCGGGGCGCTCCATCGCCGTGCAGAACTTCAACGAGCAGGCCTGCATCCTGGGCCTGGGCGCCTTCTACACCGGCATGACCAAGCTCGGCCTCTCGGCCTTCGGCGCCATCACCATCTTCGGCCTGGTCGTGGCCGCCACCATGGCGCTGATCGGGCGCTGGCACCGGCGCAACGCCGTGCGCCACAGCGACGAGGTCGAGCGGCTGCTGGCCATCGCGCGCAGCGACCGGCATTGAGCGATTTCCCTCAGGCTTGAACGAAAACACCCGTTCGGGCTGAGCTTGTCGAAGCCCTGCTGGCCATCCGGGCGGCGAGCCCTTCGACAGGCTCAGGGCGAACGGGCGTAGCGAATGACTCTGCGCTCCACACCCGTTTCTTCCTCGGTCCTCCCCGCCCTGGCCCTGACCTTCAACGCCTTCGTCTGGGGCGTGTCCTGGTGGCCGTTCCGGCAGTTCCAGGCCCAGGGGCTGCACCCGCTGTGGACCACGGCGCTGATCTACGCGCTGGCGGTGCTGCTCATCGCCGCGGCCCAGCCGCGCGCCCTGGCGCACCTGGCGCGCACGCCGGTGCTGTGGGTGCTGGTGCTGGCCTCGGGCAGCACCAACGCCGCCTTCAACTGGGGCGTGGCCATCGGCGACGTGGTGCGCGTGGTGCTGCTGTTCTACCTGATGCCGCTGTGGGCGCTGCTGCTGGCGCGCGTGCTGCTGCACGAGCGCATCGACACCGCCGCGGGGCTGCGCATGGCGCTGGCGCTGGGCGGGGCGGCCATCGTGCTGTGGCCCGACCAGGGCGGGCTGCCGCTGCCGCGCAGCCTGGCCGAGGCGCTGGGCGTGCTGGGCGGCTTCTGTTTCGCGCTCAACAACGTGATGCTGCGGCGCGAGGCGCACCAGCCCGCGGCCGCGCGCGGGCTGGCCATGTTCCTGGGCGGCGCGGTGGTGGCCGGCAGCCTGGCGGCGCTGCTCACCACCGCCGGGCACGCGCCGGCGCCGACGCTGCCCACGCCGGCCTGGGGCCTGGCCGCCGTGGCCTTCAGCCTGTGCTTCATCGCCAGCAACCTGGCGCTGCAGTACGGGGCCTCGCGGCTGCCGGCCAACGTGACGGCGGTGGTCATGCTCAGCGAGCTGCTGTTCGCCTCGGTGTCGGCCTTCGCGCTGGGTGCGGGCACGTTCACCTGGCGGCTGCTGGCCGGCGGCGCGCTGATCGTCACGGCCGTGGTGCTGGCGGCGCGGCGGCCCAGGGCGGCGCATTGAGCCGAGGACGCGCGGGGCGGCGCTACGATGCCCGTCCCCAGGCCACCAAGAAGCCCGCCCCATGAACGACATCACCACCGTTCACAACTTCGAGGCCCACGCCATCGACGGCCGCCCGGTGTCCCTGATGGAGTACCACGACCGGGTGCTGCTGATCGTCAACACCGCCAGCCGCTGCGGCTTCACGCCCCAGCTCGCCGGGCTGGAGGCGCTGTGGCAGCGCTACCGCGCGCGCGGCCTGGTGGTGGTGGGCTTCCCCTGCAACCAGTTCGGCGGCCAGGAGCCCGGCAGCGAGCAGCAGATCCAGGACTTCTGTAGCACCCGCTACGGCGTCACCTTCCCGCTCATGAGCAAGATCGAGGTCAACGGCGCGCACGCCCACCCGCTCTACAAGTGGCTGTGCGCGCAGGCGCCGGGGCTGCTGGGGAGCAAGTCCATCAAGTGGAACTTCACCAAGTTCCTGGTCGGCCGTGACGGCCGCCCCATCCGCCGCTACGCGCCCACCGAGTCGCCCGACGGGCTGGAGGCGGACATCGAGAAGGCGCTGGGATAGCGCGGCGCCGGCGCCAGGGCAGGGGCCGGAGTGCGCGGCCTATCATCCCGGGTTCTTCGGAGAAGCACCCCCATGTTCCAGCACCTCGAGCCCTACGCCGGCGATCCCATCCTGGGCCTGAACGAGCAGTTCCAGACCGACCCCCGCCCCCACAAGGTCAACCTCTCCATCGGCATCTACTTCGACGATGCCGGCCGCATCCCGGTGCTGGAGAGCGTGCGCCGCGCCGAGGCTCAACTGCTGGCCGAGAGCGCGCCGAAGTCCTACCTGCCCATCGAGGGCTCCGCGGCCTGCCGCGCCGAGGTGCAGAAGCTGCTGTTCGGCGCCGCGCATGAGGCCGTCGCCAGCGGCCGCGTCGCCACGCTGCAGACGGTGGGCTCCAGCGGCGGCCTCAAGGTCGGCGCCGACTTCCTCAAGCGCTGGTTCCCCAACGTGGCCGTCTGGGTCAGCGACCCGACCTGGGACAACCACCGCGCCATGTTCGAAGGCGCGGGCCTGCCGGTGAATTGCTACCCGTACTACGACGCCGCCACCGGCGGGCTGAAGTTCGACGCGATGTGCGCCGCGCTGCGCGAGCTGCCGGCCGGCTCGGTGGTGCTGCTGCACGCTTGCTGCCACAACCCCACCGGCGTGGACCTCACGCGCGAGCAGTGGCTGCAGCTCATCCCGATCCTGAAGGAAGGCAAGCTGCTGCCCTACCTGGACCTGGCCTACCAGGGCTACGGCGACGGCATCGAGGAGGACGCCTTCGCGATCCGCGCGCTGGCCGACGCGGGGCTGCGCTTCTTCGTCGCCAACTCCTTCTCCAAGAGCATGAGCCTCTACGGCGAGCGCGCCGGCGCGCTGAGCGTGGTGTGCGCCGACGCCGCGGAAGCCGATCTGGTGCTGGGCCAGCTCAAGGCCACGGTGCGCCGCAACTACTCCAGCCCGCCCATCCACGCCGGGCTGGTGGTGGCGCGGGTGCTGGGCGACGCCGAACTGCGCGCGCAGTGGGAGGCCGAGGTGGCGGCAATGCGCGAGCGCATCGCCGCCATGCGCCGCAGCCTGCACGGCGTGCTCGCCGCCAAGCTGCCGGGCCGCAGCTTCGACTACTTCCTGACCCAGCGCGGCATGTTCAGCTACACGGGCCTGTCGGCCGAGCAGGTGGACCGCCTGCGCGAGGAGCACGCCGTCTACCTGGTGCGCTCGGGCCGCATGTGCGTGGCCGGCCTCAACACTGGCAACGTGCAGGCCGTGGCCGACGCCATGGCGGCGGTGCTGGCCTGAACCGGCGCGGCCCGCGGGCCGCGGATTCAGGCGGCGTGGCGCCGCGCGCGGCGCCGTGCCGCCACACCGGCCAGCAGCGGCACTCCGGCCGCGGCGAGCAGCAGGGCGCCCGGCTCCGGGACGGCCAGCACCTGCATCTCGCCGCCGTACGGGTTGCTCGGGAAGGCGTCGGTGATGCGCAGGTCGGCCAGCACCGTGCCGCGGCGGTCGAACTGCACCAGGCTGTTGCTCTCCCGGTTGAAGCCCCAGAAGCTCCGGGTGGCGGTGTCGTAGGCCAGGCCGACCAGCGCCTTCTGGAAGTCGAAGCTGTTGAGCAGGCTGCCGTCCAGGCTGAACTGGCGGATGCGCGTGCCGCGCAGCTCGCTGACGTAGAGCGAGCGGTCGCGCGGGTCGAAGGCGATCCCGGCCCCGCTGAACTGGAGCTTGAACAGCACCCGCTGCCCGGACCAGTCGGCGTTGGCGACCGTCACCGAATTGACCTCGCCGCAGCACTCGACGCCGTAGTTCCGGCCCCGGCCGGTGGCGCCGTCGAGCAGCTGCGAGAACCGGTGGCCGCCCTGGGAGGTGCGGCCGGTGGGCCTGCCCTGCAGCGTGTACTCCCAGCCGCCGTCGTCGTCGCGCTCGCCCAGCCAGATGCTGGAGCGGATGGCGGCGGGATAGGCCAGCCGTGGGGTTGCGAAGCGGCCGATGGTGGCGCCGGTGTCGGTGGAGAAGACGAAGGCCTCCGGCCAGTCGCCGTCGAAGAGGTAGTAGGCCCCGGCCTGGGCCGGCAGCGAGAACGCCAGGGCGGCAGCCGTGGCGACCAGACCGTGGATGAAGCGCATGTCCACCTCCAACGTCGGCAACGAATGGAGCAGCAGTCTAGGAACCGGGGCCGGGGTGGCGTCTGTAAGTCATTGTCCGGGCGGCAAACTTTCATTGCCGGCCGGGCCACCGCGGGGGCGGACCGGCGGCGCCGGCGGCCGTCTCACTGCGCCGCGGCGGCCTCCAGCACGCACTGGCGCAGCCAGCGCTGCGCCGGGTCGGTGTCCTGGCGCACGTGCCACAGCATCTCCACCTGCACCGGGGCCAGCGTCAGCGGCAGCGGTTGGACGGTGAGCTCCTCCTGGAAGCCCGTGGCGGGCAGGAAATGCCGCGGCAGCACCGTCAGCAGGTCCGAGCGCGTGACCACGCGCCCGGCGGTGAAGAACTGGTTGACGGTGAGCACGATGCGGCGCTGCCGGCCCAGCGTGCCCAGCGCCTCGTCCACCAGCCCGTAGGGCGCGCCCGAATAGCTCACCAGCAGGTGGTGCGCGGCGCAGAAGGCGTCCAGCGTCAGCGGCTGCCGCGCCAGCGGATGGTCGCGGCGCATCGCGCACACGTAGTCCGTCTCGTACAGCCGCGCGTGGCGCAGCTTGGCCTGCGGCCCCTGCGCCTGCAGCGCCGGCAGCACCCAGGGGAAGTGCCCCAGCGCCAGGTCCACCTCGCCATGCTCGATCAGCGGGCGCGGGTCACGCGTGGTCAGCGGCACGAACTCCAGGTTGGCCAGCGCCCTCTCCTGCTCGATGGTGGCCACCAGCGCCGGTGCCAGCAGCGCCGCGGTGGCATCGGCCAGCGCCAGGCGGAAGTTCACCGCGTCCGCCTGCGGGCTGAACTCGTCCGGCGCCAGCGCCTGGCGCAGCGAGGCCAGCGCCGCGCGCACCTGCGGCCACAGCGCCTGGGCGTGCGGCGTGGGCTGCATGCCGCGCGCGCCGCGCGTGAACAGCTCCTCGCCCACGGACTGGTGCAGCCGCTTGAGCGCATGGCTCAGCGCCGGCTGCGTCATGGACAGCGCCGTCGCCGCCCGGGTCAGGCTGCCCTCGGCCATCACGGCGTCGAAAACGCGCAGCAGGTTCAAGTCCAGTGTGCGGAAGTTCATGCTGGGAAATGGTATGCGGTTTGTTTATACCGACCTTGACTACTCTTCAATTGCGTAAATTAGGGGGAAACCCTAATCTTCAGTCCATCGAAAGATCGATGTGTTTCTGAAGAGGTCCTGAAATGACTGCCATCACTGTTTCTGCCTTCCGCCGCAATGCCCCGCGGGGCGCCGTGATCGCGGCCGAGGTCTTTACCCGTGTCTGGACCGGCCTGCGCGCGATGTTCGCGCCCGCGCCGCGCACCTTCGAGCAGGAAGTGGCCGAGGTGCGAGCCCTGGCGCACTCGCTGCGCAATGAAGACCCCCGCCTGTCGGCCGAGCTGATGTGCGCCGCCGACCGCTACGAGCGCCACTACATCGGCTGAGCATGCCGACCCGGGCCGCGTGACGCGGCCCTTGCCATGACATTCGGGCCCGTTCAGGGCCCGAAGCCTTTTGTGGGGCCGCTGTTGGCCTCACACCAGCGGCGCCTGCAGCCCTTCCGCCTCGAACATGCGCCCCACCGCCGGCCGCGCCAGCAGCCGCTGCAGGTACGGGCCCAGGTGCGGGAACTCGCGCGCCGGGCGGTCGAAGTTGCGGGTCCAGCGGCACAGCATCAGCGTGAAGGCGTCGGCGATGCCGTAGTCGGCGCCCAGCAGCCAATCCCCGCCCGAGGCCGCCACCTGCGCGTCCAGCAGCTGCAGCATCTGCTGGATCTGCTCCTCGGCCTGCGCGCGCACCTGCGCGGCGGCCGCGGCGTCGCCGCTGTCCACCATGCGCTCCGGGTAGAACCAGTGCAGCAGCATGGCCTGCAGCGTGTTGCTCAGCCACAGCATCCACTGGTAGAGCCGCGCGCGCTGCGCCGTGCCCGGCGGCGGCGCCAGGCGCGCTTCGGGGAAGCGATCGGCCAGGTGCAGGCAGATCGCGGCGGACTCGTAGAGCACCAGCTCGCCATCGACCAGCACCGGGATGCGCCCGTTGGGATTGAGGCGCAGGTACTCCGGCGAGCGGTGCTCGCCGCGGTCGCGGTCCACGTACTTCAGTTCGAAGGGCTGGCCGATCTCCTGCAGCAGCAGGTGCGGCGCCATGCTGGCGTTGCCGGGGTGGTAGTAGAGCTGCATCGCGCGGGCGTGGGCGTCAGAGGGGAGGGAAGGCCAGCGCGGCCGGCGTGGCGGCGCGGGCTTGGCCCTGGTCGGGGGATTGTGCCCAGGCACCCGGCTACGATGGCCGGCCACTGGACACACACAGGAGAGCCGCCGATGCCAAGTCGCCGCGAATGTCTCGTCGCCCTGTCAGCGCTGGCCGCGCTGCCGGCGTGGGCCGCCGCCCCGCCCGCGCCGATCCGCGTGCCGCCGCTGCCGCTGCGCGAGCGCCGGCTGGACAACGGGCTGCAGGTGCTGGCGCTGCCCGCCCAGAACACCGCCACCGTCAGCGTGCAGGTCTGGTACCGCGTCGGCGGCAAGGACGACCCGAGCGGGCGCTCGGGCTTCGCTCACCTCTTCGAGCACATGATGTTCAAGGGCTCGCGCCACATGGGCCCGCACACTTTCGACCGCCTCACCGAGGACGTGGGCGGCCACAACAACGCCTTCACCGCCGAGGACGTCACCGCCTACTTCAGCTCCATCCCGGCCAACCACCTGGAGCGGCTGCTGTGGGCCGAGGCCGAGCGCATGGGCAACCTGGTGGTGGACCAGGCCAACTTCGACAGCGAGCGCGCCGTGGTGCAGGAGGAGTACCGCCAGCGCGTGCTGGCCAATCCCTACGGGCGGCTGTTCAACGCGCTGCCGCAGCAGGGCTACATCGCGCATCCCTACAAGCGCCCCGTCATCGGCAGCATCGCGGACCTCAACGCCGCGACGCTGGAGGACGTGCGCCAGTTCCACGCCACCTACTACCGGCCCGACAACGCCACGCTGATCGTCTCGGGCAACTTCGAGCCGGCCCAGCTCGATGCCTGGGTGGACCGCTACTTCGGCCCCGTCGCCCGGCCCGAGCGCCCCATCCCGCGCGTGACGGTGCAGGAGCCGCGCCGCACCGAGAACAGCCGCGCCGAGGTGTTCGGCCCGAACGTGCCGCTGCCGGCGGTGGCGCTGATCTGGCAGGGCCCGCGCGCCGACAGCAAGGACGCCGCGGCGCTGCACGTCGCTTCCGCGCTGCTTTCCGGCGGCGAGTCCTCGCGGCTGAACGAGGCGCTGGTCTACCGCGAGCAGACGGCGCAGTCGGCGGGCTTCAGCGCCGACCTCAACACCGACGCCGGGCTGCTGGTGGCCTACGCCATCGCCGCGGGCAAGGGCTCCACGGCGCAGCTGGAGCAGGCGCTGCTGCGCGAGATCGAGCGGCTGGCCAGCCGCCGCATCCCCGATGCCGAGCTGGAGAAGGTGCGCACCCAGCTGCTCACCGGCGAGCTCTCCGGGCGACAGACGCCGCACGGCCGCGCGCAGAGCGTGGGCTGGGCCGTGATCCAGCGCAACGACCCGCGCGCCGCCGACCGCGAGCTGGCCGAGCTGCAGGCCGTGCGCGCCGCCGACGTGCAGCGCGTGCTCAAGAGCCATGTGCTGGAGCGTCCGCGCGTGACCCTCGACTACACGGAGAAAAAGGCCTGATGGACTCCTCCTCCCGAACGCTTCCCCGCCTGCGCCTCCTGCCCGCCGCGCTGCTGCTGGTCAGCGCGGTGGCGCGCGCCGCCACGCCCGGCGTGGACGCTCCGCCCGAGGCCCAGCCGCCGCGCCCGGTGGTGCTGCCGCCCATGCCCGAGGAGCGGCTGCCCAACGGGCTGCGCGTCATCGTGGCGCCGCGCACCGACCTGCCGCTGGTCAGCGCGCGGCTGCTGGTGCGCGCCGGCCCCGAGACCGACCCGGCCGAGCTGGCCGGCCTGTCCTCCATGGCCGCGACGCTGCTGTCCAAGGGCGCCACCCGCCAGGGCCGCGCGGTGGACGCCACCACGCTGGCGCAGCAGGCCGAGGCGCTGGGCGGCTCGCTGGACACGGGCAGCGGCTGGCGCTCCACCACGGTGTCCATGACCGTGACCACGCCCAAGCTCGACGCCGCGCTGGCGCTCATCGCCGACGTGGCGCGCCGCCCCACGCTGGCCGCCGACGAGCTGGAGCGCGCGCGCACGCAGGCGCTGGACTCGCTGCGCGTGGCCCTGTCCAGCCCCGGCACCGTGGCCGGCATCGCCGCGCGCCAGGCCTACTGGGGCGACTCGCCCTATGGCGTGCCCGTCACGCCGGCCTCGCTGCAGAAGATTTCCACGGCCGACATCCGGCGCTTCCACGCACAGCAGTTCCGGCCCGACCAGGCGGCGCTGGTGCTGGCCGGCGACATCGACCTGGAGACGGCCATGCGCCTGGCGCGGCGCCACTTCGGCGACTGGCGCGCGCCCAGGACGCCGGTGCCGCCGCTGGTGAGCGCGCAGCCCCGGCCGCAGGCCGAATCGAACGTGCTGGTGGACATGCCCGGCGCCGGCCAGAGCAGCGTGATGGTGGTGGGGCCCTTCGTGGCGCTGGACCGCGAGGACCGCCAGACCCGGCGCATCGGCCAGGCGGCCAACGTGCTGCTGGGCGGCGGCTACTCGGCGCGCCTGAACCAGGAGGTGCGCATCAAGCGCGGCCTGAGCTACGGCGCGGGCAGCGACGCCGAGGCCCATCCCGGCGGCGGCATGTGGAGCGCCAGCGCGCAGACGCAGAACAGCACCGCCGCCCAGGTGCTGCAGGTCATGCGCGAGGAAGTCGAGCGCCTGCGCCGCGAGGCGCCGGGCCGCGAGGAGCTGGAGGCGCGCAAGGCCACGCTCATCGGCAGCTTCTCGCGCCGGCTGGAGAGCGTGGGCGGGCTGGCCGCCACCGTCTCCGGGCAGGTGGCGCAGGACCGGCCGCTGGCCGAGCTGCGCGGCTTCGTGGAGGAGATCAGCGCCGTCACGCCGCAGCAGGTGCAGGGCTTCGCGCAGAAGTACTGGGCGCCGCAGGCGCTGCGCGGCGTGATCGCGGGCGACCTCAAGGCCGCCGGCGACCTCGGCGCGCTGGGCGCGGCGCAGCGGCTGACGGTGTCGGCGCTGGCCGGCACGCCGGCGGTGCCGGCGGCCTCGCCCATCGCGGCGCCCGCGTCCGCGCCGGCCTCCTCGCCCGTGCCGTCGCCCACCGAGCCGTCGCCCGCCAAGGAGCCCGCGCCGATGGCCGCGGAACCCACGCCGGCCGCCACCCAGCCGCGCTGAGCGGCCGCTGGTCCGATCACCCGTTCCTTCACTGGAGAGAGGAGCCTGCCGATGAAGCCCATTGCCGTCGTCACCACCGTCGCCAACGTCGAGGACGCCCGGCGCCTGGCGCGCGCCCTGGTCGAGCGCCGCCTCGTGGCCTGCGCGCAGATCTCGCAGATCGAGAGCGTTTACATGTGGGAAGGCGCGCTGCAGCAGGAGGGCGAGTACCGCCTGGTGTGCAAGACCGTCGCTTCGCGCTACGCCGCGGTGGAAGAGGCCATCCGCGAGCTGCACCCGTACACGCTGCCGGCCATCTACGGCGTGGCGCTGGAGCGCGTGCACGGGCCCTACGCGGACTGGGTGGGGGAGTACAGCGGCGGCTGAGTGCCCGTTCCCGCCCGCCGGCCGGGGCCTGGAGCCGCCGGCCGGCGGCCCGGGCCATGACCTTGGTCAGTAATGACTGACACGGCATGAGCGGCATGGGCCTCGCCGTGGGGCGGCAGTTCTACGCTGCCTCCCATGCTTGCTTTCTACCGTGCCGCGTTCCCGGTCATGTGGATGGCCGGACTGTGCTCCGTGTGGTTCCTGGCCCTTGGCGGCAAGCCCGTCGAGCGCCGGGAAAGCTGGGGCTCCTGGCTGCTGCACATGGGGCCGATCGCGCTGGCGATGCTGCTGCTGGCGCTGCCGCGGCTGCCGGTGCTGGAGGTGCTCAACCGGCGGCTGTACCCCTGGGCCTCCTGGGAGTTCTGGGTGCCGGCGGCCGTCACCGCCGCGGGGTTGGTGTTCACGGTGTGGTCGCGGGCGCACATCGGCCGCAACGCCAGCGTCGCCGTCACGCTCAAGCGCGGCCATGAGCTGGTCACCACCGGCCCCTACGCCATCACCCGCCACCCCATGTACACCGGGCTGCTGACGGCCTTCCTGGCCTCGGCCGTGTCGCTGGGCCAGTGGCGCGGCTTCCTGGGCTTCCTCATCTTCTGGGCCGCACTGTGGCGCAAGTGGCGGCTGGAGGAGCGCTGGATGCGCGAGCGCTTCGGCGAGGCCTACGAGGCCTACAGCCGCCGGGTACCGGGCGTGGTGCCGTTCTGGCGCTGAAAGCCGGCATCGCGCCGCCGCAGCGGCCGGGCCACGCATCGCGGGCAGCCTTGCCCGGGTGCTACAGCGGGGCTTGAGCGGATCGCCACTGCCGTTGGCGGCACGAGGCTGAGGCCCTGGGGCTGGGCAACCCGGTACGTCGCTGCCGGAGCGAGCGGAGGACGGGAACAGGCGGGATGAGCGGTAACAATGCGCGCCGCCACTCCGCTCTCTGTATCACCTTGGGGACCCACGGCGCCGGACCCCTGCGTTGTCCGGCGTTGCCCTGAAGCAGACCACCATGAAAACGATCTACCTCGCCGGCCCCGACGTGTTCTTCCGCGACGCCGCCGCGCGCTACGACCACCTGCGCGCGCTGTGCGCCGCGCATGGCTTGCGGGGCGTGGCGCCCGTCGATGGCGCGCCGCTGCCCCCCAACCTGGACAAGGCTGCGCAGGCCGAGCACATCTACCGCGCCAACATGGCGCTGCTGCAGGGCGCCGACGCGGTGCTGGCCAACGTCATGGCCTTCCGCAATCCCGTCGAGCCCGACTCGGGCACGGTGTTCGAGATCGGCGCCGCCGTGGCGCTGGGCAAGCCGGTGGCGCTGTACCACCCGCAGCTCGGCCGCTCCCTGGCCGAGCGCGTGCGCGAGGCCTTCAGTTCCAGCGGGGACGAGGGCGGCGCCGAGTACGACGCCACCTACGGGCTGCTGATCGAGGACTTCGGCCAGCCGCTCAACCTCATGCTGGCGCGCTCGTGCTCGATGCACGCGAGCGTGCAGGAGGCGGTGGCGGCACTGGCGCGGGTGCTGGGGGCCGGGCAGGGCTGATCCGAGCCCACGCGGGCGGAAAACGCAGGCTGTCGGCCCACCCAGTTGTCGTGCCCGAAGCAGGCGCACTGCTGTCCGGAGAACGTGATTGACCGTCGGCCGCGAGCTGATGCGGTCCGGCTGCTACTTTCACCGGACAGCAGTGCGCCTGCGCGGGAATGACGAGGTAGAGGATGTAGCGCATCAGCCTCCGGGCCACCGTGGGGGTACTGCTTCCCAGAACAGCGGTGCACGCGCCGGCATGACGACGTTTCTCCTGCGGCCTGCATGGGCTGCGCGCGGCCTGCCTTGACGGTCCGGACCCTGGTCGAGGTCAAGACCCGCACCAACAGCTCGATAACCCCCTGATGCTCCTCACCACCGTCCTCCTCGCCCTCGCCATCGCCGCCGTCTGGCTGCCCGCGTTGCGACTGGGCCGCGTCGCCGTGCCGCCATCGTTGCCGCTGGCTGCGGCGGCGCTGCTGGCTGGGCTGCAGGCCGGCGTGGTGGACGCGCGCGGTGCCGTGGCCGCCGTGGCGCTGGCGGCCCTGGGGCTCGCTTCCCGGGCCGTCGCCGCACCTTGGCCGCGCCGCCTGCTGGCCGTGGCGGCGGTGCTGCTGGCCTTCGCCCTGGGCCTGCGCCTGGTGCCGGGCTTCAGCCCGATGGTCTTCCTTGACGGCGTCCGGCTCAGCCCCGACGCGGCGCCCATGCGCTTTGCCGTGAATGCCGATGCCGGCCTCGCCGGCCTGGTGCTGGCGCTGTGCTTCTGCCGTCGCGTGCAGGGCCTGGCCGAGGCGGGCGTGGTGCTGCGCCGCGCGCTGCCGGTGGCGCTGGGCACGGCCGCGGTGGTCCTCATGGCCGGCTGGGCCGTGGGCCAGGTGCGGCCCGACCTGAAATGGCCCGGCTTCGCCGCGGCCTGGCTGCTGAAGATGCTGCTGTGGACCTGCGTGCTGGAGGAGGCCTTCTTTCGCGGCGTGATCCAGGAGCGGCTGGCGGCCTGGGGCGCGATCGCCTCACGCCCGGCGCTGCACGCGCTGCCGCTGCTGGTGGCGGCCGGGCTGTTCGGCCTGGCGCACTTTCCCGGCGGCTGGGGCTACGTCGCGCTGGCCACGCTGGCCGGCCTGGGCTACGGCTGGGCCTACGCGCGCACGCGGCGCATCGAGGCGGCGATCGCCGCGCACTTCGTGCTCAACGCGGCGCATTTCGTGGGCTTCAGCTATCCGGCGCTGCTCAGGGCCTGAGCCGCCACCCGCGCACCGGCTGCCCGGCCGCTACGCCGCCGTCGCCTGCCGCACCGCGCGTTCCCAGCGCGCCATCAGCTCCTCGGCGCGGGCGCGGTCCATGGTGGGCGTGAACACGCGCTCGGGCTGCCACTGCGCCGCCAGCTCGTCCAGCACCTGCCACGCCCCGGCCGCCAACCCGGCCAGGTAGGCGGCGCCCAGGGCGGTGGTTTCGGTGACGCGCGGGCGCAGCACCGGGATGCCCAGCAGGTCCGCCTGGAATTGCATCAGTAAATCGTTGACGCAGGCGCCGCCGTCCACGCGCAGCTCGCTCACCGGCGGGCCGCCGCCCTCCTGCGCGTCGCGGCTCATGGCCTGCAGCAGCGCCGCGCTCTGGTAGGCGATGCTCTCCACCGCCGCGCGCGCCACGTGCGCGGCGGTGCTGCCGCGCGTCAGGCCCAGGATCGCGCCGCGCGCCTCGCCGTCCCAGTACGGCGCGCCCAGCCCGGTGAAGGCGGGCACGAACATCACGCCGCCGCTGTCGGGCACGCTCGTGGCCAGGGCCTCCACCTCGGAGCTGGCGTTGATGGCCTGCAGCCCGTCGCGCAGCCACTGCACCACCGCGCCGGCCACGAACACGCTGCCCTCCAGCGCGTACTGCGCCGCCGCGCCGGGCTGCGCCGCGGCGGTGGCGATGAGGCCGTGGCGCGAGCGCTGCAGCCGGTGGCCGGTGTGCATCAGCAGGAAGCAGCCGGTGCCGTAGGTGTTCTTGGCCATGCCCGGGGTGAAGCAGGCTTGGCCGAACAGCGCGGCCTGCTGGTCGCCGGCCATGCCGCACACGGGAATGGCGCCGCCGAACAGCGCCGCGTCGGTGCCGCCGTAGCGGTGGCTGGAGGGCATGACCTCGGGCAGCAGCGAGGCCGGGATGTCGAAGGCCTGCAGCAGCTCCTCGTCCCAGCGCTGGCGGCCGATGTCGTAGAGCATGCTGCGCGAGGCGTTGCTCACGTCGGTGGCATGCACATGGCCTCCGGTGAGCTGCCACAGCAGCCAGCTGTCCACGGTGCCGAAGGCCAGCTCGCCGCGCTCGGCGGCCCCGCGCGCGCCGGGCACGTTGTCCAGCAGCCAGCGGATCTTGGTGGCGGAGAAGTAGCTGTCCACCACCAGCCCGGTGCGCTCGCGCACCAGCGCGTCGAGGCCCTGGGCGCGCAGCGCCGCGCACATCGGCTCGCCGCGGCGGTCCTGCCAGACGATGGCGTGGTGCAGCGGCCGGCCGCTGGCGCGCTCCCACAGCAGCGTGGTCTCGCGCTGGTTGGCGATGCCGATGGCCATCACCTCGCGCGCCGTCAGCCCGGCCTGCGCCAGCGCCTGGCGCGCGGTGTCGAGCTGCGTGCGCCAGATCTCCATCGGGTCGTGCTCGACCCAGCCCGGCTGCGGATAGCGCTGGCGCAGCTCGCGCTGGGCCAGGGCCACCACGCGCCCGGCGGTGTCGAAGACGATGCTGCGCGAGCTGGAGGTGCCCTGGTCCAACGCGAGGATGAAGCTCATGGTGGTGTCTCCTTCGGTTTCTTGGCGTCCATGTCCGTCCAGCTTAGGCGGCTTGCCTCGGGGCGAGCAGGCGGCGCACCATGGTTCAGGCCCTGACGGAGTCTGCGCGTGAACGTTTCATTTCCCGCCACCGAGCTGCACTGCGATGTCCTGATCGTAGGCGGCGGCATCAACGGCGCGGGCATCGCGCGCGACCTGGCCGGCCGCGGGCTGCGGGTGCTGCTGTGCGAGCAGGGCGACCTGGCGCAGCACACCTCCTCGTGCTCGACCAAGCTCGTCCACGGCGGGCTGCGCTACCTGGAGCACGGCGAGTTCGCGCTGGTGCGCAAGGCGCTGGCCGAGCGCGAGCTGTTCCTGCGCAGCGCGCCGCACATCACGCGCGCGCTGCGCTTCGTGCTGCCCCATGTGCCCGAGCTGCGCCCGGCCTGGATGCTGCGCGCCGGGCTGTTCCTGTACGACCACCTGGCGCGGCGCGAGCTGCTGCCGGCCTCGCGGACGCTGAACCTGCGCACGCATCCGGCCGGCGCGCCGCTGCACCCGGACTTCGAGCAGGGCTTCGCCTACGCCGACGGCTGGGTGGACGACGCGCGGCTGGTGCTGCTGTGCGCGCTGGACGCCGCCGAGCGCGGCGCGCGCGTGCTCACCCGCTGGCACTGCGCCGGCGCGCGCCGCGCGGGGCCGGGCTGGAGCGCGACGCTGCAGGCCGCGGAGGGCGCCAGCGAGGCCGGCGTGGGCGGCCGGCGCGCGGGCGAACTGCGCGTGCAGGCGCGCGCGCTGGTCAATGCCGCCGGGCCCTGGGCGGCGAGCTTCCTGCACCGGCAGCTGCAGGGCCCGCTGCAGGTGCTGCGCCTGGTGCGGGGCAGCCACATCGTGCTGCCGCGGCTGTTCGAGCACGACTTCGCCTACGTCTTCCAGAGCACCGACCGGCGCGTGCTGTTCGCCATTCCCTACGAGGACGATTTCACGCTGCTGGGCACCACCGAGGTGGAGCTGCCCGCCAGCGGCGAGCCCAGCGCGGCGCAGGCCAGCGCGGCGGAGGTGGAGTACCTGTGCGCCCAGGCCGGCCGCTACTTCCGCGCGCCGGTGCGGCCGGCGCAGGTGGTGTGGAGCTATGCCGGCGTGCGCCCGCTGCTGGACGACGGCGCGCGCGAGGCCACGGCGCTGACGCGCGACTACCGGCTGGAGCTGGAGGCGCCGCCCGCAGGCGCGCCGCTGCTCAACGTCTGGGGCGGCAAGATCACCACCTTCCGCGTGCTGGCGCAGGAGGCGGCGGAGCTGCTGGCGCCGCGGCTGGGCGCCTCGGGCGGCCCGTGGACGGCCGGCGCCTGGCTGCCGGGGGGCGACTTCTCGGCCTTCATCGGCGCGGCGGCACGGGGTGAGCCGGCGCAGGCGCTGCGGCAGTTCGAGCTGGCGCTGGGCGGGCGCTGGCCCGACCTGCCCGCCTCACTGCGCCGGCGCTGGGCCCGGCTGTACGGCGCGCGCATCGAGCTGCTGCTGCGGCCCGGCCCGGCACTGCCGCAGCTCGGCGCCGAGGTGGCACCGGGGCTGTTCGAGGCCGAGCTGCGCTACCTGCACCGCCACGAGTGGGCCGCCACGGCCGAGGACGTGCTGTGGCGCCGCACCAAGCTGGGCCTGCATATGGACGCCGCGGCGCGCTCGCGCGTGGCAGCGTGGTGTGCGCGGGAGTGGGGGAGGGTGGAGGTGAGCTCGGTGGCGTGCTAGGAGGTGGTTGGCGGCGAGGTGCGGATGCTGCAGTGCGGCTCCCTCGCCACCGCGTCAGTGGCCCCTCAAAACACCCCCGCCTTCTCCGCCGCCCCCAGCAGCGTGCGCGCCATGTCGCCCATGCCGCTGTTGAAGTCGCTGTTGGAGCTGCTGGCGCGGGCCGACCACAGCAGCCGGCCACTGCCCACCTCGGTGAAGCTGCTGTTGGCGGCGAAGCCGGGGTTGCTGCTCACACCGCC
Organism: Azohydromonas caseinilytica; assembly: GCF_012927045.1. Taxonomy (GTDB): domain Bacteria; phylum Pseudomonadota; class Gammaproteobacteria; order Burkholderiales; family Burkholderiaceae_C; genus Azohydromonas; species Azohydromonas caseinilytica. The sequence continues at coordinate 495,171 of NZ_JABBFW010000001.1, read as the reverse complement.
GCCGCCGATGGGCAGCGACACGCCCGCGCCCACGCCCACGCGGCTGCCCCCGCCGAAGCCGCCGATGCCGATGGAAAACGGCGCCGGCCGCACCACCTGCGTGGCGTCGGGCGTGACCGAGGTCAGCAGCAGCGCCGAGGCGCCGGCCGCGCGCGCCGCGCCCACGTAGGCCTGGGCGCCGCGGCCCACGCCGGAGCCCGAAGGGGCGGAGCGCACCGGCGTGAGCCCGCGCGCCGTGGCCTCCTCGGCCATGCGGTCCAGGCACACCTGCTGCAGCGTGGTCTCGTTGGCCTCGCACACCACCAGCACGCGCGCGCCCTGCAGCGGCTTGGCGCCGAGCTGAGGATCGGACCAGGTCGCGTCGGGCGTGGCGGCGCAGCCGGCCAGCACGCCGGCGGCCAAGCCAGCCGCCAGCGCCGTCATCAGCGTGGAACCCATGGCCCCCCGGGCCGGCTCGGTACGTGCAGTGCTCGCTCTCATGGCAGTCTCCTGACGCCAAGGCAGGCAAGCGACATGCCCTGAAGCGACCCATGAGGAAAGGCTCCACCACCATGACGACGACGCGCCACTTTTCGATGATCCGCGGCTTTGCGCTGGCGGACTTCTTCACCCTGGGCAACGCCGCTTGCGGCATGGCCGGCGTGCTGCTGGCCATGGCCTTCATGGGCGACCAGGACATCGGGCAGTTCCTGCTCGCGGCGGCGATGGCGCCGCTGGCGCTGGCCTTCGACGTGCTCGACGGCCGCGTCGCGCGCTGGCGCCGGCAGGCCTCGGCGCTGGGGCGCGAGCTGGACTCGCTGGCCGACGTGGTGTCCTTCGGCGTGGCGCCGGCGGTGCTGGCCTACGCCGCGGGCATGAACGGCGGCTGGGACGTGGCGGCGCTGATCTACTTCGTGTGCTGCGGCGTCAGCCGCCTGGCGCGCTTCAACGTCACGGCCGAGAGCCTGTCCGAGGGCGGCGACAAGGTGAAGTACTTCGAGGGCACGCCCATTCCCACCAGCGTGCTGCTCACCGCGATCCTGGCCGTGGCCGGCTGGCAGGAGCGCCTGGGCGACGACCTGTGGCTGGGCGCCTTCGACCTCGGCCCCTGGACGCTGCACCCGCTGGTGCTGCTGTTCGTGCTCTCGGGCTCGCTGATGATCAGCAAGACGCTGCACATTCCCAAGCTCTGAGCCCCCGGCGCGGCCCGCGCGCCCGGCCGCCCCGCGGCGGCCACCGACAATCCGGCCGATGTGGATGGGAACCTTCTTCGCCATGGCCGCCGGACTGATGTGGGGCCTGGTGTTCGTGTCGCCGCTGCTGCTGCCGGAGTACCCGGCGGCGCTGCAGTCCTTCGGGCGCTACCTGGCCTTCGGCCTGATCGCGCTGCCCCTGGCCTGGCTGGACCGCGCGCGGCTGCGTGAGCTCACGCGCGCCGACTGGACCGAGGCCTTGAAGCTCGCCCTGGTGGGCAACCTGCTCTATTACCTGTGCCTGGCCGGCGCGATCCAGCGCGCGGGCGGGCCGCTGCCGACCATGATCATCGGCACGCTGCCGGTGGTGATCGCCGTCATTTCCAACCGTCGCAATGCCTGGCGCGACGGCCGGCTGCCCTGGGCGCGGCTGGCGCCCTCGCTGGCGCTGATCGGCTGCGGCATTGCGCTGGTGAACCAGGCCGAGCTGGCGCAGCTGCGCGCCGACCCGGAGGCCGACCCGGGCCGCTACGCGCTGGGCGCGCTGCTGGCGGTGTTCGCGGTGGCGTGCTGGACCTGGTACCCGATCCGCAATGCCGACTGGCTGCGCGCGCACCCGGACCGCAGCCCGCGCAGCTGGGCCACGGCGCAGGGCGTGGCCACGCTGGTGCCGGCGCTGCTGGGCTACGCGGGCTTCTGGCTGTGGTCCGGCGCGAGCGGCAGCGACTTCGCCATGCCCTTCGGCCCGCAGCCGCTGCGCTTCGTGGCGCTGATGTTCACGATCGGCCTCTTCGCCTCCTGGCTGGGCACGCTGTGCTGGAACGAGGCCAGCCAGCGCCTGCCCACGGCCATCGCGGGCCAGTTGATCGTGTTCGAGACGCTGGCGGCGCTGAGCTACGCCTTCCTGCTGCGCGGCGCGCCGCCCCCGCCCACCACGCTGGCCGGCATCGCGCTGCTGGTGGCGGGGGTGATGTGGGCGCTGCGGGTGCGGCCGGAGCGGGTGGCGGCTTGAGCTGTCCCGGCATGGTGCCGGTCGAGGCCGCATCCGGCGCAGGGCCAAACCGGGTCAATGCCTGTTCATCGGGCTGACGGCACCCCCCTTGCCGCCCCCGGCGACCCTCTTGTCCCAAGGAGCCGCCATGCCCACCTCCCAGCAATCCCAGGACCTCGCCCAGCGCTTCATCCAGGCCCTGCACCAGCTCGAAGACCAGGGCGACGCGGCCCTGGACGGCCTGCTCGGCCTGTTTGCCGACGATGCCTGCCTGCGCAATCCGATCCTCCAGCGCGAGCATCAGGAGCGCCGCGGCCGTAACGACATCGCCAATTTCTGGCGCCAGTACCGCGGCTCCTTCGGCGACATCCACTCCGAGTTCTCGGAAGTGACGGCCAACGACCATGCCGCCGGCCTGTTCTGGCGCTCGCGCGGTACCGACTCCAGCGGCAAGCCCGTCGAATACGACGGCGTCACGCTGCTGCGGCTGGGCGAGGACGGCCGCATCGCGGACTTCCAGGGCTACTTCGACAGCCGCGACGTGGTGGTGGGCGCCAGGAGCTGACGCCCACGAGGCGTGCGGGCCTCCCGGCCCGCACCAGCGGCCGGTCTCACCCCGCCGCCAGCGCCTCGTCCACCACTTCCACCCAGTGCCGCACCGGCACGTCGGTGCCGCTTTGCAGGTGCTGGATGCAGCCCACGTTGGCCGAGACGATGGCCTCGGGGTTGGTGGGCAGGAGCTGGCCCAGCTTGCGGTCGCGCAGCTGGTGCGACAGCTCGGGCTGCAGCACCGAGTAGGTGCCGGCCGAGCCGCAGCACAGGTGCGCCTCGCCCGCGGCCAGGCTGACCTCGAAGCCCAGCGCGCGCAGCCCCGACTCCACCCCGCCGCGCAGCTGCTGCCCGTGCTGCAGCGTGCAGGGCGGGTGGAAGGTCAGGCGGTGCGGGCTCTGGCCGTTGGCGGCCAGCTTCGGCGCCAGCAGCGGCACCAGGTCGGGCAGCAGCTCGGACAGGTCCTTGGTCAGCGCCGAGATGCGCGCGGCGCGCTCGGCATAGGCCGGGTCGTGCTTGAGCGCCTTGCCGTAGTCCTTGACCATCACGCCGCAGCCCGAGGCGTTCATGACGATGGCCTCGACCTGATCCAGCAGCGGGGTCCAGGCATCGACGTTGCGGCGCATGTCGTTGAGGCCGCCCTCCACGTCCGACAGGTGCGAGCGGATCGCGCCGCAGCAGCCGGCCTTTTCGGCCACCAGCACCTGGATGCCCGCGGCGTCCAGCACCCGCGCCGTGGCGGCGTTGATGTTGGGCGCCATCGCCGGCTGCACGCAGCCGGCGAGCATCAGCACCTTGCGCGCGTGCTGGCGGTTCGGCCACTGGTGCGCGCGGGCAGGCGTCTTGGCGGGCAGCTTGTCCTTGAGCACGCCGGGCACCAGCGGGCGCAGCGCCTGGCCGAGCTTGAGCGCGGGCGCGAACAGCGGCGAGGTCAGGCCCTCCTTGAGCGCCCAGCGCTTGGCGCGGTCCGCGGCGCTGCGCTGCACCTTCTTCTCGACGATGTTGCGGCCGATGTCGGCCAGCGCGCCGTAGTTCACGCCCGAGGGGCAGGTGCTCTCGCAGTTGCGGCAGGTCAGGCAGCGGTCCAGGTGCAGCTGGGTGGCGCGCGTGGGCTCCTTGCCTTCGAGCACCTGCTTCATCAGGTAGATGCGCCCGCGCGGGCCGTCGAGCTCGTCGCCCAGGATTTGATAAGTCGGGCAGGTCGCGGTGCAGAAGCCGCAGTGCACGCACTTGCGCAGGATGGCCTCGGCCTCCTGGCCCTCCGGCGTGTCGCGGAATTCGGGAGCGAGATTGGTTTGCATCAGGACTGGGAAATCAAAGGTCCGGATAGAGCCGGCCGGGGTTGAACACCCGGTCGGGATCGAAAGCCGCCTTCATCTGGCGATGGATGCGCGAGAGCGCCGGCGACAGCGGGGCGAAGACACCGGCCGACTTGTCCAGGCCGGCATACAGCACGGCATGGCCGCCGGCGCGCTGCGCGGCCTGGCGCACCTGCGCGGCGGGCAGCTCGCTCAGCAGCCAGCGCTGCGCGCCGCCCCACTCGACCAGCTGGCCGCCGCCGAGCTCCGCCAGCGGCGCCGCGGTCTGCGGCACCGACAGCCGCCACAGCGAGCGGGTGCCCTGCGTCACGGCCGTGAAGGCGAGCTGGAAGAAGTCGTCGCGCTGGTCGCGCAGCCCCGTCCAGAACGCGGTGGCCTGGTCCTCGGGCAGCACCTCGCCGCCGAGCTTGGCGCCGGCGGCGTCCACCGCCGCGCGCGCACCCGACAGGCGCACGACCAGCGTGCCGTTCCACCAGGCGCTGGCATTGACCGGCAGCGGCTGGCCGCCCCAGAGGTTCAGGTGCCGCAGCGCCTGCTCCTGGTCCAGGTCGAAGCGCAGCGTGCGCGTGGCCACGGGCACGGGCAGCACCTTGAGCGAGACCTCGCAGATGACGCCCAGGATGCCCAGCGAGCCCGCCAGCACGCGCGCCACGTCGTAGCCGGCCACGTTCTTCATCACCTGGCCGCCGAAGCTCAGCACCTCGGCCTGGCCGTTGAGCAGCGTGGCGCCGAGCACGAAGTCGCGCACGGTGCCGACGCTGGCGCGCGCCGGGCCGGCCAGGCCGGCGGCGACCATGCCGCCCACCGTGCCGCGGCCGCCCTCGCCGGGCAGGCGCGGCGGCTCGAAGGGCAGGTACTGGTTCTGCTCGGCCAGCGCGGCTTCGAGCTCCTCCAGCGGCGTGCCGGCGCGCACCGTCACCACCAGCTCGGTGGGCTCGTAGCTGCTGATGCCCGCGAGCGGCCGGGTGTCCAGCAGCTCGCCGCGCGGCGCCTCGCCGTAGAAGCGCTTGCTGCCGTGGCCGCGGATCTCCAGCGTGCCCTTGGCGGCGCGCGCGGTCTGCACCTGGTCGATCAGGCGGGCCAGCACGGGGTCCGTCGCCCCGGGCGTGTCATTCATGGCGTTCATCTCAGAAGCGCTCCAGCTCGGGGAAGGGCAGCAGCCCCTTCTTCACATGCATCTTTCCGTACTCGGCACAGCGGTGCTTGCTGGGCACGACCTTGCCGGGATTAAGCGTGCCGGCCGGGTCGAAGGCGGACTTGAGCGCCAGCATCTGCTCGCGCTCGCCGGGGCTGAACTGCACGCACATCGAGTTGAGCTTCTCGATGCCCACGCCATGCTCGCCCGTGACCGTGCCGCCCATGGCGACGCTGGTCTCCAGGATGTCGGCGCCGAACAGCTCGCAGCGGTGCAGCTGGTCGGGGTCGTTGGCATCGAACAGGATCAGCGGGTGCAGGTTGCCGTCGCCGGCGTGAAAGACGTTGGCGCAGCGCAGGCCGTACTTCTTCTCCATGTCCTGGATCGCCAGCAGGATGTCGGCCAGGCGCTTGCGCGGGATGGTCGAGTCCATGCACATGTAGTCGGGGCTGATGCGCCCCGAGGCCGGGAAGGCGTTCTTGCGCCCGCTCCAGAATTTCAGGCGCTGCGCCTCGTCGCGGCTGACCTCGATGGCGATGGCGCCGCTGGTCTCCAGCACCTGCACCATGCGGCCGATCTCCTCCTCGACCTCCTCGGGCGTGCCGTCGCTCTCGCACAGCAGGATGGCCTCGGCATGGAGGTCGTAGCCGGCGTGGACGAAGTCCTCGACGGCCGCCGTCATGGGCTTGTCCATCATCTCCAGCCCGGCAGGAATGATGCCCGCGGCGATGATGTTGGCGACTGCGTCGCCGGCCTTTCGCACGTCGTCGAAGCTGGCCATGATGCAGCGCGCCAGCTGGGGCTTCGGGACCAGCTTGACCGTGACCTCGGTGGTGACGGCCAGCATGCCCTCGCTGCCCACGATCACCGTGAGCAGGTCCAGCCCCGGCACGTCCAGCGCGTCGGAGCCGAACTCCACCGGCTCGCCCTCCACCGTGAAGCCGCGCACCTTGAGCACGTTGTGCACGGTCAGGCCGTACTTCAGGCAGTGCACGCCGCCGGAGTTCTCGGCGACGTTGCCGCCGATGGTGCAGGCGATCTGGCTGCTGGGGTCGGGCGCGTAGTACAGGCCGTGCGGCGCGGCGGCCTCGCTGATGGCGAGGTTGCGCACGCCGCACTGCACCACCGCCGTGCGGCTCACCGGATCGACCTTGAGGATCTGGTTGAACTTGGCCAGCGACAGGGTCACGCCCAGCGCGTGCGGCATGGCGCCGCCGGAGAGGCCCGTGCCGGCGCCGCGCGCCACCACCGGCACATTGAGCTGGTGGCAGATGCGCAGCACCGCCGCGACCTGCGCCTCGTTCTCGGGCAGCGCCACCAGCAGCGGCGACTGGCGATAGGCGGTGAGGCCGTCGCACTCGTAGGGGTTGGTTTCCTCGTCGCGCCACAGCAGCGCGTGCTCGGGCAGCGCCGCGCGCAGCGCCGCCAGCACCTGCTCGCGGCGCTGGCCGCGCTCGGCGGCGGAGGGCGTGTCTTGGGAAGCGTTCATGGACGGCCTCCTGGAAGTGGGAATGAGGGAATGAAAACGCGGGCTTGAAAGCAAAACCGGCCCCGCAGGGCCGGTCGATGGCGTCAGGCGATCAGTGGACCACCATCAGCGTGAAGGGCCAGACGTAGGCCTGCATCGTCACGAAGATGCCCACCAGGCAGGCCAGGGCCACCGAGTGGAAGAAGACGTAGCGCAGGATGTCGCCCTCGTGGTTGAACCAGCGCGTGGCGGTGGAGGCGACGACGATGGATTGTGCGTCGATCATCTTGCCCATGACGCCACCGGAGCTGTTGGCTGCGCCCATGAGGTTGGCCGACAGGCCCAGCTGCTCGGCCGCGACCTTCTGCATGCCGCCGAAGAGCACGTTGGAGGCCGTGTCCGAGCCCGTGAGCGCCACGCCCAGCCAGCCCATGAGCGTGCCGAAGAAGGGGTACATCCAGCCGGTGTTGGCGAAGGCCAGGCCCAGCGTGGTGTCGGTGCCCGAGAAGCGCGTGAGCGTGCCCAGCGCCAGCATCAGCACGATGGTCAGCAGCGAGTAGCGCACCAGCCACAGCGTGCGGAAGAAGGTCTTCACCAGGCCCACCGGGCCGTAGCCCATGGCCAGGCCGCCGACGATGGCCGACAGCAGGATGCCCGTGCCGGTGGCCGACAGCAGGCCGAAGGTGTAGATGGCGGCTTCCTTGTGCGGCGTGGGCACCACCGGCGGCACCTTCTCCACCAGGTTGTGCAGGCCTTCGATCGGGAAGCGCGGCGCGTAGATGCCGTTCCAGAACTTCTTGACCTCGGGCAGGCCCCAGATGAACACGAACAGCGTCAGGATCGCCCAGGGCAGCCAGGCGCGGATCACGTCGGCCGTGGGGTGCTGGGTCGGCGCCGTGACGGGCTTGGCCTCGCCGCTGTCGCTCTCGTGTCCCTTGAGCGAGACGGAGGTCCAGATCTTCTTGGGCTTCCACACGCGCAGGAAGGACACCAGCGCCACCATCGACACGATGGCCGCGATCACGTCCACCAGCTCCGGGCCGATGTAGTTGGAGACCAGGAACTGCGCGATGGCGAAGCTGGCACCCGTCACCAGGATCGCGGGCCAGATTTCCAGCATGGCCTTGCGCCCGGCGAAGGCCCAGATCAGCCAGAAGGGCACCAGCAGCGAGAAGAAGGGCAGCTGGCGGCCGATCATGGCCGAGACCTCCTGCAGGTCGTAGCCGTGCACCTGGGCCAGCGTGATCACCGGCGTGCCCAGCGCGCCGTAGGCCACCGGGGCCGTGTTGGCGATCAGCGACAGGCCCGAGGCCGCCAGCGGCGAGAAGCCCAGGCCGATGAGGATCGCCGCCGTCACCGCCACCGGCGTGCCGAAGCCCGCCGCGCCCTCGAAGAAGGCGCCGAAGGCGAAGGCGATGAGCAGCAGCTGCAGCCGGCGGTCCTGCGTGATGCCGGCAATCGAGTCCTGCAGGATCTTGAAGCTGCCGTTCTGCTCGGTGAGCTGGTGCAGGAAGATGATGTTGAGCACGATCCAGCCGATGGGCAGCAGGCCGGTGAGGCCGCCCAGGAAGGCCGCGTTGCCCGCCATCGACGCGGGCATGCCGTAGGCGAAGACCGCGATGAGGAAGGCCGCCAGCAGGCCCAGGCCCGCGGCGATGTGCGCCTTGATGTGCAGGAATCCCAGGCACACGAGCATCACCACCACCGGGATCGCGCCCAGCAAGGTGGAGATGAACATGTTGCCGAAGGGGTCGTAGACCTGTTGCCAGACCATGGCTTGTCTCCCGGAGTTCTTGGAAAAGCTGCGTGGATGGCGCCAAGCACGTCACCCACTGGGGGCGCGACTGTAAAGAGCAAGCTCGCCGGGGGAATGAAGATTCTTCATACCCGGCATGAGCGATTTTCAAGACCAGTCAGCCACGCGTCAGCTTTGTCGGGCCAGCGTCGATTTCAGCCACTCGACGAACGCGGCGCACTCCCAGCGCTCCAGCGTGCCGGGCTTCCAGCACAGGAAGTGGTGCTGCGGCGAGGGCACAACGCGTGCCGACAGCCGCAGCAGGCGTCCGGTGTCGAGCCAGCTCTGCGCCAGGCGCAGCCGCGCCAGCGCCACGCCGAAGCCCGCCGCCGCGGCGTCCAGCAGCAGCCCCACGTCGTTGAACTGCGTGCCGCCGCTGCGCGGCTCGGCCAGGTTGATGCCGCAGGCGCGAAACCACGTGCCCCAGGGCTCCAGCGGGCTGCGGATGAGCCGCGCGCGCGACACCACCTCGGCCGTGTCGAAGCCGTTGAAGGGGCCGGCCTCGTTGAAGTAGTCGGGGCTGCACACCGGGCAGACCTCGTCGCGCAGCACGCACACCTGCTCCACGTCGGCATAGGGGCCGGTGCCGTAGCGGACCTCCAGGTCGGCCTCCTCGGCCTTCACGTTCGACAGCGGGATGGCCACCTGCATGATCAGCTCCACCTCGGGGTAGGCGTGGCGGAACAGGGCCAGCTTGGGCAGCAGGATCTCGCGCGAGAAGGTGGGCGTGACGGCCAGGCGCAGCCGCGTGGGCGCGCCGGTGCGCGTGGCGCTGCCCGGGAGCTGCTGCAGCGCCTGCAGGCCCTGGCGCACATGCGCGAGGTAGGCCGCGCCGTCGGCGGTGAGCGCGAAATCCCCGCGCGCGAACAGCCGCACGCCCAGCTGCGATTCGAGCTGGCGCATGCGGTGGCTCACGGCGCTGGGCGTGACGCTGAGCTCCTCGGCCGCCAGCGTCACGCTGCGCAGCCGCGCCAGCGCCTCGAAGCTCAGCAGGCAGTGGATGGGCGGGATGCGCGGCGGGGGCATGGGCGGGATGCGTCTCAGAGCGCCGGGCTTTGTGTTCTGCCCCTCTCCCGCGGTGCGGGCGAGGGGAGGCCGGCGTGCCGGGCGCTTCGCGGTGGCCGGGCAAGTGTCATAGGTTCAGGCAGTGCCCGGACACGCACCCGCCTCACGATGCCGTGAACACCGTCAGCACGCCGGTGTAGCCGTAGAGGTGGTGGTGGCCGATCTCGCCGCCGGCGAAGAAGCCCGCCAGGGGCACGTCGCCCAGCGCGTGCTGCACGATCTGCAGCTCGGCCGAGGGCGCGCCGAAATGCGCGCCGCCGCGCCCGGCGCAGCTGATGTAGATGGCCCCGGCGATGCGCGAGGCCGCCACCAGCTCCGCGCCCCCGGAAGGCGGCGCGGCCGGGGCCTCGATGCCGGCCTCGATCTCCTCGCGGATCTCGGCGCAGATGCGCACCAGATCGCGCCGCGCGGCCACGGCGTCGCGGTGGCAGAAGGTCACCTGCTGGCCCACTTCCACCGCCTCGGCCAGCGCCACGCCGCGGCGCGAGGGCTCCAGCCCGATGAGGTGGCGCACGCGCGTGTTCTCGCCGAACTGGCCGCCGCGCGAGAGGGTGTCCTCGCGCGCGTCGCTCACGCCCGCGAGCGTGGCGCGCAGCCGCGGCAGCGCCACGGTGGGCTGCGACAGGCTCACGCCGGTGTCGGCCAGCAGCGCGTCCAGCGCCGGCGCGCCGTCGAGCTCCAGCACCAGGTTGTCCTGCGCCGCCGTCACGCGCCGCACCGGGCCCACCGGCGTGCAGCCTTGCGTCACGCGCGACAGCAACCCCACCTCGCTGGTGAAGGCCACGCCCGAGAGCCCGCCGCGGAACACGCCGTCGGCCACCTGCAGCGCCTGCGAGCGCCCCGAGGCCAGGCCGCCGAAGAGGTAGCCCGAGGCCGTGCGCTCGCTCATCTCGGCCACCAGCTCGGACAGCTCCGGCGTGGCCGGGTCGGCATGCACCAGCGCGGTGTGGGCAGCCAGCGACAGCGGCCGCGTGCCCGAGAAGACCTGGAAGCTGCCCGCGGGCAGCCGCGCCAGCATCAGCACCAGTGCGGGCTCGTCGATGTACTCCACGCCGTTGCCGCAGATGCCCACGCCCGTGCCGCCCACCCAGGCCACGCCCGGCCAGTCCTGGCGCAGCGTCTGCAGCAGCTCCTCGGCCTGCGGCGCGTAGAGATCGGTGAAGTAGACGAAGCCCAGGTTGGGCGCGCTGGTGCGCCGCTGCGCGGCTCGCTGCGCGCGCAACTGTGCGTTGGCGAGCTCCAGCGCATAGCGCCAGTCCGGGTGCGTGGCGTGGGCGTGCAGGAAAGTGTCCATGGTGCAGTGTGGAACGCGGAGCCGGGGCTGTCATGCGGCGCTGCCGCAGCCGCGCCGGGTCATGCCGCAGGCATGGGCAAACCGGGCGCCAGGAGCGGCGCGGGGTCAATCCGGCCCGATTACTTCGTGGTGCGCTTGCGGGCGGCCGTCTTGGCGCCGGCCGCGGGGTTGTCCGCCGGCTCCTCGCCCGGCTTGGCAGGGGTCTTCTTGGCGGCGGCGGCGGCGGTGGTGGAGGCGGAGGCCTGGGCCATGGAGTTGGCCAGCGTGGTGCGCGCGGCATCGGCGGCGGCGGCGCCCTCCTGCAACGCCTGCGCGGCAAGCTGGCCGAACTGCTGCGTCAGCGCCCCCCACCACTGCATCGGGTCCACCGCGGCGGCGGGCCGCTTGGCCGGCTCGGCCGCCGCCTCGCCCGACGGTGTGGCCGGTGCCGGTGCCGGGGCCGCGGCCGGCGGCGCCGGAGCCCGGGCGGCGGCTGGCGCCGGGGCGGGCGGGTCGGGCAGGCGGACCTTGAGCGCGTCGCGCAGGTCGCCCATCTGCACGTTCATGGTCTTGAGCGTGGTCAGCGTCATGCGCTGCACCTCCAGCGCCTGGATGGTGGCGGCAAGCATGCGCACGTTCTGCTCCAGCCAGAACTGCACCGTGCGCAGCTCGCTGATGCGCTTTTCCAGCTCCTCGGGATTGAGCGTGGGCGCCACCCACTGGCCCATGGCCGGCATGGCGGCGTTGGCGCCGCCCATGAGCTTCTGCAGGAAGTCGAATCCGGGAACGAGCTTGGCGAAATCGGGTTGGTCGGCCATGTGGGGGTCTCCAGGGACGGACGATTGTGCCTGCGGCAAGTGAGGCGCCGAGGCCGCAGCGTTGCCGGCGCAACCGTGGCGGCGCGCCGGGACGACGGCGCTTGCGCCGACATACGAGGCACGGGCGATCCTGCGCGTGCCGTATCCGGCGCAGCCGCCGCGCACCAGCCACCCCGCGGCTCAACAATCGGCCGGATTGTTTCCCTTGGGATGACGACTGACGCACTCAGAGGCCGGAAGGTGAGAAAACTGTTCCCCTGAAGTTGACAGTTCGGTGCCTGAGCCAGCGGCCCCGGCGCGAGCCGGCCGCCGGCTCACTGCCCCTGCAGCTCGATGCGCAGCACGCCCTGGCGCTGCTGCCAGTGCAGCCGGCCCAGTACGTCCATGCCCAGCAGCGGCTTGTCGCCCAGGCCGGGCAGGGCGGCCATGCGCAGGCGCTGCACGCGCACGCCGCCGTCCAGGCTCACGTCGGCCAGCACCAGCATGCCCGTGACCTCGCCGCCCGCGGTCTGGGTGCGCACCCGGCCGACCTCGCGCAGCTCCAGCTCCCGGGCCAGCGCCAGCGGCAGCGCGCTGCTGGTGGCGCCGGTGTCCACCAGGAAGTCCACCGCCTGGTCGCCGATGCTGCCGGGCCAGTGGTAGTGGCCGTCCGGGCCGCGGCGCAGCTCGACCACGCCGTCCTGCTGCGTGAAGCGCGTGCGCGCGGCCTCGGCCTGCCACCACTGCACGGCCAGGAACAGCGCGCCGCCGATGAGCAGCCAGACGGTGGCGAATTTGAGCGAGCGGGGGAAGTCGGACATGGCGGAGGCGCCGTGGCGCCGGCAGGAGGCGGGAACCGGGACAGATGGTGCCAGGCCGGGCCGGCATCAAGCCGGGCGCGGTCCCGGGCGCGCCGCGGCTCAGCCGCGCCCGATGGCCACGGCCTGCTCGATGGCCCCCAGCGGCGCCTGGCCGCGCGCGTCCAGCAGCTCCAGCCGCAGCCGGTCGCCATGGCGCAGGAAGCCGGTGCGCGGCGTGCCGGCGCCGGCGGCCTCCAGCGCGCGCAGCGCCTGCAGGCTGAAGGCTTCGTCGGGCGCGTCGGCCTGCGCCGCGCAGCCCACGATGCAGCCGGCCTGCAGCATGCGCGTGTGCGCCAGCCGCGCCAGGGGCTGGCCGAAGGGCCAGGGCAGCGCCTCGGCGGCGTCGCGCCGCGCCAGCCGGCGCTGGTTCCAGGTCCATTGCAATTGAGCGCGCACGCGGGCGCCGTCCCAGTCCTGCTGCAGCTCGTCGGGCGTCACCGCCACCGGGCCGAAGGCCGGCGCGGGGCTGAAGCCGGCGTCCGCGCCGTCCAGGGCGCGCAGCCGCCAGCGGCACATCAGCGTCAGCAGCCGCACGCCTTCGCTCGCCTGCGCCGCGGGCGTGCCGGCGCCGATGTCGCCGGTGAGCACGGCCAGGCCGGCCTCGGCGTCGATGTCCCAGCCGTCGCTGGCGAACTCGGCGATGTCGCGCGCGCCCAGCAGCGCGTCGCCGGCGGCCAGCTCCAGGCGCAGCGGCGCGGGGGCATCGGGCTCCTGCGCCGTGCCGGCCACCGTGGCCCAGGCCACCTGGAAGGCGCGCGGCAGTGGCGCGGCGCACAGGCGCGGATCGAAGTCGAAGGCGTGGCGCACCTGGCCGCGGTTGAGCGCGTCGTAGAGCTGCTGCAGCTGCGGCGTGATGAAGTTCCAGTCGTCGAGCACCTGCTGCAGGCGGGTGGCGATGCCGGTCGCAAAATGGGCGCGCGCGAGATCGCGCGACACCACCACCAGTTGACCGTCACGCGATCCGTCCTTGTAGGTCGCCAGTTTCATAGCCCTTGTCACCGTTGCAGAACCCGCCATTGTCGGCGCCGCGCCGTCGGGGCCGGCGCCGCCGGCTCGCCCTGCTGCTCACGGTGGCGGGCGTGACGGCGCTGCATGCCTGGCTGCTGCTGGGCCGCCGCGCCGAGCCCGACGACGATCTCCCGGAGCCCGAGTCGGCGCCCAGCGTGTCGGTGCAGCTGCGCGCGGCGCCGCCGGCCCCGCCCGCCCCGCCGCCGCCGCCGGTGCCGCCGGTGCCGCGGGCTGCCGCGCCGCGTCCGGCGCCCAAGCCGGCTCAGCCCGCACCCATGCCCGAGGCTCCGCCGGCCGTGGCCGAGGCGGCGTCGGCCGCCGACAGCGCCGCGTCCCAGGCGCAGGAGCTGACCGGGGCGCCGGCGGCCTCAGCGGCGGAGGCGCCCGAAGCGCCGGTGGCTGTCGTGCCGGCGGAAGCGGCCTCGGCCGTGGTCGTGCCCGAGCCCGAGCCCGAGCCGGCGGCCTCCGCCGTGGCTGCAACGCCCGCGGCCTCGGACGCGCCGGGCGCGCTGCCGGCGCCGCCGGTCTATGCCACGGCGCTGCCCCCGCCGCTGCTGCGGCGCTACCGGCTGGAGCGCGGCTTGCTGTGGGGCACGGGCGAGCTGCGCTGGCAACCCGGCGCGGGGCGCTACGAGGCCTCGCTCAGCGGCGAGGTGGCGGGCATCAACGTGCTGGACTGGCGCAGCGGCGGTGCCATCGACGCCGCGGGCATCGCGCCCGAGCGCTACGTGGTGCGCCGGCGCGGGCGCGATCCGCAGGCCGCCAACTTCCAACGCGAGGCCGGCAAGATCACCTATTCCGGCCCGACCACCGAGTTCCCGCTGCCCGCGGGCACGCAGGACCGGCTCACCGTGCTGCTGCAGATCCCGGCCATCGTCGCGGCCGATCCGCAGCGCTTCGGCGTGGCGGGCGCGCGCATCCAGGTCTTTGTCAGCGGCTCGCGTGCGGACGCCGACGCCTGGAGCTTCCACGTCGAGGGCGAGGCGCGCGTGGCCGGCCCGGACGGCGAGGTGCAGGCCTTGAAAATCTCGCGCGAGCCCCGCAAGAAGTACGACACGCGGGTGGAGTTCTGGCTGGACCCGGCCCGGCATTACCTGCCCGTGCGCGCGCGGCTGTCGTCCGCCGGTGGGGGTGACGCGTTGGAGTTGATGCTGGAGTCCGAAGAAAAACTGCCCTGACGGGCTTGAAACTTGCCTGACTCCTCCCAATTGCGTTTCAGGAGGATTTGAGATGCTGATGCTCTACAACTCGGACAGTTTCGCGGTGCTGCAGTTCGACCTGCCCGCCGCGCAAGACGAGCGCGCGGTGGCCGGCGAGGAGCGCCGCGGCGGCTACGAGATCGTCGACAAGTTCGCGCGCAAGGAAATCTTCCTGGAAGGGACCCTGGCGCAGTGTTTCCGCGAAGGCGTGGACCGGCTGGTCGAAACCGAGCCCACCGAGGAGGCGCTCGACGAGTTCATCGCCGGCTACACCCAGCTGGCGCAGCAGCCGGTGACGCTGCACTGAGCGCCGGGCGCTGCCGCGTCCGACACCCCTGCCGGGCCCGCCGCGTGCGGGCCCGGTGCTTTTTGAGCCCGCTTGGCGCCGCGGTTGCAACCTTGCAAGCCCCCAGGGCTTGCCCCTGGTCAGGGGCTGCGACAAGATCGCGCGCACTTTGACAAGCGCGAGGAGTTGCGGTGAGAAGTCGAGCCGATGCGCGCCTGCTGCCCTCGCCGGGGCTGACCGAGGCTCCGGTGCTCGATCTGATGTGCTCCCAGTTCGTGCTGGCCCTGACCATGAAGCAGGCCGGCCGCTTCAACCTGCGGCGCGACTGGAGCAGCCTGCTGTCCCTGGTGGGACGCCATCTGGTGTGGCCGGCGCCAGCGCTGGGGCGGCTGCGTCAGTTCCTGGCGCGGCGCTGCCGCGACAACGAGCTCTGGCGCGGCCACGAAACCTTGTCCGACGTCGCCTTCCTGCAGCGCCACGGCAGCTGGCGCGGGCCGTATGAAGAAGGCACGCTTTTCTTCTACATCGACGAGTACATCAAGGACGCGCCCAAGGACCTGCTGGCCGTGATCGGCGCCACGGCCGAGTGGCTGGAAAAGAGCCTCAAGAAGCAGCAGACGCGGGTGCAGCAGAACATCGACGCCCTGGCCGCGCTGCTGCAGCTCAATCCCGCGGAGCGCGCGCTGCTGCTGTACGGCACGCTGGCGCGCTACCAGCGCGACCTGCGCGGGCTGCTGGTGGAGTTCAAGGTCTCCAGCGCCCAGGAGGCGCATGCCGCCATCGCCGCGGTGGCCGGCGTCAACGAGCAGGAGGTGGCCGAGGCGCTGCGCGCGGGCTCGCGCCTGGAGCGTATCGGCATGGTGGAAAACCTCATCTCCGAGCACAACATCACCGACCTGGCCGACCTGATGAAGGTCAGCGAGCAGCTGCCGCCGGTGCTCATGCGCGAGTACCGCGAGCCCAGCGAGCTGATGGCGGTGTTCACCCGCCCGGCGCGGCACACCGAGCTCACGGCCACGGATTTCGCCTTCGTCGGCGACGACGTGCGCATGCTCACGGCGCTGCTGAGGAACGCGGTGGCGCAGCGCGAGCCCGGCGTCAACGTGCTGCTGTACGGCCCGCCCGGCACGGGCAAGACCGAGCTGGCCAAGGTGGTGGCGCAGGCCGCGGGGCTGGAGCTCTATGAGGTGGAGTACGCCGACCGCGACGGCAACTCGCTGTCCGGGCGCGACCGCTACCGCTCGCTGCAGATCAGCCAGGTCTTCCTCAAGGGCAGCGGCCATGTGGCGCTGCTGTTCGATGAGGTGGAGGACGTCTTTCCGCCCATCTCCACCGACACCGCGCAGCTCATGGCGCGGCTGGACAGCGGCGACGCGCCGCTGTCGGGCAGCGTCAGCGGCAAGGCCTGGGTCAACCAGATCCTGGAAACCAACCCCGTGCCGGTGCTATGGGTCACCAACCGCATCGAGCAGATCGACCCCGCCTTCCGCCGCCGTTTCCAATATCACCTGGAGCTGAAGTCGCCGCCGCCGGGCGCGCGCGAAGGGCTGGTGGCGCGGGCGCTGGAAGGCGCCACGGTCAGCCCGGGCTTCGTGGCGCGGCTGGCCGAGCGGCGCAGCCTGACGCCGGCGCAGATCCGCACCGCGGTGCGCTTCGCGCGGCTGGCCGCGCACGACGAAAGCAGCATCGAGGCGCTGATCGAGCGCCAGCTGCTCAACGCCGACCGCGCGCTGGGCCAGAGCGCGGGCGCCGGCGCGCGCGTGCCGGTGACGCGCTACGCGCTGGACCTGCTCAACGTCGAGTGCCGCTTCGAGCTGCCGCGCATCGTGGAGGCGCTGCGCCGCAAGGGCCACGGCACGTTGTGCCTGCATGGCGTGCCCGGCAGCGGCAAGACCGCGCTGGCCGAGCACCTGGCGCAGCAGCTGGGGCGCCCGCTGATGATCCGCCAGGCCAGCGACCTGATGAGCAAGTTCGTGGGCGAGACCGAGGCCAACATGGCGCGCATGTTCGAGGAGGCGCAGTCCGAGGGCGCCGTCCTGCTGCTGGACGAAGCCGACAGCTTCCTGCGCAGCCGCCGCATGGCCGAGCGCCACTACGAGGTCAGCGAGGTCAACGAGATGCTGCAGGGCATGGAGCGCTTCGCCGGCATCTTCGTCTGCACCACCAACCTGTTCGACGACCTGGACGAAGCGGCGCTGCGGCGCTTCACCTTCAAGATCCGCTTTCACCCGCTCAAGCCCGAGCAGCGCCTGCGCATGTTCGTGAACGAGGCGCTGGACGGCGACGCGCAGCGCCTGAGCGACGAGCAGCGCCAGCGCCTGGCACAGCTGGACCTGCTCACGCCGGGCGACTTCGCCGCCGTGCGGCGCCAGGTGGAGCTGCTGGGCGAGGCCTTCGAGCCCGACGAGTTCCTGAGCCAGCTGGAGAGCGAGCACCGCGTGAAACCCGAGGCGCGGCAGCGCCGCGGCATCGGCTTCCGCAGCTGAGGCGGGCGGCCCGGCGCTGGCCGTGCGGCGGCGCCGGAAAGGGGCGGCTTTCTACAATGCCGCGATGAACGCACCGCAATACACCCGGGGCGCCGCGCTGGCGGCGCTGCTGCCGCAGCGCATCGTCATCATCGACGGCGCCATGGGGACCATGATCCAGCGCTTCAAGCTCACCGAGGCCGACTACCGGGGCGAGCGCTTCAAGGACCATCCGACCGACCTCAAGGGCAACAACGAGCTGCTGCAGTTCACGCGCCCTGACGTGATCCGCAGCATCCACGAGCAGTACCTGGCCGCGGGCGCGGACATCATCGAGACCAACACCTTCGGCGCCACCTCCATCGCCCAGGAGGACTACGGCCTGGCCCCGCTGGCGCGCGAGATGAACGTCGCCGCCGCGCGCATCGCCCGCGAGGCCTGCGACAAGTTCTCCACGCCCGACAAGCCGCGCTTCGTGGCCGGCGCCATCGGCCCCACGCCGCGCACGGCCAGCATCAGCCCGGACGTGAACGACCCCGGCGCGCGCAACGTCAGCTTCGACGAGCTGCGCGCCGCGTACCGCGAGCAGGCCGAGGGGCTGCTCGAAGGCGGCGCCGACCTGTTCCTGGTGGAGACCATCTTCGACACGCTCAATGCCAAGGCGGCGCTGTTCGCGCTGGACGAGCTGATGGAGGACACGGGCGAGCGGCTGCCGGTGATCATCTCCGGCACCGTCACCGACGCCTCCGGGCGCATCCTCTCCGGCCAGACCGTGGGCGCGTTCTGGCACTCGGTGCGGCACGCGAAACCCATCGCCATCGGCCTGAACTGCGCGCTGGGCGCGGCGCTGATGCGGCCCTACATCGAGGAGCTGTCCAAGCTCGCGGCCGACACCGCCATCAGCTGCTATCCCAACGCCGGGTTGCCCAACCCGATGAGCGACACCGGCTTCGACGAGACGCCGGAGGTCACGGCCAAGCTGATGGAGGACTTCGCCAAGAGCGGCTTCCTCAACATCGTTGGCGGCTGCTGCGGCACCACGCCGGACCACATCGCCGCCATCGCGCGCAAGGTCAGCGCCTACCGCCCGCGCGGCAAGGCCGACCCGCTGTTCACTTCCCTGGTCGCGGCCTGAGCACAGAGTCCTTCATGAACGACGCCATCACTTCCGTGCCGCCGATGCGGCTGTCGGGCCTGGAGCCCGTGACCCTCGGCGAGGGGCACCTGTTCGTCAACATCGGCGAGCGCACCAACGTCACCGGCTCCAAGGCCTTCGCCCGCATGATCCTGGCCGGGCAGTTCGAGCAGGCGCTGGCCGTGGCGCGCCAGCAGGTGGAGAACGGGGCGCAGGTCATCGACGTCAACATGGACGAGGCCATGCTGGACAGCCAGGCCGCCATGGTGCGCTTCCTCAACCTCATCGCCTCCGATCCCGAGATCGCGCGCGTGCCGATCATGATCGACAGCTCCAAGTGGGCCGTGATCGAGGCGGGCCTCAAGTGCATCCAGGGCAAGGGCATCGTCAACTCGATCTCGCTGAAAGAGGGCGAGGCCGAGTTCAAGCGCCAGGCCAAGCTGATCAGGCGCTACGGCGCGGCCACCGTGGTGATGGCCTTCGACGAGCAGGGCCAGGCCGACACGTTCAAGCGCAAGACCGAGATCTGCGCGCGGGCCTACCGCATCCTGGTCGAGGAAGTCGGCTTCCCGGCCGAGGACATCATCTTCGACCCCAACATCTTCGCCATCGCCACCGGCATCGAGGAGCACGACAACTACGCCGTGGACTTCATCGAGGCCACGCGCTGGATCAAGCAGCACCTGCCCGGCGCCAAGGTCTCGGGCGGCGTCTCCAACGTCTCCTTCAGCTTCCGCGGCAACGAGCCGGTGCGCGAGGCGATCCACACCGTGTTCCTGTACCACGCCATCCAGGCCGGCATGGACATGGGCATCGTCAACGCCGGCATGGTCGGCGTGTACGACCAGCTCGACCCGGCGCTGCGCGAGCGCGTGGAGGACGTGGTGCTCAATCGCCGCCCGGACGCCACCGAGCGGCTGCTGGCCATCGCCGACCAGGTGCGCGGCCAGGCCAAGGACGACAGCGCCCGCCTGGCCTGGCGCGCGCTGCCGGTCAACGAGCGCCTGGCGCACGCGCTGGTGCAGGGCATCAACGAGTTCATCGACGCCGACACCGAGGAGGCGTGGCAGCTCATCCGTGCCGACGGCGGGCGGCCGCTGCACGTGATCGAAGGCCCGCTGATGGCCGGCATGAACGTGGTGGGCGACCTGTTCGGGCAAGGCAAGATGTTCCTGCCGCAGGTGGTGAAGTCCGCCCGCGTGATGAAGCAGGCGGTGGCGCACCTGCTGCCCTACATCGAGGCGGAGAAGCAGGCGCTGATCGACGCCGGCGGCGAGGCGCGCGCCAAGGGCCGCATCGTCATCGCCACCGTCAAGGGCGACGTGCACGACATCGGCAAGAACATCGTCAGCGTCGTGCTCCAGTGCAACAACTTCGAGGTCGTGAACATGGGCGTGATGGTCCCGTGCCAGGACATCCTCGCCAAGGCGAAGGAAGAGGGTGCGGACATCATCGGCCTGTCGGGCCTGATCACGCCCAGCCTCGAAGAGATGCAGTACGTCGCGGCCGAGATGCAGCGCGACGACTACTTCCGCGAGCGCGGCACGCCGCTGCTCATTGGCGGCGCCACCACCAGCCGCGTGCACACGGCGGTGAAGATCGCGCCGCACTACGAAGGGCCGGTGGTGTACGTGCCCGATGCCTCGCGCAGCGTGGGCGTGTGCTCGGAGCTGCTCAGCGACGAACGCGCCGCCAAGTACATCGCCGAGCTGGAGGCCGACTACGCCAAGGTGCGCGAGCAGCACGCCGGCAAGAAGGCCACGCCGCTGGTGAGCCTGGAAGAGGCCCGCGCCAACCCCACGCCCATCGACTGGGCCGCCTACGCGCCGACGCCGCCCAAGTTCATCGGCAAGCGCCAGTTCCGCAACCAGGACCTGTCGGAGCTGGTGGCCTGCATCGACTGGACGCCCTTCTTCCAGACCTGGGACCTGGCCGGGCGCTACCCCGACATCCTCCAGGACCCGGTGGTGGGCGAGTCCGCCACGCGGCTGTTCGAGGACGCGCAGCGCATGCTGCAGCGCCTGGTGGAAGGGCGCTGGCTGCAGGCGCATGGCGTCATCGGCCTGTACCCGGCCAACGCCGTGGGCGACGACATCGAGTTCTATGCCGACGAGGCGCGCGGCGAGCCGCTGATGAGCTGGCACGGGCTGCGCCTGCAGACGGTGCGGCCGGTGGTCGATGGCGTGAAGCGCCCGAACCGCTGCCTGTCGGACTTCGTGGCGCCGCGCGGCGTGAAGGCCGACTACGCCGGCATGTTCGCCGTGAGCCTGCAGGGCGTGGAGAAGAAGGAAGCCGAGTTCCTGGCCGCGCACGACGACTACTCCGCCATCCTGCTCAAGGCGCTGGCCGACCGGCTGGCCGAGGCCTTTGCCGAGCGGCTGCACCAGCGCGTGCGCACCGAGCTCTGGGGCTACGCGCCGGACGAGGCGCTGGGCAACGAGGAGCTCATTGCCGAGAAGTACCGCGGCATCCGCCCGGCGCCGGGCTATCCGGCCTGCCCGGACCACCTCCCCAAGCGCGACCTGTTCCGCGTGCTGGACGCCCCGGCCATCGGCATGGGCCTGACCGAGAGCCTGGCCATGACGCCGGCCTCCAGCGTCAGCGGCTTCTACATCGCGCACCCGCAGGCCACCTACTTCAACGTGGGCAAGATCGGCGCGGACCAGCTCGCCGACTGGGCCGCGCGCAACGGCCTGGACGAGGCCGCGGCGCGGCGCGCGCTGGCGCCGCTGCTGTGAGGGCCATGCCCGGTTCGCCCTGAGGCGCAGCCCGGGCTCCCGGCCCCGGCGTTGCGGGCTCATTCAAATCTGGTTGCAACTCCGCCGCCGCACGCGTCCTCCGGCGCGCCGCCTCGATCGTTGCCTAGGCAGGGACCGCCCTTCGGCGGTTTGGGAATGCAAGGCATGAGTGACATGACGATGGCGCGCCCGGCTTCGGCGCTGCGCTCCCCGGCGGCCCTGGTGGGCGGCGCGGTGCTGGTGGCAGCATTGGGCGCGGGCGGTGGCTGGCTGATGCGCGGGCCGGCGCCGGCACCGACGGCGGCGCCCGTGGCCGCGGTGACGCAGGGCGTGGCGGGCGACGCAACGGCACCGGCCGCGGCGGTCGCAGCGCCGACGGCGGCCAACGTGTCCCGGCTCGCGCCGGCGGACAGCCCGGCCGATGAGGTCGAGAGCCCCCGTCACTCACCCGCACCCGTGCAGCACGCGCCGGCACCGCCGCCGGTGCAGCGCCATGCCACGCGGGCGCCCGCGCCGGCCGAGCCGGTGCGCCAGCCGGTGAACGTGGCCCCCCCGGTCCAGCCCGTGGCGCAGGCTCCGGTGGTGCAGCCGGCGCCGGTGTGCCGCAGCTGTGGCGTGGTGGAGTCGGTGCAGACCATCCGCCAGGAAGGGCCGGCCCAGGGCATCGGTGCGGTCGCCGGCGGCGTCATCGGCGGCGTGCTGGGCAACAAGGTGGGCGGCGGCAACGGCCGCAAGGTGGCGACGGTGCTGGGCGCGGTCGGCGGCGGCTTCGCCGGCCACGAGATCGAGAAGCGTGTGCGCAGCCAGACGGTGTACGAGGTGCGCGTGCGCATGGACGACGGCCGCGTGCGCACCGTCACCCAGTCTCAACCCATTGCCAGCGGCACGCGCGTGGTGGACGAGGGCGGCACGCTGCGCGTGCAGTGAAGCTCCGTTGAGCGCGGCATCCAGGGTGCCGCGGCTTGAGAGACGGCCGGGCGTTCCGCAAGGGGCGCGCCGGCCGTTTTCATGGGTCAGCCCGGCAGTGCGCGCCGGTACTGCAGCGCCTCGGCCACATGGGCCACGCCGGGCTGCTCGGCGCCTTCGAGGTCGGCGATGGTGCGGGCGACCTTGAGGGCGCGATGCAGGCTGCGCCCGGACCAGCCCAGCCGCGTGGCGGCCTGCTCGATGAAGCGCAGCGCCGCGGCATCGGGGCGCACATGCTGGTCCAGCCCCGCGGCGTCTAGCTCCGCATTCGGCACGCCCTGGCGCGCCAGGGCACGCTCGCGCGCGAGCGCCACGCGCTGCGCCACCGCGGCGCTGGGCTCGCCTCCCGGCGCGGCCAGCAGCTCGGCCGGCTTCACGGCGGGCACTTCCAGCTGCAGGTCGATGCGGTCCAGCAGCGGACCCGACAGCCGGCCCTGGTAGCGGGCGATGGCCTGCGCCGTGCAGCGGCAGGGCTTGCCGGTGGCGGCGAAGGAGCCCAGCCAGCCGCAGGGGCAGGGGTTCATCGCGGCGACCAACTGGAAACGCGCCGGGTAGCTGGCCTGGCGGCCGGCGCGGGAGAGCGTAATGCGGCCGTTCTCCAGCGGCTCGCGCAGCGCCTCCAGCGCCGCGCGCGGGAATTCGGGCAGCTCGTCCAGGAACAGCACGCCGCCATGGGCCAGCGAGATCTCGCCCGGCTTCGGGGGCGAGCCGCCGCCCACCAGCGCCACCGCGCTGGCCGAATGGTGCGGCGCGCGCGCCGGGCGCAGTCCCCAGTGCGCGACGTTGAAGCCGCTGCTGGAGAGCCCCTGCAGCGCGGCGCTGGCCAGGGCCTCGTCCTCGTCCATGGGCGGCAGCAGCGCGGGCAGCCGGTGCGCCAGCATCGACTTGCCGCTGCCCGGGGAGCCCACCATCAGCAGTGAATGGGCGCCTGTGGCGGCGATCTCCAGCACGCGCTTGGCGGCGCCCTGGCCGCGCACCTCGCGCAGGTCGGGCAGCGCCGGCCTGGCCGGCAGCGTGAGGGCCTGGGCCCGCGGCAGCGGCACGGCCGCGTCGCCCGGGCGCAGCGCCGCCACGACGTCCAGCAGGTGTGCGGCGCGGCGCACGTCCACGCCCTGCACCAGCGCGGCCTGCTCGGCGCTGTCCGGCGGCAGGACCAACGTGCGCGTGCTGCCGGCGCGCCGCAGCGCCAGCGCCAGCGCGACGGCGCCGCGCACCGGGCGCAGGTCGCCGGCCAACGACAGCTCGCCCGCGAACTCGAAGCGCGCCAGCGCCGCGGCATCGAGCTCGCCCGCCGCAGCCACGATGCCCAGCGCGATGGGCAGGTCGAAGCGCCCGGACTCCTTGGGCAGGTCCGCCGGTGCCAGGTTCACCGTGATGCGCTTGTTGTGCGGGAAGGGCAGCCCGCTGTGGACCAGCGCGGCGCGTACGCGCTCGCGCGCCTCCTTGACCTCGGTGTCGGCCAGGCCCACCAGCGTGAAGCTGGGCAGCCCGTTGGCCAGATGCACTTCCACGCGCACTTCGGGCGCTTCCAGGGCGTCCAGCGCCCGGCTGCTGAGTACGGCCAGCGACATCCCGCGTCCTCCTTTGATCCCCGCAAGGTCATTGTGTGGCGCAACGAAGAGCGCAAGGCGCCCCTTGTCAAGGCGCACCAAACGGGGGCTCGGGGCGCTGTTTCACCAGCTTGGTGCGAGTTGAAACGCGTACTTACACCGGGGCACCTGGGGAATGCAGCAGGCGGTGTTGGCACGGATGGTGCAGTGATGGCGGTGTCCCCTTCCGGAGCCACCTCAATGATCAAAAAAGCACTCCTTGCCGCAGCCACCTTGGCCTCACTGGTCGCCGTGCCGGCGCGGGCCGACGTGAGCTTCAACGTCGGCGCGGTCACCGACTACCGCTACCGCGGCATCTCGCAGAGCCGGCTCGATCCCGCGGTGCAGGGCGGCGCGGACTGGGTGCAGGGCGCCGACGGCGGCTTCTATGCCGGCATCTGGGGCTCGACGATCCGCTGGATCAAGGACACCGGCCGCATCAACGGCTACGACGCCGGCAACGCGCGCGTCGAGGTGGACCTCTATGGCGGCTACAAGGGCTCGCTGGCCCAGGGCCTGGGCTACGACGTGGGCGTGCTGCAGTACTGGTACCCGCGCAACAAGCTCGACCGCAACCCGGCCTTCGAGAAGGCGGACACCACCGAGGTCTACGGCGCCCTGAGCTTCGGGCCCGTGACGGCCAAGTACTCGCATGCGCTGACCGACACCTTCGGCAACCCGGACAGCAAGAACAGCCACTACATCGACCTCTCGGGCAGCTTCGAGATCGTTGACGGCTGGACCCTGGTGCCGCACGTGGGCTACCAGAAGCTCAAGGGCCCCAGCGATGACCTGGGCTCCTACACCGACTACTCGCTGGGCCTGTCCAAGGACTTCAGCGGCTTCGTGGTCAGCGCCACCGCCGTGGGCACCAACGCCGACAAGTCCTTCTACGTCACGCCCTCCGGCAAGTTCACCGGCAAGACCGCCCTGGTGGTGGGCGTCAAGTACAACTTCTGAAAGGAACAGCCATGAAGATGGTCACTGCGATCGTCAAGCCCTTCAAGCTCGACGAGGTGCGTGAGGCCTTGAGCGCCATCGGCGTGCAGGGCATCACGGTGACGGAGGTCAAGGGCTTCGGGCGCCAGAAGGGCCACACCGAGCTCTACCGCGGCGCGGAGTACGTGGTGGACTTCCTGCCCAAGGTGAAGATCGAGGCGGCGGTGGACGACGAGGTGGTTGAGCGCGTCATCGAGGCCATCGAAGGCTCGGCGCGCACCGGCAAGATCGGCGACGGCAAGATCTTCGTGTGCCCGCTGGAGCAGGTGGTGCGCATCCGCACCGGCGAAACCGGCCCCGACGCCCTCTGACGACGAGCGGCGCGTCCCCAGACATTCGAGACAACCCATGAGAAAACTTCTTCTTCCCCTGGCCGTGGGCCTGGCGGGCCTGGGTGCGGTCAGCGGCGTGCTGGCACAGGAAGCGGCCACGGCCGTGGCGCAGGCCGCCAGCGCGGCGGCGCCGGTGCCCAACAAGGGCGACACCGCCTTCCTGACCATCTGCACCGCGCTGGTCATCCTGATGGTCATCCCCGGCCTGGCGCTGTTCTATGGCGGCCTGGTGCGCAGCAAGAACATGCTGTCGGTGCTGATGCAGGTGTTCGTGGTCTTCGCGCTCATCTCCGTGCTGTGGGTGGTGTACGGCTACTCGGCGGCCTTCACCGGCGGCAATCCGTTCATCGGCACGCTGGACAAGCTGTTCCTCAAGGGTGTCACGCCGGAGTCGGTGGCCGCGACCTTCAGCAAGGGCGTGGTGCTGCATGAGCTGACCTTCGTGAGCTTCCAGGGCGCCTTCGCCGCCATCACGGTGGCGCTGATCGTGGGCGCCTTCGCCGAGCGCATCAGGTTCTCGGCGGTGCTGGCCTTCTCGGTGCTGTGGTTCACCTTCGCCTACCTGCCCGTGGCGCACATGGTCTGGTACTGGGACGGCCCGGACGCCATCACCAGCGAGGAGACGCTGGCGGCCGTGACGGCCGGCGCGGGCTGGCTGTGGGCCAAGGGCGCGCTGGACTTCGCCGGCGGCACGGTGGTGCACATCAACGCCGCGGTGGCGGGCCTGGTGGGCGCCTTCATGGTGGGCAAGCGCGTGGGCTACGGCCGCGAGTCGATGGCGCCGCACAGCCTGACGCTGACCATGGTGGGCGCCTCGCTGCTGTGGGTGGGCTGGTTCGGCTTCAACGCCGGCTCCAACCTGGAAGCCAACGGCGTGGCCGCGCTGGCCTTCGTCAACACGGTGGTGGCCACGGCCGCCGCGACGCTGAGCTGGATCGCCGGCGAGGCGCTGATGAAGGGCAAGGCCTCGATGCTGGGCGCCGCTTCCGGCGCGGTGGCCGGCCTGGTGGCCATCACCCCGGCCTGCGGCTTCGTGGGCGTGGGCGGCGCGCTGGTGATCGGCCTGCTGGCGGGCTTCGTGTGCCTGTGGGGCGTCAACGGCCTCAAGCGCATGCTGGGCGCCGACGACTCGCTGGACGTGTTCGGCGTGCACGGCGTGGGCGGCATCCTGGGCGCGCTGCTGACCGGCGTGTTCGCCTCGCCCGACCTGGGCGGCACGGGCATCTGCAACTACGTCAGCAACCAGTGCGGCGAGTGGGGCGGCATCGGCGCCCAGGTGTGGGTGCAGGCCCAGGCCGTGGGCACGACCATCCTGTGGTCGGCTCTGGTGGCCGTGGTGGCCTACAAGCTGGTGGACCTGGTGATCGGCCTGCGCGTGTCCGAAGAGGAGGAGCGCGAGGGCCTGGACATCAGCTCGCACGGCGAGACGGCGTACAACCGCTGATCCTGAAAGCCGCGGGCGGCGGCGCCGAGCGCACGCCCCCGCGCCAGAGCAGTCTCTTCGCTGCGGTTGCGGTAGCGAACTTGGGCCACCCCTCGCGGGTGGCCTTTTTCTTTCCTGCCGCAGCGGCGCGAGCGCCTGCATGGCACCGCCGCCGGTGCGGCCCCGGGCTGCCCGGGACGGCCCCCTGTCACGAAAGCGTCTCGTCCCGGGAGTACACCGCGCCCGGAAGGTGGCGGTGGGCTGATCGGCGCCGCGCTCGGTGTGGGCGCCGCCGGGTATGCCGCCTGCCTAGAATCAGCAGTTCCGACGTCCACAACAACTCCGCACCATGGTCCCGCATCTCATCACCGCGCTCAATGGCCCGATCAACGAGCTGGAACAGCGCATCCTGGAGTCGATGCCGGCCATCGAACGCTGGTTCCGCCTGGAGTGGATGGAGCACACGCCGCCGTTCTACTCCTCGGTGGACGTGCGCAACGCCGGCTTCAAGCTCGCGCCGGTGGACACCAACCTCTTCCCCGGCGGCTGGAACAACCTCACCGACGAGATGCTGCCGCTGGCCGTGCAGGCCGCCATGGCAGCCATCGAGAAGATCTGCCCGGAAGCCAAGAACCTGCTGCTCATTCCCGAGAAGCACACCCGCAACAGCTTCTACCTCAGCAACGTCCAGCGCCTGACGCAGATCTTCAACCAGGCCGGCCTCAACGTGCGCCTGGGCACGCTGGACGAGACCATCACCAAGCCCACCACGCTGACGCTGCCCGATGGCGGCACGCTGACGCTGGAGCCGCTGCTGCGCACGCCGCGGCGCCTGGGGCTCAAGGACTTCGATCCCTGCACCATCCTGCTCAACAACGACCTCTCCGGCGGCATCCCCAAGATCCTGGAGAACCTGCACGAGCAGTACCTGCTGCCGCCGCTGCACGCGGGCTGGGCGGTGCGGCGCAAGAGCAACCACTTCCAGAGCTACGAGGAGGTGGCCAAGAAGTTCGCCAAGCTGCTGGGCATGGACCCCTGGCTCATCAACCCGATGTACAGCCAGTGCGGGCAGGTCAACTTCGCCGACGGCACGGGCGTGGACTGCGTGCAGTCCAACGCCGAGGCGCTGCTGGCCAAGGTGCGGCGCAAGTACAAGGAATACGGCATCAACGAGAAGCCCTTCGTGGTGGTGAAGGCCGACGCCGGCACCTACGGCATGGGCATCATGACGGTGCGCGACCCCAAGGACCTGGAAGACCTCAACCGCCGCACGCGCAACAAGATGAGCGTGATCAAGGAAGGGCAGGAAGTCAGCGAGGTCATCATCCAGGAGGGCGTGCCCACCTACGAGCGCATGAATGACGCGGTGGCCGAGCCGGTGGTGTACATGCTCGACCGCTACGTGGTGGGCGGCTTCTACCGCGTGCATGCCGAGCGCGGCATCGACGAGAACCTCAATGCCCCCGGCGCGGCCTTCGTGCCGCTGGCCTTCGCCGAGGCCAGCCACATGCCGCGCCCGGGCGAGAAGCCCGGCGCCAGCGCGCCCAACCGCTTCTACATGTACGGCGTGATCGGCCGCCTGGCCATGCTGGCGGCCAGCTACGAGCTCGAGGCCACGGACCCCGACGCCGAGATCTACGAGTGAGCCGGCAGCTGCGCGTTGTGCGGTGCACAACGCGCGGGCGCCACAATAGGGGCTTTGCGTAACGGGCCCCTGAGCGGGGTCCTGTCCTGTGAGTTCCTCTTCTTCGCGCTCGCCGTCTGCCCTGGCGGCCCTCACGCTGGCCGCCCTGGGTGTCGTCTATGGCGACATCGGCACCAGCCCGCTGTACGCCTTCAAGGAAATCTTCCACGCCGGCCATGTCGAGGCCACGCCCGACAACGTGCTGGGCGTGCTGTCGCTGATCTTCTGGACGCTGACGGTCATCGTCTCGCTGAAGTACGTGCTGCTGATCCTGCGCGCGGACAACAACGGCGAGGGCGGCCTGATCGCCATGCTGGCGCTGGCCACGCACGCGGTGCGCGAGCGCCCGCGGCTGCGCCAGGCGCTGCTGGCGGTGGGCATGTTCGGCACGGCCATCTTCTACGGCGACGGCGTGATCACGCCGGCGATCTCGGTGCTGTCGGCGGTGGAGGGCCTGGAAGTGGCCTCCGAGCACCTGCATCCCTTCGTGGTGCCGATCACGCTGGTGGTGCTTACCGGGCTGTTCGCGGTGCAGCGCTTCGGCACGGCCGACATCGGCCGCTTCTTCGGCCCCATCACGCTGGTGTGGTTCATCACGCTGGTGGCGCTGGGGCTGCCGCACCTGCTGGGCAATCCCAGCGTGCTGGCGGCCCTCAACCCGGCCTACGCCGTCGGCTTCTGGGTGCAGCACAAGCTGGTGGCCTTCCTGGCGCTGGGCGCGGTGGTGCTGTGCGTCACCGGCGGCGAGGCGCTCTACGCCGACCTGGGCCACTTCGGCAAGCGGCCCATCCGCATCGCCTGGTACGGCCTGGTGATGCCGTCGCTGGTGATCAACTACTTCGGCCAGGGCGCGCTGGTGCTGGCGGACCCCGAGGCCATCGAGAACCCGTTCTACCTGCTGGCCCCCGAGTGGGCGCGGCTGCCGCTGGTGTTCCTGGCCACGGCCGCCACCGTCATCGCCTCGCAGGCGCTGATCACGGCGGCGTTCTCCGTGACCAAGCAGGCGATCCAGATGGGCCTGCTGCCGCGCATGCACATCAAGCACACCTCGGTGAAGGACACGGGGCAGATCTACGTGCCCTTCGTGAACTGGGGGCTGTACGCGTTCATCGTGCTGGCGGTGGCGCTGTTCGGCACCTCCTCGCGCCTGGCCGCGGCCTACGGCATCGCCGTGACGCTGGACATGACCATCACCACCGTCATGACCTTCTTCGTCATCCGCTACGGCTGGCGCTACCCGCTGTGGCTGTGCCTGGGCGCCACGGGCTTCTTCTTCGTCATCGACGTGGCCTTCTTCGCCTCCAACATGCTCAAGCTGGTGGGCGGAGGCTGGTTTCCGCTGGCCATCGGCGTCGGCATGTTCACGCTCATGACCACCTGGCGGCGCGGGCGCGCGCTGGTGGCCGAGCGGCTGCGCGACGATGCCATCGACCTCGAAGGCTTCCTGGAGGCGGTGTTCATGAGTCCGCCCAAGCGCGTGCCCGGCACGGCGGTGTTCCTGGCGGCCGAGCAGGGCCTCACGCCCAACGCGCTGATGCACAACCTCAAGCACAACAAGGTACTGCACGAGTACAACCTGTTCGTCTCGGTGCAGCACCACGACGTGCCCTGGATCGGCTTCGACAAGCGCGCGAGCATGCGCCCGCTGGGCCATGACTGCTGGCAGGTGGTGCTGCACTTCGGCTTCAAGAACGACCCGGACGTGCCCGAGGCGCTGCAGGCGCTCAAGGGCCGCGGCGTGCCGCTGGACGACATGGACACCAGCTACTTCCTGAGCCGCGACATCGTGATCCCGACGCTGGCCCAGCAGGGCATGGCGATGTGGCGGGAAAAGCTCTTCGCCAGCATGCACCGCAACGCCTCGGCGGCGGCGGACTTCCTGAACCTGCCGGCCAACCGCATCGTGGAGCTGGGCTCCAAGGTCGAGATCTGAGCCCGCTGCCGTGGTGCTGAGGGACCTGTCGCTGTCCGCCGTGGTGGCGGGCTTCGTGGCCGTGCTCGTGGGCTTCACCAGCTCGGTGGTGATCGTCTTCCATGCCGCCGAGGCGCTGGGCGCCACGCCGGCGCAGACCGTCTCGTGGATGTGGGCGCTGGGCCTGGGCATGGGGCTGACCAGCGCGGGGCTGAGCCTGTGGTACCGCCAGCCCGTGCTCACCGCCTGGAGCACGCCCGGCGCGGCGCTGATCGCGGGCACCAGCGGGCTTTCCATGGCCGAGGGCATCGGCGCCTTCGTGGTGTGCGCGCTGCTGATCGTGGCCGCCGGCGCCAGCGGCTTCTTCGCCCGCGTGATGGACCGCATCCCGCGCGCGCTGGCCGCGGCGCTGCTGGCCGGGGTGCTGACGCGCTTCGGCTTCGACGCCTGCCTGGCGCTCAAGGCCAGTCCCGTGCTGGTGGGTGCCATGCTGGCGGCCTACCTGCTGGGCCGGCGCCTGTGGCCGCGCTATGCGGTGCCGGGCGTGCTGCTGGCGGGCATGGCGGTGGCGGCGGGGCAGGGCACGCTCAACCTGGGCGCGGTGCAGTGGCGGCTGGCGCAGCCGGTGTGGACGTTGCCGGCCTTCAGCGTGCAGGCGCTCGTCGGGCTGGCGCTGCCGCTGTTCGTGGTGACCATGGCCTCGCAGAACCTGCCCGGCGTGGCGGCGCAGCGCGCCGCGGGCTACGACACCCCGGTGTCGCCGCCGGTGACGGTCACGGGGCTGGCCTCGCTGCTGCTGGCGCCCTTCGGCGGCTACGCGCTGAACCTGGCGGCGATCACGGCGGCGATCTGCATGGGCCGCGAGGCCCATGCCGACCCGGCCAAGCGCTACATGGCGGCAGTGATGGCGGGCCTTTTCTACATCACGCTGGGCCTGGCCGGCGGCGCGGTGGTGGGCTTGATCGGCGCCTTCCCGAAGGGGCTGGTGCTGGCGGTGGCGGGGCTGGCGCTGCTGTCCACCATCGGCGGTGCGCTGGCGATGGGGCTGCAGGAGGAGAGGACGCGCGAGGCCGCGCTGCTGACCTTCCTCGTCACCGCCAGCGGGCTGTCGCTGTTCGGGATCGCCTCGGCCTTCTGGGGCCTCGTCGCCGGGGTGCTGGCGCTGGCTGTGCAACACTGGCGCCCCACTTTCCGCTGAGCCCGCGCGCCATGGATCTGCTGTTCGTTGCCGACCCGCTGGGGACCTTCAAGACCTACAAGGACACCACCTTCTCGATGATGCGCGAGGCCCTCGCGCGCGGCCACAAGGTCTGGGCCTGCGAGCAGTCCGACCTGGTGTGGCGGCGCGGCGCGCGCGTGGTGGCGCGCAGCGCCCGCGCCATCGCCCTGACGGGCAGCAGCGGCAAGGACTGGTTCGAGGTGCTGGCCGAGCGCGAGATGGCGCTGGCCGACGCGCACGCCGTGCTCATGCGCAAGGACCCGCCCTTCGACAGCGAGTACTTCTATGCCACGCACCTGCTGCAGCAGGCCGAGCGCGAGGGCGCGCGCGTGTTCAACAAGCCCGCGGCCTTGCGCGACCACCCGGAAAAATTGTCGATCCTGGAGTTCCCGGCGCTGATCGGCCCCACGCTGGTGACGCGCGACGCGCAGGCGGTGCGCGCCTTCCACGACGAGCACCGCGACATCATCCTCAAGCCGCTGGACGGCATGGGCGGGATGGGCATCTTCCGCGTCGGCGCCGACGGGCTGAACCTGGGCTCGATCATCGAGACGCTCAACGCCCATGGCACGCGCACCGTGATGGTCCAGCGCTACCTGCCCGAGATCGCGCAGGGCGACAAGCGCGTGCTGCTCATCGGCGGCAAGCCGGTGCCCTACTGCCTGGCGCGCATCCCGCAGGGCAGCGAGATCCGCGGCAACCTGGCCGCCGGCGGCAAGGGCGTGGCGCAGGAGCTTTCCGCGCGCGACCGCGAGATCGCCGAGACCCTGGCGCCGGTGCTGGCCGCGCGCGGGCTGCTGCTGGTGGGGCTGGACGTGATCGGCGACTGCCTCACCGAGATCAACGTCACCAGTCCCACGGGCTTCCAGGAGATCACGAACCAGACCGGCTGCAACGTGCCGGCGCTGTTCATCGACGCGCTGGAAGCGGCCATCGCCGCCTGAGGGGCCGGCCGGGCAGGGGACAATCCCGCCCATGGCCCTGCTCACTCTCACCAATGCCCATCTCGCCTTCGGCCATGTGCCGCTGCTCGACGGCGCCTCCTTCGCGCTGGAAGCCGGCGAGCGCGTGGCACTCATCGGCCGCAACGGTGCCGGTAAATCCTCGCTCCTGAAAATCCTGGCCGGGCTGGACAAGCCTGACGACGGCCTGCTGCAGCTGCAGCAGGGCCTGCGCCGTTTCTACGTCGCGCAGGAGCCGGCCTTCGAGCCCGGCGCCACGGTGTTCGAGGCCGTGAGCGTGGGCGTGGCCGAGGCCAAGGCGCTGCGCGAGCGCTTCGAGCGCCACGACAGCGGCGACGACCTGGACGCGCTGCAGACGCGCATCGAGCAGCTCGGCGGCTGGACCTGGGAGCAGCGCGTCGAGCAGACCCTGCAGCACCTCAACCTGGACGCTGCGGCGCAGGTCGATGCGCTCTCCGGCGGCACCCGGAAGCGCGTGGCGCTGGCGCAGGCGCTGGTGGCCGCGCCCGACGTGCTGCTGCTGGACGAGCCGACCAACCACCTGGACCTCGACGCCATCGAGTGGCTGCAGGAGCTGCTCAAGGCCTGGAAGGGTGCGCTGGTGCTGATCTCGCACGACCGCGCCTTCATCGACGCCGTGGCCACGCGCATCGTCGAGCTCGATCGCGGCGTGCTGCGCAGCTATCCGGGCAACTTCTCCGCCTTCGAAAGCACCAAGGCGCGCGAGCTGGAAGCCGAGGCCCTGGCCAGCGCGCGCGCGGACAAGCTGCTGGCGCAGGAGGAGGTGTGGATTCGCAAGGGCGTGGAGGCGCGGCGCACGCGCAGCGTCAGCCGCGTCAACCGGCTGCACGTACTGCGCGAACAGCGCGCGCAGCGCCGCGAGTCGCTGGGGCAGGTGCGGCTGGAGCTCGACGCCGGCGTGCCCACCGGCAAGATCGTCGCGGAACTGCAGCGCGTGGGCATGCGCTTCGGCGACAAGGAGCTCATCAAGGATTTCTCGGCCACCATCCTGCGCGGCGACAAGGTGGGCCTGATCGGTCCCAACGGCGTGGGCAAGACGACGCTGCTGAAGCTGATCCTGGGCGAGCTGGAACCGACGAGCGGCAGCGTCCGCCGCGGCAGCAACCTGCAGGTGGCCTACTTCGACCAGATGCGCGGCGCGCTCAACCTGGACGCGACGCTGGCCGACACCATCAGCCCGGGCAGCGAGTGGGTGGAGATCGGCGGCCAGCGCAAGCATGTGATGAGCTACCTGGGCGACTTCCTGTTCGCGCCGGCGCGCGCCAACTCGCCCGTGCGCACGCTCTCGGGCGGCGAGCGCAACCGGCTGCTGCTGGCGCGCCTCTTTGCGCTGCCGGCCAACGTGCTGGTGCTGGACGAACCCACCAACGATCTCGACATCGACACGCTGGAGCTGCTGGAGGAACTGCTGCAGTCCTACCCCGGCACGGTGTTCCTGGTCAGCCACGACCGGCGCTTCCTGGACAACGTGGTGACCAGCACCATCGCCTGGGAGGGCGACGTCTCGCCGGGGCGCTGGCGCGAGTACGAGGGCGGCTACGAGGACTGGAAACTGCAGAAGGCGCGCTCGCTGGCGGCGGCCGAGGCGGCCGCGCCCAAGGCCGCCGCGCCGGCCCCCGCGCCCGCTGCGGCACCGGCCGCGGCGCCGAAGCCGCCGCGCAAGCTCGGCTACAAGGAACAGCGCGAGCTCGATGCGCTACCGGCGCGCATCGACGCCCTGGAGACCGAGCAGAAGACGCTCACCGAGCAGCTCAGCGACCCCGATCTCTACGTGCGCGAACCCCAGCGCGCGGCGCAGATGCACGAGCGCGTGGCGCAGATCGAGGACGAGCTCATGGCCGCGCTGGAGCGCTGGGAGGCGCTGAGTTCGCGTTGAAGCGCCGTGCCGCTGCCCGGCGCTGCGGCATGGCCGTCAGAACCAGCCGTCGGTGTCGGCCGCCGGATGCGAGCGGCTGACGATCAGCCCGGCCTGCAGGTACAGCGCGTTGAGCAGCCGCGAGGCCACGGCGCGGTCCAGCCCGGGCCATTCGGAGAGCTGGCGCAGGCTGGTGGTCTCGCGCTGCAGGCGGCGCACGCAGTTGCGCAGCGGCGTCGGGATGGGCAGCGGCCGCAGGTCCAGCACGGCCGAGGCGCGGTAGGCGGCGTAGCCGGCGATCTCGGGCAGCAGCTGCTCGCGCGAGCCCCGCATCGCGAACTCCCAGCTCAGCAGCGGCAGCGGGTGGTACAGGTGCAGCGCCTTGACCAGCCCCCGCTGCGGATCACCGGGCGGGCGCAGTACCGCGGGCTCCACGTGCAGCACCTGCAAGTTGTCCAGGGGCAGCTGCAGCAGCTCGTGCAGCGACAGCGGGCAATGGGCCAGGCACTGGCGCGGGAACAGGGTCAGCGGCAGCACCCGCTCCCCGTCCTGCAGGTGCATCGCCACGTTGCGCAGGTGGCGCATCGACGCCGCCAGCACTTCCAGCGGCTCGGTGTGGCGGCCATGCTCCTTGAAGCGGCGCAGGTCCTGCAGCAGTGAGGGGGGCAGCTGGTGAGGGTCGGACTCGTCGAGCGGTGCCAGCTCGTCCAGGTAGCGCTTGAACACGCTGACCCGCATCAGCTCCGGTGCGCCCATGGGGAGGGTCGATTCGAAGCTCACCAGACTTGCTCCCGATCACCGTGAAATTGATCAAGCGATGTTACGGCATGCTACAGGTTTGTCGTCGCTCAATGCGGGGCAGGTTGCAGCAAAGCGGGGACCGCCCTGCGCGCCGCTGCGGCTTGGCTGGAAGGGCATCGTCCGGCGCGGTATCTTTGCACCCCTTGCATGGATGCCGCCCGAATCTGATGAGATCCTGTTTTCCGGCGCTGCCGGGCTGCGACGCATGAATGCCCGCACCATGGCGCCGCCGCAGGTCGAGCTGCTGACGCCGGACTCTCCGGAGCTGCTGCAGGCCACGCGCGAGATCTTTCGCGAGTACGCCCAGGGCCTGGGCATCGACCTCTCTTTCCAGAACTTCGAGCAGGAGCTGGCCGAGCTGCCCGGCGAGTACGCCCCGCCGCAAGGGGTGCTGCTGCTGGCCTTCGTCGATGGCGCGCTGGCGGGCTGTGGCGCGCTGCGCCCGCTGCCCGAGGCCGACGCTCTCAACGCCTGCGAGATGAAGCGGCTGTACGTGCGCCGGCCGTTCCGCCGCTTCGGGCTGGGGCGGCTGCTGGCGCAGGCACTGATGGACCGGGCCACCGAGGCCGGCTACTCCAGCATCCTGCTCGACACGCTCGACGAGATGGAAGCCGCGCGCGGGCTCTACGCCAGCCTGGGCTTCGAGGACGTGCCGCCCTACTACTACAACCCCGTGCCGGGCGCGCACTACCTGTGCGCATCGCTGGACTGAGCACGGGGATGCGGGCGCATCCCAATCGAGCGGCCCGGAGCCTGCCCGCACACTGGGCTGCCCTTCGTTCCCAACGCTGCCCGACCCGGGCCACAAGGAGCCGTCAATGACCTCGTTCCGCCAATTGCTCAAGGCCGCCGGCGCTCATCCGCCCATCGGCACCTGGATCACCTCCGCCAGCCCGATCGTGGCCGAGGCGGTGGGGCATGCCGGCTTCGACTGGGGCCTGGTGGACATGGAGCATGCGCCGCTGGACTACATGGACCTGGTGCACCTGCTGCAGGCCATCGGCAACACCAAGATGACGCCGGTGGTGCGGGTGCCCGCCAACGAGACGGTGGCGGTCAAGCGCGTGCTTGATGCCGGCGCGCCCACGCTGATGTTCCCCCTGGTGCAGTCGGCCGACGATGCCCGACGCGCCGTGGCCGCCACGCGCCACGCGCCCCAGGGCGTGCGCAGCATGGCCACGCTCAGCCGCGCCACGCGCTACGGCGCGGCCGGCGCCGCGCCGGCGCCGGTGGGCGTGATCGTGGAGCTGGAAACGCCGCAGGCGCTGGAGCAGCTGGAAGCGGTGGCGCAGGTCGAGGGTGTCGATGCCGTCTTCATCGGCCCCGCCGATCTCTCGGCGCATCTGGGCCATGCCGGCAACCTCATGCACCCCGAGGTGATGCGGCTCATGGGCGACGCGGCGCAGCGCTGCCGCCGCCTGGGCATCCCCGTGGGCACGGTGGGCGCCTCGCCCGACGTGGTGACGCAGTTCCGCGCCATGGGCTTCAACTTCATCGCCGTCGCCTCGGACCTGGGGCTGCTCATGCGCGGTGCGCAGGCCGTGGTGCAGGCGCTGCGCACGCCCGACGGCGAGCTGCATGTGCACTCGCTGAGCTCGGGCACCCGCACCGAGCCGACCGCGGCCTGACCCGCGCCTGCGCCCGGGCCGGCCTTTCAGTGACCCGCACAAGAACAGGACCTTGATGACTCAAGTGCTCGAACTCCAGGCCGGCGCGCTGCGCCTGGCCCTGCGCCCGGACCTGGGCGGCTGCATCTCCGGTCTCTGGCACGGCCCGCGGCCGGTGCTGCACAGCTTCGACCCCGCCACGCTGGCGGGATCGCGCCCCTCGGCCTGCTTCCCGCTGGTGCCGTACTCCAACCGCATCGGCCAGCGGCGCTTCCACTGGCAGGGGCAGGACTACGAGCTCGCCGCCAACGTGGACGAGCCCAATTCGCTGCACGGCGTGGGCTGGCAGCGGCCCTGGGACGTGGTGTCGGCCGACGCCACCCAGGCCGAGCTGCGCTACGCGCACCGCGCCGACGCCTACTGGCCCTTCGATTTCGAGGCGCGCCAGCGCTTCGAGCTGACGCCGCAGGCGCTGCGCCTGCGCATGTCGGTGCGCAACACCGACGCCCGCGTGCAGCCCCTGGGCTTCGGCTGGCACCCCTACTTCACCAAGCGGCCGGGCTGCTGGCTGCAGGCCAGGGTGTCGCAGCGCTGGGAGCCGGACGAGACGCTGCTGCCGGTGCGGCGCGTGGCGCAGGAGCCCATCGACGGCGACGTGACGCAGATGGACTACGACAACGTCTTCGAAGGCTGGGACGGCGTGGCGCTGGTGGGCGACGGCCATTTCACCGTGCGCCTGACTTCCGACCAGCCCTACCTGGTGGTCTTCGCCAAGGCGGTACGCGACCATTTCTGCGTCGAGCCCGTGAGCCATCTCAACAACGCCATCCAGCAGGCCGAGCCCGAGGCGCATGGGCTGCGCGCCGTGGCGCCGGGGCAGGCCATCGAGGGCTTCATGGCGCTGGAGGTATCGACGTCGTGAAGCGCGTGACCTCGCTCAATGCCGGTCCGGGGAGGGCCCATGTCCGCTGAACGCCTGTTCGAGATCCAGCCCTTGCCATTGCCGCCTTCGCTGCTGGGCGAGTCGCCGTTCTGGCATCCGGAGGAGGGCGCGCTGTGGTGGTGCGACATCCCGGGCCGGCGCCTCAACCGCTGGGACCCCGCGCGCGGCCGCCACGATCACTGGGGCCTGGAAGCCGAGCCCGGCTGCGCCGCGCCGCTGCAGGGCGGCCGGGTGCTGCTGGCCATGCGTGACGGCCTGTGGTGCTTCGAGCCCCACACCGGCAAGCGCCATCGCGTGTGCAAGCCGCCCTACGACCCGGCGCAGCAGCGCTTCAACGACGGCAAGGCCGACCCGCAGGGCCGGCTGTGGGTGGGCACCATCGACGACCAGCGCCAGCCGCGCGCCGCGCTCTACCGCTGGGCCGAGGGTGAGCTGGAGCGCATGGCCGGCGGCATCACCACCAGCAACGGCCTGGCCTGGAGCCCGGACGGACACACGATGTACTGGACCGACACCCGCGCGCACGAGATCCGGGCGCTGGACTTCGATCCGGACCTGGGCACCCTGTCGCGCCAGCGCGTGTTCGCCCGCTTCGCGCCGCGCCAGGACGGCGTGCCCTATGGCGGCCGGCCCGACGGCGCCGCGGTGGACAGCGAGGGGGCGTACTGGGTGGCGATGTACGAGGGGCGGCGCCTGCTGCGCCTGTCGCCCG
This sequence comes from Azohydromonas caseinilytica, assembly GCF_012927045.1. Classification (GTDB taxonomy): domain Bacteria; phylum Pseudomonadota; class Gammaproteobacteria; order Burkholderiales; family Burkholderiaceae_C; genus Azohydromonas; species Azohydromonas caseinilytica. Next base: position 456,891 of record NZ_JABBFW010000001.1, on the reverse strand, counting down.
CGGGCCAGTTGCTCCAGGAGGTCGTACTGCCGGTGCAGTGCCCGACCATGCCTTGCTTCGGTGGGCCGGACCTGCGCACGCTGTACCTGAGCACCGCGCGCGACCACCGGCCGGCCGAGGAGCTGGCGCGCGATCCCTGGGCCGGCTGCGTGCTGCAGATGCGCGTCCCGGTGCCGGGGCTGCCGGTCAACTTCGCGCGGCTCTGAGCCGGGCCGGCCCGGCTGCCGGCCGCAAGGCTCAGGGCTTGGCCGGCAGTGTGGCCAGCGCGGCGCGCACCTCGGCGACGGACAGCACCTCGCTCAGCAGCTGCGGCGCGCCGCCGCCGGCCGGGTACAGCGCATAGACGGGCACGCCGCTGCGTCCCAGGCGCGCGAGCTCGGCGCCGATGGCGGCGTCGCGCCGCGTCCAGTCCGCGCGCAGCAGCGTCACGCCGTGCAGCTCGAAATCGGCGCGCAGCGTCGCATCGGCCAGGGCGCTGCGCTTGTTGATCTGGCAGGTCACGCACCAGGCGGCGGTGAAGTCCACGAACACCGGGCGGCCCTGGGCCTGCAGCGCGCGCACGCGCTCGGCGCTCCAGGCTTCCCATCCCTCGGTGGACGCCGCGGCCATGCCGTTGGCCGCGGGGGCCTCGCGCCAGGCCGGCAAGGCCCAGTGCAGCGTCAGCGCCAGCACGGCCAGGGCCAGCACCGCCACGCCGGCGCGCGCCGCGCGCCGCGAGTGCCTGAAGGCCGGGCCGGCCAGGGCCCACAGCGCGAAGGCCAGCGCCACCAGCAGCCCTAGCAGCGCCACCGCGCCGTCCAGCCCGGTCTGCTGGCCCAGCACCCACAGCAGCCACACCACGGTGGCGAACATCGGGAAGGCGAGCAGCGTGCGCAGCTGCGCCATCCACGGCCCCGGGCGGGGCAGCGCGCGCGTCAGCCCCGGCCAGGCCGCCGCGGCCAGGTACGGCAGCGCCATGCCCAGCCCCAGGGCTCCGAACACGGCCAGCGCCTGGGCCGTGGGCAGCGTGGCCGCCACGCCCACCGAGGCCCCCATGAACGGCGCGGTGCAGGGCGAAGCCACCGCCACGGCCAGCACGCCGGTGAGCGCATGATCCAGCAGCGGGTGGCGCAACTGCAGCCCGGCCAGGCCCGAAGGCAGCAGCGTGCCGAACTCGAACTGCCCCGCCAGGTTCAGCCCGATGAGCGTGAACAGCACGGCCAGCGCCGTCACGAAGGCCGGCGACTGCAACTGGAAACCCCAGCCCAGCTGCTCGCCGCCGGCGCGCAGCGCCAGCATCAGTGCGGCCAGCGCCACGAAGGACAGCAGCACCCCGGCCGTGTAGGCCAGCGCCGCGGCCACGCGCTCGCGCTGCCCGTGGTGCGCCACGAAGCCCAGCAGCTTGAGCGACAGCACCGGGAACACGCAGGGCATGAGGTTGAGCAGCATCCCGCCGCCCAGCGCCAGCAGCAGCGCCAGGCCGAAGGCGGGGGAGGGCGTGCCGGACACCGACGTTGCAGGAGCAACCGTTTCCGTCTCAACCGGTGTGCGCCGCGGCGTGCTGCCCGGCGCGGGCCAGGGGCCGCTGACCTCGAAGCCCAGCTGCACGCCCTCGCCCTGCGCGCCGGCCAGCACGGCGTCCATGCGCGGCGGGCTCTGGTCGCGCTCGGGAGACAGCGGCACCTTCACCTGCCAGCTGCCGCCGTCCCAGCGCGCCTGCTGCGGTGCGGCGTTGTCGATGATGCCGGGCTGCTCGGGGAAGAAGCCCAGCGGCGCGCCGTGCAGCGCCGCGGGCAGGCCCTTCACGTCCAGCACGAGCTGGTGCTCCTCGATGCGCGCCGAGGCAGCCGCGCCGGGCACGGATTGGGGCTGCCGCCGCTGCGCCTCTTCGAACACTGCCGCATTGATCGACGTGGCGGCATGCGTGGGCAGCTGCAGGCTGAAGCGGCCGCTCTGGGGCAGGCAGACCTCCTTGCACACCAGCCAGTCGGCCTGGAGTTGCACGCTCAATGAGGCAGCGTCGAAGCCGGCGGGCACCTGGATTTGCACCGGCAGCAGCACGCGGCCCTCGTAGCCGAAATTCATCAGCGGCCCCACGGGCAGCCGCTGCGGCACGGGCCATTGGATCTCGCCTGCGTCCACACCCGGGGGCAGGCTCCATTGCAGCCTGGTGGGCAACCCGGAGTCGCCCGGGTTTTTCCAGTAGGTGTGCCAGTGCGGCGCGTGCTCCAGCAGCAAGCCCAGCCACACCGGCTTGCCCGCGGCCACGCCCTCGGGCGCGTGCGCCAACAGTTCGGCGCGCAACTGCTCGGTGCGCACTTCGGTCTGGGCCGATGCGCCCAGCAGCGGCGCCAGCAGCAGTGAAAAAGCCGCGATGCGGCGCAGGAATTCGAAGACCACGGGCAGCTCGGGAGGGGTATTGGCGCGATTGTCGGGCGCCGCGGGCGTGCTGCATGCAATCGGGGATACTGCCGCGGCGCGGCATGGCGCCGATGCGCTCAGGAATTGAGCTGGCTCAATACGCGAGCCAATGCAAGGTATGCCGCAGTGTGACGACGGGGCATGAGTTGTAAGTGGAGGCTAAGGGTTTTCCACCTATAATCCTTCGGTTTTGCGCATAGAGACAGTCTGAAGCCATGCAAGAGCGGTCCCGGCGTCCCGAGTTCCGCGACAGCTGGGCGGACGACGACAAGGAGTTGGACGAGCGCGCGCCCATGACGCGTGAGCAAGTCCAGGCCCTGCGCGAACAGTACCCGCTGCTGTCGCCGTGGCGGGTGGTCGCGGTTCAGGCCGCGGTGGGTCTGGTGGTGGCCGTCCTCGCGGCGGTGATCACGGGCCGTGGGGCGGTCGGCTGGTCGGCGCTGTATGGCGCGGCGGCCGTGGTGGTGCCGGGGGCGTTGATGGTCCGCGGCCTCGCCAGGACCAGGGACATGCAGCCCGGCACCGCGGTGTTCGGGTTCCTGTTCTGGGAGTTCATCAAGATCGGTGTCGCGGCCGCCATGCTGGTGGCGGCGGCGGTGGTCGTGCGCAACCTGAGTTGGCCGGCGCTGCTGGTGACGATGGTGCTGTGCATGAAGGTCAATTGGCTGGCGCTGCTGTGGCAGGGCCGGGCGCGAGCAAGGAAAAAGAGAAGCTGACATGGCTGCCGAAGGACACGGACCTACCGCGGGTGAATACATCCAGCACCACCTGCAGCACCTGACGACGCGCACGCAGTCGGGCATCGCCGACTTCTCGCTGTCGGACCCGGTGCTCAAGCTCGACTCGCTGTTCTGGTCGATCCTGCTGGGCTTCCTGGGCTGCCTGCTGCTGTGGCGCGTGGCCAAGAGCGTGACCTCGGGCGTGCCGGGCCGGCTGCAGGCCGCGGTGGAATTCCTGGTCGAGATGGTGGACACGCAGGCGCGCGGCATCGTGCACAACGAGCAGTCGCGCAAGGCCGTGGCCCCGCTGGCGCTGACGGCCTTCGTGTGGATCTTCCTGATGAACGCGATGGACCTGCTGCCGCTGGACCTGGTGCCGCGCATCTGGGAAATGATCTACGGCGCCGCCGGCCATGACCCGCACCATGCCTACATGCGCGTGGTGCCCACGGCCGACCTGTCCACGACGCTGGCGCTGTCGGTGACGGTGCTGCTGTCGTGCCTGTACTACAACATCAAGATGAAAGGCCTGGGCGGCTGGATCAAGGAGCTGTTCTCCGCCCCGTTCCATGCGCATGGCTTCATGGCCGTGGTGCTGGCGCCGATCAACTTCCTCATGCAGATGATCGAGTTCGTCGCCAAGACGGTCTCTCATGGCATGCGACTGTTCGGCAACATGTTTGCCGGCGAACTGGTGTTCATGCTGATCGCGCTGATGGGCGCGGTGGGCTTCGGCTCCATGGGCGGTGTGGCGCTGTGGATCGGTCACGTGCTGGCCGGCTCCGCGTGGGCCATCTTCCACATCCTGATCATCACGCTGCAGGCCTTCATTTTCATGATGCTGACGCTGGTGTACGTGGGCCAGGCGCACGACGCGCACTGACCGGCGGCTTTCCCTCCCGTTCCCTTTCCTCAACTCAATCAACTCTAGGAGTAGTCATGGAAAACATTCTCGGTCTGGTCGCTCTGGCCTGCGGCGTCATCATCGGTCTGGGCGCTATCGGTGCCTGTATCGGCATCGGCCTGATGGGCGGCAAGTACCTGGAAGCCTCGGCCCGTCAGCCCGAGCTGATGAACGAGCTGCAAACCAAGATGTTCCTGCTGGCTGGTCTGATCGACGCGGCGTTCCTGATCGGTGTCGGTATCGCGATGCTGTTCGCGTTCGCCAACCCGTTCGTGATCGCAGCCTGATCCGGTTCTTTCTCGTCCGTCCCCGAGTAGTCTTTCAACGAGAGAGGTCCGAGCCGTGAATCTGAACGCAACGTTGTTGGCGCAGATCGTCGTCTTCGTGATCTTGTGGTGGTTCACGATGAAGTTCGTGTGGCCGCCGATCACCAAGGCGCTCGACGAGCGCGCCCGGAAGGTCGCCGAAGGGCTGGCCGCGGCCGACAAGGCCAAGGCCGAGCTGGCAACGGCCAACAAGCGCGTCGAGGCCCAGCTGGCCGAAGCGCGTGACGACGCCGCCCGCCGCCTGGCCGACGCCGAGCGCCTGGCGCAGTCCATGGTCGAAGAGGCCAAGGGCCGTGCCAACGAAGAGGCCGCCAAGATCGTCGCCGCGGCCCGGGCCGAGGCCGAGCAGGCCAGCGTGCGTGCCCGCGAGGCACTGCGCGACGAGGTCGCCGCGCTGGCGGTCAAGGGTGCCGAGGCCATCCTGCGCCGCGAGGTCAATCCCGCAGTGCACGGCGAGCTGCTGTCTCGCCTCAAGAGCGAGCTCTGACCATGGCTGAGCTTGCAACCATCGCCCGCCCTTACGCGGAAGCGCTGTTCAAGGTGATCGCTCCCGCGGAGCAGCGCGGCGCCATCGAGCAGCTGGATCTGCTCGCGACGCTGACGGCCGACCCGCAGGTGCGCCAGTTCGCCGAAAACCCGCGCGTGAGCACCCAGCAGGTGTTCGACGTGATCACCGGCGCGCTGCCCGCGCCGCTGTGGCCGGCGCTGCAGAACCTGCTGCGCGCCATGCTGGAAAACGGCCGCCTGGTGGCGCTGCCCGAGGTGGCGGCGCAGTACCGTGCGCTGGTCAACGCCGGCAGCGGGGTCTCCGACGCGCTGGTCTACAGCGCCTTCCCGATCGACGAGGCGCAGGGCGCCGAGGTGCTGGCCGCGCTGGAAAAGCGCTTCGGTCGCAAGCTCAACGCCACGGTGCAGATCGATCCCTCGCTCATCGGCGGCATCCGCGTGGTGGTCGGCGACGAGGTCTATGACGGCTCGGTCAAGGCCCGTCTGGAACAGATGAAGGTGGCGCTCACGGCCTAAGCACAGCGGGGGTTTCCGCCGCCCCCGAGCACAGCCCGCAGCCAGCCACCGCCCGCCACGCTGTCCGCCCACCGAGGTGGCAGTCTGGGAGAACACGATGCAACTGAATCCCGCAGAAATTTCCGAACTGATCAAGAGCCGCATCGAGGGCCTGCAGCCCTCGACGGACATCCGCAACCAGGGCACCGTGGTCTCGGTGACGGACGGCATCGTGCGCGTGCACGGCCTGTCGGACGTGATGCAGGGCGAGATGCTCGAATTCCCCACCAGCCCCTCCGGCGCGCAGACCTTCGGCCTGGCGCTGAACCTCGAGCGCGACTCCGTCGGCGCGGTGATCCTGGGCGAGTACGAGCACATCTCCGAGGGCGACACCGTCAAGTGCACGGGCCGCATCCTGGAAGTGCCCGTGGGCCCCGAGCTCATCGGCCGCGTGGTCAACGCGCTGGGCCAGCCCATCGACGGCAAGGGCCCGATCAACGCCAAGATGACCGACGTCATCGAGAAGGTGGCCCCGGGCGTGATCGCGCGCCAGTCGGTGAGCCAGCCGGTGCAGACGGGCATCAAGTCCATCGACTCGATGGTGCCCGTGGGCCGCGGCCAGCGCGAGCTGATCATCGGTGACCGCCAGACCGGCAAGACCGCCGTGGCCCTGGACGCGATCATCGCCCAGAAGGGTCAGAACATGACCTGCATCTACGTCGCCATCGGCCAGAAGGCGTCGTCGATCAAGAACGTGGTGCGTGCCCTGGAACAGCACGGTGCGATGGAGTACACCATCGTCGTCGCGGCCTCGGCTTCCGAGTCCGCCGCCATGCAGTACGTGTCGGCCTACTCCGGCTGCACGATGGGCGAGTACTTCCGCGACCGCGGCCAGGACGCCCTGATCGTCTATGACGACCTGTCCAAGCAGGCCGTGGCCTACCGCCAGGTCTCGCTGCTGCTGCGCCGCCCGCCGGGCCGCGAAGCCTTCCCCGGCGACGTGTTCTATCTCCACAGCCGCCTGCTGGAGCGTGCCGCCCGCGTGAACGCCGACTACGTCGAGAAGTTCACCAACGGCGCCGTCAAGGGCCAGACCGGCTCGCTGACCGCGCTGCCCGTGATCGAAACGCAGGCCGGTGACGTGTCCGCGTTCGTGCCGACCAACGTGATCTCGATCACCGACGGCCAGATCTTCCTGGAAACCAGCCTGTTCAACGCCGGTATCCGCCCCGCCATCAACGCCGGTATCTCGGTGTCGCGCGTCGGTGGTGCCGCCCAGACCAAGCTGATCAAGGGCCTCTCGGGCGGTATCCGTACCGACCTGGCGCAGTACCGTGAGCTGGCCGCGTTCGCGCAGTTCGCCTCGGACCTGGACGAAGCCACCCGCAAGCAGCTCGACCGCGGTGCCCGCGTGACCGAGCTGCTCAAGCAGCCGCAGTACCAGCCGCTGCCCATCAGCCTGATGGCCGCCACGCTGTTCGCGGTGAACAAGGGCTACATGGACGACGTGGACGTCAAGAAGATCCTGGCCTTCGAGAGCGGTCTGCACCAGTTCCTCAAGACCAGCCATGCCCCGCTGCTGGCCAAGCTCGAGAGCGACAAGGCGATGGACAAGGACGCGGAAGCCCAGCTGACCGCTGCCGTGGCCGCGTTCAAGAAGTCGTTCGCTTAAGTCGTCCCGCCAGAGCACAAGTCCGAGAAGGAGCCAGTCCATGGCGGTAGGCAAGGAAATACGCGGCAAGATCAAATCGGTGGAGAACACCAAGAAGATCACCAAGGCCATGGAAATGGTCGCCGCCTCCAAGATGCGCAAGGCGCAGGAACGGATGCGCGCTGCGCGCCCGTACGCCGACAAGATTCGCAACATCACGGCCAACCTGTCCCAGGCCAACCCGGAGTACCGCTCGCCCTACATGCGCGCGCAAGGCTCCGCGAAGGCTGCGGGCTTCGTGGTCGTGACGACCGACAAGGGCTTGTGCGGCGGCCTCAACACCAACGTCCTGCGCGCGATCACGAACAAGATGCGTGATCTGCAGAGCGAGAACGTGAAGGTGCAGGCGGTTGCGATCGGCAACAAGGGCTTCAGCTTCCTGAACCGCGTCGGCGTTCCGGTGGTGTCGCACGCCACCCAGCTCGGCGACACGCCGCAGCTCGAGAAGCTCATCGGCCCGGTCAAGGTCATGCTCGATGCCTTCATCGAGGGCAAGGTGGACGCGGTGTACCTCTGCTACACCAAGTTCATCAACACGATGAAGCAGGAGCCCGTGGTGGAGCAGCTGCTGCCGCTGACGACCTCGCGCCTGGAGCAGACCGCTGCCGAGCGCCAGGCCGGCGGCTGGGACTACATCTACGAGCCCGATGCGGCCACCGTTATCGACGAGCTGCTCACGCGCTACATCGAGGCGCTGGTGTACCAGGCCGTGGCCGAGAACATGGCCTCGGAGCAGTCCGCACGCATGGTGGCGATGAAGGCCGCCACCGACAACGCCGGCAACCTGATCGGTGAGCTCAAGCTGGTCTACAACAAGACCCGCCAGGCCGCGATCACGAAGGAGCTGAGCGAGATCGTGAGCGGCGCCGCCGCGGTTTGACCGATTCGTTGAATTCAAGGAAATACAAATGGCACAAGGCAAGATCGTTCAGTGCATCGGCGCCGTGGTGGACGTGGAGTTCCCGCGCGACCAGATGCCCAAGGTGTACGACGCCCTCAAGATGGAAGGCTCGGCCCTGACGCTGGAAGTGCAGCAGCAGCTCGGCGACGGCGTGGTGCGCACCATCGCCCTGGGTTCGTCCGACGGCCTGCGCCGCGGCATGGTGGTGACCAACACCAACAACCCGATCATGGTGCCGGTGGGCCAGGCCACGCTGGGCCGCATCATGGACGTGCTGGGCACGCCCATCGACGAGCGCGGCCCCGTGAGCACCGAGCTCACCGCCTCCATCCACCGCAAGGCCCCGGCCTACGACGAGCTGTCGCCGTCGCAGGACCTGCTCGAAACCGGCATCAAGGTGATCGACCTGATCTGCCCGTTCGCCAAGGGCGGCAAGGTGGGCCTGTTCGGCGGCGCCGGCGTGGGCAAGACCGTGAACATGATGGAGCTCATCAACAACATCGCCAAGGCGCACTCGGGTCTGTCCGTGTTCGCCGGCGTGGGTGAGCGTACCCGCGAGGGCAACGACTTCTATCACGAGATGATGGAGTCGGGCGTGGTGGTGGACGAGGACCTGTCCAAGTCCAAGGTGGCCATGGTCTACGGCCAGATGAACGAGCCCCCGGGCAACCGTCTGCGCGTGGCCCTGACCGGCCTGACCATTGCCGAGTCGTTCCGCGACGAAGGCCGTGACGTGCTGTTCTTCGTGGACAACATCTACCGCTACACGCTGGCCGGTACCGAAGTGTCCGCGCTGCTGGGCCGTATGCCTTCGGCCGTGGGCTACCAGCCGACGCTGGCCGAGGAAATGGGCCGCCTGCAGGAGCGCATCACCTCCACCAAGGTGGGCTCGATCACCTCGATCCAGGCCGTGTACGTGCCCGCGGACGACCTGACCGACCCGTCGCCGGCCACCACCTTCGCCCACCTGGACGCCACCGTGGTGCTGTCGCGTGACATCGCCTCGCTGGGCATCTACCCGGCCGTGGACCCGCTGGACTCGACCTCGCGCCAGATCGACCCCAACGTCATCGGCGAAGAGCACTACACCACGACCCGTGCCGTGCAGGGCATCCTGCAGCGCTACAAGGAACTGCGCGACATCATCGCCATTCTGGGCATGGACGAGCTGGCCCCCGAGGACAAGCTCACCGTGGCCCGCGCGCGCAAGATCCAGCGCTTCCTGTCGCAGCCCTTCCACGTGGCCGAGATCTTCACCGGCTCGCCCGGCAAGTACGTGCCGCTGAAGGAAACCATCCGCGGCTTCAAGATGATCGTGGCCGGCGAGTGCGACCACCTGCCCGAGCAGGCCTTCTACATGGTCGGCACCATCGACGAGGCCTTCGAGAAGGCCAAGAAGCTGTCGTAATCGGCGCGTTGCGGCCGCGGCCTTCTGCTGAAGGCGGTGGCCGCTTCATCCCCGCAGCAGCTTCTTTCCTTCCGCATCAAGGACCCCGCACATGGCAACCATTCACGTCGACGTCGTCTCCGCCGAAGAGCTGATCTTCTCCGGCGAGGCGAAGTTCGTCGCGCTGCCGGGCGAGAACGGCGAGCTGGGCATCCTGCCCCGCCACACGCCGCTGATCACCCGCATCAAGCCCGGCGCGGTGCGCATCGAGCGTGCCGACAACGGTGAGGAGGAGTTCGTGTTCGTCGCCGGCGGCATCCTGGAGGTGCAGCCCAACGGCGTCACGGTGCTTGCCGACACCGCCATCCGCGGCCATGACCTCGACGAGGCCAAGGCCAACGAGGCCAAGCGCCTGGCCGAGGAAGCGATGAAGAACGCCAAGAGCGACATCGACTTCGCCGCCGCCCAGAGCGAGTTCGCCGCCATGGCGGCCCAGCTCGCGGCGCTGCGCAAGTTCCGCCGCAAGTAAGCCTTCTCTCGCGGCCCGGCCCCCAGGCCCCCGCTTCCCAAAAGCCCGCCCGGCGCAAGCCCGGCGGGCTTCGTGTTTACTGGCGGCCGTTTTTCTCCGCCGCCGGCCTTTTCCGCCCGGCTGCTCCGCCTGAAGCCCCATGCCCGCTGTTCCCGAAACCGCTGCCGCCCCCGGCCTGCGCGTGCTGTCGCTCATCCCGCCGATGACGCAGCTCAACACGCCGTATCCCTCCACCGCCTATCTCACCGGCTTCCTGCGCAGCCGCGGCATCCCGGCGGCGCAGGACGACCTGGCCTTGAAGCTCGTGCTGCGGCTGCTGTCCGGCGCGGGGCTGCGGCGGCTGCGCGCGGTGATCGAGGCGCAACCGGCGGCCGAGCGCACGCAGCGCGTGGCGGCCTTCCTGGAACAGTTCGAGGCCTACGCCGGCACGGCGGACCGGGTCATCGCCTTCCTGCAGGGCCGCGACCCGACGCTGGCGCACCGCATCGCCGCACGCGGCCTCCTGCCCGAGGGGCCGCGTTTCCAGGCGCTGGAGGTGTACGGGGACGACGAGGGCGACCCGCTGGGCTGGGCCTTCGGCGCGCTGGGGCTGCAGGACCGCGCCAAGCACCTGGCGACGCTGTACCTGGACGACCTGGCCGACGTGCTGCGCGAGGCCGTCGATGCGCGCTTCGAGTTTGTGCGCTACGCCGAGTCGCTGGCCGCGGCGCAGGCCCGCTTCGACCCGCTGGCCGACGCGCTGGCGGCGCCGCCCAACCTCATCGACGACACGCTGCGCGAGCTGACGCTGGAGGCGCTGGAGCAACACCGGCCGGACGTGGTGCTGCTGTCGGTGCCGTTCCCGGGCTCGGTGTACGGCGCGCTGCGCATCGCGCAGGTGATCAAGGCGGCACGGCCGGGCATCGCCATCGTGCTGGGCGGCGGCTATGTCAACACCGAGCTGCGCGAGCTGAAGGAGCCGCGCCTGTTCGATGCCGTGGATTTCGTGACGCTGGACGCCGGCGAGCGCCCGCTGCTGGCCCTGCTGGAACATCTGCAGGGCCGGCGCTCGCGCCAGCGGCTGGTGCGCACCTACCTGCGCGAGGAGGGTGCGGTGCGCTACGTGAATTTCGTGGAGCCCGACATCCCTTTCGCCGAGGTCGGCACGCCGACCTGGGACGGGCTGCCGCTGGGGCAGTACCTGTCGCTGCTGGACATGCTCAATCCCATGCACCGGCTCTGGAGCGACGGGCGCTGGAACAAGCTCACCGTGGCGCAGGGCTGCTACTGGAAGAAGTGCAGCTTCTGCGACGTGAGCCTGGACTACATCGCGCGCTACGAGGGCGCAGAAGCCAGCGTGCTGGCCGACCGCATCGAAGCCATCGTGCAGGAGACGGGGCAGACCGGTTTCCACTTCGTGGACGAGGCCGCGCCGCCCAAGGCGCTCAAGGCGCTGGCGCAGGAGCTGCTGCGCCGCGACCTGCGCATTTCCTGGTGGGGCAATGTGCGCTTCGAGAAAACCTTCACGCCCGAGCTGGCCGAACTGCTGGCCGACAGCGGCTGCATCGCCATCTCCGGCGGGCTGGAGGTGGCCTCGGACCGGCTTTTGAAACTGATGAACAAGGGCGTGTCGGTGGCGCAGGTGGCGCGCGTGACGCGCGCCTTCGCCGACGCGGGCGTGATGGTGCACGCCTACCTGATGTACGGCTTCCCGACCCAGACGGTGCAGGACACGGTGGACGCGCTGGAGTACGTGCGCCAGCTGTTCGAGAACGGCTGCATCCACTCGGGCTTCTTCCACCGCTTCGCCTGCACGGTGCATTCGCCGGTGGGCCAGAACCCCGAAGCCTTCGGCATCCAGCTGAAGCCGCTGCCCGAAGGCGCCTTCGCGCGCAACGACGTGGGCTTCATCGACCCCACCGGCACCGACCACGACGCACTGGGCCGGGCGCTGAAGAAGGCGATCTACAACTTCATGCACGGCAACCTGGTGGAGGCCGACGTGCGCAGCTGGTTCGACGTGCGGGTGCCCAAACCGACGGTGCCGAAGAACTTCATCCGGCGCGCGCTGGAGCAGGGCGGCTGACCCTTTCTCCCCTTCATACGCATCCCATCAAGTTTTCGAACACTGATTCCAGTTCTTCTTTGCTTGTGAAACGACCCGTTCGTCCTGAGGTATCGAAGGACGAATCCGTCAGGCTGGTACGGTGCTCACGAGACCGCTGGCACGCTGAGACGTTCGCACTGAGGTATCGACGTGCGAATCCGTGAGGCTCTTGCGGCCTGTCTCACAGCTGGGGCCGTTCATCCTTCGATCCAGCCAACGGCCGGACCCTGCCCTGAGGTACCGAAGGGTCAGGACGAACGGAATACAGATTCAAAAACCAAGTCCGATCCGTATCACACCCGCAGCGGCGCATCCGGCAGCTCGTTGGGATTGAGCTGCCCGGGCTGCAGCGGGAAGTGCCGCCGCAACTGCGCATCCACCGCCTCCACCGCCGCCAGCAGCCCGTCCTCGAAATGCCCGGCGCGGAACTGCTCGCGCATGCTTTGCAGGATGTGCTGCCACTGCGCCGCGCCCACATGCCGGTCGATGCCGCGGTCGGCCACGATCTCGATGGCGTGCTCGGCCAGCAGCAGGTAGATCAGCACGCCGTTGTTGGCCTCGGTGTCCCACACGCGCAACTTGCCGAACATCGCCACCGCGCGCTCCCGCGGCGCGGCGCCGCGCCACAGGTAGGACAGCGGCAGCCCCGCCTCCACCACGACACGGATCTCGCCGCTGTGCGTCGCTTCGCTCTCGCGCACGCGCGCCTCGATGCGCCGCAGCGCCGCGTGGCCCAGCGCGCGCCGCGCGTCGTCTTCGTCGAAGAGGCGGTGCCTGATCAATCGCAGCAGACGGTTCATCACCAGCTCCCCGAGGCGCCGCCGCCCCCGAAATCCCCACCGCCGCCGGAGCGGAAGCCGCCCCCACCACCGCCGCCGAAGCCGCCCCCGCCTCCGCCCCAGCCGCCGCCGGGGAAGATGATCGGCGGCCCGCCCCAGCCGCCGCGCCCGCCACCGCCGCGCCGGCCGGAGGAGCCGATGCCCAGCACGCCCACCAGCACCAGCGCCACCACCGCCGCCACGAGGGCCAGCAGCACGCTGGCGCTGAACAGCCACGCCAGGCCGCCCACCGCGCCGCCGGTGACCAGCGTGCCCAGCTTGCGGCCCAGCATCGCCGTCAGCACCGCGCCGATGACCGGCACGCCCAGGAAGAAGAACAGCGCCAGGTCGCCGAACTGCAGGCCCGAATCGGCGCCGCGCTCGCCCCCGGAAGTGCTCACCGACCAGCCGTCCGGCGCCGAGGCCGGCGTGGGCAGCTTCTCGGCGCGCACCAGGGCTTCCAGCTCGTCCGTGGCCGCCTGCAAGCCGCCGGCGAAGTTGCCGGCGCGGAAGGCCGGCGTGATGGCGCGGTCGATGATGCGCCGCGCCGCCAGGTCGGGAATCGCCCCCTCCAGCGCCTTGGCCACCTCGATGCGCACGCGACGGTCGTTCTTGGCCACCACCAGCAGCAGCCCGTCGCCCACGTCGCGGCGGCCGATCTTCCAGGTGTCGGCCACGCGCTGCGCGTAGGCGGCGATGTCCTCCGGCGCGGTGCTGGGCACCAGCAGCACCACCAGCTGCGTGCCCAGCTGGCTCTCGAAGGCCGCCAGCCGCGACTCCAGCGCCTGGCGCTGCGCGGCATTGAGGGTGTTGGTCTGGTCGATGACGCGCGCGCTGAGCGCGGGCACCGGCAGCACGTCCTGCGCCGCGGCCGTGCCGGGCAGCAGGGCACACAGCGCCGCCAGCAGCGTCATCAGGACCCCGAGCAGGCGGCGCATGGCGTCAGCGCGAGGCGGGGCTGGCGGGCAGCGCGGGCGCCGTCGGCGCGGTCGGGGCCGGGCGCGCCGGGTTGGTGCCGAAGTCCACCGTCGGCGGCCGGGAGATCTCGGCCTCGTTCTGGACCGTGAAGTTGGCCTTGGGCTTGTAGCCGAAGACCATGGCCGTCAGGTTGCTCGGGAAGCTGCGGGCGAGCACGTTGTACTCCTGCACCGCCTTGATGTAGCGGTTGCGCGCCACGGTGATGCGGTTCTCGGTGCCTTCGAGCTGCACGCGCAGGTCCTGGAAGCCCTGGTTGGCGCGCAGGTTCGGATAGCGCTCGCTCACCACCAGCAGCCGCGACAGGGCGCTGGACAGCTCTCCCTGCGCCTGCTGGAAGCGCTGCAGCGCCTGCGGGTCGTTCAGCGTCTCGGGCGTGACCTGGACGCTGGTGGCCTTGGCCCGGGCCTCGACGACGCGCGTAAGCGTCTCCTGCTCGAAGTTGGCCTCGCCCTTGACCGTGTTGACCAGGTTGGGCACGAGGTCGGCGCGGCGCTGGTACTGGTTGAGCACCTCGGCCCAGGCCGCGTTGGTCTGCTCGTCGAGCTGTTGGAACTGGTTGTAGCCGCATCCGGAAAGCAGCAGGGCCATGAAGCAGGCCAGGAGCCAGCGCAAGCGCATATCCGTTCCTCCGTGAAGGGTTTGTCGGGCGATGCTAGCTCAGCAGTTCGCGCGCCTGAGGGGGCATGAGGGCACGGGATAATTGGGGGATGACCGCACCGCTCGCCAACGACAGCTTCCTGCGCGCCTGCCTGCGCCAGCCCACCGACCATACGCCCGTCTGGCTGATGCGCCAGGCCGGCCGCTACCTGCCGGAGTACTGCGCCACGCGCGCGCGCGCCGGCAGCTTCATGGGCCTGGCCACCAACCCGGCCTTCGCCACCGAGGTGACGCTGCAGCCGCTGGAACGCTACGCGCTGGACGCGGCGATCCTGTTCTCCGACATCCTCACCGTGCCCGACGCCATGGGCCTGGGGCTGAGCTTCGCCGCCGGGGAGGGGCCGCGCTTCGCCCACCCGGTGCGCGACGAGGCGGCGGTGATGAAGCTGGAAGTGCCCGACATGGCCAAGCTCCAGTACGTGTTCGACGCGGTCAGCTCGATCCGCAAGGCGCTCAACGGCCGCGTGCCGCTGATCGGCTTCTCCGGCAGCCCCTGGACGCTGGCCTGCTACATGGTCGAGGGCGCGGGCAGCGACGACTACCGGCTGGTCAAGTCCATGCTCTATTCGCGCCCGGACCTGATGCTCCGCATCCTGGCCCTCAATGCCGACACGGTGGCCGCCTATCTCAATGCGCAGATCGAGGCCGGCGCCCAGGCGGTGATGGTGTTCGACAGCTGGGGCGGCGTGCTCGCCGACGGCGCCTTCCAACAGTTCAGCCTGGCCTACACCCAGCGCGTGCTGAAGCAGCTCAAGCGCGAGCACGACGGCCAGCGCATCCCGCACATCGTCTTCACCAAGGGCGGCGGCCTGTGGCTGGAGGATATGCTCGGCGGCGAGTCCGCGCCCGACGTGCTGGGCGTGGACTGGACGGTGAACCTGGCCCAGGCGCGCCGCCGCGTGGACGACCGCGTCGCGCTGCAGGGCAACCTGGACCCGAACGTGCTGTTCGCCCCGCCGGCCGCGATCGAGACCGAGGTCAAGCGCGTGCTCGACAGCTTCGGTACCCCGCGCCGCGCCGACGGCGGCTATGGCGGCCATGTCTTCAACCTCGGCCACGGCATCAGCCAGTACACCCCGCCGGAGCACGTGCAGGTGCTGGTGGACACGGTGCACGCCCACTCGCGCCGCCTGCGCGCCCAAGCCTGACGCACCGGTGCGGCGGCGTCCTTGACACGCAGGGCTTGACTTGTCCACGGAATCAGCTCTGCGATCTGGAGCCGCCGCGCGCATCATTTCCAGCGGTTTCGTTGATGCTCAATGACGCTAAACCGTTGAGGCGATTGATGAATTTCCCCGTGTTGCAGGTTCGTGCCCGGTGAGCGCGGCACCTGCACACAAGCTGTGAACCTGGGGTACGCAGCTTTCCCACAAAGTTATCCACAACCCGATCCCATGACCCACCGCCTGGCGGTGGCCGTCGAGGCGCCGCAGTACAGCGGCCTTGGCGGCCTGCTGGATTACCTGGGCGGCCCGCTGCCGCCCGGCAGCCTGGTGCGCGCGCCGCTGGGCCGGCGCGAGGTGCCGGGGGTGGTATGGGACGCGCCGCCGGCCGACCCGGCGCAGGCGCCGCTGCCCGACGAGGCGCTGCGCCCGGTGGCGCAGGTACTGTCCTCGCTGCCGCCGCTGTCCGCCGCCTGGCGCCAGCTGGTGGCTTTCACCTCGGCCTACTACCAGCGCGGCCTGGGCGAGGTGGCGCTGTCGGTGCTGCCGCCCGAGTTGCGCAAGCTGGACGACGAGAAGCTGGCGCGCCGCATCGCCAAGCTGCGCAAGTCGGCAGAAAAGGGCGCGACCCCGGACGCGGGCACGGCGGCCGAATCGGCAGAGACTGCAAAACCGGCAGTGCCGGACGCGGGCCTTGAGCCGACACTGACCGAGGACCAGCGCGCCGCCGTCGAGGCCGTGACGGCCGGCGCGGATAGCACCTTCCTGCTGCACGGCGTCACCGGCAGCGGCAAGACCGAGGTGTATTTGCAGGCCGCGGCGCACACGCTGGCGCAGGGACGGCAGGCGCTGGTGCTAGTGCCAGAGATCAACCTCACGCCGCAGCTGGAGGCCCGCTTCGCCGAGCGTTTCAGGGGGCGGCGCCTCGTGTCGCTGCACAGCGGCCTGACCCCGGCGCAGCGCCTGAAGAACTGGCTGCTGGCGCATCTGGGGCTGGCCGACCTGGTGCTGGGCACGCGGCTGGCGGTGTTCGCCTCGCTGCCGCGGCTGGGCCTGATCGTGGTGGACGAGGAGCACGACCCCTCCTACAAGCAGCAGGAAGGTGCGCGCTACTCGGCGCGCGACCTGGCCGTCTACCGCGGCCGGCTGGAGCGGGCGCCGGTGCTGCTGGGTTCGGCCACGCCCTCGCTGGAGAGCTGGCAGCGCGCGCAGCAGGGCCGCTACAAGCGGCTGGACTTGGCGCAGCGCATCGGCGGTGGGGTGCTGCCGGAAGTGCGGCTGGTGGACATGAGCCTGCTGCCGCGCACGCATGGCGTGACGACGGCGCTGTCGCCGCAGCTGGTGGACGCGCTGCGCGAGCGCCTGGCGCTGGGCGAGCAGAGCCTGCTGTTCCTCAACCGGCGCGGCTACGCCCCGGTGCTGCACTGCACCGAGTGCGGCTGGAAGAGCGGCTGCCCGCACTGCAGCGCCTGGCGCGTGTTCCACCGCAGCGACCGCACCCTGCGCTGCCACCACTGCGGCTTCACCGAGCGCGTGCCGCGCGCCTGCCCGCAGTGCGGCAACCTGGACCTGCAGCCGCTGGGTCGCGGCACCGAGCGGCTGGAGGAGCAGATCGCCGAGGCGCTGCCCGGCGCGCGCGTGGCCCGCATCGACGCCGACACCACCCGCGCCGCCGGCGCGCTGCAGGAGCGGCTGGCGGCGGTGCATGCCGGCGAGGTGGACGTGCTGGTGGGCACGCAGATGATCGCCAAGGGCCACGACTTCCGGCGCATCACGCTGGTGGCGGCGGTGAACCCGGACAGCGCGCTCTTCGCCAGCGACTTCCGTGCCCCGGAGCGGCTGTTCGCGCTGCTGATGCAGGCGGCAGGGCGCGCCGGCCGCGACGCCAGCCAGGCCGCGCGCAGCCAGATGTGGCTGCAGACCTGGCACCCCACGCACCCGCTCTACGCCGCGCTGCGCCGGCATGACTTCGAGCGCTTTGCCGCATCCCAATTGGCCGAACGCGAGTCGGCGGGGCTGCCGCCCTACACGCACCTGGCGCTGCTGCGCGCCGAGGCGCGCACGGTGGAGGCGGCCACCGCCTTCCTGGAGGATGCCGCGGCCCGTGCCGGCGAGTTCACCGAAGCGGCCGAGGTGCTGATCTACCCGGCCGTGCCTCCGCCGGTGGCGCGCGTGGCGGACGTGGAGCGCATGCAGATGCTGCTGGAAGCCGCCTCGCGCGGCGCGCTGCAGCGGCTGCTGTGGCAGTGGATGCCGGTGCTGTACGAACTGCGCGCAGCGCACAAGGGGCTGATCCGCTGGGCAGTGGATGTGGACCCGCTGGCAATTTGAGGCAGAAGTCGAAGGCGGCGCTTCCAAACCCACGCTCGGCGCACGGCGGCGGCCGAGGCGGAGGCGAGACAAGCCCGTCCAGGCTCGAAAGTTTGGCAACCGGCTGTAGCCGCCGCGCAAGCTCCAGAAGCCGCCCGCCAAGCCGTGCCGCAGGCTTGCCTCATCGCTGGGCAGCCGGCCCGCTGCCCCGGCGCATCAAGCACTTGGCGCACTGCCGAGCAGCTTGCTCACAGAGTTATCCACAGTTTTGGTGGATGAGTGGAAAAAGCATCCTGGAATCAGCGGCTTGGCGCCTTTCCTTCAGGGGGCGGATGAGCCCGATGTCACAAAACGGCTGCGGCGGCAACTGCTTGACACCGGTTCCGCGCCGTGTTGGGCAAATTTTCAGGGCTTGACAAGCCGGCTTGTCCCCATGCCGGAAACAGCGGCGGCACTGTGCATCACCGCTCGACGAGGCACCGCGGCGGGGCGATAGCGATGTTGTAAGCCCTTGATCCACAACATTTATTGAAGCTTTGCACAGGTGGCATGCGAGCGGTCACCCTCCTGTGCCGACAAGCACTTGCAGCATTCTTCTGCAGCTTGCGCACAAAGTTGTCCACAGGGCGGTGCAGCAGCGGTGAAACAAGTACCGCCCCAGCGCCTGTTACAGCGCCGCTGTCATACCGCGAGCGACGTTTGTATTTCGGGCTGTGGAGCAGGCTTGAGAGGCGCTGAAGCGCCTTGACCCACTTGTCAACCGCATTCGCAGCGATAACTGCTTGATTTTTCTTGGGAAGTCGGCGGTTGCACAAAAAACGGGCAGCGGCTGCGGGTGCCATGCGCATCAAGCACTTAAGGCGCTCATCGGCAGCTTGCTCACTGACTTGTCCACAGATTCGGTGCAGAAGGGCGTACCGCTTGAATAACTCACCGGGTGCTTTGCATGGCCCGGGATACCGACATCCCCGGTGTTTGTTCTCGCCGCTGATATTCGGCCGGCCGGTGTTGCCCGCCTCGGAAACCCGGGCGCCGCGCGGCCCGCGCCGTACGCCGTTTTATCCCCAGGCTGGCGGCGGCGGAAATTGAGTTATTCAAGCCGCACCAGCGCACGGGACCCGTGAACCGGATTGCGCTAAGTGCTTGATTCGCAAGGAGGTGAACTCGCCTGCCCAAAGGCCGGGCAGGGGCTGTGGAGCCCTGTGGAATCAAGCACTTGGCGCCGCCATCGGCAGCTTGCCCACAAAGTTATCCACATTCTCGGTGGACAGCTGGGGAAAGCTGGCGTGCTGCAAGGACTTGGCTGCGGAAGCTGAGGCGCGGTGGCAGCGGCGGTGCCGCGCCCGTTCGCGGGCCTGGTGCGGCCAGGGCGCAGTTTGGGCGCGGCGTTGGGGCCTCGATTCGGTGCGCCCGAAATTCGGCGGCAGCCCGCCGCCGCCTAATTCACGCGCATCACGCCCGGTTGCCCGCGCCGAAATACCAGGCCAGGGCGCTGAAACTGGCAAAGGCCAGCACCGTGGAAACCAGCACGATGCGCGCGACGCGGCCGCCATCGGCGTCGTAGCGCTCGGCCAGCAGCGTGACGTTGCTGGCGCTGGGCAGCGCCGCGGCCAGGGTCAGGGCGGCCAGATCGGCACGGTTCAGGGAAAGTCCCAGGCTGATGGCCGCGTTGCCGCCGAGCCACAGCAGCGCCGGGTGCAGCAGCAGCTTCAGGCCGACCGTGGGCAGCACGCCGCGCGCGCCGGCGTGCGGCGCCGGGGCCCCGGCCAGCAGCGCGCCCACGGTGAACAGCGCCACCGGGCTGGCGGCGTCGCCCAGCATGCGCACCAGGCCGTCCACCGGCGCGGGCAACTGCCACTGCAGCGCCGACAGCAGCGCCCCGGCGCCGATGGCCCAGGGCAGCGGGTTGGTGAGTGGGCGGCGCAGCAGCCGGCGCCAGTCCCCATGGCCGCGCTGTGCCAGCGCGATGCACAGCGAGGAGGTGAGCGTCATATCCACCAGCAGGGTGCCGATCACCGGCCCTGCCGCCGCCGGCCCCAGCAGCGAGGCCACCAGCGGCACGCCGATGAAGCCGGAATTCGGGAAGGCCGCCACCAACGCGCCGAAGGCGGCGTCCGGGCTGCTCAGCGCCCGGCCAGCCCGCAGCGCCAGCCCCACCACCGCCAGGGCGCACAGCCCGTACAGCGCCAGCAGGGTGGGGTCGAGCAGCTGGTGCACGGGCGTGCGCATGCCAAAGCGCAGCAGCATGCAGGGCAGCGCGAAATACAGCACGAAGGCATTGAGCCCCGGCACGGCGCCCGCGGGCAGCCAGCGCAGCCGGGCCGCCACCCCGCCGCACAGGATCAGGGCGAAAAAGGGCAGCGTGATGTTGATGATCAGGGGCATGGCGGTAAGGAACTGCGGAAAAAGGTGAGAACCAGGACGGACGGTAATGCCGCACCCGGCGCATGGCCTTCCTTCCGTTATTGTTGTGGTGCGCCGGTGCCTTTGCCCTGCGGGTCCGGCCGGGAATTTCATCGGACCCTGGGCCGGGTGGCATGTGGACTTTTCCTTGCAGCAGCGGGAGGGATCATGAAGATTTTGCCCAGCATGTTTATCGCATCTTCCAGTGAATCTCTGAAGTTTGCGCGGGCCATCAAGGAAAGGCTGGGGAATGAGCTTGAAATAAATATATGGGACGAGGGCGAGAACTATAAGAGGCCCGGCGAATTTCTTTTGGATTCGCTCATGCAGGCTTCCGATAATTATGATTTTGCGTTGGTCATCTTTGGTGCTGAAGACAAGAGCACTTCGCGAGGAAAGACGCAGCGCTCCCCCCGCGACAACGTGATATTTGAATTGGGCCTGTTTCTGGGCAAACTCGGGCGCAAGCGCACTTTCGCGCTCATGCCCAGGATGAAAAACAACAACTACAGGATCATGACGGATCTGCAGAATGTGAACTTCATCATCTATCCGCCCAACTTCGCAGAGCAGGGTGAGGCGCTTGAGCGGATATGCAAAGAAATTTCGCAGCAGGTGCAGGCTGTTTGGGGGGAGGAAGTGGAAGCCCCCCTGGGGGTGACGAATATTGCTGATCCACTGACCAGGGCGATCAGGAATGAAATCCTGAAGAATCAGGGGGTGGTGACCATCAAGAATATTGCGCTTGACATGGAATCCACTTGGCCAATGGTTTATGAAAGGTTGCTGGAGAATGGAGTGGTCAGATCCATTGTCTGGCATTCCATCATGGTGGATGAAAAGTCCGAAGCTTGTGCGGATTTGTGGAGCGCAACGGTATCGCCACAAACGGCTCTCAATTCCGAGAGAGGCATCAAGAAGTATTTCGGAGTGGAGGCGAACCGGAACAGGCTTTTGCAGCGCGAAGTCGAGTTTGCCTGCAGAACCTACGCCACCCCGCCGTGCATGCACGGTTTTCTCATCAACCAGTCCACGGCATTCATCAGCCTGTGCAGCCTGGAAGCCGGGGCGTTGAAGGGCTCGCCCAACCCGTACATCCGGCTCGACCGGTTCACGAAGGGACGGGACGCCAAGGTCGCCGCGCATTTCATAGAAGCGTTCAGCGCGTGGTTCGACCATCATTGGCAGGCCAGTGGCCGCTGGGTGTGGCCGGACCAGCATTGAGGACGCCGCAAGACATGAGAAAGCTGATTTCCCCATCCGGGGCGCAGACCATTGATGCCGGCACCCCGACCTGCTGCATCGGCCACCGCGGTGCGCGCGCTTTTGCGCCGGAAAATACCCTCCCGGCCTTCCGCAAGGCGGCCGCCATGGGTTGCGGCATGGTCGAGCTGGATGTGCACCTGAGCCGCGATGGCGTGCCCGTGGTGCATCACGACGACCGGCTGGCCCGGTGCACCGATTGGGCAGAGAAATTTCCCGGGCATGGCAGCGATTTCCTGTCCGATTTCACGCTGGAGCAGTTGCGGCAACTGGATGCGGGCAGTTGGTATGTGAAGGAGCTGGCGCTTCCCGCCGCCGGGCGCCAGCCTTTTCTGCAGTCGCTTTCCGAGCCGGAATTGCGGCAGCATGTCAGTGGCGCTGAAATCGAGGAATACTCCTCGGGCCATGTCCGGATACCCACGCTGCGCGAGGCGCTGGAACTGGCGTATGAGCTGGACCTGCTGGTCAATATAGAAGTCAAGACCGTCCCCAGGTTCTATCCTGGTATCGCGGCCAAGGTGGCCGCCACCGTGGAGGATTTGGGCCTGCGGCGCAGCGTGCTCGTATCCTCCTTCGATCACCGGCAGCTGCTGGACATCAGGAATCTCCTGCCGGATCTGTGCACCGGCGTGCTGACCAGCGACCGCCTGGCCCGGCCGGGCGCATACCTGGCGTTGATGGACGCCGACGCCTTCAATCCGGGGTGCTACGACGATTTCGACACCCTGGGTTTTGGATCGGTCCGCGGGGAGCTTGAACCCTCGGGGCTGCGCGAGGTGCGGGCGCAGGGAAAAATGACCTTCGTATGGACCTGCAACGAAATCCGTAAATTCAAGGCGCTGGCGGCCGAGCGGGTGACGGGAATCATCACGGATTATCCGAACCGGTTTTTCGCCACGCTGCGCGAAGGCGGCTGAGCCTCGCGCACGGGGGCCGGCCGCGCCGTCCTTGCGGCGCTGCCCTTACGGCGACGCCTCGCCGGGGCCTTGGCTATCATGCGCGCCGCTTTGCGCGGCCCCCGTCGTCCTCACGGCGGCCTCCGCCCCCGCGCCTCCCGCCCCGCCGTTCCCTCCCGCCTCCCTCATGGCCGACACCCTCAATCCCGCCCAGCTCGAAGCCGTCCACCATCTAGCAGGCCCGTGCCTGGTGCTGGCCGGGGCGGGTTCGGGCAAGACGCGGGTGATCACGCACAAGATCGCCCGGCTGCTGCAGCACGGGCTGGAACCGAAACAGATCGCGGCCATCACCTTCACCAACAAGGCGGCGCAGGAGATGCGCGAGCGCGCCAAGGGCCTGGTGGGCGCGCGCGCCGCGCGCGACCTGGTGGTGAGCACCTTCCACTCCCTGGGTGTGCGCCTGCTGCGCGAGGACGGCGCGCGGCTGGGCCTGAAGGCGCAGTTTTCCATCCTGGACTCCGACGACGTGCTGGGCGTGCTGCGCGACATCGGCGGCAGCACCGACAACAAGACCGCGCGCCAGTGGCAATGGACCATCAGCCTCTGGAAGAACCAGGGCCTCAACAGCTCGACGGCCATGGCCGCCGCGCAGAACGCGGAAGAGGAGGTCGCCGCCCGCGTGATGCGCCTGTACGAGGAGCGCCTTTCGGCCTACCAGGCGGTGGACTTCGACGACCTCATCGGCCTGCCCTTGAAGCTGCTGCAGACCGATGAGGAGGCACGGCGCAAGTGGCAGGAGACCTTCCGCCACGTGCTGGTGGACGAGTACCAGGACACCAACTCGGTGCAGTACGAGCTGCTCAAGGCGCTGGTGGACCATCCCGACGACCGTTTGCGCGGCCACTTCACGGCGGTGGGCGACGACGACCAGAGCATCTACGGCTGGCGCGGCGCCACCATCGAGAACCTGCGCCGGCTGCCGGAGGATTTCACCCAGCTCAAGATCATTCCGCTGGAGCAGAACTACCGCTCCACCGGCGCGATCCTGCGCGCGGCCAACAACGTCATCGCCGCCAATCCCAAGATCTTCGAGAAGAAGCTGTGGAGCGAGTTCGGCGACGGCGAGCCGGTGCGGCTGGTGGAGTGCGACGGCGAGGAGCACGAGGCCGAGCGCGCCGTGGCCTTCATCCAGAGCATCCGCGCCCAGGGCGGGGCGGAGCTGAAGTTCGCCGACTTCGCCATCCTGTACCGCGCCAACCACCAGGCGCGCGTGTTCGAGCAGAAGCTGCGCGCAGCGCAGATTCCCTACAAGGTCTCGGGCGGCCAGAGCTTCTTCGACCGGGCGGAGATCAAGGACCTCTGCGCCTGGCTGCGCCTGCTGGTCAACCAGGACGACGACCCGGCCTTCCTGCGCGCCGTCACCACGCCCAAGCGCGGCATCGGCCACCAGACGCTGGCGGCGCTGGGCGAGTTCGCGGGCAAGTGGAAGCTGTCCATGTTCGAGGCGCTGTTTGCCGAGAGCCTGCCCACGGCGCTCAACCGCAAGGCCATCGACTCCCTCCACGAGTTCGGTCGCTACGTCAACGAGTTCGAGTACCGCGCCCGCCACACCAGCGGCAACGAGGACGCCCGGGCGCTGCTGCTGGAGTGGCTGACGGACATCGGCTACGAGAAGCACCTCCATGACGGCGAGGACAGCGAGAAGCTGGCCGCGGCGCGCTGGAACAACGTCATCGACTTCGTGGACTGGGTGGCGCGGCGCTGCGGCGGCGAGATCACGCAGGAGGGCGGCACCTTCGAGAGCGAGAAGAAGACGGTGCTGGAGGTGGCGCAGAGCATCAGCGTGATCATCAGCCTGGCCGAGCGCGGCACCGAGCAGGACGTGGTGACGCTGTCCACGCTGCACGCCTCCAAGGGCCTGGAGTGGCCGCACGTGGTGCTGGCCGGCGTCAACGAGGGCTTGTTGCCTTTCCGCAGCGAGGACGAGGACATGACGGCCGAGCGGCTGGAGGAGGAGCGGCGGCTGATGTACGTGGGCATCACGCGTGCGCGCCGCACCCTGGCGGTGAGCGTGCTGCGCCGGCGCAAGCGCGGGCGCGAGACGGTGCAGGCCGCGCCCAGCCGCTTCATCGCCGAGATGAAGCTGCACGAATCCGCCACCAAGGAGGACCCGCGCGAACGGCTCAAGAAGCTGCGCGCGCAGCTCGCGGCGCGCAGCGGGCAGGCGGCGGGGTGAAGTCCGTGCAGCCCTGGCGCTGCCCAGGGAAAGCTCAAGGCGGCCGAACGGCGAAGCAGGCCGTGGAAGCAATGTCGTCATGCCCGCCTGAGCGGGCATGACGGGGCAGGGGGCGGACGCTTGAGCCGGCGTGCTGCCGTGGATTGGTCAGCTTTCCTGAACAAGACCCTTAATACATGAGGGCATTGTTTGGTTTTTCTGGACAATCCGGCGCCGATTCCTGTCTCCAGGCCGGGCCGCGCGCTTAAGCCGGCCCTCGCGCTGCCGATGTATGCGGGTTGTCCCGTGCCGCCCCGGCGTGGGCGCTCCGGACTCCCGCACCTTGACCTCCCGTTCCGCCCCCGCCGCTGTCGTGGTCCTGCTGTCCGCCCTGGCGGCGGGCACGGCCTGGGCCGGGCACGACAGCGCCGCGCTGCAGGACCTGGAGGCGCTGCTCGACACCGAGGTCGAAGGCGCCTCGCGCCTGCTGGAGTCGGCGCTGGACGCGCCGGCGGTGGTCAGCACCATCCACCGCGCCGAGACCGCGGCGCTGGGGCACCGCACCGTGGGCGAGATGCTGGAGCGGCTGCCGGGCATCTACCTCGGCACCACGCGCGATTACGGCCGCGTGGGCCTGCGCGGCCTGAGCCGCCCGGGCGACTACAACGCGCGGCTGCTCATGAGCATCGACGGCTACCGCGTCAACGACGCGCTCTTCGACCAGGCGCTGCCGGGCTGGGAGTTCCCGATCGTGGCCGACTGGGTCAAGCGGCTGGAGCTGGTCAGCGGCCCGGCCTCCTCGGTGTACGGCTCCAACGCGCTGCTGGGCGTGGTCAATGCCGTCACGCTCGACGGGGCCGACGCGCCGGGGGTGCGGCTGCGCGTGGGCGCGGGCAGCTTCGGCACGCGCGACGCGGTGCTCAACTACGGCTGGAACGAGGGCGACGCGGACCTGTTCGCCGGCCTGGCGCTCCACGCCAGCGACGGCGAGACGCTGCAGGACCCGGCGCTGGCCGGCCCCGCCGCCCCGGACGGGCGCGTGGCCGGCCTGGACGGCACGCGCTACCGCAGCCTGTTCCTGAAATGGCGCCGCGGAGACTGGCGGCTGACCCTGGTGAGCCAGGAGCGGGTCAAGGACTCGGCCATCGCCGCCTACGGCACGCTGCCCGGCGTGGCCGGCAACCGCTACGTCGACCGCTACGACTACGCCGAAGTGGCCTGGGACGGCGCCTGGCGCGGCGACTGGCGCGCCAGCACGCGGCTGAACCTGTCGGCCAGCCGGTTCCAGGGCGACTACGTGTACGGCGAGCCGCGGGCGCCGTGGCTCAACCGCGACGAGCTCGATGGCCGCTGGCTGGGGGCGGACGTGCGGCTGCAGTGGCGGGGCTGGCTCAACCACCAGCTCACGCTGGGCGTGGAGGGGCGGCATGTGTTCGACGCCGTGCAGCGCAACTTCGACGTCGGTGGCGGCGCCCCGATCCTGTGGCGGCGCGACACGCAGACCCAGGCCGCGCTGTACGCGCAGGACCAGTGGCGCCTGGCCGAGCAGTGGGCGCTGACCGGCGGCGCGCGCGTGGACCGGGTGCAGGACCATGGCGCCGCGCTGTCGCCGCGCCTGGCGCTGGTGTGGCGGCCCAGCGCGCCGCAGGCCGTCAAGCTGCTGTACGGCCAGGGCTTCCGGGTGCCGAACCTGGCCGAGCGCTTCTATGACGACGGCGGCATGGCGCAGCGGGCCAACCCGGGGCTGCGGGCCGAGCACATCCGCACCGTGGCGCTGGCCTGGGAGCGCAGCGTCGGGACGCACGGCCGCCTGGCCGTGAGCCTGTACCGCGACCGGCTGCGCGACCTGATCGAGCTGGTGGGCGAGCGGGTGGGGCAGTACCGCAACATGTCGCGGCTGCGCACGCGCGGGCTGGACGTGGAGGGCGAGTGGCGCCCGGCCGCCGGGTGGCAGCTGCGCGGCAGCGTCACGCTGCAGCAGGTGCGCGACGGCCAGGGCCGGCAGGGCGACGCGCCGCGCTGGATCGCCAAGGGCCATGTGCTGGCGCCGCTGGCGCCGTCCTGGTCCGCCGGGCTGCAGGCACAGGCGCTGGGGCGGCGCTCGCCGCTGCTGCCGGCGCAGGGCACGGTCGATGCGGTGCTGCAGTGGCAGCCCGCGCCGGGCCGCAGCCTGGGGCTGCGCGCGCTCAACCTCACCGATGAGCGGATCTGGGACCCGGCAACGCCGGTGGAGGTGCAGCTCGCGCGCATCCCGCAGGAGCGCCGGCGCCTCGAGCTGTCCTGGCAGCAGGCCTTCTGAAGCGCCGTGGCCTGCTGCACCGTCCTGCCCTCGTTGTGCTGCGGTCGCGGCCTGGGCGCGCTGCTGGCGCTGGCGCTGGGCGCGGCGCTGGCGCTGGCCCAGCCGTTGCCCGAGGCCGAGCTCAAGGCACAGATCCTGTGGCGCGCGCTGCAGTTCGTGGAGTGGCCCGCCGAGGTGGCGCCCGCGCAGCCGCTGCAGCTGTGCCTGCTGGCGCCGGGGCCGCTGGCCGACACGCTGCGCGGCTGGGAGGGCACGGCGCTCAACGGCCGGCGCATCGAGCTGCGCCGCGGCGCGGCGCCGCCGCCGGCCGTTCCCATCACGGGCTGCCACATCGCCTATGTCGGCCCCGAGGCCGTGCTGCCCGCGTCGCTGCCGCGCGCGCTGCTGTGGGTGGGCGACAGCCATGGCCTGACCGAGCGCGGCGTGATGCTCAACCTGCAGCCGCAGCAGGGCCGCATCGTCTTCGATATCGAGCTGCAGGCCGCGCGCCGCGCGGGCTTGGAGATCAATGCGCGTCTGCTGCGGCTGGCGCGCTTCGTGCGTGCGGAGGGCATGCCATGACCGGAGGACTGCTGCTGCGCCGCAGCGGGGACACGCTGCTGGCGTGCATCGCCATGCTGATGGTGGTGCTGCTGCTGGGGCTGTTCGAGTTCGTGCAGCTCGACACGCGGCACCGCGAGGCGCTGCGCACGCAGGCCGAGCTGGTGGCGCGCACGGCCGCGGCGGCGGTGGTGTTCGAGGACTCGGCCGAGGCGCTGGCGCTGCTGGAGGCGTTCAAGGCCGCGCCGGCGGTGGCCTCGGCGCAGCTGCAGCGCCACAACGGCCAGGCGCTGGCGCAGTTCCGCCGCGACGAGCCGCCGCAGTGGCTGGAGCGCCAGGGCGGGCGCGTCTTCACCGAGGTGCCCGTGCTCTCCAGCGGCATCGCCGTGGGCCGGCTGCAGGTGCAGGCCTACCAGGCGCCGGTGTGGCGCGCGCTGGCCACGGTGCTGGGCGCGGCGGTGCTGATCATGGTGCTGTCGCTGGGCGTGGTGATGCTGGGCTCGTGGCGCCAGCGCGCGCAGCTGCGCGAGGCCGACGCGCGCACGCGCTACCTCGCGCACCACGACGTGCTCACCGGGCTGGCCAATCGCGAGCGCTTTGCCGCGGCGCTGGCCGAGGCGGCGGCCACGGGACTGCCGGCGGTGCTGATGTGCGTGGACGTGGACGACTTCAAGCTCGTCAACGACAGCCGCGGCCATGCCGCCGGCGACGTGGTGCTGCGCACCGTGGCGCAGCGGCTGCAGCGCCTGGTGCGGCCGCAGGACGTGGTCGGGCGCCTGGGCGGCGACGAGTTCGCGGTGCTGCTGTGCGCGCCGGTGGACGAGCAGGTGGCCGACGCCGTGGCGCAGCGCATCGTCGAGCAGCTGCCGCGGCGCATCGAGTACCAGGGCGCCTCGCTCAAGATCGGCGTCTCGCTGGGCGTGGCGCTGCTGCCCGAGGATGCGGGCACGGCCGACGAGGCCATGGCCTGCGCCGACATGGCGATGTACCAGGCCAAGCATGGCGGCAAGGGCACCTGGAGCCGCTACACCGCCACGCTGGGCGAGGCGCACCGCGAGCGCCGGGCGCTGGAGCAGGCGCTGCGCGCGGCGCTGGCGCGCCAGGAGTTCGAGCTGGCCTACCAGCCGGTGTTCGACGCGCAGGGCCGGCTCAAGGCGCTGGAGGGCCTGGCGCGCTGGCACAGCCCGCAGCGCGGCAGCGTGCCGCCGGCGCAGTTCATCCCGGTGCTGGAGGAGGCGGGCCTGGTGGGCGAGCTGGGGCTGGAGCTGATGCAGCAGCTGCGCCGCGACATCGACGCCTGGACCGACCAGGGCCTGCGCTGCCCGCCCGTGGCGCTGAACCTGAGCTCGCACCAGTGCCGCCTGGAGACGCAGCGCGAGCGCTTCCTGCAGCAGCTCGACCGGCTCAACCTCACGCCGCAGGAAGTGGAGTTCGAGCTGACCGAGACCACGGTGTTCGAGGACCTGGACAGCCCCGACTCCATCGTGCGGGCGCTGCAGGCGCGCGGCTATGCGCTGGCCATCGACGATTTCGGCACCGGCTACAGCTCGCTGGCCTACCTGCTGCGGCTGCGCTGCGCCAAGCTCAAGATCGACCGCGTCTTCGTGGACGGCCTGGCCCGGCGCGAGGACGCCGCGCTGCTGGTGGAGACCATGGTGCGCGTGGCCCACGCCATGGACATGCGCGTGGTGGCCGAGGGCGTGGAGCGCGTGGAGGACCAGCAGCGGCTGGTGGCGCTGGGCTGCGACCTGTACCAGGGCTTCCTGCTGGCCCATCCGCTGCCGGCACAGCGCCTGGGCCCGCTGCTGCGCGCCGGCGGCGTCGCGCCGCCGGTGGCGTCGATCGGGCTGGACGCCCGCGTGGCACCGGCCCCGGCGCCTGCGCGCGGCGCGCCGGCCGAGATGGCCTGAGCGCGGCGCCGCCTGCGCTCAGCTGGTGAAGCTCTGCACCAGCATCAGCCCCAGCGCGGCCACCATGACGGCAAATTGCACCCAGCCTTGACTGCTCATCGCGACACTCCAGGAAGCTGAAGAAACCTTTGCGAGGAAGCTTATGCGGCGGGTGCAGACCCCTCGACGCGTCGGGCCCCGCTTGGGTGGGGCAAACCCCTAAGGGGGAACGCGGCTTGCCCAATCCCTCGATTGCGCCTGCCCGGCCGGCCCGGGCCCGGGCATGAAAAAACCCCGCGGCCTGGGCGGCGGCGGGGTGCGCGGGAAGCGGCGCGGGCCGCGGTGGCGCGGCTTACTGCTTGATGGCCTCGACCTGGATCAGCAGCTTGACGTTGTCGGGTGCGCCCATGTTCAGGCCCCAGTTCACGCCCCAGAGGCTGCGCTGCATCACGGCCTCGAAGTCGCCGCCGCAGACCTCGCGCTTGAGCATGGGGTTCTGGTAGCAGTTGAAGCGGTTGGCCTTGAGCACCAGCGGGTGGGTCTTGCCGCGCAGCGTGAGCTGGCCGGACACCTCGGTGACCTTGTCGCCGTCGAAGCTGAACTTGTCGGCCACGAACTTGGCGCTGGGGAACTGCTCGGCGGCGAAGAAGTCGTCGCTGCGCAGGTGCTTGTCGAAGGTCGGGGTGCCGCTGCTGATGGAGCCGGTCTCCAGCGTCAGCTCGACGCGGCCGGTGCGCGCGGCGCGGTCGAACTCGACGGTGCCTTCCTTCTTGTCGAAGCGGCCGCGGTTGGTCGAGGTGCCGAAGTGCGGAAACTCGAAGGTGACGAAGGTGTGCGTCGGGTCGATGGCGTAGGTGGCGGCCTGCGCGGGGGCGATGCCGGCGGCGGTCACGGCCGCCAGGGCGGCCAGGGCAAGGGTCTTCTTCATGTGCGGGTTCTGGTTTGTCGGAGTGGAACGGGAAGGCACGGCCGCGGGACGGCCGGCGTGCGGGGAGACTCGGAATCCGGGACCGGGTTCACTCACAGCGGGGCGATGCCGCTGAACGTGAGCTTGAACTTGACGGCCACGTCGTTGGCGACCATGGAGGTGTCGGCCCATTCGCCTTCGCCGATGCGGTGCTCCAGCCGCTTGAGCGTGAAGCTGCCGGTGGCTACGGTGTTGGCGCCGGCGGCGGCCAGCGTCACCGGCACGACGATGTCGCGCGTGATGCCCTTGAGCCCGAACTGGCCCGCCACCTCGAAGCGGTTGCCGCCCAGCGCCTTGACCGCGGTGGAGGTGAAGGTGGCCTGCGGGAACTTGGCGGTGTTGAACCACTCGGGCTTGACCACCTCGGCCTCGCTCTCGGGCGCGCCCATGGTGATGCTGGCCAGGTCCACCTTCAGCGCGATGCGCGCCGTCTCGGGCTTCTTGGGGTCGAACTGCACCTGGGCCTCGAAGCGGCGGAAGCGCCCGTCCACCGGCACGCCCATCTGGCGGCTGGTGAAGGCGACCTCGCTTTGCGCCGCCACCAGCTGCGCCGGGGCGGGCGCGGCGGCGGGCTTGGCGGCGGCCGGAGCCGGCTTGGCCGGGGTCTGTGCCCAGGCCGGGGCGGACAGCGCCGCGGCCAGCGCCAGCGCGGTGAGGATGCGTTGAGCCATGGGAATGTGGTTCCTTGGGGGAGGGAAGTCAGGCGCGGCCCAGGCCCATGCGGGCGAGCAGGCCGTCGCGGTCGATGAATTGATGCTTGAGCACCGCCGCCAGGTGCAGCAGCACCAGCGCGCCCAGCGTCAGCGCCAGGCCCTTGTGCCAGCCCTTGAGCAGCGCGGCGAGCTCCTTGTTCACCGGCACGAAGTCCGGCAGCGGCAGCACGCCGAACAGCACCACGGGGAAGCCCGCCGCCGAGCTGTAGGCCCAGCCCACCAGCGGCACGGCGAAGAACAGCAGGTACAGCGCATGGTGCGTGGCGTGCGCGGCCTGGCGTTGCCAAGCCGGCGCGGCCAGCTCGCTCGGACGCGGCCCGCGCAGCCGCACCAGCAGCCGCAGCGCCGACAGCGCCAGGATCACCACGCCCGCCCACTTGTGCCAGCTGTAGAGCTTCAGGCGCTGCGGCGACACCGGCAGCTCGTGCATGTACAGGCCCAGCGCGAAAGTGCCGGTGATGAGCAGGGCCAGCAGCCAGTGCAAGACCACGGCCGGGCGGCTGTAGCGGGAGACGTTGAACGTGGGCATGGACAAGAGGGGGATGTGGCGTCTTGACAAGCCCAGGAGTATCCCGGGCGGCCGGCGGGCCGGACTTCAGCGGAATTGGGGAACCGTTTCAGAAAAGCTGAACGCCTGGCGTTGATGCCGCGCAAGGAATGTGCATGCCGGGGCCGGCGTGCCGGCGCCGGCTTGTACGCCGATGCCGCATGTGCAGTGTGGGAAGCGTCCGACAGGGCCGCGCGCGGGCTGACTACAGCCAGCGTCCGGACTGCTGCCTAGAGTTGATTGCAACGCTGCGGCGCATGCCGCCCGCGGCTCGGCTTTCCAGGAGCACTCCATGCACCGCCTCGTTTCCCCGTCCACCCTGTCCCAGCGGCGCGTGCCGCGCGGCGTGCAGATGCTGCTGCTGCTGGCGGCGCTGCTGATGGCCGCCGCCGGTGCCGTACTGCACCCGGCCAATGCCACGGCCGGCGCCATCGACACCGTGCCCGCGCTGGACCTGGGCCGCTACGGCGGCGTCTGGTACGAGCTCGCGCATGGCGGCCCGCAGCCCGGCCGCCGCGGCTGCGTGACCGACGTCGTGACGCAGATGCGCCCCGAGCCCGGCCAGCGCCTGCAGCTCACCCAGCTGTGCCGCCGCCTCGATGGTCGCACCGCCACGCTGCGCGGCCTGGCATTGCCGCAGGGCCCGGCGCGCTTCGAGGTCAGCTGGCTGCCGGCCGGGTTGCGCTGGCTGCCTGCCGGGCGGCAGGACCACTGGGTGGTGGCGCTGGACCCGCAGTACCGCGTCACCGTGATCAGCGACCGCCACGGCGCGCTGCAGCGCGTGCTGGCGCGCGAGCCGCAGGTGCAGCCCGAGGCCTACGCCGCGCTGATGGCGCACCTGCGCAGCCGCGGCTTCGAGGTCGGCCACCTGGTGCCCACGCTGCAGGTCAGCACCCAGGCCGGCCCGCGGCCGGCCGTCTGGGCCGCCGCCCCGGCGCAAGCCCCGGGCGCCTGAACCCGCATCCGGCCGTTCGCAGGCGCACGGCTTGCCAACGCCCCGAACACCCATTACTTCAAGGAGTCCCGCAATGACCGAGCTGTCCCTGCGCCCCGCCGTTCTTGCCACCGCTGCCCTGGCCACCCTGCTGGCGGCCTGCAGCCCGCGTACCGAAGCCGACAAGCCGTCCGAGGCCGTGGTGACGAACCAGACCGCGCCGGCGCCGGTGGTCACCGCCTCCGACCCGGCGGCCACCGCCTCCGCGGCCATGAGCAGCGCGGCCGAGAACGTGCGGGAAGCGGCGGGTGAGGCCAAGGACAAGGCGGCTGCCGCAGCCGACACCGCCGGCGACAAGGCCGCCGCCGCGGCCGACAAGGCGGGCGACAAGATCGCCGCCGCCGCCGACACCGCGGGCGACAAGGTGGCCGCCGCAGCCGCAGCCACCAAGGAGAAGGCCGTCGAGCTGGCCGGCGACGCCAAGGACCTGGCGGGCGACGCCGCCGTCACCGCCCGCGTCAAGACCACGCTGGCCGCCGACGCCAGCCTCAAGGCGCTGGCCATCGACGTGGACACCAAGGACGGCGTGGTCAAGCTCACCGGCACCGCCCCCACCGAGGACGCCCGCAAGCACGCCACCACGCTGGTCAAGGGCATCGAGGGCGTGAAGAAGGTGGACAACCAGCTCAAGACGGCGGGGTAAGCTGAATAAAGCGCTACCGAGGAACGCAGCGGGCTATCTCGTAAGTCGAGGTGGCCCGTTTCCTACTTCGTCATTCCCGCGCAGGCGGGAACCTAGGCGGCCCCCAAGCGGCCGTGAGCCGATTGCGTGGTGCACCAAGGTGCCGTGTGATCTTGCCGGCCGTGATTCTTGCGCTCTGGTGTGGGACCGCCTGGGTCCCCGCCTGCGCGGGGATGACGGAGTAGTAGGCGAAACAGACCAACTCGCGGCCAACCGTCCAACCACTTTCTCCGGACAACCCCGCACCCTTCACGCTGCCTTCCTCACCCCACCCGCGCGCCACTGCGCCATCAATCCAGCCCACTCCTGGCGCGCCTGGGCCAGGTGCCGCGCCTTCACATGTCCGAAGCCGCGGATCTGCTGCGGGATGCGCGCGATCTGCACCGCCAGCGGCAGCGTCTGCGGCGTCAGGCCGCGCAGCAGCTCCTCGATGCAGGCGCGGTACTGCTCGATCAGCGCCCGCTCCTCGCGCCGCTCGGCGCTGCGGCCGAACACGTCCAGCGCCGTGCCGCGCAGGCCCTTCATGCGCGCCAGCAGCCTGAAGGCCTTGCGCATCCACGGCCCGTAGGACTGCTTGACCAGCTCGCCGCGCGCATTCGTCTTGGCCAGCAGCGGCGGCGCCAAGTGGTGCACCACCTTGAAGTCGCCCTCGAACATCGCGCCGATCTGCTGCTCGAAGGCCGGGTCGGTGTGCAGCCGCGCGACTTCGTACTCGTCCTTGTAGGCCATGAGCTTGAACAGCCCCTGCGCCACCGCCTCGCTCAGCCGCGTCGAGGCCAGCGGCTGCTCGGCCTCGCGCACACGCTGCACGAACTCGCGGTAGCGCTGCGCATAGGCCGCGTCCTGGTAGCCGGTGAGGAAGTCCACGCGGCGCTCGACCAGCTCCTCCAACGCCGGGCGCCGCACGATGCTGATCACCTGCGCCGCCTGGAACAGCGCCTGCACCGCGGCCAGGTCATGCGCGCAGCGCCGGCCCCACTCGAAGGCGCGCAGGTTCTTCTCCACCTGCACGCCGTTGAGCTCGATGGCGCGGCGCAGCGAGGCGCGCTGCAGCGGCAGGCGCCCCATCTGCCAGGCCACGCCCAGCAGCAGCGGGTTGGTGTAGATCGAGTCGCCCAGCAGCTTCACCGCCACCTGCTCGGCGTCGAAGGCGAAGAGCCGCTCGCGCCCGACCTGCTGCGCGATCGTGTCCTGGCACGGGCCCAGCGGGAACTGCCAGTCGGGCTGGTGCACGAAGGCGGCCGTCGGGGCGCCATGGCTGTTGAGCGCCACGCCGGTGCGGCCCGGGTGCATCACCGCCAGCGTCGCCGGCAGCGCCGCCACGATGGCGTCGCAGGCGATCACCAGGTCGGCCTTGGCCATGTCCACCTTGGTGGTGTGGATCGCCTCCTGGGTGTCGGCGATCTGCACATGGCTCCAGGTGGCGCCGCCTTTCTGCGCCAGGCCGGCGGCGTCCTGCGTGACGATGCCCTTGCCCTCCAGGTGCGCCGCCATGCCCAGCAGCTGGCCGATGGTGATCACGCCCGTGCCGCCAACGCCGGCGACCACCACGCCCCAGGCCTGCGCGGCGTCGGGCAGCGCCGGCTCGGGAATGGGCGGCAACGCCTCGGGGTCCTGCGCCTGGTCGGGCTTGGGCTTCTTCAGCGTGCCGCCTTCCACCGTCACGAAGCTGGGGCAGAAGCCCTGGGTGCAGGAGTAGTCCAGGTTGCAGCTGTTCTGGTTGATGCGGCGCTTGCGGCCGAACTCGGTCTCGACCGGCTCCACCGACAGGCAGTTGCTCTTGTCGCTGCAGTCGCCGCAGCCCTCGCACACCGCCTCGTTGATCACCACGCGCTTGCTCGGCTCCTGCATGGTCCCGCGCTTGCGGCGGCGGCGCTTTTCGGTCGCGCAGGTCTGGGCGTAGATCAGCACCGTGCAGCCCGGCACCTCGCGCAGCTCGCGCTGCACCTCGTCCAGTTCCTGGCGCTCGCGCACGGTGACGCCCGCGGCCAGGCCCGGCATGGCGCGGTAGGCCTCGGGCGTGTCGCTGACGATGACGATGCGCTTGACGCCCTCGGCCTGCAGCTCCTGCGTCATCTCCGGCACGCGCATCTGGCCTTCCACCGGCTGGCCGCCGGTCATGGCCACGGCGTCGTTGAACAGGATCTTGTAAGTGATGTTCACCCCCGCGGCGATGGACTGGCGGATCGCCAGCAGCCCGGAGTGGTGGTAGGTGCCGTCGCCCAGGTTGGCGAACACGTGCGGCTCGGTGGTGAAGGGCGCCTGGCCGACCCAGGACACGCCTTCGCCGCCCATTTGCGTGAAGGTGCTGGTGGCGCGGTCCATCCAGGTGACCATGTAGTGGCAGCCGATGCCCGCCACCGCGCGCGAGCCCTCGGGCACGCGGGTGCTGGTGTTGTGCGGACAGCCGCTGCAGAACCACGGCTTGCGCTCCGCCGCCGGCGCCGCGCCCGGCGTCTCCAGCGCCAGCAGGCTCTTCTCCCTGGCCTCGATCACCGCCAGCCGCGCGTCCATGCGCGCGGCGGTGTCGGCATCCACGCCCAGCTTCTTCAGCCGCCTGGCGATGGCCTTGGCGATGAGGGCCGGCGTCAGGTCGGCCTTGGCGCGCAGCAGCCAGTTGTCGCTGGGGTTCGGGCGGCTCCACTCGCCGCCGCTCAAGTCGCCCTCGGGCTCGTCGAACTTGCCCAGCACGTTGGGCCGCACGTCGGGGCGCCAGTTGTAGAGCTCTTCCTTGATCTGGTACTCGATGACCTGGCGCTTCTCTTCCACCACCAGGATCTCCTGCAGCCCCTCGGCGAAGCTGCGGGTGATGTTGGCCTCCAGCGGCCACACCACGTTGACCTTGTGCAGCCGCACCCCCAGGCGCCGGCAGCTGTCCTCGTCCAGGCCCAGGTCGGACAGCGCCTGGCGCGTGTCGTTGAAGGCCTTGCCGCTGGCGATGATCCCGAAGCGGTCGTGCGGGCCGCGGATCACGTCGTGGTTGAGCTTGTTGGCGCGCACGTAGGCCAGGGCCGCGTACCACTTGTGGTCCATCAGCCGCGCCTCCTGCACCAGCGGCGGGTCGGGCCAGCGGATGTGCAGCCCGCCGGGGGGCATCTCGAAATCCTCGGGCAGCACGATCTGCACGCGGTCCGGGGCGATGTCCACCGAGGTGCTGGACTCCACCACCTCCTGGATCGTCTTCATGCCGGCCCACAGCCCCGAGAAGCGGCTCATGGCCCAGGCGTGCAGGCCCATGTCGAGGATGTCCTGCACGCTGGAGGGGAAGAACACCGGCAGGCCGCAGGCCTTGAACACGTGGTCGCTCTGGTGCGGCGCGGTGGAGCTCTTGGACACATGGTCGTCGCCGGCCACCGCGATCACCCCGCCGTGGCGCGCCGTGCCCGCGAGGTTGGCGTGCTTGAACACGTCCACGCTGCGGTCCACGCCCGGCCCCTTGCCGTACCAGAGGCCGAACACGCCGTCGAACTTCTTCTGGTCCGGGTAGAGATCGAGCTGCTGCGTGCCCCACACCGCCGTGGCGGCCAGCTCCTCGTTCACGCCGGGCTGGAACACCACCTGGTGCGCCGCCAGGTGCTTCCTGGCCGACCACAGCGCCTGATCCACCCCGCCCAGCGGGCTGCCGCGGTAGCCGCTGACGAAGCCGGCGGTGTTCAGGCCGGCCAGGGCGTCGCGCTGCTGCTGCAGCATCGGCAGCCGTACCAGCGCCTGCACGCCGCTCATGAAGGCGTGTCCGCGCTCCAGCGCGTACTTGTCTTCCAGCGTCACCTTTTCCAGCGCGAGGCGTACGGCTTCAGGCAAAGGGGCGTTCATGGCGGTTCCTCGGTGGGCTGCAATCGATGCGCGAAGTCTAGGTTTTGACCTCCGGCAAGGGCTTTCGTTCTTTGCGCCAATCCATGTCAGTTGAGCAACGATCTTTCTCGACAATGCGGACTTGAGAAAGAAAAGGATCGGAAATGACGAATTCAGGGAAAACCCGGAGCCCTGTCGGCACGCCGGCGGCGCCCAGGGGCGCGGCATCGGGCGTGCCGGGAGCGGTGGCTGCGCCGGGCGGCGAGACGGTGGCGGGGCTGGACCGCTACGACGTGGCGATCCTGGACGAGCTGCAGCGCGACGCGCGGTTGTCCAACGCCGAGCTGGCCGAGCGCATCGGGCTGTCGGCGGCGCCGACTTGGCGGCGCGTGAAGGCGCTGGAGCAGCGCGGCGTGATCAAGGGCTACCGTGCCGAGATCGACCGGCGCCGCATCGGCCTGGGCGTGCTGGCCTTCGTGCGGGTGGATGCCGACCGCAACACCGGCACCGCCACGCGCGAGCTGGAGGAGGCGCTGCGGCGGCTGCCCGAGGTCACGGCCTGCCACTACATCAGCGGCGCGGGCACTTTCGAGCTGCAGGTGCTGGCCACCGACCTGGACGCCTTCTCGCGCTTCGCCACCGGCACGCTGCTGAACCTGCCCAACGTGAAGGACATCCACACGAGCTTCTCGCTGGGCGACGTCAAGGCCGGCGCGGCGCTGCCGCTGGCGCACCTGGGGCCGCGCGCCTCCGGGCCGCGCCAGGGCTGAGGGCGTGCGCATGCGGATGTCTCTTCCCTGGCGCCACGCGCTGCTGGCCCTGGCCGTGGTGGCGGTGTGGGGCAGCAACTTCGTCGTCATCAAGATCGCGCTGGCGGCGCTGCCGCCGCTGACCCTGGCCGCGCTGCGCTTCGCGCTGGCCTTCGCGCCGGCGGCCCTCTTCATCGCACGCCCGGCCGTGCCCTGGCGGCTGCTGGCGGCCTACGGGCTGCTCATCGGCGCGGGGCAGTTCGGGCTGCTCTTCGTCGCCATGACGCGCCATATCACGCCGGGCCTGGCCTCGCTGGTGGTGCAGACGCAGGTGTTCTTCACCATCGCGCTGGCCACCCTGGCGCAGGGCGAGCGGCTGCGCGCGCGCCAGGGCGCGGCGCTGGTGCTGGCGGGCGCGGGGCTGGTGCTCATCGGCGTGCGCGGCGGCGGCGAGGCCACGCCGCTGGGCCTGGCGCTGGTGCTGGGCGCGGCGCTGGCCTGGGCCGGCGGCAACACCGTGAGCCGGCGCGCCGGGCGCGTGAACATGCTGGCGGTGGTGGTGTGGTCCAGCGTCTTTGCCGTGCCGCCGCTGCTGGCGCTGTCGCTGCTGTTCGAGGGGCCGCAGGCCGTCGCGGCCGGCTTGGCGCGCGCCGACGCCGGCACCTGGGCCGCCGTGGCCTGGCAGGCGCTGGGCAACAGCCTCTTCGGCTACGCCGCCTGGGGCTGGCTGCTGGCGCGGCACCCGGCGGCCACCGTCGCGCCCACGGCGCTGCTGGTGCCGGTGTTCGGCATGGGCGCCTCGGCCTGGTGGCTGCACGAGCCGCTGCCGGCCTGGAAGCTGGGCGCTGCGGCGCTGGTGGTGGGGGGCCTGGCCCTCAACCTGTGGCCGGGCAGGGCCGCGGCGCGGCACTGAGACAACGGTCACACGGCGGCGCCTCCCTTGGCATGGGGCTTGCGCAACGACGCGCATGTTTCCCTTGCCTGCCCCGACCCCACGCTCCGTGCTTTCTCGCCGGCCTTCCGGCATCGCGCCCGCCCGTCAAGTCCGCACCGCGCTGGAGCCGCAGGGCGCACGCTCGCAGGGCAGGGGCACCGCGTCGGTGCCATGGGTATCGGGCCGCACCGGGGTG
The DNA here is from genome assembly GCF_012927045.1 of Azohydromonas caseinilytica. GTDB lineage: Bacteria > Pseudomonadota > Gammaproteobacteria > Burkholderiales > Burkholderiaceae_C > Azohydromonas > Azohydromonas caseinilytica. The sequence goes on along the minus strand of NZ_JABBFW010000001.1, from coordinate 417,921 downwards.
CGCGCATGAACGCGCTGCTCCACCCCGACAGCGACACCCTGGCGCGGCTGCGCGGGCTGCTGCAGCACACCGAGGCGCAGCACGCGCGCCAGCAGGCGCAGCTGGCGCAGCAGCTCCACGGCGAGCTCGGCGCGCTGCTGGTGGCGGTGAAGCTGGAGCTGGGCTGGGTCGAGCGCCGCTTGGCCGAGCAGCCCGACTTGGCGGGCAAGTGCGCCAGCCTGGGCGGCTTGCTGGACGCTGCCGTCCAGAACCTCACCCGCATGGCGGAGACCTTGCGTCCGCGCCTGCTGGAGTGGCCGGGCCTGTGGTCGGCGCTGGAGTGGCTGGCGCACGACTTCGCGCAGCGCCACGGCCTGCATCCCGACGTGCGCATGCACGTGCAGGCCGGCGTGGAGCTGCCGCCTTCGGCGCAGGATTGGGCCGACGCCGTCTACCGCAGCGCCGAGGCGCTGCTGGACAACGTGGCGCGCCATGCGCGGGCCGAGCGGCTGCGCGTGCGGCTGTACGTGGAGGCGCCGCCGGCGGGCCTGCTGCTGCTGGAGGTGGGCGACGACGGCGTGGGCATCGATCCCGCGGCGCTGGCGCGGGGCTGGGGCCTGCTGGCGCTGCGCGAGCGCGTGGCGCATTGGGGCGGCCGGCTGCAGATCGCGAGCCGGCCCGGCGAGGGCACCACGGTACGCGTGCGGCTGCCGCTGCCCCAGGGAGAAGGCTCATGATCCGCGCCCTGCTGTGCGACGCGCACCCGCTGGTGCGCCAGGCGCTGCGCCAGGTGCTGGCCGAGGCCGGCATCGACACGGCCGCCGAGGCACCCGACGGCGCCGAGGTGCTGCGCCTGGTGCTGGCGGCCGAGCAGCCCTTCGACGTGGTGCTGATGGACATCGAAATGCCCTACCGCGACGGGCTGGACCTGCTGCGCCGCCTGCGCAGCGAGTGCCCGCGCCTGCCGGTGCTGATGCTTTCCGCCTTCTCCGACAAGCAGTACGCCGTGCGCAGCCTGAAACTCGGCGCTGCCGGCTGCCTGAGCAAGACGGCCGACGCCGCGCAGATGCTCGCGGCCGTGCGCACCGCCATGGGCGGCGGCCTGCACATCCCGCCCGACGTGGGCGCGCAGCTCGACGGCGCGCTGGAGCGCCGCGGCCGCCCCCCGCTGCGCCAGCGGCTGTCGCCGCGCGAGATCGAGGTGCTGCGCCTGCTGGCCTCGGGCCGCTCGGTGGCCGAGATCGCCGCGCAGCTGGAGCTCACTGCGCACGCCGTGGCCGAGTGCCGCGCCCAGCTCATGGCGCTCACCGGCATGCGCAACGACGTGGAGCTGGCGCTCTATGCGGTGCGGGAGGCGGTGGTGTAGGAGCACCGGGACACGACAGGGGCGACTGTCCGGGAAAAGATAAGAACCTTCGTTGGCCCAGAGGCTCAAGCGCTGCGCCTCCTACTTCGTCATTCCCGCGAAGGCGGGAACCCAGGCGGTCCCACGTCGGAACGCGAGAGACGGCGCAGGCATCCGACTCCAGTCCCTCGGCGCGCCGCTCAAGCCGCTCACGGCGGCTTGGGGACCGCCTGGGTCCCCGCCTGCGCGGGGATGACGAGGTAGTAAAGGAAGCAGGCCAGCTAACGGCCGACGCCCGGCCCCTTCAGGCCTACCCCTGCAGCTCCACGTGCCGGCAGGCCCGCCACAGCGTCAGGTCGTAGCCGATCTTGAGCAGCCCGCACAGCAGCAGCGGCAGCGCCGTGAAGCCGCCGGCCAGCAGTGCCGCGCTCAGGCTCGGGCTCAGCGCCGCGGCCAGGCTGCGCGGCACGGCGGTGAAGCTGGCCGCGGCGGTGCGCTCCGCCGGCGTGACCACCGCCATCACGAAGGCGCCGCGCGCGGGCACGTCCATCTGCGACAGCGCCGCGCGCACCAGCAGCAGCCCCAGCGCCAGCGGCAGGCCCGGCGCCAGCGCCGCCAGCACCAGGCAGACGTTGGCCGGCAGGTGCGTGAACACCATGGTGTGGAGCAGCCCGATGCGCCGGGCCAGCCGCGGCGCCGCCAGTTGCGAGGCCGCGCTCAGCAGCCCGGTGGCGAAGAAGAACAGCCCCGCCTGCGCCGGCTGCAAGCCAAAACGCTGCAGCAGCCACAGCGCCAGCAGCGAGTTCACCAGCAGCCCGCCGGCAAAGGAATCCACGCTGAACAGCAGCGCCAGCCGCAGCACCAGCGGGCGCGAGGGTCCCAGCGCGCCGACCCGCTCGGCGCGCGGCGCCTGGTGTGCGCTTGTCGCCGCGCCGTCTGCTGCAGCGGCGCCATCGCCGGCCGGCAACCGCCCGTACAGCGCCCACAGTGCCAGTCCCAGCAGGCCGTAAATGAAAAACATCAGCCGCAGCCCGGTCAGCGGCTCCAGGCCGAGCCGGGTGAGGAGCTGCGGCAGGCCCGCGCCCAGGGCGCCGACGGCGGCGCAGGCCGCCGCCAGCACGCTGTAGCGGGCGAACAGCGCCGTGCGCGCCTCGCCGCGCGCCGCCTGCGCCAGCCGGGCGTGCTCCAGCGGCAGGAACACGCTGACGTCGCCCGAGCTGGGATTGAGCGTGCCGACGAAGGCCAGCACCAGCAGCGGCGCCAGGCCGTCCAGGAAAGTGAAACCCACGCCGGTGGCGGCCATCAGCAGCGCGGCGCCACGCAGCAGCTGCCGCGGCGCCCAGCGGTGGCCCCAGGCGCCCACGGCCAGCGTCGCCAGCGCCGAGCCCAGCAGCGTGGCCGTGCTCAGCACGCCCACCGTCAGCGGGCTGAAGCCCAGCGCCAGCAGGTACGCGGGCAGCAGCACCGCCAGTGCGCCGTCGGCCAGCGCCCGCAGCGCGCGCGCCAGCAACAGCGCCCGGGCCCAGGGTGCCACGCCGGCGGGCAGCAGCGCCCAGGCGGCACGGCGCGGGGTGGGCGTGGCGGCGGGTTGGGGCATGTGCGGGACAGGCGCAGGAAGAGGGCTGGGCGGACAGCGGCGTGGTGCCTCGTTCGATGCCTTGATCGCAGCTGAAATATTCCTTCGTCATGCCCGCGGGGACAGGCTTCGCGGGTGGGACGGGCTTCTTTCAGCCACTGGCAAGGATGAGCCTCAGACCCGTTCCGGGCGGCGCCCGTGCTCCAGCGCCGCGTCCACCGCGGCCAGCAGCTCGGCCGGATCGACGGGCTTGGTGAGGTAGCGGAAGTAGCCCCGGGCCAGCCCCTGCTCCACGGCCTCGGGCATGGCGTCGGCGGTGAGCGCGATGACGGGAATGTGCGTGGTGGCCGGGTCCTGGTGCAGCAGCGCCTGCGCCTCGTGGCCGCTCATGCCGGGCATGTGGTTGTCCATCAGGATGACCTGCGGCTTGTGCGCGCGCGCCAGCGCCACGCCGGTCTCGCCGTCGCGCGCGGTCAGCAGCCGCAGCTCCGGGCGCGCGGCCAGGATGGCTTCCACCAGTTGCAGGTTGGTGGGGTTGTCCTCCACGCACAGCACGGTGGCGAGCTGCGCGTTGGCGGGCGCTGCGCCGGCGGCCTGGGCCGGCTGCTGCGGCGTGGGCAGGCTCTGTAGCTGGGCCAGCGGCAGCTCCACCCAGAACTCGCTGCCCTGGCCGGGCACGCTGTGCACGCCGATGTGGCCGGCCATCAGCTCCACCAGCCGCTTCGTCACCACCAGCCCGATGCCCGTGCCCTCCTGCGAGCCTCCCTCCTGGCCCAGGCGGTTGAAGGGCTGGAACAGCAGCTGCAGCTGCTCGGGCCGCAGCCCCGCGCCGGTATCGTGCACGCTGATGCGCAGCGCCGCGTTGGCGTGCGCGCACGCCACCCGCACCGTGCCGCCGTCGCGGTTGTACTTGACGGCGTTGGACAGCAGGTTGAGCAGTACCTGCTTGAGCCGCGTGCGATCGGCCATCACCGCCTCGCCGCCCGACTCGGGGAAGTGCAGCGTGATGCCGCGGCGCGTGGCCAGCGGCTCGATCATGGTGCGGCACTCGGCCAGCACCTCGTCCAGGCGCACCGGCTCCAGCGACAGCGACACGCGCCCGGCCTCGATCTGCGCCAGGTTCAGGATCTCGTTGATGAGCGACAGCAGGTGCCGCCCGGCGCCCACGATGTGCTCGGTGAAGAGCTTGAGCCGCTCCGGCGGCGCGCCGGTGTCGGCGGCCAGCAGCTGGCCGAAGCCGATGATGGCGTTGAGCGGCGTGCGCAGCTCGTGGCTCATGCTGGAGAGGAACTCGGACTTGGCGCGGTTGGCCTGCTGCGCCGCGGCGCTGGCCGCGGCCAGCTCGCGGTTGGAGGCCTCCAGCTGCGCCGTGCGCTCCTGCACGCGCTGCTCCAGCTCCTGGTTGAGGCGCATCACCTCCTGCTGCGCCGAGCGGCGCTCCTCGACCTCGCGCGCCTTGTCGCGGTTGGAGGCCTCCAGGGCGCGGGTGCGCTGCTCGATCTCGGCCAGCATCTCGTTGAAGGCCTGCGCCAGCGCGCCGATCTCGTCGTCGCTCAGGCGCCGCGCGCGGCGCGTGTAGTCGCGCTGGCGCACCACGTCCTGGGCCACGTCGGCGATCTCCAGCACCGGCGCCGTCACCAGGCGCTGCAGCCGTGCCGACAGCAGCAGCGCCACCAGCATGGCAATGAGCGTCACGCCCGCGGCGATGGAGGTGTAGTTGAGCAGCCGGTCGTAGAGCTCGTAGCGGGCGCGCACGAACACCGTGCCCACGAGCTGGCCGTCGTCGCGGATGGGGGCGAACACCAGCAGCTCGCTGCCCTCCACGCGCGCGCCGCCGGGCTGCGGCGCGGCGGGCACGCGCGCCGGGCCCGGGTCGGCGCCGTAGCTGGCGAAGAGCCGGCCCCGGGCCGTGTAGATGGCCGCGGCGCGCACCTTGGGCTGCAGGCGCAGCAGCGCCAGGTTTTCGCCGGCCACGCGCGGGTCGTCGAAGCTCAGCGCCGCGGCGCTGGCGCTGCCCACCAGCTCGGCCTGGGCCGTGACGTCATCGACCCAGCTCTGGTGGTAGGCGCGCAGGTCGTAGCCGATCATGGCGCCCAGCGCCACCACCACCGCCACCAGCGTGGTCAGCAGCATCACGGACAGCAGCTTGCGCCGCAGCGAGGAGCGCCACATGCGAGTCAGCTCCTGAGCACCCGGCGCGCCACCGACAGCAGCCGCGCGCTGATCTTGAGCTGGCTGGCCTCGGCCGGCGCCAGCGCGATGTCGAAACGGACCTTGTTGTCCACGATCACGAAATTGATCATTCCCCCCAGGGCCAGCGCCTGTTCCGATTCCGTCACCGTCAGCAGCGGACGTCCGCGCGCCAGGGCCAGGGTATCGGCAAGCTGGCCGTTGTGGGAGCGCGCGATGAAAAGCAGGTGCGTGCCGCCGGGGACATCGGCCCGCTCCAGGCGCCGCACCTGCACCGGGCGCCCTTCCACCGTGGCGGCCGAGGCCGCGCGCTCCACCTCGTCGGCCACCGCGTCGGGGGCGACCACGCCGATGACGAAAGGGCTCTCGCGGCTCTCGAACACCGCCGCCGGCCATTCCACGTAGCTGCCGAACTTGACCAGGAAGGCGGCCTTGACCTGGTACTCCGCCACCGGCTGTGCCCCTGCGGGCAGCAGCCCCAGCAGCCCCAGCATCCCCGTCAGCAGCAACAGGACGGGCCGCCGCGCCGCGCAACGGCCCGCAAGCGGGCGGCGCGGCGCGGCGTGGGGCTGGCCGGTGTCGTCCGCCATCGCCTAGAGGGCGTCGTGCTGCAGCACCAGCTGCAGGAACACGCTGCGCCCGATCTCGCTGCGGGTGCGCAGCTGGCCGAACTCGCCGTGGCCGCCGCCCAGCGCGTTCTGCACCGCCAGCGACCATTCCAGCCCGGGGCGCGGGCGCCAGCCCAGCCGCAGGTCCAGCGCCACGTAGGCGGGCACGGCCGGGTCGGCCAGCGCCGAGACGCCGCGCAGCGTGAGGTCGAACTCGGTGCGCCGCGGCAGGTCGAGCTGCGAGCGCAGCATCCACTGCCGCGCCGGGGTGGAGCCTTCGGCGAAGGACACGTTGCCGGCATCGGCGTAGCCGGGGCTGGCGTGCAGGTCCTGCCAGGTGCGGTTGAAGCCCCCGTGCAGCCGCCAGTTCGGCCGCAGCTGCCAGCTGCCCCACAGCTCCACGCCGCGGATGCGGCCGTCCAGCCCGTTGGCGAACACCAGCTCGGAGCCGCTGAGCTGCAGCGAGCGCAGCCGCTCGTACTGGGCCTGGTAGACGGTGGCGGAGGCGCTGATGCCGGGGCCGGGCTGGCCGCGCCAGCCCAGCTCGGCCACGCGCGCCACCTCGCTCAGGAAATCGGGGTTGCCGCTCACGGGCAGGATGCCGCCCGGCGCCTGGGCCGAGGGCGGCCGGCCGGGGTTGAACACGTCGCGGTCCAGCCGCGTGGGCCCGCGCACGGTGCGCGACAGCGCGCCCCATACCAGCTGCGAGGGCGCCGGATGCCAGGCCAGCCGCGCGCTGGGCAGGTATTCCACGCCGGTGTAGGCGTTGCGCTCGGCGCGCGCGCCCAGCGTCAGGCGCAGGTCCTCGCGCAGCGTGATCTCGTCCTGCGCGAACAGGCTGTAGCTCACCTGGCGCAGCCGCGCGGGCCGCATCACCAGGTCGGGCCCGGTGAAGTTGTCGGTGTCCTGGCGCAGCTCCGCGCCCCACACCACGGCATGGCGCGCTCCGGCCTGCAGCGCGTGCTGCAGCTGCAGGTCCAGCGTGTCGAGCGTGTCGCGGAAGCCCAGGCGGCGCTCGGTGCGGTCGTAGTAGCCCTGCACCGTCAGCGACTGGTTGTGGCCGAGCTGGCGCTCCCAGCGCGCGAGCACATGGCCGCCGCTGAAGCGCGTGGAGCCGACCTGGATCGGGGCGCCGGGGATTTCCACCGCGCCGGGGATCGGTGCCTCGCGCTGCCCCAGGTAGGCCTGCGCCTGCAGCATGGCGCGGCTCAGGCCGCTGTCCCAGTCGGTGCGCGCGCCGATCTGCTCCACGTGCCCGGCATCGCCGGCGGACTCGCCAGCGGCGGTGTGGGTGCGCTCGTAGCGCACATGGCGCGCCCACAGCCGCAGCGGTCGGTCGGCATCGCCGCCCAGGTCCAGGCCCTGGCGCAGCGACAGGCCGTGCTCGCGGTTGCCCGCGCCGGCCGCCAGCTCGAAGCCGCGCGTCTGCGTGGCCGGGCGGGTGATGACGTTGATGACGCCATTGACCGCGTTGACGCCCCACAGCGTGCCGCCGGGCCCGCTGATGACCTCGATGCGCTCCACGTCCTGCAGCGGCAGCTGCTGCGCGTCCCAGAACACGCCGCCGAAGAGGGGCGTGTACACCGAGCGCCCGTCGATGAGCACCAGCAGCTTGTTGGCGGTGTTGCTGTTGAAGCCGCGGCTGGTCACGGCATGGAAGGCGGCGCTCAGGCGCGCCACCTGCAGGTTGGGCGCCAGGCGCAGCGCCTCGGGCAGCGAGGTGGCGCCGCTGCGGCGGATGTCCTCGGCCGTGATCACGAACACCGACGCCGGCGCGTCCGACAGCCGCTCGGCGCGGCGCGACACCGAGGTGACCTCGATGTTGCCCAGCTCCTCCAGCGTCAGCTCCGACAGCCTCAGCGACGGCGTCTGGGCGCAGGCGCAGGACGCCGCCAGCGCCAGCACGCCTCCATACCAACCGCGTAGACCACGACCCACCATGCATGTCCCCGGATGCCGTAAAGCGCGGCAACGCCGGGCAAGCGGCTCGCGCATCGTCAAGGCGGCGGGAGCAGGCCCCGCCGTGTCGGGGATCATAAGGGGGGGTTGTTGACGCCTCCTTGACGCGTCGCCGGGGTGCAACGAGTCGTTCGACACCGGCTGCGCTATGCCCGGACGGTGGGACGGAGACCGCCGCTCAGCTCTGCGGGCCGCGCGGCCACAGCACCCACAGCCGCAGCGGCTGCTTCATGCGCCCGGCCTGCTGCTCGGCCTGCTCGCCCCAGCCCCAGAAGAAGTCGGCGCGCACGGCACCGACGATGGCGCTGCCCGTGTCCTGCGCCACCACCAGGCGCTGCAGCGCCTGCGCGCTCAGCGGCTCGGTGCTGGAGAGCCACACCGGCGTGCCGTAGGGGATGCTCTGCGGATCGACGGCGATGGAGCGCCCGGGCGTCAGCGCCACGCCCTGCGCGCCGCGCGGGCCCAGCTGCGGGTCCGGCAGCGGCTCCTCGCGGAAGAACACCACGCGCGGATTGCTCCACAGCAGCTCCTGCACGCGCTGCGGATTGGCGCGGGCCCAGGCCTTGATGCCGGGCCAGGAGGCCTGGTCGGCGCGCAGCGCGCCCTGCTCGATGAGCCAGCGCCCGACCGACTTGTAGGGCTGGTCGTTGTGACCGGCGAAGGCCAGGCGCACGGTGCGCTGGCGGCCGTCGGGCTCGGTGATGCGCAGCCGCCCCGAGCCCTGGATCTGCAGCACCAGCGCGTCCAGCGGGTCGGCCACGTAGGCGATCTCGCGCCCGCGCAGCCCCGCCGCCGCGGCGGGCAGGGTGTCGAGCTGCTGGCGCGTCCAGTAGGGCTTGCGCGCGCCCAGGTCCGCCGGCGGGCGGTGCAGCGGCACGGCGAAGGCGGCGCGCGGCACGCGGCTGGCCTCGATCAGCGGCTCGTAGTAGCCGGTGACCAGCCCCTCGGCGCCGCCCTCGGGGCTTTCCACGCGGTAGGGCTGCAGCCGGGCCTGCAGCCAGGCGCGCGCGGCGGCCTCGTCGGCCGGGGCGTTGAGCAGCACGTCGGCGCACAGGGCGGCCCAGCCCGCGCCCGGGCGCTCGCAGCTGCGGCTCAGCGCGCTCCAGGCCTCCAGCACGCGGTCGCCGTCCCAGCCCGGCAGCTCGGACCAGTCCACGGGGTGCCAGCGTGCGCGCGGGCGCTGCAGCGGCGCGCCGGGTGCGCCCGGCCCGGCGGCGTCGGGAGCGGTGGTGGTGGGGGAAGACGCGGGAGCGGGCGCGGGGGTGTGCAGCGGCACGCCGGCGCAGCCGGCCAGCAGCGCCGCCAGCGCCAGCGCCGCCGCGCCGCCGCGCCGGGAAGGGCGGGGAGCGAGGAGGGACGACATGGCCCCGATTGTGGCGGCGCGCGCCGCGCCTTCGCCAGCCGCGCCGCGCCGCGCCGCGCTCAGCGCAGCACGTCGCGCAGGTGCTCCAGCAAGGCACGGCTCTCGGGACGCAGGTACTGCAGCATCTCCGCGCGCTGCGTGCGGTAGGGGCCGCGCAGGCCGTGGTGCTCCACGAGCTCGCCCACCGGCGTGTAGTTCAGCCCGCAGCTGCCCAGCAGCCGCGACAGCCGCGGCTCCACCATCACGAAGCTCTGCTCGCTGCCGTGATTGAGGATCAGCGCCGTGGCGGCCAGGAACAGCCCCATGGCGATGAGCGGGTACTGGCGGTCGCTGATGTCCGACACCGGGGCGCCGCTGCCCACGGGCGTGTCGTGCTCGCCGCGCCGGCGCCGGAAGTCCTGGTGCACCGCCAGGCGCGACACCTCGCTGGCGCCGGCGCGGTGCGCCGGGTCCATGTAGTCCGGGTGCAGCCGCTCGCCGCAGGCGCGCTCGAAGGGAAAGCGCCAGCCCTCATGGCCCGGGTGCCGGATCAGCCGCACGCAGCCCGCGGTGCGGCCGCTGGCGCGGTGGCGCAGCAGCGCGAAGCTCGAATGCGCGTCGAACTCGTCCTGCTCCAGGCCCGAGGGCGTGACCGGCTCGTAGCCCAGCTCCTCGCAGTACACGGCGTGGCGCAGCCGCAGGACCTCGCGCCGGCTCGCCGCGTCCCGGGCCGGCAGCAGGTCGAAGTGCCGGGTGAAGCGGTCGATCAGGGTGTTGTTTTCCATGAAAGCCTGTTCCGGCGTAGGCGACTTGCCGGCATGTCGGTGGGCGGGCACGGAGCGCCGGGCACGAGACCTTGGCTAACCTGTGTCCATGGTCTTGATTCTCTTGGAAGCGCTGGGCGCGCTGGCGCTGCTCGTGTTCATCGTCTGGTGGACGATGTTCAGCGGCCGCCGCCGCGGCGAACGCCACGACGACGCCGAGGACTGAAGCGGCCGCGCCCGGCGGCTCCACGTCGCGACGCTTCAGCGCTCGGGCACCAGCAGGCTCAGCGGGCGGTGCCGGATGCGCCGGCGGATGGCCGCGGCCAGGTGCGCGCGCTCCTTGAGGTGCAGCCCGCGCGCGCGCAGCGCCAGCCGGAACGCCAGGTAGAAGCTCACGCCCACGTTGAGCAGCGCCGTGAGCACGATGCCCGCCACGCACCACCAGAAGGCCGGCTCGCCCACGATGCCCCAGCCCAGCGCGCCGGCCGCCGCGGCCAGCTGCCCGGTGGAGAGCGTGACGTGGCGCACGTCCAGCGGCAGCGCGAAGAAGCCCGCCAGCGCCGGCGTCAGCCCCAGCATCAGCCCCAGCGAGATGTTGGCCGCCAGCCCCGAGACGTTGGCGCGCGCCCACGCCGCCCAGCGCTGCGCGCGGGCCGCACCCAGCCGCGCCACGATGCGCGGGTTCCAGGCGATGGCGCTGTCCAGGCGGTTGAAGACGAACCAGTTCTCCACCCAGCCCGCGATCACCGAGCTGCCGAACAGCAGCACGCCGGTGAAGGCCGCGAACAGCGGCGTGGGGCCCAGCAGCGAGAGGCTGTGCAGCACGTAGGTGGCCTGCTTGGCGTCCACCAGCGGCGCGTCCATCACGCCCCAGGCCAGCGCCTGCACCGCCAGCACCACCGGCGCCACCAGCGTCAGGTTGCCCAGGATGCCCGCCGACTGCGAGCGGATCAGGTGCACCACCTCGTCGACGAAGCCCTCCTCGTCGCGGTGGCTGCCGCGCAACCGCGCCGCCATGGCCGGCGCGGTCATGGCCGGCTGCTTGGTGGCGACCGTCCAGTGCAGCAGCATGATCAGCACGAAGCTGGCGGCGTAGTTGAAGCCCGCCAGCAGGCCGCTCCAGAAGGCGGTCAGCCCCAGCGCCGTGATGGCGAACTTCAGGAAGGTGGTGCCCGCCATCACCAGGCCCCCGCCGGCGGCGCTGCGGTACATGGCGGCGTACTCGGCGCGGTCACGGGTGATGTAGTGCTCGCCGGTCTCGGCGCTGCGCTCGGTCATCTTGCGGGCGAGCTGGCCGTACTGCGCCGTCAGCAGCGAGCGCAGGCCCTCGCGCTCGTGCAGGCCCTGCACGAGCTGCAGCGTCAGCAGCTGCAGCTCGCGCGCGGGCCCGGGGCTGACCAGGCAGTCCAGCAGCCGCTCGATGCGCAGCGTGCGCTGGCGCAGCTGCTCGGTGTCGTAGACGATGTCCACCGAGACGCCGAACTCCTCCAGGTGCTCCTCGATGCTGTCGGCCGCGCGCCGGCAGGCGTCCAGCAGCGCGCGCAGGTAATGCGCCTCCTGCAGCAGCGCGGCGCGGTCGCCGGCAAGCTCGGCATCGCGCAGCCGTTCGCTGGCGCGCGTGAGCTGGCGGAAGGGCTCGTCGGCCAGCAGCGCCGGGCTCATGCGCCGGCGCAGGGGCGGCGACAGCCCCGCGCCGTGCACGGCGCTCACCAGCAGCGTGACGGCATCGGCCATGGTGTCGCGCCAGCGTGGGGCGGACAGCGGCGTGGCGTTGAGATCGCCCGCTGCCGCCTCCGCCGCCGCCGCCTCCACCTCGTCGCGCGGCGCCATGAGCGCGGCCAGGCGCTGCAGCGTGGCTTCGTCGATGGCCTCGATCCACTCGGCATCCTCGACCTCGAACAGCAGCGGGAACAGCTCGGCCAGGTCGGTGGTGTCGGGCGTGCTCGGCAGCACGCGCTCGCGCAGCCGGCGCAGCAGCTCGCCGGTCAGCGCCACGCGGTGCGGGAAGCCGAACTCGGCAAACAGCGCCGCGGCATCGACCTCGCCCCAGAAGCGCTGGATCAGCCCGTGCACCGCCTCGCGATGCTGCGGGTGCTGCTCCAGCACGTTGAGCAGGTGGCGCAGCCGCAGCAGCGCCGGCGGCGTGGCGCCGGCGCTGCCGCGGCGCGGGGGATCGTGGCGCAGCCACTCCAGCAGCCGGGTCAGCCACAGGTGACGCTCGGGGCGCGGTGCGCGCGGGTCGGCGGCATTGAGCAGCGCCGTCAGATCCCAGGCCGAGGTGGACTGGGCGCCTCCTCCGATGAACCTCATCAGGCCGAAGGGCGGCTCGGAACCGCGTGGCGCGCCGTCAATGCAGCGCGCCCGGGTGGGCCAGCATGAACTCGGGCACCTCGGCCTCGAAGGGCCGCGCCTCCTCGGTCATGCAGTAGAAGGTGCCGCGCATGGTGCCCTGCGGGGTGTCCAGGCGCGTCCAGCTCGTGTACTCGAAGGACTCGCCGGGCTTGAGCACCGGCTGATGCCCGACCACGGCCAGGCCGCGCACTTCCTCGACATGGCCGGTGGCATCGGTGATGAGCCAGCGGCGCGCCACGAGCTGGGCCGTGATGTCGCCGCTGTTGGTGATGGTGATGGTGTAGGCCCAGGCGTGCTGGCCCGCCTGGGACTGCTCCGGCAGAAACTGCACCTTGACGCTGCAGCTGAACTGGGGTTTGGCCATGAACCCATTCTAGGGACAGCCCCAGTGCCCCCTCGCGACGCTCAGGGCTTGGCCGATGCCGCAGCCGCGTCGACCGCTGTGGGCACGACGCTGCGTGTGGGCACCGCAAGCTCCGCGGCCGCCGCGGGCTGTGCCGGCGCCGCGGGAGCCATGGACCCCGCGGAGGCCGCTGGCGCCACGGCCACGGCGGCCGCAGCGGGCTTGCCCCGGTCGGCCGCGGCGGTGAAGGTGCCCGCGTCGTACTGCTCGTCGTTGTCGAACTCGCCCTCCCAGCGGTCGCCGTTGCTCCAGGTCAGCGTGCCGTGGCCCTGCTTGCGTCCGGCCTTGAAGGCGCCAACGTACACATCGCCGTTCTTCCAGGCGTAGCGGCCCTGGCCCTGGGGCAGCCCGGCCACGAAGCCGCCGCTGTAGACGTCGCCGCTGGCGTAGCGCATGCGGCCTTCGCCCTGCGGCTTGCCGGCCACCAGCGGGCCTTCGTAGACGTCGCCGCCGGCGAAGCGCAGCGTGCCCGTGCCGTGCGGACGCTGGTCCTGCCAGGCGCCCTCGTAGCGCTGGCCGTTGCGCCAGACATACTCGCCGCGCCCGGCGGGCACGCCGCGCGCGAACTGGCCGCTGTAGACGTCGCCGCTGGCGAAGACCATGCGTCCGCTGCCTTCGGGCAGGCCCTGGGTCAGCGTGCCCTCGTAGACGCTGCCGTCGGGGAGCTTCATGCGGCCGCGGCCATGAGGCAGGCCATGGGCCCATTCGCCTTCGTACTGCATGCCCTTGGCCGAGCTGAAGCGGCCCTGGCCATGGCGCAGGCCGCTCACCAGCGTGCCCTCGTAGACCTCGCCGTTGGCCCAGCGCACACGGCCTTGCCCGGACCACGGCCCTGGCTTGCCCGGCCCGGCATCGGGCTTGAATCGGCCACGCAGGTGCATGTCGCCGACCACCACGTCCACCATGTCGCCGGCGGCAAGGGCCGCGTTCGCCGGCTCGGCGGCGGCCTCGGCCTGGGGCGGCAGGGTGGCTGCGGCGCCTGCTCCGGGCGGTGCCGCGGTCGGTGCCGGGGAGGGCGTGGGCGCGGGCTGGGTGGCCGGCGCGGCGGGCAGGGCGGCGGGATCGACCGCGGCCGCCGGCAGCGTGTTCGGCGGTGTGCCGGCAGCCGCTGCGGCCGCCGCGGCCGGGGCCGCCATGGTCGGCACGGCGGGGCGGGCGTCGGCGCCCATCGCTTCGCGCTCGCGCGCCAGGGCATCGGCCTGCTCCCGGGCCAGCGTCTGCTCGGGGCCGCGGCACTGCGTGGCGGCCAGGCGCCACAGCGATTCCGCCTGCATCGCCTGCTGCCAGCGCTGCGTCGGCGTCAGGCCGGCCATGTCACCGCGCAGGCGGTCGGCCTGCGCCTGCGCGCGCTCCAGGCGCGGCATGCAGAACTCGATGTTGTGGCTGCTGCTGGCGGCCTGCGCGCGCTGGGTCAGCGCGAACTGCTGGCGCTCGCCGCGGCAGCGCTCCGTGGCCAGCTCCCACAGGCCTTCGCTCTTGCGGTAGAGGTGCGCCGCATCGGCCCAGCGCTGCTCGCCGGCGAGCTGTCCGGCCAGCTCATGCATCGCGGTGGCGTTCTGGTGGGCGGTCTCGCAGGCCTGGCCGGTGATCATGCGCTCCGCCATCGTGGCGGCGACCTTGCGGCTGTCTTCCGCGTTGCGCAGGGCGCGCTCGCGCGGACGGCCCTCGCAGCGCTCGGCCGCGGCCTGCCAGGCGCGCGCCGTGTCCTCGTGCAGCGCCGCCAGTTCCTGCAGCTCCGCGCCTTGCGCCTGCGCGGAGGCCGACTTCACGTCGCTTTCCATGGCCTGGTCGGTGAGCAGCCGGCAGTCGCCACCCGCCGCGCCCAGCGGTGCCGTCACGGCGGCCGACGCCTTCGCGGCGGCAGGCGCGGTAGGTCCCTCAGGCGCCGTGGGCGCTGCCGCGGCGCCCTGGGTCGCCGTCGTGGCCGGAGCCGCCGGTTGAGCCGGCTCGATGGAACGGATGGCCCCGTAGTCCTGGGTGATCTGCTGGACGGGCGCGGGCTGTGTGGCCTGGACCGATTGGATGGCCGGGGCCGTCGGCATGGGCTGGACGGTCTGCACGGGCTCGGCCGTGCGGGTGGACCAGGTCCAGGTGGTGATGGACGGGGTGGGCGCGACGCCGCGCACGGGCGGCGGCAGCGTGGCGGCCTCGTCGGCGGGGCCGGCCTGCGCAAGGCCGGCGGCCAGCATCGCGGCGCACAGGCCGGCGCGGCGCAGGCTTTGTCGGAAGGCGGGTGCTGCTTGGAGGTGGTTCGGTCGCCGGCCCGGCGCGGGCCCGGCCCGCCGGCCTTGGAGGTCCATGGATAACCTCGTGCCAAGGAAGGTCTTCATGTGCGCACCCCTTTCGAGACAGTGCTGCTGTCCCACGCCCGCGGCGCCCGACATTGGGAGGACGGGCCAGACGTCATTGACCTGCGTTCGCGCCGCCACTGCAAGCGGCATCAGCCCTGTGCCTTCCTCCATCTCGGGCATCGCCCTGGATGCGCCATGGGGAGCGCGGCGGCGGCATCCCGCGCGGCCGAGGGGGGCGAGGCGCGACCTAGAATTTCCGCCCGCTTTACCCCTTCCCGACGCCCGTCATGCCCACCTACCGCATCGCCCCTTCCATCCTCTCCGCCGACTTCGCACGCCTGGGCGATGAGGTGCGCAACGTGATCGCCGCCGGCGCCGACTGGATTCACTTCGACGTGATGGACAACCACTACGTGCCCAATCTCACCTTCGGGCCGATGGTGTGCCAGGCGCTGCGTCCGCACGCGGTCACGCCCGAGGGCAAGCCCGTGCCCATCGACGTGCACCTGATGGTGCAGCCCGTGGACGCGCTGGCCCAGGCCTTCGCCCGCTCCGGCGCGGACCTGGTGAGCTTCCACCCCGACGCCAGCGCCCACGTGGACCGCACGCTGCAGCTGATCAAGGCCGAGGGCTGTCAGGCCGGCCTGGTGTTCAACCCGGCCAGCCCCATCGACGTGCTGGAATGGGTCATCGACAAGGTGGACCTGGTGCTGGTGATGAGCGTGAACCCGGGCTTCGGCGGCCAGAGCTTCATCGACAGCGCGCTGCGCAAGGTGGAGAAGCTGCGCAAGATCATCGACGCCAGCGGGCGCGACATCCGGCTGGAAGTGGACGGCGGCATCAAGGTGGACAACATCCGCCGCGTTGCCGACGCCGGCGCCGACACCTTCGTGGCCGGCAGCGCCATCTTCGGCCAGCCCGACTACAAGGCCGTCATCGACGCCATGCGCGACAAGCTCGGCCGTTGAGTGGGCAACCGGGCCGGCCGTTCGTGCCGGCCCGGTTGCAAATCTTCGCTTGACGCGCCTCACGCGCCGCGGCGACACTTTGCGCTGCTCCGGGGTGCACGCTGTGTTGGCGTGCTGAGACGGTGAATCCGAACCCGCGAACTTGAACCGGTTAGTACCGGCGGAAGAAGAGCCCTCCTCCCTGCCTCCCGTGGCGCCTCTGTTCTCTCTGCAGCAGGCGCCGAATCCGGGACAAAGGGGCGACCTTCGGAGCACCCACAGCCACGAAGGACGCTCCGATGAACGCACCCCACGACCTGCCCGATCTGGCCCGACGCCTGGGCCTCACGCGCGAGCCGCTGCCCGCTTCCAGCAAGAGCTACCTCACCGGTTCGCGGCCGGACCTGCGCGTGCCGCAGCGCGACATCCGGCTCACCAACGGCGAGCTCGTCTCCGTCTACGACACTTCCGGCCCCTACACCGATCCCACGGCCGACATCGACGTGAAGCGCGGCCTGCCTTCCGTGCGCGGCGCCTGGATCGAGGAGCGCGGCGATACCGAGAGCTACGCCGGGCGCGAGCGCCAGGCCATCGACGACGGCGGCAAGGCCCGCGACGGCGAGCGCATCGAGGCGCTGCGCGCGCAGGCCGCGGCGCTGCAGCGCACGCCGCGCCGCGCCAGGGCCGGCGCCAACGTCACGCAGATGCACTACGCGCGCCGCGGCATCGTCACGCCCGAGATGGAATACGTGGCGCTGCGCGAGAACGGCCGGCGCGAGTGGATGGCCGAGTACCTGGCCGACGCCGGCCGCGAGCAGCGCCTGCGCGGCGACGCGCGCGGCGCGCGCATCCCCGAGATCATCACGCCCGAGTTCGTGCGCGACGAGGTGGCGCGCGGGCGCGCCATCATTCCGTGCAACATCAACCATCCCGAAGTCGAGCCGATGGCGATCGGGCGCAACTTCCGCGTCAAGATCAACGCCAACATCGGCAACTCGGCCGTGACCTCCAGCATCGAGGAGGAGGTCGAGAAGCTCGTGTGGGCCATCCGCTGGGGCGCGGACAACGTGATGGACCTCTCCACCGGGCGCGACATCCACACCACGCGCGACTGGATCCTGCGCAACTCGCCCGTGCCCATCGGCACGGTGCCGATCTACCAGGCGCTGGAGAAGGTCGGCGGCATCGCCGAGGACCTGACCTGGGAGATATTCCGCGACACGCTCGTCGAGCAGGCCGAGCAGGGCGTGGACTACTTCACCATCCACGCCGGCGTGCGCCTGCCCTTCGTGCCGCTGACCGCCAACCGGCGCACGGGCATCGTCTCGCGCGGCGGCTCGATCATGGCCAAGTGGTGCATCGCGCACCACCGCGAGAGCTTCCTCTACGAGCACTTCGAGGAGATCTGCGAAATCATGAAGGCCTACGACGTGGCCTTCTCGCTGGGCGACGGGCTGCGCCCGGGCTGCGCCTCGGACGCCAACGACGAGGCCCAGTTCGCCGAGCTGCGCACGCTGGGCGAGCTCACGCAGATCGCGTGGAAGCACGACGTGCAGACCATGATCGAAGGCCCCGGCCATGTGCCCATGCACATGATCCAGGCCAACATGGACGAGCAGTTGAAGCACTGCCACGAGGCGCCGTTCTACACGCTGGGCCCGCTGACGATTGACATCGCACCCGGCTACGACCACATCGCCTCGGCCATCGGCGCCGCCATGATCGGCTGGATGGGCACGGCGATGCTGTGCTACGTCACGCCCAAGGAACATCTGGGCCTGCCCGACCGCGACGACGTCAAGCAGGGGATCATCGCCTACAAGATCGCCGCGCACGCCGCCGACGTGGCCAAGGGCCATCCGGGCGCGCGCGCCCGCGACGACGCGCTCTCCAAGGCCCGCTTCGAGTTCCGCTGGACCGACCAGTTCAACCTCGGCCTGGACCCGGAGACCGCGCGCGACTTCCACGACGAGACGCTGCCCAAGGACTCCTCCAAGGTCGCCCACTTCTGCAGCATGTGCGGGCCGAAGTTCTGCTCGATGAAGATCACGCAGGAGGTGCGCGACTACGCGGCGCAGCAGGCGGCGGACGCGGGCATGGCGCAGAAGTCGGCCGAGTTCAAGGCCGCCGGCGGCGAGCTCTACATCCCCATCAGCAAGGGCTGACGGCCATGGCGGCGCTTTCCATCGGCATCGCCGGGGCGGGGCTGCTGGGGCGGCTGCTGGCGTGGCGGCTGTCGCGCGCCGGCCATCGCGTCACGGTGTTCGACCCGGCGCCGGGCCCGGCGCCCGGCTTCGACGGCACGGGCGCGGCCGGCTTCACGGCCGCGGGCATGCTCAGCCCGCTGGCCGAGCTGGACAACGCCACGCCGGCGCTGGCCGCCCAGGGCTGGCGCGCCATCGGCCTGTGGCAGGCCATCACGCAGGCGCTGGACGCGCCGTCGCTGCTGCGCCGCCGCGGCAGCCTGATGCTGGCGCACCGCAGCGACCTCGGCGCGGCGCAGCGCGTGCTGGCGCGGCTGGAGACGGCCCCCGCCGGTTTTCCGACGCCGCAGCCGCTGGCCGGTGCCGAGTTGGCCGAGCTGGAGCCGGCGCTGCAGGCCGGCCATGCCTGGCTGCTGCCCGACGAGGGTCAGGTGGACACCGTCGCCACGCTGGAGGCGCTGCACAGGCAGGCGCGCGGCGTGGCGTGGCGCTGGGGCCGGCGCGTGGCCGAGGTCTCACCCGGGCGTCTCGCCTGCAACGACGGCGAGGTGCTGGCCTTCGATCTCGCCATCGACGTGCGTGGCGCGGGCGCGCGGCCGGCGCTGCCGGTGCGCGGCGTGCGCGGCGAAACGGTGTGGCTGCGCCTGGAACAGCACGGGCTCACTCGCCCGGTGCGGCTGCTGCACCCGCGCCATCGCGTCTACCTGGTACCGCGCTCGGCGGACCTGTTGATCCTGGGCGCCAGCGAGGTGGAGAGCGAGGACCGCTCGCCCGTGTCGCTCAAGAGCGCCGTGGAGCTGATGAGCGCCGCGCACAGCGTGATGCCGGCGCTGGCGGAGGCGCGCATCGAGCGGCTGGACCGCAACCTGCGCCCGGCGCTGCCCGACAACGAGCCGCGCATCGAGGCCGGCGACGGCCTGCTGCGCCTCAACGGGCTGTTCCGCCACGGCTGGCTGCTGGCGCCGGCGCTGGTGGAGGACGCGCTGGCGCCCCTGGCGCTGCCCACCCTGGAGGCCGTGGCATGAGCGAGGCGCTTGAAACCATCGAGATCCAGCTCGACGGCGAGCCCTGCCGGGTCGCGCCCTGCACCCTGGCCGAGCTGGTGCAGCGCCTGGGCCATGCGGCCGAGGGCGTGGGCACCGCGCTCAACGGCCGCTTCGTGCCGCGCATGCACCGCGACCGCCCCTTGCAGCCGGGCGACGCCGTGCTGCTGTTCAAACCCATCGTCGGCGGCTGAGGCCGGCCGATCCAGGAGCCGTCATGACGCTTCACGACGCCACATTGCCCGCTCACGACGATCCGCTGCGCATTGGCGATGTCGCGCTGCAGAGCCGCTTCTTCCTCGGCAGCGCCGGCTATCCCTCGCCGCAGGTGCTGCACGACGCGCTGCGCGCCGCGCGCACGCAAGTGGTGACAGTGGGCCTCAAGCGCACGCTGCACGCCGCGGGCGACAACGGCTTCATCGCGCTGCTGCAGGACGCCCTGCGGGCCAACGGCGCGCGGCTGCTGCCCAACACCGCGGGCTGCCGCAGCGCGCGCGAGGCGGTGCAGCTCTCGCACATGGCGCGCGAGCTCTACGGCACGCCGTGGATCAAGCTGGAGGTCACGGGCGACGAGCACACGCTGCAGCCCGATCCTTTTGAATTGCTGTCGGCCGCGACCGAGCTGGTCAGGGAGGGCTTCACCGTCTTCCCCTACTGCACCGACGACCTGGTGCTGTGCCGCCGCCTGCTCGATGCCGGCTGCGCGGTGCTGATGCCCTGGGGCTCGCCCATCGGCTCGGGGCAGGGCTTGTTGAACCCCTTCGCGCTGCGCACCTTGCGCGAGCGGCTGCCCGACGCGGTGCTGATCGTCGATGCCGGCATCGGCGCGCCCTCGCACGCGGCGCAGGCGCTGGAACTGGGCTTCGACGCGGTGCTGCTCAATTCCGCCGTGGCGCAGGCGCGCGACCCGGTGCGCATGGCCGGTGCCTTCCGCGACGCGGTGCAGGCCGGGCGCGCGGCCTGGCGCGCCGGCGTGATGGCCCGGCAGGACTTCGCCGTGCCCAGCACGCCCGTGGGCGGCGAGCCGGTGCTGCTGGGATGAGCGCCGCCATGGACAGCAAGCGCCCCGTCGTCTGGAGCATCGCCGGCACCGACAGCGGCGGCGGCGCCGGCCTGAGCGCCGACCAGCGCATGGCCGACGCATTCAACGTGCACCTGTGCCCGGTGGTGGCGGCCGTGACGGCGCAGAGCTCGGTGGCGGTGACACGTATCGAGCCGCTGGCGCCAGAGCTGATCGAGGCCCAGCTGCTGGCGCTGGAGCACGACATGCCGCCGCGCGCCGTCAAGACCGGCCTGCTCGGCGGCATGGCGCAAATCGAAACGGTGGCGCGCTGGGTGGACCGGCTGCGCGCGCGCGGCCCCGTGGCGCTGGTGGTGGACCCGGTGCTGGGCGCCAGCACCGGCGCGGGCTTCGCCGACGCGGCCACATTGCAGGCCTACCGCGAGCTGCTGCTGCCGCGCGCCACCGTCATCACGCCGAACCGGCGCGAGGCCGTGGCGCTGCTGGGCGAGGGCAACGCGGCCAGCGCCGCCGCGGCGCCGGCGCTGGCGCGCGCGCTGCAGCAGCGCCTGGGCGCGCGCGGCGTGTGCCTCACGGGCGGCGACAGCGCGCAGGACGGCACGCTGGCGCTGGACTGGATCGACACGCCGCAGGCGCAGGGCTGGCTGGCCCTGCCGCGCCAGGCCACGCCGCACACGCATGGCACGGGCTGCAGCTTCGCTACCGCGCTGGCGGGTGCGCTGGCGCTGGGCTTCGTGCCGGCCGACGCCGCGGTGCTGGCCAAGATGGCCACGGCGCAGGCGCTGCGCCAGGGGCACGCGGCCGGGCAGGGCGCCGGGCCGGTGCGCGCGGCCCCCGGCTTTGGGCTGGAGCCGTCACTGCTGCCGCGCATGAGCTGGGGCGAGGTGCCGGACTTCGGCCCCGATGCGCCGCGCGCGGCGACGCCCCGGCCGCTGGACCTCTACGCCATCGTGGACAGCGCCGCGCGCGTGCAGCAGGCGCTGGCGGCCGGCGTGGGCACGCTGCAGTTGCGCATCAAGACCCCGGCGCAGCCCGATGCCGCCTGGCACGAGCGGCTGGCGCAGGAAATCCGTGCCGGCGTGGCGGCGTGTCGCGCGGTGGGGGCCGAGCTGTTCATCAACGACCACTGGCGCCTGGCGCGGGAGCTGGGCGCCGAGGCCGTGCACCTGGGCCAGGAAGACCTGATGGCCTTGGGCGAGGAGGGCCGCCGCGCGCTGCGCGAGAGCGGTCTGAGCCTGGGCATCAGCACGCACAGCCTGTGGGAGCTGTGCCGCGCCGCGACGCTGGCGCCGCGCTACCTGGCCTGCGGGCCGGTGTGGCCGACGCTGACCAAGGCCATGCCCTGGCGCCCCCAGGGGCTGGACAACCTGGCGTGGTGGTGCGCGATGGCGCCGGCACCGGTGGTGGCCATCGGCGGGATGCTGGAGGCCGCGCAGTTCCAGCAGGCCGCGCGCTGCGGCGCCGACGGGCTGTGCGCCGTGCGCGTGCTGGGCGACGATCCCGGGCGCACCGTGCCCGCCTTGCAGCAGGCGCTGCGGCAAGGGCGCGCGGCGCCCGCGCTGGCGGCGCCGGCGTTGCCGCACCCGAGCCTGGCTTTCGACGGCTGAGCGTGCGCCGGGGCGCCGGCCCCGGCTTCCGGCGGCCGGGCCCGGGACTCCCCTGGGCACAGGGCTTGCCGGATAAGGGCTCCAAAGCTGGTGTTGCGATGAGCCTCAACAACCCCCCCTCTCCCGACCCCGAGCTGCCGGTGACCTTGCCGGTGGTGCGGGAAGAACTGCATGTGGACACGCGGACCGAGGAGGTCGGCGCCATACGCGTGCGGGTGCTGACCGAGGAGCACAGCGAAACGCTGGAGCAGTCCCTGGAGCAGGAGAGCGTGGTCGTCGAGCGCGTGCCCGTCGGGGTCACGGTGGCGCAGACGCGCGAGCCGTGGACCGAGGGCGAAGTGCTGGTGGTGCCGGTCTATGAAGAGGTGATCGAGCGCCGTCTGGTGCTCAAGGAGGAGATCCGCCTGCATCGGCAGCGCTTCACCACCTCGCACACCGAACAGGTGCCGCTGCGGCGGCAACGTGCGGTGGTGGAGAGGCGCCAGGCCGACGGTTCCTGGACCGAGGTCGACAACGGCTGAAGGCTGGTCGCAACCCTGCTGCAAACCGCTCGCGGGCGCGGCCCGCTTCAAAGCTAGGAGTCCTGAAATGAGACAGACCGTCGTTGGCGTATTCGATTCGGATGCCGAGGCCCAGCGCGCAGCGCAGGCCCTGTCCAGCACCGGGATCGATCCGGCCTGCGTGCATGTCACGCATGGCGATGACACCACCCTGGGCAGCAGCGCGGCCACGACCACGACCACCACGCACGAGACCGGCGTGATGGGTCGCGTGCGCAACTTCTTCGCCGACCTGTTCGGGCCGGACGACGAGCGCGAGGTCGGCCACTATGCCGAGGCCGTGCGCCGTGGCGCGGCGGTGGTGAAGGTGGACGTGGAGGACGAGACGCGCCTGGACCAGGTGCGCGACGCGCTGCAGAACGCCGGCGCGGTGGACATCGACGAGCGTGTCGAGTCCTGGCGCGCGCAGGGCTGGAGCGATGAGGACCTGGGCGGCACCAGCACCGCGGCGGCGGCCACCAACGCCACGCTGGAGCGCGACCAGACCACGCTGGGCGAGAACTCGGCCGGCATCACGGGCACGACGGGCAGCACCGCCGGCCTGCGCGCCACGGGCACCACCGAGGACGTGATCCCGGTCGTGCGCGAGGACATCCAGATCGGCAAGCGCGCGGTGAGCACCGGCGGCGTGCGCGTGTACTCGCGCACCGTCGAAACGCCCGTGAGCGAGACGGTGCAGCTGCGCGAGGAGCATGCCCAGGTCGAGCGCCGTCCGGTGGACCGCCCAGCCACCGCTGCCGACTTGGCCGACCTGAAGGACCGCACCATCGAGGTGGTCGAGACCGCCGAGCAGGCCGTGGTGCAGAAGACCGCGCGCGTGGTGGAAGAGGTGCGCGTGGGCAAGACGGTGGAGCAGCGCACCGAGCAAGTCACCGACACGGTGCGCAGCACCGAGGTCGAGGTCGAGCACATCCCCGGCACGGGCACGGTGGGTGCCTTCGACAGCGATTACTACCGCAACGACTTCAACACCCGCTTCGCCGCCGAGGGCGGGCGCTACGAGGACTACGAGCCGGCCTACCGCTATGGCCACTCGCTGCGCAGCGACCCGCGCTACGCCGACCGCAGCTGGGACGAGTTCGAAGCCGATGCGCGGCGCGACTACGAGACCCGCTACCCCGGCGGCACCTGGGAGCGCATGAAGGCCGCCGTGCGCCGCGGCTGGGAGCGCACCAAGGACGCCGTGACGCCGGACTCGATGCAGTACGGCTCGGCCTACGACGACGACTACTACCGCCGCGACTGGCAGACCAACTACGGCACGCTGGGCGGCCGCTACGAGGACTACGAGCCGGCCTACCGCTACGGCCACACGCTGCGCAGCGATGCGCGCTACACCGGCCGCGACTGGGATGCCATCGAGCCCGACGTGCGCCGCGACTGGGAGACCCGCTATCCCGGCAGCACCTGGGAGCGCATGAAGGGCGCCGTGCGCCGCGGCTGGGACCGCATGACCTCGTGATGAGGCGCCCGCCGGCCGCGTGAAGGCCGGCTTCGCCTCTTCCAAGCCCGGCCCTCGTGCCGGGCTTTGCGTTTGCGGGCCCAAAAGCCCGCGCGTGCCGGGCCTTGGGGAGCAGCCGCTACATTGCGGGCCCCGACCTGCTGCTGTGGACTTGCCGTGAACCCTCTTCGTATGGACGCCGCGATCATCGACCTCGACGGGACGATGGTGGACACGCTGGGCGACTTCGTCGTCGCGCTCAACGCCATGCTGGCGGACCTGTCGCTGCCGGCGGTGGAGCGCCACTTCGTGGAGCAGACCATCGGCAAGGGCTCGGAGCACCTGATCCGCCGCACGCTGGCGCATGCGGGCGCGGCGCCGGAGCGCTTCGACGCCGCCTTTGCGCGCTACCAGTACCATTACCTGGCCATCAACGGCCGCCATGCCGAGCTCTATCCGGGCGTGGAGGAGGGCTTGCGGCAACTGCGGGCCGCGGGGCTGAAGTTGGCCTGCCTGACTAACAAGCCCGGCGCCTTTGCGCGGCCGCTGCTGGCGGCCAAGGGCATCGACCATTTCTTCTCGTTCGTGTTCGGCGGCGATGCCTTCGCGGCGAAAAAGCCCGACCCGCTGCCGCTGCTCAAGACCTGCGAGGCGCTGGGCACGCCGCCCGGGCGCACGCTGATGGTGGGCGACTCCAGCAACGACGCCGAGGCCGCGCATGCCGCGGGCTGCCCGCTGGTGCTGGTGAGCTACGGCTACAACCACGGCCAGCCGGTGCACGGCCTGCGCGCCGAAGCGCATGTGGACCGTCTGGACCAGCTGGACCTGGCGGCGCTGCGGCGGCGCCCCTGAGTGGGGGCGGCGTTTGAAACGTCCGACATCGGGACTCGGGCTTGCGTCTTGGGCCTGCTAGACTGGAACGCATCATGTTTTTGGCGCGCAAACTGACGAAGGGGTCTGTCGACCGGGGAGCTTGGCCCTGGCGACGCTGGCCTGCCTGACGTTTTGGTTTGCGCCCGGCCGTCGTGACGACGCGCCTGCGGCGCCTGCCCCAGCCGGCCGCCCCTGAGCGGCCCTGAACCACCGACCTTTCGGGTTGCCCGCCGTGGCGCCCGCCGGGCCTGGAGGGCCCGCACCGTGATCACTGAACTCGAATTCAAGAGCCTGGCCGCCGAGGGTTTCAACCGCATCGCGCTCATTGCCGAAGCCTTCGCGGACCTGGAAACGCCGCTGTCGCTGTACCTGAAGCTCGCCGGCGGACGGCCGCACAGCTTCCTGCTGGAGTCCGTTGTCGGCGGCGAGCGCTTCGGCCGCTATTCCTTCATCGGCCTGCCCGCGCGCACGCTGCTGCGCGCCACCGGGCAGCGCACCGAGATCGTCACCGAGGGCCAGGTGGTGGAGACCCACGAGGGCAACCCGCTGGACTTCATCGCCGCCTACCAGCAGCGCTTCAAGCCGGCGCTGCGTCCGGGGCTGCCGCGCTTCTGCGGCGGGCTGGCCGGCTACTTCGGCTACGACGCCGTGCGCTTCATGGAGTCCAAGCTTGCGAAGACGCACAAGAGCGGCGGCATCGGCACGCCCGACATCCTGCTGCTGCAGACCGAAGAGATCGCCGTCATCGACAACCTCTCGGGCCGGCTGTACCTGATCGTCTGGGCCGACCCGGCGCAGCCCGAGGCCTACTTCCGTGCCAAGAAGCGGCTCACCGAGCTGACCGACAAGCTGCGCTACAGCGTCAGCGCCCCGTCGGTGAAGCGCGGGCAGTCCCACGAGGTGGAGCGCGAGTTCGCCAAGGCCGACTTCGAGGCCGCGGTGCTGCGCTGCAAGGAGTACATCGCCGCGGGCGACTGCATGCAGGTGGTGCTGGGGCAGCGCCTGAAGAAGCGCTACACCGAGAGCCCGCTGAGCCTGTACCGCGCGCTGCGCTCGCTCAACCCTTCGCCCTACATGTATTTCTACGACCTGGGCGATTTCCAGATCGTGGGTTCCTCGCCCGAGATCCTGGTGCGGCACGAGCATGTGGCTGAAGGCGAGAAGGTCACGATCCGCCCGCTGGCCGGCACGCGCCCGCGCGGCACCACGCCGGAGAAGGACCAGGCCAACGAGAAGGAGCTGCTGGCCGACCCGAAGGAGCGCGCCGAGCACCTGATGCTCATCGACCTGGCGCGCAACGACATCGGCCGCATTGCCCAGACCGGCAGCGTCAAGGTGACGGAAGCCTTCGCCGTGGAGCGCTACTCGCACGTGATGCACATCGTCTCCAACGTGGAGGGGCTGCTGAAGCCGGGTACCAACAACCTCGATGTGCTGCGCGCCACCTTCCCGGCGGGCACGCTCTCGGGCGCGCCCAAGATCCGGGCCATGGAGATCATCGACGAGCTGGAACCGGTGCAGCGCGGCATCTATGGTGGTGCCTGCGGCTACCTGAGCTTCGCCGGCGACATGGACGTGGCCATCGCCATCCGCACCGGCATCGTCAAGGACCAGGTGCTGTACGTGGCCGCGGCCGCCGGCGTGGTGGCGGACTCGGTGCCCGAGCTGGAATGGAAGGAAACCGAGGCGAAGGCGCGGGCCGTGCTGCGCGCCGCTGAACTCGTTGAAGAAGGCTTCTGAAGGAGACCGCCATGCTGCTGATGATCGACAACTACGACTCCTTCACCTTCAATCTGGTGCAGTACTTCGGCGAGCTGGGCGAGGAGGTGCGGGTGTTCCGCAACGACGAGATCACGCTCGAAGGCATTGCCGAGCTCAAGCCGGATCAGCTGGTGCTGTCGCCGGGGCCGTGCTCGCCGGCCGAGGCGGGCATCTGTGTCCCCGCCATCCGGCATTTCGTTGGAAAACTGCCGATCCTGGGCGTGTGCCTGGGGCACCAGAGCATCGGCGCGGCGCTGGGCGGCAACATTATCCGGGCCAAGGTGCAGATGCACGGCAAGGTGAGCACCATCCACACCGACCAGAGCGGCGTGTACGCCGGGCTGCCCAGGGACTTCGACGTGGTGCGCTACCACTCGCTGGCCATCGAGCGCGAAACCATGCCGGGGGAGCTGATCGTCACGTCCCAGACGGATGACGGCGAGATCATGGGCGTGCGCCACCGCGAGCTGGCCGGCACGCGCACGCCGCTGGAAGGGGTGCAGTTCCATCCGGAGTCGATCCTGTCCGAGCACGGCCACGCCATGCTGCGCAACTTCATCGAGATGAGCCGGGTGACGGCATGAGTACGGTGAGCTACGGCAGTGCCGGGGCCGCGGACGCCGCGGTGTCCGGGCTCGACGTGGTGGACCTGCGCAGCGACACCGTGACGCGGCCCACCGCCGCGATGCGCGCCGCCATGGCCGCCGCGCCGGTGGGCGACGACGTGTTCGGCGACGACCCCACGGTCAATGCGCTGCAAGCCCGGGTGGCGGCGTTGCTGGGCCACGAAGACGGGCTGTTCATGGCCAGCGGCACGCAGAGCAACCTGTGCGCGCTGCTGTCGCACTGCGGGCGCGGCGACGAGTACCTCGCCGGCAACCTGGCGCACTGCTACCGCTACGAGGGCGGCGGCGGGGCGGTGCTGGGCGGCATCCAGCCGCAGCCGCTGCCGCAGCAGGGCGACGGCACGCTGCGGCTGGAAGACATCGAGGCCGCCATCAAGCCCGATGACGAACATTTCGCGCGCACGCGGCTGCTGTGCCTGGAGAACACCTGGAACGGCAACGTGCTGCCCGCCGGCTACGTGGAGGCCGCCACCGCGCTGGCGCGCCGCCGCGGCCTGGCGACGCACCTGGACGGCGCGCGGCTGTTCAACGCCGCGGTGGCCTCGGGCGTGGCGCCGGGCGAGATCGCGCGCCACTTCGACTCCGTTTCCGTCTGCTTCAGCAAGGGCCTGGGCGCGCCGGTGGGCTCGATGCTGTGCGGTTCGCGCGAGCTGATCACCCGCGCTCGGCGCCTGCGCAAGATGGTCGGCGGCGGCATGCGCCAGGTCGGCGTGCTGGCGGCGGCGGTGGAGCACGCGCTTACGCACCACGTGCCGCGCCTGGCCGACGACCACGCCCTGGCGGCGCGGCTGGCCCAGGGCCTGGAAGGCCTGCCCGGGCTGAGCGTGAAGCCGCCGCAGACCAACATCGTGTTCGTGGACGTGGCAGGCGGCCGTGGCGAGGCGCTGCTGGCGCACCTGCGTGCGCGCGGCGTGCTGGCCACGGGACTGATCGGCCTGCGCTTCGTCACGCACCTGGACGTGGATGCCGCGGGCATCGAGCGCGCCATTGCCGCCGTGCGCGAGTTCTGCGCGCACAACACCTGACAACGACTGCCTGGAGGCCTGCCATGCCCATCACCAACACCGAGGCGCTGACCCGCGTCATCGAGCACCGCGAGATCTTCCACGACGAGATGCTGGCGCTGATGCGCCGCATCATGAGCGGCGAAATGAGCCCGCCGATGATGGCGGCGCTGCTCATCGGGCTGCGTGTCAAGAAGGAAACCATCGGCGAGATCACCGCCGCGGCGCAGGTGATGCGCGAGTTCTCGACCAAGGTCGCGGTGGCGGACCGCGAGCACCTGGTGGACATCGTGGGCACCGGCGGCGACGGCGCCCACACCTTCAACATCTCCACCTGCTCGATGTTCGTGGCCGCCGCGGCCGGCGCGCGCGTGAGCAAGCATGGCGGGCGCAGTGTCTCCAGCAAGAGTGGCAGCGCCGACGTGCTGGAAGCGCTGGGCGTGCGGCTGGACCTCGCGCCGGCGGAGATCTCGCGCTGCATCGAGCGCACGGGCATCGGCTTCATGTTCGCCCCGAACCACCACCCGGCCATGAAGAACGTGGCGTCGGTGCGCAAGGAGCTGGGCGTGCGCACGATCTTCAACATCCTGGGTCCGCTGACCAACCCGGCCGACGCGCCCAACATCCTCATGGGCGTGTTCCATCCGGACCTGGTCGGCATCCAGGTGCGCGCGCTGCAGCGCCTGGGGGCGAAGCACGCCATGGTGGTCTACGGCCGCGACGGCATGGATGAGGTGTCGCTGGGCGCGGCCACGATGGTGGGCGAGTACCGCGATGGCGGCATCGAGGAGTACGAGATCCATCCGGAGGACTTCGGCCTGGCCATGGCCAGCAACCGCGCGCTGCGCGTGGAGACGCCGCAGCAGTCGCTGGAGATGCTGCGCGGCGTGCTGGACAACCAGAGCGGGCCGGCGCGCGACATCGTGCTGCTCAATGCCGGCGTGGCGCTGTACGCGGCGGACGTGTCGGCCTCGATTGCCGAGGGCATCGAGCGCGCGCGCGAGGTGCTGGCCAACGGCGCGGCCAAGGCCAAGATGGAGGCCTTCGTGGCTGCCACGCAGCAGGGCGGGAGCGCGGCATGAGCGACATCCTGAACAAGATCGTTGCCGTCAAGCACGAGGAAATCGCCGCGGCCCGAGCGCAGCGCCCGCTGGAAGCGGTGCGCCGCGAGGCTGAAGCCTTGGGTGGCCAGCGCGACTTCGTCGGTGCGCTGCGCGCCAAGGTGGCGGCGGGGCAAGCGGCGGTGATCGCCGAGGTCAAGAAGGCCAGTCCGAGCAAGGGCGTGCTGCGCGAGAACTTCGTGCCGGCCGAGATCGCCGCCAGCTACGAGCGCCATGGCGCGGCCTGCCTGAGCGTGCTCACCGACGAGCGCTTCTTCCAGGGCCGTGCCGAGTACCTGCGCCAGGCGCGCGCCGCCTGCGCGCTGCCGGTGCTGCGCAAGGACTTCATGGTCGATGCCTACCAGGTGTTCGAGGCGCGGGCGATGGGTGCGGACTGCATCCTGCTCATTGCCGCCTGCCTGGACGATGCGCAGATGGCCGACCTGGAGGCGCAGGCTAATGCGCTGGGCATGGCGGTGCTGGTGGAGGTGCACGACGGCGCGGAGCTGGATCGGGCGCTGCGGCTGAAGACGCCGCTGGTGGGCATCAACAACCGCAACCTGCGCACCTTCGAGGTCAGCCTGGACACGACGCTGGGGCTGCTGCCGCGCGTGCCCCAGGATCGTCTGCTGGTGACGGAGTCCGGCATCCTGGCGCCGCAGGACGTGCGGCGCATGCGCGACGCCAACGTGCACGCCTTCCTGGTCGGCGAGGCCTTCATGCGCGCCCAAGACCCGGGCGCGGCGCTGCGGGCGCTGTTCGGCTGAGGAGTTCTTCCCGGCAGCCGATGCGGCGCCGGGGGGATGCCAGCAGCCTGGCGGTGGTGCGGGGCGGCAGGCCCTAGGCTTGCGCCATGGACAACCAACAACTCAATCGGCTGCAGCCGCCGCTGGAAGCGCAGTTGCATGGCATCGATCCCGGCTGGCAGCATGTCGTGGACGGCTGGCTGGACTCGCTTACCGGCCAGACACTGGTGAGCTTCGTGGATCAGCGGCTGGCGGCGGGGGCGACCGTCTTCCCGGCGCGGCCGCTGCGGGCACTGGAGTTGACGCCGCTGTCGAACACGAAGGTCGTGCTGCTGGGGCAGGACCCGTACCACGGGGCCGGGCAGGCCGAAGGGCTGGCTTTCTCCGTGCCGGAAGGCGTGACCCCGCCGCCGAGCCTGCGCAACGTCTTCAAGGAGATGCAGCGCGACCTGGGGCTGAAAGCACCGCGTCATGGTCACCTGGTGGCTTGGGCGCAGCGCGGCGTGCTGCTGCTCAACACCACGCTGACGGTGGAGGAGGGCAAGCCCGCCAGCCATGCCAAGCGCGGTTGGGAAGCGCTGACGGACGCGCTGATTGAGGCTGCGGCAGCGGAGCCTCAGCCCAAGGTCTTCATGCTCTGGGGTGCCCATGCGCAGGCCAAGCGGCCGCTGATCGAGGCGGCGGGCGGGCAGCACCTCGTGCTGGTCAGCAACCATCCCTCGCCGCTGGCGGCCACCAAGCCGCCAATTCCGTTCATCGGCTGCGGGCACTTCGGGCAGGCCAGCGTCTTCCTGGCCGAGCGCGGGCGGCCGATCGACTGGCAGCTGTGAGAAACAGGCCGTGCAGAGTCCGTAGAAATTTTTCTCAAAAGACTTTGCATCCTCCCAAAAGCAGTGTTATAGTCTTGGTCTTGCCTCGGAGGGGTGCCCGAGTGGCTAAAGGGGGCAGACTGTAAATCTGTTGGCTTACGCCTACGCTGGTTCGAATCCAGCCTCCTCCACCAAGGCAAACAATTTCGGTTGTGCTGCGTGTCGCTGACGCAGTGCTGCCAGGTCGGGCAAAACCACTGCTGCAGCCGATGGCTGAGATTGCGGTGGGGCTGCTGGTCCGGCTCCCAGAGCGGGAGTAGTTCAATGGTAGAACCCCAGCCTTCCAAGCTGATGACGCGGGTTCGATTCCCGTCTCCCGCTCCAGCGATCACGCTTCGGCAGTGGTGTGGGCTCTGTGCAAGAGTCTAGACCTGTGCCGATGCCCATGTGGCTCAGTGGTAGAGCACTCCCTTGGTAAGGGAGAGGTCACGCGTTCGATCCGCGTCATGGGCACCACCTAACAGTGACACTTGTTTGATCGCCAGGAGAGCTGAGCATGGCAAAGGGTAAGTTCGAGCGGACCAAGCCGCACGTCAACGTGGGCACGATCGGCCACGTGGACCATGGCAAGACCACGCTGACGGCGGCGATCACGACCATCCTGTCGTCCAAGTTCGGCGGCGAGGCCAAGGCCTACGACCAGATCGATGCGGCTCCGGAAGAAAAGGCCCGCGGCATCACCATCAACACCGCCCACGTCGAGTACGAGACGGCCAACCGCCACTACGCGCACGTGGACTGCCCCGGCCACGCCGACTACGTGAAGAACATGATCACGGGCGCGGCGCAGATGGACGGCGCCATCCTGGTGTGCTCGGCCGCTGACGGCCCGATGCCCCAGACGCGCGAGCACATCCTGCTGGCCCGTCAGGTGGGCGTGCCCTACATCATCGTCTTCCTCAACAAGTGCGACATGGTCGACGACGCCGAGCTGCTCGAGCTCGTCGAGATGGAAGTGCGCGAGCTGCTGAGCAAGTACGACTTCCCCGGCGACGACACCCCGATCGTCAAGGGCTCGGCCAAGCTGGCCCTGGAAGGCGACAAGGGCGAGCTCGGTGAGCAGGCCATCATGAAGCTGGCCGAGGCGCTGGACAGCTACATCCCCACGCCCGAGCGCGCCGTGGATGGCACGTTCCTGATGCCCGTGGAAGACGTGTTCTCGATCTCCGGCCGCGGCACCGTGGTCACGGGTCGCGTGGAGCGCGGCGTGATCAAGGTCGGCGAGGAAATCGAGATCGTCGGTATCCGCGCCACGCAAAAGACCACCTGCACCGGCGTGGAAATGTTCCGCAAGCTGCTGGACCAGGGCCAGGCCGGCGACAACGTGGGCATCCTGCTGCGCGGCACCAAGCGCGAGGACGTCGAGCGCGGCCAGGTGCTGTGCAAGCCGGGCTCGATCAAGCCGCACACGCACTTCACCGCCGAGGTGTACGTGCTGTCCAAGGATGAAGGCGGCCGTCACACGCCGTTCTTCAACAACTACCGCCCGCAGTTCTACTTCCGTACCACGGACGTGACCGGCGCGGTGGAGCTGCCCGCGGACAAGGAAATGGTGATGCCCGGTGACAACGTCGCCATCACCGTCAAGCTGATCGCCCCGATCGCCATGGAAGAGGGCCTGCGCTTCGCCATCCGCGAAGGTGGCCGCACCGTCGGCGCCGGCGTCGTGGCTAAGATCATCGAGTAAGCGGTTCGGCTTCAAGCTGAACCAAAGGAAGGCCGCAGGGGTATAGCTCAATTGGCAGAGCGTCGGTCTCCAAAACCGAAGGTTGGGGGTTCGATTCCCTCTGCCCCTGCCAAGCTCCGGTGCTGAACCCAGTCCGGAACGAGCGGCCAAACAGCAGCCCGCACGGGAATCAGATGCCCGGCGGGCTTTGCTGCTGATGGGTGCTTCAGGCGCCCGGCGAAATAAATCCGATGACTCCCAACCCCCAAGTCGAAACCGTTGCTTCCGGCGCGGACCGGGCCAAGCTCGCTGGCGCGCTGGTCTTGGTTGTCGCTGCGGTGGCTGCTTTCTACCTGCTGGGCGCGCAGTCGCTGTGGGTGCGCGTGGCGGCACTGCTGGTGCTGCTGGCTGCCGCCGTGGCCACCTTCTTCACCGCCGAGGCGGGCAAGCGGCTCATCGCTTTTGGCCGCGATGCCGTGCGTGAGGTGAAGAAGGTCGTGTGGCCCACGCGCAAGGAAGCGATGCAAATGACGGGCTACGTCTTTGCCTTCGTGCTCGTGATGGCGTTGTTCCTGTGGCTCACTGACAAGACGCTGGAGTGGGTCCTGTACGACCTGGTCCTGGGTTGGAAGTAAAGGAAGTCTGGCAATGAGCGAACAAGTCACCGGCCAGGAAGGCGCTGCTGCTGCGCCTGCCACGCCCCCGCTGCGCTGGTACGTCGTGCATGCCTACTCGGGCATGGAAAAGGCGGTGGAGCGCAACCTGCGCGAGCGCATCGACCGTGCCGGCATGCAGCACAAGTTCGGCCGCATCCTGGTGCCGACCGAAGAGGTGGTGGAGCTCAAGAACGGCAAGAAGGCCGTCACCGAGCGCCGTTTCTTCCCCGGCTACGTGCTGGTGGAGATGCTCATGGATGATGAATCCTGGCACCTCGTCAAGCACACCAGCAAGGTCACGGGTTTCGTCGGCGGGGCCAAGAACCGCCCGGCGCCGATCTCCGAGGCCGAGGTCATGAAGATCGTCAACCAGATGCAGGAAGGCATCGAGAAGCCCCGGCCCAAGGTCGAGTGGCAGGTGGGCGAGATGGTGCGGGTCAAGGAAGGCCCGTTCACCGACTTCAACGGCGCGGTCGAGGAAGTCAACTACGAGAAGTCCAAGGTGCGCGTGTCGGTCACTATCTTCGGTCGCGCCACCCCGGTGGAACTGGACTTCTCGCAGGTCGAGAAGGTTTAACCAGGCTGGCTGCGCGGTGGCGTCCCTGGACGGGGCGCAATGGCGCAGCGGGCCCCTGGCGCATGGCTTCTGATGTGTGTCAGGCTGGCAAGCTTCAAGCTTGCCCGTGACAGCTGGCAACGACAGGCCGGCATGAGGAGCGGTGGGTACTCAATCCCGCCGCGTTCGACTCGACAACCCAGGCTTGGCCGCCCGGGTTGCACTGGAGAAAGACATGGCCAAGAAGATTGTCGGCTTCATCAAGCTGCAAATCCCGGCGGGCAAGGCCAACCCTTCGCCGCCGGTGGGTCCTGCGCTGGGTCAGCGCGGTCTCAACATCATGGAGTTCTGCAAGGCGTTCAACGCGCAGACCCAGGGCATGGAACCCGGCCTGATGCTGCCGGTGGTGATCACGGCTTTCGCTGACAAGTCGTTCACCTTCATCATCAAGACGCCGCCGGCCACCGTGCTGATCAAGAAGGCGATCAAGCTGGAGAAGGGCTCGGGCCGTCCGCACCTGGAGAAGGTCGGCAAGCTGACCCGTGCGCAGATCGAAGAGATCGCCAAGACCAAGATGAAGGACCTCACGGCGGCCGACCTGGACGCCGCGGTCAAGACCATCGCCGGCTCGGCCCGCTCGATGGGCGTGCTGGTGGAAGGAGTCTGAACATGGCCAAGCTGACCAAGAAAGCCAAGGCCCAGCAGGGCAAGGTCGACAGCCTCAAGCTGTACGCGATCAACGACGCGCTGGCCCTCGTCAAGGAGTGCGCCACCGCCAAGTTCGATGAGTCCATCGACGTGGCCGTGCAGCTGGGCGTGGACGCCAAGAAGTCGGACCAGGTGGTGCGCGGCGCTGTCGTGATGCCCAACGGCACCGGCAAGACCAAGCGCGTGGCGGTGTTCGCGCAGGGTGCCAAGGCTGAGGAAGCCCGCGCCGCCGGCGCTGACGTCGTCGGCATGGAAGACCTGGCCGAACAGGTCAAGGCCGGCAACCTGAACTTCGACATCGTGATCGCCTCGCCGGACACGATGCGCGTGGTCGGTACGCTGGGCCAGATCCTGGGCCCGCGCGGCCTGATGCCGAACCCCAAGGTCGGCACCGTCACCCCCGACGTCGCCACCGCGGTGCGCAACGCCAAGGCGGGCCAGGTGCAGTTCCGCGTGGACAAGAACGGCATCATCCACGGCACCATCGGCCGTCGCTCGTTCGACGCCGACAAGCTCGTGGGCAACCTGGCCGCGCTGCTGGAAGCCCTGAACAAGGCCAAGCCGGCGTCGAGCAAGGGCGTCTACCTGCGCAAGGTGGCCGTGTCCTCGACCATGGGCGTCGGTGTGCGGGTGGATGTGGCGTCCATTGGCGCGCAGGCCCAGGCCTGATGTGAATCGGCGGCGGCGCGCGAGTCTGGCGCGCCGTTGCTCTGAATTTGGTGGGCCGTGTCCGGTGTCATGCCGGGCACGGGTCATCCAAGACCGCTGGTGGCGCCTTCGGGCGCCGTAATGGAGGGCTCGTCCCGATGCCAGCGCAGATGGCGCACCCGCTGTGAAAGTTGATCCCGCAAGGGGTTCCTGGAGCAGCAAGGTCGCTGAACGTGGTGCCCGCTGCTGGATGGCCGCAAGGCCTTTGAGCGCGGGCGTTTTGTGAGGAGCAGACCTTGAGTCTCAATCGCAACGAGAAGGCAGCCGTCGTCAGCGACGTGGCAGCGCAAGCCGCCAAGTCGCAGACCCTGGCGCTGGCCGAGTACCGTGGCCTCACCGTCGAAAACCTGAACAAGCTGCGCGTGGACGCGCGCGCCAAGGGTGTCTACCTTCACGTGCTGAAGAACACCCTGGCTCGTCGCGCCGTCGCCGGCACGCCGTTCGAGGTTGCGTCGGAGAGCATGGTCGGCCCGCTGATCTACGGCTTTTCCGAAGACGCCGTCGCCGCGGCCAAAGTCATCGCTGACTTTGCCAAGGGCAACGACAAGCTGATCATCAAGGCCGGCGCGTACGCGGGCAAGGTCCTGGACGCCGAAGGCGTCAAGGCCCTGGCATCGATCCCCAGCAAGGAAGTCCTGCTGTCGCAGTTGGCTGGCCTGCTGAAGGCGCCGATCCAGCGTACCGCTGCCGTGCTGGCCGCCCTGGCCGAAAAGCGTGGCGGTGGCGCGGAAGAAGCCGCCCCCGCCGAGGCCGCTGCGGCCTGAGCGCACCCTTTTCACTGAATCACCGAATCGAGGAATCCCAAATGGCATTCGACAAAGACGCCTTCCTGACCGCCCTGGACAGCATGTCCGTCATGGAACTCAATGACCTGGTGAAGGCCATTGAAGAGAAGTTCGGCGTGTCCGCCGCTTCCATGGCCGCTCCGGCCGCTGGCGGCGGCGGCGCCGCTGCCCCGGCCGCCGAAGAGAAGACCGAGTTCAACGTCGTGCTGCTGGAAGCCGGCGCCAACAAGGTTTCCGTCATCAAGGCCGTGCGCGAACTGACGGGCCTGGGCCTGAAGGAAGCCAAGGACCTGGTGGACGGCGCTCCGAAGAACGTCAAGGAAGGCATCGCCAAGGCCGACGCCGAAGCCGCCAAGAAGAAGCTGGAAGAAGCCGGCGCCAAGGTCGACCTCAAGTAATCCACTTGACCCTTGGAGGCTGGCGGCTGATTTCAAAGGCCGCCAGCCTTTTCGCTCTTCAGGGCTACAGTGCTGAAGGGCGAGAACAGCCGGAAACAGCCGTGCGCGGCTTTTTCCGAGTGTTCTCTGATCCGACTGCAGGGAACGGGTTTGGTCGGGCTCCGGTGCAACGCCGGGGTTGTCCGCCAGCGGTTGGTAGTGGCCAACCACCAAGCTCCGGACGCAACGTCCGAGTAGGCCAGTCGCCGACGAGTGCGCGCTCCATGGGCCCGGGGCGCGTGTTCTCGACACGGAGCATATATGGCGCAAGCATCCCCCACGTACAGCTACACCGAGCGCAAGCGCATCCGCAAGAGCTTCGGAAAGCGTGAGAGCGTTCTCAACGTCCCCTACCTGCTGACGATGCAGCGGGAATCCTACGTCGCCTTCCTCCAGAAGGACGTGCCGCCGCAAAAGCGCAAGCCCGAAGGCTTGCAGGCCGCCTTCCTCTCCGCCTTCCCGATCGTGTCGCACAACGGGTACGTGGAGATGAAGTTCATCGAGTACAACATCGCCAAGCCGGCTTTCGACACGCGCGAGTGCCAGCAGCGTGGCCTGACCTACGCCGCTGCCGTGCGCGCGCGGCTGCAGATGATCATCTACGACCGCGAGAGCCCGCAGGCCAAGACGGTCAAGGAGATCAAGGAGCAGGAGGTCTACATGGGCGAAGTGCCGCTCATGACCGACTACGGCTCCTTCATCGTCAACGGCACCGAGCGCGTCATCGTCAGCCAGCTGCACCGCTCGCCCGGCGTGTTCTTCGAGCACGACAAGGGCAAGACGCACAGCTCGGGCAAGCTGCTGTTCTCGGCCCGCATCATTCCCTATCGCGGCTCCTGGCTGGACTTCGAGTTCGACCCGAAGGACATCCTCTACTTCCGCGTCGACCGCCGCCGCAAGATGCCGGTGACGATCCTGCTCAAGGCCATCGGCCTGAACCCCGAGCAGATCCTGGCGAACTTCTTTGACTTCGACAACTTCCGTCTCATGGACACCGGCGCGCAGCTGGAGTTCGTGGCCGACCGTCTGCGCGGCGAGATCGCCCGCTTCGACATCACGGACAAGAACGGCACCGTCGTCGTCGAGAAGGACAAGCGCATCACCGCGCGCCACGTGCGCACGCTGGAGCAAAGCGGCACCACGTTCATCAGCGTGCCCGAGGACTTCATCATCGGCCGCGTCGTGGCGCGCAACATGGTGGACCCGGACACCGGCGAGATCGTGGCCAAGGCCAACGACGAGATCACCGAGAGCCTGCTCAAGAAGCTGCGCGCCGCGGGCATCCGCGACCTGCAGGCGCTCTACACCAACGAGCTCGACGAAGGCGCCTACATCAGCCAGACGCTGGCCTCCGACGAGACGGCCGACCAGCTCGCCGCGCGCGTGGCCATCTACCGCATGATGCGCCCCGGCGAGCCGCCGACGGAAGACGCCGTCGAGGCCCTGTTCAACCGCCTGTTCTACAGCGCCGACACCTACGACCTCTCGCGCGTGGGCCGCATGAAGTTCAACGCCCGCGTGGGCCGCGACACGGCCGAGGGCGAGATGACGCTGTCCAACGCGGACATCCTCGACGTGGTCAAGATCCTCGTCGAGCTGCGCAACGGCCGGGGTGAGGTGGACGACATCGACCACCTGGGCAACCGCCGCGTGCGCTGCGTGGGCGAACTGGCCGAGAACCAGTACCGCTCGGGCCTGGCGCGCATCGAGAAGGCCGTGAAGGAGCGTCTGGGCCAGGCCGAGACCGAGGCCCTGATGCCGCACGACCTGATCAACTCCAAGCCGATTTCCGCGGCGCTCAAGGAGTTCTTCGGCGCGTCGCAGCTGTCGCAGTTCATGGACCAGACCAACCCGCTGTCGGAGATCACGCACAAGCGTCGCGTCTCCGCACTGGGCCCGGGCGGTCTGACCCGCGAGCGCGCCGGCTTCGAGGTGCGCGACGTGCACCCGACGCACTACGGCCGCGTGTGCCCGATCGAGACGCCTGAAGGTCCGAACATCGGCCTGATCAACTCGCTGGCCCTGTATGCGCAGCTCAACGAGTACGGCTTCCTGGAGACGCCGTACCGCCGAGTGGAAGACGGCCATGTGACCGACCAGATCGACTACCTGTCCGCCATCCAGGAGGGCAAGTACGTCATCGCCCAGGCCAACGCCACGCTCAACGAGCAGGGCCAGCTGGTGGACGAGCTGGTGTCCGCGCGCGAGAAGGGCGAATCCGTGCTGGTGTCGCCCGAGCGCGTGCAGTACATGGACGTGGCGCCGGCGCAGATCGTGTCGGTGGCGGCCTCGCTGGTGCCCTTCCTGGAGCACGACGACGCCAACCGCGCACTGATGGGCGCCAACATGCAGCGCCAGGCCGTGCCGACGCTGCGTCCGGAGAAGGCCTTCGTCGGCACGGGCGTGGAGCGCGTGGCGGCCAAGGACTCCGGCACCGTGGTGGCTGCCCGCCGCGGCGGCGTGGTGGACTACGTCGACTCCAACCGCATCGTGATCCGCGTCAACGACGAGGAAACGGTGGCCGGTGAGGTGGGCGTGGACATCTACAACCTCATCAAGTACCAGCGTTCCAACCAGAACACGAACATCCACCAGCGTCCCATCGTGCGGCGTGGCGACAAGGTGGCGGCCGAGGACATCATTGCCGACGGCGCCTCCACCGACATCGGCGAGCTTGCGCTGGGCCAGAACATGCTGGTCGCGTTCATGCCCTGGAACGGCTACAACTTCGAGGACTCGATCCTGATCTCGGAGCGTGTGGTCGCCGAGGACCGCTACACCTCGATCCACATCGAGGAGCTGGTGGTGATGGCCCGCGACACCAAGCTGGGCTCCGAGGAAATCACGCGCGACATCCCGAATCTGTCCGAGCAGCAGCTGGCTCGCCTGGACGAGTCGGGCATCGTCTACATCGGCGCGGAAGTCGGCCCCGGCGACGTGCTGGTGGGCAAGGTCACGCCCAAGGGCGAGACCACGCTGACGCCGGAAGAGAAGCTGCTGCGCGCGATCTTCGGCGAGAAGGCATCCGACGTGAAGGACACCTCGCTGCGCGTGGACCAGGGCACCAGCGGCACCGTCATCGACGTGCAGGTGTTCACCCGCGAGGGCATCCAGCGCGACAAGCGTGCCCAGCAGATCATCGACGACGAGCTCAAGCGCTTCCGCCTGGACCTCAACGACCAGCTGCGCATCGTCGAGGCCGACGCCTTCGACCGTATCGAGAAGCTGCTGGTGGGCCGCGTGGCCAACGGCGGTCCGCAGAAGATCGCCAAGGGCACGGTGCTGAGCAAGGAGTACCTCTCGGGCGTCGAGAAGTACCACTGGTTCGACATCCGCCCGGCCGAGGAGGACATCGCCAACCAGCTCGAGTCGATCAAGAACTCGCTGGAGCAGACGCGCCACAGCTTCGACCTCGCGTTCGAAGAGAAGCGCAAGAAGCTCACGCAGGGCGACGAGCTGCCCGCGGGCGTGCTCAAGATGGTCAAGGTGTACCTGGCCGTCAAGCGCCGCCTGCAGCCTGGCGACAAGATGGCCGGCCGTCACGGCAACAAGGGCGTGGTGTCCAAGATCGTGCCGATCGAGGACATGCCCTACATGGCCGACGGCACGCCCGCCGACATCGTGCTCAACCCGCTGGGCGTGCCTTCGCGCATGAACGTGGGCCAGGTGCTGGAAGTGCACCTGGGCTGGGCCGGCAAGGGCCTGGGCCAGCGCCTGGGCGACATGCTGCAGGAGCAGGCCAAGGTCGCCGAGCTGCGCCAGTTCCTGGACCAGCTCTACAACCAGTCCGGCGGCAAGACCGAGAAGCTCGACCACCTCAGCGACGACGAGATCGTGGAGATGGCGCACAACCTGTCCAAGGGCGTGCCTTTTGCCACCCCGGTGTTCGACGGCGCCAAGGAGGAGGAGATCCGCGGCATGCTGCAGCTGGCCTATCCGGAAGAGACCGCCGTGCGCAAGGGCCTCACGTCCACGCGCACGCAGGCTTATCTCTGTGACGGCCGCACCGGCGAGCAGTTCGAGCGCCCGGTGACCGTGGGCTACATGCACGTGCTGAAGCTGCACCACCTGGTGGACGACAAGATGCACGCGCGCTCGACCGGCCCGTACTCGCTGGTGACGCAGCAGCCGCTGGGCGGCAAGGCCCAGTTCGGTGGCCAGCGCTTCGGCGAGATGGAAGTGTGGGCGCTGGAGGCCTACGGCGCGAGCTACGTGCTGCAGGAGATGCTGACCGTCAAGTCCGACGACGTGAACGGCCGCACCAAGGTCTACGAGAACATCGTCAAGGGCGAGCACTCGATCGAGGCGGGCATGCCCGAGTCGTTCAACGTGCTGGTCAAGGAAATCCGTTCGCTCGGTATCGACATCGAGCTCGAGCGCAACTAAGGAGAAGCTGCATGAAAGGCTTGCTGGACCTTTTCAAGCAATTCACCCCTGATGAGCATTTCGATGCCATCAGGATCGGCTTGGCCTCGCCCGAGAAGATCCGTTCGTGGTCCTTCGGCGAGGTGAAGAAGCCCGAGACCATCAACTACCGCACCTTCAAGCCCGAACGTGACGGCCTGTTCTGCGCCAAGATCTTCGGCCCGATCAAGGACTACGAGTGCCTGTGCGGCAAGTACAAGCGCCTCAAGCACCGCGGCGTGATCTGCGAGAAGTGCGGCGTCGAGGTCACGCAGACCAAGGTGCGCCGCGACCGCATGGGTCACATCGACCTGGCCGCGCCCTGTGCCCACATCTGGTTCCTGAAGTCGCTGCCGTCGCGTCTGGGCCTGGTGCTGGACATGACGCTGCGCGACATCGAGCGCGTGCTGTACTTCGAAGCCTACGTGGTCGTGGACCCGGGCATGACGCCGCTCAAGAAGTTCTCCATCCTGAGCGAGGACCAGTACGAGGTCGAGCGCGACAAGCACGGTGACGAGTTCATCGCGCTGATGGGCGCCGAGGGCATCAAGCAGCTGCTCGAGGAGATGGACCTCGACGTCGAGATCGAGAAGCTGCGCGGCGACATGACCGGCTCGGAGCTCAAGGTCAAGAAGAACTCCAAGCGCCTGAAGGTGATGGAGGCCTTCAAGAAGTCGGGCATCAAGCCGAACTGGATGGTGCTGGACGTGCTGCCTGTGCTGCCGCCGGACCTGCGTCCGCTGGTGCCGCTGGACGGCGGCCGCTTCGCGACCTCCGACCTCAACGACCTCTACCGGCGCGTCATCAACCGCAACAACCGCCTGGCGCGGCTGCTGGAGCTCAAGGCGCCCGAGATCATCGTGCGCAACGAGAAGCGCATGCTGCAGGAGGCGGTGGACTCGCTGCTGGACAACGGCCGCCGCGGCAAGGCGATGACGGGCGCCAACAAGCGCGCGCTGAAGTCGCTGGCCGACATGATCAAGGGCAAGAGCGGCCGCTTCCGCCAGAACCTGCTGGGCAAGCGCGTCGACTACTCGGGCCGTTCGGTCATCACCGTGGGCCCGACGCTCAAGCTGCACCAGTGCGGCCTGCCCAAGCTGATGGCGCTGGAGCTGTTCAAGCCCTTCATCTTCTCGCGCCTGGAGGCGATGGGCATCGCCACCACCATCAAGGCGGCGAAGAAGGAAGTCGAATCCGGCACGCCCGTGGTGTGGGACATCCTCGAAGAGGTGATCAAGGAGCATCCGGTGATGCTCAACCGCGCCCCCACGCTGCACCGCCTGGGCATCCAGGCCTTCGAGCCGGTGCTGATCGAGGGCAAGGCGATCCAGCTGCACCCGCTGGTGTGCGCGGCCTTCAACGCCGACTTCGACGGCGACCAGATGGCCGTGCACGTGCCGCTGTCCATCGAGGCGCAGATGGAAGCCCGCACCCTGATGCTGGCCTCCAACAACGTGCTGTTCCCGGCCAACGGCGAGCCCTCCATCGTGCCGTCGCAGGACGTGGTGCTGGGCCTGTACTACGCCACCCGCGAGCGCACCAACGGCAGGGGCGAGGGCTTGGTCTTCTCCGACGTGCCCGAGGTGCAGCGCGCGCTGGACAACGGCGTGGTCGAGATCACGGCCAAGATCAGCGTGCGCCTGACGGAGTGGACGAAGGACAAGGACACGGGCGAGTTCACGCCCGAGACCAAGCTTGTCGACACCACCGTCGGCCGTGCCCTGCTGTCGGAGATCCTGCCCAAGGGCCTGCCCTTCAGCAACATGAACAAGGCGCTGAAGAAGAAGGAGATCTCGCGCCTGATCAACGCCTCCTTCCGCAAGTGCGGCCTGAAGGAGACGGTGGTGTTCGCCGACAAGCTGCTGCAGTCGGGCTTCCGCCTGGCCACGCGCGCGGGCATCTCCATCGCCATCGACGACATGCTGGTCCCCAAGGAAAAGCATGG
This sequence comes from Azohydromonas caseinilytica, assembly GCF_012927045.1. Lineage (GTDB taxonomy): Bacteria > Pseudomonadota > Gammaproteobacteria > Burkholderiales > Burkholderiaceae_C > Azohydromonas > Azohydromonas caseinilytica. The sequence continues at coordinate 375,445 of NZ_JABBFW010000001.1, read as the reverse complement.
CCTGATCGAGCGCGCGGAGAAGGAGGTCAAGGAGATCGAGCAGCAGTACGTCTCGGGTCTCGTGACCGCCGGCGAGCGCTACAACAAGGTCGTGGACATCTGGGGCAAGACCGGCGACGAGGTCGGCAAGGTCATGATGAGCCAGCTGGCCAAGCAGAAGGTCATCGACCGCCACGGCAAGGAAGTGGACCAGGAGTCGTTCAACTCCATCTACATGATGGCCGACTCCGGCGCGCGGGGCTCCGCCGCCCAGATCCGCCAGCTCGCGGGCATGCGCGGCCTGATGGCCAAGCCAGACGGCTCGATCATCGAGACGCCCATCACCGCGAACTTCCGCGAGGGCCTGAACGTTCTGCAGTACTTCATCTCCACGCACGGCGCGCGTAAGGGCCTGGCGGACACGGCGCTCAAGACCGCCAACTCCGGCTACCTGACGCGCCGCCTGGTGGACGTGACGCAGGACCTGGTGGTCACCGAGGACGACTGCACCACCGAGCACGGCATCGCCATGCGCGCGCTGGTCGAAGGCGGTGAGGTCATCGAGTCGCTGCGCGACCGCATCCTGGGCCGTGTCGCGGCCGTGGAAGTGCTGCACCCCGAGACGCAGGAAGTGATCGTTCCAGCGGGCGAGATGCTCGACGAGGACGCGCTGGACCAGATCGAGGCCGCCGGCGCCGACGAGGTCAAGGTGCGCACGCCGCTGACCTGCGGCACGCGCTTCGGCCTGTGCGCCAAGTGCTACGGCCGTGACCTCGGCCGCGGCGGCCTGGTCAACGTCGGCGAGGCGGTGGGCGTGATCGCTGCGCAGTCGATCGGCGAGCCCGGCACGCAGCTGACGATGCGGACCTTCCACATCGGTGGCGCGGCTTCGCGCGCGGCGGTGGCCTCCAGCGTGGAAGCCAAGTCGGATGGCCTCATCGGCTTCAACCCGACCATGCGCTACGTGACCAACGGCAAGGGCGAGCTGGTGGTGATTTCGCGTTCCGGCGAGATCGTCATCTCCGACCAGCACGGCCGCGAGCGCGAGCGCCACAAGGTGCCGTACGGCGCGACCCTGAACGTCAAGGCGGACCAGGCCATCAAGGCCGGCACCGTGCTGGCGAACTGGGACCCGCTGACCCGCCCGATCATCACGGAGTTCGCCGGCCGCGCGAAGTTCGAGAACGTCGAGGAAGGCGTGACGGTGGCCAAGCAGGTGGACGAGGTCACCGGCCTGTCCACGCTGGTGGTGATCGACCCGAAGCGCCGCGGTGCCGCCAAGGTGGTGCGTCCGCAGGTCAAGCTGCTCGACGCCGCGGGCCAGGAAGTCAAGATCCCCGGCACCGACCACTCGGTGACGATCGGCTTCCAGGTCGGCGCGCTGATCCAGGTGCGCGACGGCCAGGACCTGGCTCCCGGCGAGGTGCTGGCGCGTATCCCGGTGGAAGGCCAGAAGACCCGCGACATCACCGGCGGTCTGCCGCGTGTGGCCGAGCTGTTCGAAGCCCGTTCGCCCAAGGACAAGGGCATCCTGGCCGAGATCACCGGCACGGTGTCCTTCGGCAAGGAGACCAAGGGCAAGGTGCGTCTGCAGATCACCGACCCGGACGGCAAGGTCTACGAGGAACTGGTCCCCAAGGACAAGAACATCCTCGTGCACGAAGGCCAGGTGGTGAACAAGGGCGAGTCCATCGTCGACGGTCCGGCCGATCCGCAGGACATCCTGCGCCTGCTGGGCGTCGAGGAACTGGCGCGCTACATCGTCGACGAGGTGCAGGACGTCTACCGTCTGCAGGGCGTGAAGATCAACGACAAGCACATCGAGGTGATCGTTCGCCAGATGCTGCGCCGCGTGCAGATCGTCAACCCGGGCGAGAGCTCCTACATCGCCGGCGAGCAGGTGGAGCGCTCCGAGCTGCTCGACACCAACGACAAGTTGCGTGGCGAAGGCAAGGTGCCGGCCAGCTACTCCGACGTGCTGCTGGGCATCACGAAGGCTTCGCTGTCCACCGACTCGTTCATCTCCGCCGCCTCCTTCCAGGAGACGACCCGCGTGCTGACCGAGGCGGCCATCATGGGCAAGCGCGACGAGCTGCGCGGTCTCAAGGAGAACGTCATCGTCGGCCGCCTCATCCCGGCAGGCACCGGCATGGCCTTCCACCAGGCCCGCAAGGCCAAGGAAGACATGGACGAGAACGAGCGCCGTGCCATCGCGATGCAGGAGGCGCAGGAGCTCGCCGCCGTGCAGCTGGCGCATGTGGACGAGGAGGAAACCCCGGCCACGCCGTCCAGCGAGGGGCAGGGCTGAGTCGCTGGCTTGCCAGCTGACACCTGAACAAAAAGGCGGCTTCGGCCGCCTTTTTCATGGGCGCCCGGTACGCGTCGGCGGGTGTCGGTGGGTCAACCCGGGAAGGCCGGCTCCTCCAGCGTCCACTGTGCCGGGGGAAGGATCAGCAGGCCGCGCTCGCGCGCCTTGCGGCGCAGCTTCAGCAACGCGCGGTCGCGGCTGACGAGCCAGCGTGCGCGCCGCGCCAACGCTACGTCCAGGAACTTCTGGTCGTCACCGTCGCTGCAGCGCAGCCCCGGCGGCGGCGCTGTCTCGGCCGGGTGCTCCACGCTGCAGGCCAGGCGCTCCCAGGCCCGCCACAGTGGAGCCGCATCGGCCTGCGGCCGGCTGCGCAGCCCGCGCGCCAGCACATGTTCGAGCTCGCCGCGCAGCGCTGGCGTCACGATCCAGCGGCACTGGCCGTCGGCGATGGCCTTGCCCAGCCGGTGCATGGTGGCGTCGCCGAACAGCAGCCAGTCCAGGACGGCATTGCTGTCCAGCACGACGCCCGGCGCTGCCGCCACGCTACTGCCCGAAGGCAACGCATCCATTGACGCAGCGGGAGAGGGCGGGGCGGTGGGCGGTGTGTGGGGCATGGCAAGACGGACAGCAAAAAGGCAGGGAGGCGGGCGGGTTGGGCGCCGTTGGCGTGCAGAGCGCGCGCCCTGACGCCGGCAGTGCCTTGTGGACAACTTGCGCCCCGCTCCCGGCGCGGACTATAATCGCCGGCTTTTCGGCAGATACTGCTGCGCTCTTTGTCGGGCGGCTCACCGCGAACACTTTGCGGCTTCGGGCCCGTCTCCAGCCTTGGAGTGCTCGGCCTCTTCCGGAAGAACAAGTCGCTATCGCCTACTGCATCAGGTCCCCAGGGACTTTTGCGTGGTGGCGGTGGCGCAGGTGTGACTTCAAACGGGAACAAGTCCTATGCCAACCATCAACCAACTCGTGCGCTACGGTCGCGAGACCGAGCCCACGAAATCCAAGTCGCCTGCCATGCAAGGCGGTCCGCAGCGCCGCGGCGTCTGCACCCGCGTCTACACGACGACCCCGAAGAAGCCGAACTCGGCGCTGCGTAAGGTCGCCAAGGTGCGTCTGACCAACGGTTTCGAGGTCATCTCGTACATCGGCGGTGAAGGCCACAACCTGCAAGAGCACTCGGTGGTGCTCGTGCGCGGTGGCCGTGTGAAGGACTTGCCGGGCGTGCGCTACCACATCGTGCGCGGCTCGCTGGACCTGCAAGGCGTCAAGGACCGCAAGCAGTCGCGTTCGAAGTACGGCGCCAAGCGGCCCAAGAAGTAATCAGGGTTCGTCAATTGCCGGGATGGCGGTCAAGTCGACCGTTGCCAGGCGTGTCGCGGTTGTCCTGGTGCACTGAATCCAGGCGGCCGAGTAAGTGGAGTACCGGTGAGCGGTCTCCGCGGCAGGCAAGCAAGCAGTGAACGCACGGCCTGCCAACTGAAGTCAAAGGAATAGAAATGCCACGTCGTCGCGAAGTACCCAAGCGCGAGATCCTGCCCGATCCGAAGTTTGGCTCGGTCGATCTGTCCAAGTTCATGAACGTCGTCATGGAGTCCGGCAAGAAGGCTGTGGCCGAGCGCATCATCTATGGCGCGCTGGAGCAGGTCGAGAAAAAGGCCGGCAAGGACCCGCTGGAGGTCTTCATGATCGCGCTGAACAACGTCAAGCCGATGGTCGAGGTCAAGTCCCGCCGCGTCGGCGGTGCGAACTACCAAGTTCCCGTGGAAGTTCGCCCCGTGCGCCGCGTGGCCCTGGCCATGCGCTGGCTCAAGGAATCCGCCCGCAAGCGCGGTGAGAAGTCCATGGCGGCGCGTCTGGCAAACGAACTGCTGGAAGCTAGCGAAGGCCGTGGCGGCGCCATGAAGAAGCGTGACGAAGTGCACCGCATGGCCGAAGCCAACAAGGCCTTCTCGCACTTCCGCTTCTAAACTCGTCTGTTCCGGCCGCCCAAGGGTTAGTACCAACCCACGGGCGGCCCCTGTATTTGGAGTGACACCATGTCCCGCAAGACCCCCATCGAGCGCTACCGCAACATCGGTATCTCGGCGCACATCGATGCCGGCAAGACGACCACGACCGAGCGGATCCTGTTCTACACGGGCGTGAACCACAAGATCGGTGAAGTCCACGACGGTGCTGCCACCATGGACTGGATGGAGCAGGAGCAGGAGCGGGGCATCACCATCACCTCCGCTGCGACGACCTGTTTCTGGAAGGGCATGGACCTGTCCTATCCGGAGCACCGTTTCAACATCATCGACACCCCGGGCCACGTGGACTTCACCATCGAGGTGGAGCGTTCCATGCGCGTGCTCGACGGCGCTTGCATGGTGTACTGCGCCGTGGGCGGCGTGCAGCCGCAGTCCGAGACCGTCTGGCGTCAGGCCAACAAGTACAAGGTGCCGCGCCTGGCCTTCGTCAACAAGATGGACCGCACCGGCGCCAACTTCTTCAAGGTCTATGACCAGATGAAGACGCGCCTGAAGGCCAACCCCGTGCCCATCGTCGTGCCCATCGGCGCCGAGGACAACTTCAAGGGCGTGGTGGACCTGCTCAAGATGAAGGCCATCATCTGGGACGAGGCTTCCCAGGGCATGAAGTTCGACTACGCCGACATCCCGGCGGACCTCGAGGCCGACTGCCAGAAGTGGCGCGAGAACATGATCGAGGCCGCCGCCGAGTCGTCCGAGGAACTGATGAACAAGTACCTCGAAACCGGCGAGCTGACCGAGGCCGAGATCAAGCAGGGTCTGCGTGCGCGCACCATCGCCACCGAGATCCAGCCGATGCTGTGCGGCACCGCGTTCAAGAACAAGGGCGTGCAGCGCATGCTCGACGCCGTGATCGACTTCCTGCCCTCGCCGGTGGACATCCCCCCGGTGGCCGGCACGGACGAGGACGACAAGGAAGTCACCCGCAAGGCTGACGACAACGAGAAGTTCGCCGCGCTGGCGTTCAAGCTGATGACCGACCCCTACGTCGGCCAGCTGACCTTCGTGCGTGTGTACTCGGGCGTGCTCAAGTCGGGCGACACCGTCTACAACCCGATCAAGGGCAAGAAGGAGCGCATCGGCCGCATCCTGCAGATGCACGCCAACCAGCGCGAAGAGATCAAGGAAATTCTGGCCGGCGATATCGCCGCCTGCGTGGGCCTGAAGGAAGTCACCACGGGCGAGACCCTGTGCGACCCCGAAGCCATCGTTACGCTGGAAAAGATGGTCTTCCCCGAGCCCGTGATCGCGCAGGCCGTGGAGCCCAAGACCAAGGCCGACCAGGAGAAGATGGGCATTGCCCTGAGCCGCCTGGCCGCTGAAGACCCCTCGTTCCGCGTTAAGACGGACGAAGAGTCGGGCCAGACCATCATCTCCGGCATGGGCGAGCTGCACCTGGAGATCATCGTCGACCGCATGAAGCGCGAGTTCGGCGTGGAAGCCAACGTTGGCAAGCCGCAGGTGGCCTACCGTGAAACCATCCGCAAGAAGGCCGAGGACGTCGAAGGCAAGTTCGTGCGCCAGTCCGGTGGTAAGGGCCAGTACGGCCACGTGGTGTTCACGGTCGAGCCGCAGGAGCCGGGCAAGGGCTTCGAGTTCGTCGACGCCATCAAGGGCGGCGTGGTGCCGCGCGAGTACATTCCCGCAGTGGAAAAGGGCGTCATCGACACCCTGCCGAACGGCGTGCTGGCCGGCTACCCGGTGGTGGACGTCAAGGTCACGCTGACCTTCGGCTCCTACCACGAGGTGGACTCGTCGGAAAACGCCTTCAAGATGGCGGCCTCGATGGGCTTCAAGGAAGCCTGCCGCAAGGCCAGCCCGGTGATCCTGGAGCCGATGATGGCCGTCGAGGTGGAAACGCCCGAGGACTACGCCGGCTCGGTGATGGGCGACTTGTCGTCCCGTCGCGGCATGGTGCAGGGCATGGACGACATGGTCGGTGGCGGCAAGATCATCAAGGCCGAGGTGCCGCTGTCCGAGATGTTCGGCTACTCGACCACGCTGCGCTCGATGTCGCAGGGCCGTGCCACGTACACGATGGAGTTCAAGCACTACGCCGAAGCTCCGAAGAACGTGGCCGACGCGATCATCACCGCCCGCGGCAAGTAAGTCGGTAACGACTCGGGGCGCGTCTGACGGCGTGCCTCTGGAGGCGGCGGCTGCTGAGGCGGCCGCCTCTTTTCGAATTCAAGCCGGTCTCCGGTGGGTGCACCGTCTGCTGCCAGTGGCAGGCGGCGTTCAGCACCGCCGCGAGACCTTAAACACGAGCACTGGCACTGCTCTTTGATCAGGAGAGAACAATGGCAAAAGGTAAGTTCGAGCGGACCAAGCCGCACGTCAACGTGGGCACGATCGGCCACGTGGACCATGGCAAGACCACGCTGACGGCGGCGATCACGACCATCCTGTCGTCCAAGTTCGGCGGCGAGGCCAAGGCCTACGACCAGATCGATGCGGCTCCGGAAGAAAAGGCCCGCGGCATCACCATCAACACCGCCCACGTCGAGTACGAGACGGCCAACCGCCACTACGCGCACGTGGACTGCCCCGGCCACGCCGACTACGTGAAGAACATGATCACGGGCGCGGCGCAGATGGACGGCGCCATCCTGGTGTGCTCGGCCGCTGACGGCCCGATGCCCCAGACGCGCGAGCACATCCTGCTGGCCCGTCAGGTGGGCGTGCCCTACATCATCGTCTTCCTCAACAAGTGCGACATGGTCGACGACGCCGAGCTGCTCGAGCTCGTCGAGATGGAAGTGCGCGAGCTGCTGAGCAAGTACGACTTCCCCGGCGACGACACCCCGATCGTCAAGGGCTCGGCCAAGCTGGCCCTGGAAGGCGACAAGGGCGAGCTCGGTGAGCAGGCCATCATGAAGCTGGCCGAGGCGCTGGACAGCTACATCCCCACGCCCGAGCGCGCCGTGGACGGCACGTTCCTGATGCCCGTGGAAGACGTGTTCTCGATCTCCGGCCGCGGCACCGTGGTCACGGGTCGCGTGGAGCGCGGCGTGATCAAGGTCGGCGAGGAAATCGAGATCGTCGGTATCCGCGCCACGCAAAAGACCACCTGCACCGGCGTGGAAATGTTCCGCAAGCTGCTGGACCAGGGCCAGGCCGGCGACAACGTGGGCATCCTGCTGCGCGGCACCAAGCGCGAGGACGTCGAGCGTGGCCAGGTGCTGTGCAAGCCGGGCTCGATCAAGCCGCACACGCACTTCACCGCCGAGGTGTACGTGCTGTCCAAGGATGAAGGCGGCCGTCACACGCCGTTCTTCAACAACTACCGCCCGCAGTTCTACTTCCGTACCACGGACGTGACCGGCGCGGTGGAGCTGCCCGCGGACAAGGAAATGGTGATGCCCGGTGACAACGTCGCCATCACCGTCAAGCTGATCGCCCCGATCGCCATGGAAGAGGGCCTGCGCTTCGCCATCCGCGAAGGTGGCCGCACCGTCGGCGCCGGCGTCGTGGCCAAGATCATCGAGTAAGTCGTTGCGTGACGTCCCGGGCCGGCAACGGTTCGGGTTTGCGCCTTCAACACCGCGGCCTGCGGGCCGCACCGCTCTTTTCAAGGAAACGTCATGCAAAAGCAGAAGATCCGCATCCGCCTCAAGGCCTTCGATTACAAGCTGATCGACCAGTCGGCCCTCGAGATCGTGGACACGGCCAAGCGCACCGGCGCCATCGTCAAGGGCCCCGTGCCCCTGCCCACGCGCATGCAGCGCTTCGACATCCTGCGTTCGCCGCACGTCAACAAGACCTCGCGCGACCAGTTCGAGATCCGCACCCACCAGCGCCTGATGGACATCGTCGATCCCACCGACAAGACGGTGGACGCGCTGATGAAGCTTGACCTGCCCGCGGGCGTGGACGTCGAGATCAAGCTGCAGTAACGCGGCTTTAGGCGATTGATGCTGGCCTAGGGTTTTCCTCGTCTGCTACAATCGCCGGCTTTGCACAAGGGCGCCCTTCGTGGGCGCCTTTTGCACAGGCTGACGGTGCTCGCGGTTGTTGCGTGGGTGCCGTCGGCGATGTCACTCCCGGCCAATCGTTGTCGGGTGTCTGAAACAAAGGCTCCGCTGCGCGGGGCTGGAGAAGAACCATGAGTCTGAGCAATCGCCTCGGATTGCTGGGCCGCAAGGTGGGCATGATGCGCATCTTCACGGACGACGGCGACGCCGTGCCCGTGACGGTGCTGGACGTGTCCAACAACCGCGTCACCCAGGTCAAGACCGAACAGACCGACGGCTACAGCGCCATTCAGGTGGCGTTCGGCACGCGCAAGGCTTCGCGCGTGACCAAGCCCGAGGCAGGCCATTTGGCCAAGGCTGGTGTCGAGCCGGCTGAAGTCCTCAAAGAATTCCGCGTCAGCGCTGACGTGGCTGCCCAGTATCAGCCGGGCGCCGCAGTGCCGGTGACGCTGTTCGCCGCAGGCCAACTGGTCGACGTGCAGGGCACCTCGATCGGTAAGGGCTTTGCCGGCACCATCAAGCGCCACAACTTCGGCTCGCAGCGCGCGTCGCACGGCAACAGCCGTTCGCACAACGTGCCGGGCTCGATCTCGATGGCGCAGGACCCGGGCCGCGTGTTCCCGGGCAAGAAGATGTCGGGCCACTTGGGCGACGAGACCGTCACCACCCAGAACCTGGACATCGTGCGCGTGGACGAGGCTCGCTCGCTGCTGCTGGTGCGCGGTGCCGTCCCCGGGTCGAAGAACGGCCATGTGGTCGTGCGTCCCGCCGTCAAGGTCAAGGTTAAGAAAGGGGCCCAGTAATGCAGCTCGAGCTCCTGAACGAGCAGGGTCAGGCCGCCTCTAAGGTTGACGCCCCCGACACCGTCTTCGCTCGCGACTACAACGAAGCGCTGGTGCACCAGATCGTCGTGGCCTACCAGGCCAACGCCCGTCAAGGTACCCGCAAGCAGCTCACGCGCGCCGAGGTTCACCACTCGACGAAGAAGCCGTTCCGCCAGAAGGGCACCGGTCGTGCCCGCGCCGGTATGACGTCCTCGCCGCTGTGGCGTGGAGGTGGTCGCACCTTCCCCAACACCCCGGACGAGAACTTCGGCCAGAAGGTCAACAAGAAGATGTACCGCGCCGGCATGGCCGCCATCTTCTCGCAGCTCGCTCGCGAAGGCCGTCTGGCCGTGGTCGAGTCGCTGGCCGTGGAAGCCCCCAAGACCAAGCTGCTGGCCCAGAAGTTCAAGGCCATGGGCCTGGATTCCGTGCTCGTGATCGCCGACCAGGTGGATGACAACCTGGCCCTGGCTTCGCGCAACCTGGCCAACGTGCTCGTGATCGAGCCGCGTTACGCCGACCCGCTGTCGCTGGTCTTCTACAAGAAGGTGCTGGTGACCAAGGGCGCGATCGAGCAACTCAAGGAGATGTTCGCATGAGCACCCCCAAGTTCGACGAGGGCCGTCTGGCCCAGGTGCTGGTGGCGCCCATCGTGTCCGAGAAGGCCACGAGCGTCTCCGAGAAGCACAACCAGGTCCTGTTCAAGGTCCTGCGCAACGCCACCAAGCCCGAGATCAAGGCCGCTGTTGAGCTGATGTTCAAGGTCGAGGTCGAGTCGGTGCAGACCGTGAACCAGAAGGGCAAGGTCAAGCGCTTCGGTCGCTCCATCGGCCGCCGCGACCACGTCAAGAAGGCGTACGTGTCGCTCAAGGAAGGCCAGGAGCTCAACTTCGGTGGGGAGGCCGCGTAATGGCTGTCGTCAAGATCAAACCGACTTCGCCGGGCCGCCGCGCCCAGGTGAAGGTGGTTCACAAGCATCTGCACAAGGGCGCTCCTGAAGCCTCGCTGCTGGAGCCGCAGAAGCAGAACGCCGGCCGCAACAACAACGGCCACATCACGATGCGCCACAAGGGTGGTGGTCACAAGCACCACTACCGCGTGGTGGACTTCAAGCGCACCAAGGACGGCATTCCCGCCAAGGTCGAGCGCATCGAGTACGACCCCAACCGCACGGCCCACATCGCCCTGGTGTGCTATGCCGACGGCGAACGTCGCTACATCATCGCTCCGCGTGGTCTGGAAGCTGGCGCCACCGTGATCAGCGGCTCCGAAGCCCCGATCAAGGCCGGCAACACGCTCCCCATCCGCAACATCCCCGTGGGCTCGACGATTCACTGCGTCGAAATGCTGCCGGGCAAGGGTGCGCAGATTGCGCGCTCGGCCGGTACTTCGGTGACGCTGATGGCCCGCGAAGGTACCTACGCCCAAGTGCGCCTGCGCTCGGGTGAAGTGCGCCGCGTTCACATCGAGTGCCGCGCCACCATCGGCGAGGTCAGCAACGAAGAGCACAGCCTGCGCCAGTACGGCAAGGCCGGTGCCATCCGCTGGAAGGGCATCCGTCCGACGGTGCGTGGCGTGGCCATGAACCCGGTGGACCACCCGCACGGCGGCGGCGAAGGCCGCACCGGCGAAGGCCAGGTGCCGGTGTCGCCGTGGAACACGCTGACCAAGGGCTACCGCACCCGCAACAACAAGCGCACGCAGACGTTCATCGTCTCGCGTCGCAAGAAGTAAGAAGGGCAGCACGAGATGGCACGCTCTCTGAAAAAGGGTCCTTTCGTGGACCACCACCTGATGGCCAAGGTCGAGAAGGCCGTGGCGATCAAGGACAAGAAGCCGATCAAGACCTGGTCGCGTCGTTCGACGATCCTGCCCGAGTTCATCGGTCTGACGATCGCCGTGCACAACGGCAAGCAGCACGTGCCCGTGTACGTGTCCGACCAGATGGTCGGCCACAAGCTGGGCGAATTCGCGCTGACCCGGACCTTCAAGGGTCACCCGGCCGACAAGAAGGCCAAGCGCTAAAGGATGACGACCATGGAAACCCGTGCAATCGTTCGCGGCGTCCGCCTGTCGGCCGACAAGGGCCGTCTGGTGGCCGATCTGGTCCGCGGCAAGAAGGTGGACCAGGCGCTCAACATCCTGACGTTCACGCAGAAGAAGGCCGCCGGCATCATCAAGAAGGCGCTGGAGTCCGCGATCGCCAACGCCGAGCACAACGACGGCGCCGACATCGACGAACTGAAGGTCACCTCGATCTACGTCGAGCAGGCCGCCACGCTCAAGCGTTTTTCCGCGCGCGCCAAGGGCCGCGGCAATCGCATCAGCAAGCCCACCTGCCACATCTTCGTGACGGTCGGCAACTGAGGCGCTGAGGAAGACTATGGGACAGAAAATCCATCCGACCGGCTTCCGCCTGCCCGTCACCCGTGCGTGGGCGTCGCGCTGGTACGCGTCGAACACCAACTTCGCCGGCATGCTGGCCGAAGACCTGCAGGTGCGCGACTACCTGCGCCAGCGCCTGAAGAACGCTGCCGTGTCGCGCGTGCTGATCGAGCGCCCCGCCAAGAACGCCCGCATCACCATCTTCTCGGCTCGTCCGGGCGTGGTGATCGGCAAGAAGGGCGAGGACATCGAGAACCTGAAGGCCGAACTGACCAAGCGTCTGGGCGTGCCGGTGGCGGTGAACATCGAAGAGGTGCGCAAGCCCGAAGTCGATGCGCAGCTGATCGCCGACTCGATCACCCAGCAGCTGGAAAAGCGCATCATGTTCCGCCGCGCCATGAAGCGCGCGATGCAGAACGCCATGCGCCTGGGCGCCCAGGGCATCAAGATCATGAGCGCCGGTCGTCTGAACGGCATCGAGATCGCCCGTACCGAGTGGTACCGCGAGGGCCGCGTGCCCCTGCACACCCTCAAGGCCGACATCGACTACGGCTTCTCCGAAGCCCGCACCACCTACGGCGTCATCGGCGTCAAGGTGTGGGTGTACCGCGGTGACCGTCTGGCCAGCGGCGAAGCCCCTGGCATCGTGACCCCCGCCGGTGAAGAAGAGCGCCGTCCGCGTCGCAATGCGCGTCCGGGCCCGGGTGGCCGTGGCCGTCCCGACGGTCGTGGTCCGCGTGGCGACGGCGGCGGCGACAAGCCTGCCGGCGGCGCGCCGCAGCGCGTGCGCAAGGCGCCCACGGGCGCCTAAGGAGAACTAGCAATGCTGCAACCCTCTCGTCGCAAGTTCCGCAAGGAACAGAAGGGCCGCAACACCGGCATCGCCACGCGCGGCGCCAATGTGTCGTTCGGTGAATTCGGCCTGAAGGCCACCGAGCGCGGCCGTATCACCGCCCGCCAGATCGAAGCTGCGCGTCGTGCCATCTCGCGCCACATCAAGCGCGGCGGCCGCATCTTCATCCGCATCTTCCCGGACAAGCCGATCTCGCAAAAGCCTGCCGAAGTCCGTATGGGCAACGGCAAGGGCAACCCCGAGTACTACGTGGCCGAGATCCAGCCGGGCAAGGTGCTGTACGAAATCAACGGCGTGCCCGAGCAGCTCGCCCGCGAAGCGTTCACGCTGGCCGCAGCCAAGCTGCCCCTGCGTTGCACCTTCGTGGCGCGCCAGGTCGGCGCCTGAGATCGGAGAACCTCATGAAAGCATCTGAACTCCGCGCCAAGGACGTCGCCGAACTGGAGAAGGAAATCTCCGAGCTGCTGAAGGCTCACTTCGGCCTGCGCATGCAGAAGGCGACCCAACAGCTGAGCAACCACACGGTCCTGGGCAAGACGCGCCGCGACATCGCGCGCGCCAAGACCGTGCTGGCCCAGAAGAAGAAGGAAGCCGCCCAATGAACGCCCAAGCTCAAAACGCCGAAGGCAAGACCAAGGTCGTCCGCACCTTCATCGGCAAGGTCGTCAGCGACAAGCGCGCCAAGACCGTGACGGTGCTGGTGGAGCGCCGCGTCAAGCACGAGCTCTACGGCAAGATCGTTGCGCGCTCGAACAAGTACCACGCCCACGATGAGAACGGCGAGTACAAGGTCGGCGACACGGTCGAGATCACGGAAAGCCGTCCGATCTCCAAGACCAAGTCCTGGGTCGTGACGCGTCTGGTCGAAAAGGCCCGTACGGTCTGACCTCGAGGCCCTAGCGCCCGCATGAGCGGCCGCCTGCGTCGGATTCCGGCGTGGCGGCCGTTTTTCATTTCCACCGCAGGAGACGAACCGCATGTTGAAAGTTGGTGACCGGCTGCCCAACGGCGCGCTGTACGAGTTCATCGAGGTTGAAGGGGAGGGCTGCAGCCTGGGCCCCAACGCCTTTGACATCGCCCAGTCCACCGCCGGGCGCACGGTGGCGATCTTCGGCCTGCCCGGCGCCTTCACGCCCACGTGCTCGGCGCAGCATGTGCCGGGCTACGTGGCCGCGGCCGACGATCTCAAGGCTGCCGGCGTGGACGAGATCTGGTGCGTGTCGGTCAATGACGCCTTCGTCATGGGTGCCTGGGGTCGTGCCCAGGGCGCGGCCGGCAAGGTGCGCATGATGGCCGATGGCAACGGCGACTTCGCCCGTGCCGCCGGCCTGGAGCTGGATCTCACCGCCCGCGGCCTGGGCAAGCGCTTGCAGCGCTGCTCGATGCTGGTCGTGGATGGCGTGGTGCGCGCACTCAATGTGGAGGCGCCCGGCAAGTTCGAGGTCAGCGACGCCCAGACGCTGCTGGCCCAGGCGCGCGCGCTGCCGCGCGGCTGAACTGCTGGTTTCTGGCCTGGCGACGATAGGGTCGTCGGGCTCTCGTTCATCACCCCGCGCGGTGTCATGTCTTGACACGGTGCGGGTTTTCGCTGCACAATCAGCAGCTTCGCCGGAGAGTCGGCCTGCGTCCAATTGGCGGCGCAGGCGAGGCTTCCGGATCCGCCCCAATCGCCGGCTGTTTGAGAACTCGTCACGCAGCCGGTGCGACGGGCCCAAGACTGACCGGTGCGACGTTGTTGTCGCTCTGGGGCAAGTTGGGGACAGACATGATCCAAATGCAATCGCGACTCGACGTCGCTGACAACACGGGCGCGAAATCCGTCATGTGCATCAAGGTGCTCGGCGGTTCCAAGCGTCGTTATGCCGGCATTGGCGACATCATCAAGGTCAGCATCAAGGAAGCTGCGCCTCGTGGTCGCGTCAAGAAGGGCGAGGTCTACAGCGCCGTGGTGGTGCGCACCGCCAAGGGCGTGCGCCGCCAGGACGGCTCGCTGGTGAAGTTCGACGGCAATGCCGCCGTGCTGCTGAACAACAAGCTCGAGCCCATCGGCACCCGCATCTTCGGCCCGGTGACGCGCGAACTGCGTACCGAGCGCTTCATGAAGATCGTCTCGCTCGCGCCCGAAGTGCTCTGAGCCCCAGGTCAAAGGACAGACCATGAACAAGATTCGCAAGGGCGACCAGGTCATCGTGCTGACCGGCCGCGACAAGGGCAAGCGTGGCACCGTGGCGCAGCGCGTGGACGACTCGTATCTGATCGTCGAAGGCGTGAACGTTGCCAAGAAGCACGTCAAGCCCAACCCGATGAAGGGCACGACCGGCGGCGTTGTCGACAAGACCATGCCGATCCACCAGTCGAACGTGGCGATTTTCAACGCCGCCACCGGCAAGGCTGATCGCGTCGGCATCAAGCTGCTGGCCGATGGCAAGAAGGTGCGCGTGTACAAGTCCACGGGCGACGAGATTCAGGCTTAAGTCGAGGTTCGAATGGCTCAGCAACAAAACGCTCGTCTGCAGCAGCAGTACCGCGAAAAGGTCGTGCCGGACCTGATGAAGAAGTTCGGCTACAAGTCGGTGATGGAAGTGCCGCGCCTGACCAAGATCACGCTCAACATGGGCGTGAGCGAGGCGGTGTCGGACAAGAAGGTGATGGACCACGCCGTGGGCGACCTCACCAAGATCGCCGGCCAGAAGCCCGTGATCACCAAGTCCAAGAAGGCCATCGCCGGTTTCAAGATCCGCGAGAACGTGCCCATTGGTTGCATGGTCACCCTGCGTGGCGTGCAGATGTACGAATTCCTGGACCGCTTCGTCACCATCGCGCTGCCGCGCGTGCGTGACTTCCGCGGCATCTCGGGTCGTTCCTTCGACGGTCGCGGCAACTACAACGTCGGCGTCAAGGAACAGATCATCTTCCCCGAGATCGAGTACGACAAGATCGACGCCATCCGTGGTCTGAACATCAGCATCACCACGACGGCCAAGACCGACGAAGAGTGCAAGGCCCTGCTGCAGGCCTTCCGTTTCCCGTTCAAGAACTGAGGTAACCCGTGGCCAAACTCTCTCTCATTCAACGTGAGCAGAAGCGCGAACAGCTGGTTGCCAAGTTCGCCAAGAAGTACGCCGAGCTCAAGGCCATCATCGACGATGCCAAGCGCTCGGAAGAGGAGCGCTACGCCGCGCGCCTGGAGCTGCAGAAGCTGCCCCGCAATGCCAACCCGACCCGTCTGCGCAACCGCTGCGAGATGACGGGCCGTCCCCGTGGCACCTTCCGCCAGTTCGGTCTGGCGCGTACCAAGATCCGTGAACTGGCCTTCAAGGGCGACATCCCCGGTGTCGTCAAGGCCAGCTGGTAAGTCGGCGAGAGCAGGAGATTTCGAATGAGCATGAGTGATCCGATCGCCGACATGCTGACGCGCATCCGCAACGCCCAGAGCGTTGACAAGGCCAGCGTGTCCATGCCGTCGTCCAAGCTGAAGGTGGCGATTGCCCAGGTCCTGAAGGACGAGGGCTACATCGACGGCTTCGCCATCAAGGGCGAGCCCGGCAAGTCCGAGCTGGAGATCGCACTGAAGTATTACGCGGGCCGTCCGGTGATCGAGCGCATCGAGCGCGTGAGCCGCCCGGGTCTGCGCATCTACAAGGGCCGCCACGACATTCCTCAGGTCCAAAACGGCCTGGGCGTGGCGATCGTCACCACCCCGAAGGGCGTGATGACGGACCGCAAGGCGCGCGCTGCCGGTATCGGCGGCGAAGTGCTGTGCTACGTGGCCTAAGGAGAGACGAGCAATGTCCCGCGTTGGAAAAATGCCCATCGCCGTCCCGCAGGGCGTGGACGTGTCGGTGACGGCCGATCAAATCACCGTCAAGGGCGCGCAAGGCACGCTCACCCGTTCGGCGCATCCGCTGGTGTCGGTGAGCAACGAGGCCGGCACGCTGCGCTTCGCCCCGGCCAATGAGACCGCCGAGGCCGATGCCATGAGCGGCACGCTGCGCGCGCTGGTCAACAACATGGTCACGGGCGTGAGCAAGGGCTTCGAGCGCAAGCTCAACCTGGTGGGCGTGGGCTTCCGCGCCCAGGCCCAGGGCCAGAAGCTCAACCTGCAGATCGGTTTCTCGCACCCCGTGGTGAAGGACATGCCCGCCGGCATCAAGGTGGCCTGCCCGACCCCGACCGAGATCGTGATCACGGGTGCCGACCGTCAAGTGGTGGGGCAGCTGGCCGCTGAAGTGCGCGCCATCCGTCCGCCCGAGCCCTACAAGGGCAAGGGCATCCGCTACAGCGACGAGCGCGTGGTCCTCAAAGAGACCAAGAAGAAGTAAGGAGTGGCAGCATGACCATCAACAAGAAGGATCAGCGCATCCGCCGCTCGCGCCAGACGCGTGCGCGCATCGCCGTGCAGCGCGTGGCGCGCCTGACGGTGTTCCGCTCCAACCTGCACATCTACGCCAGCGTCATTTCCGACTGCGGCACCAAGGTCCTGGCCAGCGCCTCGACCGCCGAGAAGGAAGTGCGCGAGCAACTGGGCGCCGCCGGCAAGGGTGGCAACGTGTCTGCCGCAACGATCATCGGCCGCCGCATCGCCGAGAAGGCCAAGGCCGCCGGCATCGAGAAGGTCGCGTTCGACCGCGCGGGCTTCGCCTACCACGGCCGCGTGAAGGCGCTGGCCGAGGCGGCGCGCGAAGCCGGCCTGCAGTTCTGACCAGGATCCAACATGGCAAAGTTTCAACCTCGCGCTCAGACTGAAGGCAACGACGACGGTCTGAAGGAAAAGATGATCGCGGTCAACCGCGTCACCAAGGTCGTCAAGGGCGGCCGCACCATGAGCTTCGCGGCTCTGACGGTGGTGGGTGACGGCGACGGCCGCATCGGCATGGGCAAGGGCAAGGCCAAGGAAGTGCCGGTGTCGGTGCAGAAGGCCATGGAAGCCGCCCGCCGCAACATGTTCAAGGTGGCCCTGAAGAACGGCACCGTGTACCACAACCTGCGTGGCGAGCACGGCGCGGCCAAGGTGCTGCTGGCCCCCGCGCCGGCTGGTACCGGCATCATCGCCGGCGGCCCGATGCGTGCCGTCTTCGAAGTGATGGGCGTCACCGACATCGTGGCCAAGAGCCTGGGCTCTTCCAACGCCTACAACATGGTGCGTGCCACGCTCGACGCGCTGCGCCGCTCCACCACGCCGGCCGAAGTCGCGGCCAAGCGCGGCAAGACGGTCGAAGAGATCCTCGGCTGAGCCGCACGCGGAGAACAACCATGGCTGACAAGCAAACCCTGAAGGTCAAGCTGGTGCGCAGCGTGATCGGCACCAAGCAGTCCCACCGCGACACCGTGCGCGGCCTGGGCCTGCGCAAGCTCAACAGCGAGTCTGTCCTCGAGGACACGCCCGCGGTGCGCGGCATGATCAACAAGGTCGCCTACCTCGTGAAGGTGCTCTAAGCATCCACGGGACCAGGCACAAGGAATCGAACCATGCAACTCAACACCATCAAGCCCGCCTCGGGTGCCAAGCATGCCAAGCGCCGTGTCGGCCGCGGCATCGGCTCGGGCCTGGGCAAGACCGCGGGTCGCGGCCACAAGGGCCAGAAGTCGCGCGCCGGCGGCTTCCACAAGGTGGGCTTCGAAGGCGGCCAGATGCCGCTGCAGCGTCGCCTGCCCAAGCGCGGCTTCAAGTCGGCTTCGCTGAAGTTCAACGCCGAGATCACCCTGGCCGCGCTGCAGAAGCTCGAAGCCACGGAAGTGAACCTCGTGGTGCTCAAGGCCGCCGGCCTGGTGCCCGAGATCGCGCGCAACGTGAAGGTGATCAAGTCCGGTGAGCTGACCCGCGCGGTCACGCTGTCGGGCATTGGTGCCACTGCGGGCGCCAAGGTGGCGATCGAAGCGGCCGGCGGCAGCCTGGCCAGCAACGCTTAAGGACTTGCGCCTTGGCTACTTCAGCGAACCAGCTGGCCAAGAGCGGCAAGTTCGGCGACCTGCGTCGCCGGCTCGTCTTCCTGGTGCTTGCGCTGGTGGTCTATCGCATTGGCGCCCATATACCGGTGCCGGGGATCGACCCGCAGCAGCTGCAGCAGCTCTTCAAGAGCCAGTCGGGCGGCATCCTGAGCCTGTTCAACATGTTCTCCGGCGGGGCGCTGTCGCGCTTCACGGTGTTCGCGTTGGGCATCATGCCGTACATCTCGGCGTCGATCATCATGCAACTGATGACCTACGTTGTGCCTTCGCTGGAGTCGCTCAAGAAGGAAGGCGAGGCCGGGCGGCGCAAGATCACCCAGTACACGCGCTACGGCACGCTGGGTCTGGCGCTGTTCCAGTCGCTGGGCATCGCGCTCGCGCTCGAAGGCTCGCAGGGTCTGGTGCTGTCGCCGGGTTTCGGCTTCCGCATGACGACCGTGGTGAGCCTGGTGGCCGGCACGATGTTCCTGATGTGGCTGGGCGAGCAGATCACTGAGCGCGGGCTGGGCAACGGCATCTCGATCCTGATCTTCTCGGGCATTGCCGCGGGTCTGCCGGGTTCGGTGGGCGGGCTGTTCGAGCTGGTGCGCACTGGCGCGATGAGCATCATCGCGGCGCTGTTCATCATCGCGATCGTTGTGCTGGTGACGTATTTCGTCGTGTTCGTCGAGCGCGGGCAGCGCAAGATCTTGGTGAACTACGCCAAGCGTCAGGTGGGCAACAAGGTTTATGGTGGCCAGTCGTCGCACCTGCCCTTGAAGCTCAACATGTCGGGTGTGATTCCGCCGATCTTCGCGTCGTCGATCATCCTGCTGCCCGCCACCATCGTCGGCTGGTTCGCCACCGGCGAGGGCCTGACGTGGCTCAAGGATCTCTCCGGCGCGCTGTCGCCGGGGCAGCCGGTCTACGTGCTGCTGTACGCGGCGATGATCGTCTTCTTCTGCTTCTTCTATACGGCGCTGGTGTTCAACAGCCGTGAGACGGCAGACAACCTGAAGAAGAGCGGTGCGTTCATTCCGGGTATCCGTCCGGGCGAGAACACGGCGCGGCACATCGACCGCATCCTCTCGCGCCTGACGCTGGCGGGGGCGGCGTACATCACGCTGGTATGCCTGCTGCCGGAGTTCCTGGTGCTGAAGTACAACGTGCCGTTCTATTTCGGGGGCACCTCGCTGCTGATCATCGTGGTGGTGACGATGGACTTCTGGGCCCAGGTTCAGAGCTACGTGATGAGCCAGCAGTACGAGTCGCTGCTGAAGAAGGCGAACTTCAAGGCAAGCTGAGACGCGCATGGCCAAAGACGACGTCATCCAGATGCAGGGCGAGATCCTCGAAAATCTGCCCAACGCCACCTTCCGGGTGAAGCTTGAAAACGGGCACGTGGTGCTCGGCCACATCTCCGGAAAGATGCGTATGCACTACATCCGCATCCTTCCCGGCGACAAGGTCACCGTGGAGCTCACCCCTTACGATTTGAGTCGCGCTCGCATCGTCTTCCGGGCGAAATGAGTCATTGAAAGGTCAAGGAGAAGACCATGAAAGTAGCAGCTTCGGTCAAGAAGATGTGCCGCAATTGCAAGATCATCCGCCGCAACGGCGTGGTGCGCGTCATCTGCACCGATCCGCGCCACAAGCAGCGCCAGGGTTGAGCGGCTGAGCCCTCACCAACAGGACACAGAGGTATTCCATGGCACGTATTGCCGGCATCAACATCCCGCCGCACAAGCACACCGAGATCGGTCTGACCTCGATCTACGGTATCGGCCGCACCACTGCACAGAAGATCTGTGACTCGGTCGGCATCGCCTACTCCAAGAAGGTCAAGGACCTCACCGACGCCGATCTGGAAAAGATCCGCGAGGAGATCGGCCGCCTCACCATCGAGGGCGATCTGCGCCGTGAGATGTCGATCAACATCAAGCGGCTGATGGACCTCGGCTGCTACCGTGGCATGCGCCACCGCCGCGGCCTGCCCGTGCGCGGCCAGCGCACGAAGACCAACGCGCGCACCCGCAAGGGCCCGCGCAAGTCGGGCGCCCTGGTCAAGAAGTGAGCTGCTCGCAGCGATTGAGAGATACCGAACATGGCTAAGGCACCTACCAACTCCGCCGCGCGTCGCGTCAGCAAGAAGGTTCGCAAGAACATCGCCGACGGCATCGCTCACGTACACGCGTCGTTCAACAACACGATCATCACGATCACTGACCGCCAGGGCGGCGCCCTGTCCTGGGCCTCTTCCGGCGGCCAGGGCTTCAAGGGCTCGCGCAAGAGCACGCCCTTCGCGGCACAGGTGGCTGCCGAGACGGCCGGCCGTGCTGCGCAAGAGCAGGGCATCAAGAACCTGGACGTTAAGATCAAGGGCCCGGGCCCGGGTCGCGAGTCTTCGGTGCGCGCGCTGGCCTCGCTGGGCATCCGCATTACGTCGATCTCCGACGTGACGCCCGTGCCGCACAACGGCTGCCGCCCCCAGAAGCGCCGCCGCATCTGATTTCGTTATAGAATCGCGCCCTTTGCCGCCGCCTTCGGGCGGCATTGGCGCTTTCAGTGGGCCCGTGCGTGGGTGGAAGGTACCTTCCGCCGCCCCGGGCCGATGAAGACCACCGTCTGAGCGTCTCACAACAAGACCCGCCAGACTCGCGCACGGCCATCCCGGCCGCGGCGTCAGACAGACCCAAGGACAAGCACGTGGCACGTTACCTCGGCCCGAAGGCCAAACTCTCCCGCCGTGAAGGCACCGACCTGTTCCTGAAGAGCGCCCGCCGCGCCATCAGCGACAAGGCCAAGTTCGACAGCAAGCCCGGCCAGCATGGCCGCACCTCCGGCTCGCGCACCAGCGACTTCGGCCTGCAACTGCGCGAGAAGCAGAAGGTCAAGCGCATGTACGGCGTGCTCGAGCGCCAGTTCCGCCGCTACTTCGCCGAGGCCGAGCGCCGCCGCGGCAACACCGGTGCCAACCTGCTGTCGCTGCTGGAATCGCGCCTGGACAACGTGGTGTACCGCATGGGCTTCGGCTCGACCCGTGCCGAAGCGCGCCAGCTGGTGTCGCACAAGGCCATCACGGTCAACGGCCAGGTCGTGAACATCGCCTCCTACCTGGTCAAGGCCGGCGACACGGTGGCCGTGCGCGACACCAAGAAGAAGCAGCTGCGCATCCAGGACGCGCTCAAGCTGGCTGACTCCATCGGCCTGCCGGCCTGGGTGCAGGTGGACATCGCCAAGATGGAAGGCGTGTTCAAGAAGGCCCCGGACCGCGATGAGTTCGGTGCCGAGATCAACGAGTCGCTGATCGTCGAACTCTACTCGCGCTGATGCGCGAGCCCCCGCCGCCGTGCGCCGCGCCCGCGTGCGCGCACGGCGGCGGCAGACCCGCTGTGCATGCCGGGCGTGCAGCGGTCTGTGCCATGCCCGGCAGCTCCATCAGCCTTATCGGTGTAACGAGCCGAGGGTATTGACAGGAACAGGACTCAATGCAAACCAATCTGCTGAAACCCAAGGCCATCAACGTCGAGTCGCTGGGCGGTCACCGTGCCGAGGTGACGCTCGAGCCCTTCGAGCGCGGCTACGGCCACACGCTGGGCAACGCCCTGCGTCGTGTGCTGCTGTCGTCGATGGTGGGTTACGCGCCGACGGAAGTCACCATCGCGGGCGTGCTCCACGAGTACTCCACGATCGACGGCGTGCAGGAAGACGTGGTCCACATCATGCTCAACCTCAAGGGCGTGACGTTCCGGCTGCACAACCGTGACGAGGTCACGCTGGTGCTGCGCAAGGAAGGCGAGGGCCCCGTCACCGCCGGCGACATCCAGACGCCGCACGACGTCGAGATCATCAACCCCGAGCACGTCATCGCGCACCTGTCGCAAGGCGGCAAGCTCGACATGCAGATCAAGGTCGAGAAGGGCCGTGGCTACGTGCCGGGCAACATGCGCCGCTTCGGCGACGAGCCCACCAAGGCCATCGGTCGCATCGTCCTCGACGCTTCCTTCTCGCCCGTGCGCCGCGTCAGCTACGCCGTCGAGAACGCCCGCGTCGAGCAGCGCACCGACCTCGACAAGCTCGTGATGGAGATCGAGACCAACGGCGCCATCTCGCCCGAGGAAGCCATCCGCGCCTCGGCCAAGATCCTGGTGGAACAGCTCGCCGTGTTCGCGCAGCTCGAAGGCAACGAGATCGCCGCCTTCGACCAGCCCGCGCAGCGCAGCGCCCAGTTCGACCCGATCCTGCTGCGCCCCGTGGACGAGCTCGAACTCACCGTGCGCTCGGCCAACTGCCTCAAGGCCGAGAACATCTACTACATCGGCGACCTCATCCAGCGCACCGAGACCGAGCTGCTCAAGACGCCCAACCTGGGCCGCAAGTCGCTCAACGAGATCAAGGAAGTGCTGGCCTCGCGCGGCCTGACCCTGGGCGCGCGCCTGGAGAACTGGCCGCCGCAAGGCCTCGACAAGCGTTGATGGCCGCCGGCAGCGGCCCCGGCCGCTGCCGCGACTGATTGAAGAAATAGGGCCGCCTTGGCGGGCGGCCCGGTGCACCCCCCGGTACCTGACACGGCCGGGGGTTTTGATAAGGAAAGGAACGCACCATGCGCCACCGTAACGGTCCCCGCAAACTGAACCGCACCAGCGAACACCGCGCCGCCATGCTGCGCAACATGTGCGTGTCGCTGCTGCAGCACGAGGCCATCAAGACCACGGTCCCCAAGGCCAAGGAACTGCGCCGCGTCGTCGAGCCGCTGATCACGCTGGCCAAGGAGCCCACGCTGGCCAACCGCCGCCTGGCCTTCGACCGCCTGCGTGACCGCGACATCGTGGTCAAGCTCTTCAACGAGCTGGGCCCGCGCTACCAGACCCGTCCGGGCGGCTACACCCGCATCCTGAAGATGGGCTTCCGCGTCGGCGACAACGCCCCCATGGCCTACGTCGAGCTGGTGGACCGCCCCGAGCCGGTCGAAGCCGCTACGACCGAAGCCGCCGCCGAGTAAGCCTTTTCAGCCTCCTCGTGCCAGAAGGCCCGCCGCGCGCGGGCCTTTTTCATGGGCGCTGGGACGGCGCACCACCGTCCGGCATGCGCGAGCCGGGCCTGGATTGTTTAGGACAGCTGGAAAGTCTCCCAATGAGCGCGCGCATTGTTCGGTAGAGCTGACCAATACACCCTTGCCGGTGCTCAGTCTGCTGCCTCTCCCAGCGTGCCGCGATCGCGCCGCAATTGCCCGTCGGCGCCTATGTGCGCCACCTCCAGCGCGATGCCGGCAATGCGCCCGCCGTCCGGCACGGGCTCCAGCGCCAGCGTCGTGGCCAGCTCGCCGCGCAGCAGCAGCGTGGCCGTCAGCCGCTGCCAGTCCCCGCCGCCGTTGCGCGCCGCCATGTCGCGCTCCACGCCCGACAGCAGCACGCGCGGGCGCTCCAGGCGCAGCCACAGGCCGTCGATGGCGCCGCCCTCGGTGAGCGTGACCAAGTCGCGCCCGTTGAACTCCTTGAACAGCGCCGCCAGCGCCTGGGCCAGCAGCCGGTCGGCCTGCGCCGCCGCCAGGGCCCACACCGCCAGCGCCAGCTCCACCTGCACGGGCGCGCGCTCGGCAAGGCCGCGCACGGGCGCGCCCTTGAGCAGGACGAGCACCGGCCCCTTGGGCGCGGCGCGCAGCCGCAGCGCGTCGCCTTCGACCTCCCAGGCATCGTGGGCCGGCAGCAGCCAGCCCGGCGGTGACTGCACCTCGCTGACCTGCGGCCCGGTGCCGGCCGGCAGCGGATAGCGCCGCGCGTCGCCGGCATCGGGCTGCAGCGTGAGCAGGCGCAGCGCCTGCGGGCGCGACGGCCTGTCCTCCGCCTCGGCGCTGTCCAGGGGCGGCACATGGCGCTGCAGCGTGCGCGCGCACAGGCTCACCAGCGGCGCCGCGTCCGCCGGCGCGCGCTCGGCCGGCTGCAGCGCCACGCCCACGCCGTCGCCCAGCGCCTGGCGCAACGGTGTTTCGAGCAGGGTTTCGATCGCCATCAGCATGGCCGGCTCCTCAAGCTTCGGCGGGTAGCCACCACAGCCGGCTGGCCAGCCAGCCGCCGGACTGCGCGCCCAGCGGAATCCAGGCCCCGCCGTCGGCCTGCCAGGCCGCGTTCGCGATGCCGTCCACCGGCTCGCCGCCCTCGTACCAGATCAACTCTCCCTGCTCCACGCGCAGCACCGCCCACCAGGGCCCCGGCAGTGCCACGGCCGGCAAGGGCAGCTCGCAGCGCAGCCAGGCGGGGGCCGTGCCCGGCGGCAGCTGCCAGCGCAGCGGCGCGGCCAGCGGCGTGGCCGCCGGTGCACCGCCCGCGTCGGCATGCAGGGCCAGCGTGCCCGTGGCCTCCACCGCGCCGGTGTTGCGCAGCTGCAGTTCCAGCGCGGACAGGCCCAGCCCGGGCGGTGTCGGCCTGAACCCCTGCGCCGCGGCGCGGCCCGGGTCGCACCAGCGCCCACGCCCCGGAGCCGGCGCTTGCGGCAGCGGGCCCGGCCCGGGGCTCTCCGGCCGTGGTGGCGGGGGCGGCGGCGCGACGGGGCCGCTGGAAGCGCCGTCTCCCGGCGCCGGCTCCTGTTCCACGGCCCAGGCCGCGATGCGCAGCGAGGCCGGCGCCGCCGCGCGCAGCGTCAGCGGGATGCGGGTGCTGCCGGGATGGTCCACCAGCCAGCGGTTGAGGGCGCGGCTGAAGCCGTCCACCGCCACCGGCTGCAACGGCAGCGGGCCCGGGTGCTGGAAGAACGGCGCCTCGTCGCCCACCGCCAGCGAGACATGGCAGGGCTGCGGCGTGGCCTGCACGCTCACCGACAGCTTGCTCAGGTCCACCGCGCCGGGCACCAGCACGCCGGACCAGTTGCCGCCAACCTTGTTCTCCGTCAGCAGCTCCACCATCAACCGGCTGGCCGCGCAGGGCGGAAAGCGCGCGCTGGCGACGCCGTCCGCTCCGAAGCCCAGCGTGTCGCGCGGTGGCAGCGGCAGCCACTGGCCGGCGCTGAACATGCGCACCCGCGCCCCGGAGGCCGGCGCGCTGGTCTTGGCCGACGGCGCCTTCAGCGTCAGCGCGGTGAGGGCGCATTCGCGCCCCCAGTCGATGGACAGCCAGTGCGCGTTGCTGCCCTGGCTCACATCGGGCTTGCCGTCGGCGCCCGGCGTGAAGGCATCGGAGTCCAGCGCCGGTGCCTCCAACGCCGTGGCCGTGCCGCCCGCCGCCACGAACTGCAGCTGCGCCGACACCAGCTTGCGGCTGGCCGGCAGCACGATCTCCAGCGCCGTGCCGGCCGGCGTGGCCTGCACGGTGATCGGCGGCGCCCCGGCGGGTGCGCCCTGGACCAGGAGCCGGATCGTGTTGTCGCCCATGTCGCTGGCCGCCTCGCGCTGCGCGGGTCCCGACCTCAGCGCGAGGTCGCGGCGGCGGGCTCGTCACCGAGCACTTCGCTCAGCACCTGGATCGCGCCGCTGATGCGCAGCAGCGTGGTGCGCAGCTCCTCCTGGCGGCGGTTGAGCTCGGCCAGCGCGTTCTGGCCCTCGTTGAGCTGGGCCTGCAGCTCGCTGCGGCGGTTCTGCAGCTGGGCGCGCAGCTGGGGATCGGTTTCGGTGCTCATCGAATCACTTCCTGTTGCTTGAAATTGCCGGGCGGCCCCAGGGCCGGTGGCCCACCGGGGTGCCCAGCCGGTCACGCGGCGCCGGCCGGCCGGACACCGCCGAGCGCATCGAGCTGCCGGGTCTGCTGCTGCACGCGTGCGTCGAGCGCCTTGACGGCCTCCAGCAGCAGGCCCACCAGCGCGTTGTAGTCCACGCCCTTGAAGCCGTCGGGCCGGGGCACGACCGCCGCGGGCAGCACCGCCTCGACCTCCTGCGCCACCACGCCGACCTGCTCACCGTTGTCGGGCTGGTCGTTCCAGCGGAAGCTCACGCCGCGCAGCGCGCGCAGCTTGTCCAGCGCGCCCTCGATGGTGCGGATGTCGTGCTTGAGGTTGCGGTCCGACATCGGCGTGGTGCGGTTGCAGTAGACGATGCCCGAGTCGGTGTTGAAGGCGATCTTGATGGTGCCGTCGTTGGCGTCACGCAGGTAGAGCCAGTCGTCCACGGAGAGGTAGACCTGTCCCTGCCAGCGGTAGAAGGCGCCGTCGTTGCCCAGGTGGGCGGGCGCCTCGTCCTCCACGATCAGGCCGCGCGAGCGCATCCAGGTGTCGCTGGTGATGGCGCCGTTGACCTTGAGCGTGCCCGACGCGGTGGTGTTGGTGGCGTAGAGGCTGAGCTGCGGCACGGCATTGGCCTGGAAGCCCGTGAGCAGCAGCTCGGCGGCGTTGCCGTTGCCGGCGCTGTTGTAGGCCTCCAGGTAGATGCGGTTGTCGTTCGGGTTGTTGACGATGAGCAGCTGGCCGCCGCCGTTGCCCTGCAGGCCCAGCCGGATGCTGCTGGCGTTGACCGCCAGGTCGCCGGTGACGTTGAGCGCGCCGTTGACGTTGAGCCGGCTCAGCGCCCCCCAGCCCATGTCGCGCCCGATGGTGATCGAGTTCTCCGCGCCGCGGTAATAGGCGAGGCTGGCCAGGCGCTTGCCGGCGTCGTGGATCGCGATCTCGGTGTCGTCCAGCGTCTCCAGCAGCAGCGCGGCCGTGCTGGCGTTCCAGTTGCTGCCGCCGCCGTAGTTGGTCGTGGTGCTGCCGATGGTCAGCGAGCCGGCGGCCATGCGGCCGTTGGGCACCGCGTAGCCGCCGTCGGCGCTCACCAGCGCCGCGCCGGTGACCTGCAGTGCCGCCGCGCCCGGCGCCCCGCCGATGCCCACGCGGCCGTTGGCATCCCAGCGCAGCGCGGCGCGTTCGGCGCCGTTGGTGCTGCCCAGTACGCCGCCGGAAAAGCCGTAGAGCACCGGGCCGTCCACGCTGAGCGTGGCGAAGGTCTTGCCCCCGCCGAACCAGCCCAGGCCGTGGTTGTTGTCGCTGCCGCTGCGCAGCAGCAGGTTGCTGTCGTTGATGCGCAGGTCGCCCTGCACCGTGAGCTTGCTCGTGACGGTCGGGTTGCCGCTGCGGTCGAGCTTGCTGTCGCCCAGGCCCTTGACCTTGCTGAGCAGGTCGTCGATCTCCTTGAGCAGCCCCCGGCCGTTGACCTGCAGCGACTTCACCGCCACCTCGGCCTGCGGGTCGATGCGCGCGCCGTCGATGGCACCCGGAGCGATGCCCGCGCGCCCGATGGGCGGCGCGTCGTCGCCGCCGGTGTGGGCATGGCCGTGCAGCGCCTCGCGGGCCTGCACCTGCATTTCGTTCCAATCCGCGGCGAGCATGATGTCGCCGGGGTCCTTCTTGACGTAGGGGACGGGTCGGGCCATGTCAGAAGCTCACTTCCCAGGTGAAGGTCAATTCGAGGTTGCCGGCGCGGTTGATCACCGGGAAGGTGACGCGGTTGTAGACCACCTGCCGCTCGGGCAGGACGATCACGATGCCGGCCTCCTGGATCGCCTGCGGTCGCGCGTCGCCGGTGGCCGGCAGCGTGGCGGTGACGCGCGCCAGCGCGCGGTGCTCCTGCACCGCCGCATCCACCACCACGCTGGCCGGCGCGTCGGCCAGCGTGGTGATCGTGGCCGCGTCGGCGCCCAGGCTCTCGCCGTTGCTGCCGGCGGCGATGCGCAGCTCGCTGGGCTGCACCTGGCCGGCAAACATGCGCGCCAGCAGCTGCCGGCCTACGTCCGTGATCAGGTTGTCCACCCGGCGCTCATCGACCAGCCGGCCCGCGCCGTCGGTGATGGCGATGTGCAGCCGGCCAGACAGGCCGTGCCGTTCCTTCAGGCTCATTGCCACGTGCTCCTCAGTTCAATGCGGTCGCCGGCCGCGGCAGCCGCGGGGGAGGCCCCGGATGCCAGCCGCGCGACGTCGAATACCGCGCCGATGCTCAATCCCACTTCCCCGGCCGAGGCCGGCTCGCGCAGCGTCTGGCCCAGCTTCACGCTGACCAGCGCATCCTGCAGCGCCATGGCCTCCTGGTGGCGCAGCCCGACGCCGAAGGCGGCCAGCGCCTCGTCCAGCGGCTGCGCCTCGCGCAGCACCGGCGCGGGAAAGTCCACCCGCGCGCGCGTGCCGGCCGGGCGGGCGCGCTCCACGTCGGCCAGCAGCAGCTCCACCGCGCCGCTGAGCTTGGCCGTCTCCACCCAGCCGTTGGCCGGCAGGTTGAGCACGAAGCTGAACGGCTCGCGCGTGACCCAGCGCAGCGCCAGCGTGAAGCGCGGCGCGTTGGGGCCGTCGCCGGCACTGGCCGGGTCGGCGCGCTCCAGCACCTCGAACAGCGTCTTGGCGAAGGCCGCGCTGGCGTCGCCGATGCCCGGGTCGATGAGCGAGAAATGCGCGCCGCTGTCCTGCTCCGAGGCCGCCAGGCGCGAGGTGGCCGCGTCGAAGCGGTACACCGGCGAGGGGAAGGTCAGCAGCGACCACTCGTTGTCGCCCGGCGTCAGCAGCGGGGTGCGGACGGCCGCCTCCAGCACGCCGAAGCGCATGCACTCGTCGGCCTCGATGCCCACGCCGCCGAACTTGGGGCCCTCGGGCTCCGCGGTTTCGGCGTTGGGCCCGCCCAGGCGCGAGCCGCGCAGGTAGTAGATGGCCGCACTCACGTCGCGGACCTGGCCGCTCTGGGCCTGCACCAGCTCGGCGCGTCCGCGCGGGCTGCGCAGCAGCCAGGGGTGCGGTGTCGGGCGCTCGTAGGAGGCCAGCGCGGCGTCCTCCTCGGCGCTGAGCTGCGGCGCCAGCCGCAGCGTCCAGCCCGGCTCCAGGTCGCCGGCGTAGAGCACGATCTCGCCCGAGGCCCGGCTTTGCAGCGCGGGGAACGACACCGCGCGGTCCACCGCCAGCTCCAGCTGCGGCCGGTCCGCCACCAGCGAGTCGTTGCGCAGCGTGAAGAAGCGCCGCAGCCGCAGGTCCCGGCCCTGCCAGCGCGCCGAATGGGCTGGCTGCTCGTTCAGCCAGGGCTCGAACAGCGCCGGCTGCGGGCAGGGTTGCGAGGGGTCGCCGCAGGCCGGGCAGCGCTTGCGCCGGCCCGGCGGCAGCGCGCGCGCCAGCGTGGCGTTGCGGTCGCGGCGGAACTTGGGGCAGGGCTCGGCGCCCAGGTCGGCAATGGCCAGCGACAGCAGCGCGCGCGGCGTGGCCAGCCCGCCCTGGCGGATGGCCTGCGTGATCTGCAGCCGCTGCCGGTAGGCCTCGCCGGCCTCGGGCCGCAGCAGCCGCCACAGCGCGGCCAGCGGGTCGGCGTCCGCCGCGCCCTCCGCGGTGGGGTCGTCCGCCTCGGCGCTGCCGTCCCCGGCCGCGGCCTGGAGCGGCGCGAAGCGCCAGCGCAGCTCGTCGCCGTCGTCCAGCCGCAGGCTCAGGCCCGGCAGGCGTGGCACGGGCAGCGGGAAATCCCCCAGCGGCAGCATCACGCCCAACAGCTGCAGCGCGTCGTCGCGCTCGGCCGGGGCGTCGAAGCGCACGCTGACGCTGCCGTCCGCCTGCGCCGTGGCCCCGGCGTGGCGCAGCCGCGCCGGCAGCCGCTCGATGCGCAGCAGCGCGCCCAGCCGCTCCAGGGCCGAGAGGGCCGCCTCGTCCTCGCTGCCGGGCTCGGTGCCGGCCAGGGCCACCCAGCGGTCGTGCAGCACCCGGCGCGCGTCGGTGTCGAAGCGGCCCAGCGCCTGCGCCAGGGCGTCCAGCAGCGTGCCCACCGCGCTGCCGGCCGGCTGCGCCGCGTAGACGCGGGGCAGCAGCTCCAGCAGCCGGCTCAGGCGTCGCGCGGCGTCGCTCATTGGGGCACCCTCGCGCTGCGCGCGGTCCCGCCAAGCGGGACGGATCGCCCCCTTCGGAACGGCCGTGCGGGGGCGCTCATTGCGGGCTCACGCTCACCGGCGTGTTGCGCAGCCGCGGCAGCTCGCGCGGGGCCAGCGCGTCATCGGGCTGGTCCTTGGACAGCTCGACCACGCGCCCGTCGGCGGCATGCAGCACCGTGATGCGCAGCCCGGCCAGCGCTTCGGCGCGCAGCACCGGGCCGACGATCTTGGCGCGCAGCGGCTCGAACTCCAGGCGCCCGGCCTTGGCCGCGGCCGTCACCAGCGGCCCCACCAGCGTGCGCAGCTTGTCCGCCACGCCCTCGCTGCTGCCGCCCGGGGCCAGCTCCAGGGCGATGTCCACCAGCACCTCCGGCGCCGGGCCCAGCAGCGTCAGCCGCACCGGCAGCTCCGCGGGCCGCAGCCCGATGCGCTCGCGCGGCCCGACCAGGATGTCCCCATTGCTCAGCAGGTAGCGGCTGGCCTGCGATTTCAGCGCCCCGTCGGCGCCGTCCTCGCGCACGAAGGGCTCCATCAGCGTGCTGAAGCCGGGCGTGGAGTCGATCTGGATCACCGCGTCGTGGCTGCTCAGGATCGAGCGCAGCTTGCTCTCGCGCACCGGCTCGCCCACGCCCAGCTGCGCGAAGTAGCTGGCCAGCCGGCCCGTCAGCAGCGACTCGATGGCCTTGCGCTCGTGCAGCGGCCGCTCGCTGTCCAGCGTCAGCGTCGCCGTCACCTGCACCCACACCCGCGTGGCCGGCGCGCTGCGCACCACGATCCCGGCCGGGCGCACCAGCTCGATGCGGTCATGCACCTGCTGCATCAGCGCGGCGTCCACGTCCGGGTCGCCCACCACCACCTGGATCTGCCCGGGCAGCAGCGCCGGGTCGGCCGGGTACTCCAGCACCTTGACCTCGGCGATGCCCAGCGCGCGCACCGCCTGCTCGATGGCGGCGACGGTGGCGGTGGTGGTGGCGCCGGCCTGCGCGCGCACGCGCTGGCGCAGCTCCTCGTCGCTCTCGGCGCGCTGGCGCGGGATCAGGTCGGCGGCGTTGCGCACGGCCTCGATGCCGGCGATGGGCCGGGGCATGGTGTTGAGCGCACCCGAAGGCACCGGCTTGCCGTCGCGCGAGGGCTCCACGCTGAGC
This sequence comes from Azohydromonas caseinilytica, assembly GCF_012927045.1. Lineage (GTDB taxonomy): Bacteria > Pseudomonadota > Gammaproteobacteria > Burkholderiales > Burkholderiaceae_C > Azohydromonas > Azohydromonas caseinilytica. The sequence continues at coordinate 344,236 of NZ_JABBFW010000001.1, read as the reverse complement.
ACGCCCACGCTCACCAGGCTGTCGCCCTGCGCCAGCGTGGCCGGCTCGGTGGTGGCGAACAGCGGCTGGTCGCGCCCGGCCACCAGCGTGCCGGCGGGAATGTGGATGTCCTGCGGCGCGCCCTGGCCGCGCGAGAAGGTCACCAGGCCTTCCAGGTGCCCCGGCGCGCGCCGCTGCACGCCCACCAGCGCCACCACGAAGTTCAGGGCCTGGCCGCTGGCGGTGTCGAGGTAGGCGCTGCGCCAGACCTGCTCCAGCTGCTCGTAGCCCACGGCCATCTCGCGCGCGAACACCTCCATCAGCGTGCGCACCACGCTGCCGCCGTTGGCGTCGGTGAGCGCGGTGCGCCCGCCGCGGCCCGAGGCCGCGTCCTCCAGCAGCGCCGCGACGATCTCGGCGAAGTCCTTCTTGTGGAACGGCAGCTCAGCGGCCATCGAGCGTGACTCCCAGGGCCGCGCGGCGGCCGTCGATCGCGGTGACCACCGCGTGCAGGTCCAGGCTGTCGGGCGCGTCGGCGCGCGGCGTCACCGTGATCTCCACCACCTCCTGCACGCGCGGGTCGTCCAGCAGCGCGCGGCGCGCGTAGCGGCGGATGAGCTCACGGTTGGCGCGGTCCATGGGCTCGCCCAGCAGGTCGCGGATGCGGCTGCCGTAGCGCGGATGGCCCAGGCCGCCGAGGTCGCCGCGGTCCACCAGCAGCCGCAGCGACAGCGCCTGCACCAGGTTGTCCAGGCCCGAAACGGTTTCCAGGCCGCCGCTCTGCGCGGCCAGGTCCACGCCCTGGGCGTTGAATTCGAGCTTGAGATCGACGCCGTACAGCGCGGCGGCGTCGGCGGGGTTGCGGGGGTTCATCGCCATGTCCTCGTTGCGGACCCTTCTCACATCAGGCGGCCCGGCGCGGCGCTGGCGCCGGGGGCGCAGGCGATGCCGGGGCTGACCATCGCCTGCGCGGCGAACAGCGTGAAGCCCAGGTCGATGGCCTGCGCCGCGGCCTGGGCCAGCGCCGGCGCGTCCTCGCCGCGGATGCCGTTCTGCTGCAGGAAGCCGTCGAGCAGCGGCTTGAGCTGCGACTGCAGCGGCACCGGCGCCAGCATCCCCGGCGCCGTGGTGACGAAGCCGGCGATGGCGATGCCGGGCAGCACCATCGCCAGCGCCGTGAACAGCTGCACCGCCTGGGCCAGGCCCGCGGCCAGCGCCTTGCCCAGCGGATTGGCGTCCTCGCCGCGAATGCCCTGGCCCGCCAGGAAGCCGTTGACGAGGCCTTCGAGCTGCGAAGCGCCGGGGCCGCCGGCCGGCGGCGGCATGAGCAGGCCCGGGCCGGCGGTGGCGCCGCTGCCGCTGATCGGGTCGCACGGCGCCGGGATGCCCGGCTGCACCATCGCCATGGACAGCAGCAGCGTCAGCGTCTGCGCGGTCGAGGCGGCGATGGCCTTGGCCAGGCCGGGCGCATCCTCGCCGCGCAGGCCGGCGCCCTGCAGGAAGCCCAGAGTGGCCGATTCGAGCTGGGAGGCGGTGGGGGCGGGCATGGGCAGCGTGTCCTCTCGTCCTCAGCCCTTGGCCTTGACCGTCTTGGACGGCACCAGCGGCTTGCCGGTGAAGTAGCACTTGTGGCTGGCCTCGGTGATCACGCCCGCGCCGCCGTCGCCCAGGTCGATGTTGCCGGAGGCGTCGATCTTGGCGTCGGTGCACTTGAGCGCCACCGCGCCCTTGACCTCGATCTTGAGCTCGGCCTCGCCGGCGATCTCCACCGCGCCGTCCTTGCGCACCGTCAGCACCGTCTTGCCGGCCGTGACCACCACCGACTCGTCCTTGTCGATGGCGATCGAGCTCACGCCCCGCAGCGGCGACTCGATGCGCCACTCCTTCTCGGCGTGCTTGGGCGGGTTGGCTTTCTCCGAGTAGAGGCGGCCCACGACCACGGCGCGGTTGGGATCACCGTTGACGTAGGCCAACAGCACCAGGTCGCCCACCGCCGGGGCGCTGACCATGCCGATGTGCGGCGTGGCGATGGGCACGCGGCGCAGCTCCAGCGTGCCCTCGCGCAGCTGCACGTTGCACTCGTGGTTGTGGCCGTCGTCGTCGCCCTCGTGGGCGAACACGCTGGTCACCACCCCGATGTCGGGCAGGCGCAGCGCGGCGAGCTCGTCGCGCACGATGGCGCGGATGGCGGCGGTGGGATCGGTCATGGCACTGCGGCGCTCGTGGCGTCAGGCTCAGGCAGCCTTGGTCGGGTCGAAGCCCACCGGCAGCGCGTCGGCGCGGAAGGGCTTGGCGCGCTTGAGGTTCTTGGCGTCGTAGTCCAGGTGCATCAGCCGGTTGATGGTGGCGTTGTCGAGCCGGCCGGTGACGGGGAGGTCGTTGATCTTCTGGAACGCGCGCAGCCGCGTGGCGAAGTCGTCGGCCAGCACCTTGGCGTCGGCCACCGGGTACTTGGCGCCGTAGCCCAGCGCCTCCAGCAGCGCGTTGGCCTCGGCGATGTCGCGGCCGGCCTGCGCGCCGCTGAAGTCCAGGTCGTACACCGTCTCGCTGCTGCCCGGGTCGCCCCAGGTGCCCACGGCGCGCAGCGGCAGCTTGCCCGGCGCGGCGCCGGCCACGCGGCGCGCGCCCAGCGTCAGCACCGAGATCGGCTCCTTGCCCTTGCCCAGGTTCTGCACCTTCCAGCCCTGCCAGAAGCCCCAGTGCAGCAGCTGCAGCTTGCCGGTCTTGGCGATGTTGACGTGCGTGGTGAGCTTGTCGTCCACCGTGCCGTCGGTGAGCTGTTCCACGGCCAGCAGGCCGTAGAGCTCGGCGCCGATGATCTCCAGGTCCTCGGGCTCGGGCACCTTGTCGGCGAGCTGCACGATCTTGTCCACGATGTCGCCCACGCCGGCGATGGGCGAGGCCGGGCTGGGCTCCTGGCCCACGGCCAGTTCCAGCGCGTTGATGAACTCCTTGCTGGTGGCCTGCTTGACCAGGTCGGCCGAGACCTCCACCAGCGCCTTGGCGGCGTCGCCCTGCACCAGCAGGTCGGTGGCGTCGAGCGTGAAGCGCTGCAGGTAGGAGATGGCCAGCGTCACCACGTCCATGGCCTTCATCACGCCCTTGGCGATCACGTCGGCGTCGCCGGTGGCGGGGTCGGCGAACTGGCGCACGCGCACGATGCGCACCCAGCGCGGGGCCTGGTCGGGGCGCTTGCTCGACTCCAGCGAGCGGCGCACCGCCGCCAGCAGTTGCGCGATGGCGGCAAAGGGGTTGGCGCGCGCATCGACCGCGGCCGGCGTCGTGGCCGGGACGACAGCGGGCAGGTTGGCCGGCGCGGGCGCCGCGACGGTGGCAACCGCGGGGGTGGTGGTGACGGTGTCAGGCATGGTGGTCCCTCCGTTGGAAATGGGTGGTGCGGCTCATGCGGGGCGCTCAGCCGGTCAGGCCGGCCAGCGCCGGCGGGGCCGGTGTGGTGCCGGGCGTGGCCGGCGGCGTGGGTTTGAGATCGGCCAGCGCGGCCAGCAGGCGGTCCAGCCCCTGCACCACGCCGCCCCACTGGGCGGGCGCGACCAGCTCCAGCGCGGCCTCGCCGGCGTCGATGCCGATGGCCACGGCGTCCGAGACGGTGTCGATGGCGCCCTCGGCCTGGCGCGCGGCGTCGGTGGCGCCGTCCAGGCGCAGCTCCAGCGAGGCCAGCCATTCGCCCGAGGACGACACCGCGTCGCCCAGGCCGGTGAGCAGGTCCGGCACGAAGCCGATGACGGCCACCAGCGCGTCGGCGTCGATGACGGCACGCTGCACCGGCACCAGCGCCGTGCGGATCTTGCGGATCGCCCCCGCCAGCGCCGCGACGCCGGCGTTGAACTGCGGCAGCACGCCCAGGTCGCGCGCGACGTTGGGCGCCTCGCGCGCGGTCTGGGTCTGCAGCAGCTCCGTGACGCTGTTGATCAGCTTGATCACGTCGCGCACCACGTCGGCGGGCGTGCTCATGACGACCGGCCCTTGTCCACCAGCGCCTTCACGCCCGGCGGCAGCTCCAGCGCGCCGATGTCGCTGACGAGCTTGCCGGCGTCGTTGGCCACCTGCTGGAGCTTCTGCAGGAACTCCAGGCCGCCGGCGAAGGCCTTCATCAGCGAGCTCAGCGGGATGTTGCGCAGCTTGTCGATGAAGCTGGCGCCCTCCTTGAGGTACTTGCCCATGAGCGCGCCCAGGCTGCCGGCCTTCTGCAGCGACTCGAACAGGCCGTGCGCCTTGGCCGGGTCGAGCTGGCCGACGGCGCCCAGCAGGCCGCCGACCTGGTCGGCGCTCAGGCCGTCGAGGTTGCGCGCCACCGCGCCGCCGAGCTGGTCCATGTCGAGCTGCTCCAGCAGCGCGGGGTTGGCGGCCAGCGCCTCACCCAGCGAGGCCGGGTCTTCCAGCACGGCCGCAGCGGCGACGTTGTCGCCGGCCCAGGCCGCGGCATCGGCCTGCACGCCCTGGTTGACCGGCGTGCTGGCCGTGGCGGCGGGCTGCGGCGGCTCGACGTGCTCGCGCAGCCGCAGCGTGAAGCGGAAGCGCGCCTCGTAGCCCGCGACTTGGCGCGCGCGGAAGTCCTCGATCACCACGTCGGTGAGCTCGCTGCCCACGGCGATGTCGGCGGCGAAGGACAGCGGCTCGGCCTTGGCCTGCGCCTGGCGCAGCTGCTCCAGCGTCTGCAGTGCGGCCTCGCCCAGCAGCAGGCCTTCGAGTACCAGCGTCACCGGCTCGCGGCCCAGGTCCTGGAACACGCTGCCCTGCTGCTCGGGCACGCGCTGCTCGACCAGGGTGCGCGACTCCTCGGTGTGCAGGCTCTGCACCGCGTCGAGCGTGATCCGGCCCAGGCGCACCGTCATGGCCGGCTCCTCAGATCTCGATCCGGGTCACGAGCCCGGATTCGCGGTCCAGCGTGTGGCGCACGCCGCGCACGCGCAGCGCGCCGGCCTGCTTCAGCAGGGCGCTGGCGGCATGGGCGGCGGGCAGCTTCTCGATGCGCAGCGTGTCGCCCACCTTCACCGCCGGTGCGCCGTTGGCCTCGATGCTGCCGGCGATGCGGCGTGCCGCCAGCCAGGCCATGCGCGCCTTGGCCGAGGCCTCGGCCGCGGCGCCGGCGCGTAACGCGCCGTCACGCACGCGCAGCGGGCGCTGGCCCAGGCTGCCGGTGCTGACCTGGCCCGCCGCATCGACCTTGGCCTTGGCGCTCACGCCCGAGAGATCGGTGCTGAGCCAGTGCGCCTTGTCCGCGCCCTTGGCGCTGGCGGCGCCTTCGCCCCAGACCTCGACGCTGTCGTAGGGCAGCACGCGCTCGTGCAGGTCGAGCCGGCGGATCGTCTCGCCAAAGCGCAGCGCGTGCTCGCTGCCAGCTTCGTCCGGCGTGGCCAGGTGCACGCGGCCCTCGCCGTCGGCGAACAGGTCGGCGCCGCAGGCCTGCGCCAGGCGCCAGACCTGGCCCAGCACGCGCGGCTGGCGGTGCACGGCGTAGAAGGGCACGTCGGGCCCGCGGCAGACGCTGCCGGCCCGGGCGCCGGCCTGCTGCAGCAGGTCCTTGACGATGAAGTCCAGCGACACGTCCTCGTAGGCGGCCTCGACCTCGACGCGCGCCAGCCGCGCCACCTGGTCCTGCGCCTCGATGCGCTGCGTGGTGGCGGTGGCGGCGCTGAGCGTGACCTCGCCGGTGAAGACGGTGACGGCGCCGCCGCCCGCGTCCAGCTTCACCTCCACCGCATCGCCCAGCTGGGGCAGGGCGTGCTCGGCGCCGGAGAGCTCGGCCACGCAGCGCCCGCCCAGGCCGTCCATGCTCTGCTCCACCAGCAGCGCCAGCAGCAGCCGGTCGCTGTCCTGGGCGCGGTCGCTGACGCGGTAGGACCCGAAGCGGGCGCTGTAGCGCGTGCTCATGGCATCAGCCCCTGGCGCAGCGCCGCGTCGCGCAGCGCGTCGCCGCAGGCGTCCCCGGCCTGCCAGGCGGCCAGGCCGCCGGCCTGGGGCGCGGCGCCGACGGTGAGGCGGACGTTGAAGGTCTGGCTGATGCGCGGCGCCTCGGCGGCCTCGGCGTCGTCCAGGCCGGCCGCAGTGTCTCCGGCCGACTGCGCGGCGCGGGCCCGCAGCGGCGTGAGCGCGCGGTCGAGGTGGCGTTCGAGCCGGCGCTCCAGCTCGGCCGGCCAGCGCACGCCCGTGGAGGGCGGGGTGGGCAGCGGGGCGGACTGGGTTGCAGAAGCCGCCGCCCGGTCCGCGAGTGGCGTGGTGGATGGGGTATCGGGCGGGGCGGTGTCCGCGCCGAAGGGCGATGCCGCAGCGGCGGGAGGCAAGCCCGGCTCCTGCGCCATCGGCGCTGCCGGCGCGGCCTTCACCAGCCGCACGCGGCCGGCTGCTGCGAGCGGTGCGCCGGACGGTGGAGCGGGGCGCGGTGTCGGCGCCGTGAGGGGCGCCGCGCCAGTCGGAGCGGACGTGAAGGAGAACTGCGGCCCTGGGACCCCCGCCGGTTGCTCTGCGGCGGCGGCTGGCGCCAGCGGCGCGGGCGCCTCACTCCAGGGTTGGACGACAGCCGGCAGCGCGGCGGACCGGGTGGCCGGCGGCGTGCCGTCCTGGAGCCGCTGCAGCGGGAGCGAGCCGGGGGCCGGGGCGCTGGGCGGCATGCCCGGTGGTGCCGTCGGAACCGGGGACACCGATGCCCCGGGAGCCGCCGGGCGTGACGGCGCGGGGGCCTCAGCGCGGCTCCCAGCAGGCGCGGGGTCTGCGGGAACTGTCCACCCAGGGGTGACGGTTTTCTCGCTCAGTGCCACTTCCTGGCTTTGATTGGGAAGTGTGGGGAAACGATTGGTTGGGAGGCTGGGGGTAGCGGCGCCGTCATTCCGAGGCCGGCCCAGGCCCGTGGCCCCGGGCGGCGCGGCGGGAGCAGTGTGCCGGCCCAGGGCAAGCTCTTGGTGCGGCGCTGGGGCCTGCGTGGCGTCCGGCCTGCGCGGGAAGGCGGTAGGTGCTGCCAGGGGCGGTGTGGCGGCGGGCCGACTTCCGGGCGCATGACCGGCTTGCACCAATGCGGCAGGCGAGGCCGGGACCCCGGCGGGAATGCTCGCGGACATCGGCCCATCAGGCAGATGCGGCGCGGCGATGGAATGGCCGGTGCCGGCGTGCGCCGCGCCGTCCGGGAGGACTCGTGCTTCGGTCCCGGGCGTCGGTGCGACCGGGATGCCGGCGCCAACGTGCCGCTCGCAGGGAGGCGCCGTGTCGGAGCCGGGCCGGACGGGCGTGGCCTCGGCACCTCGGGAAGCGCTGGCGCTGGCCCCGGACGCCGGTTGAGTCGGCGCGGCCTCCGTGCCGTCCCAGGCTGCCGAGGTTTCCGAGGCGCCGTCATGCGGTTGCGCGTCGCTGGCCAACTGCTCCGGCCGTGCGGCCGGCTCCACCGCGAGCTGATCCTGGCCCGGCGTGCCGGGCAGGGTGCCTTCGGGCGGTGCAATGTGAAAACCCGCCTCACGCACCGCCGCCAGCGTGGCGCGCTGCAGCGGGCCGACCAGCCGCTGCAGCAGCGCGGCGGGCGCGGCGAAGGTCGCGTCGGGCGGCAGGCTGGACATCGTTCAGTCGTCGATCCGGATCAGCACCGCGTCGGGTGCGTCGGCCAGGCGGCGCCGGCGCGGCGGGGCAGGAGGCGCCGCCGTGGCCGTCGCGGTGCCGCGGGCCCGGGCCTCCTCGCGGTCGAGCAACGCCAGCAGGCGGTCCAACTCCACCGCCGGCGTGCGCAGCACCTGCTCCGGCGTCCAGCCCAGCGCGCGCGCCAGGCGCAGCGTGCGCTCGGCCAGGCGCCGCGCGGCCTCGTCATCGCCCAGCAGCGGATCGGCCGCGGGCGGCTGGTTCAGCGTCACCACCAGGTCGATCAGCGGCAGGGCCCAGTGCAGCGGCAGCGTGTCGATCTCCGCCGGGTCGGCGACCACGCCGTGGCGCAGCAGCGCGGCCAGGTGGGTCACCGCATCGAAGCGCACGTCGTCGCCGTCGCCGCTCTCGGTGGCATGGCGCTGCAGTGCCGCGGCGAGGGCGGCCTGGCGCTCGCCGGCGGTCCAGCGGCGCAGCTCGAACAGGCGGCCGTCGATGGCGCCGAAGCCGTCAAGCAGCCGGGCCGGGGCTTCGTCGCCACCGGCCGCCCACCACAAGGCGGCCGGCGCCAGCGACTCGCGCCGCGCGGGGTCGATGTCGGCGAAGCCGGGCAGCGCCGTCAGGTAATGCATCGGGTCGAGGCTCAGGGTGGCCGTGGTGCTGGGGTCGCCGGGGCTGCCCTGCGCGGGCGCGCCGCCGGCGTGCACGGTCAGTGCCGCGCGCAGGGCGGTGAAGTGGTCACGGCAGCGCCACACCGGCAGGACCTGCGTGGCGCCGTCGGGACACTGCACTTCCAGCGGCAGGTCGTGGCCGCGCAGCCGGATGGCGAAGCGCTGGCGGTCAATCGTCAGTGCGCGCCAGCCGGGCGCGCCGGCGGCCGCATTCACTCTTCACGCACGCGCGTCGCCGAGAACACGTAGGTGCTGACCACCGTGCCGCCGGCGCCCACGCTGAACTCCTTGTTCTCGACGAAGCACTCGTCGAAGGACAGCGTGCGCTTGGGCGCGTCGGCGGCCTCGTCCTTCTTCAGGTTGGCCACGATCTGGAAGGTGCTCTGGTTCTTCAGGTGCTCATCGAGCTTGTAGCTGGCCGAGCGCACGACGACCTCGCCCTGCACGCTGCGCAGCCCGAAGCTCACGGCAATGCGCTCGGCGCTGCCGATGGCGCGGATGTCCTCGCGCTCCGTCGTCACGCGGAAAGCCAGCGACTGCAGGCCTTCGATGGCTTCGCCGTCGATCAGCACGCTGCTGCGGTTGGCGGAAAAAATGGTGGGCATCAACTCGCTCCGTCACTCGGGTCAGATCTGCACCAGCACCTTGGCGTAGACGTAATCGATGGCCCGCACCGGGCGCACGGCCATGTCCACGCGCACGATGCCCTTGGCGAAGTCGTCCTGGCTGCAATAGACGTCCACCTTGAAGGCCGGGTCCTTGCCGTCGGTGGAGGGCACCAGGGCGCCGTCCTTCTCCATCTGCACCAGCGCGGCGGTGAGGTGTTGCTTGAGCGCGCCGCGGCCGAGCTCGTTGTTGAGCTTGCCGATGAACAGCTCGCCGATGCTCTTGACGCTGCGCACGGCGTGGTCGGCGACGCGGCGCACGCTGATCTGGTCGCCGTCGCTGGTCAGGCCGCGCAGCACGATGATTCCGCGCCCGCGCTGGCTCACCACCGGCACCGCGTTGAGCTTCAGCAGCTCCTGCTGCGCCTCCACGCCGATCGGGGCCACGCCGCCCAGCGCCAGCGGCTTGAAGGTGGGCGACTGGAAGTAATCCAGGCTGCCCACCATGCCGGCCACGGCGCCGACCGTGCCGAAGGGCGCCACCAGCACCAGCCGGTCGGAGATCAGGCTGTTGGTCAGCGTGGCGGCATTGCCGCGGATGGCGTCGGCCGTGGCGCCCGGGATGCCGGCGAAGCCGATGCGGCCCTGGCCCAGCGCGCTCATGCGCTCGCAGTGGCTCACCAGGTCGGCGTAGATCTGCGCCAGGCGCGCGGTGTCGGCGGTGTCCTGCACCGACACCAGCACCATGTCCACGTCGGATTCGTTGACCAGCTTGGCCAGGGCGGCCTGGTAGTCGGCGCGGCCGGCGTCCTTGCCGTTGGCGAGCGCGTATTTCACGGTGTCGCTGCTGGCCTGCGGCAGGGCCAGCTTGCTGGCGTCGCGCACCTTGAGCAGCTGCGACTGGCGGGCCAGCACGTCCACCACGTAGCGCGCATTGGCCGGATCAAGCGAGAGGTTGCGGTGCGTCTCGACGTCGCTGCCGCCGGGGCGCTGCACCGTCAGGTCGAACACGGGCACGGTGGTGGGCTTGCCGTCCGCCCCGGTGGCGGGCACTTGGCGCGGCGTCACCGTCACGGCCAGGCCATTGGCCCAGGTGCCGGGCGCGCGCGCAGCCAGCGGCAGCGCCACGGCCTTGCCGTCGGCCGCCAGCAGGTCGGCCGTGGCGGCGCTGGCGTTGTCGGGGCTGACCGCGCTGACCACCAGCTCGAACACGCCGTTGGCCAGCGCCTGCGGCGCTTCGGCCAGGCTGTAGGCCGAGGCGCCGCCGAAGGACTCGGCCAGGCTGTTCCAGCTGGAGGCCCGGCCGACGCCGCCCGGAGGCTGCTTCTCGGTCAGGCCGACGATGCCCAGCACGCCCGAAGGTGCCAGCTGTGGCGCCAGAAGGTCTTTGACGACCTTGACCTCAACGCCCGGAATGATCAGCGTCATGGAACCCGTCTCTCCTGATGGTTCGTCGGTGATCGCCAAGGCCGCCCTTGTCTTTAGTAGGGCGCTGTGGCAATCCGTTATTCGAGTGTCAGCGTGTAGTGGCAACCTGTCCATAACTCCCTGTGACAGGGGGCTGGCGTGTTGCGCGCCGCCACAGGTTTGCTGGGCACGGTGCATACCGGTTGGCACAGCTCGCGAAAGCTGTGCTAGAATTGCAGCTTCAGTCGCGGGGTGGAGCAGTCTGGTAGCTCGTTGGGCTCATAACCCAAAGGTCGTTGGTTCAAATCCAGCCCCCGCAACCAAAACACCATGCACAACGGGCCGTCCTCAGCGACGGCCCGTTTGCTTTGCGGCCGTCTCTTTGCGGATGGTCGATTCGCGCCGAATCTGGGCGATCTGTGTTTTGCAAATAAGCGCTTGCAAAACTTCAGGCAAGTGCGTTAGAATTGCAGCTTCAGTCGCGGGGTGGAGCAGTCTGGTAGCTCGTTGGGCTCATAACCCAAAGGTCGTTGGTTCAAATCCAGCCCCCGCAACCAAACACCTGCACAACGGGCCGTCCTCAGCGACGGCCCGTTTGCTTTTGGGCCTCACGGCAAGACCGCATGGGCAGCGAAGGCGCAAGCCCCGCGGGCGCGGGGCAGGAGCTGGGTGCCGCTTAGAATCGTCGGCTCCCTGCGCCGCCTGCTTCCGGCGGGACGGTTGCCGGGCTTTCGTACAGAACAAGGACTGCCTGCCGTGTTGATTTCCCCTGCCTTTGCCCAGACCGCCGCCGCCCCCTCCGCCACCGACAGCCTGATGAGCATGCTGCCCCTGGTGCTGATGTTCGTGGTGCTGTACTTCATCATGATCCGTCCCCAGATGAAGCGGCAGAAGGAGCACAAGGCCATGATCGCCGCGCTGGCCAAGGGTGACGAGGTCGTGACCGCCGGCGGGTTCCTGGGCAAGGTCACCAAGCTCAACGAGAGCTTTGTCCACATCGAGGTCGCCAACGGCGTGGAACTGCAGGTGCAGCGCTCTGCCGTGGTGCAGGTGCTGCCCAAGGGCACCTTCAAGTAAGTAATCGGCTGCGGGCCCCTGGCGGTCCGCGCCACGCGCTGCTCCCGTCGCGGCGCAAGGAACATCGATGAACCGCTATCCCTGGTGGAAGTACGCGATCCTGGCGGTCGCGCTGCTGGTTGGGCTCGTGTACACGCTGCCCAACTTCTTTGGCGAGGCCCCCGCGGTCCAGGTTTCCAGCGGCAAGGCCACCGTCAAGGTCGATGCTGCGCTGGTCCAGCGGGTGGAGAGCGTGCTGGCACAGGCGGGTGTGCAACCCGACTTCGTGCAGCTCGATGGCAACTCGGTGCGCGCGCGCTTCGGCGACCCCGACACCCAGCTCAAGGCCAAGGATGCGCTCAACCGCGCCCTCAACCCCGACCCAGCCGACCCGACCTACATCGTCGCGCTCAACCTGGTGAGCCGCTCGCCGTCGTGGCTCACCGCGGTGCACGCGCTGCCCATGTACCTGGGCCTGGATCTGCGCGGCGGCGTGCATTTCCTGATGCAGGTCGACATGCGCGCGGCGCTGACCAAGAAGGCCGAGTCGCTGACCGGCGACGTGCGCACCCTGCTGCGCGACAAGAACGTGCGCCATGCCGGCATCGCGCGTGACGGCAACAACGTGGAGGTGCGCTTCCGCGACGCCGCCACGCTTGCCAGCGCCCAGGCGCTGCTGACTGAGCAGCTGCCCGACCTGCAGTGGACGCCCACCGGCGACGGCAGCGAGCTGCGCCTGGTCGGCGCGCTCAAGCCCCAGGCCCAGCGCGCGGTGCAGGAAGCCGCGCTCAAGCAGAACATCACCACGCTGCACAACCGCGTCAACGAGCTCGGCGTGGCCGAGCCCGTGATCCAGCAGCAGGGCGCCGACCGCGTCGTGGTGCAGCTGCCCGGCGTGCAGGACACCGCCAAGGCCAAGGACATCATCGGCCGCACCGCCACGCTGGAGGTGCGCCTGGTGGACGACAGCACCGAGGCCGCCGCGGCCGCGGTGGGCTCCGGCCCGGTGCCCTTCGGTACCGAGCGCTACGTCGAGCGCGGCGGCGCGCCGCTGATCGTCAAGCGGCAGTTCATCCTCACCGGCGAGAACCTCACCGACGCCCAGGCCGGCTTCGACAGCCAGAACCACGAGCCTGCCGTGCACCTCACGCTCGATGCCAAGGGCGCGCGCATCTTCCGCGACGTCACGCGCGAGAACGTGGGCAAGCGCATGGCGATCCTGCTGTTCGAGAAGGGCAAGGGCGAGGTCGTCACCGCGCCCGTGATCCGCTCGGAAATCTCCGGCGGGCGCGTGCAGATCTCGGGCCGCATGACCACGCAGGAAGCCAACGACACGGCGCTGCTGCTGCGCGCGGGCTCGCTGGCCGCGCCGATGGAGATCATCGAGGAGCGCACCATCGGCCCGAGCCTGGGCGCGGACAACATTGCCAAGGGCTTCAACAGCGTGCTGTACGGCTTCCTGGCCATCGCCGCGTTCATGTGCGCGTACTACCTGCTCTTCGGCGTGTTCTCCACGCTGGCGCTGGCCTTCAACCTGTTGCTGCTGGTGGCGGTGCTGTCGATGCTGCAGGCCACGCTGACGCTGCCGGGCATCGCCGCCATCGCGCTGACGCTGGGCATGGCCATCGACGCCAACGTGCTCATCAACGAGCGCGTGCGCGAGGAGCTGCGCGGCGGCGCTTCGCCGCAGACGGCCATCCACGCCGGCTACGAGCGCGCCTGGGCCACGATCCTGGACTCCAACGTCACCACGCTCATTGCCGGCGTGGCGCTGCTGGCCTTCGGCTCGGGCCCCGTGCGCGGCTTCGCCGTCGTGCACTGCCTGGGCATCCTGACCTCGATGTTCTCGGCCGTGATGTTCTCGCGGGGCCTGGTCAACCTCTGGTACGGGCGCAAGAAGCGCCTGAAGTCCGTGTCCATTGGCCAGGTCTGGCGCCCCGAGGGCGACACCCCGGCTGCCAAGGCCTGAAGCCGTAGCCTCCGGAGACCTGCATGGAGTTCTTTCGCATCCGGCGCGACATCCCGTTCATGCGGCATGCGCTGGTGTTCAACGTCATTTCGTTCCTGACCTTCGCCGCGGCCGTGTTCTTCCTGGTCACGCGCGGGCTGCACCTGTCCATCGAGTTCACGGGCGGCACGGTGCTGGAGGTCAACTACGCGCAGCCGGCCGAGATCGACCGCACCCGCGCCGCGGTGGACTCGCTGGGCTTCGGCGAGGTGCAGGTGCAAAACTTCGGCACCGCGCGCGACGTGCTCATCCGGTTGCCCGTGCGCGGCGACGTCAAGCAAAGCGAGGTCGCGGGCCGCGTCTTCGCCGCGCTGTGCCAAGCCGCTCCGGGCCGCGTGGAGACGCGCCCGGGCGAGGGCGACACGACGCGCCAAGCCTGCGTGGCCGCCGATGGCAGCGAGCCGCTGAAGCTCTCGCGCACCGAGTTCGTCGGCCCCTCCGTGGGTTCGGAGCTGGCGCGCGACGGCGCGCTGGCGCTGGCCGTGACGGTGCTGGGCATCATGATCTACCTGGCGATCCGCTTCGAGTGGAAGTTCGCCGTGGCGGGCATCATCGCCAACCTGCACGACGTGGTCATCATCCTGGGCTTCTTCGCCTTCTTCCAGTGGGAGTTCTCGCTGGCGGTGCTGGCAGCGGTGCTGGCGGTACTCGGTTACTCGGTCAACGAATCGGTCGTGATCTTCGACCGGATTCGCGAGGCCTTCCGCAAATACCGGAAGATGAATACCCAGCAGGTGATCGACCACGCCATTACCAGCACCACCAGCCGCACCATCATCACCCATGGCTCGACCCAGATGATGGTGCTGGCGATGCTGCTGTTCGGTGGGCCGACGCTGCACTACTTCGCCGTGGCGCTGACCATCGGCATCCTGTTCGGCATCTACTCCTCGGTGTTCGTTGCTGCCGCCATCGCCATGTGGATGGGCGTCAAGCGCGAGGACCTGGTGAAGGCTTCGGCACGCGGCTCGGATTCGAACGATCCCAACGCCGGAGCGGCGGTGTGACGCTGCCGTCCTCCTGAAAAGCACAAGGGCCGCGATCGCGGCCCTTGTTTTTTCTTGCGGCTGACGCCGGTGAGGGCGCCGATGCAACTCATGGGAAAGCTCAGTGGATGATGCGTTCCTCGTCGTCCACGAACAGCTCGTCGAGGATCAGCGCGTCGGGTTCCTCGCCCAGGCTCCAGAACACCATCAGCACGATGATCTTGAGGTCTTCCAGCTCCAGCGGCACGCGGCCGATGGCGGTGGCGCGGTCGACCACCATCTCGCGCATCAGCGGCGGCAGCACGCCCGCGCCTTCGAGGAAACTGATGAAGCCGATGGAGGCATCGCCCAGCAACTCGCGCTCGGCGGCGGTATAGACGCGCATGCTCGTGGCAGCCTGGGGTTGCGTGCAGGACTCGGCCATGCCGGCCAGGCCGTCGAGCCAGCTCAGCGCTTCCTCGATGTCGTCGGACTCGAAACCCACCGCCGAGAGCTTGCGCGTGAGCTGGTCATGGTCCGGACAAGCGTCGGGGCGCCAATAGTTTTCGTACAGGTAGACGAGCACGTCGAACATGAGGTCACTATAGCTCAGGGTGTCTGAACGCAAGCTTGCAAGACGGATGCCCGCGTCGGGATCGCGTGCACGGATACCGACATGGCCGATGTCCGCTTTCCATGGGGTTCGCAGGGCTGCTGCGGCGTGTCGGCCCGGTGCGGCACGCCGGCAGGCTCAGGCCAGCCCTCTGCGTTGGTACAGCCCGCCGGGCAGGCGCTGCAGGCGGCCTTCCAGCTCCAGCTCCAGCAGCCGCGCCGCCAGCGCGGGCGCGGGCCAGCCGGTGCGGTCGATCAGCATGTCCAGCGTGGCGGCGTCGTGCCCCAGCGCCGTGAGCACCTCGTCGGGCGGGCCGTCGTCCGCCGCGGGCTCGGTGCCGGAATTGCTCATGGCGGCCAGGCGGCGTGGCGATGTCCCGGTCCTGGTCAACGGGCCGTTCTCTTTCGTCATCTGAAACTCCTCCAGGATGTCCTGGGCGCTTTCCACCAGCTTGGCGCCCTGCTTGATGAGCGCATGGCAGCCGCGCGACTGGGGCGCGTGGATCGAGCCCGGGATGGCGAACACCTCGCGCCCGTTTTCGGCCGCCAGCCGCGCCGTGATCAGCGATCCCGATTGCAGCGCCGCTTCCACCACCAGCGTGCCGCGGGTCAGCCCGGCGATGAGCCGGTTGCGCTGCGGAAAGTTCTCGCGCAGCGGCGGCGTGCCCAGCGGAAACTCGCTCACCAGCAGGCCCTCGGCCGCGATGCGCAGCGCCAGATCGCGATGGCGCGCCGGGTACAGGCGGTCGATGCCCGTGCCCAGCACGGCAATCGTGCGGCCCGGTCCGGCGAGGCCGCCCTCATGCGCCGCGCCGTCGATGCCCAGAGCCAGGCCGGAAACGATGGTCCAGCCCGCCTCGCTGAGGCAGCGGGCGAAGGCAGTGGCGTTGTCCGTGCCCTGGGCGCTGGGGTTGCGGCTCCCCACCACGGCCAGACCCGGCCGGGTCAGCAAGTCGTGACGGCCGCGCAGGTGCAGCAGCAGCGGCGGGTCCGCCGCATTGAGCAGCGCGGCGGGGTAGAGCGGGTCGCCCAGGGTCACGACCTGCCGGTCGGCGCCCCCGTCGAGCCAATTGAGCGTCTGCGTCAGGCAGTTTTCCAGTTCGCCGGGTGGAGCCGCCAGGGCCTGGAGCTGGGTCGGCGTCACCAACTCGCGCAGCATGCCGAGCGGGCTGTCGAACACCTGCTGCGGCGTGCCCAGGGCGCCGAGCAGGCGCCGTCCCGTGGCGCGGCCCACGCTGAGCACCAGGCGCAACCAGGCTCGCAATTCATCCGCGCCGGCGCGGGGGAAGAGGTGGTCGCCCGAGAGCGTGGCGTCGGTGAAAGCCTGGGCGGTGTCGGGAGCTGGCATCTGCAAGGTTCCCCGGAGCGGTTGGAGCGCGTGCCCGGCTTCAAACGGGTACTGCGCTGCGGTTCATGGGCACACGCCGGTGACGGCATGACCGATGGGCGAAAATGCAGGTCCGGTTTCACCTGATTCTGCCCCCAGGAGCGCCGGCGGCCATGGCCGCGAACGCTGTGCACCGCGCGGCGTGCAGCGCCCGCCATGGTGTGCCGAGGCGCCGGGGGCCTTGCGCCATGGCCCAGCTTCCCATCCTGCGTTATCCCGATCCCCGCCTGCACACCGTCGCCGTCCCGGTGAAGGCGGTGGACGAGCGCATCCGCTGCCTCGTGGACGACATGCTGGACACCATGTACGCCGCCGATGGCGTCGGCCTGGCCGCCACGCAGGTCAACGTGCACGAGCGCGTGGTGGTGATGGACACCTCCGAGACGCGCGACCAGCCGCGCGTGCTCATCAATCCCGAGATCACCGAGCGCAGCGCCGAGATGGTGGTGGGCGACGAGGGCTGCCTCTCGGTGCCGCAGATCTACGACAAGGTGCAGCGCCATGCCCGCGTGAAGGTGCGCGCGCTGGACCGCGACGGCAACGTGCAGGAGTTCGAGGCCGAGGGGCTTGCCGCCGTGTGCGTCCAGCATGAGCTGGACCACCTGCTGGGCAAGGTCTTTGTCGAGTACCTGAGCCCGCTCAAGCGCGAACGCATCAAGACCAAGCTGCTCAAGAAGAGCCGCGACGAGCTCCAGCGCGCATGAGCGGCGTGACGCAAGACACGGCGGTTGCCTCGGCCGCCGCCGCGCCGCTGCGCGTGGCTTACGCAGGCACGCCGGAGTTCGCGCGCGTGGCGCTGCAGGCCATCCTGGACGCGGGCTTCACGGTGCCGCTGGTGCTCACGCAGCCCGACCGCCCGGCCGGACGCGGCATGAAGCTGCAGCCCTCGGCGGTGAAGCAGCTGGCGCTGGAGCACGGCATCCCGGTGGCGCAGCCGCGCAGCCTGCGCCTGGACGGCAAGTACCCCGAGGACGCCGCCGCCGCGCGCGAGACGCTGCTGGCCGCGCGTGCCGACGTGATGGTGGTGGCCGCCTACGGCCTGATCCTGCCGCGCTGGGTGCTGGAGCTGCCGCGCCGCGGCTGCCTCAACATCCACGGCTCGCTGCTGCCGCGCTGGCGCGGCGCCGCGCCCATCCAGCGCGCCGTCGAGGCGGGCGACGCGCAGACCGGCATCACCATCATGCAGATGGACGAGGGCCTGGACACCGGCGACATGCTGCTGGTGCACGCGCTGGACATTGCCCCGCAGGAGACCTCGGCCACGCTGCACGACCGGCTGGCGGCGCTGGGCGCCTCCTCCATCGTGCAGGCTTTGCATGAGCTCGGCCGCCTGCCGCGCGTGCCGCAGCCCGCCGAGGGCGTGACTTACGCGCACAAGATCGAGAAGGCGGAAGGCGTGATCGACTGGGTCCAGCCCGCCGCGCTCATCGAGCGCCGCGTGCGCGCCTTCGACCCGTTCCCCGGCATGAACTTCAGCCTGGAAGGCCAGGCCGTGAAGCTCTGGCGTGCCGCGCTGCGCCCCGAGCTCTGCGGGCCGCCCGGGACGGTGCTGCGCGCCGATGCGCAGGAAGTGATCGTCGCTTGCGGCGAGGGCGCGCTGGCGCTGCTGGAGCTGCAGCGCCCGGGCGGCAAGCGGCTGCCGGTGCGCGCGTTCCAGCAGCAGCCGCAGGCGCTGAGCGTCGGGCGCAGCCTCACCGCTTGAGCTTGGGCGGACGGGCGTTGCGGCGGGCCGCCGCGCCATGCGCTGATTGAACTTGCGGCTCCGGGCCGCATCTATCGCGCAGATCAACCCTCCGGGACGAAACGATGTTCAACCTGATGAAGACGGCCATCCTGATGGCCGCCATCACCGCGCTGTTCATGGCGCTGGGCAGTCTCATCGGTGGCCGCAGCGGCATGATGCTGGCCCTGCTGGTGGCGCTGGGCATGAACTTCTTCAGCTACTGGTTCAGCGACAAGCTGGTGCTGAAGATGTACAACGCGCGCGAAGTCGACGCTCAGTCCGAGCCCTACTTCTACGGCATGGTGCAGGAGCTGGCGCAGCGCGCGGGCCTGCCCATGCCGCGCGTGTACCTCATTGACGAAGGCGCCCCCAACGCCTTCGCCACCGGCCGCAACCCCGACAACGCTGCCGTGGCCGCGACCACCGGCATCCTGCGCGTGCTCAACCACCGCGAGCTGCGCGGCGTGATGGCGCACGAGCTGGCGCACGTCAAGCATCGCGACATCCTCATCAGCACCATCAGCGCCACCATGGCCGGCGCGGTGTCGATGCTGGCCAACTTCGCCATGTTCTTCAGCGGCCGGGACGAGGAGGGCCGTCCCACCAACCCGCTGGTGGGCCTGGTGGTGGCGCTGCTCGCGCCGCTGGCCGCAAGCCTGATCCAGATGGCCATCAGCCGCGCGCGCGAGTTCGAGGCCGACCGCGGCGGCGCCGAGATCAGCGGCGATCCGCAGTCGCTGGCCAGCGCGCTGCAGAAGATCGAGCGCGTGGCGCTGGGCATCCCGCTGGAGGGCGCCGAGCGCAACCCGGCCACGGCGCAGATGATGATCGTCAATCCGCTCTCCGGCGGCGGCCTCAAGGGCCTGTTCAGTACCCACCCCTCCACCGAGGAGCGCGTGGCGCGGCTGATGGCCATGACGCGTTGACGGTTGCGCCAACCGCGATCCGCGTGCACTGCGCACGCACATCGCGGTCAAGTCCGGCTCGAATGAGCCGATAAACCTGGGGTCCATCACCCCAGCCTCGTCTTGCCGTGAACGCTCGCCCGCTTCCGCTGCTGCTGCTGCTCCTCGTCGTCGCGCTCGCGGGCTGTGAGCCGCTGGGCTATGAATCCGCCGCCACCGTTGCCGCACGGCGCGAGGCCGAAGGCAAGGCCATCGGCGGTGCCTGTCGCCATGCCGGGCGCGCCATCGAAGACTGTTATGCGCTCAACCGCAAGGCCGAGAAGGCCGCCATCTTCGCCGGCTGGCGCGAGATGAACGACTACATGCGCGAGAACAACCTCCAGGCCGTGGCGCCGCAGCTCACGGCCGGGCCCAACAGCGTGATGGTGCCGCCGGCCTCGGCCCCGGCCTCGGAGGCCAGCGAGGCGCCGCAGGCCTCCGGCAAGGGCCGCCGCCGCGAGTCCTGAGCCGCCACGGTCGCCGGGCACAATCCCGGCAATGAATCAGAGTGACGCTGGCGGCACGCTGCCGCCATGGCGCCATCCGGCGTTCCGGACTGGTGCGCGCGAGATGCTGTCCATTGCCCCGGGCATCTCGGCCTGGGGACTGGTGACCGGTGTGGCGATGGTCAAGGCGCTGGGCGTGCCGCTGTCGCTGCTGATGTCGATGGTGGTCTTCGCCGGCAGTGCGCAGCTGGCCTCCGTGCCCCTCATCGCCGCCGGTGCGCCGCTGTGGGTGGTGTGGGCCACGGCGCTGTGCGTGAACCTGCGCTTCGTCATCTTCAGCGCGCAATGGCGGCCTTACTTTGCGCACCTGCCGCTGGCGCAGCGGCTGCGCCTGGGCTACTTCACGGCCGATCTCAACTACGTGCTGTTCATGCGGCGCTTTCCGCAGCCGCGGCCCGCGCCCGAGCAGCTGCCTTACTTCTGGGGCGGCGCGGCCACCAACTGGCTGGCCTGGCAGGTCCCCTCGGTGGCCGGCATCGCGCTGGGCGAGCGCGTGCCCACGCACTGGGGCCTCGGCTTTGCCGGCACGCTGGCGCTGCTGGGCCTGCTGCAGACCCTGCTGAGCGACCGCGCCACCTGGGTGGCGGCGGCCGTGGCGGGCTGTGCGGCGGTGGCGGCCTACGCGCTGCCGCTGCGCCTGAACATCGTCGTGGCCATCGCCGCTGCGGTAGCCATCGGCTTGTTGATGGAGCAACTGCCCAGGCAACGGAGGCGCGCATGAGCGGCGCCGAGGCCTTCGTCACGATCCTGGGCCTGGGCGTGATCACGGTGCTCACGCGCAGCTTCTTCTTCCTGTCGCGCAACGAGCTGCCGCTGCCCGGCTGGCTCAAGCAGGGCCTGCGCTACGCGCCGCTGGCCGCGCTGGCGGCTGTGGTGGTGCCGGAAGTAGTGATGACGCAGGGCGCGCTCATCCACACCTGGCAGGACGCGCGGCTCTTCGCCGTGGCCGCGGGCAGCGCCTGGTTCTGGTGGCGGCGCGGCATCCTGGGCACCATCGTCAGCGGCAGCGTCGTGCTGCTGGCGCTGCGGCTGGGACTGGGGTGGTAACGGCGCGCGCCTAGAATGACCCTCTTTCGGGAATATTCCCGCTTTCCGGCGCGCTCCATGAACGTTCTCCGCTTTTCCGATCTTGTCGCCCAGGGCCAGGTGGCCGGGCGTCGCGTCTTCATCCGGGCCGACCTCAACGTGCCGCAGGACGATTCCGGCCGAATCACCGAGGACACGCGCATCCGCGCTTCCATTCCGTGCATCCGCATGGCGCTGGAGGCGGGCGCGGCCGTGATGGTGACTTCGCACCTGGGCCGTCCCACCGAGGGCGAGTTCAAGCCCGAGGACTCGCTGGCTCCGGTGGCGCAGCGCCTGGGCGAGCTGCTGGGGCGCGAAGTGCCGCTGGTGAGCAACTGGGTCGATGGCGTGCAGGTCGCGCCGGGCCAGGTGGTGCTGCTGGAGAACTGCCGCCTCAACAAGGGCGAGAAGAAGAACAACGAGGAACTGGCCCGCAAGATGGCCGCCCTGTGCGACATCTTCGTGCACGACGCCTTCGGCACCGCGCACCGCGCCGAGGCCAGCACCTACGGCATCGCCCAGTTCGCCCCCGTGGCCTGCGCCGGCCCGCTGCTGGCGGCCGAGATCGACGCCATCTCCAAGGCCCTGGCCGAGCCCAAGCGCCCGCTGCTGGCCATCGTGGCCGGCTCCAAGGTCAGCACCAAGCTCACCATCCTCAAGGCGCTGTCGGAGAAGGTGGACGGCCTCATCGTCGGTGGCGGCATCGCCAACACCTTCATGCTGGCTTCCGGCCTGCCCATCGGCCTGAGCCTGGCCGAGCCGGACCTGCTGGAAGAGGCCAAGGCCGTGATCGAGGCCATGAAGGCCCGCGGCGCCGAGGTGCCCATCCCCGTGGACGTGGTCACCGCCAAGCGCTTTGCCGCCGACGCGCCGGCCAGCGTCAAGGACGCCAACGCGGTGGAAGCGGACGACCTGATCCTGGACATCGGCCCGAAGACCGCCGAGAAGCTTGCCGCGCAGCTCAAGGCCGCGGGCACCATCGTCTGGAACGGCCCGGTGGGCGTGTTCGAGTTCGACGCCTTCGCCAAGGGCACCGAGGCCATCGCCCGGGCCATTGCCCAGAGCGACGCCTTCAGCATCGCCGGCGGCGGTGACACGCTGGCCGCCATCGCCAAATACGGCATCGAAGCCGACGTGGGTTACATCTCCACCGGCGGCGGTGCCTTCCTGGAAGTGCTGGAGGGCAAGACCCTGCCGGCCTTCGAGATCCTCTCGCGCCGCGCCGCGGGCTGATCCCAGCAGCAAGCCCGGCGCCCACGAGGCGCCGGGTTTTCGCTCCTACCTTCCATCCCCCTTCGCATTGACCATGCCGGCACGGGCGCCTTGCGCGTCCGGCCGGCGCAGCCGTCGGCGTCGCTGACGCCTTACTTCGACCTGACAAACACCCCGCAGGAAGACACCATGTCCGAAGAAGCCTCCATGTCCCCGGCCGAGTTGGCCTTGCGCGATGCCGCTCGCGAGTACCACCGCTCGCCCTCGCGCGGCAAGATCTCCATCGCCCCGACCAAGCCGCTGTCCAACCAGCGCGACCTGTCGCTGGCCTACTCCCCGGGCGTGGCCTATCCGTGCCTGGATATCGAGCGCGATCCCAACCTGGCGGCCGAGTTCACCTCGCGCGGCAACCTGGTGGGCGTGGTCACCAACGGCACCGCGGTGCTGGGCCTGGGCGACATCGGCCCGTTGGCCGCGAAGCCGGTGATGGAAGGCAAGGGCTGCCTGTTCAAGAAGTTCGCCGGCATCGACGTGTTCGACATCGAGCTCGCCGAGAAGGACCCCGACAAGCTCATCGAGATCATTGCCGCGCTGGAGCCCACGCTCGGCGGCGTGAACCTGGAGGACATCAAGGCGCCCGAGTGCTTCTACATCGAGCGCGCGCTCAAGGAGCGCATGAAGATCCCCGTGTTCCACGATGACCAGCACGGCACGGCCATCATCTCGGGCTCGGCGCTGCTCAACGGCCTGGAGCTGGTGGGCAAGGACATCGGCCGGATCAAGCTGGTGGCCTCGGGCGCCGGCGCCGCGGCCATCGCCTGCCTGGACATCATGGTCGGCCTGGGCGTGCGGCGCGAGAACATCTTCGTCGTCGACTCCAAGGGCGTGATCCAGTCCGAGCGCGCCGACGCCGTGGCCGGCAAGCTCGACGAGAGCAAGCAGCGCTACTGCCAGAACACCGGCGCGCGCACGCTGGCCGACGTGGTGGCCGGCGCGGACGTGTTCCTGGGCTGCTCCACCGCCGGCGTGCTCACGCCGCAGATGGTCAAGACCATGGCGGACAAGCCCATCATCCTGGCGCTGGCCAACCCCGAGCCCGAGATCCGCCCCGAGCTGGCCAAGGAGGCGCGGCCCGACTGCATCATCGCCACGGGCCGCTCGGACTATCCGAACCAGGTCAACAACGTCCTGTGCTTCCCCTACATCTTCCGCGGCGCGCTGGACTGCGGCGCCACGCGCATCACGGAGGAGATGAAGCTGGCCTGCGTGCGCGAGATCGCCGCGCTGGTCAAGGCGGAGATCAGCGACGAGGTGGCGGCGGCCTACGCCGGGCAGGAGCTCAAGTTCGGCCCGGAGTACCTCATCCCGAAGCCCTTCGACTCGCGCCTGATCCTGCGCATCGCGCCGGCCGTGGCCAAGGCCGCCGAGGAAAGCGGCGTGGCGCTGCGCCCCATCGCCGACCTCGACGCCTACCGCCAGTCGCTGTCGCGCTTCGTGTACCAGACCGGCATGGTGATGCGCCCGGTGTTCGCCACGGCCAAGGCCAAGCCCGCGCGCGTGGCCTATGCCCAGGGCGAGGACGAGCGCGTGCTGCGCGCGGTGCAGGTGGTCATCGACGAGGGCCTGGCCAAGCCGATCCTGGTGGGCCGCCCCAACGTCATCGCCATGCGCATCGAGCGCGAGGGCCTGCGCATCCGCCCGGGCGTGGACTTCGAGGTGGTGGACCCCGAGGACGATCCGCGCTTCCGCACCTACTGGGAGGCGTACTACCGCCTCATGGGCCGCGAGGGCGTCACGCCCGACATGGCCAAGGCCGCGGTGCGCCGCTCCAACACGCTGATCTGCGCGCTGATGGTGCACCTGGGCGACGCCGACGCCATGCTCACCGGCCTGGTGGGCAAGTACGACCAGCACCTGGAGCATGTGCGCAACATCATCGGCCTGGCGCCGGAGGCCAAGGTGATGGCCGCCATGAACGCCGTGCTGCTGGAAGACCGCACGCTCTTCATTACCGACACCTTCGTCAACGAGGAGCCCGACGCCCAGGCGCTGGCCGAGATCGCGCGCATGGCCGCCGAGGAAGTGCGCCGCTTCGGCCTGCCGCCCAAGGTGGCGTTCCTGTCGCACTCGATGTTCGGCTCGTCCACGCGCCCGGCGGCCCGGCGCATGCGTGCCGCGGCCGAGCGCTTCAAGCAGATCGCCCCCGGCGTGGAATGCGACGGCGAGATGCACGGCGACGCGGCGCTGTCGCAGGAGATCCGCGACCGCCTGCTGCCCGAGCAGAGCACGCTCACGGGCGAGGCCAACCTGCTGGTGCTGCCCAACATCGACGCGGCCAACATCCTCTTCAACGTGCTGAAGATGACCGGCGGCCATGGCGTGACGGTGGGCCCGGTGCTGCTGGGCGCAGCCAAGCCCGCGCACATCCTCACGCCCTCGGCCACCGTGCGGCGCGTCATCAACATGACGGCCCTGGCCGTGGCCGACGTGGCGGCGTCCTGACGCCAGTCTCGACCCGGGGCGGCACCAGCCGCCCGTGATGGGCAAGCGGCGGCGCTGATAATGCGCCGCCGCTTTTCGCTTTTTGGACCTCGTTTTCGGAGACTGCATGTCGCGCCAGACCAAGATCGTCGCCACCCTGGGCCCCGCCTCCTCCTCGCCGGAAACGCTGGAGAACCTGATCCGTGCCGGTGTGGACGTGGTGCGGCTGAACTTCTCGCACGGCAAGGCGCAGGACCACATCGACCGCGCGGCGATGGTGCGCGCCGCGGCCGAGCGCGCGGGCAAGTCGGTGGCGATCATGGCGGACCTGCAAGGGCCCAAGATCCGCGTCGGCAAGTTCGAGAACGGCCGCGTGATGCTGGAGGCCGGCCAGCCCTTCGTGCTGGACGCGGCGCTGACCGAGCCGGGCAACGTCGAGCGCGTGGGCCTGGACTACAAGGAGCTGCCGCGCGACGTGAAGCCCGGCGACACGCTGCTGCTCAACGACGGGCTGATCGTGCTGACCGTGGACCGCGTGCAGGGCGAGGCGGTGCACACGCTGGTCAAGATCGGCGGCGAGCTCTCCAACAACAAGGGCATCAACAAGCAGGGCGGGGGCCTCACGGCGCCCGCGCTCACGGCCAAGGACATGGAGGACATCCGCACGGCGATGAGCTTCCAGTGCGAGTACCTGGCGGTGAGCTTCCCCAAAAACGCCACCGACATGGAGATGGCGCGCCAGCTGGCCAACGTGGCCGGCGAACCCTGGCGCCACAAGCCCGGGATGATCGCCAAGATCGAGCGCAGCGAAGCCATCCCGCAGCTCGAAGCCATCCTCAAGGCCAGCGACGGCATCATGGTCGCGCGCGGCGACCTGGCGGTGGAGGTGGGCAACGCCGCGGTGCCGGCGCTGCAGAAGAAGATGATCAAGATGGCTCGTTCCATGGACCGCCTGGCCATCACCGCCACGCAGATGATGGAAAGCATGATCG
Source organism: Azohydromonas caseinilytica (assembly GCF_012927045.1). Taxonomy (GTDB): domain Bacteria; phylum Pseudomonadota; class Gammaproteobacteria; order Burkholderiales; family Burkholderiaceae_C; genus Azohydromonas; species Azohydromonas caseinilytica. The sequence goes on along the minus strand of NZ_JABBFW010000001.1, from coordinate 319,045 downwards.
TCAACCCGGTGCCCACGCGCGCCGAGGTCAGCGACGTGGCCAATGCCGTGCTCGACGGCACCGACGCCGTGATGCTCAGCGCCGAGACGGCCGCGGGCCGCTATCCGGTGGAGACGGTGGCGTACATGGATGCCATCTGCGTCGAGGCCGAGCGGGCCGAGGAAACGCGGCTGGACGGCAGCCTCACCGGGCGCAACTTCGGCCGCATCGACCAGAGCATCGCCATGGGCGCGCTCTTCACCGCGCACCACCTGGGCTGCAAGGCCATCGTCGCGCTCACCGAAAGCGGCTCCACGGCGCTGTGGATGAGCCGCCACCGCATCCGCACGCCGATCTACGCCCTGACCTCGCAGCCGCTGACGCAGCGCCGCATGGCGCTCTACCGCAACGTGCAGCCGCTGCTCATGCCCAAGCTCAACGACCGCGACGAGGCGCTCCGGCAGGCCGAGGCGCTGCTGGTGGCACGCGGCGTGCTCATGCCCGGGGATACCTACGCCATCACCTGCGGCGAGCCCATGGGACATCCCGGCGGCACCAACATGCTCAAGGTCGTCGAGGTGCGCTGAAGGCACGCGGCGCGCCGCGTGGTGCAGGGCACGGGCTCACGCGCTGAGCCCGTGCACGGCCCTTGACCTGGATCGAGCCGCCCGGTTGGGGCGGTCGTCTCCCGGGAGGACGACCCGGGGCGCGTCGGTAAAATTTCACCTCCGTGGCGTCCCGCACGCCGCCTGCAAGACTTCTTCAACACTCTCCGGGGACTTTCACCATGCCTCTCGTCTCGATGCGCCAGCTGCTGGACCATGCCGCCGAAAACGGCTATGGCATTCCGGCCTTCAACGTCAACAACCTGGAGCAGGTGCAGGCCGTGATGGAAGCGGCCAAGGAAACCGGCGCGCCGGTGATCCTGCAGGCCAGCGCCGGGGCGCGGAAGTACGCGGGCGAATCCTTCATCAAGCACCTGATCCAGGCCGCCGTCGAGGCCTATCCGCAGATCCCGCTGGTCATGCACCAGGACCACGGCCAGAGCCCGGCCATCTGCCAGGGCGCCATCGACCTGGGCTTCGGCTCGGTGATGATGGACGGCTCGCTGATGGAAGACGGCAAGACGCCTTCGAGCTACGACTACAACGTGGACGTCACCAAGAAGGTGGTGGCGATGGCCCACAAGGTCGGCGTGACGGTCGAGGGCGAGCTCGGCTGCCTGGGCTCGCTGGAGACCGGCGAGGCCGGTGAGGAAGACGGCATCGGTGCCGTCGGCAAGCTCGACCACGCCGCCCTGCTGACCGATCCGGAGCAGGCCGCCGACTTCGTCAAGCAGACGCAGCTCGACGCGCTGGCCATCGCCATCGGCACCAGCCACGGCGCTTACAAGTTCTCGCGCAAGCCCACCGGCGACATCCTGGCCATCTCGCGCGTCAAGGAAATCCACGCCCGCATCCCCAACACGCACCTGGTGATGCACGGCTCCTCGTCGGTGCCGCAGGACCTGCTGGCCATCATCAACCAGTACGGCGGCAAGATGAAGGAGACCTACGGCGTGCCGGTCGAGGAGATCCAGGAAGCCATCAAGTACGGCGTGCGCAAGATCAACATCGACACCGACATCCGCCTGGCGATGACGGGCGCGGTGCGCAAGTTCCACGCCGAGAACCCCGACAAGTTCGACATGCGCGAGTGGATGAAGCCCGCGCGCGAGGCGGCCAAGCAGATCTGCAAGCAGCGCTACCTGGAGTTCGGCTGCGAAGGGCAGGCCGCCAAGATCAAGCCGATCGCGCTGGACGAGATGGCCCAGCGCTACGCCAGCGGTGCGCTGGCGCAGCTGGTGAAGTGATGGCAAGCATGCCGGCGCGGGTCTGATTTCCCGAGCCTCGAAGGCCCGCCTCAGCGGGCCTTTCTATTTGCTGCTCCTACAATCGCGCCTCTTTTTGTTGCACCCGCCTTTCGCCATGACCACCGCCCTGCTCGAGAGCTCCCTGAAATCCCTGCCCCTGCTGGCGCGCGGCAAGGTGCGCGACAACTACGCCGTGGGCGCCGACCGGCTGCTGATGGTGGCCAGCGACCGGCTCTCGGCTTTCGACGTGGTGATGGGCGAGCCCATTCCCGGCAAGGGCGAACTGCTGACGCAGATGGCGCTGTTCTGGTTCCAGCGCCTGGGCCACGTGGTGCCCAACCACCTCACGGGCGAAGATCCGGTGTCCGTGGTCGCCGAGGATGAGCGCGATCAGGTGCGCGGGCGCTCCATGCTGGTCAAGCGCCTGAAGCCGCTGCCGGTGGAAGCGGTGGTGCGCGGCTACCTCGCCGGCAGCGGCTGGAAGGAATACCAGCAGGATGGCCGCGTCTGCGGCGTGGCGCTGCCGCCGGGCCTGCACAACGCGGCCAAGCTGCCCGAGCCGATCTTCACGCCCGCCACCAAGGCCGAGATGGGCGAGCATGACGAGAACATCAGCTTCGAGCGCATGGTCCAGATCATCGGCAAGGACCTGGCCGAGCAGGTGCGCGAGGTGTCGATCCGCCTGTACCGCGAGGCCGCGGACTTCGCGCTGACCAAGGGCATCATCATTGCCGACACCAAGTTCGAGTTCGGCCTCGACGAGGCCGGGCGCCTGACGCTGATGGACGAGGTGCTCACGCCCGACTCCTCGCGCTACTGGCCCGTGGAGAGCTACGCCGACGCCGTGGCCCGCGGCGACAACCCGCCCAGCTACGACAAGCAGTTCGTGCGCGACTGGCTGGAAGCCGTGCGCGTGGACGGCCAGCCCTGGAACAAGCAAGCTCCCGCGCCGGCGTTGCCCGATGACGTGGTGCAGAAGACGGCGGCCAAGTACCGCGAGGCCCTGCAGCGGCTCACGGCTTGAGCCAGTTGTACCGGCTTGACACAAGTTGGCCTGGAAGTGATTACGTAGTTCTACGTGTAATCCCTTCTCAAACTGACCGAGGTACCGCCCGATAAGGGTGCAGAAGATCGGCAACAGCTCTGGTGAGGCTCGAAGCCGGCGACTTTGGAGACGTACCCATGCTCAGACTTTTCCGCCGCTCTGATGGCGACGCCGTTGCCAAGCCAGTACCGGGCTCCGCCCCGGTTCCGGCTGCGGTCGGTGTTGGCGACGCCGTGGCGGTGGTGCGGGCGATGTCCGCCCAAGCCTCCAATGTGGGCCGTGACGCCGCCGAAGTGCGCGGCGCCATGGAGGACACGCAGAAGATCGTTCACGCCCAGGGCCAGGCCATGCAGCAGTTGGCCGCGCAACTGGTGGAGGTGCAGACCGCGCAGGGCTCCATCGCCGACGCGACGCTGGAGACGCTGCAGGCCGTGGCCCGGGCGCGCGAGGCGCTGCAGTCGGTCAGCCGCGAGGTGCAGGGCATCGTCGAGACGCTGCACCAGGTGGCCGATGCGGCCGGCGAGATCACGCAGATCGCGCTGCAGACCCGGCTGGTGGCCTTCAATGCCTCGGTGGAGGCCAAGCGCGCGGGTGAGGCCGGGCGCGGTTTCGGCGTGGTGGCCGATGCGGTCAAGGATCTCGCCGGCAAGGTCGAGACCACGTCCAAGGCCATCATGACCACGGTGACCCAGCTCGACGACCGCATCGACAACTTCAGCCGCGACCTGCGCTTTGACGACAAGGCCGGGACGCGCTCGCGCAGCGCCGTGCATGTGGCCTTCGCCAGCGTCGAGCAGGACGTGGAGCGCATCAGCCTGGCCGCCGAGCAGAGCCGCCGCACTTGTTCGCAACTCAACGATTACACCCAGGAGCTCGAAAGCGAGGTGCAGCAGGCCAAGGCCCGGCTCACCACGGCGCTGGCCTGCAGCGACCGCTTCCTCAAGGTGTCCGAGGCGATGATCGAGCAGGTGGCGGGCTTTGGCGTGGAGACGGCCGACACGCCCTTCATCCAGGCTGCGCAGCAGGCGGCGCAGGAGATCGCCGACCTGCTGGAGCAGGCCGTGCGCAGCGGCAACCTGCAGCTGCAGGACCTGTTCGACGAGAACTACCGCTCCATTCCCAACACCAACCCGCCCCAGTACCTCGCGCGCTTCGTGGAGGTGGCCGACCGGCTGTTCCCGCAGGTGCAGGAACGCGTGCTGGGCCTGACGCCGCGCGTGAGCTACTGCATTGCCGTGGATCGCAACGGCTACTGCCCCACGCACAACAAGAAATACTCGCAGCCGCAGCGTGGCGACCTGGCCTGGGACACGGCCAACAGCCGTTACCGCCGCATCTTCAACGACCGCACCGGGCTGGCCTCGGCGCGCAACAAGCGCCCCTTCCTGCTGCAGACCTACCGCCGCGACATGGGCGGCGGCCAGTTCGTGATCCTGAAGGAGGCTTCAGCGCCCATCGTGGTGTCCGGCCGCCATTGGGGCGGGCTGCGCGTGGGCTTCAATTTCTGAAGCGGCAGCCGGGAATGTGAGGACGTGGCCGACGCCACGTCCCCTGCCGCCGCGGGCCGCGCCCGCTCAGAACAGCGCCATGCTGAGCTTGCGGCGGTACTGGTCCACCACCGGATCGGCCGGCGCGGGGGCGGCTGACTTGCCGGTGACCTCCAGCGTGCCCTTGGCCTCGGCGGCCGCAGCGGCCTTCGGCGCCGGCTTGGTCATCAGCTCCAGGATGGCCACGTAGGCCTTGCGCGCGAGCTCGCCGTTCCAGGCCTTGTCGCGCATGATGATTTCCAGCAGCTCGTCCATCGCGGCCGTGAAGCGGCCAGCGGCGAAATGCGTCTGCGCCAGCTCGAAGCGCGCGTCGAAATCGCGCTTGTTGGCGGCGATGGCGGCAGCGAGCTCGTCGGCGCCGCGGGCCGTGGCGGCCTTCTCGCTGGCATCGAGCCAGTGGCCCAGCGCGGCGATGCGCGCATCCAGCGGCGCCTTGCCCGCCACCGGCTCCCACGCCTGGCGCGCCTGCGCCACCTGGCCGCGCTCCAGCAGCAGCTTGACGTAGTCGCAGCGCGCGGCGTCGTTGCCGGGATCGATGGCCACGGCCTGCTGCAGCCGGTCCAGCGCCGCGTCGGCATCGCCCTCGGCGGCCAGGGCCTGCGCCTCTTCCAGCTCCTCCTCGGCCTGCATTTCGTCGGCGCTGGGCACGTGGCGGTCGAGGAAGGCGCGGATCTGCGCCTCGGGCAGCGCGCCCACGAAGCCGTCCACCGGCTGGCCGCGGTCGAACAGCACGCAGAAGGGGATGGAACGCACGCCGAAGGCCTGGCTGAGCTGGCCGGCGATCTCGGGCTGGTCGTCGCTGTTGAGCTTGGCCAGCTTGAAGCGCCCGGCGTAGGCCACCTCCAGCTTCTCCAGCAGAGGCCCCAGCGTGCGGCAGGGGCCGCACCACGGCGCCCAGATGTCCAGCAGCACGGGCTGGCGCATGGACTCGTTGATGAGGTCCTGTTCGAAGTTCTGGATGGTGATGTCGGTCATGTCGGTGGCTCGGCGCTGGGAAGAAGGCGCCGCCTACAATGCAAGGTTTCCCTGATTTCCGGTGGAGCAAGCAGTGACGACTGCCCCAGTGACGGTGGGCGTGGTGATGGGATCCAGCAGTGACTGGGAGACCATGCAGCACGCCACGCAGATTCTCGCCGAGTTCGGCATTGACTTCGAGGCGCGGGTGGTCTCCGCACACCGCATGCCCGACGACATGTTTGCCTACGCCGAGACTGCCGCCGCGCGCGGGCTCAAGGCGATCATCGCCGGCGCGGGCGGCGCGGCGCACCTGCCCGGCATGCTGGCGGCCAAGACCACGGTGCCGGTGCTGGGCGTGCCGGTGGCCAGCCGGCATCTGCAGGGCGTGGATTCGCTGCACTCCATCGTGCAGATGCCCAAGGGCATCCCCGTGGCAACGTTTGCCATCGGCACCGCCGGCGCGGGCAACGCGGCCCTCTTCGCCGTGGCGATGCTGGCCAACGACAACCCGGCGCTGCGCGCTCGCCTGGAGGCCTACCGGGCCCGCCAGACCGAAGCCGCCCGGGCCATGACGCAGGACCTGAAATGAGCGCCGCACTGCTGCCCGGGGCCACCGGCGAAGACGGCCGCCCCATCACGCTGGGCGTCATGGGCGGCGGCCAGCTCGGTCGCATGTTCGTGCAGGCCGCGCAGGAGATGGGCTACGTCACCGTGGTGCTCGACCCCGACGCCGCCAGCCCCGCCGGCGCGGTGGCGCACCACCACATCCGCGCCGGCTACCTCGACGAGCAAGGCCTGGCGCAGCTGATGCAGCGCTCCAGCGCCATCACCACCGAGTTCGAGAACGTGCCCGCCGCCGCGCTGCTGACGCTGGGCGCGCAGCGCCCGGTGGCGCCGGGCGCCGATGCCGTGGCCGTGTGCCAGGACCGCGACGCCGAGAAGCGCCATTTCCGCGCCAGCGGCGTGCCCTGCGCGCCCTGGGCGCTGATCGAGACGGCCGAGCAGCTAGCCACCGTCGCCGACGAACTGCTGCCCGGCATCCTCAAGACCGCGCGCCTGGGCTACGACGGCAAGGGCCAGGTCCGCGTGGCCGACCGCGCCGCGCTGGCCGCCGCCTGGGACGAGCTGGGCCGCGTGCCCTGCGTGCTGGAAAAGATGCTGCCCCTGGCGCTGGAGCTCAGCGTCATCGTGGCGCGCGCGGCCGACGGCACGTTGGTGCACTTCCCGGTGCAGCAGAACCTGCACCGCGACGGCATCCTGGCCGTCACGCAGGTGCCCGCGCCCGAGGTGAGCGAGGCGCTGCGGCAGCAGGCCGTGCAGTGCGCGCAGGCGGTGGCGCAGTCGCTGCGCTACGTGGGCGTGCTGTGCGTGGAGTTCTTCGTGCTGCAGGACGGCACGCTGGTGGCCAACGAGATGGCGCCGCGTCCGCACAACTCCGGCCACTACAGCATCGACGCCTGCGACCAGTCTCAGTTCGACCTGCAGGTGCGCACCCTGGCCGGCCTGCCGCTGGCGGCGCCGCGCCTGCACTCCTGCGCCGTGATGCTCAACCTGCTGGGCGACCTGTGGTTCGATGCCCAGGGCACCGAGCGCACGCCGCCCTGGGCGCAGGTGCTGGCGCTGCCCGGCGCGCACCTGCACCTCTACGGCAAGGCCGGCGCGCGGCCCGGCCGCAAGATGGGCCACTTGACCATCACCGCGGCGGACGCCGCCACGGCGCGCGCCGTGGCGCTGCAGGCCGCGGCGCTGCTGGGCCTGCCGGCCTTCTGAGCATGCCGCTGCTTGACGGCACCGACCCGCAGGCGATCGCGCAGGCCGCGGCGCTGCTGGCCGCGGGCGAGCTGGTCGCCCTGCCCACCGAAACCGTCTATGGCCTGGGCGCCCGCGCCGACCAGGACGCGGCGGTGGCCAAGATCTTCGCGGCCAAGGGCCGGCCCAGCGACCACCCGCTGATCGTGCATGTCAGCGACGCGGCTGAGGCGCCGGCCTTCACGCCGGCGGCGGATCAGCCCATGGCGCGGCGGCTGATGGACGCGTTCTGGCCCGGGCCGCTGACGCTGATCCTGCCGCGGCGCGAGGGCGTGGCCGCGGCGGCCGCGGGCGGACAGTCCAGCATCGGGCTGCGCTGCCCGGCGCACCCGGTGGCGCATGCGCTGCTGCAGGCCGCGGCGCGCCTGGGCGTGCCCGGCGTGGCCGCGCCCAGCGCCAACCGCTTCGGGCGCATCAGCCCGACCACGGCGGCGCATGTGCAGGGCGAGTTCGGCGAGGCGCTGGCCGTGCTCGACGGCGGCGCCTGCGCGGTGGGCATCGAGTCCACCATCGTCGATCTCACCCGTGAACACCCGGTGCTGCTGCGCCCGGGCGTGCTCACGCCGGCGCAGATCGAGGCCGTGTGCGGCGAGCCGCTGCGCGCGCGCGATGCGCAGGCCCCGCGCGCCTCCGGCACGCTGGAGGCGCATTACGCGCCGCGCGCGCCGCTGCGGCTGCTGGACGCGCAGACGCTGCGCCAGGCCCTGGCCGTCCCGCCCGAAGCGGGGATGGTGCTGGCGCTATATTCCCGCTCCGTCGAGCCGCCGCCCGGCGTTCTGCACCGGCGCATGCCCGACGACGCGCGCGCCGCGGCCTTTGAGCTCTTTGCCGTGCTGCGCGAGTTCGACGCGCTGGGTGCGGCGCTGATCTGGGTCGAGCAGCCGCCGCCCGCGGCCGAGTGGGACGGCGTGCGCGACCGGCTGCAGCGTGCCGCAGCGGCCGCCTGAATCTGAAGCCGGCGGCCACAGCGGCCGCCCTGTGGAGAACTCATGAGCCTGAATCGACTGTTTCCGCGCCGCGTGCGGCGCGCGGCCCTGGCGCTGTGCGCCGCGGCGGTGCTGGGTGCCTGCGGCGGCGGCGACCGCGCCGAGCCCTTCGAGCCCCAGCGCATCGTCGCCTTCGGCGACGAGCTCAGCCTGCTGGACAGCAGCGGGCGCCGCTACGGCGTCAACGAGCTGGACGCCGCCGGCAATCCCGTCTGCGGCACCTACCCGCTGTGGACGCAGCAGCTGGCCAGCCATTTCGGCATGAGCTTCGCGGAATGCCCGGGCACGGGTGCGGGCAAGGCCGTCAGCCGCGCCGCCTATGGCGCCAAGGTGGCGGATGTGCAGGCGCAGGTGTCGCGCTTCCTGTCCGGCGACGCCCCCGTCGAAAAGGACCTCGTCACCATCCTGGTGGGGACCTATGACGTGCTGGAGGTCTACCAGGGCTGGAAGGCCGGGGCCGTGGACGAGGCCGCGGCCGTGGGCCTCATCAAGGCCCGGGCCGAGGTGCTGGCGGCGCAGGTCAATCGCCTGGTGAAGGCCGGCCCGGCCGTGCTCATCGCCACCGTTCCCTACATGGGGGCGTCGCCTTACGCCGTCAGCGAGGGCGGTGATGCGCCGCGCAGGCTGCAGGTGCTGACTACGGCTTTCAATGACGCGCTGCAAAGCGGTGGCACCGGCGAGGGCGCCAGCAAGGGCCTGGCCTTCTACGGCCTCACCGGCAAGGACTACGGCCTGATCCAGGTCGGCACCTCCTGGATCAAGGCGATTGCCGAGAGCAATGACGCCGGCACCCGCGAGCGCAATGCCACGCCGGTCTGCCAGCAAAGCGGCACCGAGTTGCTGCAGTGCACGACCGGCACGCTCAACGCGAATGCCAACGTGAACGACTGGGTCTGGGCCGACCCGACGCGTCCGGGCTACCAGTTCCAGTACCAGCTCGGCCAGCGCGCCATCTCGATGGCCGGCGAGAGCGGCCTGCCGTTCTGAGGCTGAACGAAGCCGGCTCTCATGCCCGAAACGCCGGGACATGAGAGCCGCTTCCCATGACTTGGCTGTCCAAGACCGTCAACTCCCAGGCGACGGTTCTGTCACTGCGAGCCTTCGAGTGACTTCAGGGTCACTTCTGAGGAAACAATCCAGCGCGGCCGGCGCTCAATCCTCCAGCGTCCACTGCAGCAGCGCGTCCAGCACCGGCCGCGCCGCCGCAGCCTGCGGGTGGTTGACCAGGGCCACCAGCGCATGGCGGCGCCCGCTGCGGCCCAGCACGTAGCCCGCCACCGCCGAAACATCGCGCAGTGAGCCGGTCTTGAGGTGGGCTCGCCCGGGCTCGCCGGCCCAGCGGCGCAGCGTGCCGTCCAGGCCCTGGATCGGCAGCGAGGCCATGAACTCCGGCATCCACGGCGCGGCCCAGGCCGCCTGCAGCAGCCGGCCCAGCAGCGCCGCGCTCAGCCGGGTCTGGCGCGACAGGCCCGAGCCGTTGTCGATGACGGCGCCGTCCACCGCCGCGGCGCCCAGGCGCCGCTGCAGCCAGCCCGAAAGCACGGTGCGCGCGCCCGCCGTGCTGCCCAGCCCCTGCTGCTCCAGCGCCAGCGTCAGAAACAGCTGCTGCGCCATCACGTTGTTGCTGAACTTGTTGATGTCGCGCACCACCTCGGCCAGCGGCGGCGAGCCCAGCTCGAAGGTCGGCGCCGCGTCGCCGGGCGCGCGGCCCTCGCGCACGCCGCCGCGCAGCCGGCCGCCGGCCTCCTGCCACAGCGCCTGCAGCAGCCGCGCGTCGAAGGCGGCCGGGTCGGCGTAGGCCACGGGCCAGAAGCGCTCGCCGCAGGACAGCGGGTAGCGGCCGGCCAGGTGCAGCCGGGCCGGGTCGTTGAAGTCGGCCTTGAGCGTGCCGCGCCAGTCGCCGCAGGGGCCGTTGGACAGGGGCACCCGGGTGTCCAGCTGCACGCCGTCCAGCGGCGGCTCCAGCCCCACGCGCGCCACGCCGCGCGCGGCATCGGGCATGAAGCTCAGCGTCAGCGCGCGCAGGTTGAGCAGCAGCGCGTCGGGCAGCACGTTGTAGGGGCGCAGCGCCTCGCCGTCGAAGTCGCCGGGCGCGCCGGCGGCGGGCTCGAACGCGCTGCGGTCCAGCACGAAGTCGCCGTCGATCTCGTCGATGCCCCAGGCGCGCAGCCGCCGCATCAGCAGGTACAGCCGCTCCTGGGTGAGCTTGGGGTCGCCCCGGCCCTGGATCACGACCGAGCCGCGCAGCCGGCCGCGCTCGACGCTGCCCTGCACCCACACCGGCGTGCGCCAGCTCCAGGCCGGGCCCAGCAGGTCCAGCGCCGCGGCGGTGGTGGCGAGCTTCATCACCGAGGCCGGGTTCATGGGCGCGGCGGCATTGAGGCTCAGCCGCGTCGTGTTGCCTTGCAGGTCCTGCACCAGCACCGCCAGCGCCTGCGGCGGCAGGTTCGCCTGTTGCAGCGCCTGGGCCACGGCGGGCGGCAAAGGGCCGGCGGCGGGGGCGTCCGGCGGCGGCCAGGACGTGGGGGGAAGAGGGGCGGTCTGGGCGCAGGCTCCGAATCCGAAGGGAAGGGCCAGCAGGGAGGAAAGGAAGTGACGGCGCGATGGCATGGCGGGGCGATCGTAGCCGGGCCCCCGGGCGGGGGATGGCCCTGCCGGATAATCCGCAGCGATGGATGCCCTGGTTTTTCTGTCCCCGCCGTGGGCCTGCCTTCGCCACTGCCTGGCCCGGGAGCCGCGCGCATGAACGCTCGACTACTGGCGGTGGACTGTTCCACCGAGCGCCTGGTGCTGGCCCTGGCCGGCCCCGGGGGCGCGCTGACGCTGGACGAGGCCGGCGGCGCCGAATCCTCGCGCCGCGTCCTGCCCGCGGCCCTGGGGCTGCTGCGGCAGGCGGGTCTCACCCTGCAGGCGCTGGACGCCGTCGCCTTTGCCCACGGTCCCGGCGCCTTCACCGGGCTGCGCACCGCCTGCGCCGTGGCGCAGGGCCTGGCCTTCGGCGCCGGCAAGCCGGTGCTGGCGCTGGACAGCCTGCTGATCGTGGCCGAGGACGCCCGCGCGCAGTGCGACGGCGGCGACGGCTTCGAGGTCGGCGTGGCCATGGACGCGCGCATGAACGAGCTCTACGCCGCCCGCTACCGCTGGAGCGGCCAGGCCTGGCAGACGCTGCAGGCTCCCGCGCTGTACGCCCCTGGGGCCTGGGACGCCGATGCGCCGGTGCTGGCCGGCTCGGGCCTGGACCTGCTGCCGGCGCCCGCCGCGGCGGCGCTGCGCCTGCCGCAGGCCCGGGACCGGGCCGGCGCGCTGCTGCGGCTGGCGCAGCAGGCCTGGGCCCGCGGCGAGGCGCTGGATGCGGCGCAGGCGCTGCCGCTGTACCTGCGCGACAAGGTGGCGCAGACCACGGCCGAGCGCGAGGCGGCGCGCGCCGCCGCGGGAGCGACGCCGTGAGCGCCGCGCCGCAGCCGCTGCCCTTCGGCGGCACGGGCGCGCCGGTGCTGGAGCCCATGCGCGTGGCCCACCTGGACGCCGTGATGGCGCTGGAGCAGGCCAGCTACGAGTTCCCCTGGACCCGCGGCAATTTCATCGACTCGCTGCACGCCGGCTACCCGGCGCAGCTGCTGCGCGAGACGCCGGGCGGCGTGCCGGTGGGCTACTACGTCGCCATGGCCGGCTTCGACGAGATGCACCTGCTCAACATCACCGTGGCCCCGGCGGCGCGCCGGCGCGGCTATGCCCGCTTCATGCTGGACGCGCTGGCGGCGCACTGCCGCCAGGTGGAGCTGGGCAGCCTCTGGCTGGAGGTGCGCGAGAGCAACACCGGCGCGCGCGAACTCTATGAGCGCTACGGCTTCGCCCTGGTGGGGCGGCGCCGCGGCTACTACCCGGCGCAGGGCGGGCGGCGCGAGGACGCGCTGCTGATGAGCCTGGTCGTCGCGCCGGACGAGGGCTGAAGCCATGGCCTACAGCGAACGCCAGCTGCAGATGCTGGAGTGGATGGGCATCCGGCTGTGGCAGCCGCCGGTCGGGGCCGATGCGGTGCCGACGCCGGAGCCCGCCGCGGCCGAGGCGGCCCAAGCTGAAATCCCGGCCACGCCGGCCTATCGCGCAGTCACGGCCGCGCCCTCGGTGGGTACCGCGGTGGCGCAGCGCCCGCTGCCCCGGGCCGCGGGCGCCGGCACGGCCAGTGCCGCGTCCGCGCCCGCCGTGGCGCAGCGCGTGGACGGCCCCATCGACGTGGCGCCGGGCCTGCCCTTCGGCGGCGGCGAGGTCGCGGCGCTGGACTGGCCGGCGCTGCGCTCGGCGGTCGAGAACTGCCGCGCCTGCGCGCTGTGCAACAGCCGCAGGCACACGGTGTTCGGCGTCGGCAACGAGCGGGCGCACTGGATGATCGTGGGCGAGGCGCCGGGCGAGCAGGAGGACCTGCGCGGCGAGCCCTTCGTCGGCCCGGCCGGGCAGCTGCTGGACGCGATGCTGGCGGCGCTGGGCCTCACCCGCGAGGCCGCGCCGGCCGAGCGCCAAGTGTTCATCGCCAACACCCTCAAGTGCCGCCCGCCGCGCAACCGCAACCCGGCGCCGGAGGAGCTGGCGCAGTGCGAGCCCTACCTGCAGCGCCAGCTCGCGCTGGTGCAGCCGCGTGTCATCCTGGCCATGGGGCGCTTCGCGGTGCAGTCGCTGCTGCGCAGCACGCTGCCCATCGGCAAATTGCGCGGCCAGGTGCACCGCTACCAGGGCATCCCGCTGGTGGTGACCTATCACCCGGCCTACCTGCTGCGCAACCCGGTGGACAAGGCCCGCGCCTGGGACGACCTGTGCCTGGCTGCCTCGCTCGTGGAGCCGGGCACCGCGGCGGCCTGAGCCGCGCCGGGAAAAGGAAACGGGCCCGTGGGCCCGTCGCTGGGATGGAAGTGAGTCGGCGCGCCGGGTTCAGTTGCGCCGCCGCACGATGATGCCCACGGCCAGCAGGCCGGCAAGCACCAGCAGGGTTTCAGAGGTGGGGAAGGCGCTTTGCGTCGGCTCGGGTGTAGGGGGCTGGGCCGGCGCGATGGTGGCGGAGGCGACCGTGGGTTGGACTGCCACGCCGGCCTCCACGCCATCGTCGCGTGGCGCCACCGCCGGCATGGCGGCCGGTGTGGCGGCAGGTGCGGGGACGGCCGCCGGCGACGCCGGGGCAGCCAGGACGGAAGCCGACCCAAGGGTAGCGACACCGGCCAGCACACCGGCCAGGACCAGGAACTTCGATCTCATGCCAACTCTCCTGCAGGGGGGCACCTGTGCATGCATCCGAAAACGCCGCCGGCGAGGGGGCTGCGGCGCAGGACGTGATGGGCTCCGGCGGGCCGTTCTTGCGACAGCAAAAAATCGGTCCATCGTGCGTTCGGGTATTTACTGATCCCCCGGCCCGACCCGACACCCCGCGCTCCAAGGCCGCCTGTCACAAGACGTTGACGCTTCTGCGCAAAGCTTCCATGGATCTTGGGGCGGCGGCCCCGCTGGCCGGCGGGGCGGAAGGCGCTGCGTAGACTGCGCCGCATGCAACGTTTCATCGTCGGCGGCGCCGTGCGTGACCGCCTGCTGGGCCTGCCCCATACCGATACCGACTGGGTGGTGGTCGGCGCCACGCCGCAGCAGATGCTCGACGCGGGCTTTCGTCCCGTCGGTGCGGATTTCCCGGTGTTCTTGCATCCGGATACCGGCGAGGAGCACGCGCTGGCCCGCACCGAGCGCAAGAGCGGGCGCGGCTACCGCGGCTTCACGGTGTACGCGGCGCCGGACGTGACGCTGGAGGACGACCTGCGGCGCCGGGATCTCACCATCAACGCCATGGCCATGCGCGAGGACGGCACGCTGGTCGATCCCTGGGGCGGCGAGCGCGACCTGCGCCAGCGCGTGCTGCGCCATGTCAGCCCGGCCTTCACCGAGGACCCGGTGCGGGTGCTGCGCGTGGCGCGCTTCGCCGCGCGCTTCACCGACTTCTCCGTCGCCCCCGAGACGCTGGCGCTGATGCGGCACATGGTGGCCGAGGGCGAGGTGGACCACCTGGTGCCCGAGCGCGTGTGGCAGGAGTTCGCGCGCGGGCTGATGGAAGTAAAACCCTCGCGCATGTTCGAGCTGCTGCGCGACAGCGGCGCGCTGGCGGTGCTGCTGCCCGAGGTGGACCGGCTCTGGGGTGTGCCGCAGCCCGAGGCGCACCACCCGGAGATCGACACCGGCGTGCACCTGATGCTGGTGCTGGATTGCGCGGCGCGGCTGCAAGCGCCGCTGCCGGTGCGCTTTGCCTGCCTGGGCCACGACCTGGGCAAGGGCGAGACGCCGGCCGAGGTGCTGCCGCGCCACCTGGGCCACGAAGGCCGCAGCGTGAAGCTGCTCCAGGGCGTGTGCGAGCGCCTGAAGGTGCCCAACGACTGTGCGCATCTGGCCGAGGTGGTGGCGCGCGAGCACGGCAACGTGCACCGCAGTGGGGAGTTCGGCGCCAAGGCGCTGCTGCGGCTGCTGGAGCGCTGCGACGCGCTGCGCCGCCCGGAGCGCTTCGAGCAGCTGCTGCTGGCCTGCGAGTGCGATGCGCGCGGTCGCGCCGGCAGGGAGGACGCCGACTACCCGCCGCGCCGGCGCCTGCAGGCGGTGCTGCGCTGGGCGCGCGGCATCGACACGCGCGCGGTGTCGTCGCAGGCACTGGCGCGCGGGCTCACCGGGCCGGCCATCGGCGAGGCGGTGCAGCGCGCGCGGGTGGAGGCGATCGAGGCGGGGCTGGCGGCGGCGCGCCAAGTCGGCTGAGCCGGTCGCAGCCGCCGCTGCAGCGGCGGCACATGCCTTGCTGTGGGTCAAGGCATCAAGGGGGCAGCCTGCTGCCCTGTCCAGAAGCCATTGCTGGAAGTGTCGGGCTATGTTGAAGCAAGGAACGTTCTGCTACGTCGTGCCCAGTTGCCGCGCCAGTCCAGCCGCGAGCCGCGCCGTGGGCAAGATCGTCGAGGTGATGGCGGGTCCGTACCACCGGGTCCAGGCCGGCGCCCGGGAGACCTACTACGACGTGCGCTATCAGGGCTGGATCTTCTATTGCCACGCGGACAAGCTGCGGGCCATCAACAACCCCGACGTCTACGCCTGAGCACAGGCATCGGCGCGGCACGGTGGCCGCGCCGGTGCGCGCTCAACGGATGAGGATGGCGTACACCCGCCGCTCCAGCGCGGAGTCCGCGGGCTCCCAGGCGCGCCGGTTGGCGACCTCCAGCCGCACCTCGCCGGGTTTGCGGGCCACGAAGCGAAGCACACGCTGGCCGCCCGCGCCGGGCGCCGGGGCGGCGGAGCCGGTGACGAAGCGGTCATCCACCAGGGCGAGCTCGCCGGCGCCCGACTGGGTGAACTGCCACCGGTAGCCGGTGGTGGGGTTCTCGTCCAGGTGCAGGCTCAGCTCGTCGCCCAGGGCCAGCGTGTGCGAGGCCCCTGGGTCCTGGGCGCTGATCTCGATCGGCACGGCCGTCCTCTCGCTCAGCTGCAGCCGCAGGACGAAGTGGAAACGACGTCCATGTTCCAGGCTTCCGAGCTGTCCGAGGCCGGGCGCATGGCGCCGGTGGGCATGCCCTGTCCGGCCTCGACCATCGCGCCGCTCGGCATGCCGCCGCCCCGGTCCGCGGTTGCCGGCATGCCTGCAGCGGGCTGGCTCGTGGAAACGGGCGCCGAGGGCATGGTGCCGGCCGGCATGCCGGCGCTGGACGGCGGCGCGGCGTTCATCTCGCCCCGGGGCATGCCGGCGGAGGCCGCCGAGCGCATGTCGCCGCGCGGCATGTCGGAGTTGCCGCTGCCGGGCTGGGCTTGCATTAATGAAGTCGTCATGGCGAGTCCTCCTGCTCTTCACATGGGCGCCGGCTCGGCGGCCTTGGCCTTGGCCGATGCCGCGGCCGGTTCGGTGGCCGTGACCGGCTCGGCGGCCGGCGCCTGTTCGGCGGGTGCCGCGGCGAAGACCTGCGTCTGCCAGTTGTGCCACAGCGCGTTGTCGGTGCCGCGCACGAAGGCCTCCAGGCGTCCGTCGGCATTGGTGCCGATGGCGATGTTGCTGGTGAGCACGCCGCCTTCGGAGGCCCAGCCGGACCAGCCGTCGTTGGGTGCGACCTGCCACTTGTGCCACATCGCGTTGTCGGTACCGCGCACGAAGGCTTCCAGGCGGCCGTTGGGGCTGCGGCCCAGGGCGATGCTGCTGGTGAGCACGCCGCCTTCGGAGGCCCAGCCCGACCAGGTGCCGTTGGGCGCGACCTGCCACTTGTGCCACAGGGCGCCGTCGGTGCCGCGCACGAACACCTCCAGCCGCCCATCGGCATTGCGGCCCACGGCGATGCCCGAGGTCAACACGCCGCCCTCGGAGGCCCAGCCCGACCAGGTGCCGTTGGGCGCGACTTGCCACTTGTGCCACAGCGCGTTGTCGGTGCCGCGCACGAACAATTCCAGGCGCCCGTCGGCATTGCGGCCCACGGCGATGTCGGAAGTGAGCACGCCGCCTTCGGAGGCCCAGCCCGACCAGGTGCCGTTGGGCGCGACCTGCCACTTGTGCCACAGGGCGCCGTCGGTGCCGCGCACGAAGGCTTCCAGGCGCCCGTCGGCATTGCGGTCCACGGTGATGTTGCTGGTGAGCACGCCGCCTTCGGAGGCCCAGCCGGACCAGGTGCTGTTGGGCGCGACCTGCCACTTGTGCCACAGCGCGTTGTCGGTGCCGCGCACGAACACTTCCAGGCGGCCGTCGGCATTGCGGCCCACGGCGATGTTGGAGGTGATCACGCCGCCCTCGGAGGCCCAGCCCGACCAGCCGCTGTTGGGCGCGACCTGCCACTTGTGCCACACGGCGCCGTCGGTGCCGCGCACGAACACCTCCAGGCGGCCGTCGGCGTTGTTGTCCACGGCGATGTCGGAGGTCAGCACGCCGCCTTCGGACGCCCAGCCGGACCATGCCCCTTGCTGCTCGATGGATGCACCCACGGCGCCGTAGGGCCCGTAGCTGGTGTCGATGCCGCACTCGCCGTAGGCGATGCGGAAGAAGCCGCCGTCGCCCCAGCCCGGGCCCCAGCTGTTCTTGCAGATCCAGCAGCTCTGCGCATCGTCGTAGCCGATGATGGCCACGCAGTGCCCGCCGGCCAGGCCGCCCGACACATGGCGGTAGACCCCGCTGCGGTAGGCGAAGAAGTCGTCGTAGACCAGGAAGCAGCCGGTCACCGGGCCGCGGGTGGCGATCCACTCCTTGATCGCCGCGCCCGACAGCGCCTGCCGCCCGGTGATCTTGGCGTAGCGCGAGCGCCAGCCGGGATCGAGGTTGGAGCAGTTCTGGTCGCCGGCCGTGTACGGGTAGCTCTGCTCGAAGGCCAGCCCCTGGCGGCAGGCGTCCAGCGCGGCGTCGGGCCACCAGCCGTTGGCGCAGTTGCGGCCCTGCGCGCGGGCGTAGCAATAGAACAGCTGGGCTTCCGAGAGGTCCACGTCCAGCGCCGGGTCGCCGGCCGCCACCCTGAGCGTGGACTCGATCACCGCGCAAGTGCCGAAGGACACGCACGAGCCGCAGCCGCCCTGGTCGCGCACCGCCGTGACGTAGTTGCGGCCGCCGACGTTGCGCAGGTCGTAGGCGGAGGGGGCGCCGATGGCCGCCGCCGCGATGAAGGGCTCATGGGAGCGCTGGCCCGAGCGCAGCTGCCGGTCGAGGTCCTCCAGGGAGGGCGCATCCGGCGGCGGCACGAAGCCCAGCCGCGCGCGGCGTGCGTCGTCGCTGAGGGCCGTCATGCTGGTTTCGCCGGCCTGCCAGCCCGCGCCCTGCGTGGCGATGGCCTGAGCGAGACTCTTCACATCGATGTTCGACATCGCGATCTCCTCTCCACTCGACCGGCGCAGCCGTCATTCAAAGGCCCTGTCTCGCGCCCGAAAACGACTGCGCAAGTCATCTACCCCATGGAATGAAAGACCCGGACACCGCCCGGTGTTCGGGGGCGCCATCGTTGGACACCGGCAGGGGGGTGTCAACGCAAGGCCACAATCGGATTGGTCAAGCGCGCAACGACCAAAGTCACGAGGCGCGCCACCGCGGGCCGGCCGGCGGCGGCCCTGGTGGGCCGCTACAGCAGCATCCCGATCAGCCCCGCGATCAGGCTCAGCACCAGGCTGCTGGCCAGCGGCACGTGGAACTCGCGCCCGCGCCAGCGGAACGAGAAGTCGCCCGGCAGCCGGCCCAGGCCGATCTTGCGCAGCCACTGGTTGAGGCCGCTGAAGATCAGCGAGGCCAGGAGGAAGACGAGGAGCCAGCGCATCGAACGGGTACCCGGGCTCACAGCCGGTGGCTGCGGTCCCCGTGCGCGAAGCCGATGGGGTCGAAGCCCTCGGGCAGGCCGCGGCCGAAGCCGATGACCTTGAACAGCTCGCCCATCTCGTGCTCCTGCATCAGCTTCTGGCCGGCGGCGCGCTGGCGGATGTCGGCCTCGGCCAACAGCGCGGGCAGGCCGCAGTTCATGAGGAAATGCGCCTGCGAGGTGTAGCCCAGCACGTCCAGCCCGGCGTCCTGGCCGGCCAGCGCGATGCCGGTGAAGTCCACGTGCGCGGTGATGTCCTTGAGGCCCACGTCCGAGAGCGGGTCGGTGTCGGCCTGGTGCGCGCGGTGGCACATCAGCGTGCCGCCGTGGCGCTGCAGGTGGTAGTACTCGGCCTCCGGGAAGCCGTAGTCGATGAAAAAGGCCGCACCGCGCCGCAGCTTCTCGGCCAGCGTCGTGACGAAGGCGCGCGCTTGCGGGTGGATCTCGGTCACGGTGCCCGGCAGGAACGGCGTTTCCACCGGCGGGCGCAAGTCGGTCGGGCGGTCGGCGAAGACGAACTTCCACTCGTCCAGCGCCACGCCGCGCTCCAGCCACTGCGCGCCGTCCCAGTGCAGCAGCTGCACCGGCATGGCGTCCAGCACCTCGTTGCCCACCACCACGCCTTCAATGGCGTCGGGCAGCGCGTCGATCCAGCGCACGCGCTCGCCGAAGCCGGCCAGCCGCTGCTGCTGGCGCTGCCGCAGCGAGGCCGAGAGCTCGACGATGGTGTAGCGGCGGCAGCGCTCGCCCAGGGCTTCGAGCAGCTGCTGCGCCAGCGCGCCGGTGCCGGCGCCGAACTCGACCACCTCGTCCAGCCCGGTGGCATCGAGCACCTGCGCCACCTGTACCGCGATGGCTCGGCCGAACAGCGGGCTGAGCTCGGGCGCGGTGATGAAGTCGCTGCCGCCTTCGGGCAGCGCGCCGAACTTCACGCCGCCGTGCGCGTAGTAGCCCAGGCCCGGCGTGTACAGCGCGGCGGCCATGAAGCGGTCGAAAGGCCACCAGCCGCCGGCCGCGGCGATGTCCTGGCGCAATCGGTGGGCCAGCGCGGCCGATACACTGGCGGGTTCGTCTTTTTGCATGCAGGGATTGTAGGAATCATGGTCCAGCGACCCGTCGTGCTGGTCACTGGCAGCGCCCGGCGCATCGGGCGCGCCATCGCGCTCGAGCTGGCCGCGCACGGCTGGGACATCGCGCTGCACTGCCGCGGCTCGCAGGACGAGGCCCGCGACACCGCGCAGGCGATCCGCGACCTGGCCCGCGCCGAGATCTTCAGTGCCGACCTGGCCGACGAGGCCGCCACGCGCGCCCTGGTGCCGGCCGTGGTGGAGCGCTTGGCCCGGCTTGACGCGGTCGTGAACAACGCCTCGCTGTTCGAGCACGACACGGTCGAGAACTTCGGCCACGCGGCCATGGAGCGCCACTGGCGCGCCAACACCGCCGCCCCGGTGCTGCTGGCGCAGGCGCTGCATGCGCATCTGCTGGCCCGCGGCGACGCGGCGCAGGGCTGCGTAGTGAACCTGCTGGACCAGAAGCTGTGGAACCCGAACCCGGACCACCTGTCCTACACCCTGTCCAAAGCGGCGCTGGAGGCGGCCACCACGCTGCTGGCGCAGGCCCTGGCGCCGCGGCTGCGCGTGGCGGGCGTGGCGCCGGGCGTCACGCTGCCCTCGGGCCCGATGGACGAGCGGCAGTTCGCCGCCGCGCATGCCATGACGCCGCTGGGCCGTTCCTCCACGGCCGAGGACGTGGCGCGCGCCGTGCGCTTCGTCCTCGAATCGCCCGCCATCACCGGCACCACGCTGCTGGTGGATGGCGGCCAACACCTGGCACGCCAGGCGCGCGACGTGCTTTTTCTCGCGCCCAAGGATTCCGATTGAAATGCAAAGCCTGCTATCCCACCCCAGCCTGATGTCGTGCCGGCGGCTGTTCCTGCGCAACTACGAGGTGTGGATCAACATCGGCGTGCACGACTTCGAAAAGAAGGGCGAGCAGCGGGTGCTGATCAACGTCGAGCTCTACATCCCGCTGGCGCTGTCCACCCCGAAGGCCGACGAGCTGCACGAGGTGGTGGACTACGACTTCATCCGCCGCACCATCGCCGAGCGCGTGTCGCGCGGCCACATCCACCTGCAGGAAACGCTGTGCGACGACGTGCTGGCGCTGATGCTGGCGCATCCGCGCGTGATGGCCGCGCGCGTCTCCACCGAGAAGCCCGACGTGTACCCCGACTGCGAAGCCGTGGGCGTCGAGGTCTTCGGCCTCAAGAACGACGAGCAGCAAAGCGCCTGAGCCATGAGCAGCATGCCCACCATCAATCCCGAAACCAGCCCGGCGCTGGATGACGAGGAAGCGCGCCGCGCCGAGAAGCGCGCCGCCTTCGAGATCAACAAGCTCAGCAAGCGGTTGCACCGCCAGGTCGGCCAGGCCATTGCCGACTTCAACATGATCGAGGACGGCGACCGCGTCATGGTCTGCCTCTCCGGCGGCAAGGACAGCTACACGCTGCTCGACATCCTGATGAACCTGCGCCAGCGCGCGCCCATCAAGTTCGAGCTGGTGGCCGTCAACCTGGACCAGAAGCAGCCGGGCTTCCCCGAGCATGTGCTGCCCGAGTACCTCAAGGGCCTGGGCATCCCGTTCCACATCGAGAACCAGGACACCTACAGCATCGTCAAGAAGCACATCCCGGAAGGCAAGACGATGTGCAGCCTGTGCTCGCGGCTGCGCCGGGGCATCCTGTACCGCGTCGCCGGCGAGCTGGGGGCGACCAAGATCGCGCTGGGCCACCACCGCGACGACATGCTGCAGACGCTGTTCATGAACATGTTCTTCGGCAGCCGCATGAAGGGCATGCCGCCCAAGCTGGTGAGCGACGACGGCCGCAACGTCGTCATCCGCCCGCTGGCCTACGCGGCCGAGACCGACATCGAGCGCTGGGCCGCGCACCGGCATTACCCGATCATTCCCTGCACCCTGTGCGGCAGCCAGGAGAACCTGCAGCGCGTGCAGATCAAGCAGATGCTGCGCGACTGGGACAAGCGCTTCCCCGGCCGCATCGACAACATGTTCACCGCGATGGGCAACATCGTGCCCTCGCACATGATGGACAAGCGCCTCTACGACTTCACCGGCCTGAAGGCCACGGGCGTGCCCGATCCGGACGGCGACAAGGCCTTCGACCACGACGACGAGCCGCCGGCGCAGAACGTGGTGCAGCTGCAGCTGGACAAGTAGGCCAAAGGGCCACGCTCGGGGCACGGGGCTTGCCGCTGCCCTTCGTCACGGGAGCTGTCATGTCCATGCGTCGTCTGCCCCTTGCCCTGGCCGCCGCCACGCTGCTGGGCGGCTGTGCCGCGTTGAACCAGGTGTCCTCGGACGTGGTGGCCTACGGCGCCTGGCCGGCAGGGCGCACGCCGGGCAGCTACGTCTTCGAGCGGCTGCCCTCGCAGCAGGCCGAGCTGACCTTGCAGCAACAACTGGAGGACGCGGCGCGGCCGGCGCTGGCGGCGGTGGGCTTCACGCCCGCGGCCGATCCGGCGCAGGCCGGCGTGAGCGTGCAGGTCAGCCTGCGCAACACGCGCTACGAGCGGCTGGACTACGGCTGGGGCCCCTGGGGCGGGCCCTGGGGGCCGGGCTGGGGCTGGCCGGGCTACTACCGCTATCCCTACTGGGCCAGCCCCTGGGGGCCGGGCTGGTGGGGGCCGCCCATGAGCTCGCCCTGGTACGAGCGCGAGGTGGGCGTGCTCATCCGCGACCGCAACGGCGGCCAGGTGCTGTACGAGGGCCATGCCCGCAGCGACGGCGCGCTCTCCGGCGGCACGGCGCTGTTCGGCGCCATGTTCCGCGCCGCGCTGCAGGACTTCCCGCAGGGCAACCCCACGCCGCGGCGCGTGAACGTGCCGCTGGATGAGAACGCGGCGGCCGCGGCGCCGGCCACGCCGGCGGCGACGGCGCACTGAGCGCGGCCCGAGCGGCAGGCCTCACCCGTTCCCCGGTCCCGCCAGCGCCTTCAGGTCCAGCTCCCACCCATGCAGCCGCTCGCGCGCGGCGCGGCGCTGCTCGGGCGTGCTCAGGTTGTGGATCTGCGCCGTGAGGCCGCAATTGAATTCGGCCAGCGCCTGCTGGTAGCGGCGCTCGGCCTCCTTGGGCGGGTGCTCGACGCGCCGGGCCAGCGCGCTCAAGGCGGCCTGAGCCTGCGCCGGCGCGGCGCCGTGCAGGCCGCGCAGGGTCTGCAGCACGTCCTGCTGGCGTGACAGCCGTAGCTCCATCGAGGTCTCGGCGTCGAAGGGCGAGGCCGCGATCAGCTGCGCGATGCGCTCACGCTGCGCGCGGTCGAAGCGGCCGTACAGCCGCTCGGCGCGCTCCAGCGTGCGCTTGAGCAGCGCTTCCCGGCGCCCGGCCGCGTCGGGCTGCACGAAGTCGTGGCGGTAGTCGCGGTTGAGCTTGTCGAAGCGCTTGCGGATGCTCTTGAGCTGATCGGCCTCCAGCGTCGGCGCCAGCGCCGCGAGCGAGGGCAGTCCCTGCTCGAAGGCGACATCGAACCAGCCCTGGACCTCGTCGCGCAGCGCGCACACCGCCGCCGGCGTGGTGTCGGCCTGCACCTGCGACTGCATCTGCGCCAGCCGCGTGGCGTAGACGGGCAGCTGGCTGCGGCGGTGCCAGGCGAACCACTCGCCGATGGCGGCGCGCACGCGCGGGGCCTGGGCGTCGGTGAAGTCGGCGTAGCCGTCGGCCCACCAGTACAGCAGCTCATCCGCCTGCTTGTAGACCAGGCGCAAGGCCGTACAGCCCGCCAGCGCGAGCACCAGCAAGGCCAACCCGATAATTCGCCACCCTCGCAAGGACTCTTTCATGGCATCGAACGTCGTCATCATGGCCGCGGGCAAAGGCACCCGCATGAAATCCGCGCTTCCCAAGGTGCTGCACAAACTGGCGGGCCGCAGCCTGCTGCAGCACGTGCTCTCCACCGTGTCGGCGCTGGGTCCGCAGCAGCGCACCGTCGTCATCACCGGCCATGGCGCCGAGGCCGTGGAGGCCGCCGTCACCGCGCCCGGGCTGCAGTTCGTGCGCCAGCAACCCCAGCTTGGCACGGGGCATGCCATCCAGCAGGTCTCGCCCGCGCTGGACACGGCGCTGGACACCACGCTGATCCTCAACGGCGACGTGCCGCTGATCCGCGCCGAGACGGCGCAGGCGCTGGTGCAGGCCTGCGGCGGGCAGCGCCTGGCGCTGCTGACCATCGAGCTGGCCGACGCCACCGGCTACGGCCGCATCGTGCGCGAGGGCGAGCAGGTGCGCGCCATCGTCGAGCACAAGGACGCCAGCCCCGCGCAGCGCCAGATCCGCGAGGTCTACACCGGCATGATGGCCGCGCCCACGGCGCTGCTGCAGCGCTGGGTGTCCCGGCTCGACAACGACAACGCCCAGGGCGAGTACTACCTCACCGACATCGTCGCCATGGCCGTGGCCGAGGGCGTGCCGGTGGTGGCGGCGCAGGCCGCCAGCGAGACCGAGGTGCTGGGCGTCAACAGCCCGCTGCAGCTCGCCGACCTGGAGCGCCGCTTCCAGCGCCAGCAGGCCGAGGCGCTGATGGAAGCCGGCGTGCGGCTGGCCGATCCGGCGCGCTTCGACCTGCGCGGCCGGCTGGGCTGCGGGCAGGACGTGGACATCGACGTCG
Source organism: Azohydromonas caseinilytica (assembly GCF_012927045.1). Classification (GTDB taxonomy): domain Bacteria; phylum Pseudomonadota; class Gammaproteobacteria; order Burkholderiales; family Burkholderiaceae_C; genus Azohydromonas; species Azohydromonas caseinilytica. The sequence goes on along the minus strand of NZ_JABBFW010000001.1, from coordinate 294,880 downwards.
GCTGCGTGTTCGAGGGCGAGGTGACGCTGGGTGACGGCGTGCGCGTGGGCCCGTACTGCGTGATCCGCGACGCGCGCATCGACGCCGGCACGCAGCTGGCGGCCTTCACGCACATCGACGGCGCGCAGGTCGGCGCCGGCGCGCAGATCGGCCCCTTCGCGCGGCTGCGCCCGGGCGCGCAGCTGGGCGACGAGGTGCACATCGGCAACTTCGTGGAGGTCAAGAACTCCACGCTGGCGCGCGGCGCCAAGGCCAACCACCTGGCCTACCTGGGCGACGCCACCGTGGGCGAGCGCGTCAACTACGGCGCCGGTTCCATCACCGCCAACTACGACGGCGCCAACAAGCACCGCACCGTCATCGGCGACGACGTGCACGTGGGCTCCAACTGCGTGCTGGTGGCACCGGTGACGCTGGGTGCGGGCGCGACCATCGGCGGCGGCTCCACCATCGCCAAGGACGCCCCGGCCGGCCAGCTCACCGTGGCGCGCGCCAAGCAGCTCACGCTGCCGGGGTGGACGCGGCCGGTGAAGAAGGCGAAGTGAGCCACCGGGTGTGACATGAAAAAGGCCGCATTGCGCGGCCTTTGCTGTTTCAGGGAAGGGCGGACCGAGCGTCACCCGCGCCGCGCCCGCGCCCGCCAGTCGTTGAGGCGCAGGCAGCCGTGCCGCTCCGACAGGTACTCCGGTACCACGGCTTCCACCGCCGTGGGCTGGATGCCCAGGTCCTGCAGCCCGGGCAGCCTGCCGCTGGCCACGTTGTCCACCTTCATCGAGTCCAGGTTGTCGCCCGACATCAGCGGCTCGCCGGGCAGCAGATGCATCAGGCCGGCCTGCAGCCGCGCCAGCGCGTCGGGCAGCGCGATGACGGGCCGCTCGTGCCCGCAGGCTTGGCCCGCCAGCCGCGCCAGCTCGGCCAGCGTGTACACGCGCGGGCCGGCCAGCTCGTAGGTCTGGCCGATGGTGCGCGGGTCTTCCAGGCTCCTGAGCAGCGCCCGCGCCACGTCCTGCACCCACACCGGCTGGAAGCGCGCGTGCGCGCCGGCCAGCGGCAGCACCGGCGCCCAGCGCTGCAGCCGCGCGAACAGGTTCAGGAACTGGTCCTCCTCGCCGAAGATCACCGACGGGCGCACGATGGTCGCGTCCAGCCCGGAGATCTGCAGCGCCGCCTCGCCGGCGGCCTTGGAGCGCAGGTAGCGCGAGGGCGCGTCGGGTGCGGCGCCCATTGCGCTCACATGCAGTACCCGGCGCACGCCCGCGACGCGGCAGGCATGCGCCAGCTTGCGCGGCAGCTCGGCGTGCACGCGGCGGAAGCGCTGCTCGTCGCCGTGCAGGATGCCCACCAGGTTGATGGCCGCGTCGCAGCCCGGCAGCAGCCGCGCCAGCGCGGCCTCGTCGTGGATGTCGGCCTGCGCCAGCTCCACGTCGGGCAGCGCCAGCAGCGCGCGGCGCTGCCCGGTGTGGCGCGTCGGCACCAGCAGCTCGGTGTCGGGATGGCGCTCGGCCAGTTGCGCGCACAAGGCCCGGCCGACGAAGCCGGTGCCGCCCAGGATCAGCAGTCGTTGCATACGGTCTCCTTCAAAGGGCTCCCGTGACAATGAGTAGACGCGCGGCGCCTCAGGGCAGTTCCGCGTCGGCGGTGCGCGGCGCGCTCGGCCCGATGGTGTCGCCCAGCCGCGCCTTGATCGACGGCGCCTGGCCGCTGATGAGCGCGGCGTAGTCGGTGGCGTTGGACAGCACCTTCTGCACGTAGTCGCGCGTCTCGGTAAAGGGAATGTTCTCGGCCCACACCGCGGCCTCCAGCGTCGCGCCCTGTCGCCAGCGCCGCGGGCGCCCGGGGCCGGCGTTGTAGGCGGCGGCGGCCAGCGCCTGGTGGCCCTCGAAGCTGTCGAGCACGAGCTTGAGGTAGCCGGTGCCGATGCGCAGGTTGGTGTCGCGGTCGGTGATCAGGTCGGGCGTGTAGTCGATGCCCAGCTTCTTGGCCGTCCAGCGCGCGGTGTCAGGCATGACCTGCATCAGCCCCGAGGCGCCCACGTGCGAGCGCGCGTTGGTGATGAAGCGCGACTCCTGGCGGATGAGGCCGTAGACGTAGGCCGGATCGATGCCGATGGCGTGCGCCTCGCGCAGCACCGCCTGGCGGTGCGGCATGGGGAAGCGCTGGGCCATGTCCACCTCGTCGCGCGTGCGCTCGCTGGTGTTGATGCAGCGGTCCCAGACCTCGCGCTCGCAGGCGCGCTGCGCCGCGGCCAGCAGCGCGCGGTCGTCCATGCCGCGCAAGGTGAAATTCCACTCGCGCACGCCCTCGTTGCGCAGGCCCAGGTCGATGAGCTGCAGCGCGCGCGTGAGGCCGGGGTTGTCGATGGCGGCGGCGCGCTCGGCGGCGGTGGGCGGCCGCGGCGCCGGCGGCAGCGCGGGCTTGCGGCCCAGCTCCTCGGTGGCGAGCTTGCCGTAGTAGCTCAGGCCGCTGGCGATGTCGGCCAGCGCCCGCTGCGCCTGCTGGCGCACGCTGTCGCCCTCGGGGCCGGGCGCGGCCTCGGCCAGCAGCGCGCGCGCCTTCCAGTACACCCACACCGGCTCGCGCTGGCGCGCCGGGGGCATGGCGTCCACCGCGTCGCGCACCAGGGTCCAGCGCTGCGGGCTGCCGCGCAGCGCGGCGCGCGCCTGCCAGGCCAGCATGTCCTCGGACCAGGCCACCTTCGGCCCCGGCGCGGCGGCCAGGGCGCCGGCGCGCAAGTACCACTCCGAGGCCTGCGGCAGCAGCTTCAGCGCCCCCTGCAACCCGATCTGGCCCCAGACCCAGCCGGCGAGCTGCGGCGGCAGGCGGCCCTGCCAGTCCGAGGCCAGCGTGGCGGCGGCTTCGGGGTCGGCCGCGGCGGCGCGTGCCAGCGCCAGCGCGGTGAGCTCGGCGCCGGTGCGGTCGGTCGCCGAGGCCTTGCGCACGAGGTAGCGGGTGGGGCTGTCGAAGACATCGCCCACGGCCGCCGCCGCGGCAGGCGCGTTGAGCAGCGCCGCGACGGCGCGCGCGGCCTTGGGCCGGTTGCCTTCGGCGGCCAGGCGCAGCTTCTGCCACACCTCGTCGGCGCCGAACACGCCCGCGCGCACCAGCGTGGTGGCCAGCAGGTGGCAGCCGTCGTCGGCGTCGCGCTGCCCCAGCCAGGCCTCGCGCGCGGCCTCGCGCACGTCCTTGCCGGCCAGGTGCTCGGTCAGCAGCGCGTAGCAGCTGACCTCGCGGTCGTCGTTCATGCGAAAGCGCGGGTAGTCGCGGCTGAAGGCGGACCAGTCGCGCCGCTTGCCCAGCTCCAGCAGCCAGTCGTTGCGCAGCCGGTCCTCGACGTAGGTGCCGCTCCAGCGCGCGTAGAAGGCTTCCACCTCCTCGGTCGTGGCCTGCTGCAGCCGGTTGCTCAGCTCCCAGTACTCGACCCAGGACGCCAGCGGATGGCGCTCGGCATTGACCAAGCTGCGGGCGGCGGCGAGCTTGACGCGGTCGCGCTTGCGCAGCGCGTCGCGGGCCTCCACCACGATGTCGTCGCCGCTCTGGGCATGGGCGGCGGGCAGGGTGCAGGGCAGGGCGGACAGCAGCGCGAGCGTGAGCGCGGCCAGGCGAAGAGGGCGGTTCATGGAGATCGGGCAGGGGGTAACCGGTCGAAGATAGCGCAGCCCGGGCCGTCTCAAAGCGGGCAAAAAAAGCCCCGACGCCCGGCCTGCCTACTGCGTCCCGCGGCCGGCCGCCCGGGCCCTCACGAAGCCGCGGCCGGCGTGAATTGATGCCGCGCTGCAGCCGCTTCCGGCGCGTCGCCGGCCGCTTCCTCGCCCAGCGCGCGGCGCGACTCGGCCGCCTGCGCCAGCAGCCACTGCTGCAGCTGCGCCAGCTCCGGCCGCGGCTGGGCCGCGCGGCTCGGGATCAGCCAGTAGGCCCAGGGCGAGGGCAGGCGAGCGGCCATGCCGAAGGGCTCCACCAGCTCGCCGCGCTGCAGCGGCTCGTGCACCAGCGCCAGCCGCGTCAGCGCCACGCCCTGGCCGGCCAGGGCCGCCTGCACCTGCTGGTAGGTGAAGTTCAGGTAGATCCAGCGCGCGGGCTCCAGCCGCGGCTGGCCATGCTGGCGCAGCCAGTGGCGCCAGCTCAGGTTGGCGGCGGAGGCGCGCCGGTCGTCCTCCTCCAGCAGGGTGTGGCGCGCCAGGTCGGCGGGCGACTCCAGCGGCGGCGCCAGCCCCTGGCGCGACTGCGCCAGCAGCCCGGCATTGACCACCGGCGTGATCACCTCGCCGAACAGCCGCTGCGCGTCGGGCGGCACCGTGTCGGGGCGGGCATGGCGCAGCGCCAGGTCGATCTCGGGATCGTCCAGGTCCACCAGGTGGTCGGTGGCGCTGACGCGGATGTCGATGTCCGGGTGCTCGCGCTGGAAGGCCTCCAGCCGCGGCAGCAGCCACATCGAGGCGAAGGAGGCGAAGGTGGAGATGCTCACCTGCTTGCGCCCGCGCGCCATGCGGATCTGGCGCACCGTCGCGTCCAGCCGCTCCAGCAGCGGCAGCACGCCGCGCTGCAGCGTGATGCCCGCGCCGGTGAGCTCGACATGGCGCGTGCCGCGCGCGAACAGCTGAGCGCCCAGCTCCTCCTCCAGCGCGCGGATCTGGCGGCTCACGGCCGACTGCGTCAGGTTCAGCTCCTGCGCCGCGGCGCGGAAGCTCAGCAGGCGCGCCACGGCCTCGAAGGCGCGCAGCGGGCCGACGGCGAGGGGGCGATGGGGCAATCTATTCATGAGCGATAGGCATCAATGACGTTTCAAGATCTCATTGGACCGGTGGTGTGTTCGTGACGATAGTAGAGCCGTGACAGACGCCAGGAGGCCACCATGAAGACGCAAGTGTTGATGCCCGAAACGCAATGGTCCAGCGCGGCTGCCGCGCCGGTGTGGACCCTGGCGCGCCGGCAGGCGCGTCATCTGGGCGCGGCGCGCCAGACGCGCTGGCTGCGCGTCCTGGAAGGCGAGCTCTGGCTGACGCGCACCGCGACGGATGCCGCCGCCAGCGAGGATCTGTGGCTGCGCGCCGGCGACCGCCTGGCGCTGGCGCCGGGCGCGGAGTTCGTGGCCGAGGGCTGGCGCGACAGCCGCTTCGAGCTGCTGCTGGCCGCCCCCGCCGCGCGGCCGCGGGCCGCGGCCGGGCTGCTGCGCCGGCTGCGCGCGGCGCTGCGTCCGCAGGGCCTGCCCGTGGGCCTGGCCGGCTGAAGGCGGGGCGCCTGGAGGGAGCGTCGCGTACCGGGTCGGCCGGGCGCGGCACAGCGGCCACAAGGCAGCTGCAAGCTTGATGCCGGCACAATGGCCGGCTTCCGTCCGCTCCCTCCGCCGATGCCATGAGTTCACCCCCCTCGCTGCCGCCGTTGGACTTTTCCAAAGACAAGACCCTGCTGCGCCGCCAGCTGCAGGCCGAGCGCCAGTCGCTGGTGGACCGGCTGCAGCGCGCCCAGTACCTGCAGCAGGTGCTGCGCGTGTGGCTCGTGACCCGCAAGGAAACCGCCATCGGCGCCTACTGGCCGATCAAGGGCGAGTTCGACGCGCTGCCCGCGCTGTACCGCTGGAGCGAGGCCGAGCCCGGGCGGCGCATCGGGCTGCCGGTGATCGACCGCGAGACCAAGCAGCTGCGCTTCCACGTCTGGTGGCCCGGCTGCCCGATGGAGGAGGACGCCTTCGGCATCCCGAAGCCCAAGGACACCGAGAGCTTCCAGCCCGAGATGCTGCTGGTGCCCTGCGTGGGCTACGGCCCGGGTGGGGTGCGCCTGGGCTATGGCGGCGGCTTCTACGACCGCACGCTCGCGGCGCTGCAGCCCCGGCCCTACACCGTGGGCCTAGCCTACACGCACGGCTGGGTGCCGTGGCTCAAGGCCGAGCCGCACGACGTGCCGCTGGACGCCATCCTCAACGAGGACGGGCTGGCCTGGCACAACCCGGACTCCGGCGATCCCGCGCCCGACCTCAAGCGCTGATTGAGCTTGCAACCACCATGAAAAACGGCGGCCCGCGGGCCGCCGTCTTGCCGGGTGAGGAAGCGGCTTAGAAGCGCTTGCCCACGCCAATGCTGAACAGGGTCGGATCGACCTTCAGCGTGCCGGCGTCGGCGCCGAAGGAGGTGATGTCGGCGTGGATGTGGGCCTTCTTCACGTCCACGTTGAGCAGCCAGCCGCCGCCAACCTGCACGTCCACGCCAGCGCCGAAGGCCAGGCCCCAGCTGCTGCTCTTGACGCGCGGCTGCAGGGCTGCCTCGACGGCGGGGCTGAACTTCTCGCTGGAGAAGCGGGTGTAGTTGATGCCGGCACCGACGTAGGGGCGGAAGCCCTGCAGGCCGGTGAAGTGGTACTGCAGGCTCAGCGTGGGCGGCAGGTGCTTCAGGGTGCCGATGTCGGTGCCGCCGGCGCGCACGTCGTGCTTCTGCGGGTAGGTCAGGACCAGCTCGGCGGCCAGGTTCGGCGTGAAGAAGTAGGTGATGTCGACTTCAGGGAACCACTTGTTGTTGACGCTCAGGTCCAGGCCCGTGGTGTCCTTGTTGCGCGAGTCCAGGTGCAGGGCGCGGGCGCGCACGATCCAGTCGCCCGTGTCTTGCGCTTGGGCCAGGGGGGCGGCCAGGGCGGCCACGGCAGCGACGGCGATCAGACGCTTGAACATGTTCTCTTCTCCTCAACTCGGGTAAAGCCCGTATGGCTGAGGGTGATTAGAGGCCGGCACTTGCGCGCCGGACTTGAGCTGCCACAAGTGCGTCTGGGGTTGTTGCTTGTGCGCCACTCAACGGCCGAGCCGGCGGCACAGCTCCAGCACCGTGGCCGACTGGTTCATGGTGTAGAAGTGCAGCGCGGGCACGCCGGCATCGAGCAGCCGCTCGCACAGCGCCGTGATCACGTCCAGCCCGAAAGCCTTGATGGAGGGCGTGTCGTCGCCGAACGATTCCAGCCGCAACCGCATCCAGCGCGGCATCTCGGTGCCGCAGGCGTCGGCGAAGCGCAGGATGCCCGAGGCGTTGGTGATGGGCATGATCCCCGGCACGATCGGGATGTTTACGCCCAGCGCGCGCGCCTCGTCCACGAAGCGGAAGTAGGCGTCGGCGTTGAAGAACATCTGCGTGATGGCCGAGTCCGCGCCGGCCTCGACCTTGGTGGCGAAGGCCAGCAGGTCCGCCCGCGGCGAGCGCGCCTGCGGGTGCATCTCGGGATAGGCGGCGACCTCGATGCTGAAGTGCGAGCCCGTCTCCTCGCGGATGAAGCGCACCAGGTCGCTGGCGTAGCGGAACTCGCCCAGGGCGCCCGCGCCGAAGCCGCTGGGCAGGTCGCCGCGCAGCGCCACGATGCGGCGGATGCCGGCGGCCTTGAACTCGGCCAGTTGCGCGCGGATCGATTCGCGGCTGGCGCCGATGCACGAGAAGTGCGGCGCCCCTTCCTGGCCCTCGGCCAGGATGGATCGCACCGTCTGCAGCGTGCCGCTCTGCGTGGAGCCGCCCGCGCCGTAGGTCACCGAGCAGAACTCGGGCTTGAGCGGGTAGAGCTGCTCGCGCACGGCGGCGAGCTTCGTCACGCCTTCGGGCGTTTTCGGGGGAAAGAACTCAAGGCTGAGCGCGAAGTCGCGCTGGGGCTTGTTCACGAAAGGTCTCCCTGGCGTGCGGGCCGTGCCCACACGAAGAATTCACGGTTGCCGTCGCCGCCCGTCACCGGGCTGTCCAGCCAGCCCTGCACGTGCAGGCCACAGCCGGCGCAGGCCTGGCGCAGCCGCTGCTCCACGCGCGCATACGCCGCGGCGTCCTTCACCAGCCCGCCCTTGCCGATGTCCGCGGGCTGCAGCTCGAACTGCGGCTTCACCAGCATCAGCAGGTCCCCGTTGGGTGCCAACAGAGGACTGAGCGCGGGCAGCACCAGCGTCAGCGAGATGAAGGACAGGTCGCCGGTGATGAAGCCGAAGCCCTCGGGCGGCATCGCGTCGCCCAGCTGTTGCGGCTGCAACTGCCGCGCGTTCAGCCCCTCGAAGGCGCGCACGCGCGCATCGGCGCGCAGGCTCGGGTGGAGCTGGCCATGGCCGACGTCCACGCCCACGACGCTGCCGGCGCCCCGCGCCAGCAGCACGTGCGTGAAACCGCCGGTGCTCTGGCCCACGTCCAGCGCGCTGCGGCCGGCCAGGTCCAGGCCCGTGGCCGCCAGCGCGCCTTCGAGCTTGAGGCCGCCGCGCGACACCCAGCGCAGCTCGGCGTCGTCGGCGACTTCGAGCTCGCAGTCCGCGGGCAACTCCTCGCCGGCCTTCCTGGGCGTGCTCCAGCCCGCGGCGCCGAGCCAGCGCACGGCGCCGCGCTGGATGAGGCGCTGCGCGGCCGAGCGGCTGGGCGCCAGGCCGCGCTGCACCAGCAGCTGGTCCACTCGCATGGGTCAAGGGCTCCCGGTGGCGGCGCGGCGCTGGGGCCGCATCAGTAGCGGTAGGTGTCGGGCTTGTACGGGCCCTGCTTGGGCACGCCGATGTACTCGGCCTGCTCGTCGCTGAGCTCGGTGAGCATGGCGCCGACCTTCTTCAGGTGCAGCCGCGCCACCTTCTCGTCCAGGTGCTTGGGCAGCACGTAGACCTTGCCCACCTCGTAGAAGTCGCTGTGCGTGAACAGCTCGATCTGCGCGATGGTCTGGTTGGCGAAGGACGAGCTCATCACGAAGCTGGGGTGGCCGGTGGCGCAGCCCAGGTTCACCAGGCGGCCCTTGGCCAGCAGGATGATGCGCTTGCCGTCGGGGAAGACCACGTGGTCCACCTGCGGCTTGATCTCCTCCCACTGGCACTGCTGCTCCAGCTTGGCGACCTGGATCTCGTTGTCGAAGTGGCCGATGTTGCACACGATGGCCTGGTCCTTCATGGCAGCCATGTGCTCGAAGGTGATGACGTCGCGGTTGCCGGTGGTGGTGACGAAGATGTCGGCCTTGTCGGCGGCCCAGTCCATGGTCACGACCTTGAAGCCCTCCATCGCCGCCTGCAGCGCGTTGATGGGGTCGATCTCGGTCACCCAGACCTGGGCCGACAGCGCGCGCAGCGCCTGGGCCGAGCCCTTGCCCACGTCGCCGTAGCCGCACACCACGGCGACCTTGCCGGCGATCATCACGTCGGTGGCGCGCTTGATGCCGTCCACCAGCGACTCGCGGCAGCCGTAGAGGTTGTCGAACTTGCTCTTGGTGACGGAGTCGTTGACGTTGATGGCGCGGAACAGCAGCGTGCCCTTGGCGCTCATCTCCTTGAGGCGGTGCACGCCGGTGGTGGTCTCCTCGGTCACGCCGATGATCTGCGCCGACTTGCGCGAGTACCAGGTGCCGTCCTCGGCCAGCTTGGCCTTGATGGCGGCGAAGAGCTCGCGCTCTTCTTCAGACGTCGGGTTGGCGATGACGCCGGGGTCCTTCTCGGCCTTCTTGCCCAGGTGCATCAGCAGCGTCGCATCGCCGCCGTCGTCCAGGATCATGTTCGGGCCCTCGGCCTCGCTGCCCTTGGGGCCGAACTCGAAGATGCGGTGCGTGTAGTCCCAGTAGTCCTTGAGCGTCTCGCCCTTGTAGGCGAACACCGGGGTGCCGGTGGCCACCAGCGCGGCGGCGGCGTGGTCCTGGGTCGAGAAGATGTTGCACGAGGCCCAGCGCACTTCGGCGCCCAGCGCCTGCAGCGTCTCCACCAGCACGGCGGTCTGGATGGTCATGTGCAGGCTGCCGGTGATGCGCGCGCCCTTCAGGGGCTGCTGCGCGGCGAACTCCTCGCGGATGGCCATCAGGCCGGGCATCTCCGTCTCGGCGATGCGGATTTCCTTGCGGCCCCAGTCGGCCAGCGAGGCGTCGGCGATGACGAAGTCTTGGGCGGGCTTGAGAACGGCGTTCATGTGGACTCCAGTTGCAGAGCCCGCAACGCACACACACAGCCGGGAGAACGGACTCACCCTCGCGTTGGACGTTGCGGGTGAGCGCGGTTGCTTCTGTGGAAGGTTTCCGAGCCTGGGGCCAGGGTCATGCGACAGCCGGCCTTGCAACGCTCCTCGGAAAGGCCGCCATTGTAACCACCGGCTTTTTGGCCTTTTTGACGGGGGTCATTGCGCGCCGGGCCCGCGCGCGAGCTTGTCGCGCTGCGCCTCGTAGGCCTCCAGGAAGGCGCGGCCCGACAGCGGGTCGGCCTGCTCGCGCAGCTCGGCCAGCAGCTGTGCATGCTGCTCGCAGTAGCGCTCCCACAGCTGCGCCCTGCGCCACACGTCCAGCGGCGGGCTCCAGCCGCCCTTGGGCAGGCGCTTTTCCAGCTCTTCCGGCGTGAGCCGTGCCAGGGTCGTGTCCAGCGCCGCGCGCAGGCCGGCGAGCAGGGAGATTTCGTGCGTGCGCACGTCGTCGAAGGCCTCGCGCACCGCCGCCAGCGGCGGGATGAAGCCGCGCCGCGGCGGCGCCAGCAGGTGCACCAGGGCGGTGTCCACGTCGGGCGAGAACTTCAACGGGTTGTTCTCGCGCGGCTGCAGCCGCGTGCCCGGCGCGCCCAGCTCGCGCTTGGTCATGTGGCGCGTGGCCAGCAGCTCCAGCAGCCCGCCCAAGGCCGCGTGCAGCAGGGCGCCGATGAGCTGCAGCTCCTGCGGCGTGGGCGCCGCCGGCACGGGCAGCTCCAGCCCGGCGTACAGCGCGGCGACGAGGGCCGCGGCGTCGGCGGGCGCCGGTGCGCCCGGCGGCAGGGGCGGCGCGGCGGGCGGCGGGGCTCCCGCTTCGGAGGGAGGCGGCGGCGCCGTGGCCAGCACCGCGCTGAAGGCGCTGGGGCGCGTCGCGGCGGAAGAGGGCGTAGGGATGGCGGGAGCGGGTACGGGCGCGGGCGGCGCGATCTCGGCCGGCTCCGCCTCGGTTTCCAGCAGGTAGGGGCCGATGCGGATGCGCATGCCCGGTGCCAGCGGCGCGTCGGCCTCGGGGCCCAGCGGCTGGCCCTGGACCTCCACCGTGAGGTTGGCGCCGAGCTGGCGGATAAAGAAGCCCCCGTCGCGCCAGCCCACCAGCGCATGGTGGCGCGACATGAGGCGCTGCGGATCGGGCAGCACCAGCGTGCAGTCCAGGCCGCGCCCGATGTGGCCGCCGGCCGCGTCGAAGCGCGCCGCGGACGGTGTCGCCGGCGGCTGGCCGCCATGGGAGAGCACTCGGATCAGCATGGTTTGAACCCCCCGGGGCCGTGGAGCAACGCAAGCAGCGCGGGCCATGCTACTGCCGCCCCAAAGGGCGATCGCGAAGCGCGGCGCGGGCGTCGGGGGCCCTCCAGAGGGTGCCGTAAGTTCAATTGACAGTGCTCAAGCACGGGGTCTAGATTGGTTTTGCATCCCGAGGTCGGGGATTGCCGGAGGCCATCGCCATGTTGCGTTCACTCGTGCTGTTTGCAGCGATGGCGGCGCCGCTGGCCGCGGGCGCGGCCGAGGCGATGGGCGGCATCACCATCCTCGAAGGCGAGGCGCTGGTCTACCGCGGCGCGGGCCGGCTGCTCGGGGCCGAGGGCCTGGCGCTGGCGCCGGGCGACATCGTGCAGACCGCTCCCGCCACCTTCGTGCAACTGGAGTTCGCGGACCGCTCCGTGGCGCAGCTCGGCCCGGCCACGCGCGCCATGCTCAATCCGCCGGCCGAGCGCGGCAAGGCCGAGCGCGCGCTGTACCTGCTGCAGGGCTGGGCCAAGGTGAAGCAGGCCGAGCGCGAGCCGGGCAAGCCCGCGGGGCTGGAGCTGCGCACGCCCTGGGCCGAGATCCCGGCGGCCGCTTCGGCACTGGTGCTGCACGCGACGCCGGCGGCGTTGACGGTGTTCGTCGAGAGCGGCGAGCCGCGCCTGAACGAGCGCGGCGCCGGCGCGGCGACAGCACCGGTGGCGCTCAAGGAGGGCCAGCTCTACCAGCGCAAGGCCGGGGCACGGGGCGAGCTGGAGTCGCTGTCGCAGTCGGCGCTGCTGCAGGACATGCCCCGGCCCTTCCGCGACTCGCTGCCGCTGCGCGCCGAGCGCTGGCGCGAGCAGAACGTGGCGGCCAGGCCCGCGCCGGACTTCGGCTATGCCGACGTCGAGCCCTGGCTCAAGGCCGAGCCCGCGCTGCGCAAGCCGCTGGTGCAGCGCTGGAAGGCCAAGGCCCGGGACGGCGCCTTCCGCGCCGCGCTGGTCCAGAACCTGAGTGCCCATCCCGAATGGGACCCGGTGCTGTTTCCCGAGAAGTACCTGCCCAAGCGTGCTCCGACGGTGGCGGGGGCAAGTTCACGTTGATGGAGTCCTGCCGTGAAGCTGCTGCTGAAGTTCAACCTGGTGTTCGTGCTCGTCTTCGCCGTGGGCTACGCGCTCACGGGCTTGCTGTCGTGGCGGCTGCTGGAGCGCAACGCGCGTGAGGAGATCGCCGGCAACGCGCGGCTGCTGATGGACACGGCGCTGGCCGCGCGCAACTACACCTCCTCACAGATCGGGCCGCTGCTGGAGACGCAGATGAAGTACACCTTCCTGCCCCAGACGATCCCCGCCTACTCGGCCACCGAGGTCTTCAACGACCTGCGCAAGAAGCATGTGGAGTACGGCTACAAGGAGGCGGTGCTCAACCCCACCAACCCGCGCGACCGCGCCGTGGAATGGGAGGCCGACATCGTCACGCAGTTCCGAGGCAACGCCGAGGCCACCGAGCTCGTCGGCGACCGCGACACGCCCACGGGCCGCTCCTTCTACGTGGCACGCCCGATCCGCATCACCAACCCGGCCTGCCTGCGCTGCCACAGCTCCGTGGAGGCGGCGCCCAAGACGCTGGTGGACCGCTACGGCCCGGCCAACGGCTTCGGCTGGAACCTCAACGAGGTGGTGGGCGCGCAGATCATCTCGGTGCCGACCAAGGTGGCGCTGGACCGCGCCGAGCAGGCCTACGGCGTGTTCATGGGCTCGATCGCGGCGGTGTTCGTGGCCATTGGTATCGCGCTCAACCTCATGCTGTGGGCGCTGGTGATCCGCCCGGTGGACCGGCTCGCGCACTTTGCCGACCGGGTGAGCCTGGGCGAGCTCGACATTCCCGACTTCCAGCGCACCGCCAATGACGAGATCGGCGTGCTCGCGCGCTCCATCGCCCGCATGCGCACCAGCATGGTCCAGGCGATGAAGATGCTCGACGGCTGAAGCCGCGGGAGCGTGCTGCATGGCCATCCCCGAGCGCCTGGGCAAGTACCCGATCACCGAGGTGATCGGCCGGGGAGCCATGGGCATCGTCTACCGGGGCTACGACCCGGTGATCAAGCGCCCGGTGGCGATCAAGACCATCCACAAGGAGCTGATCGAGGACGACGACAAGGCGCAGTCGCTGTCCGAGCGCTTCCGCCGCGAGGCCCAGGCCGCGGGCACGCTCAGCCACCCGGGCATCGTCTCGGTGTACGAGTACGGCGAGGACGGCCCCTGGGCCTACATCGCCATGGAGTACGTGCCCGGCCACAGCCTGCGCGAGTACCTGGACCGCGGCCCGGGCTTCGAGGAGCGCGACGTGGTCAGCACCATGGCGCAGTTGCTCGATGCGCTGGCCTACGCGCACGGCCACGAGATCTGGCACCGCGACATCAAGCCCGCCAACATCCTGGTGATGCCCAGCGGGCGCATCAAGCTCACCGACTTCGGCATCGCCCGCATCGAGTCCGCGGACCGCACGCGCACCAACATCATCATGGGCACGCCGGGCTACATCGCGCCGGAGTTCTACCTGGGCGGCGTGCTGGACCACCGCATCGACATCTTTTCCTGCGGCGTGCTGCTGTACCACCTGCTGGCGCGCCAGCCGCCCTTCCGCGGCCGCATCGAGGCGGTGATGCACGACGTCTGCTACCACGACCCCGCGCCGCCCTCCACGGTCGATCCCGGGCACCGCTGGCCGCAGTACGACGCGGTGGTGGCGCGCGCGCTGGCCAAGGCGCCGGCCGAGCGCTTCCAGAGCGCCGCGGCCTTTCGCGCCGCGATCCTGGCGCAGTACGGGCGCCCGCTGGCCGACACCCTGTCCGAGGCCACCGTCATCTCGGCGCCGCCGCTGCGCCCGCTGGGCGCGGAGGCCGGCGCGCCGCCCGTGCCGGCCCCGGCCTCGGCGCTGTCGCACTCGCCGCCGAGCACGCCGCCGCCCACCGGCTGGAGCCCGCCGGTGCTCAAGAGCGTGGAGACCGAGCTGGCGCGCTTCGTCGGCCCGGTGGCGCGGGTGCTGGTGCGCCGCGCCGCGCAACAGCACAAGCAGCTGGGCTCGCTGGCGTCGGCGCTTACCGAAACCATCGACCAGCCCCGGGACCGCGAGGCCTTCCTGCGCGCGGTGCTGGGCCGCAGCGCCATGCTGACCGCCGCCACGGTGGGCGGCACCGACAGCGGCACGCCCACGCCGGTGCACACCACCAGCCCGGCGCTCACCGCCGCCGACATCGAGCAGGCGACGCGGCTGCTGACCACCTACATCGGCCCCATCGCCCGCGTCGTCGCCAAGCGCGCCGCCGCCCACGGCGGCGGCCGGCGCGAGTTCCTGGACGAGCTCGGGCGCAGCCTGGACGACGAGGCGCAGCGCCAGCGCTTCCTGCGCGAGGCCGGCGCCTCGGGCGGCTGAGGCCCGGCATCGACCTAAGGCGGCGCCGATGCCGATGCCATCGCATCCCCGGCCAGCATCCGGCCCCGGCGCACCGGCTGATGAGGACACGTGCATCGGCCTGCCGCCGAAGGGCGAGCCCGCGGGCCGCCCGACGTCCGAGGCGGACGACGACGGCACGCTGTTCGCGGTGCCTGTGCCTGCACCCGCCCCGCCGGCCGATGCCGACGACCGCACGCTGTTCGCGGTATCGGCGGCTGCCCTGGGCCCCCACGCAACCGGCCTCGCTCCCGGCGTTGACGACGACGGCGACGACCGCACGCTGTTCGCCTTGCCCACGCCGGGCGCGGCGTCCGGGGATGCGACGCGCAGAGGCCTCGCGGCGGGCACCGGGGCGCCCACGCGCCTTGCCGGCCCGGACGCCGAGCCCACGCTGCGCTGGCCGCTGGAGGGCGACAGCGCCGACGCGCCCACGCTCTACGGTGCGGCGACGCCGGACGAGGCCACGCTGCGCATGCCGGCCCCCGGCGGCCAGGCCACCCAGGTGCAGCGGCCGTCCCTGGCGGCGACGCCGGCGCACGCGCCGCGCGCCGGCGTGGAGCTGCAGCGCCTGGTGGCCGGGGTCAATCCGCTGCTGGGCGCGGCCAGCGTGCTGCTGGCGCTGGTGGCGCAGCTGCGCGCCACCGGCGCGCATGCCGACCCGGCCGGGCTGCGCGCGCAGCTGCTGGCGCGCGTGGCCGAGTTCGAGGCCCAGGCCGTCGCCAGCGGCGTGCCGCGCCCGCGCATCAGCGCCGCGCGCTACCTGCTGTGCTCGTTCCTGGACGAGGTGATCGCCGCCACGCCCTGGGGCCAGAGCTGGGAGGCGCACACGCTGCTGAGCGAGTTCCACGAGGAGCGCTGGGGCGGAGATAAAGCTTTCGAGCTGCTGGAGCGGCTGGGCGAGGACCCGGCGGCCAACGCCGAGATGCTGGAGCTGTTCTACGTGTGCCTGGCGCTCGGATTCGAAGGCCGCTACCGGGGCCAGCCCGACAGCCGGGCGCGGCTGGAGGCCATTGCCGAGCGCGTGCTGCAGGAGGTGCGGCCGGCGGCGCGCATTCCGGTGGCCGCCGCGCGCCCGCTGTCGCTGCACTGGCAGGGCGTGTCGGCGCCGCAGCGCCCGGGGCTGCATCTGCCGCCGCTGTGGAGCGTGTGCGTGCTGGCCGCCGCGCTGGTGCTGGCGGTGCTGCTGGTGTGGCAGCAGCGGCTGGCGGCGCAGGCGCAGCCGCTGCTGCGCGAGCTGCATGCCCTGCCGGCGGCACTGCAGCCGCAGCGCGCCGCGGCGGCTCAGCCCGCGGCCCCGGCACGGCTGGCACCGCGGTTGCAGGCGGACACCGCTGCGGGAGCCCTGGCGGTGCGCGACGAGCGCCTGCGCTCGGTGCTGACCTTGCCCGCCGACGCGCTGTTCCAGGGCGGCAGCGCCGAGCTGGCGGCGACTGCGCCGGCACTGCTGGGCCGCGTCGCGCAGGCGCTGCGCGCCAGCCCGGGGCAGGTCAACGTCATCGGCCACAGCGACGATGGCGCGGCCGCCTCGCTGCAGTTCCCCAGCAACTGGCACCTGTCGCGCGCCCGTGCCCAGGCGGTGCTGGACGAGCTGGCGCGCCAGGGCGTGCCCGCCGAGCGGCTGCATGCCGAAGGCCGCGCCGATGCCGAGCCGCTGGCACCCGGCCGGTCGGCGGCCGAGCGCGCACGCAACCGGCGCGTGGAGATCGAGCTGCGGCTGCCGCGGCCGGAGGGGTGAGATGGGGGCGGGGTGGTTCGAGGCAGGCGGCGAGGGGCGGGGCAGCCTACGAATTGCGGCACAGGCTGGCAGCCAGCGCCTCGTCATGCCCGTGAAGATGCCCTGCAGTCCGGGGAAAGTTGTTGGGCGTTTGCCGAGAGCTGATGTGCTCCGCACACCACTCCGTCATCCCCGCGCAGGCGGGGACCCAGGCGGTCCCACGTCAGCGCGCGAGAGCACATGCCGGCACGGAAGGCCCTTCAGGCGTTGGTGCGCCGCTTATACGGTTCACGGCCTGCTTGGGGACCGCTTGGGTTCCCGCCTGCGCGGGAATGACGGAGTAGAAAGCGCGGCGTCTCAGCCTCCGGACTGCCGTGAATCTGTGGCTTTCCGCCGGACAGTGCTGCGCTGGCATGGTTTTGCTGAAGCCAAACCCAGCTTGCCCATACCAATTGGTCAGCAAATCTGGATAAACCCCTCAAGGAATGCCTTTGCCGTCCAGATTTACAGAACAATCCCGCGCCTCTGTCGGCTCCAGCCTGGCCTGACGGGCCCGGCGTCACCTTTCGCGGCGGGTGAGCCATGAACCAGCCCGCGCGTGAGCCGGGCGCCTTGCGCCCCCTGCTGCAAACCGCCGGCGTGCTGGCCGCGGGCGCGCTGATCTGGTTCGTCGGCCCGCTGGTGGCCGTCGCCGGGCGGGTGCCGCTGGCCAGCGAGGCGGCGCGCGCCTGGGCGCTGGCGGCGCTGCTGGCGCTGAGCCTGGGGTCGATGGCGGCCCACTCCCTGCGCGCGCGGCGCCGCAACCGCCAGCTGCTCGACGGCCTGGTGGCCGGGGCGGACGCGGACACCCAGCCCGGCACGCCGGAGACCGTTCAGGCCCCCACCCCGGAAGTCGAGCTGCTGGGCCGGCGCTTCCAGGAGGCGGTGGCGCAACTGAAGCGCGCGCGCATCGGCCGGCGCCGCGGGCTGGCCGCCTGGGCCCGGCCCTATGTCTACGAGCTGCCCTGGTACGTGATCATCGGCGCCCCCGGCGCCGGCAAGACCACCGCGCTGGTGAACTCCGGGCTGGAGTTCCCGCTGGCGGACCAGCCCGGCGCGGGCCAAGCGCTGCGCGGCGTGGGCGGCACGCGCAACTGCGACTGGTGGTTCACCGACCAGGCCGTGCTGATCGACACCGCCGGCCGCTACACCACGCAGGACAGCCACCAGGCCGCGGACCGCGCCGCCTGGCTCGGCGTCCTGGACCTGCTCAAGCGCTACCGCCCGCGCCGCCCGGTCAACGGCGTGCTGCTCACCGTCAGCGTCGCGGACCTGCTGGGTGCCAGCCCGCAAGCGCGCCAGGCCCATGCGCGGGCGCTGCGCGAGCGCATTGCCGAGCTGCAGCGGCACCTGGGCATCCGCTTCCCGGTCTACGTGCTGGTCACCAAGACCGACCTGCTGGCCGGCTTCATGGAGTTCTTCGCCGACCTGGACAAGGACGAGCGCGCCCAGGTCTGGGGCTTCACGCTGCCGGCCGAGGGCGGCCCGGCCGACCCGCTGCCGCTGATGAGCAGCGAGCTCGCGGCGCTGGAGAAGCGGCTCAACGAGCACCTGCTGGAGCGGCTGCATGCCGAGGCCGACCGCGACCGCCGCGCCGCGCTGTTCGCCTTCCCGCAGCAGTGGCGGCTGCTGCACGAGCTGCTGCTGGAGCTGCTGCAGGCCGCCTTCGGCCCGGCCAGCGAGGCCGCCAGCGCGCCGCGGGACGCGGCCACGGCGCCGCCGCTGCTGCGCGGCGTGTACTTCACCAGCGCGACGCAGGAGGGCACGCCCATCGACCGCGCCCTGGGCGGCATCGCGCGCACGCTGGGCCTGTCGGGCCGGCTGCTGCTGCCGGCGCGGCCCAGCGGCAAGAGCTTCTTCGTCACCCGGCTGCTGCGCGACGTGGTGTTCGCCGAGGCCGGCCTGGCCGGGCTGAACCTGCGCTGGATGCGGCGCCGCGCGCTGGCGCAGCTGGCGCTGGGCGGGCTGAGCGTGGTCGCCGCGGCGGCGGTGCTGGCGCTGGGCTGGCGCGCCTACGCGGACAACCACGCCTACCTCGCCGACGCCGCCCGGCAGCTGCCCGCGCTGCGCCATCAGGCCCAGGCGGCGCGCGCCAGCGCGCCCACCGATCTCGTGGCGCTGATGCCGGTGCTGGACGGCGCGGAGCGTTTCGCCCGGCAGACGGCGACCGGGGCGGCGGGCCCGTCCCTGGGCCTGGACCAGCGCGAGCTGCTTTCCGCCGCGGCCGACGATGCCTACGCGCGGCTGCTGCACGAGGCCTTCCTGCCCCGGGTCGCGGCGCGCCTGGAGGCGCGGCTGCGCAGCGGCAGCCCCGAGCATGTGGAGCTGGTCTACGAGGCGCTGCGCGCCTACCTGATGCTGTTCGCCGGCCGCAATTTCGACGCCGCCGCGCTGCGCGCCGACCTCGATGCCGACTGGGACGCGACCGTACCGGCCACGCCGGCCCAGCGCGCCGCGCTGCGCCGGCACCTGCAGCGGCTGCTGGCCGGCGGCGAGGTGGGCGCGCCGGAGGCGGTCGATCCGCAGCTCATCGCCCGCGCCCGCGCGCTGGTGGCCGGAGTGCCGGTGGCGGACCGGGTCTTTCGCCGCCTGCAGCAGGGCGACGCCGGCGCGCCCGCCTTCAGCATCGCCTCGGCCACCGGCCCCTCCGCGCCCAAGCTGTTCGCCCGCGCCAGCGGCCGGCCGCTGGAGGAGGGCGTGCCGGGCTTCTACACCCGCGCCGTGTACCCGCAGCGCCTGCGCGAGCGCACGCGGGAGGCGCTGCGCCAGCTCGAACGCGAGCGCGCCTGGGTGCTGGGCACGGCCGGCGCGCGGGCCATGCCGGTGGCGGCCGTTGCACCGACCGCGCCGGCGACGCCGTCCGTTGCCGAGGCCCCGGCCCCGTCGCTGGCCGAGGCGGTGGAGCGGCTGTACCTGGCCGAGCACGCGCGGCAGTGGGAGAGCTTCATCGGCGACCTGCGGCTGGCGGCCACGCCCACGCTGGCGGCCAGCGCCGAGGTGGCGCAGGCGCTGGCGCGGCCGGACTCGCCGCTGGCGGCGCTGCTGCGCGCCGTCGCGCGCGAGGTGGCGGTGTCGCCGGTGCTGGCGCCGCGCCACGAGCCGCTGTCGCGCTTCGTGGCCGGGCAGCCCGCGCCGCTGGACGACACCCTCTCGCTGCTGGGCAGTGCCGGCCAGCAGCTGGCGGTGATCGACGACGCCGTGCGCCGCCGCACGCTGCCGCCGCCGGGCCCGGCGCTGAAGAACCTCGCCGCCGCGGCACAGCAGGCGCCCGAGCCGGTGAATGCGCTGCTGGGGCCCCTGGCCGCGGCGGGTGGCGCGCAGGCGCTGGCGGCGCTGCACGAGCCGCTGTCGCGCCAGCTCTCGGCCGAGGTCGGCGCGGCCTGCAGCCGCAGCCTGGACAACCGCTACCCCTTCGCGCGCGGCGCGGCGCAGGAGGTGTCGCGCGAGGATTTCGTTCGCTTCTTCGGCGCCGGCGGCATGATCGACGAGTTCGTGCAGCGCCGCCTCGTGCCTTACGGCGCGGACGCCACCCCGGCCGCCTTCCAGCGCGCGCGCCAGGTGCGCGACGCCTTCTTCACCGACGGCGGGCGCCGCTTCGGCGTGCAGCTGGAGCTGCGGCTGCTGGAGCTGGACCCGGCGCTGTCGGAGTTCGTGATCGACATCGACGGCCAGGCGCACCGCTTCCGCCGCGAGGCCCGGGCGCCGCAGCGCCTGCGCTGGCCGGCCAGCGAGGACGCGCCCGGGCGCGTGACGCTGCGCACCGGCGCCTCGGGCGGCTATGGCTTCGACGGCCCCTGGGCGCTGCTGCGGCTGTTCGACCGCGTGCGCATCGAGCCCGGCGCGGGCGGGCGCGTCGAGCTGATCTTTGATGTGGAGGGCCGCAAGGCCCGCTTCGAGGCGCGCAGTGCCACGGCACTGAACCCGGTGCTGCGCAGCGAACTGGAGTCCTTCCCATGTCCGAGACGCCTGTAACCGAGACGCCTGCGACCGAGAACCTGGCCGGCTGGTACGGCAAGCTGCCGCACCTGGGCGACTTCGCCTCGCGGCGCCTGCCCGGCAGCTTCATCGCCGGCTGGGACGAGTGGCTGCGCCACGGCCTGGCCAGCGCGCGCGAGGCGCTGGGCCCGCGCTGGCTCGACGGCTACCTGGTGGCGCCGATCGTGCGCTTCTGGGTGGCGCCGGGGCTGCTGGGGGCCTCGTCCTGGGCCGGGCTGCTCATGCCCAGCGTGGACCGCGTCGGCCGCCATTTCCCGCTCACCGTGGCGCAGCCGGGGCCGACGCTGGCCCAGGCGCAGGCGGCGCCGGGCTGGTTCGACGCGCTGGACGCCGCCGCGCGCCGCGTGCTGGACCTGGACTTCACGGTGGACGATTTCGAGCGCGCGCTGGCCGAGGCGGTGCAGGGGCGGGCGCTGCCCTGGCTGGAGTCCGCGCCGGCGCAGCCCGAGGGCGAGACAGGCAGCGTCTGGTGGTTCAGCCAGGACGGGGCCGAGCTGCGCGGCCGCTTCGAGAAGCTGCCGCCCGCGGCGGCCTTCACCCGCTTCCTGGAGGCGTGTCGATGAGCCCGCGCCGGCTGCTCGGCCGCGGCCTGGCCGTGCTGCTGCTCCTGCTGGCCTGGGCGGTGTTGGCGCCGGTGGCCGCGGCGCAGGGCCGCGAGATCACCGAAACGCGCGTGGCGCTGGTGATCGGCAACGCCGCCTACCGCAGCGACCCGCTGGACAACCCGGTCAACGACGCGCGGCTGATGGCCGACGTGCTGAAGAAGGCGGGCTTCGAGGTCACGCTGCGCCAGGACCTGGACCGCGCCGGGCTGCTGGAGGCGCTGCGCGGCTTCGGCAGCCGGCTCGACGAGAACACCGTGGCGCTGCTGTACTACGCCGGCCACGGGCTGCAGCTGCGCGACCGCAACTACCTCATTCCCGTGGACGCCGAGATCCGCAGCGAGGACGAGATCCCCATTGCCGGCATCGACATCGGTTTCATCCTGGGCCGCATGGCGCATGCGCGCAGCCGCATCAACCTGGTGATCCTCGACGCCTGCCGCAACAACCCCTTCCTGGGCAAGACGGTGGCGGCGCAGGGCCTGGCGCAGATGGACGCGCCGGTGGGCACGTTGCTGGCCTACGCCACCGCGCCCGGCAAGCTGGCGGCGGACTCGGGCTCCGGCGCCAACAGCGTCTATGCCTCGTACCTGGCCAAGCACCTGCTGACGCCGGGGCTGCCGGTGGAGCAGGTGTTCAAGCGCGTGCGCGAGGGCGTGGTGCGCGAGACGCAGCAGCAGCAGGTGCCCTGGGAAAGCTCCTCGCTGCAGGGCGAGTTCGCCTTCGTGCCGGGCGTGGGCACGGTGCCGGGGACGCCGGACATCGACGCCGCCGGCGAGATCGCCTTCTGGAACAGCATCCAGGCCTCCAACCGCGCCGAGGAATACCGCGCCTACCTGCGCCAGTACCCGCAGGGGCGCTTCAGCCCGCTGGCGCAGGCGCGGGTGGCGGCGTTGACACCGGCGCCGGCCGCGTCACCTGCGCCTGCGGCTGCGGCGTCGCCCGCTGGAGAGCCGCCACAGACGGTGGCCATCGCGCCCGCGACCGTACCCGGGCCGGGCAACGCTCCCGCCGCGCCGCTGGCGGGCACGCTGCCGCGTCCGGGCGACCGCTGGCGCTACCGGGTGCAGGACCAGTTCCGCATCGGCGACCTTTTCGTCAGCGCCCAGGTCGAGGCCGTGACACCGGAGGGCGTGGCCGAGAGCTGGAGCACCACCTCAGACGCCAAGCTGCGCACGGCGGTGGCGGCGCTGGCGCCGGGCTTCCACGAGCTGCCGGGCTGGACGCTGACGCCGCCCGAGTTCTCGCCCTACCTGCAGGCCGCCGGCGGGCTGCAGCCGGGGCAGGGGCTGGCGGGGCTGGCGCGGCGCGTGGAGCAGGTGAGCGTGCCGCTGAAAGCCAGCGTGGAAGGCGAGGAGGAGATCCAGGTGGCGGCCGGGCGCTTCCGCGCCGTGAAGCTGGTGTTGCGCGGCCAGGCCACGCCGCGCGGCGGCAAGGCGGTGCGACTGGAGCAGGTGGTCTGGTACGCGCCGGCGGTCAAGCGCATGGTCAAGAGCACCGTCTCGACCAGCGTGGGCGGCGCGGTGCGCGAGGCAACCAGTTTTGAACTGGTGGAATACCAGCTGCATTGAGGTGGGGATTGTTGCTGCCCAGGGGACGGGTTTCTCAATGGGGGCTGATGGGTGAGGAAGCTGTGAGCGAAGTGGTGGTCGAACCGCATCCGCTCACGGCCAACGGCCAGCAGCTTCCTCCTGTCAGCACTGCACTTGTGCGGGGAGGACGAAGTGGTGGGCAAAGCGGGCCAGCTCACGGGCTGCGTTAGGGAAGGGCCATCCGGGCAAGCAATTCCTTGAACCCCCTCGCGCCGCCTCGCAACCCAGCGGCATCCCCCATCAAGGACCCTCACCATGACGCAACGCATCACGCTCGCCACGCTGGCCGTGGCGCTGGCCGCGGCCGTCACGCTCGCGGCCGCTGAGGCGCGCGCGCAGCCGGTGCGGCTCTATGGCGCCGACGAGGCGGTCGATCCGCGGGACGTGGCCGCCATCCTGGGCGCGCCGAAGAAACCGAAATTCCGCTCGCTGCGCCTGCTCGACGACGGCTCCGCCTCGCGCCAGGCCCTCGAAGCGCCCGAAGCCGCCGCCGACGCGGCTGCGCTGGCGCTGCCGGTGCGCTTCGGCTTCAACTCCGCCGTGATCGAGCCCGCCGCGCGGCGCCAGCTCGATGCGCTGGCGCAGGGCATCCGGCTGCTGCCGCCAGAGCGCGCGGTGCGCATCGAGGGCCATACCGACGCCGTCGGCGGCGAGGACTACAACGAGCGGCTGTCGCAGCGCCGCGCCCAGGCGGTGCGGCAGTACCTGGTGGCGCAGCACGGCATCGACCCGGTGCGGCTGCATGCCGTGGGCCTGGGCGAGCTGGCGCCGCTGCCCGAGCTCGATCCCGCCGCGCCGCAGAACCGGCGCGTGCAGTTCCGCGGCGAGTGAGCGCTTCCGCCGCGCGCTTTTCCTTGCAGCCAGGGGGCCTCTACCATGCGACTTCCTTCCCTCCTCGTGCCTCCGGCGCGCTCCCCCCATGGACAACGACGAGGTGTTGCGCCTGCTCGGGCGCATCGGACAGGGCGACGAGGCGGCCTTCCGCACGCTCTACCGGGCCTTCTCACGCCGGCTCTATGCCTACGTGATCAGGAAGATCGGCCATGAGGCGCAGGCGGAGGAGATCGTGGCCGACACCCTCTACGAAGTCTGGAAGGCGCCCGCGCGCTTTCGCGGCGAATCGCAGTTCAGCACCTGGCTCATCGGCATCGCGCGCAACAAGGTGCTGATGGCCTTCCGCTCGCGCAAGCCCGACGCGGTGTACGAGGACCTGCAGGAGATCGCCGAGGTGGTCGCCAGCGAGGATGCCGGCGCCTTCGAACTGCTGGCCCGGCAGCAGCGCCGCGAGGGCGTGCAGCACTGCATGGAGCGGCTTTCCGACGACCACCGCGAGTGCATCCACCTCGTGTTCTACGAAGGGATGGCGCTGGCCGAGGTGGCCCAGGTGCAGGGCTGCCCCGAGAACACCGTCAAGACCCGGCTTTTCCACGCGCGGCAGAAGCTGCGCAACTGCCTGAAGCTGCTGCTGGAGCGCGAAGGCGGCGGATCGCTCACCGGAGCAGCGCCATGAACGACGAACACCTTGAAGAGCTGCTGCCGTTCTACGTCAACGGCACGCTGTCCGAGCCCGAGCGGGCGCGGGTCGAGGCTTACCTGCAGGCGCATCCGCAGGCCCAGGCCGAGCTGCAGTGGCTGCGCTCGCTGCAGGCCAAGGTGCGCGAGGAGGTGCCGCCGGTGCCGGAGGACGTGGGCCTGGAGCGCGCGCTGCGGCGCATCCGCACCGAGGGGCCGGCGCCGCAGGGCGCGCGCGCCGCGGCGCAGCCCGGCTTCGGCGAGCGGCTGCGCGGCTGGCTGGCGGCGCTGGTGCCGCAGGCGGTGGTGCGCCCGGCGCTGGCCGGCGCCCTGGCGCTGGCGGCGGTGCAGGGCGCGGTGATCCTGCAGCTGCTGGACCGGCAGGAGGACGCCAGCACCGAGCTGCGCGCGCTGCGCGGCAGCGTGGCGGAGCAGGGGCCGTACGTGCGCATCAACTTCAAGGCCGAGGCGCGCGAGGCCGACATCCGCATGCTGCTGGTGGGCATCCACGGCAGCCTGGCCGCCGGGCCGGGGCAGCTGGGCGACTACTACGTGCGCGTGCCGGCCGAGCGGCTGGACCAGGTCACCGCCCAGCTCAAGGCCAGCCCCATCGTGGACGGGCTGCAGGTGGTGGACGGGCTGCCGGCCAGGCAGTAGCAATCAGTACGCGAGCCACCAGGTTCTTCAGTTCCGATTCCATTTCGCTCTTGTCAGAAAGAAGTATTCCGTTCGTCCTGAGGTATCGAAGGATGAACGGCCCCCGCTGTGCGGCCGCCATCGCAGCCTGACGGATTCGCCCTTCGATACCTTAGGGCGAACGGGTGAGTTGAGGTCCCGAGATGCAAGAGGAGTCAAACAGCATGCAGCCGCTCCGACGTGCCCTGTGCGCCGCCGCGCTGCTGGCCGCGGCCGGCGTGCGCGCCGCCGCGCCATCGACAGCCCCGGCCCAGCGCCGCGTGGCACTGGTGATCGGCAACAGCGCCTACCGGGTGGGGCCGCTGAAGAACCCGGTGGCGGATGCCGGCGCGATGGCCACGGCGCTGCGCGGGCTGGGCTTCGAGGTGACGCTGGCGCAGGACACGAGCCTGCGCGATCTGATCGAGGCCTTCCGCCGCTTCTCGCTGGACACGCGCGGCGCGGCGGTGCGGCTGCTCTTCTATGCCGGCCATGGCGTGCAGGTGAAGGGCCGCAACTACCTGCTGCCGGTGGACACCGAGATCCGCGCCGAGGACGAGGTGCCGGCCAAGAGCGCCGACCTCAACGAGCTGCTGGACCGGTTGGGCACGCTGCAGCAGGGCATCAACATCGTCATCCTCGATGCCTGCCGCAACAACCCGTTCTCCGGCGCGGAGATCCTGGGCCCGGACGGGCGGCGCCTGAAGTTCCGCGGCGCCACGCCAGCGGGGCTGGCGCCGGTGGAGGCGCCGCTGGGCTCGATGGTGGCCTTCTCCACCGCCCCCGGCGGCGTGGCGCTGGACAACCCCAGGGAACCCAACAGCCTCTACACCAAGCACCTCCTGAGCGCGCTGCAGGCGCCGGGGCTGCCCATCGAGCTGCTGTTCAAGCAGGTGCGCCTGAGCGTGGCGCGCGAAACGGGGCGCGTGCAGGTGCCCTGGGAGAGTTCCAGCCTCACCGGCGACTTCTGCTTCAAGCCGGGGCCGGGCGGGGGGTGCACGGTGGTGCGGTGAGGGCAGTGAGGCGAAAGACGCGAGAAGGCAAAGGGAAGTGGGCTGAAGACATCAGCCCGTAGGCTCAGGTGCCATGCTCCCTGCTTCGTCATTCCCGCGCAGGCGGGAACCTAGGCGGTCCCACATCGGAGCGCAAGAGCCAGCGCAGGCATCACGACATCCAGTTCCTCGGCGTGCCGCTCAAGTAGCTCGCGGCTGCTTGAGGGCCGCCTGGGTCCCCAGCCTGCGCGGGGATGACGAAGTGGGGTGCGGGGCGCGTCAGCTCCCGGCCAACGTTCAACTCCCGCCCCCCTTCCGCCCCACCACCACCCCCTTGGCCACATCAGACCCACCGGCTTGGTCAGGTGCATCGTCGCGGCGGGCGTCGCGGCGGGCTTGGCGGCTGGGGCGCGGGCGCCTGACGCCAGCCAGGACAGGAACGTCCTCATGGGTGCCGCGACCACCGCGGGCCAGCCGTGATGCTTGTCACGTCAACCCGCGCCGCATGCGTGCCACCCCCGTCCGGGAGTGAACAGCCGGCCGCGGCGGCGCAACGCAAGGACATCGATCCACCGCCTTCAGGAGCCTTCCATGAGCGCCACGACGATGTCCCGCCAGAACGCCGAAGCCGCCGCCTTCGAGCTGCGCTACCGCTCGCTGCTGGAGCAGGGCCGCGTCTTCGCCTTCCCCTGCGACGCGGCCGGCCTCGTGGACATCGACGCCCTGGACGACGGCACGCGGCTGAACTACTTCTACGCCCGCACCGTCATCGGCCGCGAGTTCGCCCGGCCGACGGTGGCGCCGGTGGCGCTGCACTGAACCCAGGGTGCCTGCACCGCCACGCCCGCCGGCGCTGGCTGACAACCTGTAACCGGACTGGCACCGGTTGCTTTCCTGGGGCGGTTTGGCGCGGAACCCCGGGCGGAGAAGAATGCCCCGTTCCCATGACCGTGCTGCAGCCCCCCTCACCGGCCCGCCCAGACCCCGCGGCGCCGGGCTTTTCCTGTCCTGCCACCCCGACCGGGGCCTCGCTCGATGAGCTGGCGGCCCTGGCCGCGCAGCTGTGCGGCGTGCCCATGGCCGCCATCAGCCTGTGCGATGCCCGGGGCCGGCGCCTGAGCGGCCACGCCGGGCCGGGCCCGGCGCAGCCGGCCCTGGCGTTGGCGCAGGCGCTGCAGGCGCTGGGCCAGGACGAGGAAGTCCTGGTCACCGACCCCCGTACCGACCCGCGCCTGGCCGATGTGCTGAACGCCGGCGACGAGGTGCCGCGCTTCTGCGCCGCCGTGCCGCTGTGCCTGGGCGGCACGGCGGCGGGGCTGCTGCTGGTGGCCGATCACCGCCCGCGCGAGCTCAGCGCCGCGCAGCGCCAGGCATTGGGCACGCTGGGCCGGCTGGCCGGGGTGCAGTTCGAGCTGGAGCGGCGCCTGGACGACCTGGCGCGCGCCGAGGCCTCCGCCTCGGCCAGCGACGAGCGCTTCCGCGTCGTGGCGCGCTCCACCGTCGATGCGGTGTGGGACTGGGACATTGCCCGCAGCGCGATGTGGTGGAACGAGGCCGTCACGGTGCTGTTCGGCCATCCGCCCGAGAGCGTGGTGCCGACGCTGGAGTGGTGGGCCGAGCGCATCCACCCGGAAGACCGCGAGCGCGTGCTGGCGAGCTTCCTGGGCGTCATCGACGGCGGCGGCAGCGCCTGGCATGCCGAATACCGCTTCCAGCGCGCCGACGGCGACTGGGCCCACATCGACGACCGCGGCTACGTCATCCGCGACGGCGCCGGGCAGCCGCTGCGCATCGTCGGCGCCATGCACGACCTGACGCAGCACCGGCGCAGCGCGCACGAGCTGCAGCGCATGCGCGCGTACCTGCAGAACATCATCGACTCCATGCCCTCGGTGCTGGTGGGCGTGGACGGCGAGGGCCGCGTCAGCACCTGGAACGCCTCGGCCGAGCGCGCCACCGGGCTGGCGGCGGCGCAGGCGGTGGGCCGGCGCTTCGAGCAGGTGCTGCCGCAGTACGCGGGGCTGATGGACAGCGTGCGCCGCGCCATCGCCGAGGGCCAGCCCGTGCGCGCGCCGCGCCAGGCCTTCGAGCGCGAGGGCGACATGCGCTTCGCCGACGTCGTGACCTACCCGCTGGCCGCCAACGGCGCCGTGGGCGCCGTGATCCGCGTCGATGACGTCACCGAGCGCGTGCGCATCGAGCAGATGATGGTGCAGACCGAGAAGATGATGTCCGTGGGCGGGCTGGCCGCGGGCATGGCGCACGAGATCAACAACCCGCTGGGCGTGATCCTGCAGAGCTGCCAGAACCTGCGCCGGCGACTGGGCACCGAGCTGCCGGCCAACCACCGCGTCGCCCAGGAGGTGGGGCTGGACCTGGACGCGCTGCAGCGCTACCTGGGCGCGCGCGGGCTGGTCAGCTTCGTCGAGGCGATCCAGGAGGCCGGCGAGCGCGCCGGGCGCATCGTGGCCGACATGCTGGCCTTCAGCCGCCGCGCCGACAGCGCCTTCGCCCCCGAGCGCGTGGACGCCATGCTCGACGCCGTGCTGCGCCTGGCCGCCAGCGACTACGACCTCAAGAAGCAGTACGACTTCAAGCAGATCGAGATCGAGCGCCGCTACGACCCGGCGCTGCCCGGCGTGCCCTGCGTGCGCACCGAGATCGAGCAGGTGCTGCTCAACCTGGTCAAGAACGCCGCTCAGGCCATGGCCGGGGTGCGCGGGCGCGCGCCGCGGCTGGTGCTGCGCACCGCGCGCGAGGGCGAGCACGCGCGCATCGACATCGAGGACAACGGCCCCGGCATCGAGCCCGCGGCGCAGCGGCGCATCTTCGAGCCCTTCTACACGACCAAGCCGGTGGGCATCGGCACGGGGCTGGGGCTGTCGGTGTCGTACTTCATCGTCACCGACCACCACAAGGGCGCCATCGAGCTGGAATCCACGCCCGGCGAGGGCACGCGCTTCACGCTGCGTCTGCCGCTGCGCCAGGCAGGGAGCCTCACATGACGGCGCTGCGGGTGCTGGTGGTGGACGACGAGCCGGTGATCGCGCTGTGCGTGCAGGCCTTCCTGGAGGACGACGGCATGGAGGTCACCACCGTGTCCTCGGGCGAGGAGGCGCTGGCGCGCGTGGGGGCGGGAGACTGCTTCGACGTCTGCATCATGGACGTGCGGCTGCCCGGCATCGACGGCGCCACCACCGTGGCGCGGCTGGCGGCACTGTGCCCGGCGCTGCGCTTCGCCATGCACACCGGCTCGGCCGAGTACGAGCTGCCCGACGAGCTGACGGCGCTGGGCGAGATCCCGCTGCTGAACAAGCCGCTGCGCGACATGACGCCGCTGGCGGCCACGGTGCGGCGCCTGGCGGGCGGGGGCTGAGCGCAGCCGCCATTTGTTTCGTCACGCGCCATGTCCAGCCGCATCCTGAGCATCGACGACGACGCCGGCATCCGCCGCAGCCTGGGCGCGTACCTGGAGGACTGCGGCCACGAGGTGATCGAGGCCGCCGATGGCCGCTCCGGGCTGGAGGCCTTCGAGCGCGGGCAGCCCGAGCTGGTGCTGTGCGACTTGGGCCTGCCCGACATGAGCGGGCTGGAGGTGGTGGCGGCGCTGCACGCGCGCTCGCCCGACACGCCGCTGATCGTCATCTCCGGCATGGCGGCGGTGGGCGACGCGGTGCAGGCGCTCAAGCGCGGCGCCTGGGACTACATCACCAAGCCCATCGCCGACTTCGGTGTGCTCGACACCGCCATCACCCACGCGCTGGAGCGCGCCGGGCTGATACGCCAGAACCGCGAGCAGCAGGCGCGGCTGGAGGCGATGAACCGCCAGCTCGCCCACACCCTGCGCCAGCTCCAGGAGGACGAGGAGGCCGCGCGCACGCTGCAGCAGCGGCTGCTGCCGCCCGACGGCCTGGGCTTCGGCGCCTACCGCTTCACGCGCCGGCTGCTGCCCTCGGCCTACCTCTCGGGCGACTTCATCGACTACTTCGCGCTGGACGGGCAGCGCATCGGCTTCTACCTGGCCGACGTGGCCGGCCACGGCGCGGCCTCGGCCTTCGTGGCGGTGATCCTCAAGACGCTGGTGGGGCGCTACCTGCGCGCGCATGTGCGCCAGGGCGACGCCACCATCCTGCACCCGGCGCAGACGCTGGCGCAGCTCAACCGCGACTTCTGCGCCGAGGGCCTGGACAAGCACGCCACCATGCTCTACGGCGTGATCGACCAGCGCGAGGACCTGCTGTGCTGGGGCAACGCCGGGCACTTTCCCTATCCGCTGCTGCACGACGGCGTGGGCGCGCGCTTCCTGGCACACCCGGGGCGGCCCATCGGCCTGTTCGAGAACGCGCGCTACCAGGAGCATTGCCTGCACCTGCCGCAGCGCTGCCGGCTGCTGATCGCCTCCGACGGCCTGCTGGAGCTGCTGCCGCCGCAGCCGCGCGCCGGGCGCGCCGAAGGGCTGCTGCCGCACCTGGACGACGTGGACGGCAGCCTGGAGAACTTCATGCAACGCCTGGGGCTGGAGCAGCAGGCCGAGCGCATCGACGACATCGCCCTGCTGGAGATCGACCGCCATGGCTGAAGCCCTGATCCTGCACGCCTGCCGCGACGGCATCCACGTGCTGCGCCTGCTCGGCGAGGTGCGCTACCCGCTGGCGCCGGCGCTGGACGCGTACCTGCGCCGGCTGTTCGACGGCCCGGCGCCGGCGGGCTTCGTCATCGACCTGAGCGCGACGGACGCCATCGACAGCACGCACCTGGGCCTGCTGGCGCGCCTGAGCACGCGGCTGCGCCAGGCCGGCGCGCCGCGCGCGACCATCGTCAGCACCCGGCCCGACATCACCGAGGTGCTGCTGAGCATGGGCTTCGACGAGGAATTCCAGTTGGTGGGCGAGGACGGGCGGATCGGGCCGGCGGCCGGCGCCGAGGCGGTGCCGGCCGGCGAGGGCGAGCCGGACGAGGCGGCGCTCAACCGCACGCTGCTGGACGCGCACCGCGCACTGATCGAGCTCAGCGAACGCAACCGCGAGGCCTTCGCCGACGTGGTGGCGCAACTCGAACGGGAGCAGGGCGCGGGCCGGTCCTGATCCCGCCGCCGGCCTCGGGCGCAGCGCCGCCGTGCCTTTGGTCAGATGTTTCGCCGCGGTGCGCGGGCGTACCTTGCTCTCCTCGCGGCCGTGCCGGATGGAGCCGGCCGAGCCCTGTGGCGTGCCGGGCTGCTGCCGTCCCGCATGCCGCATCCGGTCATGGCAGCGCCGGCATCCGAGGAGCAGGTCATGTGCCGTCTGCCGCACCGCCATTCGATCTTCTGCATCATCCCGCCCTACGTCCTGGACCAGATTGCGCAGCGAGGTTCGCCCTCGCAGCGGGCCGCGGCCCTGCGCACCAAGTCGGTGGACAACACCTTCCGCGCCATGCGCCTGTCCGGGCAGGCCTCGCGCGCGGCGGCCCAGCGCCGCATGCCCAGCCTGGCGACGGAGGCGCAAAAGCGCCGCACCATCTACACCGCCGCCCACAGCGAAAGCCTGCCCGGCACGCTGGTCCGCGGCGAGGGCCAGGCTCCCAGCGGGGACCCGGCCGTGGACGAGGCCTATGACGGGCTGGGGGCCACCTTCGACCTGTTCGCGGATGTCTTCGAGCGCAACTCGATCGACGATGCGGGCATGGCGCTCGATGCCACGGTCCACTTCGGCCAGGACTACAACAACGCGTTCTGGAATTCGCAGCAGATGGTGTTCGGCGATGGCGACGGCGAGTTGTTCAACCGCTTCACGATCGCACTGGACGTGATCGGCCACGAGCTGGCGCATGGCGTCACCGAGGACGAGGCGCGGCTGCAGTACCTCAACCAGGCCGGGGCCCTCAACGAGTCGATGTCCGATGTCTTCGGCTCGCTGGTCAAGCAGTACGCCCTGCGGCAGACGGCCGACCAGGCGGACTGGCTGATCGGCGCGGGCCTGCTGGCGCCGGGCATCCAGGGCGTGGCGCTGCGGTCGATGAAGGCGCCGGGGACCGCCTTTGCCGACCCCCTGCTGGGCGAGGACCCGCAGCCCGCGCACATGCGCGATTTCGTCCATACCTTCGAGGACTACGGCGGCGTGCACATCAACTCCGGCATTCCCAACCACGCCTTCTTCCAGGTCGCCTCGCGCCTGGGCGGCCACGCCTGGGAGCATGCCGGGCGCATCTGGTACGAGGCGCTGCGCGACCCGCGGGTGCGCCCCTATTCCGGTTTCCGCGCCTTCGCCCGCGTGACGCGAGACGTGGCCAGCCGGCTCTACGGCTTCAACAGTCCGCAGCGCCAGGCCGTGCACGAGGGCTGGGCCGAAGTGGGTATCGCGGTGTGAGCGCTCCAGCCTCCTCCGGTACGGCGCAACCCGACGCCCTGGTGGAAATCCACCAGGAGGGCGGCTTGGCCTACTTTCCCGGCCTGAGCAAGCCGCAGGCGCTGGACCTGGCGCAACTTGATGCCGCCGAGCAGGCCGAGCTGCGGCGGATGGTCGAGGCTGCCGGCTTTTTTGCGCAGCCTCCCAGGGTGGGTGCGGCGATGCGCGGCGCGGCCGACCAGCAGCGCAGCGTGCTCACCATCGCCCTGGACGGGCGCCGCCACACCGTCAGCGTGCTGCGCCCCGTTGCCGATGACGCGCTGCGGGCGCTGCTGGACTGGGTGCAGGCGCATGTCAAAGCCCAGCGGCTGCGCCAGCGCAAGCCGCCCGCTCCACCCGCAGGCGGCTGATCCGTGCGTGTGCCCGGCCGAACGGGAGGCGGCCGGGCTGCACGCAGCACAGGGGGGCTGCCCGCTGCGGCATCCACAATGCCTGCGCATGAGCCGCCCCCTGCCGTCCCCGCCTGCCGCTGCTTCCGCCACCCCCTTCACCTCGCTCGTCGCCGCCGCCGGCCTGGCCCTGGCCGCCGCGGTGTCGCTGGGCCTGTCGCGCTTTTCCTATGCGCTGCTGCTGCCGCCCATGGCGGCGGACCTGGGCTGGAACTGGTTCACCGGCGGGGCCATGAACACCGCCAACGCCGCGGGCTACCTGCTGGGCGCGCTGCTGGCGCCGCGCGCGCTGGCCCGCCATGACGCCCGCGCGCTGCTGCTGGGCGGCGGCTTCGCGGCGGCGCTGCTGCTGGCGCTGCACGGCGCGGTGCGGCACGACGCCCTGCTGGCGGCGCTGCGGCTGCTCACCGGCGTGGCCAGCGCGGCCAGCTTCATCTCCGGCGGGTTGCTGGCGGCGCGGCTGGCGGCCCAGGCCGGACACGCCGGGCTGCTGCTGGGCCTGTACTACGGCGGCACCGGGCTGGGCATCGTTGCCTCGGCGCTGCTGGTGCCGCTGGCGGTGCGGCAGGCGCCGGACTGGCCGTGGGCTTGGCTGGCCCTGGGCGGCGCGGCGCTGGGGGCGACGCTGCTCACGGCCCGCGCCACGCGGGCGCTGCATGCCGACCCGGCCGCCGCGCCCGGCACCCCGCGCGAGCGCCTGCGCTGGGCGCCGCTGGCCTTCGCGCTGGCCGGCTACCTGATGTTCGGCCTGGGCTACATCGGCTACATGAGTTTTGTGATTGCCCTGCTGCGCGAGCAGGGGCTGTCCGAAACCCTGCGCACGGGCTTCTACGTGCTGCTGGGCGTGGGCGTGGTGGCCTCGTCGTGGCTGTGGGCGGCGCTGCTGCAGCGGGCCAGGGCGGGCGGGGCGCTGGCGCTGCTCAACGGGCTGCTGGCGCTGGCGACGCTGCTGCCGGTGCTCAGCGCCCATCCGCTGCCGGTGTTCGTGTCCGGGGCGCTGTTCGGCGCGGTGTTCCTGTCGGTGGTGGCCTCGACCACGGCGCTGGTGCGGCGCAACCTGCCGCCGGCGCAGTGGCCGGCCGGGATCGCGGCCTTCACCATCGTCTTCGCCGCCGGCCAGATCGCCGGGCCCACGCTGGTGGGCTGGCTCGCCGACGGGCCCGGCGGGCTGACCAGCGGTTTCCTGTGCTCGGCCGCGGCGCTGGCGCTGGGCAGCGTGCTGGCGCTGGGGCAGCGTCCGCTGGCCCACAAGGGCTGAGCGCGGGCCCGTGCTTGCCGCGGGCGTGCCGGCCGGCGCTGGCAGCATAGGCGGCTCGAATTCCTGGGAGCCCGCATGCACCACGACTGTCCCGAGTCGTCCCGTCGTTCACTGATCCGCGCCATGCCGCGCCGAGGCCGGCGCCTGGCCGGGCTGCTGCTGGCGGCGGCGGCCGTGCTGGGCGGCTGCGCGCAGCCCGTGGCCGCGCCGCTGCGCCAGGCCCCGCCGCAGCTGGGCGGCTTCGCCTTCGCGCTCATGGGCGACATGCCCTACAGCCCGCGCGAGATGGCGCAGGTGGACGCGCTGATCCAGTCGGTCAATGCCGACGCCGAGGTGGGGCTGGTGCTGCACGTGGGCGACGTCAAGGGCGGGGGCGAGCGCTGCGACGAGCCGCTGTACCGCGAGCGGCTGCGGCAGCTGCAGCAGGTGGCGCGGCCGCTGCTGTACACGCCCGGCGACAACGAGTGGACCGACTGCCACCGCCCCAGCAACGGCGCCTACGTACCCACCGAGCGCCTGGCGCTGCTGCGCCGCGTCTTCTTCCCCGAGCCCGGCCGCAGCCTGGGCCGCGAGCCCGTGGCGCTGCGCTCGCAGGCGCAGGAGGGCGGCGCGCACGCGGCCTTCGTCGAGAACGTGATGGCCGAGCGCCAGGGCGTGCTCTTCGCCACGCTGCACGTGGTGGGCAGCCGCAACGGCCTGGCGCCGTGGATGGGCGTCGATCCCAAGGACGGCGTGACCGGCAACAACCCCGAGCGCAACGCCGAGTTCGAGGCGCGGCAGGCGGCGAACCTGGCGTGGCTGGACCGGCTCTTCGACGAGGCGCAGCGCCGCAACGCCGCGGGCGTGGTGGTGGCGATGCAGGCCAATCCGCGCATCGAGGCCGAGCCCGGCAGCCTCACGCGCAACGGCTTCGACGCCGTGCTGGCGCGGCTGCACGGCCGGGCGCAGGCCTTCGGCCGCCCGGTGCTGCTGGTGCACGGCGACGACCACGAGTTCTTCATCGACCAGCCCTGGTACCGCGACAAGGGCGAGGAGCCGCGCCTGGCCAACGTGACGCGCGTGCAGGGCTACGGCAGCCCGCGCCTGCACTGGGTCAAGGTGCGCGTGCTGCCCAACACGCCCGAGGTGTTCCACATCGAGCCGCAGCGGGTGAGGGGGAATCCTTGAAAGAGGGCCGGACACGCCCTTCGCCATGGCCGCAGGCCCGGTTTTTCACCAGCCCATGAACCGACTCGATTAACCTATTAGGTTAAATTGGAACCATGGAAAAGGGCACGCCACACTGCCAGCTGTTGTGGTGAAGGCGCTGGTGCAGGCTGGCAAGGTGCGGACGACGAGGTCAGCGCGTGAGGGCGCCGTGGCGCTGGGCTTGGACTTCGACGCCATGCTGGCCGTGGTGCTGGCGCTCACCCGGGCCGACTTCTACAAGAGCATGACGACTCATGCCGACCACCGCGTGTGGCAGGACGTCTACCGGCCCATGACGCCTGTGGGCGCGGTGTATCTGAAGCTCACCGTCGTCAACGACGTGCTCATCGTTTCTTTCAAGGAGCTGTGACCATGCGCTGCCCGAACTGCGGACAGACGACGCTGGTGCATGACACCCGCGATGTGCCCTACACGTACAAAGGCGAATCGACATTGCTGCCAAGGGTCACGGGCGACTTTTGCACGGCCTGTGGCGAGTCCGTGCTTGATGCGGCCGAGTCCCGGCGCACCATGGACTTGATGTTGGCTTTCCACAAGCAGGTCAACGCGTCGAACGTAGACCCGGAATTCATTGCCCGGGTGCGCAAGAAGCTCAAGCTGGACCAGCGTGAAGCCGGTGAGATTTTTGGCGGCGGCGTCAATGCGTTCTCGCGCTACGAGAACGGCAAGACGAAGCCGCCACTGGCTTTGGTGAAGTTGCTGAAGGTGCTGGACCGGCACCCCGATCTGCTGGCCGAGGTACGGGCGGCGTAAGCAGCCCGGACGCTTCGCGCCGCGTCTACCGCCCGCGCCGGTAGTTCACTGCTTCCACGCGCGGCTTGCGGATCTGCTCCAGCCGCGGCGAAGGCCGTGTCACCTTGGCGTCGTAGGGGTGGTCGGTGATGCCCGCGGCCTCCAGCACCTTGGCGACGTAGCCGCGCGTCTCCTCGTAGGGCGGCACGCCCAGGTGGCGGTCCACCGTGCCCTCGCCGGCGTTGTAGGCGGCGGCCACCAGCTGCAGGTCGCCCTCGAAGTAGGCCAGCAGCCAGCGCAGGTAGGCCAGCCCGCCGCGCACGTTCTGCACCGGGTCGAACGGGTCGCGCACGTTGAAGCGCTCGGCCGTGGCGGGAATGAGCTGCATCAGCCCCTGCGCGTTCTTGGGCGAGACGGCTGCCGGGTTGAAGCCGGACTCGGCCTGCATGATCGCCAGCGCCAGCTCGGGCTTGATCTGGTACTGCGGTGCGAGCTTGTTGACCATCGCGACCACCTGCTTCGGCGCCACCTTGAGCAGCCGCGCGCGCTTGGTCGGATCGGCCACCAGCCCCGGCCGCGAGGGCACACCGTTGATCATGGTGATCACGGCCGGCGGCGGCGCCGGCGGCACCATGCAGTCGGGCTCCTCGGGCGCCACGCCGCCCATCATCCTCAGCATCTCGGTGCCCTGCGGGATGCCCTTGGCGGCGGCGAGCTTGAACAGGTGCGCGGCCCAGGCGTCGTTGCGCGGCACGCCGCGGCCGTAGGCGTAGATCCAGCCCAGGCGGAACTGCGACTCCGCGTCGCCCGCGCGCGCGGCGCGGCAGTACATGGCCGCGGCAAAGGGCTCGTCGCGCGGCACGCCATCGCCCTTCTCGTAGCGCTCGGCATCGGCGCGCAGCATCAGCGCCATCTTCAGGCGCGCTTCGGCGTCTTCCCGGGGCACGGCGGCCAGCGCCGCGGCACCGGAGAGCAACAGCACGACGGCGGCGGCACAGCGTTTCAGCACAGGGTGATGCATGGACGGCAGGCTCCTCAGGCTTGAGACGGTCGAAGCGGCGGGCAGGGGCAAAGGGCCGTGGACGGTACGCAGCAAATCCGTATTCGGGGTGATTGACAAGATGCCCTTGGTCAGCCGCCGACGGCGCCGCAAGGCGCCGCGCGGCAGAGGTGGGCAGGTTCGGCATCCCCGCAGCCATGGACAACCCCCGGAGCGAACGATAGCCAGCGCGGCCCGGGCGCGACAGGAAGCGCCGGCGCAGCGGGCTCCGACCGCCTCTTCCCCTGCGCGCCATCCCCCAAAAGGTGGATCTCTAGGCGCTGGGGGCCGGGAAATCAACCCAAAAGCGACCGTGCCCGGCCCGGGAGAAAGGGAGCCTCCAGGTGGGCGGGCCGCACCGGCCAAGGGCGCCGGGTAGACGCGCCGGACCGTGCACCGGGGCTCAACAGCCGGGGCACTGAGTGCCGCTCGATGCCTGGAATGTCCACACGGGGTGGACGACCGTGGCTCAGCCCTCGGCCCTGAACGCCGCCGCCGAGAGGTTGAGGCGCTTGAGCTTGTCGTGCAGCGTCTGCTTGGGCACGCCCAGCGCGCGCGCCGCGGCGGCGACCTCGCCGCCCTGCTGGCGCAGCGCCTGCGTGATCACGGCGCGCTCGAACTCCTCCATCTGCTCGGGCAGCGTCCGCGCCGCGGCGCCTTCCGCCGGCACGGCCGCCATGCCCGGCGGCGGCGCCATGCCGAGTGCCGCTGGCGCGACGCCGCCGCCCCCGGGCAGCAGGCTGTCGTCGAGCAGGCCCAGCACGAAGCGGTCGGCCACGTTGCGCAGCTCGCGCACGTTGCCGGGCCAGGGATGCGCCATCAGCGCCGCCAGCTGGGCCGGCGCCACCATCGGCGCCGGGCGCTGGTGGCGGCGTGCGGCCTCCAGCGTGAAATGCTCGAACAGCAGCGGGATGTCCTCGCGCCGCGCGCGCAGCGGCGGCAGCTCGATGAAGGCCACGCCGATGCGGTAGTACAGGTCGGCGCGGAAAGCGCCCCGTTCGCTGGCGCGCTGCAGGTCCTCCTTGGCCGCGGCCACCACGCGGCAGTCGATGGGCCGCGGCACGTTGGAGCCCAGCCGCTCGATGCTCCGCTCCTGCAGCGCCCGCAGCAGCTTCACCTGCAGCCCCATGGGCATGCTCTCGATCTCGTCGAGGAACAGCGTGCCGCCCTTGGCGTGCTCCAGTTTCCCCACGCGGACCTTGGTCGCGCCGGTGAAGGCGCCGGGCTCGTGGCCGAACAGCTCGGTCTCGGCCAGGTTCTCGGGCAGGCCGCCGCAGTTGAGCGCGACGAAATTGCCCTTGCGCCGCGGCCCTTGCTCGTGCAGGCAGCGGGCCACCAGCTCCTTGCCGGTGCCGGTCTCGCCGTAGATCACCACGTCGGCCGAGGTGGCGGCCAGCGCCGCGACCTTGGCGCGCACGCGCTCCATCAGCAGCGAGCCGCCCAGCAGCGTGGCCTCCACGCCGCGGCGGCCCTCCAGCTGCGCGCGCAGCTGCTCCACCTGCAGGCTCAGCCGGCGCTTGTCGGCGGCGCGGCGCACGGCCGCCACCAGGGTGTCGGCGCTGCAGGGCTTGGCGATGAAATCCCAGGCGCCCTCGCGCATGGCGCGCACGGCCATGGCGATGTCGCCGTGGCCGGTGACCAGGATCACCGGCAGCTGCGCGTCCAGCGCCTGCAGCTCCGGCAGCCACTGCAGCCCGCTGATACCGGGCAGGCGCACGTCGCACAGCACCACCAGCGCCGCGCCGGCCTGCAGCTGCGGCCGGGCCTCCTCGACGCTGCCGCACTCCACCACCTCGAAGCCGGCGAGCTGCAGCGCCTGCGCGCTGCCCAGGCGCACGTCCTCGTCGTCTTCCACCAGCAGGACGCGGATGGGGGTGTCGGCGGCGGGGGGGAGCGGGGAGGCGGTGGGGGTCATCGGGGGTGTGGGGGAGGAGGTGAAAG
This sequence comes from Azohydromonas caseinilytica, assembly GCF_012927045.1. Classification (GTDB taxonomy): domain Bacteria; phylum Pseudomonadota; class Gammaproteobacteria; order Burkholderiales; family Burkholderiaceae_C; genus Azohydromonas; species Azohydromonas caseinilytica. Next base: position 256,222 of record NZ_JABBFW010000001.1, on the reverse strand, counting down.
GCAGGGGTGTGAGAGACGTGGAGCAGGGGCAGGTTGGCCCGGAGGCTCAAGCGTTGCGCCCTCTACTCCGTCATTCCCGCGAAGGCGGGAACCCAGGCGGTCCCCAAGCCAGCCGCGAGTCGATGGGCCCGCACGCCGATGACTTCGGGCTCGGTTCGCTGCGTCTTCGCTTCGTTTTGCCGTGGGACCGCCTGCGCGGGGATGACGAAGTAGCAGGCGAAGCGGGCTCGCTGACGGCCGACATCCGACAACTTTCTCCGGCCCACCATGTGTTGTCGCGGGCATGACGACGTTTCGTCGTTGGCCTGCGTACCGGCGTACCAAGTGTCGGACCCGCAGCGTCACGGCAGCCGTGCCCCGGAAGCCGCCGAGGCCGCTTCCCCCGGCGCCGCAACCGCCGCCGCCCCGCCCGCCTGCGCCAGCGGCAAGGTGAAGATGAAGCGCGCCCCGCCCTCGCTGCGGTTCTCCGCGCGCAGCGTCCCGCCCGATTCGCGCGCGATGTGCGCCGAGATCATCAGCCCCAGCCCCAGGCCGCTCCCGGCCGGCTTGCTGGTGACGAAGGGTTCGAAAAGGCGCGGCAGGATGTCCTCGCGGATGCCCGGGCCGCTGTCCTCCACGTCGATGCGGGCGCAGGCGCCCTCGACGCGGGCGCGCACGCACAGCCGCCGCGGCGGCGCAGGGGTGCCGCCAGCCTCGGCCGGGGCGGCGGGGGTCTCCAGCGCATCGATGGCATTGGCCATCAGGTTGACCAGCACCTGCTCCAGCCGCGCCTCGTCGGCCAGCACCTGCAGCTTGGGCGGGTCGATGTCCACCTCCAGCTCCACGCCGGCCTCGCGCAGCCGGCGCGACAGCAGGAACTGCGCATTGGCCACCACCGGCGCCAGCGCCACCGGCGCGGCGGGCTGCTGCGACTTGTGGGCAAAGCTCTTCAGCCGCTGCGTCAGCGCGCCCAGCCGGTCCACCAGCTTGGCGATGCGCTGCAGGTTGCCTTCCACGTCCGCGGTGCGGCCGTGCTGCAGCAGCACGCAGGCGTTGTCGGCCAGGGTGCGCATGGCCGCCAGCGGCTGGTTCAGCTCATGGACCATGCCGGCGGACATGCGCCCCAGCAGCGCCATCTTCCCGGCATGGACGAGCTCGTTCTGCGCCGCGCGCAGCTCGGCGGTGCGCTCGACCACGCGCGCCTCCAGGCTGTCGTAGGCCATCTGCAGCGCCAGGCGGCCGGCGCGCTGCTGCGCCAGGGCGCGGCGGCGCTGCAGCCAGGCAAAGCCCAGCAGCGGCAGCAGCAGCCCGGCCAGCGCGCCGGTGAGCGCCATGCGCCGCGCCTCGGCCTGCAGCGGCGCCAGGTCGTCCAGCACCACCAGGCGCCAGGGCGTGCGCTGCAGCAGCCGCTCCGAGGCCAGGTAGCGCCGGCCCTCCAGCGTCAGCAGCCGCGCGGCCGGGTCGGGCAGGGTCTCGCGCACGCGCCAGTCCAGCGGCTTGAGCGCCGCGCCGCCGTAGGAGCGCGTGCGCGCGGCCTCCTGCAGCACGGCGGCGGGCAGGGGCTGCAGCGGGCGGTACTTCCAGCCCTCGCGCGTGCCCAGGATCACGACGCCGTGCTCGTCCAGCGCCAGCACCTCGCCCGGCAGCTTGCGCCAGGCCTGCTCGGTGGTCTCCAGGCTGACCTTCACCGTGGCCACGCCCAGCGGCTGCGGCGGCGGCGCCTCGAAGGCGGGTTTCGGCGCCAGCGCGAAGGAGAGGTAGTAGCCGGGACGGCCGCTGGAGACGCCCACGCCGAAGAAGCGCCCGCGCCGCTGCGCCAGCGCGTCGCGCACGTAGGGGCGGAAGGAGAGGTCCAGCCCCAGCGGCGAGCCGGGCTGGCCGGCGTCGCCCGCGGCCAGCACCCGCCCGCTGCTGCCGATCACGTACAGCATGTCGGCGCCGGCGGTGGCGTTGATGCCGCGCAGCGTGGCGTTGACGTCGTGGCGCAGCGCCTCGTCGCCGGGTGCGCGCAGCAGCTGCATCACCTGCGGCGTGGTCTCCAGCAGCGAGGGCAGGTAGTCGAAACGCGCCAGCTGCGCGTCCAGCCCCGTGGTCACCAGCTCCAGCCGGTGCTGCGCCTCCACCTGCAAGGCCTCCAGGCCGTTGCGCCAGGCCAGGCGGTGGCCGCTCCAGGCGGCGGCGGCCACCAGCGCCAGGCAGGCGCCGCTCCAGGCCAGCAGGGTGCGGAACTTCACGGCAAGCAACATAAAGCGCCGCGGCAGCCGACTGCAAAGGCCGGCCGCGGCGGCGCGCAGCATAAGCGCAGGCCTCGCGTCAGCGTGCCGTCGCGGGCATGTGCACTTCCTGGGTGTCGAGCACTTGCTCCGGTTCCTCGGCCTCGGCCACGGTCTCGCCGTCGAGCACGCGCTTCATGTGCGCCGAGTCCAGGTCACCGGTCCACTTGGCCACCACCAGCGTGGCCACGCCGTTGCCGATCAGGTTGGTGAGCGCGCGCGCCTCGGACATGAAGCGGTCGATGCCCAGGATCAGCGCCAGGCCCGCCACCGGCACGTGGCCCACGGCGGAGAGCGTGGCCGCCAGCACGATGAAGCCGCTGCCCGTCACGCCGGCGGCGCCCTTGGAGGTCAGCAGCAGCACCGCCAGCAGCGTGAGCTGCTGGGTCAGCGTCATGTCGGTGTTGGTGGCCTGGGCGATGAACACTGCCGCCATCGTCAGGTAGATCGAGGTGCCGTCCAGGTTGAAGGAGTAGCCCGTGGGGATCACCAGGCCGACCACGCTCTTGCGCGCGCCCAGGTTCTCCATCTTGGCCATCATGCGCGGCAGCACCGACTCGCTGGACGAGGTGCCCAGCACGATCAGCAGCTCTTCCTTGATGTACTTGATGAACTTCAGGATCGAGAAGCCGGTGGCCTTGGCGATGGCGCCCAGCACCACGAAGATGAACAGCAGGCAGGTGGCGTAGAAGGTGGCCATGAGCTGGCCCAGCTGCACCAGCGAGCCCACGCCGTACTTGCCGATGGTGAAGGCCATCGCGCCGAAGGCGCCGATCGGGGCGACCTTCATGATGTAGCCCACGATGCTGAAGAGCACGTGCGAGAACTTCTCGATGAAGTCGAACACCAGCGTGCCGCGCCCGCCGAACTTGTGCAGCGCGAAGCCGAACATCACGGCGAACAGCAGCACCTGCAGGATCTCGCCCTTGGCGAAGGCATCGACCACCGTGCTCGGGATGACGTTGAGCAGGAAGTCGGTGGTGCTCTGCATCGCGCCGGGCTTGGTGTAGGCGGCCAGGCTCTTGGTGTCGAGCTGGCTCACGTCCACGTTCATGCCCGCGCCGGGCCGCACCAGGTTGATGATGAGCAGGCCCACCAGCAGCGCGACGGTGGAGACGATCTCGAAGTACAGCAGCGCCAAGCCGCCGGTCTTGCCGACCTTCTTCATGTCTTCCATGCCGGCGATGCCCACCACCACGGTGCAGAAGATGATCGGGGCGATGATCATCTTGATCAGCTTGATGAAGCCGTCGCCCAGCGGCTTCATCGCGGCGCCGGTCTCGGGATAGAAGTGGCCCAGCAGCACGCCGATGGCGATGGCGACCAGCACCTGGAAGTACAGCGATCGGTAGATGGGCTTTTTCTGGACAGCGTCCATGAATGTCTCCTCGGACGGCCGTTGGTGGAGGGAAGGGTGGCCGAGCCTCCTTGCTGTGCAAGCCGAATGCCAGCGGCGGGGTGCGCGCTAACCCGTTGATTCGTCACGGATGGGGCTGCTTGGAGCCGCTGAGGCGGGCCGTCCGGCCGGACGGCTCCGCGAGGAGTGGTCCGGGATTCCGGACGGTGGCGCAGGAGCTACGCCAGCAGCCGCAACCCCGGCGGCAGCGCCTCGCCGAAAGCCTGCTGTTCGTCGGCCTCGTCCAGCGCGCGCACCTCGCGCACCAGCCCGATCCAGTGGGCCGCGGCGCCGGCCTCTTCCAGGCGCTGCAGCAGCCGCGCGCGCAAGGCCTCGTCAATGTCGCGCGAGCGGTCGCCGGTGCGGCGCGCCAGGTGCACCGCCGCCAGCGGCGCGGCCGGCACGGCGCGCCAGTCCAGCGCCAGCAGGGCGTCGATCCAGCGCGCCGCCGCTGCCGGCGCCACCACGGTGTGGGCGCTGCCGTACAGCGGCGCGCGCGCGCCCAGCCGGCCCAGCGTCCACAGCTCCAGCGCGGCCGGCGACGCGCCCTTGGCCACCGCCTTGCCGCCCTTGCCCCGGGCCGGCTTCGCGCCGCCCGCCGCCGCGACGGCGCCGGGCAGCTGCCCCAGCAGCCAGTCGCCGATCTCGGCCTTGTGCTCGGCCGGGATGCGCTCCAGCGCTGCGACCAGCCGCAGCATGTCCTCGCGCCCGCCCGGCACCAGCCCCGGCGGGCGCTCGCCTTCGCCCTGCAGGTTGAAGGCAAAGTCCTGCAGCAGCCGGCCCTGGGCCGCCTCGTCCAGCCCGCCGGCCACGCGGCGCCACAGCGTCCACCACTCGGCCATGACCTGCGCATCGGCGCGGTGCTGCACGCCGGCGTCGTAGCTGGCGAACAGCTGCTGCACCCGCCAGTCGTCGGCCGCGAAGCCGAAGCCGGGGCGCAGGCACCAGCCCGCCAGGTTCAGCCACAGCCGCTCGTGGTCCGCGCTGCGGCGCCGGCCGCGCGCGCGCTGCAGCAGCGCATCGAACAGGCGGCGCAGCAGCAGCAGGCTCCAGCGCTCGCGCGCGCCCAGCAGCTGCTCCAGCGCCGTGCGCAGCTGGCGCACCTCCTTGGGCGTGACGTCCTTGGCACGCGGTCCGAACACCCGGTCGATGCGCTCCAGCGCTTCGTTCAGCCGAGGGTGCAGCCCGGCGTCCGAAGTTCCGGACGCCCCCAATCCGCGCAGCCGGAACTCCAGCGCATGCCGCTGCCCGGCCTCGTCCGTCGCCTGCAGCGCCAGCGTGCCGACCTCGGTCAGGGAGGCGGAGAGCTGCACCGGCAACTCGCGGCGCTGGTCCGCCACCTGCACCACGGTGGAGACGGGCGGCAGCGGCGTGAATTCGCCTTCGGCCGGGTTGGTCAGCGCGCCCGGCGCGGGCAGCGCGCCGCCCACGCTGGACAGCAGCGTGAAATTCACCGGCTGTCCCACGCGCAAGGCGAAACGGCGCTCCGCCAGCGGCAGCTCCACGCCGGGCTCGGTGCCGCGTGGCAGCACGCACACGGCGCGGTGCTCGTCGAGCTTGAGCCAGTAGTCGCGCGCCGACCCGCCGCCGAGCTTGGGCGCCGCGCCGCGCCGCGCCAGGCCATGGGCGACGGCGCCGCGCGCCACCGCCAGGTCGGGGTCGGCATTGGCCAGCAGCGTCACCGGGCCGCCGCGCCAGGCCGACAGCACCTCCAGCAGCCGGCGCACGATGGCCTCGGCCTTGAACACGCCGCCGTTGAGCAGCAGCGCGTCCGGCACCGGGAAAGCCGCGTCGCTGCCCAGCGCCTGCCGCGCCACCGCGGCGTGCTGGCGCAGGAAGGCGGCGATGTGGCGCGTGACGGCGCTGTCGGCGGCGTAGGGCAACCCGAATTCGACCAGCCCGGCGCGGCTGCGTTTTACGGGCTCGTCCGGCGCGACATGCGGGAAGAAGCCGTCCAGCGCCAGGGCGTGCACCTCCTCGCGCGTGAAGGTGACGGTCTTCGACCCGCCAATCAACTTGCTGCCGCCGCCCAGCAGCGTGACGTTGGCGCTGTCCGGCGCGTTGGCCGCCAACAGCGTCTCCTTGGCGACGCGGCAGCGCTCGACGAGCTGCGTCAGCCGCCCGGCCGACAGCCGCTCGCCGCCGAGGCGCCGCTCCGCCACATGCGCCAGTGCCAGATCGACGTTGTCGCCGCCCAGCATCAGGTGCTGGCCCACGGCGATGCGGTCCAGCTTCCGGCCGCCCTCGGCGACACGGATCAGGCTCAGGTCAGTGGTGCCGCCGCCCACGTCGCACACCAGCACCAGCCGCGCGCCGCCCAGGGCCGCGGCCAGGTCGGCGCGGTGCTTGAAGGCCCAGTCCTGGAACGCGGCCTGCGGCTCCTCCAGCAGTTTCAGCTGCGGCAGGCCGGCCTCGCGCGCGGCCTCGACGGTGAGCTGGCGCGCGCTGTCGTCGAAGCTGGCCGGGACGGTCAGCACGATGTCCTGCCGCTCCAGCGGCCGGTCCGGGAAGCGCGTGTTCCAGGAGGCGCGCACATGCGCCAGGGTGCTGGCGCTGGCCTGCAGGGGTGAGACCTTGGGCACCTCCGCTTCGGCGCCCCAGGGGAGGATGGGCGCGAGCCGGTCCACCGCCGCGTGCGACAGCCAGCTCTTGGCGCTGGCCACCAGCCGCCCCGGCACCTGCGCGCCCAGGCGCCGTGCCAGCGCGCCGATGACGGCGGGCTCGTCCGAGGGCCAGGGCAGTTGCAGCGCCTGTGGCGGCAGCTCGCCCGGCGCGGGGTGGTAGCGCAGCGAGGGCAGCAGCGGCGGGCGGCCGATCTCGCCGGGGCCGATCAGCTGATCGACCTCGAACAGCCGGATCTCGGTGGCGCCGGGCTCGGCCCAGGCCACCACGGTGTGCGTGGTGCCCAGGTCGATGCCGACCAGGCAGGGCGAGGCCGCGGCGCCGCTCTTCCTCATGCCGCCGCGAGCTGCCCTTCGGTGCCGCGCATGTCGAACTCCACCTTCCACAGCGCGCTGCCGTCGCGCGGCAGGGCGTACAGCTCCAGCGTGCCGGTCTCGGTGACGCGCGCCTGCAGGCTCACCGGCACCACCTCGCCGGGGGTGCGCCCTTCCGCGGGCAGCGTGGCCTGGATTTCCTCCAGCTCATGCAGCTCGTCCTCGGCCCAGAAGTCCAGCAGCGTGCCGACCTGGTCCTGGCGCCGCACCGTGGAGCCGAAGAAGCGGAAATGCACCGGCTCGCCCACCACCAGGCCGAACTCCATTTCCGGCACGTCGGCCTCGGTGCCTTCCTCCATGCCGAAAGGCGCCAGGCACAGCGCCGAGATCGGCGGCTCCATGCCCGGCACGGCCGGCATGGCCGACTCGACCGCCACGTAGTAGGCCTGCGCCGTGCCGCCGCGGATGCGCACGCCGCGTCCGCGCCGCACGTAGCCGTAGTAGGAGGCGCCCTGCGCCACGGCGCGGTCCAGGTCCGCGCCTTCGAGCAGCCGCGCCGGCGGCGCGTTCTCGGAGGCCAGCCAGCCGTTGAGCACGTCCAGCACGCGCTGCGCCAGCAGTTGCGACTTGAACACGCCGCCGTTGAACAGCAGCGCCGTCGGGTGCAGGAACGACGCACCCTCGGGGGCGGCGTTGCCGAAACCCTCCAGCTCGGCGGTGGCGCCGGCCTGGCGGCCCAGGAAGGCGGCGAGGTGGCGGGTGACGGCGGCGTCCTGCGCGTAGGGCAGGCCCACCTGCGTCAGGCCGGCGCGGGTGCGCGTGATGGGCCGGGCCTCGGCGCCGACCTGCGGGAAGAAGCCTTCCACCAGCGTGGCGGCCACTTCCTCGCGCGTGAGCTCGGTGCGGATCGTGCCGCCGATGAGCTTGGAGCCGCGGCTGGGCACCACGATCGGCTGCGCCGGCGCCTCGGGGTCGGCCAGCAGCGTCTCCTTGGCGACGCGGCAGCCCTGGGTCAGCGAGCGCATTTGCCAGGGGTCCAGCGTGGTGCCGGAGGCTGCCAGCTTGCGCGCCACCACGTGGGCCAGCGCCAGGTCCATGTTGTCGCCGCCGAGCAGGATGTGCTCGCCCACGGCGACGCGGTGCAGCTCCAGGTTGCCCTCGCGCTCGACCACGGCGATGAGGCTGAAGTCGCTGGTGCCGCCGCCCACGTCCACCACCAGGATCACGTCGCCCGGCTTGACCTGCTTGCGCCAGGCGCCGTGGCTGCCCTGAATCCAGCTGTAGAGCGCGGCCTGCGGCTCCTCCAGCAGCGTGAACTGGGTGCCGAAGGTGGCGGTGGCGGCCTCGGCCGTCAGCTCGCGCGCGGCCGGGTCGAAGGAGGCGGGGATGGTGACCGTGAGGCTCTGCTGATCCAGCGGCGCCTCCGGGTGCGCATGGTTCCAGGCGTTGCGCAGGTGTTCCAGGTAGCGGATGGAGGCCGTCACCGGCGAGATCTTGCTGACCTCGGCCGGGGCGCCGGCGGGCAGGATGGCGGCGCGGCGGTCCACGCCGGTGTGGCCCAGCCAGCTCTTGGCACTCGACACCTGGCGGATCGGCGTGGTGGCGCCGCGGCTGCGCGCCAGCTCGCCGGCGATGAAGTCCTGGTCCGCGGTCCAGGGCAGGGCCATGTCGCCCGGCGCCAGCTCGTCGGCATGCGGCAGGTACAGGAACGAGGGCAGCAGCGAGCGCTCCTCGACGCTGCCGGGCGCGGTGAGCTGCGGGATGTCCATCGAGCCCTGCACCGTGTTCTCGCCGTCGCTGGCCTGCAGATCGACCCAGGACAGCGCGCAGTGCGTGGTGCCCAGGTCGATGCCGATGGCGTAGCGCGGGCCGGCCTGGGCCGGGGTTTCGGTGCCCTCGGGGGCGAAATTCGTTTCGTCGCTCACAGCTCCACCTCCGCTTGCGCCAGCACGCGCGCGTCATGTTTCTCGGCCAGCTTGGGCAGCTTCACCTCGCTCACGCGCCAGCCGCGGTGGCTGAGCGTGCCGGTGAAGGGCGGCTGCCCCACCACGTTGCCGGTGAGCTTCACCAGCGAGGCATCGAAGCCCGGCTGCAGCGTGACGCGGCTGCCTTCGTTCTCGCTGCGCACCGGCTCGATGCGGAAGTGCTCCTGCAGCACCTTGCGGCAGCCCGCGTGCACCACGCGCACGGCGGCGCCGATGTCGGCGTCGGCATGGCCGGCGAGGTCTTCCTGCATGAAGTCGATGAAGCGCGCCTCGCGCTGCAGCAGCGCCAGCAGCTGCAGCGCGGCGTCGGGGCCGGATTCGCGCAGCACCACGGGGGCCGGGGCGGGCACGGGGGCGGGCTTCGGCACGGGCGCCGGCGCCGGCTTGGGCGCGGCGACGGGAGCCGGGGGCGGCGGGGCGACGGGCGTGGGCGCGGGCGCGGGCGGCTCGTCCAGCCGCTCGTAGCGCGCGGCCTTGTCGGCATTGCCCAGCAGGCTGAAGAAGGCCCCGAAGGCCATCGGAATGCGGCGCAGGAACGAAGGTTTTTGATCCTGGCTGGGGGTGGGCATCGGTGGGTTCTCCGTGGTGGTCCGGCACGGGCGCCGGAGGACGGCAGGTCAGGCGGAGCCGCGGGCCCGGGAGCCCGGCCGCGGCCGCGAGGAATGCGGGCGATTCTAGGGAAGTCCCGGAGTCGGCCGCGTGACGGGCGCGGCGGCCGTGCGTGCCGCAAACGAAACGCCCGGCCCGCGCTGCGCGGGGCAGCCCGGGCCGGGCGTCGGAAGGGCGCTTTCAGCCGGCGGCGCGCGCTGCGGCCGCCGGCGCAGGGCTTACTTGCCCGACAGGCCGGCGAGGTCGCGCAGCACGGCGACCTTGTCGGTGCGCTCCCAGGAGAACTCCGGCTCGTCGCGGCCGAAGTGGCCGTAGGCGGCGGTCTTGCCGTAGATGGGGCGCAGCAGGTCGAGCATCTGGATGATGCCCTTCGGGCGCAGGTCGAAGACCTCGCGCACGATCTCGGCGATGCGCGCGTCGGGAATCTTGCCGGTGCCCTCGGTGTAGACCGTGACGTTCATCGGCTGGGCCACGCCGATGGCGTAGGCGACCTGGATCTGGCACTGGCGCGCCAGGCCGGCGGCGACGATGTTCTTGGCCACGTAGCGCGCGGCGTAGGCGGCGGAGCGGTCCACCTTCGTCGGGTCCTTGCCCGAGAAGGCGCCGCCGCCGTGGGGGCAGGCGCCGCCGTAGGTGTCCACGATGATCTTGCGCCCGGTCAGGCCGCAGTCGCCCTGCGGGCCGCCGATGACGAAGCGGCCGGTTGGGTTGACCAGGTACTTCGTTTCCTTGAGCCACTCGGTGGGCAGCACCGGCTTGATGATCTCCTCGATCACCGCCTCGACGAACTCGGGCTTCATGTGCTTGCCGTCGCTCATCTCGGGCGCGTGCTGGCTGGAGAGCACCACGGTGTCGATGCTGTGGGGCTTGCCGTCCACGTAGCGCATCGTGACCTGGCTCTTGGCGTCCGGGCGCAGGAAGGGCAGGCGGCCGTCCTTGCGCAGCTGGGCCTGGCGCTCGACGAGGCGGTGCGCGTAGTAGATCGGCGCGGGCATGAGCTCGGGCGTCTCGTCGCAGGCGTAGCCGAACATCAGGCCCTGGTCGCCGGCGCCGATGTTGAGGTAGTCGTCGCTGGCGTGGTCCACGCCCTGGGCGATGTCGTTGCTCTGCTTGTCGTAGGCCACGAGCACGGCGCAGCCCTTGTAGTCGATGCCGTACTCGGTGTTGTCGTAGCCGATGCGCTTGATGGTGTCGCGCGCGACCTGGATGTAGTCCACGTGCGCGTTGGTCGTGATCTCGCCGGCGAGCACCACGAGGCCGGTGTTGCACAGCGTCTCGGCCGCCACGCGGCTGCGCGGGTCCTGCGTGAAGATCGCGTCGAGGATCGCGTCCGAGATCTGGTCCGCGACCTTGTCGGGATGGCCTTCGGAGACGGACTCCGAGGTGAAGAGGAAGTCGTTCGCCACTTTTCTACACTCCTGGGTTTGCTGGCTGCGTTGCCGGCCCTGCTCGGGAGTGAGGCGGCGAACGCTTTAGCGGTACTTGTCAGGCTTTCCGGCCCGGTGGGGTTCACACCCACGTCGCCCCGCAAGTTGTCCTTTAAACCGGCGACGCTTCGATTCTATTCAACGATGAACGCACTTCTGCGCTGGATGGCCACTTGGCCGCTGGGTTGGCTGCACGTTGCCGGCAGTTGCCTGGGCTGGCTGAGCTACCTGCTGTCGCCCACCTACCGGCGCCGGCTGCGCGCCAATGCGGACCTGGCGGGCCTGACGCCGGCGCAGCGTCGCGAGGCCGTGACGCAGGCCGGCAAGATGGCCGCCGAGGCGCCGTGGCTGTGGCTGCGCGACGGCACCGTCTCGCCCTACTGCCGCTGGGAGGGGGCCGAGCTCATCGAGCAGGCCTTCGCGCGCGGCAAGGGGCTGGTGATCCTCACGCCGCACCTGGGCTGCTTCGAGATCACCGCCCGTGCCTTTGCCGAGCGCTGGGGCGATTCGAAGCCGCTGACCGTGCTCTACCGCCCCTCGCGCAAGGCCGCGCTGCGCGAACTGGAGGAGACGGCGCGCGGGCGCCCCGGCATGGCCACCGCGCCGGCCACGCTCTCCGGCGTGCGCCAGATGCTGCGCGCGCTCAAGCGCGGCGAGACCATCGGCCTGCTGCCCGACCAGGTGCCGCCCGAGGGCATGGGCGTGTGGGCGCCGTTCTTCGGCCGCGAGGCCTACACCATGACGCTGGCGGCCAAGCTGGTGCGCCAGACCGGCGCCGACTGGCTGCTGATGTGGGCCGAGCGCCTGCCCCAGGGCCGCGGCTACATCCTGCACGTGAGCGCGCCGCGGCAGCCGCTGCCCGGCGCCGGGGAGCCCGACAGCGAGGCGCTGCAGCGCGCCTGTGCCCGCCGCATCAACGAAGAAATGGAACGCCTGATCATGCTCAACCCCGCCCAGTACCTCTGGGGCTACCACCGCTACAAGACGCCGCGCCCGGCCGAGGCGCCCGACGCCGCCGCCGCGCAAGGGTCGGCGTCGTGAGTGTCGGCGCCAAGCTGGGCATCGGGCTGCTGCGCCTGGTGTACCGCCTGCCGCTGGGCGTGCAGGCAGCGCTGGGGCGGGGGCTGGGGGCGCTGGGTTACGCGCTGGCCGGCAGCCGCCGCCGCATCGCGCTGCGCAACGTGGCGCTGTGCTTCCCGCACCTCGATGCCCAGGAGCGCCGGCGCCTGGTGCGCGAGCATTTCGGCTGGCTGTTCCGCAGCCTGATCGAGCGCGGCCTGCTGTGGTATGCGCCGGCGCAGCGGCTCAGGAAGCTCATCCACGTCGAGGGCGACGTGGGGCTGGCCGAGCGCAGCCCGCGGCCGGTGATGTGGCTGGTGCCGCACTTCGTGGGGCTGGACGTGGCCGGCGTGGCCACGCAGCTGTTCCAGAAGCAGAAGGTGGGCTCGATCTACCAGGCGCAGAGCAACCCGGTGTGGGACGCCGAGATCCGCAAGGGCCGGCTGCGCTTCGGGCAGGGCGACGTGTTTGCGCGCAGCGAGCGCGCGCTGCCGCTGGTGCGCGCCATCATGCGCGGCTGGGCCTTCTTCAACCTGCCCGACATGGACTTCGGCATCAAGGACGCCGCCTTCGTGCCCTTCTTCGACGTGCCCGCGGCCACGCTGCTGGCGCCGGCGCGGATGGCGCGCTCGCTGGACATGGTGGTGCAGCCGGTGGTGGTGGAGATGCTGCCCGGCGGCCAGGGCTACAAGGTGAAGTTCCTGCCGCCCTGGGACGACTGGCCCACCGGCGACCTCGAAGCCGACGCCGCCAGCATGAACCGCTGGATCGAAGAGGAAATCCGCCACTGCCCGGCGCAGTACCTGTGGGTGCACAAGCGCTTCAAGACGCGGCCGCCGGGGCAGCCGTCGCTGTACGGCTGAGCGCTGGGGCGGGGCCGTCACGGCCGCCAGCCCGCCGGCGCATCGGTTGCGTAAACCTTGCAGGGAGCGCTTGCGCGCCGCGGGCCATGGCACAGACCCTGCCTGCGCCGGCTCCAAAAATCATGGAATCACCGATTCTCAAGGATCGGGCTGAATTCATGGCCCGTCATTGCCGTGCGTGAAAATCGGCTCTTCGCTGAAAATATTATTTCCTGTATCCGGCCTGAATACTGCCGCTCACGGCGGAGACGGTATTGGTCTCATCCAGTCGCCCGTAAAGGCTGGTTGAATTGGAATCCGGGCCCGGCCGGGGTGAGGCTGCCGTGAGGTTTTTCAAATTCACGAGTGCCATGGCGGGATCGCGCGGCTTGATGGACGCACCGATGAAGAAGCTGTTCGCCAGCGCCCCGGTCGCGAAGTCGTATTGGTAGAAGCTCGTGGTTCCGGCACGGACCTCGATGTCGAGAACGCTGGTGCGCCCGAGCCCGCCCGGCGTCACCTTGAGCGAGTGCACACCGGGCGGCAGTTGCAGCGCCAGGTAGGAGGCGTTGGGCAGCCGGCCGGCCTCCTTGCCGTCGGCATGGACCAGGAACGACTGCGCGATCGCGAAGAAGGCGCTGGTGCGGTAGAGATAGACGAGGCCTTTTCCATTTTCGGGTGCCTGGGCATTTGAAAATGCCGGGCCCGTGGCGGTCGCGCAGCCTTGCAGCCATCCCGCCAGAATCAAGGTGGAAATACAGAGCAATATTCTTGCTGCCGCAGGCTTGTTCATGGAACTGGTCCCTCTTTGCTTTGGGAAATTGTTTTTTACGCTCCGGTGTGCCTGGTCCCCATAGGAGCTTTGTCCTGTCTGGAGAGGAAAAAACCCTCGGTGCAAGCTTTCCGGGAAATGCAGGGTTTCCAGGCGCCGGCGGTGCCCGTGCCGCGGGCAGGCCGCGGGGCGCGGGACTCCCGGTTGCCGCCTGTGCCGGGGTGTGCCGTGCACATCGAACAGGAGACCGCCATGACCAACCGCAGAAAGTCCGACCAGCAAGACCAGCAGGGCAGCTCCGACGCCCAGGGCGACAAGACCGCGCCGCACAAGCAGATGCAGGGCGGCACCACCGCCGGCCAGACCAGCGGCACGCAGCTGGGCGCGCGCAGCGCCGACGAGAGCCGCGCCGAGCAGGGCGGCATGGGCTCGACCGACGGCCGCGTCGACTCGCAGGGCGGCCTGGGCAGCCCGCAGCGCGCCACCAGCCAGGAACAGAGCCGCGGCGGCCAGATGGGCCCCGAGGGCGGCAGCTCGCGCAAGGACCACGCCTGAGCGGGGCCGGCCATGAAGCAGCGCGAAGTGCAGGACGCCAACAACATGCGCTGGACCTGCGTGGAAGCCCTCTCCGGCGTCGGTGATGCCAGCGACGCCTCCGCCGAGGCCGCCGCCGACAAGCTGGAGAACGGCGACGGCACCGTGCCCGTGGCCTGCACGCCCAGCGGCGGCGCCTCCAGCCTGCGCATCCGCATGCCGCGCGGCTGGGAGGAAAGCGCCTCCGACGAGGAACTGCTCGCCGCCATTGCCGCGGCCGAGCATTCCTGAGCCCTGGCGCCGCGCCGTCCGCGCGGCCCCGGCCCGGCCGGAGGCCCGCGGGCGGCGGCCGATAATCCGGCGCATGAAACTCCGCTTCACCAAGATGCAGGGCGCCGGCAACGACTTCGTCGTGCTCGACGCGACGCAGCAGCCGCTGCAACTCACGGCCGAGCATTACCGCCGCCTGGGCGACCGCCGCTTCGGCGTCGGCGCCGACCAGATCCTGGTGGTGGAGAAGAGCGCCACGCCCGGCGTCGATTTCCGCTACCGCATCTTCAACGGCGGCAGCGGCGAGGAGGTCGAGCAGTGCGGCAACGGCGCGCGCTGCTTCGTGCGCTTCGTGCACGACAAGGGCCTGACCACCCAGCGCACGGTGCGCGTGGAAACCATGAACACGCTGCTGGAGCTGCGCCTGCAGGACGACGGCCGCGTCACCGTGGACATGAATGCGCCCGTGTTCGAGCACGCGCGCATCCCCTTCGACGCCAGCGGCCTGACGCCGCGCGAGCTCAACGGGTTCCAGCTCTGGCCGCTGGCACTGGGCGACGGCGACGACATCGAGGTGGCGGTGGTCTCGATGGGCAACCCGCACGCGGTGCGGCGCGTGGACGACGTCAAGCGCGCGCCGGTGGACATCGAGGGCCCGCAGATCGAAGGCCACGACCGCTTCCCGCGCCGCGTCAACGCCGGCTTCATGGAGGTGGTCAGCCGCAGCCACATCCGGCTGCGCGTGTACGAGCGCGGCGCCGGCGAGACGCTGGCCTGCGGCACCGGCGCCTGCGCGGCGGTGGTGGCCGGCATCCGGCTGGGCTGGCTGGACCACCGCGTGGACGTGGACGCGCCCGGCGGGCGGCTGACCATCGAGTGGGCCGGCGGCGACGCGCATGTGCTGATGACCGGCCCGGCGCAGACGGTGTTCGAAGGGGAGGTCGAGCTGTGAGCGGCGGCATCGACGGCATCACCGAGGACGACCTCGCCCAGTACCTGTCGCTCAACCCCGGCTTCTTCGAGCGCCATGCCGAGCTGCTGGGCGAGATCCGGCTGGCCAGCCCGCATGGCGGGCGGGCCGTGTCGCTGCAGGAGCGCCAGGCCGCGCTGCTGCGCGAGCGCATCAAGGGGCTGGAGCAGCGGCTGATGGAGATGATCCGCCACGGCCAGGAGAACACCGCCATCGCCGAGCGGCTGCACGCCTGGACCCGCGCCGTGATGCTGCAGCGCGACTCGCGCTCGCTGCCGCTGCTGCTGGTGGAAGAGCTCAAGCAGCAGTTCCTGGTGCCGCAGGCCGCGCTGCGGCTGTGGGACGTGGACGTTGCCTACGCCAGCGAGGGCTTCGTGTTGGCCGAGCCCGGCACCGTGCGCGGCTTCGCCGACGAGCTGGCGCTGCCGCTGTGCGCCCTCAACACCGGCGAGGTGGAGGCGGCGCAATGGCTGTTCGACGGCACGCCGGCACTGTCCATTGCCTGCGTCCCGCTGCGCCACGACAGCGCCCGGGGCGCCTTCGGGCTGCTGATGCTGGGCTCGCCCGACGCCACCCGCTTCCAGAGCGACATGGGCGTGGACTTCCTGGTGCGCATCGGCGACATCGCCTCGGCGGCGCTGTCGCGGCTGCTGCCGCGCTGAGCATGGCCCGCGCAGGGAAGAAGGCGGCCGTTGCCGCGCCCGCGGCGCCGGTGGACGCCGCGTCCATCGTGCTGCCGGAGGAGCTGGAGCAGTGGCTGCTGCACCTGCAGGTGGAGCGGCGCCTGGCGCCGCGCAGCCTGGAGCTGTACCGCGACGCGCTGCGCCGGCTGGTGGCGCTGTCCGGCCAGGACGGTGTGGTGCTGCGTCAGGCCCAGCCGCACCATGTGCGCGGCTGGATGGCGGCGCTGCACGCCGGCGGCCTGGCGCCGCGCAGCATCGCGCTGATCCTCTCGGCCTGGCGCGGCCTCTACCGCTGGTGGGGCCAGAACGGCCTGGTGGCGCAGAACCCCGTGGCCGGGCTGCGTCCGCCCAAGGCGCCCAAGCCGCTGCCCAAGGCGCTGTCGGTGGAGCAGGCGGTGGCGCTGGCCGAGCACGAGCCCTCGGACGCCGATCCGGCGCTGGCCGCGCGCGACCACTGCATCGTCGAGCTGCTCTACGGCTGCGGGCTGCGCGTGGGCGAGCTGGTCGGGCTGGACGTCGGTGCCGGCGAGGGCGCCGCGGGCTGGGTGGACATTGCCGACGCCACCGTGCACGTGCTGGGCAAGGGCTCCAAGCGCCGCAGCGGGCCGGTGGGCACCGCTGCGCTGGCGGCGCTGCGGCGCTGGCTGGCGCAGCGAGCGCTGCTGGCCGCGCCGGGCGAGCGGGCGCTGTTCGTGAGCAAGCGCGGCACGCGGCTGACGGATTCGCAGGTGCGCTCGCGCCTGCGCCGCCAGGCGCTGCAGGCCGGGCTGCCGACCTCGGTGCATCCGCACATGCTGCGCCACAGCTACGCCTCGCACCTGCTGCAGTCCAGCGGCGACCTGCGCGCCGTGCAGGAGCTGCTGGGCCACGCCAGCATCACCACCACCCAGATCTACACGCGGCTGGACTTCCAGCACCTCGCCAAGGTGTACGACGCGGCGCATCCGAGGGCGAAGAAGAAGGAGTGAGGGGGGCTGGAGATTGTCCGGAAAGACTGAACAGTCCGCCCACCCAGCGGGCTCATCATTCAGCTTTCCTGACCAATCCCTCCCGCCCCGGCCGCGGGCGCTGCCGACGAGGCGGTTTCCAGCGAGGGCGAGGGCGCGTCCCGGCGCTCCTCCCTTCCCGCCTCCGCCACCTCCAGCGTCAGCGTCACGGAAAAGACGCTGCCGGCTCCGGGCGTGCTGCGCAGCTCCAGCGTGCCGCCCATCATCGCCACCAGCCGGCGCACGATGGACAAGCCCAGACCCGTGCCGCCGAAGCGCCGCGTGGTGGAGCTGTCGGCCTGGGTGAAGGGCTCGAAGATGCGCTGCTGCGCCTCGGCCGGGATGCCGATGCCTGTGTCCACCACGTCCATGCGCAGCGTGACGCGCCCGGGCTCGCGCGCGAGCGGGCGCACCTGCAGCCGCACGCTGCCGGCCGCGGTGAACTTGATGGCGTTACCCAGCAGGTTGATCAGCACCTGCCGCAGCCGCAGCGGGTCGCCGCACAAGGCCCAGGGCAGCGTGGGCGCGAACTCGAACTCGAAGTCCAGCCCCTTGGCCATGGCCTGCGGCTGCAGCAGGGCGTGCACCGCGTCCAGCAGCGGCACCAGCTCGAAGGGCACGCACTCCAGCCGCATCTCGCCGGCCTCGATGCGCGAGAGGTCCAGCACGTCGTTGGTCAGGCCCAGCAGCTGCTCGCCGGCCTGCTCGATGTGGCGAACGAAGCCCAGCGCCCGCTCCGGCAGCGCCATGCGCACCAGCAGCTGGCTCAGGCCGATGACGGCATTGAGCGGGGTGCGGAACTCGTGGCTCATGGTGGCCAGGAAGGCGCTCTTGGCGCGGTTGGCAGCCTCGGCCGCGTCGCGCGCCGCGGCCAGCTCGGCGGTGCGCCGCGCCACGCGCTGCTCCAGCGTGGCGTTGAGCGCCTGCAGCTGCGCCTCGACCTGCTTGCGCGCCGTGATGTCCACCACCGTGGTCAGCACCACCGCCTCGCCGTGCAGGGTCAGCAGCTGCGCCGAGAGCTGCACGTGGAAGACCTCGTCCGTGGCGTTGTGGAAGGCCTGCTCCCAGTCGCGCACCGTGCCCTGGCTGCGCAGCTGATCCACGAAGCGGCGGCTGTCCTCGGGCTGCAGCCACAGCTCGCGCACCCTGCGCCGGCCGATCACGGCCGCGCGATCGGACTCGCCCATCAGGCGCAGGCAGGTGTCGTTGAGGTCCAGCACCACGCCGTCCTCCAGCCGGGTCAGCAGGATGGCCGCGGGGTTGTTGGCGAAGGCGGCGGCGAACATCTCCTGCGACAGCCGCAGCTGCTCCTGGGCCTGGCGCCGCTCGGTGATGTCGAGCTCGGCCAGCACGCCGCCGACGATGGCGCCCGAGGCATCGCGGATCGGCGCGGCGTTGGCGAGGTAGAAGCGGCGCGGGCCGCCGCCGAAGGGCTGGCACTCGACCAGCTCGTCGCGCACCAGCTCGCCGTGCCGCAGCGCGCGCGCCATGGCCCACTCGGGGGCGGCGATGCGCGCGCCGCTGTCGGGCCAGAAGCCCACCCACTCGCCGTAGCGCTCCCAGCTCGGCGTCTCGGGCCCCATTCCCCACAGCGCGCGGTGCGCCGCGTTGTCGCGGGTGACGCGGCCCTGGACATCGGCGATGAGCACGCCCACCGGCAGCGCTTCGAGCACCGCGCTCAGGTGCGCTTCCTGGGCCGCCAGCGCGCGCTCGGCGCGAGCGCGCTCGACGGCGCCCCACAGCCGCTCGCAGGCCTGCTCGGCCAGCGTCACTTCCGCCGGCGACCACTGGCGCGGCTGCGCGTCCTGGATGAAGAGCAGCGCCACCAGCCCCCCCTGCTTGACCAGCGGCACCAGCAGCAGGCTGCGGATGCCCACGCGCTCATAGGCGGGCAGCCGGGCGGGCGTGTTGATGCGCGGGTCCTGGCGCACATCGGGCACGGCGATGCTGCGCCCGGCGCGCAGCTCGGCCAGCAGCGACGCGCCAAAGTTGTCCATGCGCCAGGTGCCGGCGGCCGAGGCGATGCGCCCGTCGTTCCAGTCCCGGTGCACCGTGACCTGCGTCTGGGCGGCATCGGCCTCGCCGTAGCCGACCTGGGCCACGCGCAGGTGGGCGGCCAGCGCGGCGCTGGCGGCGTCGACCATGGCCTGCGGCTCGCCCAGGTCGCGCAGCTGCTCGCTCAGCAGCAGCAGCAGCCGCGCGCGCTGCACCTGCTCCTCCAGCCGGGCATTGAGCTCCAGGATGTGGGCCTGCGCCGCGCGCTGCTCGCGCATGTCGCGCATGTCGCGCAGCGTCGCCGCCGCGGCAAGCCAGCGCCCGGCGCGGTCGCGGATCGGCACCAGCGACATCGACACCGGCACCACCGTGCCGCCGGCGTCGCGCACCCGGGCGTCGAAGGGCGGCACGCTCTGCCCGGCCAGCACCTGTGACCGGGTGCGCTGCAGCAGCGGCTCCATGCCGGGCGCGGCCAGCAGCCCGAACAGGTCGCGCCCCAGCGCCTGCCGCGCCGTCCAGCCCAGGATGCGCTCGGCCGCCGGGTTCCAGCTGGTGACGCGGCCGGCGGCGTCGTGGCCGACGATGGCGTCGTGCGAGGCCTGCACCAGCGCCGCCAGGCTGGCGTGCTCGCGGTACAGGCGCCTCACGGCGTAGAGCAGCAGCGCCAGCAGCACGGCCAGCGGCACGATGCTCCCGGCCACTGCGGCGGGGGGACGCAGGTGCAGCTGCGCCACAAAGGCGGGCTGCGCCTGCACGTCCACCTGCCAGCGGCGCCCGAACAAGGGCAGCACCACCCGGTGCGACAGCGCCGCGGGCGCGGCCTCGCGCCAGCCCGCGGCCGCGAAGAAGCGCTGCGGCGCGCGGGGGTCGCTCACGTCGCTCAGCGCCATGCCCAGGCTGTCGTCCTGCAGATCGAAGTCCCGCAGCACCTCGTCGATGACCAGCGGCATGAAGGTCCAGCCGATGGCCAGGGCCTCCCGCTCGGCCTGGGTGCTCGGCACGCCCCGGGCGTACACGGGCAGCACCAGCAGCAGGCCGCGCCCCGGGTGGTCCAGGGCCTGCGGCAGGGTGAGCGGGGCGGACAGGCGGGCCTCGCCGCTGCGCATCGCCGCCTGCAGCACCTCGCGGCGCACCGCGCCGGTGGCCACGTCCAGCCCCAGGGCACCCTCGTTGCCCCGGGGCGGCGCGAGGAAGTTCACCACGTAGCGCTCGGGCAGCGGCGTCGCGGCCGGGCGGTCGAGCTGCGGCGTCACCTCGTGGATGCGGAAGCCGGGCTGCCCGGTGGCGCGCCGCACCGCCGCCACGAAGTCCGCCTCCTGCGCGTGCGGCACGCGGCGGGTGAAACCGATGCCGCGCGCGCCGGGGAAATGCTGCTGCAGCGGCAGGGTGTCGGCGAAGCGCTGGAAGCTCTGGTGCTGCAGCGCCAGGTCGTCGCTGCCGGCGGCCAGCACGGCGGCGCGGTCGGCGATCAGCCCGAACTCGTAGCTCTGCAGGCGCCGGACCAACTGGTCGGCCACGCGCTCGCTGGCGGCGTCGAGCTGCTCATGCAGGTGGAGCTCGTTGTCGCGCTGCTGCGACCAGGCCGCCGCCAGCGCGGCCAGCAGGCCCAGCGCCAGGACCAGCAGCGGCCAGCGCCATTCATGCAAGCGGCTTCGGAAGGTCGGCATGGTTTCTTGATTCGGCCCAGGGATGGAGCAAGGCCGGCGCCGGGGCCGGCACAAGCCAGCGCAACGCAGGCGCCGCGCCGCCCCGGACTGTGGCGCAAGTCCCGCGCTCCGGGGCGGTCGGGCGGGGGATGGACAATCCGGCCCCATGAAATCGATCCGAATCCGCGAGGGCAAAGAGCGCTCGCTGCTGCGCAAGCATCCCTGGGTGTTCGAAGGCTCCATCGCCAAGGGCAAGGCCGATCCCGGCGAGACCGTGCGCGTGGAAAGCCACGACGGCCGCTTCCTGGCCTGGGGCGCCTTCAGCCCCACTTCCTCCATCCGCGTGCGCGCCTGGAGCTTCGACGAGGCCGAGCGCATTGACGCGGCCTTCTTCCAGCGCCGCATCCAGGAGGCCGTGCAGTTGCGCTCGCGGCTGCCCATCAACAGCGACGGCGTGCGCCTGGTCCACGGCGAGGCCGACGGGCTGCCCGGGCTGATCGTGGACCGCTACGCCGACGTGCTCAGCGCGCAGTTCCTCTGCGCCGGCGTGGAGCGCTGGAAGTCAACCATCGCCGACGCGCTGCTGGCCGCCACGGGCCTGACACGGCTGTACGAGCGCTCCGACTCCGGCGTGCGCGGCCTGGAAGGCCTGGAGCCGGTGAGCGGCTGGCTGCGCGGCGAGGGCGACACCGCGGTGACGATCCGCGAGCACGGTTGGCGCCTGACGCTGGACGTGGCCGAGGGCCACAAGACCGGCTACTACCTGGACCAGCGCGACAACCGGCTGCGCTTCATGGAGTGGGTCAAGCGCCTGGGCTCGCAGCGCGTGCTCAACTGCTACTGCTACACGGGCGGCTTCAGCGTCGCGGCGCTGGCCGGCGGCGCGCAGCACGTGGTGAGCGTGGACTCCTCCGCCCCGGCGCTGGCGCGCGCGCAGGCGCACGTGGCGCTCAACGGCTTCGACGCGGCGCGCGCCGAGTTCGTCGATGCCGACGTCAACCAGTACCTGCGCGGCTGCCTGCAGCGCGAGGAGCGCTTCGACGCCATCGTGCTGGACCCGCCCAAGTTCGCCCCCTCGGCCGCGCATGCCGAGCGCGCCGCGCGCGCCTACAAGGACATCAACCGCCTGGCGCTCAAGCTGCTCAACCCCGGCGGGCTGCTGCTGACCTTCTCCTGCTCCGGCGGCGTGGACCTGGACCTGTTCCACAAGATCGTGGCCGGCGCCGGCAGCGACGCCGGCGTGGACGGCTACCTGCTCGCCCGCCTGGAAGCCGCCTGCGACCACCCCACCACGCTGAGCTACCCGGAAGGGGAGTACCTCAAGGGGTTGATCGTGATGAAGCGGTGATGGGATTCAGGGCAGGCAGGGCAGGGCGCGGAAGCCAGCCAGAAATGCACTGTTGGGCTGCAAGGCGCTGCCGCGTCGCTGCGATGTCCGCCCCCTGATTCGTTATCCCCGCGCAGGCGGGAACCCAGGCGGTCCCCAAGCCAGCCGTCAGCAGGTTGGATGGCACACCGTAAATCTTGGGCTTGTGGCGCTGCGTCTTGGCTCGCGCGCTGACGTGGGACCGCCTGGGTCCCCGCCTGCGCGGGGATGACGAAGTGGGGTGCGGAGCGCGTCAGCTCTTGGCGAACGGCCCTAACCGACCCTGATCCTCGGCTCGAACTTGGTGCGCTGCACGCTGAAGAAGGCGCGCACGTTGCGCACGTTGGCGTCCTGGGTGAACAGGCGCTGCACCAGCGCCTGGTAGGCCGTCATGCCCGGCACCCACAGCACCAGCACGAAGTCCGGCCCCGAGGCGACGCGGTAGCACTGCTGCACCGCCGGCTCGCCCCGCACGCGCGCCTCGAAGGCCGCCTGGTGCTCCGCGCCCTGGCGGTCCAGCGTGATCTCGACGATGGCGGTGAGGCTGTCAGGCAGCACCGCCGGCGACACCAGCGCCACCTGGCGCTCGATCACGCCCTCGTCCACCAGGCGCCGCACGCGGCGCAGCGCCGTGGCCGGCGAGATGCCCGCCGCCTCGGCCAGCGCCTGATTGGACCGGCTGGCGTCGTCCTGCAGCAACGCCAGCAGCCGGTGGTCTACTTCATCCAGGGGAGTCATTGAAATATTATTTCATCGTTGCCTAACACGCTGAAAGGAATATTTGTTCAATTGCTAACATGAAAGAAAGCGTCAATTGGTGCCGAAATTCGCAAGCACCTTGCGGCGCTCCCTTCCTAAGATGCCGGCTCCTAATAAGAGGGGAGTCCTCATATGTGTGGCATCGTTGCCGGCGTCGCCGGGCGTGACATCGTTCCTGTCCTGCTGGAAGGCCTGAAGCGCCTGGAATACCGCGGCTACGACTCCTGCGGCGTGGCCGTGCACCAGGGCGGCGGGCTGCGGCGCACGCGCAGCACCGCGCGCGTGGCGGAACTGGCGGCGCAGGTGGCGCAGGACGGCGTGGCCGGCGGCACGGGCATCGCCCACACGCGCTGGGCCACGCATGGCGCGCCGGCCGAGCACAACGCGCATCCGCACTTCTCCAACGACCGCATCGCGCTGGTCCACAACGGGATCATCGAGAACCACGAGGAGCTGCGCGCCGAGCTGCAGGGCCGCGGCTACGTGTTCGCCAGCCAGACCGACACCGAGGTGATCGCGCACCTGGTGCACCAGCTCTACGACGGCGACCTGTTCGAGGCCGTGCAGCGCGCCACCTCGCGGCTGCGCGGCGCCTACGCCATCGCCGTGTTCTGCCGCGACGAGCCGCAGCGCGTGGTCGGGGCGCGCGAGGGCTCGCCGCTGGTGCTGGGCCTGGGCGAGGGCGAGAGCTTCCTGGCCTCCGACGCCATGGCGCTGGCCGGCGTGACCGACCAGATCGTCTACCTGGAAGAGGGCGACGTGGTGGACCTGCAGCCCGGCAAGTGCTGGATCAGCGCGCGCCAGGCCGACGGCGGCTACCGCCCGGTGCAGCGCGAGGTGCGCACCGTGCACGCCCACAGCGGCGCCGCCGAGCTGGGCCCCTACCGCCACTACATGCAGAAGGAGATCTTCGAGCAGCCGCGCGCCATCGCCGACACGCTCGAAGGCGTCAAGGGCATCACGCCCGAGCTCTTCGGCAAGGGCGCCACGGCGGTGTTCAAGGACGTGCGCCAGGTGCTGATCCTGGCCTGCGGCACCAGCTACTACGCCGGCAGCACCGCCAAGTACTGGCTGGAGTCCATCGCCGGCATCCCCACCAGCGTGGAGATCGCCAGCGAGTACCGCTACCGCGACAGCGTGCCCGACCCGAAGACGCTGGTGGTCACCATCAGCCAGAGCGGCGAGACGGCCGACACCATCGCCGCGCTCAAGCATGCGCGCTCGCTGGGCATGGAGCACACGCTGACCATCTGCAACGTCGCCACCAGCGCCATGGTGCGCGAGTGCCGCTTCAGCTTCCTCACGCACGCCGGCGTGGAGATCGGCGTGGCCTCGACCAAGGCCTTCACCACGCAGCTGGTGGGCCTGTTCCTGCTGACGCTGGCGCTGGCGCAGGTGCGCGGGCGCCTGACGGCCGAGCAGGAGGACGCGCAGCTGCGCAACCTGCGCCACCTGCCCGCCGCGGTGCAGGCCGTGCTGGCGCTGGAGCCGCAGGTCATCGCCTGGAGCGAGGACTTCGCCGCCAAGGAGAACGCGCTGTTCCTGGGCCGCGGCCTGCACTACCCGGTGGCGCTGGAAGGGGCCTTGAAGCTCAAGGAGATCAGCTACATCCACGCCGAGGCCTATCCGGCCGGCGAGCTCAAGCACGGGCCGCTGGCGCTGGTGACGGCGGCGATGCCGGTGGTGACGGTGGCGCCCAACGACCAGCTGCTGGAGAAGCTCAAGAGCAACATGCAGGAAGTGCGCGCGCGCGGCGGCGAGCTGTTCGTGTTCGCCGATGCCGACACCCGCATCGAGAGCGCGCCGGGCACGCATGTCATCCGCATGCCCGAGCACTACGGGGCGCTGAGCCCGATCCTGCACGTGGTGCCGCTGCAGCTGCTGGCCTACCACACGGCCTGCGCGCGCGGCACGGACGTGGACAAGCCGCGCAACCTAGCCAAGAGCGTGACGGTGGAGTGATCCAACCCGGCCCGGCCTGCGCCGGGCTCGCGCACGACGCCGCAGCGCCGGGAGGCGGCCGCGGCGTTCTGCTTTTCACGGCGCCGTTGAGTGGGCCCGCGCCCGCGCCGCCGCGCCGACCACGCCCAGCCCGGCCAGCATCAGCGCCACCGTACCGGGCTCGGGCACCGGGATGGCCAGGAAGGCGTTGTTGTCGGCGCCGCCGACCCGCTCGCCCATGCCGACGATCCAGCCGCGGTCGTTGATGGCGTTGGCCTCGAACAGGGTCCACGCCGCGTCGGCTTCGGGCGTGAGCAGGGTGTTGAGGTCCTGCAGCGCGCCGTCGCGGTACACGAAGGGCAGCCGGCCGGCGCCACCGCTGTCGTCCTGCAGGGTGCCCACCACCCAGCCGCGCTCGTTGATGTCCGTGGGCGTGGCGCCGCGTCCGCCGGTGTCCAGGAGCAGGAGACGGTCGTCGCTGTAGAGGAAGAGCTCGCCGGGCTGCGTGCCGGTGGCGTCCAGCTCGCCCACTACCTGGCCGCGGTCGTTGACGGCCAGGCCCAGGCCGCGGCGCTCGCTCAGCAGCGTGAGCGTGCCGTCCCGGTACCTGTAGGGCTGCCCGGTGTTGGCGCGGCCGACCACCGCACCGGCGTCGTTGAGGTCCTCGGCGGAGCTGAAAGGGTTGTCCGGCGGGATGAGGCGGCTGGTGCCGCCGTCGTAGAGGTACACCAGGGCCGGCCCGCCATTGGCGTCGAGGCCGACGACCTGGCCCGCGTCGT
This sequence comes from Azohydromonas caseinilytica, assembly GCF_012927045.1. Taxonomy (GTDB): domain Bacteria; phylum Pseudomonadota; class Gammaproteobacteria; order Burkholderiales; family Burkholderiaceae_C; genus Azohydromonas; species Azohydromonas caseinilytica. The sequence continues at coordinate 231,015 of NZ_JABBFW010000001.1, read as the reverse complement.
TGATGGCGATGGCCGTGCCGCCCAGGCCGGAGGGCGTGGGGATGCGCTGCAGGCGGCCGCCGGCGCTGTCGTAGACGTAGGGCGTGGGAGGCATGCTGTCGTCGCGCTCCAGCGCGGTGAAGGCCGCCTGGCCGCGGTCATTGATGCTGTTGGCGATGCTGTTGCCGTACTCCGGCGCCTTGAGCGCCTGCATCGTGCCGTTGCGCCACAGGAAGCCGACAAGCTCGCCGTCGGGCACGCCGTCGAGCGACCAGCCGACGATCTCGCCGCGGTTGTTGATGTCCAGCGCGTTGCTGGAGGAGTGGAAATCCTTCAGCAGGCCCAGGTCCAGCACCCGGTAGCGCGGCGCGGCCTGGGCCGTGCCGGCGGCCACCAGCAGCGCCAGCAGCGCCGCCCTCCATGGACCGGACCTGGGCGTGGTGAAGCTCGAAGTGCGCATGTCCAGACTCCTGCACAGCCGAGGGGCTGCGTCGGGCAGGGTGCGCCCGCGCCTGGCGCTGCGGCATCACATGGCTGGAGGCCGCGAGGAAACGGCTCGTTCAGGCGGCAACGCGGCGTGTCGGCGCGGCGCCCGGGCGAGGCTCACTCCGCCTCGCGCTTGCCCGCACAGCCGGGGTGGCTCATGCAGCGCCAGACGACGCGGCCGGCCTCGCCGTCGCGGCGGCTGATGCGGCGCACCATGGCGCCGTTGCACATGGGGCAGGGCGGCACGGTGTCCTCGAAGTCCGGCGGCTGCGCCGGCGCGAACAGCGGCGCGGTGGTGTCCTGCGCCGCGGCGTGCAGCGACGCGTCGGCCCCCAGGCGGCGCTGCCAGGCCGAGACGGCGGCGGCCAGCAGGCACAGCAGCGGCAGCAGCACCCGGCCCACGCTGGCCAGCAGTTGCGCCGTGGCACTGGCCGGCGGCTGGGTCAGGCGGTCCAGCCCGGTGAAGGCCGCCAGCGCCAGGGCCACGCCCACCCACCAGGGCAGCCGCGTGAGCAGGCCGGTGAAAGAGGCGGCAGGGGGGTCTTTCTTGTGCGTCATGGTCGTGGACGGCCGGTGCGGAAGCGGTTCCGCCGCCGAAGGGCCCCACACTCTAGGAGATCGAAACGCGCTGTCGCGCCGCGGCGCGACGGCGGGCGCAAAAGTTGGGCATTCGTGCGCAAAAGGTCACTGCGGCCGCACAGCGTCCTTGTCCGGGAGCAGAGCCGTGCCGCAGCCGGCGGGCTTCACTGTCGTGGGCGGCCCGTCCAGGGCCCGGCCTGCCGCCGGACGGGGCGCTGTCAGTCGGCGGCGCCGGCCAGCACGCGCTGCACCAGCGGGTGCTGCACCTTGCGCTCGCTGCAGTAGGCGAAGAAGCGCTGCTCGACCCCGGCGCTGCGGCCCACGCAGGCCACGCCGTAGTGGCGGCGCAGCTCCTCGTCCACCATCTCCACCGCCGGGAACACGCCCAGGCCGCCGGCGCCGAAGGTCTTGAGCAGCGCGCTGTCCTCGAACTCCCCGGCCACGCGCGGCTGCACGCCGATCTGCTCGAACCAGCGGTCCAGCGTGGCGCGCATCGCGGCATGGCCGGTGGGCAGCAGCACCGGCAGCCGCGCCAGCGAGCGGGGAAAGTCCTCCTGCGCGGCGGCCTGCAGGGCCGGCGCGGCGTACCAGGCCAGGGCGGAGCGGCCCACCTCATGGCCATGGATGCGCAGGCCCGGATGCGGCGGCGCGGGGTGGTCGGCCAGCACCAGGTCCAGCCGGTGCAGCGCCAGCGCCGCGAGCAGGTCCTCGAACTCGTCGTCATGGCACAGCAGCCGCAGGTCGGGCTGCTGCAGCACCGGCTGCAGCAGGCGGTGCACCGCGAGCTTGGGCAGCCCGTCGCACAGGCCCACGTGCAGCCGCACCACCGGCGTGCCGGCGGCCTCGCGCACCACGGCCGGCAGCTGCGTGCCCAGGGCAAAGATCTGGTCCGCCTGGCGCAGCGCCGCCCGGCCGGCCTCGGTGAGCGCCAGCCCGCGCCCGGCCGGGCGCAGCAGCGTGTGGCCCAGCGCGCGCTCCAGCTCGCGCACCTGGGCGCTGACGGTCTGCACCGCCACGCCCAGCCGCGCCGCCGCGCGCGCCATGCCGCCTTCCTGGGCCACGACCCAGAAGTAGTGAAGGTGGCGGTAGCTGAAGTCGGGGTTCATCAGGTTTCAGCGAAGTGTCGCTCTTGGATTCGCTGCTTTTTTGGAAGTTTCGTTGCCCCTAACTTCCAGCCGTGCCCGCCGCCGCAGCGCGGTTCGCGGACGGCGGCGAGGCACTTCCGTTCAACCGTCCTTCCCTTGCGAGGAGCGTTCATGCGCAGCTATCCGCACAACAGTCCCCAGGCCGCCGCCCGCATCGTGGCGCTGACCATGCTGGCCGACGGGCACTTCTCCCACGACGAGTTCCAGGCGCTGGAGCGCATGCAGGCCGCGCAGGGCCTGGGGCTGCTGCCGTCCGAGCTCATGGAAGTGCTGCACGACTGCTGCGAGGACCTGCAGTCGCATCCGCAACTGGCCTGGGACGAGGCCTGCCGCGTCGACCAGGCCACCCTGAGCACCCTGCTCGACGAGGTGAGCGACCCCGCGCTGCGCCGCCAGGTGCTGCAGTGCTGCCGCACGCTGGCCCAGGCCGACCGGCACATCGCCGAGGGCGAGGCGGTGATGCTGGCCACCGTGGCGGCGTGGTGGCAGCTGCCCGATCCCCTGCCGTCCCTGCGGGAGGCGCCGCGCGCCGCCGCCTGACGCATCACGGCGCCGCCCGGACCGGTGCGCCGGGCGGCCAGCCGGCCCCATCGCACACCGACCCCCTCCACAACCGCTGCCGCCGGCAGAACCATGGAATTCCTTCATACCCCCTTCCTGACCCAGCCGCTGTGGCTGTGGCTGAGCTTCCTGGCCATCGTGGCGCTGCTGCTGGCCCTGGACCTGGGCGTGCTGCACCGGGACGACCGCGAGATCGGCGTGCGCGAGAGCCTGTGGCTGTCGGCGGGCTACATCGGGGTGGCGGTGCTCTTCGGCGCCTGGGTCTGGCACCACCTGGGCCCGCAGCCGGGCCTGGAGTACTTCACGGGCTACCTGATCGAGAAGTCGCTGTCGATGGACAACGTCTTCGTCATCGCGCTGATCTTTGGCTACTTCGCCGTGCCGCGGCAGTACCAGCATCGCGTGCTGTTCTGGGGCATCCTGGGCGTGATCGTGCTGCGCGCGCTCATGATCGGCCTGGGCGCGGCGCTGGTGTCGCAGTTCAGCTGGGTGCTGTACCTGTTCGGCGCCTTCCTGGTGCTCACCGGCCTGAAGATGTTGTGGATGAGCGGCCACCAGACCGACCTGGCGGGCAACCCGCTGCTGAAGTTCCTGCGCCGGCGCATGCGCGTGACCGACGGGCTGCACGGCCATGACTTCTTCGTGCGCCAGCCGCATCCGGTGAGCGGCAAGACGGTGCTGTGGGCCACGCCGCTGTTCCTGGCGCTGTGCATGGTGGAGTTCGCCGACCTGGTGTTCGCGGTGGACTCGGTGCCGGCGATCTTCGCCATCACCACCGACCCCTTCATCGTCTACACCAGCAACATCTTCGCGATCCTGGGCCTGCGCGCGCTGTACTTCGCGCTGGCGGCGATGATTCACCGCTTCGCCTACCTCAAGTACGCGCTGGCGCTGGTACTGGTGTTCATCGGCGGCAAGATCTTCCTGGTCAACATCGTCGGCAAGATCCCGCCCACGATCAGCCTGTCGGTGACGGGCGCGCTGATCGCCGCCGGCGTGCTGGTGTCGCTGTGGAAGACCCGGGACACGCGCGACACGGGGGAAGCGCGGCAGGTGGAAGAGGCGCGCGGGGAGGCGCGCGAGGGCAGGCCGGCATCCGCCCTGAAAGCCCGCTGAGTCCGCGCGGAAACACGCGGTCCCGCCGCGGCGAAGGGGGCGCCACCGGCACGGCGCCCACATCAGGCAACCGCGGCGGCGGCTTCAGTGCTTGGCGGCGGCGTGGCGGGCCGTGTCTTCCTGGATGTGCCGCAGGAAGTAGCGGACGTACCAGCCGCCCATGCCCAGCACGAGGACGATCACGGCGATGCTCATGAGGCCGTAGTCGGTGGTCAGCAGGTCCTTCAGCGCATGCATGGTGTCCTCCTTGTAATGGGTGCGCTTATCTGACTCCTGCATATGAAAAAGCCCTTTGCGCAGGCTCAAAACGCGGTGCGGCAGCGGTTTGAGCCAACGCAACACCCGGTGCGGCCGCACCCTGGCACGCCCTGCCTACACTGCGTGTCCCCATCGTTTGGAGGAGCTTTCCATGAAATTCGAAACCCTGGCCGTGCACGGCGGCTACAGCCCCGATCCCACCACCAAGGCCGTGGCGGTGCCCATCTACCAGACCACCGCCTATGCCTTCGACGACACGCAGCATGGCGCCGACCTGTTCGACCTGAAGGTCACGGGCAACATCTACACGCGGATCATGAATCCGACCACCTCGGTGCTGGAGCAGCGCCTGGCGGCGCTGGAGGGCGGCATCGGCGCGCTGGCGGTGGCCTCGGGCATGGCGGCCATCAGCTACGCCATCCAGACCATCGCCGAGGCCGGCGACAACATCGTTTCCTCTTCCACGCTCTACGGCGGCACTTACAACCTGTTCGCCCACACGCTGCCGCTGTCGGGCATCCGGGTGCGCTTCGCCGACCCGCGCGACCCCGCCTCCTTCGAGCCGCTGATCGACGAACGCACCAAGGCCATCTTCTGCGAGTCCATCGGCAACCCGCTGGGCAACGTCACCGACTTCAAGGCGCTGGCCGACATCGCGCACCGCCACGGCGTGCCGCTGATCGTGGACAACACCGTGCCTACGCCCTTCCTGTGCCGCCCCTTCGAGCATGGCGCCGACATCGTGGTGCACTCGCTCACCAAGTACCTGGGCGGCCATGGCAACTCCATCGGCGGCGTGATCGTCGATTCGGGCCGCTTCCCGTGGGCCCAGCACGCGCAGCGCTTCAAGCGCCTCAACGAGCCCGACGTGAGCTACCACGGCGTGGTCTACACGCAGGCGCTGGGCGAGGCGGCCTACATCGGCCGCGCGCGCGTGGTGCCGCTGCGCAACACGGGCGCGGCGCTGAGCCCCTTCAACGCCTTCCTGATCCTGCAGGGCATCGAGACCGTGTCGCTGCGCATGGAGCGCATCTGCGACAACACCCTGGCGCTGGCGCAGCACCTGCGCGCGCATCCCAAGGTCAAGTGGGTCAACTACGCGGGGCTGCCCGACCATCCCGATCACGAACTGGTGCAGCGCTACATGAGCGGCCGCGCCTCGGGCATCCTGACCTTCGGCGTGGAAGGCGGGCTCGAAGGCGGGGCGCGCTTCCAGGATGCGCTCAAGCTCGTCACGCGGCTGGTCAACATCGGCGACGCCAAGTCGCTGGCCTGCCACCCGGCCTCCACCACGCACCGCCAGCTCTCGCCCGAGGAGCTGGCCAAGGCCGGCGTGACGGTGGACACGGTGCGGCTGTCCATCGGCATCGAGCACATCGACGATCTCAGGGCCGACATCGACCAGGCCCTGGCCGCGGTGTGAGCCCGGGGCGCCGCACCGTGGCGCCCGATCGCGACGGCTGTATTGCAGGCGGGTAAGAAACGCTTCCAGCCTTGCCGGGAAGTTGCTCAGGCATCGGCCGTGCCCAGGCGCGGGCACGGAGGTACGGCATGAAGCAACGCAAGGGCTATCTGCAGGGGCTGGTGTGGGCCGCGGCCGCCCTCGGCGGCGTGGCGCAGGCGGCCGAGGCGCCACGCTACCGGGTGCACAACCTGGGCACGCTGGCGCCGCGCAGCAGCAGCACGGCCGCGGCGATCAACGAGTCCGGGCTGATCGCCGGCACGATGAACAACGGCGGCGACGGCACCCGGGAGGCCTTCCTGGGCACCGGCCGCAGCGACCTGCGGCTGCTGGGCACGCTGGGCGGCAGCCTCAGCGTCGCCATGGGCCTCAACGACCGCGGCGACGTGGCGGGCTGGTCGCTCAACGCCGACGGCGTGCGCCGCCCGGCGCTCTACAGCGGCGGGCGCTGGCGGGACCTGGCCGACCCCGCCGACACCTTCACTGAAGGCGTGGCCAACGCCGTCAACGCCGCGGGGCAGGCCGCAGGGCAGATCGGCGCCCATGCCTTCGTCTACGACGGCACGCGCAGCCGGGAGCTGCGCGTGGGCAACACCAGCGAAGGCCTGGACATCAACGACCACGGTGTGGTGGTGGGCGGCGCGGTGATGGCTGGCGACGTGGTGCGCCGGCCCTTCCTGTACGCCGAGGGCAAGACCACGCTGCTGCCCTCGCTGGGCGGCACCTTCGGCCAGGCCTGGGCCGTCAACAACGCCGGGCAGGTGGTGGGCTACAGCTACACCGCCGGCGGGGAGCTGCTGCCTTTTCTCTACAGCGGCGGCGCCATGACCGCGCTGGCGCCCGCAGGCTTCGGCGAGGCGCTGGACATCAACGACCAGGGCTGGATCGTGGGCAGCCTGGACCTCAGCGCCGCGCTCTGGCATGGCGGCACGCGCTGGAAGCTCGACGAGCTGGTGGCCAGTGACCAGGCCGGCCGCTGGCAGCTGCTGTCGGCGCAGAGCATCAACGAGCGCGGCCAGATCGTCGGCTATGGCCTGTTCCATGGCTACCTGCGCGGCTTCGTCGCCACGCCGGTGCCCGAAGCGCAGGCCTGGGCAATGTGGCTCGCCGGCCTGGGGGTGGTGGGCGCGGCGGCACGGCGCCGCGCCCGGCTGCAGGACACGGCCTGCCGCTGAGGCTTTGTATCTCGGCGCGCCGCGCGCGGCCTGGTGCCGGCCCAGGTCTCTTTTTCAGTGCGCGGCGGCGTGCCGCCGGGCCGGTGTTGCCGGGCTCAGCGCGCGGCCTGCTGCTGAACCTCGGCGCGCACCTGCACGCTTTGCAGCGCGGCGGGCACCGGCTCGGGCTTGGGCGCCTCGCACGAGCCCTTTTCCAGCAGCGGCACCAGCGCCGGCACCAGCGACTTCATCAGCTGCGAGGGCAACGCGCTGGTGAACTTGTACCTGGCGGCGTAGGGCTCCTGCACGTAGGCCATCATGGTGCCGAAGTAGCGGTCGCCGATGACGAACATGAAGGTGGCCGAGCGGCTGATCACGCGCGAGGACAGCACCTGGCCGTAGCGGCCGAAGCTGTCCTTGCGGTGGTCGCCGGTGCCCGTCTTGCCGCCGATGGGCACGATGGTGCCGTCGTGCAGCTTGAGCGCGTCCTTCAGGCGCCGTGCCGTGCCGTTGGCCACCACGTCGAAGGCGGCGCGCCGCGCCGTGGCGGCGACTTCGGGCGGCAGCACGCGCTCGGGCGGGTTGCCCCGCAACACCAGCCTGGCCTCGTAGGGCGTGCCCGTGGCGAAGCGCAACTCGTCGATGCGCGCTGCGGGCTGGCGCACGCCGTCGTTGGCCAGGATGCCCATGAATTCCGCCAGCGCCGCCGGCCGGTCGCCCGAGGCGCCCAATGCCGAAGCGTAGGAGGGCGTGAGCGATTCGAAGGGGTAGCCCAGGCGCTTCCAGCGGCGGTGGATTTCGAGGAAGGCCTCGATCTCCAGCAGGTTCTTGATGCGCACGTCCTGCGCACCCTTGTACTTGGTCTTGAACAGCCAGGCGTAGACCTCCTGGCGCTCCTTGGTGCTGGCCTCGGCGGCCTGGCTGAAGGTGCCGTTGGGGTGCTCGCGCAACCATCCGACCAGCCACAGCTCCAGCGGGTGCACGCTGGCCACGTAGCCGCGGTCGGCCAGCGACATGCGCTGCGGATCGTAGGTGTCGTAGAGCACGCGCAGGGCCTTGTCGGTGTAGTCGGGCATCTCGCCTTCCAGGCGCTGCACCAGGAAGTCGCTGAGGTCCTGCATGCTGGCCTGGGGCTGGATGGTGCGGAACACCGCCGTGAGCTTGGGCGGCGTCTCGCGCACGCCCTGCAGCAGCGTCTCGCGCACCTGTGCCCAGTCCTTGCCCTGGTACTTGCGCCAGAAGCGCAGCAGGTAGGCGCGCCCTTCCTTGTCGGCGAAGCGTTCGAGGTACTGGCGGCGCTGGGGATCGGTGGGGTCGGTGAACAGGGCCGGGTTGGCGTCGGGCGCGTTGTACATGACGTGCTGCACCACGTCGCGCATGAGCCGGATGAAGGGCAGGTTGACCGAGTGCCGGATCGCCTCGGCCACGGTCATGATGCGGCCGTTGTCGTCGGGCTCGAAGTTGGCGAAGTAATGCAGCCCGCCGCCGGTGAAGAAGCCTTCGCCGGGACTGGCCGAGTACTTGCGCAGCATGGCGGCGTCGAGCATGGCCTGCAGGCTGCGGTCGCTTGCCTTTATCAGGTAGTCGCGCGCCCAGCGCCCGATGTTGTCGCGCTCGGGCACCTCCTGCGCGGCCAGGGCGATGCCGTCGAGCTTGCTCCAGCGCTCGTGCAGCTCGGCCACGATCTCCAGGTAAGTGACCAGCGTGCGCAGCTTGGAAGTGGAGCCCAGGTCCAGCCGCGCACCCTCGTTGATGTCGAAGGGCTGGTCCCAGTTGTCGGTCTGCACGCGCAGCCGGTTCACGCCCTCGCCGCGCTCGAAGAGCGTGAAGCTGAACACCAGCTTGCTCGGGTCGTCGCCGTCCTTGAGCAGGTGGAAGCCGTAAAGGCCCGCGGCGCGCGCGCCTTCGGGGGTGCGCAGCCCGCGCAGCAGCTCGGTGGCGGTGCGCTGCACCGGGGTGTCGAGCGTGGCGCTGGCGCGCAGGTCGATGCGGTCGAGGTCGTAGGCGCGCGGCACGTCCAGCATGGCTGACAGCCGCGTGCGCACGGCCGTGGCGGCCTTGCGCTCGATGAAGCTCTGCTGCGCGCGTGCCGCGACCTGGGGCTGCAGCTCCAGCGTCAGCGGCAGCGCCGCGTCGCGCAGCGCCGGGCTGACGAGCCCGGCATCGCCCATGAGCCGCAGGTAGCTGTTGGTGAGCTCGTTGAGGCCCGGATCGGCCTCGGCCAGGTAATGCGAGGGCCGGCGCTGCGAGATCATCAGCGACAGCGCCTGCTTGAAGGCCAGCGCCTGCTGCGCCAGCAGCTCCGGGCGCGGATCTTCGCCGGTGTCGGTGAGCAGGCGGTTGAGCTCGTCGAAGTCGCGCCCGTACCAGGCCCACATCCCGTCGCCCAGGCCGTTGACCTCGCCGAAGCCGGGCTTGGCCGCCAGCGGCACGGTGTTGAGGTAGTCGGTGACGATCTGCTTGCGCCGCTCCAGCGTGTTGGGGCCGTCCATGTAGGCGCGCAGCGAGGCCGAGGCCATCTGGCGCAGCTTGTCCTTGACGCCCTCGGTGCGGCCCTCGGGGGAGTGGCGGTACTTCTCGATCTGCGTGGCCAGCGTGCTGCCGCCCGGCGAGCGGCCCGATTGGCCCACCAGCCGCAGCCCCAGCGACATCGCCGCCTTGCCCAGCCGGTCCCACTCCACCGCCGGATTGCGCTGCGGCGCGTCGACGTCGAGCAGCTCGCGGTTCTCGATGAACAGCAGCGCCTGCACCAGCAGCGGCGGCACCGCCTCGAAGTCCGCGTACACGCGCTCCGGGTAGCGCGTCCAGAACATGGGCTGCCCGCGGCAGTCCAGCAGTTCCAGGCCGCCCTGGTTCTTCTCGTGGTAGGTGGGGAACAGTCCCTGCTCGGCCAGGCTGACCATGCGGGGCGACATGCGCGCCTGCGCCTGCACCTCGTAGCCCTGGCGCCGCAGCCGGTCGATGAACATGGGCAGCTGCGTGTAGCCCAGCCGCAGGTCGTAGGGGCCGTCGCCGGGATAGCGCACTTGGTCGGTGGGACCGGGCTGAAGCTCGAAACCCAGCTCCTGGTTGAGCTCGCTGAGCTGCTGCGCCTGCCATCGGGAGCTTTGGGCTTCCTTGACCAGCGCATAGGCGGCCGCCGCTACGGCCGCGATCCCTACGCTTGGCACCACCAGGCGGCCAAGCATTCGCCACGTGAGGGAGGGCTTCAAGGCAGCACAACTTGTATGAGGTTGGCACTCACGATACTGCGAACCACGCCCACTTCCACGCCCATTCGGGTTGTCCTATGGGGTGTGTGGGAACGTACCAACGCGGGTTGGAGTGCGCTAGGAAAACGGGGCTGGGAATGGGGCTTGCCGAAGGCGTGGCTTGCTTGCGCACGCCACTGCCACGACTGCGGTTTTTCGCTGCTGGACAGGCCAAAACGGGCGGTCGCACCGATGCACGGAATGCTGCGCGCCCATGCGATGCTGCGGCCATGAGGCCACTTGTCATTGCCCATCGCGGCGCCAGCGGCTGCCGCCCCGAGCACACCCGGGCCGCCCATGCGCTGGCCATCGAGCAGGGGATCGACTTCATCGAGCCCGACCGGGCCGACACCCGCGCGGGCGTGCTGGTGGCGCGGCACGAGAACGCGCTGGCGCTGCCCGACTCCGACGGCTTGCTGCTCGAAGCCGCCACCGGCGGGGCCGAGCTGCGCGTGCGCGAGCGGCTGCCGGCGCTGCGCGGCACGGCCTTCGACGACCGCTCCAGCGTGCCCACCTTCGCGCCGCTGGCGGCACAGGCCCATGACGCGGGCCTGCGGGCGCATGCCTGGGCCTTCCGGGCGGAAAACCCGTCCCTGCCGGCGCGGTTCAGGCGCTGGATCGACCCGGACGCGCACGGCGACCTGGCCCCCGGCCAGAACGGCTTCTTGACGGACCACCCGGCGCTGGGGCGGCAGGCCGTGACGGCCCGCGCGGCCTGCCGGGGCTGAGGCGCCATGCAGGCCCTGCGCGGACTGGCCCTGCTGCTGCTGTTGCAGGCCCTGGGCGAGATCCTGGCACGCGCCTTCGCGCTGCCGCTGCCCGGCCCGGTGCTGGGCTTGGCGCTGCTGCTGCCGGCGCTGCGGCTGCCGCCGGTGCGCGAGCCCGTGGCCGCGGCGGCCGACATGCTGCTCACGCACCTGTCGCTGCTGTTCGTGCCGGTGGGCGTGGGCGTCATCACGCACCTGGGGCTGCTGTCGCAGTACGGGCTGAAGCTGCTGGTGGCCATCGTGCTGTCCACCTGGATCGGCATGGCCGTGACGGCGCTGGTGCTGCGCGCGCTGCTCAAGCGCACGGCGCCACAGCCCGCCGAGGGCGACGCGACGGACGGCACGTCGCCGGGCGGCGTCGGGCGCATCGACAAGGGAGAGACGGATGGCTGACTTCGTCCAGCTCTGGGTCTACATGGCCTCGACGCCGCTGTTCGGGCTGACGGCCACGCTGGTGACCTACGTGGCGGCGCAGGCGCTGTACGCGCGCGTGGACCACGCGCCCTGGGCCAACCCGGTGCTGTGGTCGGTGGTGATGCTGGGCGCGCTGCTGCTGGCCACGCGCACGCCCTATCCGGCCTATTTCGCGGGCGCGCAGTTCGTGCACGCGCTGCTGGGGCCGGCGGTGGTGGCACTGGGCTGGCCGCTGTGGCAGCGGCGCCAGGCGCTGCGCCGGCGCGGCGTGGCCCTGGTGCTGGCGGCGCTGGCCGGCGGCACCGCGGCGGCGCTGAGCGCGCTGCTCATCGGCTGGGCGCTGGACCTGCCCGCGGACGTGCTGCGCTCGCTGGCGCCGAAATCCGTCACCGCGCCGGTGGCCATGGGCATCGCCGAGCGTCTCAACGGCATCCCGGCGTTGGCCGCGCTGTTCGCGGTGCTCACCGGCATGGTGGGCGCGCTGTCGGCCAAGTACCTGTTCGACGGCCTGGGCGTGCACGACTGGGCCGTGCGCGGCTTCGCGCTGGGCACCGCCGCGCACGGCATCGGCGCGGCGCGGGCGCTGCAGGTGCACCCCGACGCCGGCGCCTACGCCGGCATGGCGCTGGGACTGCAGGTGCTGCTGGCCGCGGTATTGATGCCGCTGGCGGCACGGCTGGTGGGCTGAGCGCGGACAAGACGGCTGCAGGTTGAGGCGGCCCGGCAGCCGGGTTGCACTGTCAACAAGCAGGGGACGACTGCGTCACCCAGTGAACCTGGGTGTCATGACTGTGAACCCGCGGGAAACGGCAGGACCGGCAGCAAGGGCAGGCGACCCGCCTTGTCTTCACTGCCGCAGCCGCCCCAGCCGCCGCCGCACGAAGCGCCACAAGGTGAAGCTCAGTCCCAGTGCCGCCGCGACGGCCAGCGCCAGCACGGCGAAGAAGGGCAGCGGGTGCGTCCACGCCAGCCACAGCAGGCCCGGCACGGCGGCGTCGCCGGCCAGGGACAATGCGAGGTTGGAGAAGGGCTCCGGCGAGGTGTTCACCGCCGCGCGCGTGCTGGCCTTGCCCGCATGCGCGGTGGCGGCCAGCGTGCCGCCCAGCAGCGCGGTGACGGTGCCCCAGACCAGCGCGTCGCCGCCGAAGGCGCCGGAGAGCGCCCCCACGGCCAGCGCCGCGCCGGCCGGGATGCGGATGAAGGTGTGCACCGCGTCCCACAGCGAGTCCAGCGCCGGCACCTTGTCGGTGATGAACTCCACCACCAGCATCGCGCCCGAGGCGCCCAGCACCAGCGGATGCTGCAGCAGCTGCAGGCCCGGGGGCAGGGCGATCCACTGCAGCCAGCCGGCCAGCCCGGTGAGGAACAGCGCGGCATAGAGCCGCATCCCGCTGGCCCAGCCCAGTGCCGCGGCCAGCGCGGCGAGCTGGGTCAGGTTCTGCGGCGCGGCGGCGTCCATGCAGGGCTCCGGTCGCGCCGCGCCCGCCTCAGACCACCTCGGCGATGCGCTTGGCCAGGTGCTCCAGCGCCTCCTCGACCTGGTCGATCAGGATCAGGCACAGGTCGCCCGGCTCCAGCCGCGACAGCGCCGAGTCGATGGCGACGAACTCGCCGCGGATCTCCTCGACGTGGCGCGTGCGCTGCGCGCCCTCCAGGCCCTGGCGCAGCAGCGCGATCACCTCGCCGTCGGCGCGCCCGCGCTGGGCGGCGTCTTGGTACAGCACCACCTCGTCGAAGGCCGCGCCCAGGATCTGCGTCTGCTCGGTGATGTCCTCGTCGCGGCGGTCGCCGGCGCCGCTGATCACCACCGAGCGCTTCCTGGCCGGCATGGTGGAGATGGCCGCCACCAGCGCGCGCATGGCGTCGGGGTTGTGGCCGTAGTCGGCGATGAGCGTGGCGCCGCGGTAGTCCATGACGTTGAAGCGGCCCGGGGCGTTGTGCGCGTCGTTGACGAAGCTCGCCAGCCCGCGGCGCACCGCGTCCCAGCTCAGCCCCGAGGCCCAGGCCGCGGCCACGGCCGCCATCACGTTCTCGACCTGGAAGCCGACGGCGCCGCCGCGGGTCAGCGGGATGTCGCGCAGCGGCAGGCTCTCGCGCCAGGTGCCCTCGGCCGCGACCACGGCGTCGCCGTCCACGAACACGGTGCGCTGGCCCTGCGCGCGGTGCGTGGCCATCACCGGGTGGTGCCGGTCGGCGGCAAAGAAGATCACCTTGCCCGGGCAGACGTTGGCCATGGCGGCCACGGTCGGGTCGGCGGCGTTGAGCACCGCGTAACCGGACTCGGCCACGTTGTGCACGATCACGCGCTTGAGCACCGCCAGGTCGTCCAGCGTGGTGATGTAGTTCAGGCCCAGGTGGTCGCCGGCGCCGATGTTGGTCACCACCGCCACGCTGCAGCGGTCGAAGCCCAGGCCCTCGCGCAGCACGCCGCCGCGCGCGGTCTCGAACACCGCCGCGTCCACCTCCGGGTGCAGCAGCACGTTGCGCGCGCTCTTAGGGCCGCTGCAGTCGCCGCTGTCGGTCTGGCGCCCGTTGACGTAGACGCCGTCGGTGTTGGTCATGCCCACGCGCAGCCCGGTGCTGGCGAACAGGTGCGCGATCAGCCGCGTGACGGTGGTCTTGCCGTTGGTGCCGGTGACGGCCACCACCGGGATGCGCCCGTCGTCGCCCGGGGCGTAGAGGTGGCTGATCATGGCCTCGCCCACGTTGCGGCCCTTGCCGTAGGAAGGCGAGAGGTGCATGCGCAGGCCCGGCGCGGCGTTGACCTCGACCACGCCGCCGCTTTGCTCCTCCAGCGGGCGCAGCACGCTCTCGCACACCACGTCCACGCCGCAGATGTGCAGCCCGATCATCTGTGCCGCCGCCACGGCGCGCGCCGCGACGTCCGGGTGCACGTCGTCGGTGACGTCGGTGGCGGTACCGCCGGTGGAGAGATTGGCGTTGTTGCGCAGGATGACGCGCCGGCCCTTCTCGGGCACGGACTCGGGCGTGAGGCCCTGCACGTCCAGCCGCGCCAGCGCGATCTCGTCGAGCCGGATCTTGGTCAGCGAGGTGGCATGGCCGTCGCCGCGCTTAGGGTCGGCGTTGACCTGCTCGACCAGCTCGCGCACGGTGTGGCGCCCGTCGCCGATGACCTGCGGCGGGTCGCGCCGCGCCGCGGCCACCAGCCGCTCGCCCACCACCAGCAGCCGGTAGTCGCAGCCGGGCAGGTACTTCTCGACCAGCACCTCGCCGATCTCGGCGGCGGCCTTGTAGGCGATCTCCAGGTGCTCGCGCGTGACGACGTTGACCGTCACGCCCTTGCCCTGGTTGCCGTCCTGCGGTTTCAGCACGACGGGCAGGCCGATCTCCTGCGCCACGGCCCAGGCCTCGTCCACGCTGGACACCGGCCGCCCGATGGGCACCGGCACGCCGGCGGCGGCCAGCAGCTTCTTGGTCAGATCCTTGTCCTGGGCGATGGATTCGGACACGGCGCTGGTGGTGTCCACCTCGGCGGCCCAGATACGGCGCTGCTTGGAGCCCCAGCCGAACTGCACCAGGCTGCCCTCGGTCAGGCGCCGGTACGGGATGCCGCGCGCCAGGGCGGCGGTCACGATCGAGCCGGTGCTGGGGCCCAGGCGCACGTCCTCGTCCTTCTCGCGCAGCGCGGCCAGCGCGCCGTCGAGCTCGAAGGGCTCGTCGGCCAGCGCCGATTCCACCAGGGCGCGCGCGGTGTCGAAGGCCATGCGGCCCACGGGCTCCTCGCTGTACTCGACCACCACCTGGTACACGCCCGGCTCCAGCGTGGCCTGGGTGCGGCTGAAGGTCACGGGGCAGCCGGCCTGGGCCTGCAGGCCCAGCGTGGCCATTTCCAGCACATGCGCCAGCGAGCTGCCGCCGTGCAGCGGGCCCATGCCGGGGAAGCGCCGGCGCAGCCGGTTCTCGAAACCCGGGAGCTGGTCGATGGAGTTCTCAGCGCCTTCGCAGGCCACGACGGCCTCGATGGCGGTGTGCCGGCTCCAGAGGTTGGGGCCGCGCAGGGCGCGGATGCGGGAGACGTTCATCAGCGGGTCGGGTTCGGGTTGCGCGCGAGCTCGGCATCGAAGGTCTCGATGCCGGCACGGATCAGGGCCGGGGCCACGCCCAGCGCCCAGGCGGCGGCGACGGCCGGCAGCACGGCCTCGGCGCGGGTGGCTTCGCCCCAGGCGCTGAGCTCGATGCGCTGCGGCTGCGCGTCCGGCGCCAGCAGCTCGGCGCTGCGGCCCTGCAGCCGCACGGCGCGGCCGCCGGCTTCCACGTGCGCGGCCAGCGCGGCGTTGGCCGGGTCCGGCGCGTACAGGATCACCTCGCCGTCGCACAGCGGCGCCAGCGCGGCGACGCGCTCGTCGGCGGCGTTGAGCACGCCCACGCCGTCTTCGAGCACCACGTCGATCTGCGTGCGCAGCACCTTGGGCATCTGGTCGGCGTCGCGGATGTCGTGCTCGGCCAGCGTGTCGGCGCCTTCGGCGTCGGTGACGATGCCGATGTGGCAGCGGTCGTAGGGCAGGCCGTCGCGCAGGATGGCCAGCGGGCCGTTCTCGATCACGGCCGCCTCGATGCGGCGGTTCATCAGCAGCCGGTGGCCGGCTTCCCAGTGGGCGCAGTCGCCGCCCTGCACCGGGCGGTTCTCCATGAACAGACCGTCACGGCAGGCCAGGCCCACGGGTTGGCCGCGCAGGTGCAGCAGCCAGGCCACCAGCCGCGCCACGGTGTGCGTGTGGCGCGTGCCGGCCACGCCGACGATGGGGATGCGCCCGCTCTCGCCCTCGGCGAAGAGGTGGTCCACGATGGCGCGGCCCACCGGCTGCGGCGTGCCCACCGCGGGTTTCAAATGCATCAACAGGCCGGGCCCGGCGTTGACCTCGACGATGGCGCCGCCCTGGGCTTCCAGCGGCTTGGAGATGTCCTCGGCCACCAGGTCGATGCCGGCGATGTCCAGGCCCACCACCTTGGCGGCCAGCACCGCCATCGCGGCAACCTCGGGATGGACCTCGTGCGTGCAGTCGAAAGCCATGTTGCCGTTGCGCTGCACCAGCACGCGGCGGCCGGCGGCGGGAACGGAGTCGCCGTCCAGCCCCTGGCGCTGCAGCAGCTGCCGCATCACGGGCTCGCGCTCCAGGCGGATGGTCTCCAGCGGCAGGTCCTCGGTCTCGCCGCGGCGCGGGTCGGTGTTGAGCTGGCTGTCGATGAGCTGCACCACGGTGCTCTCGCCGTCGCCGGTGATCCACAGGCTCTCGCCGCGCGCGGCGGCCACGAGCTTGCCGCCCACCACCAGCAGCCGGTGCTCGTTGCCGCGCACGTAGCGCTCGACGATCACCTCCGAGCCTTCGGCGTCGGCGATGCCGAAGGCGGCTTCGATGTCGGCTTGCTCCATCAGCTCCAGCGACACGCCGCGGCCGTGGTTGGCGTCCGAGGGCTTCACCACCACCGGCACGCCGATGTCCTCGGCGGCATCCCAGGCCTCGGCCGGGCTCTCGACCACGCGGCCCTCGGGTACCGGCACGCCGCAGGCGGCCAGCAGCGTCTTGGTCAAATCCT
Organism: Azohydromonas caseinilytica; assembly: GCF_012927045.1. Taxonomy (GTDB): domain Bacteria; phylum Pseudomonadota; class Gammaproteobacteria; order Burkholderiales; family Burkholderiaceae_C; genus Azohydromonas; species Azohydromonas caseinilytica. Next base: position 214,287 of record NZ_JABBFW010000001.1, on the reverse strand, counting down.
TGTCGCCGGCGATGCCTTCGCCGATGGCGCTGGTGCGGTCGGTCTCGGCGGTCCAGATGCGGCGCTGGCGCTTGCCATGGCCCAGCTGCACCAGGTTGCCGCTGTTGAGGCGGATGTGCGGGATGCGGCGCTCGGTGGCGGCTTCCACGATGGCCGCGGTGCTGGGGCCGAGGTAGCAGTCGTCGAGCTCCTCGCGCACCACGTTGACGGCGGCCTCGACGTCGAAGGGCCGCTCGTTGATGGCCGCCATCAGCAGCGCGTGGCCCTGGGCCAGCGCGGCGCGCGCCACCTGCTCGTCGCGGGCGCGGAACACCATGCGGTAGACGCCGTGCTGCGAGGTGCTGCGCGTCTGGCCGAAGCCCGTGGGCATGCCGGCGAGGTTGAGCAGCTCGATGACGACGTGCTCCAGGATGTGGCCGGCCCAGGTGCCCTCGCGCAGCCGCTCCACGAAGCCGCCGCGCTCGCCCACGCCGCAGTGGTGCTCCATCAGGTTGGGCAGCAGGCCCAGCAGCCGGTCGGTGAAGCCGGGCAGCAGGTTGGAGGGATAGTCCTCCAGCTCACCGAGGTCCAGCCAGACCTCCAGGGCCGGTCGGTAGGTCCAGATGTTGGGCCCGCGCAGGTGGTTGATGCGCAGCAGCCGGATGTCGTTCTTGGCGCTCATGGTCAGTTAATGCTGTCCCGGTCGAGTGCGGGATTGTGCCGCTCGCGGCGAATGGTCCCGGCACCGGGCCTGCCCCGGACCGGTACAGATACCGGCTTGCGCGAGAATCCTGCGCCCCCGGCGTCCGCCGGGGCGCTCAAAGCCCATGTCACATTCACACTCCGCTCCCTTGTCCGGTGAGGCTGGCGCCGCTTGGCGCGGGGCCTTGCCTTCCCGCCTCGATGCTGGCGACAACGTGCTGGCGACGCTGCAGGTTGACCTCGATGCCCAGCTGCGCTTTACCGACGCCGGCCTGGTGCTCACCGAGCGCACCCTGCAGGCGGCGCTCCCGGACGGGCGCTGGCTCGACTGGCCGCTGACCCGGGACCTCGCGCTGCGCCTGAGCGACCACGCCGGCGTGGGCACGCTGGAACTGCTGGACGCGCACCGGCGCCTGGCGCAGTGGCACTTCACGCTGGCGCAGGGGCCGGCGGCGCAGCAGTTCATGGCCGCCTTCGAGCGCCAGCAGGCCCGGCGCGCCGGCATGCTGGCCGAGGAGCACGACGAGGCGGCGGACGAGGAGGCCGAGGACCACGCCGCCAAGGCGCCCCGCAAGCCCACCTCGACCTGGGTGCTGCTGCGGCTGTGGCGTTTCGCCAGGCCCTACCAGGGCCGGCTGTTCCTGGGTTTCGTGCTGACGCTGGCCTCCACCGCGGCGACGCTGGTGCCGCCCTATCTGACCATCCCGCTGATGGACCGGGTGCTGATCCCGTTCCAGAACGGGCAGCAGATCGACACCGGCCTGGTGATGCTGCTGCTGGCCGGGCTGCTGGGCTCGGCGCTGCTGGCCTGGGGCCTGAGCTGGGCCCGCACGTACCTGCTGGCGCTGGTGAGCGAGCGCATTGGCGCGGATTTGCGCACCACCACCTACGAGCACCTGCTGACACTGTCGCTGGACTACTTCGGCAACAAGCGCACCGGCGACCTGCTGGCGCGCATCGGCTCCGAGACCGACCGCATCAACGTCTTCCTGTCGCTGCACGCGCTCGACTTCGCCACCGACGTGCTGATGATCGCCATGACGGCGGCGATCCTGTTCTCGATCAACCCCTGGCTGGCGCTGGTGACGCTGGTGCCGCTGCCCATCATCGGCTGGCTCATCCACGCGGTGCGCGAGCGGCTGCGCACGGGCTTCGAGAAGATCGACCGGGTCTGGTCCGAGGTCACCAACGTGCTGGCCGACACCATTCCCGGCGTGCGCGTGGTCAAGGCCTTCGCGCAGGAGGCGCGCGAGGCGCAGCGCTTCCGCGACGCCAACCGCCACAACCTGGAGGTCAACGACCGGCTCAACAAGACCTGGAGCCTGTTCACGCCCACGGTGACACTGCTCACCGAGATCGGGCTGCTGGTGGTGTGGGCCTTCGGCATCTGGCAGATCAGCCGCAACGAGATCACGGTGGGCGTGCTCACCGCCTTCATCGCCTACATCGGCCGCTTCTACTCGCGGCTGGACTCGATGAGCCGCATCGTGTCGGTGACGCAGAAGGCCGCCGCCGGCGCCAAGCGCATCTTCGACATCCTGGACCATGTCTCGAACGTGCCCGACCCGGCCAACCCGGTGCCGCTGCCGGCGGTGCAGGGCCGCATCGAGATGCGCGGGCTGACCTTCCGCTACGGCAACCGCGGCGTCATCCGCGGGCTGGACCTCGACATCCGCCCCGGCGAGATGATCGGCCTGGTCGGCCACAGCGGCTCGGGCAAGAGCACGCTGGTCAACCTGATCTGCCGCTTCTACGACGTCACCGACGGCTCCATCCGCGTGGACGGCACCGACATCCGCCGCTTCGCCGTGGCCGACTACCGGCGCCACATCGGCCTGGTGCTGCAGGAGCCCTTCCTGTTCTTCGGCACCATCGCCGAGAACATCGCCTACGGCCGGCCCGACGCCACGCGCGAGCAGATCGTGGCGGCGGCGCGCGCGGCGCACGCGCACGAGTTCATCCTGCGCCTGCCGCACGGCTACGACTCGCTGGTGGGCGAGCGCGGCCAGGGCCTCTCCGGCGGCGAGCGCCAGCGCATCTCCATCGCGCGCGCGCTGCTCATCGACCCGCGCATCCTCATCCTCGACGAGGCCACCTCCAGCGTGGACACGGAGACCGAGGGCGAAATCCAGAAGGCGCTGGACAACCTGGTGCAGGGCCGCACCACCATCGCCATCGCGCACCGCCTCTCGACGCTGCGCAAGGCCGACCGCCTGGTGGTGATGGACCGCGGCCGCGTGGTGGAAGTGGGCCCGCACGACGAGCTGATGGAAAAGCAGGGCGCCTACTGGCGGCTGTACGAGGCGCAGGCGCGCAACGTCGATACCGAGCCGCAGACGCCGCGCGCCGTGGAGGCGCATCTGGCGCGCCAGACCGGGGAGGTCTAAGCCATGGATGCCAAGAACGAGGATTTCCGCCTCTCGCGCAACGCCTTCGGCCGCCTGGTGCTGACCGACGCGGCCGGGCGCGAGCATGTGGGCGTGACGCCGGTGCGCGCCTTCCCGATCGCCGCGCCGCAGGAGGGCCTCTCGCTGGTGGGGCCCGACGGCCACGAACTGGCCTGGGTGGACCGCATGGATGCGCTCACGCCCGCGGCCCGCGTGCTGGTGGAGGAGGAGCTGGCGCTGCGCGAGTTCATGCCGCGCATCGAGCAGCTGGAGTCGGTGTCGAGCTTCGCCACGCCCAGCACCTGGCGCGTGCGCACCGACCGCGGCACGGCGCGGTTCGTGCTCAAGGCCGAGGAGGACATCCGCCGCCTGCCCGGCGGGACGCTGCTGCTGATCACCAGCGCCGACGGCGTGCAGTTCCTGGCCGACCGCTTCGCGCTGGACAAGGCGTCCAAGAAGCTGCTGGAGCGGTTTCTGTAAGACGTTCCCCAAGGGATGGCCGGGTTTGTCACCCGGCAGGCAACGAAATTCTCACGCGGTTGTGTCGAGTGAGAGTCTTGTAAACCCCTTGAGAGCAATGGCGGCCGGCGTGCAGGCCGGCGCCCGATCACGCCGCCTTGCGGCTGCTGCGCTGCAAGTGCTGCAGCAGCACGTCGGTGAGCTCGCGCAGCTCGCGCGCCTCGTCGCCGGCGCTTTGCAGCAGGCCGCACTCGTCGAAGCCGCGGTTGTCCACCACCTCGCACACGACGGGGTAGGTCATGAGCACGTGCAGCTGGCGGCGCGGCACGCCGGCCAGGGCGTGGCGCAGCATGCGGGCGTGCACCCGGTAGTCCAGCGCGTTCATGCGCCGCTGGCCGGTTTCGAGCGCGTGCAGCCGGCGCGCGAGGTCTTCGATGAAGAGATGGCGGTTGTGGGCGAGTTCGTTCACGGCGGGCTTTCAGCAGGCGGACCCGCCACGGGCCGGAAGCCGGAAGCCGGGGGCGGGACCGCGGGGTCCATGTCCTCATTGAGCCCCATCGCCAAATCCCTCAATCGGCCGACCAAGCCGCGATTCGCCCCGGAATTTCAGCCTTCTCGTACACCCCGTAACCGAGTTTTCCGGTGCCTTGTGATTGATGCCGCACCGGGCCTGGACAAAGTCCGCGCCGCAATGAAAACCGGGCCCGCAGGCCCGGTCGGTGGAGGAGGCAAAGCGGCCCGCTTCAACCCATGTGGCGGCGGTGGCGGAAGGTCTGCTTGAGCATGTAGCCGCCCATGAGCAGCGCGCCGGCGGCCAGCGCCATGGAGCTGGCGGGCATGGTGCGCACGGTGTTGGCGGCGATCTCGCCGGCATGCGGCGCGGTCAGCTCCAGGCGGCGCTTGGTCATCTTGGCGCCCAGCTCGTTGAGGCGGTCGGCCAGGCCCAGCTCGGCCTGGGGCAGCAGCGTGGTCTCCTCGTCGGCCACGTGGTGCATCACGGCGCGCATCAGCGACATGAAGACACGGTCGTGCTCGGGGTCGGTCGGGTCCAGCGTGCGCAGCCGGGCGATGAGGGTGCGCATCTCGTCATGCTCCGGGACGCTCTTGTCGAGCACCGCGTTGTCGCTCTGCGCCTCGCGCAAGGCGGGGTAGAAGATTTCCTCTTCCAGCTGGGCGTGGATCTCCAGCGCCAGGCACACCGTCTTGGCCAGGGCCTGCTTGGTCTTGGGCGGGGTGTCGACCTCGTACTGGTGGAAGGTGGCCAGCACATGGGTGTGATCCATGCGGATCATGTTGGTGATGCTGGGCGAGAGCTTGTTCAGGAACTGGTTCATGACGAGGGCCTCCGGGAAGTGAGCCTCACGGGGGGCAAGCCGCATTCCCGTGCGCGCACGTCCGTCAGCCCGCCAGGCCGTGCAGCAGTCCCAGCGGATGGTGGGCGCGCGCCACGGAGATCATGAACCCGAAAACCGCCAGCGCCAGCAGCCAGTACAGCGCGCGCTGGCCCGTGGAGCGCGCGCGCTTCAGGGCGAAGGTGCCCAGCGCCACGTACACCGGCAGCAGCGCCAGCTTCACCCACAGCCAGGAGGCGCCCAGCGGCTGGAACTGCAGCGCCGCCAGCACCAGCAGCGCGGCCGTGACCAGGAGCGTGTCGATGAGCACGCTGGCAATGCGCAGCGGCTTGAGCATGGCCCAGCGTGCGCCGGCGAGGGCGCCCAGGCCGCGCACGGCGAACAGGCTGCCGCTGAGGTAGACGAAGCCCATGTGGGCGTGCTTGAGGGCGAAGTAGTGCTCGGTCAGGGCCATGGAGACATGAGCGCGCGACGGCGCGGGACAGGCGGGGCCGCCAGCCTAACGCGCCTCCGGCGCCGCGCCGGAGGCGGTTTTCAGTTCCAGCGCCCGCGCAGCCCGCCCAGGCTGTAGCGGCCCGCGCCCAGCAGCGCCACGGCCAGCGCGCCGAACAGGTACATGCCCTGCAGCTCCAGCTCCCAGCCGCCGGTCTTGTTGAGCTGGCCGAGCTGCCCCATGTGCACCAGGCCCAGGGCCACCAGCATGTTGATGACCACGATCAGCGCCGCGGCGCGCGTGAACAGCCCCGCGATCAGCAGCAGCGGCGCCACCACCTCGCCGATGTAGACGCCGTAGGCCAGCGCCGTGGGCAGCCCGCTCTTGGCCAGCAGCCCCATGATGAAGCCGGGCCCGTTGATGAGCTTGGAGATGCCGTGCAGCAGGATCAGCACGCCCAGCACCACCCGCAGCACCAGCTTGCCGGCGTCCTCGGTGGGGGATGAAACGACGGTCAGCGGGGCGTGGGCGTTCATGGCGTTCTCCTGGGTCGCGTGGGATGTGGGGTATACGCGCGGCGCGGGCGGCTCAATGGCCGTGGTGGCACTCCACCCAGTGCTCGAAGGTCCGCAGCAGCTTCTGCAGCAGGCCGCGCAGCCGCTCGTCGCCGAGCTGGCCGTCCGGGCCGAAGGCCTTGTCGATGTGGCTGAGGTAGCACTCGGGCTGCTGCAGCGGCGGCATGTCCAGGAACACCAGCGACTGGCGCAGCTGGTGGTTGGCGCCGAAGCCGCCCATGGCGCCGGGCGAGGCGCTGATGATGGCCGCCGGCTTGCCCGTCCAGGCCGCCGCGCCGTAGGGGCGCGAGCCCACGTCGATGGCGTTCTTGAGCGCGGCCGGCACGCCGCGGTTGTATTCGGGCGTCACGAAGATGACGCCGTGCATCGGGCGCAGCGCCTCGCGGAAATCGGTCCAGGGCTGCGGCGGCGTGAGATCGCCGCCTTCGAGGTCCTGGTTGTAGAGCGGCAGCTTGCCGATCTCCAGGAGGCGCAGCTGCAGCGCGGGCTGCGCCAGCTGGATCAGCGCCTGCGCCACCAGGCGGTTGTAGGAGCCCTTGCGCAGGCTGCCGACGATGACGGCGATGGGATGGGGATCGGCCATGGTGACGTGCTCCGGTCGCGGCCGGTGCCGCGGGTTGCCGCGCGGTGGGCAAGCGGCACGCCCGTACCGCGCCCGGAACTCCCTCCAGCCGGGCGTGGGCATGCCGGCTGCCAAGCTGGCCCGCATCGACCGACCACCTCAAAAGGACACACTGCCATGGACGCCATTGAACTGCTCACCGGCCAGCACCGCAGCCTGGAGGCGCTGATGAAGGCCTGGATGGAGGCCGAGGCCTGGCAGCGCGAGGCGCTGTTCAAGCGCGTGGGCGACGAGCTCACGGTGCACCTCAGCTCGGAGGAGCAGATCTTCTATCCGGCCGTGAAGGCGCACCGCACCGAGGACATCCTGCTGGAGTCGCTGGAGGAGCACCTCTCGCTCAAGCGCGTGATGGCCGACCTGCTGGCGCTGTCGCCCGACGACCCCAGCTTCGAGGCCAAATTCCACGTGCTCAAGGAGCAGGCCGAGCATCACCACAAGGAAGAGGAGGAGCACCTGTTCCCGAAGGTGAAGCAGCTGCTGGAGCCCATGGCGCGCAGCACGCTGGGCGAGCAGATGCACGGGCTGCAGCAGCAGCTCAAGCGCGAGGGCGACCCGCGCGAGGCCATCGCCGAGCAGACGGACAAGGCGGCGCCGCTGGAGTGAGCGGGGGTTGCCTCATGCCCGCTTGCGCGGGCCTGAGGCTGTATTGACTGCGGCCTGCGCAGCAGCGCGCAGGCCGTGACTTCAACCGGAACTCAGCTCCCGCCCTGGTGCGAGCGCTTGCCCGGGTTCTTCTTGCTGCGCGTGGCCACGCCGCGCGCCTTGCTGCGCTTCTGGCCGGTGGCCTTCTGCTCCTGCGCGGGGCGCAGCGGGATGGTGGCTTGCGCGTCGGCTTCGGTCTTGATCTGGTTGCCCATGCGGGACTCCTGTGAAGACAAGTCAGGCCGGCATCCTGGCAAGGCCCGTGCCCTCGGGGGCTGGGCACTCGGCTTGCCGCCGCGCGGCGATGGCAGACACCCCTCCAGGCAACGGCAAAGCCCACGTGTTCGTCGGCCTGGCCCAGGCGGCCTGGCGCCACCGCAACCGCACCCTGCTGGCCATGGCGCTGCTGGTGGCGGCCAAGCTGGCGGCCGTGGCGGTGCCGCTGCTGCTCAAGGAGGTCATCGACCGCTTCAGCGAGCCGGCCTCGCTCACCACCTCCACCACCCGCGGCGTGGCCACGGTGCTGGTGCTGCCGGTGTTCCTGCTGCTGGGCTACGCGCTGCTGCGCTTTGCCGGCACGCTGTTCACCGAGCTGCGCGACCTGGTGTTCGCGCGCGTGACGCTGTCCACCGTCACCGACTTCGCCGAGCGCTGCTTCGCGCACCTGCTGTCCCTGAGCCCGCGCTTTCACGTGCAGCGCAACACCGGCGCGCTCATCCGCGACGTGGAGCGCGGCACGGCAGGCGTGGGTTTCCTGCTGGGCTCGGGGCTGTTCACGGTGGTGCCGACGCTGGTGGAGTTCGCCGCCGTGCTGGCGGTGATGGCCGCGGGCTACAGCCTGTGGTTCACGCTGGTGATCATGGTGACGTTCTTCGTCTACGCCGCCTTCACCACCGCCAAGACGGCCACGCGCGCGCTGCGCCAGCGCCGCGTCAACGACATGGACTCGCGCGCCAACGGCCGCATGGTGGACACGCTGCTCAACTACGAGACCGTCAAGACCCATGCGCGCGAGGGCTTCGAGCGCCAGCGCTACGCCAGCGTGCTGGGCGCCTGGGTGGAGGAGGGCGTGCGCAACCAGCGCGCGCTCTCGGGCCTGCACATCGGCCAGAGCGCCATCATCGCCGCCGGCGTCGCGGCGGTGATGCTGCTGGCCGCCGAGCAGACCGTGCGCGGCCAGATGACGGTGGGCGACCTGGTGCTGGTCAACAGCTACATCATCCAGATCTGCCTGCCGCTCAATGCGCTGGGCTTCGTGTTCCGCGAGGCGCGCGACGCGCTGGTCAACACCGAGAAGCTGTTCGGCCTGCTGCAGCAGCCGGTGGAGATCCAGGACGCGCCCGAGGCGCCGCCGCTGAAGCTGGCCGGCGGCGCGGTGGCCTTCGAGCAGGTGCATTTCGGCTATGAGCCGGGTCGGCCGATCCTGCACGACCTGAGCCTGGAGATCGGCGCCGGGCAGACGGTGGCGGTGGTGGGCGGCAGCGGCTCGGGCAAGAGCACGCTGGCGCGGCTGCTGCTGCGCCTCTACGACCCGCAGCAGGGCCGCGTCACGGTGGATGGGCAGGACCTCAAGCACGTGCAGCTGGACTCGCTGCGCCGCGCCGTGGGCGTGGTGCCGCAGGACACGGTGCTGTTCAACGACACCATCGCCTACAACATTGGCTACGGGCGCCAGGGCGCGGGCATGGCGGACATCATTGCCGCGGCCCAGGCGGCGCAGGTGCACGAGTTCATCATGTCGCTGCCCGAGCAGTACGACACCGTGGTGGGCGAGCGCGGCATGAAGCTCTCCGGCGGCGAGAAGCAGCGCATCGCCATCGCGCGCGCCTTCCTCAAGAACCCGCCGCTGATGATCTTCGACGAGGCCACCTCAGCGCTGGACACGCGCGCCGAGCGCGCCATCCAGCATGAGCTGGATCGCATCGCGCAGGGGCGCACCACGCTGATCATCGCCCACCGCCTCTCCACCATCGTCGGCGCCGACCAGATCGTGGTCATGGACCGCGGCCGTATCGTCGAGCGCGGCCGCCACGAGGAGCTGCTGGCCAAGGAGGGGCTGTACGCGCAGCTCTGGAACCTGCAGCTGCAGCAGGAGCAGTTCGAGAAGCTGGAGCGGCGCATGGCGCGCCAGCCGGTGAACCTGGCGGTGCTCATCGCCCAGGCGGTGGACGGCCTCGCCGCCGAGCTCGACGCGCGCCAGGTGCGGCTGTCGGCGCACATCGACCTGGGCAACGCCAGCGTCACCGGCGACCCCACCACGCTGGCGCAGCTCACGCGCGAGCTGTGCGTGGCCGCGATCCAGGCCACGCCGCGCGGGCGGCGCATCGAGGTGCGGCTGGAGCGCCAGGGCGAGCTGGCGCGGCTGACCATCGGCGACGGGCGCCATGCCGTGCCGGCGCTGGCCTCGCCCGGCGCGCCCGAGGCCGGCACGGCGGCGGCCGGAGACGAGCTTGCGCCGCTGCGCCTGCCCTTCGGCCTGGACACGCCGCTGGACCCGCTGACGCTGCGCTCCACGGTGGAGCGCCAGGGCGGGCGCTTCAGCATCGACCCGCCCAGCGCCTCGCACGGGCTGCGCTACGTGGTGGAGCTGCCGCTGCGCCCGGTGGCCGCGGCCGGTCCGCAGGACGAAGACACGGTGCCCGGGCTGGTGGAGGACCCGGCCGAGGCGCCCCCGCTGCCGGTGCTGGCCGGGCTGCGCGTGCTGTGCCTGGAGCCGCGCCCGGAGGCGCGCCTGGCGCTGCAGCAGTTGCTGGAAGGGTCGGGCGCCGACGTGCTGCTGTTCGACAGCGCCGGCGCGACGCTGCAGTGGCTGGAGCGCCATCCCACCGCGATGTGGCCGCAGCGGCTGCTCAGCGAGATCGCGCTGGGCGGGGAGGACGGCCTGCAGTTCATCCGCGCGCTGCGCCAGCTCGAATCGCGCCGCGGCGTGCCGGTGGCGCAGCGGCTGCCGGCGCTGGCGCTGTCGGGCTTCACCGGCCCGGAGGTGCGGGCGCAGGTGCTGGCCGCCGGCTTCCACGCCCACCTGTCCAAGCCGGCCCAGCCGCAGCGGCTGCTCACGGAGCTGCTGGAGATCGGGCGGCCGCTGTCAAGCGCGCAGGGTGTGGCGGAGGGCACCGGGCCGCCATCGCCCCCCATCGAGGTGTAGCGGCGCCGGTGGGAGCGCCAGTTGCCCTGTCGGCGCCATGGACAAACAAGCCCCCCGCCGCGGCAGCCATTTCGCCGACCGCCACGCCGCCGAGCAGGCGCTGGCCATGACGCTTCCCATGATCGAGCCGGCCATGGCCGACCCGCAGGTCAGCGGCTGCGGCTTTTTCTACCTGGTGGTGATGGACCCAGCGCTCACGCCGGCGGACTGCCCGTTCGAGGAGGCGATCCTGCTGGAGCACGCCGTGGGCGACCGCAGCCGCTGGGATGCGGACTACGCCGGCTTCGCCCGCGCCAAGGCGCGCCTGGCCTGGAGCCGCGGCGACACCCATGCGCTGCAGGCCTTGCAGCCTCACCGGCTGCGCGAGGGCGACAGCCTGCTGTGGGGCAGCGTCTGCCTGGACGGCATTGTCGTGGCCGCCAGCGGCGCCTTCCCCTGGTTCGATGAAGCCTTTGCCACCGCGCTGGCCGCCAACCTGCGCGCCATCGCCAAGCAGCGCCATGCCGCGGCGCTGGAGAAGCGCCAGCTCAACGCCGGCGGCTGACGGTCCGTCCGCGCCGGACCGGTTTTTCCTACCCGTCGAGATCTCGACACATTGCAAACCCCCTCGGAGGACTTCCCATGACTTTCCCCCCCGGCAATGCCCTCAAGGGCCGCAGCATCGTCATCACCGGCGGCTCGCGCGGCCTGGGCGCCGCCATCGCGCAGGTGCTGGGCGCCGAGGGCGCCACGGTCGTGCTGGCCGACCTGGTGCTGGAGCGCGCCAAGGAGCAGGCGGCCGAGCTGGCCCGGCAGGGCATCGAGGCCATCGCCGAGCCGCTGGACGTCGGCGAGGAGACGCAGGTGCTGGAGCTGATGCAGCGCGTGCACGACCGCTTCGGCCGCCTCGATGCCGTGGTCAACAACGCCGCCATCGACATCACGGTGCCCATCGCCGAGCTGCACGGCTTCGACTGGGAACGCATAGTGCGCACCAACCTCAGCGGCCCGTTCTACGTGGCCAAGCATGCCGCGGCGCTGATGGGTCGCGAGTCGGCCTGCGGCGGCGGCCACATCGTCAACATCGCCTCCACCGCCTCCAAGCGCGCCTGGCCCAACGCCGCGGCCTACCACGCCACCAAGTGGGGCCTGCTGGGGCTGTCGCACGCGCTGCATGCCGAGCTGCGGCCCAGGGGCATCAAGGTGACGGCGGTGGTGGCCGGCGGCATGCGCACGCCTTTCCTGCTGGACCGCTTCCCCGACATCGACCCCGGCGTGCTCCAGGACCCGGTGCAGGTGGCCAAGGCCGTGCGCTTCTGCCTGCTGCAGGACGAGGAAACCGTCATTCCGGAGGTGACGGTGATCCCGATGCGCGAGAGCAGCTGGCCTTGACTTGATGCTGGACGACCTCGGACCCGTTCGCCCTGAGGTATCGAAGGGCGAATCCGAGAGGCTGCGATGGCTGCATCACAGTGAGGGCCGCTCACCCTTCGATACCTCAGGGCGAACGGAATACATCATTGGCCGCAGGTAATGGAATGAGGAGAACGCCGCCGCTCAGGCGGCGTTTTCCTTTTTCATCAGGAAGCGCGTGAAGGTGGCGCCGCGGCGGGTCACGGTCTGCGGCTCGACGACGGTAAAACCCTGGGTCTCGAAGAAGGGCCAGGCGCCCAGGCTGGCCTCGGTGCTGAGCTCGGTCACGCCCGAGGCGCTCAGGTCGTCCTCGGCCGCCTGCACCAGCCGCGAGGCCACGCCGCGGCGGGCGCAGCGCGGCGCGGTGTAGAGCAGATCGATGAGGCCGTCGTCGCGCCAGGCGATGAAGCCGCAGGGGCCCAGCGCATCCTCGGCCATGAGGATGCGCAGCGGCTCCAGCCGCTGGCGCCAGGCCTCCAGGTCGGGCGGGCGCGGCGCCCAGGCGTCCAGTTGCTCGGGACCGTAGTGCTTGGCGCCCAGGGTGTGCACCGAGGCGGTGAACAGCGCCACGACGGTGCTCAGGTCCGAGCTGGCGTAGGGGCGTATGCGAATCAAAGTCCTCCCTCCGTCAATCGTGCCGGGTCCAGCAACTCTTGCAGCTTGTCCCGGCCCAGATCCGTCATTTCGTCGGCCACGTCGATGATGGGGCGGCCCTGCTTGTAGGCCGCCTTGGCGATCTCGGCGGCCTTGAGGTAGCCCACCAGCGGGTTCAGCGCCGTCACCAGGACCGGGTTGCGCGCCAGCGCGGCGCGCAGGCTGGTCTCGTTGACGGTAAATCCTGCGATGGCGCGGTCGGCCAGGGCGCGGGCGGCGGCGGCCAGCAGTTGCAGGCTCTCAAGCAGGTTGCGCGCCACCAGCGGCAGCATCACGTTGAGCTCGAAATTGCCGGATTGTCCGGCCACGGTGATGGCGGCGTCGTTGCCGATGACCTGCGCGCCCACCATCGCCACGGCCTCCGGGATCACCGGGTTGACCTTGCCCGGCATGATCGAGCTGCCCGGCTGCAGCGCCGGCAGCTCGATTTCCGCCAGCCCGGCCAGCGGCCCGGAGTTCATCCAGCGCAGGTCGTTGGCGATCTTCATCAGCGCCACCGCGCAGGCCTTGAGCTGCCCCGAGAGCTGCACCGCCGTGTCCTGCGCACCCATCAGCGAGAAGCGCTCGGCCGCGGGCTGGAAGTGGATGCCGGTACGCTTTTGCAGCAGCGCGCACAGGCTGGCGGCGAAATCGGGATGGGTGTTGACCCCGGTGCCCACCGCCGTGCCGCCCTGCGCCAGGGTGGCGACGGCCGGCTGCACCGCGCACAGCCCGTTGATGGCCTGCTGCACCTGCGCGCGCCAGCCGCCCAGCACCTGGTCGAAGCGCACCGGCATAGCGTCCATCAGGTGCGTGCGCCCGGTCTTCACATGCTGGCGCAGCGTCGGCGCCTTGTTCTCCAGCGCCAGCGCCAGGTGCGCCAGCGCCGGCAGCAGCTCGCGCTCCAGCAGCAGCGCCGCGGCGACGTGGATGGCCGAGGGGATGGTGTCGTTGCTGCTCTGGCCGAAGTTGACGTGGTCGTTGGCACTGACGGCGCGGCCCAGGCGGCGCGCCGCCAGCGTGGCCAGGACCTCGTTGGCGTTCATGTTGGAGCTGGTGCCCGAGCCGGTCTGGAACACCTCGACCGGAAAGTGCGCCATGCGCTGCGGGTCGGCCAGCAGCGCGTCGGCGCTTTCGGCGATGGCCTGCGCCAGGGGCGGCTCCAGCAGCCCCAGCTGCTCGTTGGCGCGCGCGGCGGCTGCCTTGATGTGCAGCAAGGCTTCCACGAAGGCGGCGGGCATGCCGCCGCCGCCGAAGCCGAAGTTCTCGACCGCGCGCTGCGTCTGAGCGCCCCACAGGGCCTGCGCGGGCACGCGCACGGGGCCCATGCTGTCCTTTTCCTCGCGCCAGGCGGCGTCGCCCGAGGCGGACGTGGCGGCGGGCCTTGAGGCGGAGGAGGGCGAGGAAGCGGAAGGCGGATCGGCGGTCATGGCGGCATCCCGGGCGCCGGCGGCGGGCACCCCGGCCGGTTCCAGCAAGCGCCGTGCGCCGCGCCAAAGGAAACGGCCGCCGGGGGGCGGCCGCTTGACCCAAGTCGGGCAGGGCGTCAGCTGCCTTCGGTGCTGCCGGAAGGCTCGGTGGCTTCGCCGTCGCCCTTCTCTTCCGCGGCGTATTCCTTGAGCCGGTTGTAGAGGGTCTTGAGGCTCACGCCCAGCACGGCGGCGGTGCGCTCCTTGTGCTGGTTGTAGTGGCGCAGCGTTGCCAGGATCAGCTGGCGCTCGGCCTCGGCCATCGAGGTGCCCAGGCGGATGGTGATGCTGCCGTCGCGGCCGGTCGGCGCGGCGGCAGCGCCGGCGGGCGCCTCGGCCGAGGGCGGGTCGCTGGGCAGCCACTCGTCGGTGATCTGGTCGCCCTCGGCCATCACGAAGGCGCGCTGCACCACGTTGCGCAGCTCGCGCACGTTGCCCGGCCAACGGTAGGCGGTGAGCTTGTCCAGCGCCGCGGGCGTGAAGCGCTTGCGCGCGTTCTCGCGCTCGCACACGGCGGCCAGGAAGTGGTCGGCCAGCAGCGGCACGTCCGTGGAGCGCTCGCGCAGCGGCGGCAGCGCGATCGGGAACACGTTGAGCCGGTAGTACAGGTCCTCGCGCAGCTTGCCGGAGGACACGGCCTGCTCGGGCGTGCGGTTGGTGGCGGCGATCACGCGCACGTCGGTCTCGATCGGGGTGGTCGAGCCCACGCGCATGAAGGTGCCCGTCTCCAGCACGCGCAGCAGCTTGACCTGCAGCTCCAGCGGCATCTCGGTGATCTCGTCGAGGAACAGGGTCCCGCCATGAGCGCGCTCGAAGAAGCCCTGGTGCATGCGGTCGGCGCCGGTGAAGCTGCCCTTCTCGTGGCCGAAGATCTCGCTCTCGATCAGGTTGGGCGAGATGGCGCCGCAGTTGACGGCCAGGAAGGGATGCTTGCGGCGGCGGCTGAGGTCGTGCACGGTCTGCGCCACGACCTCCTTGCCGGTGCCGCTCTCGCCGGTGATGAACACGCTCACCGCGGTGCCGGCCACGCGCGCGATCTGCTCGTAGATGCGCTGCATCGCCGGCGAGCGGCCCCAGAGGTGGCCAAAGTGACCGCTCTTTTGCCACTCGGCGTTGAGCGAGGCCAGCTCGTCCTTGAGCACCGACGGGCGCATCACGCGCGAGAGGATCCCGCGCAGCTGCTTCATGTTGACCGGCTTGGTCAGGTAGTCCGCCGCCCCGAGGCGCAGCGCCTGCACCGAGGTTTCCAGGCTGGCGTGGCCGGTGATGAGCACCACCTCGGAATGGGCGATGAGCTGGGGGTCGTCGAACAGGTCCATGCCGCTGCCGTCGGGCAGCTGCAGGTCCAGCAGCACGATGTCGGGCTGCTGCAGCGCCATCTGGCGCCGCGCGTCGCGCAGGTTGTGGGCGGTGGCCACGGTGAAATGCTCGGCCGCGATCAGGGCCGCCATCATTTGGGCCGAGTCCGTGTCGTCATCGACGATCAGGGCATGACTCAAGAGTGCTCTCCTCAGGTGTCGGGGCATCCCCGCACGGGGTCAGGAACTGAAGTTGCCGCAATGGCACATGGACGTGAAGCCCCCGCATCGGCCAGCCCTCACCATCGGTGCTGGCGACAATGCCTTGCCTCGAAGCCGCAGCGTGCTGCTGCTCGTGGATTTCATCAATCCGCTGCAGTTCCCGGGTGCCGACAGTATCGCGCCCGCGGCCCTGCGGGCAGCGCACTGTACGGCGCGTTTGAAACAGGTGCTTGCACAACGAGGCGTACCGGCCGTGTACGCCAATGACAACTATGGCACGTGGCGCTCGCAGTTCAGCGACGTGCTGGACTACTGCCAGGGGTTGCCAGGCGAGGCCGGCGAGATCGCCCGGCTGCTGGCACCGGCCGAGGGCGACCTGACGATCCTCAAGCCACGCCACTCGGGTTTCTATGCCACCCCGCTGGAGTTGTTGCTGACCCAGATGCATGCCCATGAGCTCATCGTGGTCGGGCTTTCGGCCGACATGTGCGTGCAGCTCACCGCCATGGATGCCTACCTGCGCGGCTACTCGGTGTGGGCCCCCGCGGATTGCACCGCTTCCGAAACGCCCGAGCTCAAGCAGGCCGCGCTGGACTACATCGCCCGCGTGTTCAAGGCCGAGACCTGCGACAGCACGGCTGCGGCACACCGTTTGCCTCAGCCTTGACACGGGACTCGCGCATCAGGGCGCCGTGTTCTGCAACCTCTGAAACAGGAGTAAAGCACCATGATCAACCTGATTGTCTGGCTGTTCGTTGGCGGTCTGATCGGCTGGGTAGCCAGCCTGATGATGCGCACCGATGCCCAACAGGGCATGTTCCTCAACGTGATCGTCGGCATCGTCGGCGCCGCGTTGGCGGGCTGGTTCATCTCGCCACTGGTGGGCATCCCCTCCATCAACGCCAATTCATTCAGCATCGGTTCCCTGCTGGTCTCGCTCGTAGGCGCCGTGGTCCTGCTGGCCATCGTCAACCTCGTGCGTCGGGGCAGCGTACGCTAAGGCGGCCTGCGGCAACCCTTACCGAGCTCCCTGCGGCCGCCCCGGTGCCGTGTATAAGCTGGCATCGGGGCGTGCCACGTCCTACCGTCGGCAGCCGCCGACACTCCAAGCGTTCTAAAGCACAGGAGAGTTATTCATGGCCTCGACTTCCAGCCCCTTCCCGACCTCCGGCAGCACCGGCACCACGGGCGGCTCCACCCTCGGCGGCAGCGGCATGAGCAGCGGCACGGGCGACAGCTCCAGCGGCCTGTCGTCCTCGTCCTCCGGGCTGTCGTCCTCCTCGTCGGGGATGTCGTCTTCCGGGATGTCCTCCGGCACCTCGGGCATGTCGTCTTCTGCGGGCATGTCTTCCGGAACGTCAGGCATGTCGTCTTCCGGCATGTCGTCCACGGGCGGCGGGCTCTCGGGCAGCGGCAACAGCGCCATGGCGCAGGGCACCCAGGGCAGCGGCGCCTCGATGGACCGCATGGTGCAGAGCGCGCACGAGGCGGTGGACCGCCTGGCCGAGAAGGCGGCTCCGGCCCTGGAGCGGCTGCGCAGCACCATGGGCAGCGCTACCGAGAAGCTGCCCATGAGCAAGGATGAACTCAGCGCCATGCAGGAAGAGTGGGTGACGAGCCTGCGCGATACCGTGCGCGAGCATCCGATCGCGTCGCTGGCCGTGGCCGCGGCCGCGGGTGTGCTGCTCAGCCGCATGCTGTCCTCGCGCTGATGGACGACCTGCAGCCTCAGCCCGCATCCCAGGCCACCACCGCCCAGGCCACGGCCGCGCCCGACGCGGTCCCGCCCGGCCTGGACGGGGTGAATCCTTCCGACTCGCTGCTGACCAACGTCAAGCAGTTGCTGCGTGAGCTCCCCGGCCTGGTGAGCGACCGCGTGCACCTGCTGGCGCTGGAGCTCAAGCGCTCGGGCCTGGCATTGGCGCAGATGGTCGGTCTGGTGATAGCCGCGGGCGTGCTGCTGTGCACGGCGTGGCTGGCGCTGTGGGTCGGTATCGGCATCGCCCTGGTCCAGGCCGGCCTGGCCTGGGGCTGGGCGCTGCTGCTGATCCTGCTGCTCAACCTGGGCGCGGCCTGGCTGGCGGTCAAGCGGGCCTTGACACTGGCGCGCTACCTGGCCTTGCCGGCCACGCTGCGGCGGCTGACGCTGCGCTCGCCCGAGCCGTCCCCGCGCCGTGGCGCGGGGACCGACCTTTCCACCCCTTCCGCAGGAGCCCCCGATGAGCGCCCAGCTTCAGTCGCCGGCACGCCCTGAAGTACCGGGCGGCATCGCGCCCGCCAGCCTCGACAGCCAGATCCTGGCGGCCGAGATGGCCATCCTGGCGCGGGAACAGCGGCTGCGCCAGCACGCCAGCCGCATCGGCCAGCAGGTCCACGACAAGCTGCCCACGCTGGGGGCCGGCGCGGCCAGCATGGTCGGCGGCGTGGTGCTGCGCCGTCTCTTCCGCCACAAGCGTGGCGTGGCCGACACCAGCGCCGTGAGCACGGGCTCCAGCTGGCTGGCGCAGCTGCCCTGGGCCCAGCTCAGCGCGTTCCTCTGGCCGCTGCTGCCGCTGACGGTGCGCAACCGCGTCAATCCCAAGCTGGTGGCCACGCTGATGGCCACCGCCGTGCCGCTGGCCGTGGCGCATTTCCGCGTCGCGCGGCAGGCGCCGGTGGCGACCGCGCCGCTGCTGGACCTGCGCCGCTACGCCGGGCGCTGGTTCGAGATCGCGCGGCTGCCGCTCACCACCGAGCGCGAGTGCGACAGCGACGTCACCGCCACCTACACGCTGCTCGGCCGCGACCGGCTGCGCATCGTCAACAGCTGCTACACCCGCGACGGCGTGCTCGAAGAGGTGCGCGGCGTGGCCCGCCCCACCGGCTCCGACGGTGCGAAGCTGGAGGTCTGCTTCATGCCCAAGGCGCTGCGCTGGCTGCCCGGCTCCTGGGCGCCGTACTGGGTGCTGCATGTCGATCCCGACTACGGCGCCGCCGTGGTCGGCACGCCCGACCGCAAGCACCTGTGGCTGCTGTCGCGATCGCCCTTCATGGACGACTCGCAATTGCAGCGTCTTCTGCTGCACGCCCGTGCCCAGGGCTTCGACACCACGCAGCTGATGCGCACGCCCCAGGGCGTGCACCGCTCCTGAAGCGGTCCCACCCCGGCGGTGGATTGGCACGCGCTGTTCCGCCATGACCAGCTCCCGGCTGTCGTCATGGCGGGACACCGCGATGGGTACGCCCCTGCTCCCGGGCTTCGCCTTCATCCCCGCTCGTAAAAGCCTTCGAGGCGCCGCCTACACGCTCACGGCCAGGACTACAGGAAACTTCGGAACTTTGATTTTTGTTCGCCCTGAAGGATCGAAGGGTGAACGGCCCCTGCTGCGCGGCAGGCCGCAGCGCCCGTTCGTACTTCGATACCTCAGCACGAACGGACTTCCCGTGTTCAAGGACTGAGTGGGATGCGGCTCAGCCGCCCCGGTGCGGGCTGTTGCCGGAGTCGTCGTTGCTGTTGGTGCGGCCCGCGCTCTTGCCGGGTTGGTCATGGCCGCTGGAGTGGGGCTGCAGCGTCTGGTGCGAGCCGCTGGCCGCCGGGTTCTGCGGACCGTTGCTGCCTTGCTGCAGCGTCCCGCCCGCGCTCTGCTGCTGCTGAGCCTTCTGGCTCTCGGCGTTCTGCTGCGCCGTGCGTACCGCTTCCTGCAGGTTCTGCTGCTGGGGCTGCTGCTGCTGCTGCTGTTGGGACTGCTGCGCCTGCTGGTCCTCGCCGGCCTGCTGCCGCCCGGGCTGCTGCTGTTGCGGCGGCTGCTGCTGGACCTGCGTGCTGGCGCTGTAGCCGGCGGAGCGGTCGCGTCCCTGGCCCTGATTCTGCGCCCGTGCCATGTCCGCGCCGCCCTGGTCGTCGCCGAACTGGCCGGCGCCGCGTGCGCTCTGGCTGTGCTGCGCGCTCTGGCCGCCGCCGGGGGTGACGCGCGCATGGCCCTGCTCGCTGCCCACCGAGCTGCTCACACGCTGCTCGTCGGAGCCCTGCGCGCCTTGCTGGCCTTGCTGGCCTTGCTGCTGCTGTTGCTGCCGGTTCGACCCGGCGTCGGAGGGGTTGTTGCCCATCTGCTTGCTCAGGTCCGGGTCCTGGTTGGGGTCCTGCTTGCGGCTCATGTCGGTCTCCTCTGAAAGGGCTGCGGCCACCGGGGGCCGTACGCCCTCCAGGTCGGCAACGCCTGTGCCCAGTGCGGCGCGGCATGGCGCTTGCCGATTTCGGGGCAACGACAAGGAGCACACCATGGCCACCAGTTCCATCCTCGGACCCGACCAGACCCCCGTGCCGGTTTCCGGCCGCGACACGGCGGCGCTGGGCCCCAGCGATACCACCGACTCCGGCAGCGACATCGCGGGCCTGGAGGACGATCTCAATCCCGGCGGCACGCTGGACTCCATCGCCGAGCCCGACAGCCTGCGGCCCATGAGCGGCCCCGAGGCCCTGTCGGCCGACAGCGATTCCCAGGGCACGGGCGAGCGCCGCAGCGCCGGCAGCGACGCCGGCAACGAGGCCGCCGACATCGCGCCCGACAGCATCCAGACCGTGGGCGACATCGACACGCTGGTGGACGGCGACTTCAACGGCGACGCCAGCGCCGGCATGTCGCCCGAGGAGGCCCGCGCCCGCGAGGACGCCGCCGCCGACATGGTCAATGCCTCCACCCTGGAGGACGACGATGACCTGGAGGAAGACCTCGACGAAGAGGAAGAGGCCGATGCCAACGTCGAGGACGACGAGGGCCTGGACGCCGACGACAGCGGCGACGTGCCCGACCTGGGCGACGCGGGTGAGGATGACGAGGAGGGCGACGAGCGCTGAACGCCGCCCGTCAGCCGGGGCGCTTCGTACCCTGCCTCGTCATGCCCGCGCAGGCGGGCATGACGACATTCCTTCTACGGCCTGCGCCGTCATCCGCCATCCGCACGCCAACGAAGCCGGGGCCTTCTTGGCGTCCTGCGGCCACTGCTCTCCACGGGCTACGGCTCCGCCAGCAATTTCCGCAGCGCCTCCGGGTCCACCGGCTTGACCAGGTGGGCATCGAAGCCCGCGCGCAGCGCCTGCTGCACGTCGCGGCCCTGCCCGTAGCCCGACAGCGCGATCAGCCTGCCGGCGTGGCCCCCGGCGCGGCTGCGCTTGGCCACCTCGTAGCCGGTGAGGCCGGGCAGCCCGATGTCGATCACCGCCACTTCCGGCCGCAGCCGCAGCAGCTCGGCCAGCCCGGCCACGCCGTCGGTGGCGGTGCTCACGGTGTGGCCGTCGAGCTCCAGCAGGCTGCGCAGCGCGCTCATGGCGTCGGCGTTGTCCTCCACCAGCAGCACGTGGCGCTGGCGCGCGGCCAGGCGCTGCTCGCGTGCGGGCTGCAGCGTCAGCGCCGGCGGCTCGATGGCCGGCAAGCGCACGCTGAAGGTGCTGCCCTCGCTGGAGCTGCGCACGCCCACCGTGCCGCCGTGCATTTCCACCAGGCGCCGCACCAGCGTCAGCCCGATGCCCAGGCCGCCGGCGCGCCGGTCCAGCGTGCGCTCGCCCTGCACGAACAGGTCGAACACGCGCGGCAGCAGCGCGGGCGGAATGCCCAGGCCCTGGTCGCGCACCTCCAGCAGCACCTGCCCGTCCTCGCGTGAGAGGCGCAGCTCGATGCGCCGCCCCTCGGGCGTGTACTTGAGGGCGTTGGTCAGCAGGTTGTTGACCACCTGCTCGATGCGCGTGGCGTCGGCGTCCACCCACACCTCGTGCAGGGCGAGCTGCACGTCATGCTGCTGGGTCTGGCCGGTGAGCTGCAGCGTGCCCACCAGGCGCTGCACCAGCGCCGAGAGCTCCAGCGGCTGGCGCGACAGCACCACCTTGCCGGAGATGACGCGCGCCACGTCGAGCAGGTCCTCCATCAGCCGCGCGAGGTGGCGGGTCTGGCGGCCGATGATGTTGCGCGCGTTGGCGG
The DNA here is from genome assembly GCF_012927045.1 of Azohydromonas caseinilytica. Lineage (GTDB taxonomy): Bacteria > Pseudomonadota > Gammaproteobacteria > Burkholderiales > Burkholderiaceae_C > Azohydromonas > Azohydromonas caseinilytica. Next base: position 193,026 of record NZ_JABBFW010000001.1, on the reverse strand, counting down.
CCAGCGCCTCGTTGGCACCGCCGCGGTTGAGCACCTCCACCGCCGAGGAGATGGCGCTGAGCGGGTTGCGCAGCTCGTGGCCGAGCATGGCCAGGAACTCGTCCTTGGCGCGGCTGGCGGCCTCGGCCTCGCGCCGCGCCGCCTGTTCGCGCTCCACCAGCGCCGCGCGCTCCTGCTCGGCGGCCTTCTGCTCGGTCATGTCCACGGTGATGCCGATGGCCTGCAGCGGGCGGCCGTCCTCGGCATAGCTCATGAGCACGCGGCTGGAGAGCCAGCGCGTGTGCCCGTCGCGCGGCGCGACGCGGAACTCCAGCGTCAGCCGCTCGGCACGCTGGCGCAGCAGCCGCGCGAGCGCCTGGCGCACGCCGGGTCGGTCCTCGGGATGGATGCGCTCGATCCACTCGGCCAGCGGCCCTTCCACGCGCTTGCTGCGCAGCCCGAAGAGCTTGGCGTGGCCGGAGGTCCAGGAGGCGGTGTCGGTGCCGACGTGGTAGTGGAAGAAGCCCACGTGGCCCGCTTCCTGCGCCAAGTCCACCAGGTGCTGGCTCTCGCGCAGGCGTCGGTCGGCATGGGTGAGCCGGGCTTCGGCCAGCTTGCGCTCGCTGATGTCCACCAGGGCGCCGATGGCCCCGCGCGGGCGCCCGGCCGCGTCCAGCAGCGGCGCGGCATGGGCAATGACGTGGCGCGGCGGTCGGTCCGGGAACTGCAGCTCCAGCTCCAGCCCGCGCACGGCCTGGCCGCTGGCGGCGGCGCGGTGCAGCGGCTGCTCGGCCGGCTCCAGCAGGCGGCCGCGGTGCAGCACGCGCACCTGGCCGGCGGCGTTGGCCGGGCCGGCCAGCGTGTCCATGGCGGCGTTGTGCAGCACGGAGCGGCACTGCGGGTCATGCGCCACCATCAGCCCCACCGGGATGCTGTGGAACAGGGTTTCGAACTCGTCGGCCTTGCTCTGCAGCCGGGTGCGCGCCACGGCCTCCTGCGCCTCGGCCGCGACCAGGGCGTCGCGCAGCACGGTGATCTCGTTGACCACGATGGCCCCCAGCGGCTGGCGCGGCCCGGCGGTGGCGAGCTGGCGCAGCGGCTGCGTGACGCGGCGCGCCACCCACAGCGCCAGTGCCACGCCCAGCATCAGGCAGGCGGTGGCCGTGGCCAGCGTGGCCAGCACGGCGCGGCGCGCGCGCGCCTCCAGCGGCTCGGCCTCCACGCCCACGCCCACGCCCCAGCCGTAGCCCGCGTTCTGCCAGGCGACGAAGGTGCTGCCGCCGCCCAGCCGCTCGCCGCGCTTCACGCCCGCGGCGCTGCCGTCCACCCAGCGCACGGCCTCGGGCGGCAGCGACTGGCCGACGGCGGCGGCCGGGCCGTTCTCGGCGGCGCGCGCGATGAGCCGGCGCTGGCGGTCGTACAGGCTCAGGAAGCCCTCGCTGGGCTGGCCCGCGCCCTCCAGCAGCCGCTGCCACATGCCGGCATCCAGCCAGGCTCCGAGCGCATAGCGCACCTGGCCGTCGATGCGCACCGGCACGAGCACCGCGGTGCCGAAGCGATCGCCGGCGGGGCCGTCGAGCAGGTCGGACACCACCGGGCGGCCAGAGGCGTGCACCGCCTGGGCCAGAAGCTTCAAGCCGGGCGGCGGCGGGGCGCCGGGATGCACCGTGTCGAACAGGGGCTGGCCATCGGGGCGCAGCAGGAACACGCCGCCCCAGCCCGCGCGCACCGGCGGCTGGTCGGCGAAGGAGGCGGCAAAGGCCGGCACGTCGTCGCGCTGCAGCGCGTCGTCGCCGGCCAGGATGGACAGGGCCTCGACGTTGGCGGTGAGCTCGCGCTCGATGCCGCGCGCCAGGCTCTCGGCGCTGCGCTGCAGCTGCGCGTCGAGCTCGCGCTGCTTGGCCTTGATGTCCGAGAACACCTGCCACGACATCAGCAGCACGCTGGGCAGCGTACCCAGCAGGATCATGGCCACCAGGTAGGTGCGCAGCGAGGCCCGGGGCCATGCCGGCCACCAGCCGCTCCCGGAGGCGCGCATCAGCTTCATCACAGGCACGCTGCCGGGCAAGCATGGTGCCCGTGCGGCGCGAAAGACAGGACAGGGTGCGTCATCGTTGCTCGCGGTGGAGGGAAGGGCGCCGCGGCGTGGGCGCCAAGGCGGAAGCGGTACGGGCGGTCCGGGGCAGTCTAGCGGCGCAGGGGCCGCTGACGTTGACAGCGCAACCCTGGCCGGCGTGCCGGGTTCCGCGCCGTGGCGGCCGGCTCATGCCGCCCGACCCGGAGCGGCGACACCGGGTGCCCACACAGCGCGATCGGTGCCGCAAGGCGCGTCGTCGCGGTCGGTACCGCACTGGACCGAACCCGCCCCGGCCCTCCACGGGAGTACCCGCCAAGGCCTGGGTCTGGTCGTCCTGGCGCTTCGAGGGCAAGCAAGGTGCCAGGTTGCAGGGCCAGGAAGAGTCCTTGTCAAGGCCCTTTCGCACTCACACCGCGCCAACCCCGCAAGCGGGGAATAGGGGCACGGCGATTGCCTTGGAAAACGACACCGCTGCAATGGGATTGGCCTCATGAGTTCTCCGCCGCTGCGCATCGCCTTGATCAGCGAACACGCCTCGCCGCTCGCCACGCTCGGCGGGGTCGACTCGGGCGGTCAAAACACCTACGTCGCGCATGTGGCGCGCAGTCTGGCCAAGCGCGGCCACCATGTGGACGTGCTGACGCGGCGCGACGATGCGTCGCTGCCCGCGGCGGTGGACCTGCGCCCGGGCGTGCGCGTGCTGCACATCCCGGCCGGCCCCGCGCATTTCGTGCCCAAGGAGCAGTTGCTTGCGCACATGCCGGCCTTCACGCGCGCGGCGCGGCAGCTGCTGGCGCACAGCGTGCCCTACGACGTGGTGCACGCCAACTTCTTCATGTCCGGGCTGGTGGGGCTGCGGCTGAAGGCCAGCTTCGGGCTGCCGCTGGTCATGACCTTCCACGCGCTGGGCCTGGTGCGGCGCGAGCACCAGGGCAGCGCCGATGCCTTCCCGCCCATGCGCACCGCCATCGAGGAGCGCATCGTGCGCCTGGCCGACCGCGTGGTGGCCGAGTGCCCGCAGGACCGCCTCGACCTGCTGCGGCTGTACGGCGCCGACGAGCGCCGCATCGTCACCGTGCCCTGCGGCGTGGATCTGGAGGAGTTCTCGCCGGTGGACAAGGCGCGCGCGCGGCGCCGCCTGGGCCTGGCGCCGGACGATTTCGTGGTGCTGCAGCTCGGTCGCCTGGTGCCGCGCAAGGGCGTGGACAACGTGGTGCGCGCCGTGGCGCAGCTGCAGCACGTCCCCAAGCTCAAGCTGCTGATCGTCGGTGGCGACGCGGCCGAGCCCGACGAGCGGCTCACGCCCGAGATCGGCCGCCTGCGCGCGCTGGCGCACGATCTCGGCGTGGCGGACCGGGTGGTGTTCACCGGCCAGCGCCGGCGCGAGCAGCTGCCCGAGTGCTACGGCGCGGCCGACGTGTTCGTGACCACGCCCTGGTACGAGCCCTTCGGCATCACGCCGCTGGAGGCCATGGCCTGCGGGGTGCCGGTGATCGGCTCGGACGTGGGCGGCATCAAGTATTCGGTGGACGACGGCGTCACCGGCTTCCTGGTGCCGCCGCGCGACCCGGCGGCGCTGGCGCAGCGCATTGCGCATCTGCACGACAACCCGGTGCTGGCGCATGCGCTGGGCCGTGCCGGCATCCGCCGCGTGCGGGCCATGTTCACCTGGGACCGCGTGGCCGACGAACTGCTGGGCGTGTACCAGGGCGTGCGCCGCCCGCGCGAGGCGGCGGCCGTGCCCGCTGCCGAGCTGAAGTCGCAGCCGGGAGCCATGGCATGAGGCCTGACGGCGCCGCGGCCCCGCGCCCGGCGGTGTTCCTGGACAAGGACGGCACGCTCATCGAGGACGTGCCCTACAGCGCCGACCCCGCGCGGCTGCGCTTCACGCCGCGCGCACTGGCGGCGCTGCAGCGGCTGCGCGACGCGGGCTACGCGCTGGTCGTCATCAGCAACCAGCCGGGGCTGGCGCTGGGGTACTTCAGCGCGGCCGAGTTCGGGACGCTGCGCCGGGCCCTGCAGGAGCGGCTGCTGCGCGAGGCCGGCGTGCGGCTCGACGGTTTCTATTTCTGCCCGCATGCGCCCGAGGCCGGCTGCGCGTGCCGCAAGCCCGCGCCGGGGCTGCTGCTGCGGGCCGCGGCCGAGCTGCGGCTGGACCTGGCGCGCTCCTGGATGGTGGGCGACATCCTCAACGACGTGGAGGCCGGGCAGCGCGCGGGCTGCCGCGGCCTGCTGCTGGACGTGGGCCACGAGACGCTGTGGCAGTTCACCCCGCTGCGCCGGCCGCGGCACCGCGCCAAGGACCTGCACGACGCGGCCCGATTCATTCTGGAGAACGACGACATGAGCTTTGCGACGCAAGCACACACCGGCGCCGCTGCAGGCACGGGCCGGATGAGCGGGGTGGCGGCATGAGCGCGCCCTGCGAACGCCAGCGCCGCTGGCAGTCCGTGAAGCGGGTGCTGGCCGTGCGGCTGGACAACCTGGGCGACCTGCTCATGACCACGCCCGCGCTGGTGGCGCTGCGCGCCTCGCTGCCGCAGGCGCACATCACGCTGCTGGCCTCGCGCGCCGGCGCGGCGCTGGCCTCGCATGTGCCGGTCGTGGACGAGGTGCTGGCCTTCGACGCGCCCTGGGTCAAGCGGCCCGATGCCGCGCTTGAGCGCGCGCTGGAGCCGGGACAGGCCGAGGAGCGGCTGATCGAGGCGCTGAAATCGCGCCGCTTCGACGCCGCGGTGATCTTCACCGTCTGCACCCAGAGCGCGCTGCCCGCGGCGCTGCTGTGCCTGCAGGCGGGCATCCCGCTGCGCCTGGCCTACAGCCGCGAGAACCCCTACGAGCTGCTCACCGACTGGGTGCCCGACACCGAGGTGCCCTCCGACGGCATGCGCCACGAGGCGCAGCGCCAGCTCGACCTGGTGCACCACGTCGGGCTGCAGGCCGATGCGCAGCGCCTGATGTTCCGCTTCAAGGTCGAAGAGGCGCTGACCATGCGCCACAAGTTCGAGTGCGCCGGCGGCGACCTGACGCGGCCCTACATCGTGGTGCATCCCGGCGCCACCGCCGCCTCGCGCCGCTGGCCGGCCGAGCGCTTCGGCCAGGCGGCGCAGGCGCTGGTGGACGCCACCGGCTGCCAGGCCGTGTTCAGCGGCGGCCCGGACGAGCTGCCGCTGGTGGAGCAGGCCATGGCCGCCATGCGCAGCCCGGCGATCTCGCTGGCCGGGCAGCTGTCGCTGGGCGAACTGGCCTCGCTGATCGCCGGGGCGCAGGTCACGCTGTGCAACAACAGCGCGCCGGCGCACCTGGCCGCGGCGCTGGACGCGCCGGTGGTGGTGCTCTACGCCCTGACCAATCCGCAGCACACGCCCTGGCAGGCGCGCGCGCGTGTGCTCAACCATCCCGTGCCCTGCCGCCACTGCCTCAAGAGCGTGTGCCCCGAGCGTCATCACGACTGCCTGGAGCGCGTGCCGCCGCAGGAGGTGGCCCAGGCCGCGCTGGAGCTCATGGGGACCCTGCCGGGCGTGCCGCTGCACCCCGCCAGCCCCTGCATTCCCCACCCCGTCACGGCACTCGGATGATCACACTCGGCATCAACGCAGCCTTCCACGACTCTTCCGCCGCCCTCGTGCACGACGGCCGGCTGGTCGCTGCCGCGGAGGAGGAGCGCTTCACGCGCATCAAGCATGGCAAGCGGCCCCTGCCGTTCACGGCCTGGGAGCTGCCCTACCACGCCATCGACTACTGCCTGGCCGAGGCCGGGCTGACGCTGGCGCAGGTGGACCACGTGGCCTACAGCTACGACCCGCAGCGCTTCATCCGCGGCCGGCTCTCGGGCGACACCATCACCTTGCCGCTGCAACCGTCGGCGCAACCCGCGCCGGGCTGGGACAACCCCTGGGACCCGCTGTTCGCCGCCTACGTCAGCAACGCCCCGCGCCAGCTCGCCGACGGCGCGCCGCACCACCTGAAAAAGCGCTTCAAGGGCTGCCGCTTCGACGGGCCCTGGCAGTGGCACTACATCGACCACCACCTCTGCCACCAGGCCAGCGCCTTCCTGGCCGCGCCCTTCGAGCGCTGCGCGGTGATGACGCTGGACGGCCGCGGCGAGGACGCCACCACCGCCTACGGCCTGTGGGCCGAGGGCGTGTACCGGCCGCTGGGCGAGGTGGACATGCCGCACTCGCTGGGCCTGCTCTACGAGCGCGTCACCAGCCACCTCGGTTTCCTGCACAGCAGCGATGAGTACAAGGTGATGGCGCTGGCCGCGCTGGGCCAGCCGCGCTTTGCCGAGGCCCTGCAGCGCCAGGTGCGCGTGCATCCGGACGGGCGCTACGAGATCGACCGCATCGACCTGGCCGCGCTGGTGCCGCCGCGCGAGCGCGGCGCGGCGCTGGAGCAGGTGCACCTGGACCTGGCCGCCTCGCTGCAGCAGGTGCTGGAGCGCTCGGCGCTGCAGCTCGCGGCCTGGCTGCGCGAGGCCAGCGGCGAGCCGCTGCTGGCCATGGCCGGGGGCGTGGCGCTGAACTGCGTGATGAACGCGCGGCTGCGCGACGCGGGCCTGTTCGACCAGGTCTGGGTGCAGCCCGCCGCGGGCGACGCCGGCACCGCGCTGGGCGCGGCGCTGTGGGTGGACGCGCGCGAGCGCGCCGGCGCCGTGGCCGTGCTGGCGGCGACCACGGCCACCGCCGCGACGCAGACCTCGACGCCGTCAGCCACCGGCCGCGAGGTGGCGCTGGAAAGCCGCGCCGCGCCCAATGCCGTGCCCACGGTGCTGGCGCGCTCGGACTGGTCCATGACGCATGCCTACTGGGGCCCGGGCTACGGCGACGACGAGATCGAGCAGCTGCTCAAGTGGGCCAAGCTCAGCTACCGCCGCGTGGACGACGTGGCCGCCGAAGCGGCGCAGCTGCTGGCGCAGGACCTGGTGATCGGCTGGTTCCAGGGCCGCATGGAGTTCGGGCCGCGCGCGCTGGGGGCGCGCTCGATCCTGGCCTCGCCGCTGCATGCCGAGATGCAGGCCCGCATCAACGAACTCAAGGACCGCGAAGACTTCCGCCCCGTGGCCCCGGCGGTGCCCGAGGAGGACCTGGCCGCCTGGTTCACGCCCGCGCAGGCCAACGGCGGCCAAGCGCGCTTCATGCTCTTCATCTACGACGTGATCCGGGAGCAGGCGCCGCGCATTCCCGCCGCCTGCCACGCCGATCTCACGGCGCGGGTGCAGACGGTCACGGCCGAGGCCAGCCCGCGCTACCACGCGCTTTTGAAAGCCTTCGGGGCGCTGACAGGCGTGCCGGTGCTGATCAACACCTCCTTCAACGTGCGCGGCGAGCCCATCGTCTGCACGCCCAAGGACGCCATCGATGCCTTCTTCAGCACGCCGCTGGACGCGCTGGTGATCGGCAATTTCATTTTGCACAAGGGTTGAAGCCGGTGGCCCGCCCATCGGCTTGCCCAGAACGCCACTGAAAGGAGCCGCTGCCCATGAGTGTCGAGATCGCCGTCGTCATTCCCACCTACAAGCGCCCCGACCTGCTGCGGCGCTGCCTGGAGGCGCTGCTGGAGCAGAGCCTGGACGCGGCGCTGTTCGAGGTGCTGGTGGTGGATGACGGCCGCAGCGACGACACCCGCGCCGTGGTCGAGGAGCTGGCCGCGCGCCCGGGCGCGCCGGTGCTGCGCTACCTGCAGCCGCAGGGCACGCGCGGGCCGGCGGCGGCGCGCAACCGCGGCTGGCGCGCCACGCTGGCGCCGCTGATCGCCTTCACCGACGACGACACCGTGCCCGACCGGCGCTGGCTGGAGGAGGGCCGCCGCGCCCTGGGCCGCAAGCTCGTCGCCGCCGCCGGGCGCGTCGTGGTGCCCGTGCTGGGCCGGCCCACCGACCACGCGCGCATGACGCAGGGGCTGGAGACGGCCGAGTTCGTCACCGCCAACGCCTTCGTGCGCCGTGCGGCGCTGGAGAAGATCGGCGGCTTCGACGAACGCTTCAAGCGCGCCTGGCGCGAGGACTCCGACCTGCAGTTCTCGCTGCTGGAGCATTGCGGCGAGGTGGGCCGGGCCAACGCGGCCATCGTCGTGCACCCGGTGCGCGAGGCGCGCTGGGGCATCTCGCTGTGGCAGCAGGAGAACGTCAGCTTCGACGCGCTGCTGTTCAAGAAGCACCCGCAGCTGTTCAAGACCCGCATCCGCAGCCAGCCGCCCTGGCGCTACGTGCTGATCGTGCTCAGCACGCTGGCGGCGTTGGGCTTCTCGCTGGCGGGGCAGGGCGCGGCGGCGCTGGTGGCGGTGCTGCTGGCGCTGGGCGGCATCCTGAGCTTTGCCTTCAAGCGCCTGCGCGGCGCGTCGCTGGCGCCCGCGCACGTGGCCGAGATGCTGGTGACCTCCTTCGCGATTCCCTACCTTGCGGTGTACTGGCGCTTCGTCGGCGCCTGGCGCTTCCGCGTGCTCTTCATCTGACTGCCGTAGTAGAGGGCTCCCATGCCGACCCCCATGCCCGCGTCCCCCCGGGACCGCCTCCCGCACGGGCGCATGCCCGTGTCCCTGCCCGCCGAGGGCCCGCTGCGCCGCATCGGCGTGTTCCGGGCGCTGATGCTGGGCGACCTGCTGTGCGCCGTGCCGGCGCTGCGCGCGCTGCGCGCGGCGCACCCGCAGGCCGAGATCACCTTCATCGGGCTGCCCTGGGCGCGCGAGCTGATGCTGCGCATGCCGATGGTGGACCGCTTCATCGACTTCCCCGGCTTTCCCGGGCTGCCCGAGGCCGCCGTGGACCAGGGCAGCGTGCCCGAGTTCCTGCACATGATGCAGCGCGAGCAGTTCGACCTGCTGCTGCAGATGCACGGCAGCGGGCGCATCGTCAACCCGCTCATCGCCGCCTGCGGCGCGCGGCGCTCGGCCGGCTTCTACGAGCCCGGCGCCTTCTGCCCGCAGCCCGAGCTCTACACCGTGTGGCCCAACGAGGGCCACGAGGTGCAGCGGCTGCTGCGGCTGCTGGACCACTTGGGCGTGGCGCGCCAGGGCGAGGAGCTGGAGTTTCCGCTGCGCTCGCAGGACTTCGCGGAGCTGCAGGCGGTGTGGCCCGAGGCCGGCAGCGACAGCCCTTATGTGGTCGTGCATGCCGGGGCGCGGCTGCCGAGCCGGCGCTGGCCGGTGCAGCGCTTCGCCGCGGTGGCGGACCGCCTCGCGCGCCAGGGCTGCACCGTGGTGCTCACCGGCAGCGCCGGCGAGGCGCCGCTGGTGGCCGAGCTGCAGGCACAGATGAAGCAGCCCAGCGTCAACCTGGCCGGCCGCACCACGCTGTGGACGCTGGGCGCGCTGGTGGCGCGCGCGCGGCTGCTGCTGTGCAACGACACGGGCATCTCGCATGTGGGCGCGGCGCTGGCCACGCCCAGCGTGGTGGTGGCCAGCGGCTCGGAGGTGTCGCGCTGGCGCCCGCTGGGCCGGGGCTCGCACCAGGTCCTGTGGCAGGCCATGGACTGCCGCCCCTGCCACAACGTGCAGTGCCCCACCGGTCATGCCTGCGCCCTGGCCATCGGCGTGGCCGAGGTGGCTGCCGCCTGTGAAGGACGCCTGGCCGCCAGCCTGGAGCAGCCGCGGCCGGTGCCGCGGGTGTTCAGCTGACTCATTCCCCGTTCGCCCTGAGCCTTCGACAAGGCTCTCCCAAGCTTGTCGAAGGGCTCGACCCGGACGGGATTCCATGGTGCCCATGAGGAGATGGCGTGACGCCGACCCAGAAGACCTCCAGCGCTTCCCGCCGCCTGCGCGTGCTCACCTGGCATGTGCATGGCAACTACATGTACTACCTGAGCCAGGCGCCGCACGACTTCTTCCTGCTCACGCTGCCCGGCCACCCGCCGGGGCATGCCGGCAAGGTCGGCACGCTGCCCTGGGGCGACAACGTGCACGAGGCGCCGGCGCAGCAGCTGGCGCGCATGGAATTCGATTGCGTGCTCTACCAGTCGCGCGCGGCCTTCGAGGAGGACCGGTTGCAGCTGCTCACGCCGGCGCAGCGCGCGCTGCCGGCGCTGTACCTGGAGCATGACCCCCCGCAGCAGCACCCCACCAACACCCGGCACTGGGCCAGCGAGGTGGACGGCGTGCACCTCGTCCACTGCACGCCCTTCAACGCGCTGATGTGGGACAGCGGCGCCGCGCCGGTGAGCGTCATCGACCACGGCATCAAGCTGCCCGAGGGCGTGCGCTACGCGGGCGACCGCGCCGAGGGCATCGTGGTGGTGAACAACCTGCGCAAGCGCGGCCGGCGCCTGGGGCTGGACGTGTTCGAGCAGGTGCGATCGAAAGTGCCGCTGGCGCTGGTGGGCATGGACTCCACGTCGGTCGGCGGCCTGGGCGAGGTGCCCAACCTGGAGCTGGCGGGCGTGATGGCGCGCTACCGCTTCTTCTTCAACCCGATCCGCTACACCAGCCTGGGCCTGTCGGTGCTGGAGGCCATGGGCATCGGCATGCCGGTGGTGGCGCTGGCCACCACCGAGCTGCCCAGCGTCATCGCCAACGGCGTCAACGGCTGCATCGACACGCGCCTCGACCGCCTGGTGGAGGTGATGCACGAGCTGCTGCGCGACCCGGCGCTGGCGCGGCGCTGGGGCGACGCGGCGCAGCGCACGGTGCGCGAGCGCTTCGGCATCGAGCGCTTCGCCGCCGACTGGGACCGCGTGCTCACGCAGGTCGTCAATGAGAAGCAGGGAGTGAGCGCATGAGAAGCCTGTATGGACACCGCGTGCTCGTGACCGGCGGCGCCGGCTTCATCGGCTCGCACCTGTGCGAGCGGCTGCTGGCGCAGGGCTGCGAGGTGCTGTGCGTGGACAACTTCTACACCGGCGCCCGCGAGCACATCGCGCACCTCATCGGCGACCCGCGCTTCGAGCTGCTGCGCCACGACGTGACCTTTCCGCTCTACGTCGAGGTCGATGCCATCTACAACCTGGCCTGCCCGGCCTCGCCGGTGCACTACCAGTTCGACCCGGTGCAGACCACCAAGACCAGCGTGCACGGTGCCATCAACATGCTGGGCCTGGCCAAGCGGCTGAAGGTCAAGATTCTGCAGGCCTCCACCAGCGAGGTCTATGGCGACCCGAAGGTGCATCCGCAACAGGAGGACTACTGGGGCCACGTCAACCCGATCGGCCCGCGCAGCTGCTACGACGAGGGCAAGCGCTGCGCGGAGACGCTGTTCATGGACTACCACCGTCAGCACAAGCTGCCCATCAAGATCGCGCGCATCTTCAACACCTACGGCCCGCGCATGCACCCGGCCGACGGGCGCGTGGTGTCGAACTTCATCGTGCAGGCGCTCAAGGGCGAGCCCATCACCATCTTCGGCGACGGCCAGCAGACGCGCGCCTTTTGCTTTGTCGAAGACACGGTGGACGCGCTGCTGCGGCTGATGGCCAGCTCGCCGGACTTCACCGGCCCGGTGAACGTGGGCAACCCGCAGGAGCTGAGCATGCTCGACATCGCGCAGCTGGTGCTGGACCTGACCGGCTCGCGCTCCAAGCTGGAGTTCCGCCCACTGCCGGCCGACGATCCGTGCCGGCGCCGCCCCGACATCTCGCTGGCCCAGCGCATGCTGCAGTGGGAGCCCAAGGTCGAGCTGCGCGACGGGCTGCTGCGCACCATCGCGTACTTCGAGGAGCTGTTGAAGGCACCCGCGGCCAAGTGCGGGTGAGCTGAGAGTTCAGGGTTCCGGCGCTTCGGGAAGGCGTCGGCTTCATGGGCCCGGGTCTCGCTGACCCGGGCTCTTCTTCCTCACCCCAATCCGAGCCCTTCTTCCACCAGCGCACACAAGCTGTGCCCGATGAAGATGTGCGCCTCCTGGATGCGCGCGGTGGACTGGCCCGGGACGATCACCGGCACGTCGCACAGCGCGGCCAGCGGGCCGCCGTCGCGGCCCAGCAGCCCCACGGTGCGGATGCCCAGCGCCCGCGCGGCGCCGAAGGCGCGCAGCAGGTTGGCGGACTTGCCCGAGGTGGAGATGCCCACCAGGCAGTCGCCGGCGCGGCCCAGGGCGCGCACCTGGCGCTCGAACACCTGGTCGAAGTCGTAGTCGTTGGCGATGCAGGTCAGCGCCGAGGTGTCGGTGGTCAGCGCCATCGCCGCCAGCGCGCGGCGCTCGCGCACGAAGCGGCCGGTGAGCTCGGCCGCCAGGTGCTGGCTGTCGGCGGCCGAGCCGCCGTTGCCGCAAAACATGAGCTTTTGACCGCTCTCCAGCGCCTGCGTCATCACGGCGGCGGCCTGCGCCACGGCGCCTTCGAGCGCCTGCATCCGGCTGAACAAGGACCGATGCTCGCGCAACGCCCGCAGGTACAGCCCGCTCGGCGCCGATGCCGGCTCGACGCCATCCAGCCACGTCACCGCCGCGCCCTGCGGCTGCGGCACCTTGATCAGCACGCCCATGTCCGGCTCCTTTATTCGTTGGCGGCGCGCGCCGCATCCAGCCCGAGTTCCTCGCGGCTGACGCTGGCCGTGCCGAATTTGCCCACCACGATGCCCGCGGCCTTGTTGGCCCAGCGCACGGCTTCCTCCGGCGCCAAGCCACGGCTGAGCGTGTGCGCCAGCGTGGCCAGCACCGTGTCGCCCGCGCCGCTGACGTCGTAGACCTCGCGCACCTGCGCCGGCATGCGCAGGCAGGCCTTCCCGCGCGAGCACAGCGCCATGCCGTGCTCGCCCAGCGTGACCAGCAGATGCTCCAGCTCCAGCTTGCTGCGCAGCTCGTGGGCCTTGTGCAGCAGCTCCTCTTCGTCACTCCACGCGCCCATGACGGCGCGCAGCTCGGCGGCGTTGGGTTTCACAAGCCAGGCGCCGCGGTAGCGTTCGTAGTCCTGGCCCTTGGGGTCCACCAGCACGCGGCAGCCGTGGCGCTGCGCGGCGGCCAGCACTTCGGTGCTGTGCGCCAGGGCACCCTTGGCGTAATCGGACAGCAGCACCCACTCGACCTGCGGCAGCAGCGCCAGCACCCGGTCGGTGAGGGCGCGCACGCAGTGCGCGGGCGGGCGCTGCTCGAAGTCGATGCGCAGCAGCTGCTGGCGCCGGCACACGGAGCGGATCTTGTGCGTGGTCTGCAGGGCGGCATCGCGCACCGGATCGAACTCGATGCCCGCTTGCGCCATCAGCGTGGACAGCTGCGCCCCGGCCTCGTCCTCGCCCACCAGCGACAGCAGCCGCACCGGGCTGCCCAGCGCCACCAGGTTGAGCGCGACGTTGGCGGCGCCGCCGGCGCGCTGCGTCTCGCGCTGCACCTGCAGCACCGGCACCGGCGCCTCGGGCGAGATGCGCTCCACCGCGCCCTCCCAGTAGCGGTCCAGCATGCAGTCGCCGACGACCAGGATGGGCTTCATTGCAGCACCGCCTTCGCGCAGTCCAGCAGGCTGGGATAGACGCCGTCGGCCTCTGCCGCTCCCGCCGTGCCCGGCGCCGCGATCAGGAAGCAGCGCCCCACGCCCGCGGCGCGCCCGGCGCGCAGGTCGCTGTCGCGGTCCCCGGCCAGCAGCGAGGCGCGCAGGTCCAGCCCCAGCTCGACCGCGGCGCGCAGGATCATGCCGGGCCCCGGCTTGCGGCAGTCGCAGTCGCGCCGCCACTGCGCCAGCGCCGCCTCGGGGTGGTGCGGGCAGTGGTAGAGGCCGGCCAGTGCCACGCCTTCGGCCCGCAGCAGCGCACACAGGTGCGCGCTCAACCGGGCGTGGTCCTCCTCGGTGTAGTAGCCGCGCGCGATGCCGGACTGGTTCGTCACCACCACCAGCGCGTGCTCGCGCGCGAGCAGCCGCAGCGCCTCGATCACGCCCGGCAGCAGCCGGAAATCCTTGATGCGATGGACGTAGCCCAGGTCCTCGTTGAGGACGCCGTCGCGGTCCAGGAAGGCGGCGGGGCGCAGCCCGCCGGCGCGCCGGGGCGGCGCCCCGCTCATGGCGCGGCCCTCATGCGCTGCACCAGCCCGGTGGTGGAGCGGCCCGACAGGTAGGGCAGCGCCAGCGCACGCCCGCCCCAGCGCGCCATCAGCGCGGCCTCGGGCAGGCGCTGCACGTCGTAGTCGCCGCCCTTGACGTAGATCTCCGGCTGCAGCGCCTCCAGCAGCGCCAGCGGGGTGGATTCCTCGAACAGCACCACCAGCGACACGCTCTCCAGTGCCGCCAGCACGCAGGCCCGGTCCAGTTCCGGGTTGAGCGGGCGCTCGGGCCCCTTGTGCAGCGTGCGCACCGAGGCGTCGCTGTTGAGGCCGACGATCAGCGAGGCCCCCAGCGCGCGCGCCTGCTGCAGGCACTCCACGTGGCCACGGTGAAGCAGATCGAACACGCCGTTGGTGAAGACGCGCGGACGCGGCAGCGCCGCGGCACGGGCCACGGCCTGTGCTCGCGTGCACACCTTGGATGACAGCGCAACATCCCTTGCCACCCCGGAAATTTCCCGGGTGGAAACTGAAGAGGCTGCGACAGTGGCAGCCTCTTGGATGGGAGTGGCAGGGACGGCGGCGCTTGGATGGTAGGGAGGAGGACGGCTCTGCACTTCAAGCGTTTTCAACGGCGACGCCCGGCTTTGGCAAGGCGTGTGCCTTGACCGCGCGTTCGCTGGAACTCCGAGCGCTGGTGCGCTGATGTCCGCCGTGCGGCTGCTCCAGGAAGCGCAGCAGCCGCCATTCGTCGGCGCTCAGCCCGCCATGAGGACGCACGCTGCTGCCCAGGCGCCGGCACAGCGTGGTGGCGGCTTCCTCGTCCTCGGACAGCGCCAGCACGGCCGGATGCACGTAAGCCTTGCGGCAGACCGCCGCGGTGTTGCCCAGGCGCTGCGCCACCTCGGCGATGACCGGCGCGAGCTTCGGAGCGCCCTCGCTCTCGCGGCAGGCCAGGCGCAGCAGCTCCAGCGCATGCACGCTGCCGTGCCAGGTGCGGAAGTCCTTGGCCGTGAAGCGCTCGCCGGCGGCCTCTTCCAGGTAGTCGTTGACCTCGGAAGAACCGACGGCATGCGTCTCGCCATCCTCGCCCACGTAGTGGAACAGCTCCTGGCCGGGCAGCTGCTGGCAGCGCCGCACCACGCGCGCCACCTGGGGGTCGTCCAGCGCCACCTCGTGCATCACGCCATGCTTGCCGCGAAAGCGCAGCTTGAGCTTGCTGCCGCTGAGGCCGGCATGGCGGCGGCGCAGCGTGGTCAGGCCGTAGGAGCGGTTGCCGCGCGCGTACTCGTCGTTGCCCACGCGCATGACGGTGGTGTCGAGCAGGCGCACCAGCGTGGCCAGCACCAGCGTGCGCGAGGGGCCGGCGCGGGTGCTGGCCTTGAGGTCCTGGGCCACGCGCTCGCGGATGCGCGGCAGCGCCTGGCCGAACTCGCGCAGGCGCTCGAACTTGTGGTCCTCGCGGTGGGCGCGGAAGTCGGGGTGGTAGCGGTACTGCTTGCGCCCGCGCGCGTCGCGCCCGGTGGCCTGCAGGTGGCCGTTGGGCTTCGGGCAGATCCAGACCTCGGTGTAGGCCGGCGGGATGGCGAGCTTGCGAATCTGCTGCAGCCGCGCCTCGTCAGTCAGCTCGTGGCCCTGCGGGTCGATGTAGACGAATGCGTCGCCGCGGCGCTCGCGCCTGAGCCCCGGCATGGTGTCGTTGACCCACACCAGCCCCGCAGGCAGCAGCTCCGGGCTCTCCTGCGGCAGGGCGGACATGAGGGGACTCCTTCAGCGGCTGTCGGTGCTCTGGGCTCCAGGCAGCTTGCGGGCCTGCGCCAGGTGCTCGCGCAGCACCGGCAGCTGCTGCTCGATCCAGCCCTTGAGCTCCGGGTCCTGGGTGTCGCGCAAGGCCTTCTCGTAGCGCTCGATGGTGCTGTGGTGGTCCTGCACGCCCACCGTGTTGACGAAGGCGGTGTCGAAGCTGGTGCTGCGCTCCAGCCGCTCGATCACGCGCTGCCGGTCGGAAGGCATCTGCCGGGGCAGGTCGATGCGGTGGCGCTGGGCCAGCTGCTGCAGCTGCTCATGCGACTTCGCATGGTCGCGCTGCATCTGCTCGGCGTAGCTGCGCACGGCGGCGTTCCTGGCGCGCTGCGCGCCCAGTTGCGCCGCCGCCATCTCGTAGAGGTCGAGCCCGGCGGTGCTCTGCACGAAGGTGCGCTCGCGGCTGTTGAGCGCCGTGTCCGAGCCGGCCGCGTCGCCGGCCTTGGACTGCGCATCGCCGCCCGGGGTACCGCGCGTCTGCGTGCCGGGCGAGGCCGCGCGCTGGTTGGCCATGTCGTCGGCCCCGGCGGCCATGGAGGCCGCGCTGGCCGCCGGTACCGGGACGCCGGGCGTCGCGGCCGTCCCGGCGGAGACGCCGGTGTCGCGCCCGGCCTCGCCGGCGGTGGAGCTGTGGGAGTCGGTGGGCGTGGGCCCGCCGACGCCGCGGCCCTCGCCGCCACCGACACGGCTGCCGGTGCTGCTGCCGGCCGTAGGCTCGCCGCCGGCGGACAGGGCCGGGCCGGAGGCCTCGGGTAGCGAGCCCGAGGGCGTGCCGGGCGTGGTGGTCGATCCCGCGCCGCCGGTGCCGGTGGCGGTGCCGGCGCTGCCGGTGACCATGCCCGTGGCCTGCTCACGCTCGCCGGTGGCCGGGCGGTTGTCCTCGGTGACCTTGGGTGACTTGGGATCGCAGCCCGCCACCAGGGCCAGGCCCAGCAGTGCGGCCAGCGGCAGCGTGCGGATGCTGACGTTCATGGCTCGATGGGTGAGTGAGGGGACACGGGGATCGGGAGTTCGCGGCCCGCATGGACGCCCATCGAGCCGCGACGGAACGGCCGCCGCACGCGCGGTGGCCGGAGGGTCATGGCACGCGGCCAGGGCGTGCCAGGGGCCTGCGGCTCAGGAAACGGCGCGCAGGCGGTTGCGCAGCTCGCGCACCTGGTCATGGTTGCGCTTGACGCCCTGGTACTGGCGGTCCACCACGGCCTGGATCTGCGGCGGCAGCGGCTTGGCCAGCGCGTTGCGGTAGCTGGTCAGCGCCGTGTCCTCGCCGCGCTCGCACTCTTCCAGGATCGCCTTGTCGTCGTAGCTGGAAAGCGTGGCCTTCACGGCGACCCAGCCGCGGTGCATGGCGCCCAGCGCGCTGCCGCCGGTGTCGGCTTCGCCGCCGAGCTGCACCACCAGGGACTGCAGCTCGGAAGCGCCGCGCTGGCAGTCATTGGCGCGGTCCAGCAGCAGCGTCTTGAGCTCGGGGTTCTTGGCATGCTCGGAGCTGGTGCGGAAGCCGTATTCGCCGTCCTTGCAGGTTTCGATCAGGTCGTTGAGGGTGTCGATGACTTCGTCGTTGCTCATGAAAGGGCTCCTCTTGGGATCGGTGCGGGTGGCCGCTTCAGGCAGTTGGCGTGCCCGCGCCGCCTCAAAAGCCCATTGCTGCAATGCGGCATGGCGATTGCATCGGGGGCGCGCATGAGAGCCCCGCACGCGCCCGTTTCCGCCCGCGACGCCGACGATGACGCGGCCTGCCACCTGGTCGACACGACCATGTTCTGGAGCCTCACCGGCGGCGGGGTCCAGCGCTACCTCAAGACCAAGCACGGCTGGCTGGCGCGGACTCCGGGCTGGCGCCACACCATCTTTGCCCCCGGCGCGCGGGGCTGGGGCTTCGAGGATGCCGGCGGCATTCCGCTGCCCGGCTCGGGCGGCTACCGCCTGCCCTGGGACCGGCACGCCGCGGCGCGCCGCATCGAGGGCCTGGGGCCGGACCTGATCGAGGCCGGCGACCCGCTGCGCCTGGGCTGGGCCAGTCTGGATGCCGGCCAGCGCCTGGGGGTGCCGGTGCTGGCCTTCTGCCACAGCAACGTCATGGAGATGGCTGCGCGCCTGGTGGGCGGGCCGGCCTGGTGCCGCGCCGCCGTGCGCCGCACCGTGGGCGCCTACGTGGCCCGCATGTACCGCGATTTCGACCTGGTGCTGGCGCCCAGCCGCTCCATGGTCGAGCAGCTGCGCGCGCTGGGGCTGGACAACGTGGAGCAGCAGGCCCTGGGCGTGGACAGCAAGCTCTTCCATCCCTCGCGGCGCGATCCGGCGGTGCGCACCGAGCTGGGCGTGTCGCCCGAGACGCGGCTGCTGCTGTTCGCGGGCCGTTTCGCCCCCGAGAAGAACCTGCCGCTGCTGGCCGAGGCCGTGCGCCGCCTGGGCAAGCCCTACCTGCTGCTGGCCGTGGGCGACGGGCCGCTGCCGCCGCATGGCCCGCGCGTGCGCTGCCTGCCCTACGAGCCGCGCCCGGCGCAGCTGGCGCGGCTGATGGCCAGCGCCGATGCCTTCGTGCATGCCGGCGACCAGGAGAGCTTCGGACTGGCGCCGCTGGAGGCCATGGCTTGCGGCACGCCCGTCGTCGTGCGCCAGGCCGCGGGCCTGGCCGAGCTGGCCGAGGGCGGCGCCGGGCTGGCCGTGGACAGCGACAAGCCCTCTGAATGGACGGAAGCGATTGCGGCATTGTTTGCCGTGGATCAGGAGCCTTGGCGCCGCGCCGGACGCGCCTGTGCCGAGCGCCACGACTGGGGGCAGGTGCTCACGCAACTGGCCAACCGCTACCGCCGGCTCATCCACGGCAGCCGCCTCACCGGCGAGGAGGCCACGCTGCCGGCGCTGCACTGGTGCGGCATCCCGACCTCGCGCCGGGACGGCTTCTGAGCGCCACCGCCATCGGCCGGCTCGCTCTCATGCCACGCCCGAGCCGTCGCCATTGCGTCTCCCCCCTCGGCCCGCCATGTCCCTGGCCCTGGACCCGCCCGGTTTCCTGAGCATGGCGCCGGCGGTGCTGCCGCTGGACGCGCTGGCGCCGCGCGGCGCGCTGGCGCTGGTGGTGCACGACGTGGCCCCGGCCACCTGGGAGCGCTGCGCGGCGCTGCTGGAGGCCGCGCGCACCCTGGCGCCGCTGCCCGCCACGCTGCTGGTGGTGCCGCGCTGGCACGGCGAGCCGTCCACGCGCGGCTTCGAAAGCGCCATGGACGAGGCGCTGGCGCAAGGGCACGAGCTGGCACTGCATGGCTGGAGCCATCTCGACCCGCTGCCCGCGCCGGGCCCGCTGCAGACGCTGCGCCGGCGCTTCTACACCGCCGGCGAGGGCGAGTTCGCGGCGCTGGCGCGGGCCGACGCGGCGCGCCGGCTGGCACTGGGCCGGCGCTGGTTCGCGCGCCGCGGCTGGCCGCTGCACGGCTTCGTGCCTCCGGCCTGGCTGCTGGGCCGCGGCAGCGCGCAGGCGCTGGCCGAGGCCGGCTTCGAGTACAGCTGCACCTGGGACCGCTTCATCGGCCTGCACGGCCAGCCGCCGCTGCGGGCCTGGAGCCTGGTGTTCAGCACGCGCGCGGCGTGGCGGCGCGGCGTGTCGCGGCTGTGGGTGCCGCTGCTGGCGCGGCGGCTGCGCCAGGCGCCGCTGCTGCGCCTTGAATTGCACCCGGACGACGTCGTGCACCCTGGCGTGCGCCGCTGCTGGCTCGAACTGCTGGCGCGGGCGCTGGAGCAGGGGCGCCAGCCGCTGCTGCTGCGCGAGGTGGCGCAGCGGCTGCCCCAGGCATGAAAAAGCCCGGCGCGGGGCCGGGCTGCTTCACAGGGTGACGAGGCTCAATGCCGGGTGAGCGTCACGCCGCTGTCGCGGATGCGCAGCGTGCCGTCGCGCAGCATGTCCACGCACTCGCCGGTGTCGAGCCGGTACTCGGCCTGGCCGGTGGGCTCCCAGTGCTCCTCGGCGGAGCCCATGAACAGCTCTTCGCGCAGCATGTGTTCGTACCCCTTGACCTTGTAGCTCTTGCCTTGCGCATCGCGGGCGTTGAAGGTTTCGAGCAGATGCAGTTTTCGGTCCATCGTTGACACCTCCATGTGCGGCGGGCGGCGCGAGGGCTGCCCGTCAAAGTCCATCGTACGGAGCCCGGGAGCGCGTGCAAACCGCCGGCCCGGAGCACCGCTCGACAATGCGGGTTGTCATCCACCCGCCTCACATTCGTCCGGAGAGCCGCCTTGCCCCGCTTCGCCGCCAACCTGTCGCTGATGTACACGGAACACGCCTTCCTCGACCGCTTCGAGGCCGCGGCGGCCGACGGCTTCGAGGCCGTGGAATTCCTGTTTCCCTATGCCTTCGACCCGGCCGAGGTGGCGGCGCGGCTGCGCCGCCACGGGCTGCGCCAGGTGCTGTTCAACGCCCCGCCGGGCGACTGGGACGCGGGCGAGCGCGGCCTGGCGGCGCAGCCCGGGCGCGAGGAGGAATTCCGGCGCAGCCTCACCGGGCAGGCGCTGCCCTGGGCGCGGGCGCTGGGCTGCCCGCGCCTGCATGTCATGGCCGGCCGCATGCCCGAAGGCGTGCCGCGCGCGGCGCTGGAGGACACCTACCGCGCCAACCTGCGCTGGGCCGCGCGCCAGGCCGCGGCCGATGGCGTGGAGATCCTGATCGAGCCGCTGAACCCGCGCGACATGCCGGGCTACCCGCTGCGCACGCAGGAGGAGGCGCACCGCATCGTGGCCGAGGTGGGCGAGCCCAACCTCAAGGTGCAGATGGACCTCTACCACTGCCAGATCGTGGAAGGCGACCTGGCCATGAAGCTGCGCCGCTGGCTGCCCACGGGCCGGGTCGGCCACATCCAGTTCGCCGGCGTGCCGGACCGGCACGAGCCCGACTCGGGCGAGCTGAACTACCCGTACCTGTTCGCGCTCATCGACGAGCTGGGCTACGAGGGCGTGGTCAGCGCCGAGTACCGGCCCCAGGCCGGGACTTCGCAGGGGCTGGGGTGGCTCAGGGCGTGGAAGGCCTCACACGGCTGACGCGGCCGCAGGGGTCGCGTGAGCAATGGCTGGCGGCTTGCGGCTCACCACGGCCACAAGCCCAGCAGCAGCCCCGCCGTCACGAAGCCCGTGAGCGCCCCCGCCACCACGTCGCTGGGGTAGTGCAGGCCCAGCACCACGCGCGAGGCCGCCACCAGCAGCGTGAAGGCCCAGGCCAGCGGCGCCCAGGCCGCGTAGTGCCAGCTCAGCAGCAGCGAGAAGCTCACCGCGTGCAGCGTGTGGCCGCTGGGGAAGCTGTAGCGGTCCAGCGCCTTGGCGCAGGCGCGGATGTCGGGGCAATCCACGCAGGGCCGCTCGCGCCCGGTGCGCAGCTTGACCCAGCGGTACAGCACCACGTTGAGCGTGCCGGCGGCGCCCATCTGCAGCGTGCACACCAGCCCCTCGGGGCTGCCCAGCCAGGGCAGCACCAGCATCAGCGCGTACCACAGCCCGCCGTCGCCCAGCCGGCTCGCCACCACCAGCAGCCGCAGCAGCAGCATGCGCTCGGCGCCGCGGTGCAGGCGCCGCGCGCATTGGCGGTCGATGTCGAGCCAGCGCGCGCGGCGCTGCTGCAGCCCGGCCGTGCAGCGCACGACGAATTCGCGCTCCTGCCAGCGCGTGCGGCGCGGCTCAGGCCATGGCCACATGCGGCACCCGCCCTGGCAGCGGCTGCAGCGCCAGCTGCGCCAGGCGCTGCTCGAAGCGCGAGAGCACCTGCTCCCAGCGCACCTGCAGGGCCGCCTGGCGCGCCGCGTGGCGCAGCGGCGCCAGCAGCTCGCCCATCTCGGCGGCGCGGATGGCGGTGCGGATGAAGGCCTCCTCGTCGTCGGGCGGCACCAGCAGCCCGCTGACGCCGGACTCGATGTGCTGCGCCGCCGCCGCCAGGTCGATGGCCACCACCGCCAGCCCGCTGGCCAGCGCCTCCAGCGTCACGTTGCCGAAGGTCTCGCTCTGGCTGGGGAACAGGAACAGGTCGGCGCTGGCGTAATGCGCGGCCAGCGCCTCGCCATGCTGCGGGCCCACGAACTCGGCGGCCGGGAAGTCGCGCTCCAGCCGCGCGCGCAGCGGGCCGTCGCCCACCACCACCATGCGCGTGAGCGGGCGCAGCCGCCGCGCGGCCTGGAAGGCGCGCAGCGCCAGCAGCACGTTCTTCTCGGCGGCCAGGCGGCCCACGTAGAGCATCACCACCTGGCGCGGGTCGGTGGCGTTCCAGCGCGCGCGCAGCGCGTCACTGCGCCGCTCGGGCGAGAACAGCTCGGTGTCCACGCCGCGGCCCTGCACCTCCACGCGCTGGAAGCCGTTGAGGCGCAGCTGCCGCGCCAGCGCCTGCGTGGGCACGAAGCAGCAGCTGGCCTCGTTGTGGAAGCGCCGCAGGCACGCCGCGATCAGCGGCTCGGCCCAGCCCATCCGGTAATAGCGGCTGTAGTGGTGGAAGTTGGTGCGGAAATCCGCAGTCACGGTCAGCCCCAGGCGGCGCGCGGCATGCACTGCGGCATGCCCCAGCGGCCCCGGCGTGGCCACGTGCACGAGGTGCGGGCGCCAGTCGCGCCAGTGCTCGACGAAGCGCCCCATGCGCGCCATGCCGAAGCGCAGCGCCGGGTACATCGGGATGGGAATGCCCAGGGCTCGCCATTCCTGGGCATCGTCGCGCGGCGCCTCGGCGCGCTGGCGCGGGCGCACCAGCTGCACCTCGTGGCCGCCCTCGCGCAGGAACCGCACCGCGCGCTCCGTGGTCAGGGCCACGCCGTTGAGTTCCGGCGGGTAGGTTTCGGTGACGTAGGCGATGCGCACGGCGGCTCGTGTGAAGCGTCGGTGAAGCGCGCCAAGCACGTTGCGTTCCCGTTTGCCGAGGCGAGCCCGGGTCGCCGCCGTGGCGCGGGAAAACGCCGGGGCGCGGACGCGCGGGCCTCAGCCCGGGGCCGGCCGGGCGGCGGCGTCGAAGCGGCGCTTGAAGTGCCGCTCCAGCTCGGCGCCGGTGTCGGCATCGAGCAGCACCGGCGCGGGCTCGTCGCTCAGGCGCGGCGTGCCCAGCGCGGCCCACAGCCCGTCCACCACCACCAGCGCCGGGCCCGGGGGCAGGGCGCCGGCGCGCGCCGAGCCCCTGGGGCCGGGCCACGGTGCGGGGACGGCGGGCAGCAGCCGGCAGCAGGCGCCGGAGCGCTCCAGCAGGCCCAGCGCCCGGCCCGGACGCGACAGCAGCAGCTGCACGTCCACGCCGCGCCAGGCCGCCTGGCACAGCGCGCGCAGCAGCGCCGGCCCGGGCTTCTCGCCCGGCGCCAGGCTCAGGCGGATGCGCGACTGCGCCGTCGCCAGCGCCTGCAGCAGGGCGCCGCGCAGCGCCTGCGCCGCGCCCTGCGGATGCTCCGGCGGCACGGTGGCGAGCTGCTGCAGCCCGGCCACCGTCTGCAGCACCTGGTAGCGCCGCGCGGGCAGCTCCGGCTGCAGCCGCTGCGACCAGTCCTCCAGGAAGGCCTGCTGCAGCGCCGGCACCACCGGCCCCTCCAGCGCCAGCGCTGGCGCCTGCGTGCCGCCGGGCGTGATGAAGGCAAAGCGGCCGTCGGCCAGCAGCAGCGGCAGCGCCGCCTGGCGCCGCGGCCACCAGCGCCGCCAGCGCGAGGGCAGGCCCAGCAGCGCGCCGCTGCGGCGCAGCGCCTCGGCGCCGGGCGTGAGCTGCGCGCCGCCGCGCAGCGCCACGTGCACACCGCGCCGCGCCGCCGCCAGCAGCGCCTGGTGCAGCGCGGCCGGGGCGTCGCGCAGCAGGGACTGGTCCAGCTGCAGCTGCTGGCGCGTGCGCGCCACCGCGGCGCTCAGCTCCGCCAGCGGCTCTTCCAGCCAGCGCACGCGGTTGCCGATGCACAGCGGCTGGCCCAGGCACTGGACCAGCACGCGCGCGTGGCGCTGCTCGGCTTCAAGCTCGGCATGCCGGCGCTCGCGGGGCCGCGCCGGGCCTGATGAGTATTGCGAGGCCATGGTGATCGAGCGTTTTCAGCAGCCGGCGTGCCCAGCGGCCCGGCCGCCGGGCGGCGCTAGGTGAGCGTGCGCGGCCGGCGGCGCTTGTGGCGCAGCAGCGAGGCCAGCGAGGGCGGCGGCTTGCGGCTGCCTTCGAGGTAGACGCACAGCAGGCGCAGGCGGCGGTTGCGCTTGCACACGCTGCGCAGCCCCACCAGGATCGGCACGGCCAGCACCGCCCCGGACACGCCCCAGAGCCAGCCCCAGAACATCACCGACAGGAACACCGAGATCGGGCTCAGCGACAGCCGCTTGCTCACGAACACCGGGCTCACGGCGTTGGCCTCGATGGCGTGGATGAGCAGGTAGGCCGCCGCCGGCGCCACCAGCAGCGCCGAGTCGCCGAAGCTCAGCAGCCCGGCCGTGAGCAGCAGCAGCGTGTTGAGCAGCGGGCCGATGTAGGGAATGAAGTTCAGCACCCCCGCCACCGTGCCCCACAGCACCGGGTTGGGCAGCCCGATGTAGGCCATGGCGGCGCCGGTGACCAGCGCCACGCCCAGGTTGATGATGCTCAGCGCGCCCAGGAACTGGCCGATCTCCTGCTGCGCGCTGCGCACGCCCGCCACCACCAGCGCGCGCGTGCGCCGGCGCGGGATGGCCTCCACGGTGCGCGACAGCATCCAGTGCTCGGAGGCCAGCAGGAAATACAGCAGGATTACCGTGGAGGCGGCCGAGAAGCCGAAGCTCAGCACGTGGCCAAGCACCAGCCGCGTCAGCGTGACGCCCTCGCTGGCGATCTTGTCCTTGATCGGGTCCACCGGCGGCGGCGCGTTGCGCGCCACCGGTGGGCGAGCCGGCGGCGCCAGGATCGGGATGGCGCGGCGCGCGCGGTCGATCTGCTGCTCCAGCGCCGTCATGACGCTGGGCGCGCGGCTCCACCACTGCGCCGCGGGCGTGACCAGCGCGCTGCCCAGCAGCACCGTGCCGCCGAGCAGCGCCGCCACCAGCACCAGCGCGCCCAGCACCTCCGGCACGCCGTGGCGGCGCAGCGCGCGCACCTGCGGCGACAGCAGGAAGGTCAGCACCACCGCCACCACCACCGGCACCAGCAGCGGCTGCGCCAGCTTGAGCAGGAAGATGGTGGCGATGGCCAGCAGCCCCTTGAGCGTGGCGCTGCCGTGCCAGGGCGTGGGCACGGGCACGGCCGGGGCGGCGGGCGGCGGTGCCAAGGGCTCGGCCTTGGCCACGGCACGCTCGGCCGGCCTGGAAACGGGAACGGGCTCGACGGCGCTCATCGCGGCGCGCGCCGGCCGCGGAACGGATGACGGCGCATGCGCGGCTCGCTCGGCGGTTGGATCGTGCTCCCCCTCAGCAGCTTTCATGCCGCCGTGGGCACGCCATCTGCATGGGCGCGCCCATGGACTTCACGAGCTGGCGCCGGCACGCCTGGCATCAATTCCCGCCGCGGCTGCGGCGCGTGCTGCTGTGGCTGTGGGCCTCGGTGCAACGCTGGATCGACGCCGCCGGCCCGCAACTGGGGGCCTCCATCGCCTTCTACACGATCTTCTCGCTGGCCCCGCTGCTGGTGATCGCCATCGCCATCGCCGGCGCGGTGTTCGGCCAGGACGCCGCGCGCGGGCAGGTGGTGGCGCAGATCCAGGACCTGGTGGGGCTGCAGGCGGCCCAGGCGATCCAGGCCATGATCGAGGCCACCTGGCGCGAGCCCGGCGGCGGGCTGGCCGCCGTGATGGGCGTGGCCACGCTGCTGGTGGGCGCCACGGGCGTGTTCGCCGAGATGCAGCGCGCGCTCAATGCCATCGGCCACATCAAGCCGAAGCGCACCGGCGTGAGCGCCATGCTGCGCGTGCGCCTGACGGCCTTCGCGCTGCTGCTGGGCTTCGGCTTCCTGCTGGTGGCCTCGCTGCTGGTGAGCGCGCTGCTGGCGGGCGTGCTGCAGGCCATCTCGGCGCGCTACCCGGCGCTGGCGGTGCTGGCGCGGGTGACGGAGATCGGGCTGTCCTTCGTGGTGCTGAGCGTGGCCTTCGGCGCGATCCTGCGCTGGCTGCCCAGCGAGCCGCCGTCGCGGCGCGCCGTGATCATTTCCGCCACCGTCAGCGCCGGGCTGTTCGTGGTGGGCAAGACCTTCATCGGCATGTACCTGGGACGGGCCTCGGTGTCCTCCAGCTACGGCGCGGCGGGCTCCTTCGTGGTGGTGCTGATGTGGGTCTACTACTCCTCGCAGATCCTGCTCTTCGGCGCCGCGGTGGGCCGGGAGTGGGACGCGCGCATGCGCCGCGTGGAGGCCGCGCGGGCCGGGCACGCGCACCACGCGGCGCCGGGCGGGCCCGCCGCGGGCGCGGGCGGTGGCCATGCCGGGCCGGGAGCGCACCCGCCGGCCACGCCGGTGCCGCGGCGGTTGCACGGGCAACCGGCGGCGGGCGCCAGGCCGGCACCGCCGCCGCTGGGGCCGGGGGGCAGGGCGCGCAGGCATTGAGGGCGGCTCGGGGCCGCGCTTGTTGTTATTGCTGGCTCGAAGGTTGAGGCGGCCCGCCCTCTACATCGTCATTCCCGCGAAGGCGCCCACCCTTGGTGAGCGCCGTCGCGGGGATGACGAATCAACAAACGGACCACATCAGCTCCCGGCTAACGACTGCCAGCGTTCTCCGGACAGCACTGTGCGAAGTCGGGCATGACGGCGTTTTCTTTTCGGCCGGCGTGGCGGCCAACCCATGAAAAAGCCCGCTCGCGCGGGCTTCCAGCTCCTGGTCGAGGCCTCCGGCGCCACGGGCTTCACACCCGCCCGGCCGGAGCCTGGCGCGGCCTCACTGCGCCGGGCGCACCACGATGTTGTTGCGCACGTCCTTCACGTCCGGCACCTCGCGCACGATGCGGGCGGCCTCGGCGCGCTCGGCCTCGCTGGTGGCGAAGCCCGCGAGCTGCACCACGCCGTTGAGCGTGTTCACTTCGATGCGCATGGCGCTGACCTGCGGGTCCTTGGCCATGCGGGCCTTCACGCGCGTGGTGATGGTGGCGTCGTCCACGTACTGGCCCACCGTGCTCTGGCCGCTGGTGACGGCGCAGCCGGCCACGCCCAGCGTCAGGCTCACGGCCAGCATGGCGGCGGCGAAGGGAGACATGCGGTTCTTCATCGAGGGTTCCTCCTGGCAGGTCGCCGGCCCTGTGCCGGCGATTCCGAGCCCCCTTGAGGCAAACGCCGCGCCCAGGGCCGCCGCAACAGCCCGCGCCATCGCTTGCCACCCCTTGGGAATGGGGCTTGCCGAACCTGGGCCAGGTGTCTGTGGCGCCGCGGTCCCCGCGGCCGCGGCGGCAGTCGCTGTACCCCTTCAACCCTTGCTCAGCCCGGCGGGCCGCGGCCCGTTCGGCACAGGAGTCGCTTCAATGTTTGCCCACAACAAAGCCTTGCAGTACACGGTGCGCGTCAGCGAGACCAACCCCGGCCTGGCCAACCTGCTGCTGGAGCAGTTCGGCGGTCCGCAGGGCGAGCTGGCCGCGGCCGGACGCTATTTCACGCAGTACCTGGCCGAGGACGACCCCGGCCGCCGCGACATGCTCATCGACATCGCCACCGAGGAGCTCAGCCACCTGGAGGTGATCGGCACGCTGGTGTGCATGCTCAACAAGGGCGCCAAGGGCGAGATCTCCGAAGGCGTGGACCAGGAGGGCGAGCTCT
The DNA here is from genome assembly GCF_012927045.1 of Azohydromonas caseinilytica. GTDB lineage: Bacteria > Pseudomonadota > Gammaproteobacteria > Burkholderiales > Burkholderiaceae_C > Azohydromonas > Azohydromonas caseinilytica. The sequence goes on along the minus strand of NZ_JABBFW010000001.1, from coordinate 165,603 downwards.
ACCGCAAGATCTCCGGCCGCGGCAACGACTCGCATGTCACGCAGGTGCTCTACGGCGCCGGCGCGCCGCTGACCAACTCCGGCGGCGTGCCCTGGACGGCCGCCTACATCGACACCATCGGCGATCCCACGGCCGACCTGCGCTCCAACATCGCCGCCGAGTCGCGCGCCAAGATCATCTATGAGCGCCTGATCAACCTCACCGACGACGCCGGCGTGAAGGAGGCCCTGGGCTTCCTGATGACGCGCGAGATCGCGCACCAGCAGATGTTCGAGAAGGCGCTGTACTCGATCGAGGGCAACTTCCCGCCGGGCAAGCTGCCGGGCATGCCGCAGTTCACGCAGGTCTACTACGACATGTCGCAGGGCGAGGGCAACGCGCGCGGCCCGTGGAACAGCGACGAGCACTTCAACGTCGTGAGCGAGCGCAGCCAGCAGGTCGGCGTGGACGGCTCGGGCGGCGGCTTCGACGTGCGCCTGAGCTCCACCGAGGCCAAGATCGCGCAGCAGCTGATGATGCGCACGCGCTCGGCGCAGACCGGCGACCCGATCACCGGGGCCGAGCTGGGCAGCGACGGCACGGCGCCGCAGTCGCCGATGGCGTCCCAGCCGCCCAAGTCGGGCCAACAGGGCTGACGCGCCATGGCCGTCCGGGAGCGCTCCTCGCCCGCGACCCGGGCGGCCAGCCTGGGGTTCAGGCCGCGCCAGTGCCTGGGCCTGCTGCTGTTCGGTGCCGGCTGCCTGGCCGGCGGCGCGCTGCTGTGGCAGTCGCTGGCCGACTGGCCGCTGCCGGTGCGGCAGGCCTTGCTGGCCGGCCTCATCGCCGCCGCGGCCACGGCGCTGGGCACCTTGCCGGTGCTGCTGTCGCAGCAGAGCTCGGCGCGCACGCGCGACACGATGCTGGGCTTCGGCGCCGGCGTGATGCTGGCGGCCTGCGCCTTCTCGCTGACCATCCCGGGGCTGCGCGCGGCGCAGGCGCAGGGCGCCGGGCCCTGGGAGGCGGGCGGCATCGTCGGCGGCGGCATCATGCTCGGCGCCTTGTTGCTGCTGGCGCTGGACCGCTGGCTGCCGCACGAGCACTTCATCAAGGGCTTCGAGCGCGACAACCCGCGCGCGCACGCGCTCAAGCGCACCTGGCTGTTCGTGTTCGCGGTGTCGCTGCACAACCTGCCCGAGGGGCTGGCCATCGGCGTGGCCTTCGGCGGCACGAACCCGGTGAGCGCGGCGGCGCTGTCCACCGGCATCGCCATCCAGGACGTGCCCGAGGGGCTGGTGATCGCGCTGGCGCTGCAGGGCGTGGGCTATTCGCGCGGCTTTTCGGTGTTCCTGGGCGCGGTGTCGGGCGCCATCGAGCCGCTGGGCGCCGTGCTGGGCGCGGCGGTGATCGGGCTGTCGGCCGGCCTGTTGCCCTGGGGCCTGGCCTTCGCGGCCGGGGCCATGCTCTTCGTCATCAGCCACGAGGTGATCCCGGAGTCCCACCGCGCCGGCCACGAGGGCCACGCCACGATGGGGCTGATCATCGGCTTCGTGCTGATGATGCTGCTGGATACCGCGCTGGGTTGAGCGCGGCGCCGGCCTGCGCTGACCGGCGCGCGAGCCCAGGTGTTGGGCACCGCGCTTGCCGCGACCTGCGGCAATCCGCCCTGCCCGCCATGTCCGCCTCTCCCTACCTCGATCGCCGCGACGCCGGCCGGCGCCTGGCGGCACTGCTCACGCCCTGGACGGGCGCGCCGCCGCTGGTGCTGGCGCTGCCGCGCGGGGGCGTGCCGGTGGCCTTCGAGATCGCGCGGGCGCTGCACGCGCCGCTGGACATCCTGCTGGTGCGCAAGATCGGCGCGCCGCACAACCCGGAGCTGGGCATCGGCGCGGTGGTGGAGGGCGAGCCGCCGCAGCGCGTGCTCAATGACGAGCTGGTCGCCGCGCTGGACGTGCCCGACGCGCACGTCGAGGCCGAGGTGGCGCGGCAGCTGGCGCGCATCGAGGCGCAGCGCCGGCAGCTGCGCGGCGGGCGTCCGCCGCCGGCCGTGGCCGGGCGCGAGGTGATCCTGGTCGATGACGGCATCGCCACCGGCGGCACGGTGCGCGCGGCGCTGCAGGCGCTCACCCAGGCCGGGGCGGCGCGCGTGCTGCTGGCCGTGCCGGTGGCGCCGCCGCAGACGCTGGCGCAGCTGCCGCTGCCCGCGCAGGACGTGGTCTGCCCGCTGCAGCCCTACGACCTGCAAGCCGTGGGGCGCTTCTACATGGATTTCGACCAGACCGACGACGCGGAGGTCACCCGGCTGCTGGCCGAGGCCGCCGCCGCGCCTTGAGCGCTCACTCACACAACGCCAGGAGGATCTTTGCCATGAGCACCACGCCAGACCCCACCGTGCTGCCCCCCGTCGCCGAGCAGGCCGTGAACGTGCCGCCGCATGCCCAGCCGGGCCTGCTGGTGCTGCCGCCGCAGCCGCGCGGCGTGGTGCTGATCGCGCATGGCAGCGGCAGCGACCACCAGAGCCCGCGCCAGCGCCACATGGCGCAGGTGCTGGCGCAGGCCGGGCTGGCCTCGCTGCGCGCGGACATGCTCACCACGCTGGAGGCGCTGGACCGGCGCAACGTCTTCGACATCCCGCTGCTGGCAACGCGGCTGGTGGAGGCGGCGCAGTGGCTGCAGCGCCAGCCGGGGCTGGAAAACCTGTCGCTGGGTTGCCTGGGCGCCAGTACCGGCGCCGCCGCGGCGCTGCTGGCGGCGCACACGCATCCGGCGATCCGCGCGGTGGTGTCGCGCGGCGGCCGGCCGGACCTGGCCGGCGCCGCGCTGGGCGCGCTGGACATCCCCGTGCTGCTGATCGTGGGCGAGCTCGATACCGAGGTGCTGCCGCTCAACGAGCAGGCGCGGCAGCGGCTGGGTGACCAATGCGAGCTGCTGATCATCCCGGGCGCGACGCACCTGTTCGAGGAGCCGGGGACCCTGGAGGCCGCGGCCAGGGCGGCGGCGAAGTGGTTTGCGCTGAAACTGTGATGCCGGGTTGGCGGGCCCTTGAAATAATTCATTGACATCCGCCGCGCTCCGCCAACCTGCTTTTACGCGGCGGCGTGCCGGCGCGGCGACAAAGCCCCACGGTTTTTCCCCAATAAAGGGGTCTGTGCGGCGACATTCTTCACGCTTGCGCGCCTGGCAATAAGTGCGGCCTCAATTTGAGCCGGCTGCAGCATAGGCGGCGTGTTCTGTCAAGCGGGAACTGGCTGCCATTGGGCTGTTTTTTGGGCTTTTTGGCACGCCCCAGGGCCTCGCCTTGGGCGGGGAACTGGACGATGATTCTATGTTGCAGCAGTGTCTGATGAGTTTTTCAGCTTGCTTTGGCGGTGACCTTGTTTATGCGAAATTCGCGTGCCTTTGAAGCGTGGTGCGCATTCGTGCCAAGAAGAGAATTGAATATTATTCTTTGGTGTCATGGTGAAAAACGAAAGCGTGCTGTTCTTCATTCGCATCGTGCAGGAAAAGCATTCCGCACTGCTTTCCAGCGTGGATGCGCTGCTGAGGGCGCTGGTCGGTGAGGACGGCAACCTGAAGCTGGTGTCGGCCAAGGCGGTGATGACGGCCGCGACCGACCTGCTGGCCATTTTGTCGGGCGGTGACGTGCCCGCCTGGCTGGGCAACGTCATAGTTTGTGCGCGGAATTTTGGCACCCGGCAATGGTCGGCCGGAGAATTGCTGGTCAATCTCATCGACGTCAAGCGCGAAATCGAGTCGCACAAGTGGAAGTTCGATGAGACCTCGGAGAACGCATTCGATTTCGACCGGACTTTCGACCAGTGCCGCAAGCAGAGCAAGATTCCCGATCTGTTCAATGAAATTTCGAAGCTGCTCGAAGATATCCGGGGCAGCAATGAAATCGACAGCATCAGCATGCTGAAGGCCTTGGGCAAGGTCAGCGCCACCCTGAAAAAATCCAGGGACGGTTCTTATTTTGCCCTGAATGGCGCCTGGGAATTGCTGCTGGGCAGCTTGAATAATTACATGTGGAATGAGCTGGTGAAGCTGCCGGGGCTGGGCGCTCCTTTGGAGGCGCTGGCCAAAGGCATTCAGGAAGTGGACCGGGAAATGTCCAAGCTTCACAAGCAGGTGCACGACGAAATGGCGCGCACGGTCGGCACCGAGGTCAAGGCCCTGTCGCACAAGCCCTTGTTCTCTTTCGTCGAATACGGCCGCAACGGCCGGCTGTTGCCCGATGCCGGCAGCCCCAAGCTGCAGGTGCTGTCGGCCTGATGAATTGGGCGCGGCCACACGGATTTGCCGACCTGCGCATGGCGCAGGAGCAGATTCGCTGGGCCCGGTACCTGGCTTTTGTTTATCCGGTGTGGTGGGGCAGCGTGCCGGCCGTGATCAAGGGTTTTCAGGACCGCGTTTTCCTGCCGGGTTTTGCCTTCAAGTACCGGCCGGGCAAGCGCTTCCCGGAGCAGCGGCTCAGGGGCCGCAGCGCCCACATCGTCGCGACCATGGACACGCCGCCCTGGTATTTCCGCTGGATCTACCGGGCACCGGGGCTGCGGCAGATGAAAACCAACACGCTGGAGTTTTGCGGCATCCGGCCGGTGAAATCCCTGGCGCTGGGGCCGGTGCCGGGTTCCAGCGTGCAGCGGCGCGAGCAGTGGCTCAGGGAGGTGACGGTGCTGGCGGGGCGGATCTGACCGCCCGCCACCCAGCCGTGCCCCCGCCGCCTCAGCCGCCGACGTGCATTTGCCGCGCCAGGGGCGCCGCCTCGGCGCGCGGCGCGCCGTCCAGGGCGCGTCCCGCCGCCAGCCGCTCCAGCAGCTCGCCCGTGCGGCGCACGCTCTCGTCCAGCTGCAGCCGCTCCACCGCCCAGGCCCGCGCCGCGTCGCCCATGCGCCGGCGCAGGGGCAGGTCGGCCAGCAGCGTCGCCATGTGCGCCGCCAGGCACTCATGGTCGCCGGGCGCGGCCAGGAAGCCGGTGAGGCCCTGCGCGATCAGCTCCGGCACGCCGCCCACGCGCGTCCCCACCACCGGCAGCCCGCTGGCCAGCGCCTCCATCAGCACCAGCGGCAGCGCCTCGGTCCAGGAGCTGGAAACGACGAGGTCCAGCTCACGGTAGCAAGCCGGCATGTCGGACTGCAGCCCGGCGAAATGCACGCAGCCCTGCAGCCCGTGCCGCTCGGCCAGCGCCTGCAGGCCGGCACGCTGCGGCCCCTCGCCGATGAGGACGAAACGCGCCTGCGGCCAGCGCCGGTGCAGGTGCAGCGCGGTGCGCACGAACACCTCCGGCCCCTTCTCCGGCGAGAGCCGGCCCACGAAGCCGATCAGCGGCGCCTCCGCGGGCAGCTCCAGCGCGCGGCGCAGGCCGGCGTCCGCCGCCGCGTCGGCGGCGCGCGGGTGGAAGCGCGCCGTGTCCACGCCGTTGGGGATGCAGCTCAGCCGCGCCGGGTCCACGCCCAGGCCCAGCGCGTGGTAGTAGCTCTGCCGGCACACCACGTTGAGGTGCGTGCCGGCACTGCGCAGCAGCTCCAGGTCGAGCACGCTGAGCTGGCGCGCGTGCAGCGTGGTCAGCACCGGGCGGCCCGCCAGGCGCCCGGCCAGCGCCGCCAGCAGGTGCGCCGGCGCCAGGTGGGCATGCAGCACGTCCACCCGCGCCGCTTGCACCAGTGTCGTCGCCAGCTGCACCGACACCCAGGGCGGCTCCTCGCCGATGGGCGTGACCACCACCTCCGCACCCAGCGCGCGCAGCCGCTCGGCCAGCCCGCCTTCCTGCGGACAGACCACGGTGGTCTGGAAGCGCTCGCGCGGCAGCCGCTCCACGAGCTGCAGCACGCAGCTCTCCATGCCGCCGACGATGGCCTGGCCCAGCACCTGCAAGACGTGCACGCGGCGCGGCCGCGCCGGAGAACAGGACATGTCCATGGGCTTCAGCAGCAAATGGGCGCCAGCCGGCGCGGGCCTCCCGCCACCAGCCAGCCACGGCGGCGGCAGCCGCGTGGCGTCAGGCGCGGCGCGGCGGGCGAGGGGAGGTCTTCTTCGTCTGCGGAGGGGTCGTGGCCTGACGCTTCGCCCGGCAGGGCGGGCGCTGGGGGGTGTGCCGCGCCGAGGGCCGATGAGGCGAACGAGGCTGCCGTGTCGGTGGCCGTGTCCGCGCCGCCGTCCGCCGGCCGCACCGAGGGCGTGCCGCCGCCGGGCCGCAGCCAGGCCAGCGCCGTGCCGCCCATGAGCTGTGCCCGCGTCGCCGCATCCAGCGCCAGCTCGTCCATCAGCGCCTCCACCCAGCCGCGCCGCTCGGCGACCTCCGCGCCGGAGCAGGGCAGGAAACAGTCGCTGCCGAACTGCAGGCTGCCGGCGCCCAGGGTGGCCAGCGCGCGCTGCAGCACCTCGCGCCGGTAGGGCGGGGGCGGGCCGAAGCTGATGTCCAGGCGGAACACCGCCTCGTCGTGCGGCACGCCGTGGATGCGGTCGATCAGCGCCACGGCGATGGCCTCGTCGGTCCAGGGCCAGCCCACGTGCGCCAGCGCCACGCGCACGCCCGGGTGGTCGCGCAGCACCTCGTAGAAGCTGGGCCGGCAGAAGCGGCCCGAGCGCCCGTCGATGAAGATGCCGCTGTGGAACAGCAGCGGCAGCTTCAGCGCGGCGGCCGTGGCGAACAGCGGCTGCACATGGTCGTCGTACGGGTACCAGCCGGAAGGAACCATCTTGCAGCCGCGCAGGCCGGCGTCGATGGCGCGCTGCAGGTCGGCCGGGGAGCGCGGGTCGCTCGGGTCCACCACCGCGAAGCCGCTGAGGCGGTCGCCATGGCCTTTCACCAGCTGCGCCAGATGCGCGTTGGCGCGGCGCAGCGAGGCGGGGTCGTGCAGCGAGTAGCCGTTGTCCAGGAAGGGCGCCAGCAGCACCGCGTGGTCGATGCGCGCCTCGTCCAGCGCGCGCAGCACCTCATCGGCGCGCTCGCGGCCGGTGCAGTGCAGATGGGCGTCGATGACCATCTTGCTCCCGTGTCCCAGGCGCCCCGAGGCATCGGGGGACGCAGGGCCTTGTTCTTCGTCGGGGCGGCGATGCCTCGCCCGGACGGGAGCAACCTCCCGTCCCGAGGGCGCGTCGGGTCAGCCCGTCTGCTGCTGCAGCGCCGTGGTGCTCTGGGCGTTGCGCTGCTGCAGCAGCGTCATCACCAGCTCCGCGGCCTGGCGGCCGGCGGTGAAGGCGTGCGGGGCGCCGTCGGCATGCCAGCGGCCGTGGTGGCCGGCCAGCACGATGCCGTGCTCGGCGAACCACTGCCGGATCAGCACCAGCGCGGCCTGCTGCGCCGGGTCGGGCAGGGCACGCGCGCAGGGCAGGTCCAGCTGCGCGGCGAACTGCACCGGGTCGGCGCTGCCGAACAGGCCGATGCGCCGGCAATCGTCGATGACGCGGTCGATCAGCGCCGCGCCCTCGCAGGGCAGGGGCTGGTGCGGCCCGTAGGCGATCTCGCAGGACAGCGCGAAGCCGCCCGGGGCGTTGTTGTGCGCGCTGGCGTTGCCCTGCACGAACACGCGCTGGAACACGCAGCCGGCCGGGGCCTCGATCCAGTGCGCCTCGGTGAGCCGCTCGCGCCCGGGCGCCAGGCCCAGCCCCAGGTTCACGCAGCGCAGCGAGCCCTGGCGCAGGGCGCGCGCGGCGTTGCGCAGCTCGGCCGGCGCCTCGTCGCCGCAGGCCTGCACCAGCGCCGGCAGCGGCATGGTGCTGACCAGGGTGTCGTAGCGCACCGAGCGCCCGTCATCGAGCCGCGCCATGCGCCGCGAGGGCGAGAGGTGCAGCAGCGTGGTCTTGAGCGCGATCTCGCAGTCGAGCAGCGGCAGGAAGGCGTCCATCAGCGCCTGGAAGCCGCCGTGCAGCGGGTAGCCGAAGTCGCGGTCGGCGCGCAGCGGCGGCAGGCCCTCCTGCGAGGCCGGGTGGGCCGGGCGCTGCACGCGCGGCGGCTGCCAGTGCAGGTTGTCGCCCAGCAGCCGCTCGGCCAGGGCGCGCACCTCGGGGTCGGCGCTTTGCAGCACATGGGCGCCGTGGTCGAAGGTGTAGCCCTGCTGGTGCACCGAGCGGCAGCCGCCGCCCACGTGCTCCTCGCGCTCCACCACCAGGGTGTCGTGCCCCTGGTCGTGCAGGCCCAGGTGGTAGGCGGTGGCCAGCCCGGTGGGGCCGGCGCCGATGACCAGGTGCCGCACCGAGGGCGGCTGCGCCGCCACCGGGGCGCGCGCGAGCGAGGTGGCGCCGGCGGCGGACTGCTCGGCCCCGGGCGAGGCCAGCCCGGCGAGCTCGCGCAGCGCCGCGGGCGAGTCCACCGTGGACTCGCGCAGCGCCTGGCGCAGGCAGCGCGCCACGGTGCGCGCGCTGCGGTCCCACGACACCTTGCGCAGCGCCTCCTGCATGCGCCCCACCAGCAGCCGGCGCTGCGCGTCGGAGAGCGCCAGCATCTCGGCGCAGCCCTGGATGAAGTCGGCCTGGTCGCGCCCGATGCGCACCACGTCGCCGTAGGGCTGCTCCACGTCGCGCACGGCGGTGGAGACCACCGGCTTCTCGCCGGCCATGTACTCCAGCGTCTTGGTCGGGCTGATGAAGCGGGTGGACTCGTTGAGCGCGAAGGGCATCAGGCACAGGTCCCAGTGCGCCATCAGGTGCGGCAGCATCGCGTAGCTCTGCATGCCCAGGTAGGTGATGTTGGCGCGCTGCGGCAGCGAGGCCGGGTCGATCTTGACCACCGGGCCGACCATGACGAGCTGCCAGTCGGGCCGGGCGTCGGCGATGGCGGCCACCAGCTCCAGGTCCAGCCGCTCGTCGATCACGCCGTAGAAGCCCAGCCGCGGCCCCTCGGCGATGTGCGACTGCAGCCGCTTGGCCTCCTGCGCCTCGGCGCTGTCGGCCTTGAGGCGCTGCGGCGCGAAGTGGTGCACGTCCACCGAGCTGGGCAGGCAGTGCACGTTGGGATGCAGGTGGCGCTTGGCCTCGAACAGCGCCGGGCCGCCGGTGAAGACCACGCTGGACATCTTCATCAGCGCCGTCTCGCGCTGGCGCAGCTGCTTCGGGGCGTTCTTGAAGGCCGAGAGCTCGTCCATGCAGTCGTAGACCACGGCGCGCGGCTTGAGCGCGGCGATCAGGGGCAGCGCCATGGGCGTGTAGAACCAGACCAGGCAGTCCTCGATGCCTTCCTCGCGCAGGAACTCCGCCAGCAGCGGTTTCAACAGGCTGAGCTGGTCGTCGTGGAACCCCGGGGCGGTCACGGGCGTGCGCGGCACCAGCACTTCGAGGTTGGGCCCCTGCGGCACGCGGTCCAGCCGGGGCTCGCCTTCGAGGTGGATGGGTTCCTCGACGAACAGCACCCGGTAGTGCTCGGACAGCCGCGACAGCAGGTGCTGCGGGCGCTGGTACACGAAGCCCCAGCGCAGGTGGCAGAACACGACCAGGGGCGGCAGGTTGGCGGCGGACGAAGGGGGCATGGCGCTTCCTTGGTGAGAGGGGTGGTCCGGGGTGCCCTGGATATGAGGCAGGCGGGATGCCGGCACCGGCAGGCGCGTCTGCCACCAGCGCAGGGCGGTGGCGTACTCGGTATTGAGCAGGCGGGCAAAGGCGTCGGGCGCGTCCTCGGCGCCGGGCGCGGGCGCGACGACGTCGCACAGCCCGCTGCGGTGCCAGTGGCCGGGCGTGTCCCAGTCGGGGCGGTCCACCAGCGGGTACAGGCACAGGCCCTGCACGGGCACGCCCTCGGCGCGCGCGCGCTGCACCTGGGTGGCCATGTCATGCAGCCAGGCCACGCGCCCGGCGCCGACGTGGCTGGTCTCGGCCATCACCACCGGGCGGTGGTAACGCTGCCAGGCCTCGCGCAGCAGCAGCGCCGGCGGCTTGCGGCGCGGGTCGTGCTCGTGCCAGCGCAGCCGCTTCTCGGTGAGCAGCTCCCACTGGCCGCTGTGGTAGTGGTTGACGCCGACGATGTCGAGCGCGTCCGGGTGGCCGCCGAGCTGCGGCTCGGCGCGCCCGGCGAGCATGTCCCAGGCCTGCCACTGGTAGGCGGCGACCGCGTCGGCCTGGGGCTGCAGCTCGGGGCGCCCGGGCGGCGGCACCACGTGCACCAGCGGGTCGATGTGCATGAAGCGCGCGCGCGGGTCCACGCGCCGGATCGCCTCCACCGCCGCCAGCGCCGCGCGCACCAGGCGGCGCTTGACGGCGTAGCCGCTGGTGAGCGTGCTCTCCACCGAGCCTTCCAGGCCTTGCCCGTAGGGATGCATCAGCCGGCTGGCCGACACGGCCCAGGCCAGGAAGCTGATCTCGTTGATGGGCGTGTAGATCGGCGGGGCGTCGCTCTCGTCGGCCAGCGCGCGCGCCGCGGCGGCGGCGAAGGCGGCAAAGCGCGGGATGAGCGCGTCATCGAGCAGGCTCACGTCCGGCGGCGTGCCGTAGTGCATCAGGCTCCACAGCAGCTGCAGGCCGTGGCGCCGCGCGCAGCGCGCCATGTGGCGCGCGCGCTCGAAGTCGAAGACGCCGGGGGCGGTTTCGCTCAGGCGCCAGCCCAGGCTCTCGCGCAGGCTGCGCAGGCCCAGGGCCGCGCAGCGGGCGTAATCCTCGTCGAGCCGCTGCAGGTGCCCGTTGGCGCGCACCATGTCCAGCGGCCGGCCCGAGGCGTTCAGGTGGTCGGCGCCCTCGAAGCCGCCGATCCAGAACGACTGCAGCGGAAGGTCGGTCGGCGGCGTGGGGGTCGAGATCGGTGCCGTGGCGGACATCGGGGCCCGGTGCTCAGGCCCTGTCCTCGGCGCCGGCGCCCAGCTCGGCGGCCAGCGAGGAGCCGTCCATCTGCGGCAGCAGCTCTTCCATCAGCTCGGCCTTGCGGGTCTTCATCTGCTCGCCCAGCGCGGCCCAGTCCACCTTGTTGCCGGCCTTCTCGCACTGCTCGAACAGCTCGCCTTCCTCTTCCTTGATGTGGTGCTTCACGTACTCGCCCAGCACCGTGAAGGTCGCGGTGAACTTGCCGTCGAGCTGGCCCTGCTGCATGAACTCCTGCAGCTGCTCGATGAGCTGCTTGGCCGAGTTGTGCTCGACCTCGGCCTCGTCCAGCAGGTCCTGCTCCTTGAGGGCCTGGCGCACCGCCGGATAGAACAGCTCCTCCTCCAGCGTGGTGTGCACCTGCAGTTCGCCGCAGGTCTGCTCCACCAGCTGCCGGCACTCGTCGGCCTGCTTCTCGGCGTCGAGCTTCTCGAAGTCCCTGAAGGCCTTCTTGGCGCGCTTGTGGTCGTCCTTGAGCATGTCCAGGACTTCCTCGCGGGCCTGCGCGGCGCCGCCGCGTGACGTGCTGGAGCGGGTGGACTTTTCTGCGGTGGGCATGGGCTCTCCTTGTGTGGGATGGGCATGGATCGATGCGGCTTGCTCGGCAATCGACGTGCCCCGGCCAACCCCGCACGGGAATGAAAGCTGCCCGCTCAACCAGCAGCCTTCGAACCATCCATTCACGCAAGGAGCCGTCATGCCTACCCCCAGAGAGCCCGTGCAGAGCCCCGACGATCCGGCCTCGAACCGGAGCCTGCCCCCCGGGGCGCCGCACAACCCACCCGACGCCCGGCCCGGCCACGGCATGACGCAGAGCTCCAAGGCCGGCGTGCCGGGCCCGCGCCTGCCGCACGAGCGCGACGAATCCGCCCATGAGCAGCAGGCCACGGCCAACACCAGCCAAGCGGAAGCCCAGCAGGCCTACCAGGACGCCGAGGCCGGGCTGCAGGACACCAGCTACAGCCACGCCACCGATCCGGCCTATCACCAGCAGGTCACGCCCGGCACCGCCACCCCCCCGCCCAAGCGCACCGGCTGAAGCTTCTTCTTGCCGCGCCGGCGCAGCGCTTGCTGCAAAAGCCGTGGGTGCGGCGGCCCGGCCGCGCGCCCGAAGCCGGTCCGCCTGGGCCGGCTTTTTTCTTGGTTGCAAATTGCAAGCGGAGCCTTACACGCGGTGTGAGGAAAAAAGGCCGGCTTCTGAGCTCAACTTGGCCGAATTTGGATCAAAAGTGAGCATTTGTTTTTGAGTTGCCAAAGCTGGCACGGATGCTGCGGTCAGGGTGCCTGCCACGACGCTGTGTGGCGTCTCAATTTCAAAAAGAGGAGTACCCGGATGAACGCACCCGTGCTTCGCACCGAGCACCGGCAGCAGCAGGCACTGTCTCCCCGTCTGCAGCAGGCCGTACGGCTGCTGCAGTTGTCTTCGCTGGATTTCGCGCAGGAGGTCCAGGAGGCGCTGGGCCGCAATCCCTTCCTGGAGGCCGATGACAGCGAAACCGAAACCCCGGCGGCGCCCAATGCGGAAGGTGCCCCGCTGGCGGCCGATGCCCTGACCAACGTCACCGTGCCCGAAGCCAGCGAGGCGCCCGATTACGGCAGCTCCGACAGCGGCATGGAGCGCGATGCCGAGCGCGATACCTGGCAGGCCGACGGCAGCAGCGGCAACCGCAAGCGCGAGGACGGCGAGCTCAGCCTGATGGACACGATGGCGGTGCAGACCTCGCTGGCCGAGCACCTGCACGGGCAGCTGAACCTGCTGCCGCTGTCGGTGCGCGACCTGGCGCTGGCCAAGGCCATCGTGGAGTCGCTGGACGATGACGGCTACCTGCGCGTGCCGCTGGAGGAGCTGGTGCAGGTGTGCGAGCTGGACCCCGAGGCCACGCTGGAGGAGATGCAGATCGCGCTCAAGCGCGTGCAGTCACTGGAGCCCGCGGGCGTGGCCGCGCGCAGCGTGCAGGAGTGCCTGCTGCTGCAGCTGCCGGCCATCGAGTGCACGCACCAGCGCGCGCTGGCGCAGGCCGTGATCAGCGAGAAGCTCGATGCGCTGGCGGCCAAGGACGTCAACACGCTGTCGCGCTTCCTGTCGCGCCCGGTGGAGGAGGTGGAGGCCGTTTGCGCGCGCATCCGCCGCCTCGATCCGCGCCCGGGCTGGCGCTATGGCGCGGCCAACATCCAGTACCTCACGCCCGACGTGATCGTGCGCAAGGTGCGCGGGCAATGGATCGCCACGCTCAATCCGGCGATCGTGCCCAAGGTGCGCCTGAACCGCGTCTATGCCGAGCTGTTCCAGCGCCACCGCAACGGCATGCATGCCGAGCTGGCGGCGCACCTGCAGGAGGCGCGCTGGACGGTGCGCAACGTGGAGCAGCGCTTCTCGACCATCGTGAGCGTGGCGCAGGCCATCGTGAACCGGCAGCGCCACTTCCTGGAGTACGGCGCGATGGCGATGAAGCCGCTGGGCCTGCGCGAGATCGCCGACGAGGTCGGGCTGCACGAATCGACCGTTTCGCGCGTCACCAACAACAAGTACATGGCCACGCCGCTGGGCGTGTTCGAGCTCAAGTACTTCTTCTCGCGCGCCATGGCCACGGCCGGCGGCGGCACCTGCTCGGCCACGGCCATCCGCGGGCTGATCAAGGACATGATCGAGGCCGAGCGGCCCGAGGCGCCGCTGTCGGATGCCGAGATCGCGCGCCAGCTCGCGCGCCAGGGCCTGGTGGTGGCGCGGCGCACCGTCACCAAGTACCGCCAGACGCTGCGCATCGAGGCGGTGGAGCGGCGCAGGAAGCACGCCTGAGCGTGTTGACCTGAAGCGCCGGGCCGGCCCGCCGGGTGCATGCATCTGGAAGAGGGCGCCGCCGGGGAGACTCGGCGGCGTTTTTTTGTTGTGTTGGTGTGAGAGACGTTGGCTGCAAGCTGACGCGGTGCGCTTACCACTCCGTCATCCCCGCGCAGGCGCCCACCCTTGGTGAGCGCCCAGGCGGTCCCCAGGCCGCCGCGAGCTATATGCCTAGCAGCGTTTGTCTCGGCCCTCACACCGCCTGCACCAGCACCTCCACCGCCTCCTTCAACCCCGGCGCGGCCACGCTGGCCTGGCCCGGGTCCAGGCTCAGCCGCTCGCCGGCCTGCAGCACGTGCACGCGCAGGCCCGCCAGGGTCAGCCGCTGCCCGGGCTGGGCGCGCTCGAAGCTGGAGCCCATGTGGCGGCCGTCGAGCAGCGTCACGGCGCCACTGCCCACCACCTCAATGGCCTCGCGCTCGACCACCAGCGCCGTGTCCTCGTCGATGCCCACGCCCAGCAGGCGCGGGTGCTGCGCCACTGCCGACATCAGCCGCGCCCAGCGGCGGCGCTCGGAAAAGTGCTGGTCCACGATGGCGCCGGGCAGCAGGTCCAGGCCTTCGTCCAGGCGCACCACGTCCTTCTCGGGCAGCAGCGGCGCGCGCCCGCCGGCCAGCATCTGGCGCGACAGTGCCGCCGCCCCGGCGCTGGTGCCGGCAATGCACAGGCCGCGCTGCGCGCGCGCCCGGCGCATGGCCTGCGCCACCGCGCTGCCGCCCAGCACCGACACCAGCCGGCTCTGGTCGCCGCCGGTCATGAACACGCCGTCGGCGGCCAGGATCTCGCGCGCAGCCTCCGGCGCATCGGCCTCCTCGCGCGAGGCCAGCGCCATCTCCACGCAGCGCTGCACGCCCAGCGCCGCGAAGGCGCGCTCGTAGCCGGCCCACAGCAGCTGCGGCACCGAGCTGGCGGCGGTGAGCACGACGATGCGCGCCTGCGCCCCGCCGCAGTGCTGCACGAAGCGGCGCAGCACCGCCATGTCCTCGCGCCGGTCCTCGTTGCCGCCGATGGCCATGAGCACGGCGCCGGTGTCGGCGCCGGCGTCCGGGGCGGGGCGTCGCAGCCGGTCCTCCTCGCGCGGCAGCCCACCGCCCGAGCGCGCCGGGCTGGTGGCGCGGGCGTGGGGTGCGGGCAGGATCGAGCCGCCCAGCGTGGTGAGGCTCAGCAGCAGGGCACGCCGATGCTGCAGCAGCCGGGTGAAGGCGCGGGGAACCCTTTTCATGACACTCCCTGACTGGTGATGCGCGATGTGAAGCTTGGAGCGCCGCGCGCGCGGCGGGTTCGTCGAAAAAGAAAAGGCGCCCCGGGTGGGGCGCCTGCTTCGCTCAAGCGGCGCCTTGCGGGCGCGCCGCTCTCACCTTAGCTCTTCGAGCCGCCGCCGGTGGCACCGGAGGAACCCGAGGCACCCGGGCTGGAGCCGGAGGAGCCGATCGAGGTGGCCGAGCTGCCGCTGCTGCTGCCGGAGCCGCTGGCCGAAGCCGTGCTGCCCGTGGCGCCGCCGGGCAGGCCCGCGGCCTTGCCGCCGCCGCTGGAGGCGCTGTTGCTGCTCTGGCCGCTGGACAGCGAGGCCGTGCCGCCGCTGCCGCTGCCTGCGCTGCCGGAAGAGCCGCCCAGGCCGCTGCCCGAGGTGCTGCCGCCGGAGCCGGCGTGGCCGCCGCTGCCCGAGCCCAGGCTGCCGCTGGAGCCCAGCCCGCCGGTGCTACCGCTGCCCGACATCACGCCGCTGTTGCCGCTGCCGCTGCTGCCCGAGGTGCTCAGCCCGGCCGCCGAGGACGCGCCGCCGGTGCTGGTGCCCGAGGTGACGCCGCTGCTGCCGGTGCTGCTGGAGGACTTGGTCGACCCGCCGCTGCTCTCGGCGGTGGACAGGCTGCTGCCCATGCCCGCGCCGGTGCTGCCGCCGCCCGCGGTCAGCGAGGAGCCGCTGCCGCCCAGGCCCGCGCCGCTGGCGCCGCTGCCGCCGATGGCGCTGCTGCCCGAGCCGCCGGCCGCGGTGCCGCCGCCTGAGCCCAGGCTGCCGGCGGACAGGCCGCTGCCGCCCGAAGTGCCGCTGCTGCCCAGCGCGCGGTCGCCGTCATTGCCCATGCTCAAGGGCGAGCTGCCCGAGCGGCTGTCCAGCGAGGACAGGCTGGCCCCGAGGCCGGCGCTGCTCTGGCTCATGCCCTGGCTGCCGACGGAGGAGGCGCTGGCCTCGCCGCCCGAGGCGCCGGACTGCGAACCCATGGTGCCGGGCGTGCTGCTGCTGCCGAAGCGCTCGGAGCCCAGGCCGCTGGAGGCACCGCCCAGGCCGCCGCCGCTGGCGCTGCTGCCCGAGGTGCTGCCACCCTGACCGCTGCGGCTGCTGCGCCACTGGCTGAACTCGTCGCTGAAGCGCTTGTAGCGGTCCTGGCGCCAGCTGCGGTAGTCGTCGTCGAGGCTGCGCATCTGGTCGGCGCGCCACTGCTGGTATTCCGGGTCGAAGTGCTCGCCCTCATGCGAGCCCTGCGAGCCGTGGGAACCCTGCTGGCCCCAGCTGCCGCCCTGCTGGCCGCCGTAGCCGCGGCCCTGCGAGCCCTCGAAGCCCTGCGAGCCGCCCTGCGAGCCCCAGGAGCCCTGGCTGCCGCCATGCTGCATGCCGCCGCTGCTGAACTGGCTCTGCTGCCCGCCCTGGTGGCTGCCGCCGCCGTACATGCTCTGCGAGGGGCCGCCCTGCTGGCCGCCGCCGTAGCCGCCGGACTGGCTGTGCTGGCCGCTGCCCCATTGGCCGGACTGCTGGCCGCCTTGCTGGCTGCCATAGCCGCCGCTGGACTGGCTGTGCTGCCCACCGCCGTAGCCGCCTTGGCCGCCCCACGAGCTGCCGCCTTGCTGACCACTGCCCCCCCATTGCCCCGACTGGCTGTGCTGTCCGCCTTGCTGGCCCCAGCTGCCGCCGCCTTGCTGGCCGCCGTAGCCACCCGACTGGCTTTGCTGGCTGCCGTAGACGGTGCCCAGGCCACCTTGCTGGCCGCTGAAGCCCTGGCTGCCACGCATGTCGTCGCCATAGCCGCCTTGCTGGCCGCCCATGCCGCCGGATTGGCTGTGCTGGCTGCCGCCGTAGCCGCCCTGGCTGCCCCGGGAACTGTCGCCCTGCGGGCCGCCGTAGGTGCCGCCCATGCCCTGGCCGCCATAGCCGCCACCGGACGACTGGCTGTGCTGCCCGCCCTGCGAGCCCCAGCTGCCGCTGCCCTGCTGGCTGCCGTAGCCGCTGCCCGACTGCGTGTGCTGCCCGCCGTAACCGCCGGACTGGGTGTGGCCCTGCTGGCCGCCGCCCCAGGTGCCGCCCTGGTGCTGGCCGCCGTACTGCTCGCCACCGGCGTAGTTGCTCAGGTGCTGCTGGCCGCCGCTGCGGTTCTCGTCCCGGCCGGGGCCGTAGGTGCTGCCCTGCAAGCCGCTGCCGTAGCCGCTGTGGTGGGTGCCGCTGCGCATGTCGTCGCCGTAGCCGCCTTGCTGGCCGCCGCCGCCCAGGATCGCGGCCTGCATGCCGCCCTGGCGGCTGCCGCCTTGTCCGCCCTGGCCGGCGTAGTCGGAGCCCATGCCGCCGCCCATGCCGCTGTGCTGGCTGCCCCACTGGCCGGCCTGCTGGCCGCCGTAGGCGCCGCTCATCGAACCGCTCTGGCCGCCGGTGAAGCTGGTGGCCTGCTGGCCGCCGCCCCAGCCGCCGCCGGACTGGCTGTGCTGGCCCTGCCCGGAGCCGCCGCCGGCCTGCTCGAAGCCGCCGGCCTGGGTGTGGTGGTAGCCGCCGCCGGACTGGCTGTGCTGCCCGCCCTGGTAGCCGCCGTAGCCGCCTTGCGCGCCATAGCCGCTGTTGCCCATGCCGCCGCGCATGTCGTCGGCGTAGCCGCCCTGGTTGCCGCCGCCGTACTGCTGGTGGCCGGCATAGGCGGACTGGCTGTGCTGGCTGCCCTGCTGGTTCCAGCCGCTGCTGCCTTGCTGGCCGCCGTAGCCGCCGGACTGGCTGTGCTGCCCGCCGTCGCGGCCCCATGGGCCGCCCTGCTGCTGGCCGTAGGAGCTGCTGCTGGAGAGGTTGTGCTGGCCGCCTTGCTGGCCCCAGTCGCGCTGCTGGCCCTGCTGGCCCGACTGGCTCTGCTGATTGCCCTGGTAGCTGCCTTGGTAGCTGCCCTGGTGGCCGCCCTGGTTGGTGTGCGAGCCGTAGTCGGTGCCCTGGTGGCCGCGGCTTTGGGTGCCCCAGCTGCCGCCGTCCTGCTGGCCGGGCAGGCTGCCGGACTGCGCATGCTGGCCCTGGCCCTGGTAGCTGCCTTGGTAGCTGCCCTCATGGCCGCCGTGCAGGCTGTGCGTGCCGTAGTCCGTGCCGGAGGAGCCCTGCTGGCGGCCGGGCATGCCGCCCTGCTGGTACTGCGAGCTGGCCGTGGTGCCGCTGCTGGTGTGCTGGCCGCGGCTGCTGCCCTGCTGGCTGCCCTGGTCGGTGCGGCCCATCTGGCCCAGGCCGCCGAAGGGGCTGCCCTGCTCGTGCGTGCCGCCGCCCCAGTCCTGGGCGTGCTGCTGCGCGCTGGAGTCGTGGCCGCTGGTCCACTGGCCGCTCTGCGAGCCGCCGTAATTGGCGTCGTTGCCCATGCCGCGGCCGTAGGCGCCGCTCACCATGTCCTGGGCGCTTTGCTGGCGGCCGCCACGGTAGTCGCCGTAGGTGGTGCCGGCCTCGCTGCGCTGGCCCGCGCTGTAGCCGCCCTGCTCCTGCTGCTGGCGGCCCTGACCCGACCGGCCGTCGTCGCTGCGGGACTCGTGGCGGCCGGATTGGTCGTGCTGGCTCATGTGTGGTCCTTTCATGGTTGCTCTTCGCTACCGACGTCGCGGTTTCCCTGCCGGTCAACCCGGGCGGGAAGGCGTCAGTCCTGGTTTTGGGCAAGGCCTGTTCCCGGGGGGGTGTGGCGTGGGAGCGACGCGGTGGTGGCGGGCGCAACCGGCTGCGCCGCGGCGGGGCAGGGCGGTGTGGGGACGAGGCCGCGGCAGGGACAATCCGTGCGCGAGTCGCCTCGATGCTCAGCCCTTGAACTTCTGCAGCGTCTGCTGGCAGCCGGCGTTTTCCTTGTCGCCCGGGTCCATCAGCGGCAGCACGGCGGCCAGCGGGTTGACGAGGGCCAGCGCCGCGGCGGCGCCGAGCTTCAAGGCCAGCTTGCCTTTCTCCAGGCGCAGCTCGGGCTGCGCGAAGGTGCCCTCGATGTGCACCGGCGAGCGCAGCGACAGCGGCGAGAAGTCCTTGGGCCGGGCCGCCAGGGTCAGGTCCAGTCGCTCCTGCGCCAGCGAGACCTCGCCGCTGGCCAGGATGGTGGTGTCGCTGGTGTCGAACACCGCCACTTCCGGGCGCACCAGGCCGTCGCGCACCTGCATGCGCACCACGGCGCAGTGCAGCGGCAGGCGCTGGTCGCCCTGGAGCGCCACGCCCAGCGCCTGCGCCAGGTCCAGGCCGGCGGCCTCGATCACCAGGTGCGACAGCGCGCCGTTGCGCACCCACAGGTCCATGCCGCCGTCGAGCGAGCCCAGCATCGCCGCCGTGGAGCGGCCCGCGCCGCGCAGCTGCGCCTGGCCGCCGAGCACGCCGCTGATGTAGCCGGGGTCGGGCGCGCCCGCGGGCTTGTCGGCGGTGGGGTTGCGCGGCTTGACGAAGCGCTCCAGCTGCACGCCGGACCAGCGCAGGTTGGCCTGCCACAGCGGCTGCCGCGGCCGGCTGTCCAGCGCGATCTGGCCGCGCAGCTCGCCGCCGGCAGTGCGCGCCACCATGTCCTGCAGCGTCAGCACGCGGTCCTTGAGCAGGATGCGGCCCTGCAGCGGCTTGAAGTTCTCCAGCGCGCCCGTGCCCAGGTCGGCGTTGTCCAGGTCCACGCGCACGTCGGCCTGCATCAGGCCGAGCTTGGGCAGGTCGAACTCCTGCTGCGGCAGCACGCGGCCGCGCTTGTCCTTCGCTGCCGCCTTCTCCCCGCCTTCGGCGCCCTTGGCGGCTGCGCCAAACGCCGGGGCCAGGTCCGACAGCGCCAGCCGCTGCCCGGCCAGGGTGCCGGCCAGGCGCGGCGGCTTCACCGTGGGGTCGAAATCGAACTCGCCGCGCATGCGGCTGCTGCCCACCGTGAAGGACTGCACCAGCGCGTGCCAGCGCTCGTCCTTGCGGCTGATGTTCCCGGACATCTCGAAGGGTCCGGTGGTGGGCAGCGTCAGGCTCAGGAAGCCGCCGGCGCCGGCCAGCGAGGCGCCCTTGACGTGGAAGCGGCCCTCCAGCGCGCGCAGCGACATCACGTCGGCGACGCGGCCTTCCAGATCGACCAGCGTCTGCGCCGCCTCCAGGTGCAGCTTGATGGGCACGAGCTGTCCGCCGCCGCCCACCAGCGGCAGCACGCCGCCGGCCTCCAGCCGCGCCGTCAGCGGTTTTCCTTCCCAGCGGCCCTGGGCCTCGGCGCGCAGCCCGGCGTTGGCGCCGCCGGCCTCGCCCTCGCTGGTGCTGAGCCGGCCGTCCACGAGCAGGGCGTGCAGCGCGTCGTCCAGGCGCAGCCGGCCCTCGCGCACCTGCAGCTCGCCGAAGCGCGGAATCGGCAGCGGCTCCTCCTCGCCCTCGGGTTTGGGCGGCTTGGGCGGGCCGAACTTCCAGTTGGCGCGGCCGTCCTTGGCCTGCGCCAGGTTGGCCTCGAACTGCTGCATGGTCAGCGCGCTGACCACGACGGTCTCAAGCCCCTCGCCGCGGCGCAGCGCCAGCAGCGAGCCGTAGGGCACGGCGACGCCGACGTCGGTGGCGCGCAGCATCGGGCGCGGCTGGCCCTGCTCGTCGCGCAGCACCGGCTGCCCCTCGGGCGTGCCCAGGCGCAGCTCGCTGCACTGCAGGCGCACCGAGCCCAGCAGGTGCACGCGGAACGTCGGGCCGCACACCACCTCGCGCTGCAGCGCCGCGCCCAGCCGGCTTTGCACGGGGTCGCGCAGGAAGCGCCAGCCCAGGGCCTCGCACAGCGCCAACGCCACGATCAGCAGCGCCAGCGCCCCCAGCAGCCAACGGCCGGCACGGCCGATGCGGAATCCGGTTGCCATGCCAGGGACGTCGGCAAGCCCCATGCCGCGGGTTCGGCGCCGGGAATGGGCCTTGCCGCCGGGGTGACCCAGGTGTCCCCCGGAGGTGCCCCTGATGCCGAGCAGGACCGTTGACCCCTGTGCCCTTAGGCGTGCCCGGCCATGAGCGGCGTGCGCAAGGGTCAGACGCCGCCGCCGCTGGAGCGCGCGGCCTTCGGCGAGCGCTTCAGGCTGAGCTTTGCCGACCCGGCCTTCCAGGCCGAGGGCGCCGCCATTGCCCGGCTGGAAGAGATTGCGTGGCAGGCCTACCGGGACGGGCGCAAGGCGCCGCGGACCTCGCCGGCCGGGCCGGGCTACGCCGACCCCGGCTACGCGCTGTCGGACGAATGGCGCGCCACGCGCGAGCGGCTGCTGGCGGCGCAGGCCTGGCAGCAGGACCCGGCCTCGCCCTCGCGCGTGCTGCTGGTGTGCGGCTCACCGCGCAACGACGGCACCTGCCCGGGCGAGCGTTCCAAGAGCCACCGGCTGGTGATGCTGGCCAGCGAGGTGCTGGCCGGCGCCGGGCTGCAGCCCGACCTGCTGGACCTGAGCCTGCTGAGCTCCGAGCCGGGGCGCCACATCCACCCCTGCAAGGGTTGCGTCTCCACCGCCATGCCGCTGTGCCACTGGCCCTGCTCCTGCTACCCGAACCACGCGCTGGGGCAGGTGGGCGACTGGATGGCGGAGATCTACGAGCGCTGGGTGGCGGCGCATGGGGTGCTGATCGTCACGCCGGTGCACTGGTGGCAGGCCTCCAGCGCGCTGAAGCTGATGATCGACCGCCTGGTGTGCGCCGACGGCGGCAACCCGGACCCGACCCGCACCGGCGGCAAGGACCCGGCCAAGGCCAAGGCGCTGGAACTGGCGGGCTGGCCCTATCCCAAGCACCTGGCCGGCCGCGCCTATGGCGTGGTGGTGCACGGCGACGTGGCCGGCACGGACGGCGTGCGGCGCGCGCTGTGCGACTGGCTGGACTGGATGGGCCTCATTCCGGCCGGCGCGACGGCACGGCTGGACCGCTACATCGGCTACTACGGGTCCTACGCCGAGAGCCACGACCGCCTGGACGAGGACTCGGCGCTGCAGGAAGAGGTGCGCCACGCGGCACGGGCGTTGGCCGAGGCCGTGGCCGCGCTGCGCACGGGGCGGCTGATGCAGCCCGGTGCCAACCTGCCACGGCCCCGGCCGAAGTGAGCGCGCAGGATGGTTGACCCAGGAGCAGCACCCGCCTCGATGAGTGACATGGGGCGGGTTGATCGGTCATCCGAGCGAAACAGTCCGCCGCCGCGGGGCCCGTCGTGGTTTCAGCCCGCGACGCCGCGCGTGGGCAGGCCACGGTGAGCCGTGCTGCGGCAGCCGTGCAAGGCTGAAGGGCGCGTCATGCCCCAGCGGAGCAGGGCAGAGGAAGGAGGGGGTCCCGAAAAGGACCCCGGGCCCGAAGCCGCCATATTGGGGAAGGAGGGGAGGGAGACTGGCAGCGACGGTGTTTGCGCCCGGGGCTGGCGGAGATAAAGCATCGACCGTGCCAGGACAAAGCTCCCGGGTGTCCTGGGCGCTTTCTCCCTTGTGCGACAAGGCTTGAGCGCGGTTTCGGGGCGGTGGATGGAGGAGCCGGTTGCCAGGAAGGCAGTGGGGCTTACCGGCGCTTTTTGCCGGCGTCGGCAAAGCTGGTGCAACCAAACACAACGGGCGCAGGCCTGAACCGGCTGCGGCCGTGCACAAGGCCCTGGAGGGTGACGGTTGGGCGCGCGGCTTGCAGCGACGCGCATCCGCCTTGTCCGGAGCGCAACCGCATGAAGCCTGTCGAATCCACCCTGTTCTCCTGGCGCCTGGGTGAGCTGCCCGTGACGCCGCCCCCGGAGGCCCCGCCGCGCGGGCCGGCGCGGCCGGCCGAGATGCCCGAGCCCGACGAGCCGCCGCGCGAGATCGACGATCCCGACCCGGCCGACGCCCCGCCGCAGGACCCGCATCCGCCGCGTCCGCTGCTGCATTGAGCCCGGGGCCGCTCCTGCCTTGGCCGGCAGGACGCGCCGGGGCGGCGCCCGGCCGCCAAACCCGTTAGCACGGCGCCGGGCGGCGCGGTGAAAAGCCAAACAGCGCTGCTGCGGTGCTGTTGTTGCTTCAATCGGCACGCTGCCGACAGCGGCAGACTGCGCGCTTCAAGTAGTACCGACGAGCGTGCGCGCCATGCCTATGCCTGCCCTGCAAGTGGACTGGGAAACCGGTCACGGCGAGATCGACCTCGGCCGCCTGGCCGACATGCCGGCCTCCTTCCGGCGCGACGTGCTGCGCGACTGGCAGCGCCAGATCGAGCAGGCGCTGTTCCGCGCCGAGGACGAGCTGCAGCCCGACAAGCGGCTGGACGCGGTGCACGACCAGCGTTTCCAGAACGCGCGCCGGCGCGCCATGTGCGAGCGGCTGTCGGGCGCGGAGGTGCTGCTGGCCGAGCCGCTGGTCAACGGCGACGTGCTGCTGCACCTGCGCGACGGCAACACGGTGGTGATGTTCGCGCGCCACGAGGACGTGAAGTTCAACGTCGTGCGCGATGCCGACCGGGCGCGCCACTTCGCCTCCAAGGACAACACCGGCGACTACTACGTGCGCGAGGACTTCGCGCCGGCGTGAGGCGGCGTCGGGCCGCTCAAGTCGGCTTGGCCACCATCAGATAGAACACGATCACCAGCGCCACGAAGGCGGGCACGCCCAGGGCGGTCCAGACCTTGAGCAGCTGGAAGTAGCGCGGCGGCAGCGGCTGGTTGTGCGTGACGGCGGCCTGCGCCAGCGCGCGCATGCGGATCTGTATCCACACCACCGGCAGCCAGCAGGCGCCGGCCACGAAGTACAGCACGAAGGTCCAGAACAGCCAGGGCGTGGTAAGCGGGATGCCGGCCAGGTGCGCCATGTACCAGCCGCTCAGGGGCTGGAAGATGATGGTGGTGGTGGTGAACAGCCAGTCGGCCAGCACCACGTAGCGCACCACAATGGCCACGGCATGCGGGTCGCGCGTGAGGCTGGTGAAGAACATGTAGTAGGCCGAGCCCAGCCCGGTGCCGAACAGCAGCGTGCTGGAGAGGATGTGCAGCCACTTGGCGACCAGGTAGTCCATCAGCGCGTCTCCGTGGCCTGGCTCCCGCGCGGCTCCAGCGCGGCCAGCAGCGCCAGCGCCGCCAGGATGGGCAGGTTCTTGGTCAGCGGCCCGTAGGGGTGGAGCCAGAACTCGGGCAGCCGCCACGTGATCAGGACCGTGTAGAAGCCGATCAGCGCGGCCTGCGTGCCCCACAGCCAGCGCCGCGCGCGCGGGCGCAGCGGCCACAGCGTCAGCACGCCCAGCGCCAGGTCGAAGGTGGCGGCGCCGTAGAGCATGAGCGGCTGCAGCGCCGGCGGCACGCCGGTGCGCGCCAGCAGCTCGTAGCTCTGCTGCACCGGGTACAGGCCGTAGGAAACGGCGGCCGTGATGAGCCACACCAGCGCCAGCGACAGGCGCAGCAGCCACAGCGTCCAGGCCAGCCGCGCCTGGGCGCGCGCGGCATCGGCGCGGGCGCGGGGAATGAAGGCCTGCGCCGGCCGGGGTGGGCGGCCCAGCAGCCGCGTGATGTCGTCGGCCGGCGCGGCGTTGCCCTGCTGCAGCATGTGCCAGCTGTCCTCGTCCAGCAGCGAGCTGCCCAGGCGGCCGGCGATGCGGGCGCCCCAGGCCGCCAGCGGCCCCGGCACGCTCAGCACCGGCGCGCGCGGCAGGCCCTGCGCCGCGCGCAGCGCCTGCAGGTACTGCGTCAATGACAGCGGCTGCGGCCCGACCAGCGCGACGCGGCGCCCGGCCCAGGCCGCGGCCGGCGCCTGCAGCAGCGCGGCCAGCGCCGCCACGGCGTCGTCCACGTGCACTGGCTGCAGCGGGCCGCCGCGCGGCAGCGCCAGCAGCGGCAGGCTCGACAAGGTCAGGAAGAAGCGGGCGCTGGGCCCGTCCTCGCCGAACACCAGCGAAGGCTGCACCACCGTGGCGTCCAGCGGCAGCGCGCGCAGCGCCTCGTCGGCGGCGTGCTTGCTGCGCTGGTAGGCGGTGGTGCCGGCGGCCACGCCCAGCGCCGAGATCTGGACCACGCGCCGCACCCCGGCCTGCGCGCAGGCCTGGAACAGCGCCACGGGCGCGCGGTGGTGCAGGGCCTCGAAGGTCTGGCTGCCGGCCTCGCGAAAGATGCCCACGGCATTGACCACCGCGTCCACGCCCTGCAGGTACGGCAGCCACTGCGCGGGCGTGAGGGCGCGGGCGAAGTCCAGCGCCAGCCATTGCAGGCGCGGCGGCTGCGGCGCCGTGGGTGCATGGCGCGACACGGCCACCACGCTGTGGCCGGCATCGAGCAGGGCCTGGCGCAGCCGGCTGCCGATGAAGCCGGTGGCGCCCGTGAGCAGCACTTTCATCGCGACGGGGTGGGAAAAGCCTGGGGAACGGCGCTTGCCGAATGAGCGTGCCGCTTCGGCAAACCGTATTCCTTTAAGTAGCAGAGGTGACTTCCATGGGCCTGACCACGCAATTCCTCGTCAACACGGCGCAGCGCGCCATCAAGGACGGCCTGCTGGCCGCGGCGCTGTCTGGCGGCTCGATGGCGGTGCGCGGCAAGGCGGACACCGGTAGCGCCGTCGCTCCGGTGAACGCGCCTTCGCACTGGGTACACGGCCACGAGGCGGTGCACCGCGAGGACGTGACGGTGAGCCACACGCTGATGGGCGCGGCGATCCACACCGCCTCGGCCATGCTGTGGGCCGGGCTGTACGAGGGACTGCAGGCGCGGCGCGAGCGCCGCACCGTCACCGGCGCGCTGGTGGACGCGGCCGGCGTGGCGGCGCTGGCGGCTGTGGTGGACCTGAAGCTGGTGCCCGAGCGGCTGACGCCGGGTTTCCAGCACCGCATGACGACGCGCAGCCTGTGGATGGTCTACGGCAGCTTCGCGCTGGGCCTGGCCATGGGCGGGCTGCAGCGCCGCCACGAGGCGCCCACGGTGTCGGACCTGCGCGAGGATTGAGCCCCCGCTGCCGGGGCGGCCCTTGAAGCCGCGGGGCGCGTCCCCACCTGGGGCCCGCCCCGCGGTGGAGGCGGGTGGACCACATCACTACACCATGCACAAACAAACGCTCTCGTTCCAGGCCGAGGTCAAGCAGATCCTGCACCTCGTCACGCACTCGCTGTACTCGAACAAGGAAATCTTCCTGCGCGAGCTGGTCTCCAACGCCTCGGACGCCTGCGACAAGCTGCGCTTCGAAGCCCTGAACAACAACGGGCTGTACGAGGACCAGCCCAACCTGGAAGTGCGGGTGAGCTTCGACCCCGAGGCGCGCACCGTCACCATCAGCGACAACGGCATCGGCATGAGCGCCGAGGAAGCCACGGCGCACCTGGGCACCATCGCCAAGAGCGGCACGCGCGAGTTCATGGCGCGCCTGGAAGGCGACCAGAAGAAGGACGCGGCGCTGATCGGCCAGTTCGGCGTGGGTTTCTATTCCGGCTTCATCGTCGCGGACCGCATCACGGTCGAGTCGCGCCGCGCGGGGCTCTCGCCTGAAGAAGGCGTGCGCTGGTCCAGCGAGGGCGCGGGCGAGTTCGAAGTCGAGGCGATCACGAAGGAAAAGCGCGGCACCGACGTGACGCTGCACCTGCGCGAGGGCGAGGAGGAGTTCCTCTCCACCTGGCGGCTGAAATCCATCATCGGCAAGTACTCCGACCACATCTCGCTGCCCATCCTGATGCGCAAGGAGACCTGGGACGCCGAGAAGAAGGAGCAGGTCACCACCGACGAGTGGGAAACGGTGAACAAGGCCGCGGCGCTGTGGACGCGCAGCAAGAGCGACGTCACCGACGCGGAATACAAGGAGTTCTACAAGCAGCTGTCCTACGACAGCGAGCCGCCGCTGGCCTACACGCACAACCGCGTCGAGGGCCGCACCGAGTACACGCAGCTGCTCTACATCCCGTCCAAGGCCCCGTTCGACCTGTGGAACCGTGACAAGCGCGGCGGCGTCAAGCTCTACGTCAAGCGCGTGTTCATCATGGACGACGCCGAGGCGCTGATGCCGGTGTACCTGCGCTTCGTCAAGGGCGTGATCGACTCGGCCGACCTGCCCCTGAACGTCAGCCGCGAGCTGCTGCAGGAAAGCCGCGACGTGAAGGCCATCCGCGAGGGCTCGACCAAGCGGGTGCTGTCCATGCTGGAGGACCTGGCCGAGAACCAGAAGGAGCAGTACGCCAAGTTCTGGGAGCAGTTCGGCGCGGTGATCAAGGAGGGCATCGGCGAGGACCATGCCAACCAGGAGCGCCTGGCCAAGCTGCTGCGCTTCGCCTCCACGCAGGCCGACTCGGACGTCAGCTTCGCCGACTACGTCTCGCGCATGAAGGAGGGCCAGGAGGCCATCTACTACATCACCGCCGAGACGCTGGCCGCGGCCAAGAACAGCCCGCAGCTGGAGATCTTCCGCAAGAAGGGCCTGGAGGTGCTGCTGCTGGCGGACCGGGTGGACGAGTGGATGCTCTCGCACCTGGTCGAGTTCGACGGCAAGCCGCTGCAGAGCGTGGCCAAGGGCGCGGTGGACCTGGGCAAGCTGCAGGACGAGGAAGAGAAGAAGCACGCGGAAGAAGCAGCCGAGGCCTTCAAGCCCGTGCTGGAGAAGCTCAAGGCCGCGCTCAAGGACCGCGCCAAGGACGTGCGCGTGACGACCCGCCTGGTGGAGTCGCCCGCGTGCATCGTGGTGGAGGAGGGCGACATGAGCGCGCACCTGGCGCGGCTGCTCAAGCAGGCCGGCCAGCAGGCGCCGAAGTCGCAGCCGATCCTGGAAGTCAACGCCGAGCACCCGCTGGTGAAGAAGCTGGAGGCGGACGAGGCGCGCTTCGACGACCTGGCGCACCTGCTGTTCGACCAGGCTTGGCTGGCCGAGGGCGGCCAGCTCGACAACCCGGCCGAGCATGTGCAGCGCGTGACGCGCCTGCTGAGCGAGTGAGGCCTTGAGGCCGGCGGCCTGCGCAGCGAGGCACAGGCCGCAGAAGAAACGTCGTCATGCCGGCGCAGGCCGGCACCCACGAACCACGCGGTGCTGCCTGGCCCGCGTGGTTTTTCGTTTCAGTACAACTCCAACGGCGGCTCGCCCATCGCCTCCAGTTGCTCGCGCAACTGCGTCGTCTGCTCCGACCAGTACGCGGATGTGCCGAAGAAGGGGAAGGCGGCGGGGAAGGCCGGGTCGCTCCAGCGCTCGGCCAGCCAGGCGCTGTGGTGAATCATGCGCAGCGTGCGCAGCGGCTCGATCAGCGCCAGCTCGCGCGTGTCGAAGGGCATGAACAGGCGGTAGCCCTGCAGGATCTGGCCGAGCTGCGCCGCCATGGCCGTGGGCTGGCCCGAGAGCAGCATCCACAGGTCCTGCACCGCCGGGCCGGTGCAGGCGTCGTCGAGGTCCACCACGTGCGGTCCCTCGTCGCGCCAGAGGATGTTGCCGGGGTGGCAGTCGCCGTGCAGGCGCAGCCGGCGCACGGTGCCGACGCGCTCGAACACCTCGCGCACCGCGTTCAGCGCGGCGTCGCAGCTGCTGCGCCAGGCCGGGAGCTGGTCGGGCGGAATGAAGTCGCCTTCGAGCAGCCGGTCGCGCGCGGCCTCGCCGAAGGTGGCGACATCCAGCGTGCGGCGGTGCCTGAAGGGCGCCTCGGCCCCCACAGCGTGCAGCCGGCCCAGGAAGCGGCCCAGCCACTGCAGCACCATCGGGTCTTCCAGGTCGGGGGCGCGGCCGGCGCGGCGCGGGCTGATGCTGAAGCGGAAGGGCTCGCCGTCGAGCCGGATCTCGCCGAGCGTGGGCGGCTCGCCGCTCAAGGCGAGAAGGCCGTCGCGGGATTGCAGCGCCAGCGGCGCGACCACCGGCACGTCGGCCGCGGCCAGGGCCAGGGCAAAGGCGTGCTCTTCGAGGATCTGCGCGTCGCTCCAGCGCTCCGGGCGGTAGAACTTGGCGACCACGACCACGCCGTCTTCCAGGAAGACCTGGAACACGCGGTTCTCGTAGGAATTGAGCTGCAGCAGCCGGCCGTCGGGGTCGAAGCCCGCGGCGGCTGCGGCATCGAGCACGGATTCGGGGCGCAGGGCGGCGTAATGAGGCATCCGCGCATGCTAGCCCGGCGTCCCGCGCGCTCCGGGCGGCAGGGCCAAGCCGGGCGGGAAGGTGGCTCAGCCGGCCGCGTGGGCGCCGGCGGCGCGGGGCAGCATCATCTGCCACCACTGGCGCAGGCGCAGCGCCTGCAGCTTGAGCTGGTAGTCGAACTCGCCGGCCTGCTGCGCCATCAGGGTGTCCATGCGCGAGGCGGCGTCCTCGGGCGGCAGGCGCAGCAGCGCCTGGGCCTCGCCACCGTCGCGCTCGATGGTGGCGCCGGCCTTGCGGGCGATGCGCAGCATGGCGGTGTTCTCGCTCAGGGCGTGGATGATCATGGTCTGGGCGCCCCAGTTACGCGCGTGCAGCACGGCACGCTCGAACAGCCGGCTGCCCCAGCCGCGGCCCCGCGCGCGCGGCAGCACCGAGACGCCGAACTCGGCCATCGGCGCCGCGCCGGCCGAGCCGTCGATGCGCGCCAGGTGCGCCACGGCCACCAGCGCCAGCGTCTCGTCGAAGATGCCCACCACCTCGTCGCGGCCGAAGTCGATGCTGCCCACGTAGCGCTGCACCTGTGCGTCGGAGGCGGCATAGCCGAAGCGCAGGTAGCGGTCGCTCTCGGACAGGGTCAGCAGGTGGGCCAGGATCAGCGGCCGATGCCGCACGGCCAGCGAGCGGATCGGCACCCAGGCTGCGCGCGGCGCTGGCGAGGCGGAACGACGGTTCGGGGTGGCGGTGCTGGCAGACATGGAGACTCTCGGATTCCCTGATAGGGTTTTCCCGCATGTTACCGCAACCTAGGGTTAGTCCTACCCGGCGTTCGAGCGTCCGTAATGTGAAGGATTGCCTGAGACTACTCCCACGGTTTCAGTCTTCGGTCTACAATCATCGGCTTTCCTGTCAACGGCGGGGAAGTTGCGCCTGTTCCGGCGCTCCGCAAGGAGTACCCGGAGCATGGGCCGAGAGGCCGCCTTGCATAAGCGGCACCGAGGACGTGCGCAGCACATGCAGCCGTAGCCGGGTTGCCCGATGTCCGGGTGATCCTCAACTGAAAGACCCCCTCATGAAGACCTTCAGCGCCAAGCCGGCCGAAGTCGTGCACGAGTGGTTTGTGATTGACGCCACCGACAAGGTGCTCGGACGTGTTGCCAGCGAAGTGGCACTCCGTTTGCGCGGCAAGCACAAGGCCATCTACACGCCGCACGTGGACACCGGTGACTTCATCGTCGTCGTCAACGTCGACAAGCTGCGCGTGACCGGCAACAAGGCCAACGACAAGGTGTACTACCGCCACTCGGGCTTTCCGGGCGGCATCTACGCCACCAAGTTCAAGGACATGCAAGCCAAGCATCCGGGCCGTGCCCTGGAAAAGGCCGTCAAGGGCATGCTGCCCAAGGGCCCGCTGGGTTATGCGATGGCCAAGAAGCTGAAGGTGTACGCCGGTGCCACGCACCCGCACACCGCCCAGCAACCCAAGGTCCTCGAGATCTAAGGAGCGGTGATGATCGGAGAATGGAACTACGGCACCGGCCGCCGCAAATCGTCGGTGGCGCGCGTGTTCATCAAGCGCGGCACGGGCCAGATCCTGGTCAACGGCAAGCCCGTCGAGCAGTACTTCGGCCGTCAGACCTCGATCATGATCGTCAAGCAGCCCCTGATGCTGACGAACAATGGCGAGGCGTTTGACATCAAGGTCAACGTCGAAGGCGGTGGCGAATCGGGCCAGGCCGGCGCTGTGCGCCACGGCATCACCCGCGCCCTGATCGACTACGACGCGGCCCTCAAGCCCGAACTGAGCCGCGCCGGCTTCGTCACGCGTGACGCGCGTGAAGTCGAGCGTAAGAAGGTCGGTCTGCACGGTGCCCGTCGCCGCAAGCAGTTCAGCAAGCGCTGATCGATCTTGCGCCGCCGCGATGCCTTCGGGCGCCGCGGCGCCAGGGTGGCGTGCCCTGCGATCCACGCCCGCCAAGGCCGCCCCTCACCGGGCGGCCTTTGTTCTTGTGTGCCGGAATTGGCCTTTTCCGCGAGGGCTCAATGGCCGCCGCCCTGGGGGTACCCGAGCGGATTCATGGACAATTCCGGTGCTTCGCGTTTTCTAGATTCCTCCAGGAGAGCCCCGCATGAGCGCAGTTGCCGAACAAAGCACCGACCTCACCACCGACGGCATGCCCGCGCCGATCATCTTCACCGACAGCGCCGCGGCCAAGGTGGCCGAGCTCGTGGCCGAGGAGGGCAATCCCGAGCTGAAGCTGCGCGTGTTCGTGCAGGGCGGCGGCTGCTCGGGTTTCCAGTACGGCTTCACCTTCGACGAGCTGGTCAACGAGGACGACACGCAGATGCAGAAGAACGGCGTCACGCTGCTCATCGACGCCATGAGCCTGCAGTACCTGATGGGCGCCGAGATCGACTACAAGGAAGACCTGCAGGGCGCGCAGTTCGTCATCAAGAACCCCAACGCCAGCACCACCTGCGGCTGCGGCTCCAGCTTCTCGGTCTGAGCTTTCCGTACCCGCCAATGAAGAAGCCACCCTCGGGTGGCTTTTTTCATGCTCGGGCCGGCCTCGTCCCCTGCGTGACGTGAAGCCGGTGTGAACCGAGGAAAGCTCAGGCCGGATGCAGCGCGCCCAGCACGCGCGGCCCGCGCGCGCCCGTGACCTCGACCCGGTTGCCGGGCCGACGCTCGATGAAGGCCTGCGCCAGCCAGGCGAAGGCGGTCGCTTCCACCTGGTTCACGTCCAGGCCGCGCGCGTCGGTGGTCAGCACCGTCACGCCGGGCAGTTCCTGGCGCAGGCGCTGCAGCAGGTCCAGGTTGAAGGCGCCGCCGCCGGCCACCAGCAGTTCGCGCGTGTCCGGCGCCTCGCGCCGCAGCGCGTCGGCCACGGTGCGGGCAACGAAGGCCGCCAGCGTGGCCTGCACGTCCCGCGGCGCCGACGCTGCCGGCAGCGCCGCCAGCCGCGCACTCAGCCAAGCCAGGTTGAAATCGTCGCGGCCGGTGCTCTTGGGTGGGCGGCGGGCGAAGAAGGGGTCGCTCAGCAGCTCGCCCAGCAGCGCGCCGTCCACGCGGCCGCCGGTCGCCCAGCGCCCCTCGGTGTCGAAGGGCTGGCCCAGGTGACGTTCGCACCAGCCGTCCAGCAGCGCGTTGGCCGGGCCGCAGTCGAAGCCGGTCACGCCGCCCGTGGCGCGCAACAGCGTCAAGTTGGACTGGCCGCCCAGGTTCAGCACGGCGACATCCCGCCCCGGCTGTGCGAACAGCGCCTGGTGGAAGGCGCACACCAGCGGCGCACCCTGGCCGCCGGCGGCCACGTCCCGGGTGCGGAAATCGCACACCACGTCGATGCCGGTGAGCTCGGCCAGCAAGGCACCGTTGTGCAGCTGCAGGGTGTAGCCCCGGCCGTCGTGCAGGCCGGGCTGGTGGCGCAGCGTCTGGCCATGGGCGCCGATGGCGCGCACCGCCGCGGCCGGCAAATCCGCCTGCGCCAGCAGCGCCTGCACCACCTCGGCCTCCAGCACCGACAGCGCGTTGGCGGCCAGCGCAGCCCGGTGCAGTTCGTCGGCACCGCTGTGGTTCAAGGCCAAGAGCTCGGCGCGCAGCGACGGCGGCAACGGCCGGTGCACATGGGCCAGGACGCGCAGCGCGGCGCCCGAGGGTTGCGGCGTGAAGTCCGCCAGCACGCCATCCAGGCCGTCCAGCGAGGTGCCGGACATCAGGCCGATGTAGATCGGCGCCGTGGCGGGCGGCAAGGTGCTCACTCGTTGCTGATCGAGCCCACGCTGCGCGCGGCGGCCAGCTGCGTGCGGGCGCTGGTGGCGAGCTGCTGCAGCTCGGTGCGCGACACCGGCGGCAGTGTGGCCTGCGTGGCCTTGGCGATCTGCAGCGGGTCCTGGTGCACGCCGTTGATGCGGAATTCGAAGTGCAAGTGCGGCCCGGTGGCCCAGCCCGTGGCGCCCACGGCGCCGATGCGCTCACCCTGTTCCACGCGCTCGCCCTTGCGCACGTCGACGCGGCTCAGGTGCGCGTAGAGCGTGCTGCGCTCGCCGTCATGGCGGATCTCGACCACGTTGCCGTAGCCGTTCTGCCAGCCGGCGAAATCCACCACGCCGTCGCCCACGGTGCGCACCGCCGTGCCCACGGGCGCGCCGTAGTCCACGCCCTTGTGCGCGCGCAGGGTCTGCAGGATAGGGTGCATGCGCATGGCGAAGCCCGAGGTCACGCGCGAGAACTCCATGGGGCTGGCCAGGAAGCCGCGCTGCTTGGGTTGGCCGTCGAGGCCGGCGTAGGCGCCCCGGCCCAGCGAGTCGCGCACCCACATGCCCTGGTGCACGCGGCCGCCGTTGATGAACTCGGCAGCCAGCAGATGGCCCGCGCCCTCGTTCCAGACGATGGGCTCGCCATCGGCGGTGAGCGTCTCGTAGACGACGCTGAAGGTATCGCCCTTGTGCAACTCGCGGTGGAAGTCCACCTCGTCGGCGAACATCTCTGACAGTTGCGTGGCGACGCTGTCGGGCAGCCCGGCATCGTCGGTGGCGGCAAACAGCGAGTTGCTGATCGTGCCGCTGCCCAGGCGCACCTGCGACTCCAGCCGCGCCAGCTGCCGCTCCACCTTCCAGCCGCCGCGTCCGTCGGGTTGCATCACCACGCGCGTGAAGTGCGTGTCGAGCTGCTCCTTGTTCGGGGCCGGATAGCGGGCCACCAGCTCGATCAGCCGGCCGCTCTCGTCGGCGCGGGCGCTGAACATGCGCGGCAGGCGCCGGTCCAGCAGCTCGCGCACGCTGCGCTCGCGGCGCAGGAAGGCCACGGCCGAAGCGTCGCTCACGCCCAGGCGCGACAGCAGGTTGTCGGCGGTGTCGTTGGCGCGGCCCACGGTGCTGCGGTTGAGCTCCAGACGGTGCGCGGCCAGCGCTTCGAGCTGCTCGTGCACCGGCAGCGGCTGTACCGCTTCACTGATGACCTGCTGCGCGATCTCCGTGCCGGGCGCCGTGGGCGAGGCCACGCCGAATGCCGTGGCGGCAAAGCCCGCCAGCGAGCACAACACGCCCGCCGCCAAGGCGCGGGGATGTCGTTGAGCAAATTTGTGCGCGTTCTCGGCCGCGCGGTCGAGCCATGCCGTCATCGTGAACTTCAATGCCGGGCCGGGCCCGCAACGGTTGCAGCACGGAAGTGAGACTGGCTGCAAGGGTCTGAAAAAACTCCCAGCGCCAATCGATAGAATTGCGATATCGGCTGAAAGTGGTACGTCTTAGGTTGCAATCTTGCGGCAACCGCGCGAAGTATAACCACCGCGTGACGCGCCCTTACATTCAAAAATCCTGCAAACCTTAATGCTATGTCAGAAATCGTGACGACCACCACGCCCGCCGCGCCTGTCAATTACCCGGTGACGGACGAGGTGCGCGCCGCGCTGGCCGTGACGCTGCGGGGTTGTGAAGAGTTGTTGCCCGAGCAGGAATGGGTCGCCAAGCTGGCACGTTCGCAGGCCACCGGCGTGCCGCTGCGCATCAAGCTCGGCCTGGACCCGACGGCTCCGGACATCCACCTTGGTCACACCGTGGTGCTCAACAAGCTGCGTCAGCTGCAGGACCTGGGCCACCAGGTGATCTTCTTGATCGGCGACTTCACCTCGACCATCGGCGACCCCTCCGGCCGCAACACCACCCGCCCGCCGCTCACGCGCGAGCAGATCGAGACCAACGCCCAGACCTACTACAAGCAGGCCAGCCTGGTGCTGGACCCGGCCCGCACCGAGATTCGCTACAACTCGGAGTGGTGCGACGCGCTGGGCGCGCGCGGGATGATTCAGCTCGCTGCCCGCTACACGGTGGCGCGGATGATGGAGCGCAACGACTTCGCCGAGCGCTTCAAGGCCGGCACGCCCATCAGCGTGCACGAGTTCCTGTATCCGCTGATGCAGGGCTACGACTCCGTGGCGCTCAAGTCCGACCTGGAGCTCGGCGGCACCGACCAGAAGTTCAACCTGCTCGTGGGCCGCGCGCTGCAGGCCGAGTACGGCCAGGAGCCGCAGTGCATCCTGACCATGCCGCTGCTCGAAGGCCTGGACGGCGTCGAGAAGATGTCCAAGAGCAAGGGCAACTACATCGGCATCAGCGAGCCGGCCAACGCCATGTTCGCCAAGCTGCTGTCCATCAGCGACACGCTGATGTGGAAGTACTTCAACCTGCTGAGCTTCCGCTCCGAGGCCGAGATCGCCGCGCTCAAGGCCGAGGTCGAGGCCGGGCGCAACCCGAAGGACGCCAAGGTGATGCTGGCCAAGGAGATCACCGCGCGCTTCCACTCCGCTGCCGCGGCCGATGCCGCCGAGCAGGACTTCATCAACCGTTCGCGCGGCGGCATCCCCGATGACATTCCCGAAGTGAACCTCTCCGGCGCGCCGCTGGGCATCGGCGCCCTGCTGAAGCAGGCCAACCTGGTGCCCTCCACCAGCGAGGCCATGCGCATGATCGAGCAGGGCGGCGTGCGCGTGGACGGCAGCGTCGTCACCGACAAGGGCCTCAAGCTGGAGGCGGGTACCTACGTGTTGCAGGTGGGCAAGCGCAAGTTCGCGCGCGTCACGTTGGGCTGAAGACTGCACCGTTGCCTTGGCCCAAGCCCGCAGCATCCCGTGGGCGCGGCCGGCGCATCGGGACAATGCCGCCATGCAGGTCAGCACCTACCTGAAGATCTCC
Organism: Azohydromonas caseinilytica; assembly: GCF_012927045.1. Classification (GTDB taxonomy): domain Bacteria; phylum Pseudomonadota; class Gammaproteobacteria; order Burkholderiales; family Burkholderiaceae_C; genus Azohydromonas; species Azohydromonas caseinilytica. The sequence continues at coordinate 130,163 of NZ_JABBFW010000001.1, read as the reverse complement.
GTCGGCGTGGCGGTGGTCACCATCGCGCTCAAGACGCTGGCGTGGTGGCTCACCGGCTCGGTGGGCCTGCTCTCCGACGCGATGGAGTCGCTGGTGAACGTGGCCGGCGCCAGCTTCGCGCTGGCCATGGTGACGCTGGCGGCGCGGCCGCCCGACGAGGAGCATCCTTACGGCCACCACAAGGCCGAGTACTTCTCCAGCGGCTTCGAGGGCGTGCTGATCCTGGTGGCGGCGCTGGCCATCGTCTACGCGGCCGTGAAGCGGCTGCTGCATCCGGAGCCGCTGGAGGCGCTGGGGCCGGGGCTGGCGCTGTCGGTGCTGAGCTCGGTGCTCAACGGCGTGCTGGCCTGGGCCATGCTGCGCAAGGCGCGCGAGCACCACTCGATGGCGCTGGAGGCCGACGCGCGCCACCTCTTCACCGACGTGTGGACCTCCGCCGGCGTGGTCGGCGGCCTCATTGCCGTGCACTTCACCGGCTGGCTGTGGCTGGACCCGGTGCTGGCCATCGCCGTGGCGCTCAACATCGTGCGCGAGGCGCTGTCGCTGCTCAAGCGCTCGGCCGACGGGCTGATGGACCACGCGCTCGACCCGCAGGACCAGGCGCGGATCGAGCAGACGCTGCGGCGCTTCGACAGCCCGCAGGTGCGTTTCGACCATGTCACCACGCGCCGCGCCGGCCAGCGCCGCTTCGTGGACCTGCACCTGCACCTGCCCGCCGATTGGCCGCTGGGCCGGGCCGCCGCCATGCGCGGCGAGGTGGAGCGCGCGCTCATGGCGGCCGTGCCGGGGCTGCGCGCCACCATCCAGCTGCTGTCTTTTGATGTGGAGGCGCATGTGGACGAGCGCCACGGGGAAACGACGTCGTGATTGCATTGATCCAGCGTGTGCGCCGCGCGCGCGTGCAGGTGTCCGGTGACACCGTGGGCGAGATCGGCCAGGGCCTGCTGGTGCTGGTCTGCGCCCAGCCCGCCGACGGCGAGGTCCAGGCCGTGAAGCTGGTGGACAAGCTGCTCAAGCTGCGCGTGTTCAGCGACGAGGCCGGCAAGATGAACCGCAGCGTGCAGGACGTGCAGGGCGGGCTGCTGATCGTTTCGCAGTTCACGCTGGCGGCCGACACCAGCGGCGGCAACCGCCCCAGCTTTACCGGCGCCGCGCCGGCCGCGCTGGGGCGCGAGCTCTACGAGCGCGTGCTGCAGCTCGCGCGCGAACGCCACCCGGTGGTCCAGGCCGGCGTCTTCGGCGCCGACATGCAGGTGGAGTTAGTCAACGACGGGCCGGTGACCATCCCGATGACGGTGGCCTGAAAAGACCCACCGGAGAGCAAAAGGTAATTGCCAGAATTTCTGAATAATCTCCCCATATATTGCGGTGATTGTTCGGATATTCTGGACAATAGCGTTTTCCTTATTTCCAGCGCGCTGCGCAAAGCCGTTTCCAAATTCGCCGGAAAGCCGGCTATGCCGGAATGGCGCAGCAAAAAGCCGCCCTCGGGCGACTTTTCAATGGGTGGGTGTGGGGAGTTCAGTCCGCGTACTGCCCCGCGGCCTTGATGACCGGGGTCCACTTGGCGATCTCGCCTTCCACGAACTTCTTGTGCTCGGCGGGGTTGACGCGGGCGTCGGCGGTCACGACGGCGCCGAGCTCCTCCTCGCGCTTGATGAAGCCCGGGTCCTTGAGCGCGGTCTTGAGCGCGGCGTTGACCTGGTCCACCACGGCCTTGGGCGTGCCCTTGGGCGCGTACAGGCCGTGCCAGATCGTCACGTTGAAGCCCTTGAGGCCCGAGGCGTCCAGCGTGGGCAGCTTGGACAGCGCCGGGGTGGCCAGCGGCTTGAGCGTGGTGACGGCGTAGGCCTTGACCTTGCCGCTGGCGATCTGCGCCGAGGTGTTGGTGGTCTGGTCGCACATCAGGTCCACCTGGCCGCCCATGAGGTCGGTCATGGCCGGGCCGGTGCCCTTGTAGGGCACGGTGGTCATTTCCATCTTCAGGCTCTGCTGGAACAGCAGCCCGCACAGGTGCGAGGCCGCGCCCAGGCCGGCGTGGGCCAGGTTGACCTTGCCCTGGTTGGCCTGCAGCCACTTCTGCAGCTCGGCCCAGTTGTTGGCGGGCAGGCCGGGCTTGCCGACGATGGTCATCGGCACCTCGTTGACCAGGCCCAGGTACTCGAAGTCCTCCACCGGCTTGAAGGTGAGGTTGCGGTACAGCGCCGGGGAGGTCGCCATGCCGATGTGGTGCAGCAGCAGCGTATGGCCGTCCGGCGCGGCCTTGGCCACCTTGGCCGCGCCCAGCGTGCCGCCGGCGCCGGCCACGTTCTCGATCACGATCGTGGACTTGAGCGGCCCGCGCAGCGCCTCGGCCAGATCGCGCGCCACCTTGTCGGTGGGTCCGCCGGCGGAGAAGGGCACGATGATCGTGACAGGCTTCGACGGGTACTGCTGCGCCAGGGCGGCCGAAGCGGCAGCGAGCGCCACGGTGGCGAACAGGAACTTCTTCATTGTGACTACCTCAGGAGTGGGGTGGCGCACCGTCGCGGCGGGCAGCGGGTGCGGTCCGGCTCTGCGTATCGGCCGCTGGGGCGTCCACTTGAGAGCCGCGCATCGTAACGGCCGCCACTGCCAACCCGTTGCCAGGGAAACCCACTATCCGGCGTCAGTCGTAGCGGCGGCCGTCCTCGATGACCTTGCCGTCGTTGGGAAGGCTGCCCGGCGCACAAAGTTCCACCTCCGCGCGCAGTTTCGTGACTTCGCGCACGCTCGCCGCCAGCTGCTGCGCCAGGCCTTCACCCTGTTCCTGGGCCTCGGCGCGCAGCAGCAGCCGCTCGGCCGCCGGCTCGCCGCTGACCACCAGGCGCAACCGCCCCAGCCCTGGGTGGCGCTGCGCCAGCTGCGCCAGCTGCCCCGGGTGCACGAACATGCCGCGCACCTTGGTGGCCTGGTCGGCGCGGCCCAGCCAGCCGCGCAGCCGCACGTTGCTGCGCCCGCTGGGGCAGCGCCCGGGCAGCACCGCCGAGAGGTCGCCGGTGCCGAAGCGGATGAGCGGGTAGTCCGGGTTGAGCGTGGTCACCACCACCTCGCCGATCTCGCCCTCGGCCACCGGCTCGCCCGTGCCGGGTTGCACGATCTCCACGATCACGCCCTCGTCCACCACCAGGCCCTGGCGCGCCGGGGTCTCGTAGGCGATGAGGCCCAGGTCGGCCGTGGCGTAGCACTGGTAGGCCTGCACGCCGCGCCCGGCGAAGAAGGCCTGCAGCGAGGGCGGGCAGGCCTCGCCGCTGACCAGGGCCTTGCCGAAGCCCGGCAGCGGCAGGTCCTGCTCGGCCGCGCGCTCCAGCAGGATCTTCAGGAAGCTGGGCGTGCCCACGTAGCCCTGCGGCCGCAGCTCGGCGATGGCCTGCAGCTGCAGCTCGGTATTGCCCACGCCGCCGGCAAACACCGCGCAGCCCAGCGCATGGGCGCCGCATTCCATAATCGAGCCGGCCGGCGTGAGGTGGTAGCTGAAGCTGTTGTGCAGCAGGTCGCCGCTGCGGAAGCCCGCGGCGTACAGCGCGCGCGCCGTGCGCCACCAGTCGGGCGCCGTGCCCTCGGGCTCGTACAGCGGCCCGGGCGACTGGAACACGCGCCGCGCGCCGCGCGGGCGCGGCAGCCCGGTCCAGCCGATGGCGGAGAAGCCGCCGAAGGGGTCGCCATGCCGGCGCTCGCGCTGGCGCTGCAGCAGCTCGGACTTGCGCAGCACCGGCAGCCGCGCCAGCGCCTCGCGGCTGCTCACCTCGCGCGGGTCCACGCCCGCCAGCAGCTCGGCCGCGGCGCTGCTGTGGGCCTGGGCCTGCGCCACCACGCCGGGCAGCGCCGCCATCAGCGCCGCCTCGCGTGCGGCCGGATCGCGCGTCTCCAGCGCGTCGTAGAAATCACTCATCACGGTCTCCCCAGCGTGCGAGCTCGCGCTTCAATTCGGCGACGAAGTCGCGCAGCGCCGCGCTGTCTTTGATCACGCGTTCCTGCCATTGCGGCGTGCGGGCCGGCTGCCGCACGCGTGCCGCCTTCAGTTCCGCGCCGTCCAGCGCCACGCGGGCGATGGGCTGGCCGCGGCGCTCAAAGCGCCCTTCGCGCTCGGTGAGGCCCAGCGCGCGCAACTCGCGTTGCAGGCGCTGCAGCGCCTCGTCCGGCTTGAAGGGCGGCGGGGCAAAGAAATCGTCGCTCATGAAAGCTCCTGTCCGGGCCGACCCGCGGGCCCGGGCGTGGTCAGGCCAGCCAGCGCTTGCGGCGCTTGTAGCTCTTGACGTCCTTGAAACTCTTGCGGTCGCCGCCGCCCATGCCGAGGTAGAACTCCTTGACGTCCTCGTTCTCGCGCAGCGCGGCGGCGGGTCCGTCCATCACGACCCGGCCGTTCTCCAGGATGTAGCCATGGTCGGCATAGGTCAGGGCCATGTGCGTGTTCTGCTCGGCCAGCAGGAAGCTCACGCCCTCGCGCCGGTTGAGGTCGCGCACGATGGAGAACACCTCCTCCACGATCTGCGGCGCCAGGCCCATCGAGGGCTCGTCAAGCAGCACCATGCGCGGCTCGGACATCAGCGCGCGCCCGATGGCGCACATCTGCTGCTCGCCGCCGGAGGTGTAGGCCGCCTGCGAGTGGCGCCGCGTCTTCAGCCTCGGGAAGTAGTCGTAGACCTTCTCCAGCGTGCGCGCGATGGCGGCCTTGCCGTCGGTGCGCGTGTAGGCGCCGGTGAGCAGGTTCTCCTCGATGCTCAGGTGCGCGAAGCAGTGCCGGCCCTCCATCACCTGCACCACGCCGCGCTGCACCAGCGCCGCGGGCGAGAGCGCCTCGATGCGCTGCTCGCGCAGCGTGATGGCGCCCTTGGTGACCTCGCCGCGCTCGCCGCGCAGCAAATTGGAGACGGCGCGCAGCGTGGTGGTCTTGCCCGCGCCGTTGGCGCCCAGCAGCGCCACGATCGCTCCCTCGTCCACGCGCAGCGAGACGCCCTTGAGCACCAGGATCACCTGGTTGTAGATGACCTCGATGCCGTTGACGTCCAGCAGCGGCTTCTTGTCCGCGCCGCCGGCGGCGGCGGGCTGTGCGGTTGCGACAGCAGCGGTATGCATGGGCGCGCTTCCTTTCTGCGTGTGGCTTCAGCTGCAGCTGCGGACCTTGAGGCCCTTGTCCTTGGCGTACTTGGCCGCGCCTTCCTTGACCAGCGGGTCGATCAGCGACTTGTCGGCCTGGTACCAGTCGCTGGTGACCTTCCACTTGGCTCCGTCCCACTGCGCCACGCGGGCCCAGTCGGTGCCCATGTGGTTCTGGCAGCTGGTCTGCACTGGGCGCATGACCTCGGCGAAGCCCAGCGTCTTGAGCCGCTCGGCCGTGAGGTTGAGGTTTTCGAAGCCCCAGCGCACCTGCTCGGGCGTCATGACCTTGCCCTTGCCGAACTTCTCCTGCGCGGTGCGGATGGCCTCCACCTGCAGCATGGCGATCATCATCCCGCGCGTGTGCGCCATGGTGCCGACCTGGCCGCCGGGCGCGCCCTGGCCCTTGTCGTAGACGAACTTCTTGAGGTCGTCGTGCACGCGGTCGCGCGCGGCGCTGTTGTGGATGGTCAGCGTGTTGTAGCCCTTGGCGGCGTCGCCCAGGTCCTTGACGTCATGGTCGGAGCCGGCCCACCAGATCGAGTAGATCTTGTCGCGCGGATAGCCGCTGGCCTGCGCCTCGCGGATGCCCGCCGGCGTCATCACGCCCGCGGACCAGAACAGCACGTAGTCCGGGCGCTGCTGGCGGATCTGCAGCCAGGTGGACTTCTGCTCCACGCCCGGCGGCGTCACGGGGAAGGTCGCCAGGGTGAAGCCGTCGCGCTCGGCGCGCTTTTGCAGCAGCGGGATGGGCTCCTTGCCGTAGGGCGAGTCGTGGTAGACCAGGGCGATCTTCTTGCCCTTGAGCCCGCCGCTCTTCTTGGCGATGTCCTGCAGCATCACGTCGGCGGCCGTCCAGTAGGTGCCCAGCAGCGGGAAGTTCCACTCGAACACCGTGCCGTCGGCCGAGGAGGACAGGCCGTAGCCCAGCGTCTCGATGGAGACCTTGTCGTTGAAGGCCTTGTCGGTGACGGCGAAGGTGATGCCGGTGGACTGCGGGTCGAAGCCCGAGGCGCCGCTGCCCTTGCCCTTGAGCCGCTCGTAGCACTCCACGCCCTTGGCCGCGTCGTAGGCCGTCTCGCACTCCTCGAACACCAGCTTCACGCCGTTGACGCCGCCGTCGCGCGCGTTGACGAGCTTGAGGTAGTCCTGCTTGCCGTCGGCCCAGGGAATGCCCAGCGGCGCGAACTGGCCGGTGCGGTAGACCAGCAGCGGGATGAACTGCTCGCCCTGGTCGGCCGGGGCGGCGGCCGCGGACAGCGGGGCGGACAGCACGGCGGCGGCCAGGGCGGCGGCCAGCGTCAGGGACTTGAGCTTCATGCGGTGTCTCCTTGTCTTGATGTGTGGGGGCAGGGAAGCGGTTGCGGGGGCAATCGGGTCGCGTCAGTGCGGGAAGGGCCACATGCGCAGCTTCTCGCGCGCGGTGAGCCACAGCCGCGCCAGGCCGTGCGGCTCGACGATGAGGAAGAACACGATCAGCGCGCCGAAGATCATGTGCTCCAGGTGCGAGGCGGTGCCGGTGGACAGGGGCAGGCCCAGCCAGTGCGGCACGTAGTTCAGCAGCAGCGGCAGCATCACGATGAAGGCCGCGCCCAGGAAGGCGCCGGAGATCGAGCCCAGGCCGCCGATGATGACCATGAACAGCAGCTGCAGCGAGCGCTCCAGGCCGAAGGCCGCCGGCTCCCAACTGCCCAGGTGCACGAAGCCCCACAGCGCGCCGGCCACGCCGACGATGAAGGAGCTCACCGCGAAGGCGCTGAGCTTGGCGTACACCGGGCGGATGCCGATCACGGCGGCGGCCACGTCCATGTCGCGCATGGCCATCCACTGCCGCCCGATGGCGCCGCGCACCAGGTTCTTGGCCATCAGCGCGAACACCACCACCACCACCAGGCACAGCAGGTAGCGCTGCGCCGGCGTGTTCAGCCCGATGCCGAACAGCGACAGGTCGCCCACGCTCACCGAGCCCGAGGGCGAGTCGTTGGTGACCCACTTGACGCGGTTGGTGAACCAGTCGGTGAAGAACTGCGCCGCCAGCGTCGCCACTGCCAGGTAGAGGCCGCGGATGCGCAGGCTGGGGATGCCGAACGCCACGCCGAACACCGTGGCCGCCAGCCCGCCGCCGATGAGCGACAGCAGCAGCGGCATGCCCGGGATGCGCACGTGCAGGTTGTAGGCCGCGTAGGCGCCGATGGCCATGAACGCGCCCGTGCCCAGCGAGATCTGCCCGCAGTAGCCCACCAGGATGTTCAGGCCCAGCGCCGCCAGCGACAGGATCAGGAACGGGATGAGGACCGCGCGCAGCAGGTAGTCGCTGGCCACGAAGGGCAGCAGCACGGCGCAGCCCAGCAGCGCCAGCACCGCCACGCGGTCCTGCAGCACCGGAAAGATCTGCAGGTCGGCCGCGTAGCTCTGCTTGAACTGGCCGTTCTCACGGTACAGCATGTTCTTGTCTCCCTCGCGCTCAGACGCGGTCGATGATGCGATCGCCGAACAGGCCCTGCGGACGCACCAGCAGGAAGCCCAGCGCCAGCACGTAGGCGAACCAGTTCTCGATGCCGCCGCCCAGCAGCGGGCCGATGTAGATCTCCGAGAGCTTCTCGCCCGCGCCGATGATCAGCCCGCCGATGATGGCGCCCGGCACCGAGGTGAGTCCGCCCAGGATCACCACCGGGAAGGCCTTGAAGGCCACCAGCGAGATCGAGTACTGCACGCCCAGCTTGGAGCCCCAGATGATCGCGGCCACCAGCGCCACGGCGCCGGCGATGGACCAGACGATGACCCAGATGCGCGACAGCGGGATGCCGATGGACTGCGCCGCCTGGTGGTCGTCGGCCACCGCGCGCAGCGCGCGCCCGGTGCCCGTCTTCTGGAAGAAGAGGGACAGCACCGCCACCAGCAGCGCCGCCACTCCGGCGGCGGCCAGGTCCTCCTGGTTGATCAGCAGGCCACCCGGGAACACGCCGTCCAGCACGAACAGCGGGTCCTTGGGCATGCCCACGTCGATCTTGTAAGTCGCGCTGCCGAACAGCAGCTGGCCCGTGCCGTCCATCAGGTAGGCGATGCCCAGCGTGGCCATCAGCAGCGTGATGCCCTCCTGGTTGACGAGCTTGCCCAGCACGAAGCGCTCGACCATCCAGGCCACGATCACCATCAGCGCCGCCGCGCACAGCCCGGCCAGCACGTTGGCAACGAGCTGGCTCTCGATGTTGAGCCACTGCGGCAGCCATTCAGAGAAGCGCGCCATGGCCAGCGCCGCGAACAGCACCATCGCGCCCTGCGCGAAGTTGAAGACGCCGCTGGCCTTGAAGATGAGCACGAAGCCCAGCGCCACCAGCGAATACAGCATGCCCACCATCAGGCCGCCGATCAGCGTTTCGAGGAAGAAGCCCATGAGTGTTGCCTCGTGCGGTCAGTGCGCCGCGCCCAGGTAGGCGCTGATGACGTCGGGGTTGGTGCGCACCTCGTCGGGTGCGCCGTCACCGATCTTCTTGCCGTAGTCGAGCACCACCACGCGGTCGGAGATGTCCATCACCACGCCCATGTCGTGCTCGATCAGCACGATGGTGGTGCCGAACTCGTCGTTGACGTCGAGGATGAAGCGGCACATGTCCTGCTTCTCCTCCACGTTCATGCCGGCCATGGGCTCGTCGAGCAGCAGCAGCGAGGGCTCCATGGCCAGCGCGCGGCCCAGGTCCACGCGCTTTTGCAGCCCGTAGGGCAGGCGCCCCACCGGCGTCTTGCGCCAGGGCTGGATCTCCAGGAAGTCGATGATGCGCTCCACCACCTCGCGCTGCTCGATCTCCTCGCGCAGCGCCGGCCCCAGCCGCAGCGCCTGCTGGAAGATGTTGCTCTTCATGCGCAGGTTGCGCCCGGCCATGATGTTGTCCAGCACGCTCATGCCCTTGAACAGGGCCAGGTTCTGGAAGGTGCGCGCCACGCCGGCCTCGGCCACCTGGCGCGGGTTCATGTGCCTGAAGCTCCTGCCGCGCAGCGTGATGGCGCCTTCCTGCGGCTGGTACACGCCGTTGATGCAGTTGAGCATCGAGCTCTTGCCCGCACCGTTGGGGCCGATGATCGAGCGGATCTCGTGCTCGCGCACGTCGAAGCTGATGTCGGTGAGCGCCTTCACGCCGCCGAAGCGCAGGCTGATGTTCTTCACCTCCAGGATCACGTCGCCGATGCGCTTGCCCGGCGCCGTGGCCGCATCCAGCGGTGCCGGCTGGGCGGCCTGGGGAATGGCAAGCAGCTCGGAGCTGACGATGGCGTTCATCAAGCGGCCCTCCGCACGACGGGGTAGGTCTTGGCGTCGGCGATGCGCAGCGTGGCGCTGACCACGCCGCTGCGCCCGTCCTCGAACTTGACCGGGGTTTCGATGTACTGGCTCTCGCGCCCCTCGTAGAGCGCATCCACCAGCGGCGCGTAGCGCTCGGCGATGAAGCCGCGGCGCACCTTGCGCGTGCGGGTGAGCTCGCCGTCGTCGGCATCGAGCTCCTTGTGCAGCACCAGGAAGCGGTGCACCTGGCAGCCCGCGAGCTGCTCGTCGCGCGCGAGGTCGGCATTGACCTGCTCCACGCAGCTGCCAATGAGCTCCAGCACCTGCGGCTTGGCGGCGAGGTCGGTGTAGCCGGTGTAGGGCACGTTGCGCCGCTCGGCCCAGTGGCCCACGGCGTCCATGTCGATGTTGACGAAGGCGCACACCTGCTGGCGCCCGTCGCCGAAGGCCACCGCCTCCTTCACGAACGGGAAGAACTTGAGCTTGTTCTCCACGTACTTGGGCGCGAACAGGGCGCCGTCGAAGTCGCCGCCCTTGAGGCGCCCCACGTCCTTGGCGCGGTCGATGATCTTGAGGTGGCCGCCGGCGTCCAGGAAGCCGGCGTCGCCGGTGCGGAACCAGCCGTCCTGCAGCGCCTCGGCCGTGGCCTGCGGGTTGCGGAAGTAACCTTGCAGCAGTCCCGGCGACTTCACCAGCACCTCGCCGTCCGAGGCGATCTTGAGCTGCACGCCCTCGATGGGCACGCCCACCGTGTCGGACTTGGCCTCGTGGTCGGGCTGCAGGCACACGAACACCGCCGTCTCGGTGGAGCCGTAGAGCTGCTTGAGGTTGATGCCGATGGCGCGGTAGAAGCTGAACAGGTCCGGCCCGATGGCCTCGCCCGCGGTGTAGGCCACGCGCACCCGCGACATGCCCAGCTGGTTGCGCAGCGGCCCGTACACGCACAGGTCGCCCAGCTTCCACGCCAGCCGGTCCAGCAGCGACAGCGGCTTGCCGTCCATGCGCGCCGGGCCGACGCGGCGCGCCAGCGCCATGCAGCGCTCGAACATCCAGCGCTTGAGCTTGCCCGCGTCCTCCATGCGCACCATGACGCTGGTGAGCAGGCCCTCGAACACCCGCGGCGGCGCGAAGTAGTAGGTGGGGCCGATCTCCTTGAGGTCGATGGACACCGTGGCGGCCGACTCCGGGCAGTTGACCACGTACCCGCAGGCCAGCCACTGGGCGTAGCTGAAGATGTTCTGGCCGATCCACGCCGGGGGCAGGTAGGCCAGCACCTCCTCGCCGTCCGTGAGCTTGTCGAAGCGGGCGCCGGCCTGCGCGCGGTCCAGCAGCGAGGCATGGGTGTGCACCACGCCCTTGGGCGTGCCGGTGGTGCCCGAGGTGTAGAACATCGCCGCCACGTCGCTGCCCTGGAGCTGCGCCACCGCGCTTTCGAAGAAGCTCGGGTGCAGCTGCGCGTGCGCGCGGCCCTGCTCGATGAGCGCGTCCAGCGAGGCCAGGCCCGGCTCGCGGTAATTGCGCAGCCCGCGCGGGTCGTCGTACCAGAGCCGCTGCAGCAGCGGGCACTGTGGCCGGATCTCCAGGAACTTGTCGATCTGCTCCTGGTCCTCGGCCACGACGAAGCGCACCTCGGCATTGCGCAGCGGGAACACGCACTCGGCGGCCACCGCGTCCTGGTACAGCGGCACGGGCACCGCGCCCAGCGACTGCACCGCCAGCATCGTGGCGTACAGGCGCGGCCGGTTCTCGCCCACCACGGCCACATGCTCGCCGCGCTGCAGGCCGGCGGCGGCCAGGCCATGGGCGAGGGCGCGCACCAATTGCGCGAGATCGGCCCAGTTCAAGGTCTGCCAGATCCCCAGGTCTTTTTCACGCAGCGCGGCGGCCTGCGGACGCTGGGCGGCATGTTCGAGCAGCAGGTGTGGAAAGGTCGTCAACGGCGTCTCCTGACGGCAGCTTGGCAACCCCTCTGGTTGCGAAGTGCACGAATTCTGGGCGCTGCTTTGACGCCAGGTTGTCGCGACGGCGACAATCTCCGGGTCTATCCCCAAAGGGGTTTCCCTCATGGTCCTCCGCGATCTGACGCCTTCCGCGCCGTTGCTGTCGCGCTCGCGCGCACCGAGCCCGCAGGAGCTGCAACGCATTCCCTGGCTGGAGCGGCTGGAGCCGGCGGCGCGCGAGCGGGCGCTGGCATCGCTGCGCGTGGTGGAGGTCGAGCCCGGCGAGCTGCTGTGCCGCGTGGGGCGGCCCCCGGTCTACTGGTTCGGTGTCATCGACGGGCTGCTCAAGGTGGGCAACGACAGCGCGCAGGGCTCGACCGTGACCTACATGGGCGTGCCCCCCGGCGGCTGGTTCGGCGAGGGCACGGCGCTCAAGCGCGAGGGCTACCGCTTCAACGTGCAGGCGCTGCGGCGCAGCGTCATCGCCGGGCTGCCGCTGGACTGCTTCGACCAGCTGCTGGAGAGCAGCATCGCCTTCAACCGCTTCCTGATGCAGCAGCTCAACGAGCGGCTGGGCCAGTTCATCGCCGCGCGCGACATCGACCGCCTGTCGCAGCCCGACGCGCGCGTGGCGCGCAGCCTGGCCGCGCTGTTCCACCCGGTGCTCTATCCCGGCGTGGGCGAGCTGCTGCGCATCACGCAGCAGGAGCTGGCCTACCTGGTGGGCCTGTCGCGCCAGCGCGTCAATCGCGCGCTGCGCAGCATGCAGGCCGCGGGCGTGATCCGCATCGAGTACGGCGGCGTGCGCGTGCTGGCGCTGGAGAAGCTGCGCAGCTACGGGCCGGTGGCCTGAGTTCGGCCGCGTCCGGGCCGGCCGGCTGGGCTGGGCTGGGCTGGGCTGGGTAGCATGCCAGCGCCTGCCACCTGCCGCGCTCCCGAGATGCCACTGTCCTCGCCCGACCTGCCCCGTACCACGCTCGGCGTGCTGTTCATCGCACTGCTGATCGTGGGCTCGCTGTGGATACTGCAGCCCTTCATCGGCCCGGGGATCTGGGCGGCGATGCTGGTCGTGTCCACCTGGCCGCTGCTGCTGCGCCTGCAGCGGCGGCTGTGGGGGCGGCGCTGGCTGGCGGTGACGGTGATGACGCTGCTGCTGGTGCTGCTGCTGGTACTGCCGCTGACGCTGGCGGTGGGTGCGCTGGTGGCCCACATCGACCAGATCGGCGAGGCGCTGCGCGCACTCACCGCCTGGCGCCCGCCGCCCACGCCACCGGCTTGGCTGGCCGGGCTGCCGTTCGTCGGTCCGCACCTGGTGCGGGCCTGGGAGCAGGCGCTGTCGCTGGGCGCGGGCGGCCTGCTGGCCATGCTCACGCCCTATGCCGGCAACGTCACGCGCTGGCTGCTGCTGGAAGTGGGCAGCGTGGGCCGCTTGTTGCTGCAGTTCCTGGTGACCACGGTGCTGGCGGCGGTGATGTACGCCACCGGCGAGCGCTGGGCCGCGGCGCTGCGGCGGTTCGCCCGGCGCCTGGGCGGCGCGCAGGGCGAGTCGGTGGTGGACCTGGCCGGCCAGGCCATCCGCGGCGTGGCGCTGGGCGTGGGGCTGACGGCACTGTTGCAGGCGCTGTTCGCCGGCATCGGCCTGGGCCTGGCCGGCGTGCCCCTGGCCGGGCTGCTGACGCTGCTGATGTTCATGCTGTGCATCGCGCAGCTCGGCGCGCTGCCGGTGCTGCTGCCGGCCACCGTCTGGGTGTTCTGGAACGGCGCCACCGGCTGGGGCGTGTTCCTGCTGGTGTGGTCGCTGGTGGCCACGACCATGGACAACGTGGTGCGCCCGGTGCTCATCCGCATGGGCGCGGACCTGCCGCTGCTGCTGATCTTCACCGGCGTGGTGGGCGGGCTGCTGGCCTTCGGGCTGGTGGGCATCTTCATCGGCCCGGTGGTGCTGGCGGTGGCCTACACGCTGCTGGACGCCTGGGCCCGGCAGGCGCCGGACGCTGCCGCGCCGCCACCGCCCGCCGCCTGAGCGCGGCGCGCGGGCGGCGGCGGACGCGCCGGCGGCTACTGCGCCACGAAGCCGATGGGCGCGCGCTTGGGCGCCGCGCCGGGCAGGTCCGCCGGCTCGATGCGCTCGCGCCCGGCCAGGCGCGCGTTGCCGAAGGCCGTCATCCAGGTGCGGCGCATCTCGCGCGGGGCCAGGCCGGCCAGCCGCTCCAGCACCTCCTCCAGCGGCTCCGGGTCGAAGTGCCGGCCCCAGTCGTGCGCGGCGCGGATGCCGGTGTACAGGCGCAGCGCGATGCTGCGCGCGGCCTCGTGGTCGGGCGACTGCACCTCGTACACGTTCATGCGGTTGAGGATCGGCTCGGGGATGCAGCGCTCGTCGTTGGCCGTGGCGATCCAGATCACCTGGCTGGCGTCGATGGGCACCTCGGCGAACTCGTCGGTGAAGCTGTGCGCGGTGTCGTGCTCCAGCAGGGCGTAGAGCGCGCCCAGCGGGTCGTAGGCTGCTTCAGCGCGCGCCTTGTCGATCTCGTCCACCACCATCACCGGGTTGGCGTAGGCGCCGTCCACCAGCGTCTCGAACACCTTGCCGGGGCGCGCGCCTTTCCACTGGCTCGACGCGCCGCTCAGGACCCAGCCTGCGGTGAGGGAGCTCATCGAGATGAAGCCCAGCCCCGTGGCCAGCAGCTGCGACACCGCGCGCGCGAAGTGCGTCTTGCCGATACCCGGCGGGCCCAGCAGCAGCATGGGCGTGATCTCCAGCGCGTCGCGGCTGTCGTGGCACAGCGCCAGCTGGCGCCGCACGTCGTCGAGCACCTCGCGGAAGTTGGGCAGCTCGTCGTAGAGATGCTGCATGGCCGGCAGCCCCGAGGGCTTCACCTGGAAGCGCTCCGGCCCTTTTTCGAGCATGCGCTCGTAGGTGCTGCGCAGCTGCTCGTGCTCGCGCGGGGGCAGCTTGGTCAGCCGGCGCTCCACCTCTTCGACGCGGTAGAGGCTGCGCAGGCTGGCAATGGGAATGCCACCGGGCGCGGGCGAGGGAACGAGATCGGTCGACGGGGAAGCCATGAACACACCTCCTTGCGCTTGCCGGGCGCGCGGTCCACACCTGCCACCATCCAGCGCGAAAGGATCGTGCCGCGACGCCTTGTTTCAACCCGATTTAAGCAAGAGGCAGGCCCGCTGTGTGAGCCGCGTGCGCGTCTGGGCGCCAGCGGTGTGACCAATGACCCATTCCGCGCTGCGGCCGGGCCTCACTTCACCCAGGTGTTGAGCTGGATGATGGGCAGCAGCACCGCCAGCACGATGAGCATGACGACGCCGCCCATGCCCACGATCAGCAGCGGCTCCAGGATGGTGGCCAGCGCCAGCGCGCGGCGCTGCACCTCCGCGCCGAGCTGCGCGGCGGCGCGGCTGAGCATCTGCGGCAGCTCGCCGGTCTGCTCGCCCAGGCGCGCGAACATCGGCAGCAGGCCCGGAAAGCGCTTCTTGGCCGCCAGCGCCAGCGCCAGCGGGGCGCCCTCGCGCACCTGCACCAGCGCGTCTAGCGCGTCGGCGCGCATGGCCTGGTTGGACAGCGTCTCGGCCGCCGCCTGCAGCGCCTTGAGGATGGGCACGCCCGCGCCGGCCAGCATCGCCAGCGTGCCGGCGAAGCGCGCCGCGTTGTAGCCGCGCGCGAGCCGCCCCAGCAGCGGCAGGCGCAGCCAGCCGGCGTCGAAGCGTTCCCGGAACCCCGGGTTGCGCAGCGCCAGCATCAGGCCGCCGCCGCCGGCCACCAGCAGCGCCAGCACCAGCCAGCCCCAGTGGCGCGTGAAATCGCTGATGGCCAGCATGGCCACCGTGAGCGCCGGCAGCGCGCGCTTGGAGCTGGTGAAGACCGAGGCCACCTGCGGCACCACGTAGGTGACGAGGAACACCACGATCACCACCGCGATCAGCGACACGATGGCCGGGTACAGCGTCGCGCCCAGGAGCCGCGCGCGCAGCGCCTGGCGCTCCTCCAGGTCGTCGGCCAGCCGCTCCAGCACGGTGCCCAGTGCACCGCTTTGCTCACCGGCGGCCACCACGGCGCGGTAGACATCGTCGAACTCGCGCGGCGCGCTGCCCAGGGCACGCGCGAAGGCGGCGCCGGCATTGACCTCGCTGCGCAGGTGCGCCACCAGCTCGCGCTGGCGCGGGTCCTCGGCCTCGTCGGCCAGCGCCGTGAGTGCGCGCTCCAGCGGCAGCCCCGAGGACACCAGCCCGGCGAGCTGGCGCGTCCATACCGTCAGCGCCGTGCTGCCGAACACCCGCCCGCGCCAGCGCGCCATGCCCGCGGGGGCCCCGCCGCCGGCGCCGCCGGCCACGGGCTGCACCTGCAGCGGCACCAGCGCCTGGGCGCGCAACTGGGCCCGCGCCGCGCGCGCGTTGTCGGCATCCAGCAGTCCGGTGCTGGTCTTGCCGTTGGCGTCCAGGGCCTCGAAGCGGTAGGCGGGCATGCGTCCTTACTCCCTTGTTCCTTACTCCCGCGTCACGCGCAGCACTTCCTCGGGCGAGGTGATGCCCTCGGTCACCAGGCGGTCGCCGTCCTCGCGCATGGAGCGCAGCCCCGCGGCCTCGGCCGCGGCGCGCATCTGCGCCTCCGGGGCGCGGCCGTGAATGAGGCTGCGCACCTGCTCGTCGGCCACCATCAGCTCGTACACGCCGGTGCGGCCGCGGTAGCCGCTGTGGCCGCATTCCGGGCAGCCCACCGGGTGCCAGCGGCCCAGGTCGTCCTGGCGCTTGCAGTCCGGGCACAGCTTGCGCACCAGGCGCTGCGCCAGCACGCCCAGCAGGCTGGAGGAGAGCAGGAAGGGCTCCACGCCCATGTCGGTCAGGCGCGTCACGGCGCTGGGCGCGTCGTTGGTGTGCAGCGTGGCCAGCACCAGGTGGCCGGTGAGCGAGGCCTGGATCGCGATCTGCGCCGTCTCGTAGTCGCGGATCTCGCCGATCATGATCACGTCCGGGTCCTGGCGCAGGATGGCGCGCAGCGCCTTGGCGAAGGTCAGCTCGATGCGGGCGTTGACCTGCGTCTGGCCGATGCCCGGCAGCTCGTATTCCACCGGGTCCTCCACCGTGAGGATGTTGGTGGTGGCCGTGTCCAGCCGCCCCAGCGAGGCGTAGAGCGTGGTGGTCTTGCCCGAGCCGGTGGGGCCGGTGACGAGCACGATGCCGTGCGGCTGGTGCACCAGGCGGTCGAAGGTGGACAGCACGTCGCCGCTCATGCCCAGGCCTTCCAGCGAGAACTTGGACTCGCCCTTGTCCAGCAGGCGCAGCACCGCGCGCTCGCCATGGGCGCTGGGCAGCGTGGAGACGCGCACGTCGATGGCGCGCCCGCCGATGCGCAGCGAGATGCGCCCGTCCTGCGGCAGCCGTTTCTCGGCGATGTCGAGCTCGGCCATGATCTTCAGGCGCGAGATCAGCGCCGCGTGCAGCGCGCGATTCGGCTGCACCACCTCGCGCAGCGTGCCGTCCACGCGGAAACGCACCGAGGAGCTGCGCTCGTAGGGCTCGATGTGGATGTCGCTGGCGCCGTCCTTGGCCGCCTGCGTCAGCAGCGCATTGAGCATGCGGATGATGGGCGCGTCGTTGGCGGCCTCCAGCAGGTCTTCCACGGCGGGGAGGTCCTGCATCATGCGGCTGAGGTCCACCGCGCTCTCCACCTCGCCCACCACCGCCGCGGCGCTGGACTCGCCGCCGGCATAGGCCGCGGCGATGCGCTGCGACAGCGTCCCCGTCGCCTCGCGCTCGAAGTTGCTCACCTCGTACAGGCGCAGCACCTCCGACACCGCCGCGGCCGGCGTGGTGTCGCCGCTCCACAGCGTGAACTGGCCGCCGCCGTCGCTTTCGAGCAGCAGCGCGTTGGACTTGGCAAAGGCGTAGGGCAGGGGATAGCGACCCATGGCGGACCTCGGTACTGCGAAGAGGGTTGTAGTGTCAGCGCACCGGCTGCGTCTCGATGCGCGGCTCGGGCACGGGCTGCGGCTGCGCCGCGGGCGGGCCCTCCGACGGCAGGGTGGGTGGCGAAGGAGGCGTGTCGCCCGGCACGGCGGGCGAGGGCTGGGTGTTGCGCTCGGGAGCCACCGGGCGCACCGGTACCAGCGGCGAGCCCCGGCCCGGCACCTGCGGCTGCACCGGCAGCACCGGCGCGTCGTTCACCGGCGTGACCACGCTGGGCGCGGGCTGGCCGCCCTCCTGCATGGCACGGATGGCGTCGTAGCGGTCCAGGGACAGCGATTCGGCATCCCGCGGCGTGCGCAGCACCACCGGGCGCAGGAACACCAGCAGGTTGCTCTTGACGCGCTGGCGGTTGCGGCTCTTGAAGAGGTTGCCCACCACCGGCAGGTCGGCCAGGCCGGGGACGCGCTCCTCGCCGTCGGCGTACTCGTCGCGCATCAGGCCGCCCAGCACCAGGACCTGCCCGTCGTCCACCACCACGGTGGTCTCGATCGAGCTCTTGTCGGTGGTGGGGCCGTTGCTGGTGGTGGAGCCCGGCACCACGGCGGAGTTCTCCTGGAAGATGGTCATGCGGACCGTGCCGGCCTCGCCGATCTGGCTGCGGATGCGCAGCGTGAGGCCCACGTCACGCCGCTCGACGGTCTGGAACGGGTTGACGGCGCCGGTGCCCGTGCCGGTGTTGGTGAAGGTGCCGGTGACGAAGGGCACGTTCTGGCCCACGACGATCTTGGCCTCCTCGTTGTCCAGCGCCACGAGGTTGGGCGTGGAGAGCACGTTGCCGCCGACCTCGTTCTGCAGGAAGTTGGCCAGCGACACCAGCGTCACCACGCCGTTGACCCGGCGCACCAGGCCGACGTTGAGGCCGGCGCCGGGCAGCGACCCGCCACTGGTGCTGCCGGTGGTCCCGTTGCCGATCGCTGCGTTCACGCCCTGGATGACGTTGAAGATGTTGTTGGCGTTGTAGTTGGTGCCCGAGTACAGGAAGTTCTTGTCGCCTTCCTTGCCCAGGATGCCCTGCCACTGGAAGCCGAACTGGGCCGCCTTGGTGGCGTCCACGCGCACGATCATCGATTCGACGTAGACCTGGGCGCGGCGCGAATCGAGCTGCTCGATGACGGCGCGCAACTGCCGGTACATCGGCTCGGGCGCGGTGATGATCAGCGAGTTGGTGGCCGGATCGGCCTGCACGAAGCCGCCGGTGCTGGGCTGCGCCACGGCCTGTACCGGGGCGGTGGCCTGGGCCGAGAGCCCCGTGCTGGTGCTGCTGGAACTGCCCGTGGCGCCGAAGCTGGTCTGGGCGGCGATGGGCTGCTGCGCCGCCGGCGCCGCGGCGCCGCCCGTGGCCACCGCGCCTGCGGCGCCGGCCCCCGTGGCCGGCTGGGCCTGGGCCGCGAAGGCCGCGCGCAGCACCGTGGCCAGCCGCACCGCGTCGGCGTTCTTGAGGTAGACGACGCGGATGTTGCCCGCCTCGCTGCTGCCGTCCATGGGCCGGTCGAGCTTCTCCACCGTGGCGCGGATCTGCGCCAGCCGCGCCGGGCTGGCCGCGCGCACCAGCAGCGAGTTGCTGCGCGGGTCCGCCAGCACCGAGGTGCCGCCGGCGCCGCCCACGCCCGGCGCCCCGCCCGGCACGGCGCCCACCGCGCCGCCGCCGTCGGCCAGGCGCTGCACCAGCGTCACGACGTCGCTGGCCACGGCGTGGCGCAGCGGGATGATCTCGACGTCGGTGCTGGCCGGCTGGTCCAGCGCCGCGATGATGCGGCCGATGCGCTGCAGGTTGTCCGCGTAGTCCGTGATCACCAGGGTGTTGGTGGTCGGGTTGGCGTTGATGGTGTTGTTGGGGCTGATGAGCGGGCGCAGCACCGCCACCAGGTTGTTCGGGTTCTCATGGTTGAGCCGGAAGATCTGCGTGAGCACCTGGTCGCCGCGCTGCACGGGCGGGCCCACCTGCACGGTGCCGGCCTGCAGCTTGGCGTCGGCCTCGGGCACGACCTTGAGCAGCCCGCCGCTTTCCACCACGGTGAAGCCCAGGCCGCGCAGCTGCGCCAGGTAGTTCTGGTAAGCCTGGCGCACCGTCAAGGGCTGCTCGCTGTAGAGCGTGATCTGGCCGCGCACGCGCGGATCGACCAGGATCTGGCGGTCCACCATCGCCGCGATGGCGCGCGTGACGGCCTCGATCTCGGCATTGACGAAGTTCAGCGTCACCGGCGTGCGCGAGTTCAGGGCCGGGCCCGAAGGCACCGCGGGGGCCGGCGCGGAGGCACCGCCGGCGCCCTGCTGCGCCCACAGCGGCGGCGGCAGCAGCAGCGCGGTGAGCACGGCGCATGAAACCGGCCGTGCCAGGGGAAAAGCGGAGCGCCGTTGCGGCGCGGGAGAAGGGCGCTTTTTCTTCATGCTCATCCGATCGTGATGATGGCCCGCGCGCCCTGGCGCCGGCCGATGATGTTCAGCAGGTTGTTGAGGGCGGCCTCGCTGCCTTCGGCCGCGTGGGCTTCACCCGAGAAGCGCAGGCGCGAGCCGGCCCACTGGCCCTGGCCCGAGAGCTGCAGCGCACCCTGCAGCGTGCTGAGGTCCAGCGTCGTGGCCTGGCCCGTGCCCTGCACCTGCAGCCGGTAGCTGCCCAGCGGCTGCAGCGTGGACAGCCGCGAGGACATGCCCAGCACTTCCAGCTGCGCGCTGCCCTGCAGCGCCAGCCGGCCCTGCACCCATTCGAACCGCAGCCCCGGCGAGCTCATGCTCAGCAGGCCGCCGAGCTGCAGCGTGTTCCAGGGCGTGCCCAGCCCGGACAGCCAGGCCGCGGGCCATTGTCCAAGGCGGCCGTCGGGCGGCGGCTGCAGCTCGGCGCGCAACCGGCCCCATCCCGGCTGCAGGCGCAGCAGCAGGGGCCGCTCCATGCAGCAGTCCTGGCGCAGCTGCAGCGCGGCCTGAAGTCCCGCCGGGCGCAAGGTCCAGTGCAGCCGCCCGGGCAGCAGCACGGCATCCTGGCTGTCGGGGCCGGCGCTGAGCACCAGCACCGCGCTGCCGTCCCACAGCGTGCCGCGCGGCTGCGCCAGCAGCACGCGCTGATTGCTGGCCGAAGCCAGGGCCTGCGCCAGCCAGGCCGCCGGGGCGAACAGCACCAGGGCCAGCAGCGCGCCGACCAGGCCGCCCCACAGCGCCCAGCGCCGGCTGGCGCGGTGCAGCCGCTGCCAGGCCTGCGCCGTGAGCGTGGCTTCGGCCTGCGCCAGCGTGTCGGTGCGCGCAGTGCCGCGGCGCGGCCAGGACAGCCCGCGCCTCAAGGCGTACCCCCGAGGGCGAGCACCACGTTGCCGCTGAAGCCCTGCCCGGCGCGCGTGAGCTGCATTTCCACCGGGCGCGCGCGCGCGCCGTTGCGCACCTCGGCCAGCCAGTCGCGCAGCTGCTCGCCCTCGACGCCGGTGAGCGTGACCGTGGCGCGATCACCGGCCACGGTCAGCTTGGCACGCTCGCCCAGGCGCTGTGTGGCCGAGCGCAGCGCTTCCACGCCCTGCGCCGCCGGTACGGGCGGCGTGGCGCGCAGCTCGCGCACCTCGGCGGCCTGGCGCTGCATGCGCTGCAGCTGGGCCTCCAGGCGGTCGATCTCGACCGGCGCCTCGCGCAGGGTGCGCCAGGCCGGCTGCACGGCCAGCAGCCACAGCAGCAGCACGCCCAGCAGCGCGCCGGCCACGCTGAGCAGCCGCCGCTCGCGCGGGGCCAGGGCGCGCCAGCGCGCGCGCAACTTGTCGCGCCAGACGGTCAGGCGCTGGGTGAGCTGTTCACGGGTGGCCACGGCGTTCATGCACCGCCCTCCGGCCGCAGCGTGAGGCGGCCCTCAGCGGCCTCGACCACCCAGCCGCCGGGCCGCAGCTGGGCTTTGAAATTCTCGATCTCGGCCGGGCTCCAGCCGGCGGCCGGCAGCGTCAGCCGGCCGGGCTCGAAGCGCAGTCCCTCCAGCGGCGGTCGTCCTTCCGGCCAGGCCAGTGCGGCGGCGGAAAGCAGCGATTCGACGTCGGCTTCCCCAGGCCGGCCGGCGGCGGCGCGCAGCGCCTGCGTCTCGCGGTCCATCTGCAGCGGCGCGTCCAGCACCGCGCGCACCTGCGGAAAAGAAGCGCGCAGCACCTGCTCCATGGCCAGGCGCCGCTGCTCGATGCCCGAGTGCAGTTTCCAGGCATAGAGGTTCATGCCCAACAGCTGGGCTGCGGCCAGCGACACCAGCCCCCAGCGCACCGGCCGCCAGGGCGGGCTGCGGAACTGGCGCCAGGCATCGCGCAGGGCGAGCATGCCGCGGTGCTGGGGCGCCAGGTCGAACTGGCGCAGGTTCCACAGCGAGCGGGCCGCCTCCAGGGCGCGCTCCTCGTCGCTGAGCAACTGCACCGGCGCGCCCAGCCAGCGCTCGGCCTCGGCCGCGGCGGCGGGCGAGGCCGTCCAGCGCGCGCCTTGCTCCTGCCAGCGTGCCAGCAGCTGGCGCGCCATGCTGCCCTGCAGGCGCAGCGCCGTGACACCGTCGCCGTCGCACCAGGTCAGCCGCAGTGGCGCCTGCGGATCGTCGCCCGGCACGGTGCTGAAGTGGCCATGGGGCTGCGTCGCATCGGGCCAGGCCGCGGGCAGCACGCGTTCCACGGGATGGCCCGCGCCTTCGAGCTGCGCCAGCTGCGCCACCAGCCAGGGGCGGTGCGTCGCGGCGATCCAGGTCGGTTCGCCGGGCGTGGCCTTGGGCGCCAGCGCCAGGTGCACCAGCTCCGGGTCGTCCAGCAGCGATTCCTCCAACAGCCCCAGCAGCGCCGCGCGCAGCTTGCCGGCCGGGGCCTTGGGCAGCGTGGCGCGCAGCCAGCTGCAGTCGGTGTCGGCCAGCAGCGCCAGCACCGTGTCGGCGCGCGGCAACAGCGCCGCGGCACAGCGGCCGCTGCTGCCCACGGCCAGTCCATCAGGACTCAGGACATAAGCGAAGTCGCCGCCGCGGGCCGCCGCTGCGCCGCCGTCGGCGCCCAGGCGTTCGCGGGGCGGGATCTGAACCACGAGGATGGACATGTGAGTCGAGGCTAACGAGTTTGCTGCGTTGCGGCAATTTGACGGCGGCCGTGCCGGCGCACGGGGCGGCAGGCTACCGCAGTTGCGTAACAGCCACGTTAACGCGTTGCCGTGGCGGACCCTGCCGGGGCCGACGTGGTGTTGACGCGCTCGCGCCGGATGGTCACCACGTCCCGGTCGCGCCGCACCAGCGAGCGCTCCTCCAGCACCTGCTCGCCCAGCCGCAACCGGCCGCGCACCTCGAAGTAGTTGGTGCTGACGCTGGTGTAGTCGAACTTGGGTTGCGGGTTGCTGGAGGAAAACAGCGCCTTGGCATCGTTGACGTCGCCGAACGGCGAGCGCTCGCGGGCCTGGACCAAGCGCTGGGCGCTGCCCAGGTCCAGCCCGACGACGACGGCGGCCAGTACCTCGCGTGGCGCGGTGTTGAGGTTGACCTTGGTGCCGGTGACGGGCAGCAGCACGATCCAGGGAGCCAGCTTGGCGCGGGTGGCTTCGTCCACCCCCAGCCAGCCCAGCTGGTCGATGCTGCGCGGCGCCAGCGGCGCCTGCGCCTCCGGCACTTCGGCCAGGGCCTGGCGCAGCTGTTCGGCCAGTTGCGGCGCCAGTCCCGGCGACAGCGACGCGTTGGTCAGCAAGCGCTGCAGCACGACGACCTGGTCCTTGTCGATCTCGCCGTCCGCTTTCACCAGGTTGCGCAGGTTGTAGCGCGACTGGGCATCGGCAATCTCGCCGGAGAGGAAAGCCTCCGGGCCGTCATCGGCGTTGCCGCTGCGCTCGGCGGCCAGGAAGGTGGACAGCCGCGCCTCGGCCAGCGGCACGGACCAGGGCTCACCCAGATGGTCCACCTGGCTGGTGCGCCCATCCTCGCGCAGGATCAGCCGCGCCCAGTCCAGCGCGCCATTGAGGATCCAGGCCGACTGGGCGCGCGCGCGCTCGGCCGCCTCGATCTCCACCGCGCGCCACTGCTGCCACACCATGCCGGCCGCCAGCGTGCTGACCACCGTCACCAGCACCATCGCCACCAGCAGCGCCGCGCCCGACTGCCGCCGGGCCCGGGCGCGGTTCGGCGCCAGGCGACGGGATACCGGGCTTGCCGTGGCGGCAGCAGGGAGGGCTGATGGCGTCATGAGGTGGCCTGCGGTCCCAGCGCAATGGAGCGCGTGATCGTGCCCGGGCGCGGCCGCGTCACCGTGAGCACCAGCCGCACGCCCGTGGGCAGCTCGACGCGCTGCTGGCCGCCCGCTGCGCTGTTGGGGTCGAGGTTCACCACGTCGGCGCTGGACTGGGCGTTGCTCCAGCCGTTGCGGCGATAGAAATAGACCTGGATGCCATTGACGCCCTCCAGCAGCAGCAGCTGGTTGGGTTCGTTGCCCAGCAGCTGCTGGCTGCGCATCCAGTGCTCCTGCAGATCGCCGAAGCGCTGCACCACGGGGCTGGCCCAGCGCAGCCAGCGCTGGCCGCGCAACTGCCAGGCCACGAGCTGCACGCCGTCCTCGGTGGCACGCGTCAGGCGCAGCGTGGCGCCGTCAAAGCTCAAGGCGGGCACGCCCGGCGTCTCGTACAGCGCTTCCAGGTCGGCCTGCCACTGCGCCAGCACGGTGTTGAGCCGCTCGGTGGCTTCGAAGTTGAACTGGGTGGCCTCGCGCGCGCGGGCCAGGCCGTCGATGCCGCGCCAGGCCAGGCCGGCCATCACCGACATCACCACCAGGGCGACCAGCACTTCCACCAACGTGAAGCCGCCCGCGCGCGCGCGTCGCATCGTTCAGTACCTCGGGAGGATGGTGGAGAGCACCAGCAGCGTCTGTCCGGCCTCGTCGCTCACCAGCGCGTCCACGCGCCGGAAATTCGGATTGGGCGTCGGCCGCACCTTCATCATCCCGCCGTAGCGGCGGCCCAGCTGCTCGCAGGCAAAGTCCGTGTCGCCCACGCCGGGAAACTGGCGCGCCAGCCGCAGTTCGGTGAGCTGGTTCTCGGCGCACCACTGCGCGGCGCTGACGTCGGCCAGGCGCTGTGCGTTGCTGCCCAGTGCGCCGGCCGCCTTCATGCCCGCGCCCAGCGCGATGGCCACGATGGCCAGCGCCACCAGCACCTCGATGAGCGTGAAGCCCGCCGCGGCGCGCTTCATGGCTTGCCGCTCTCCACCATGGCGAACGGTCCCAGCCCGTCGGTGGCCAGCACCAGGCTGCGCTGCTGCAGCCGCAGCACGATGCGCTGCGCGCCGATGAGCGGCTCAGGGCCCAGGCGCAGCGCACGCGCACCCACGATCTCGGCGCTGGTGCGCTCATCCAGCCAGCGCGTGGGCATCTTCACCGCCGGCGGCAGGCCCACGAAGCGAAAGGCGTCGCCATCGGTGCTGCCCTGCGAGGCCAGCTCGAAGCGCACCGGCAACCCGGCGGCGCGGGCCTGGGCGCGGGCCGATTCCAGCAGCGCGGACAGCCGCGAGGCTTCCTGGTCCAGCGTCTTGGCGTCGGCGTCGCGCAGCGCCAGGCTGCTGACGCCGGCGGCGATGGCGATGATCGCAATCACCACCATCAGCTCGATGATCGTGAAGCCGCGCTGCCGGTTCATGAGGGCGGGCGGGGAAACGGTGGAGGGGCGGTGTGTGCCGCCGGGGCGGCTTACTGCCAGGAGCCGATGTCGGCGTTGTTGCCCTCGCCGCCGGGCTGGCCGTCGGCGCCGAAGCTGAAGACATCGACCTCGCCCTTCACGCCCGGATTGACGTACTGGTAGGGGCGTCCCCAGGGGTCATTGGGCAGCTTCTCCAGGTAGGAGCGCCAGTTGGGCGGCACGGTGCCGGTGGTGGGCTTGGTCACCAGGGCTTCCAGGCCCTGGGAGGCTTCGGGGTAGCGCAGGTTGTCCAGCTTGTAGAGCTTGAGCGCCTGCATCAGGTTGTTGACGTCGGTGCGCGCGGCGGTGACGCGGGCGTCGTCGGCGCGGTTGAGGACATTGGGCACGATCAGCGCAGCGAGCACGCCGATGATGACCAGCACCACCATCAGCTCGATGAGCGTGAAGCCGCGCTGGCGGCGCGGAACGGACGAAGAAACGGGCATGGCGGGCACACGAGTCAAAAGCGGCCATGATAATCGGCGCATGCAAGCCCGCCTGGTCGCCTTCGTTCTCTGGGCCGCAGTGGCCGCCACCGTCGTGTTCTGGGCCCTGCGGCTGGGAGCGCGCGCTCCGGCCGTGCCGGCGCAGGCGGTGGCGGTGTCTACCGCCGCGGGCGCGCGCGGTGATCTGGGCCGGCTGTTGGGCCAGCGTGCGCCGGCGACTGAAGAGGCGCCGGCGGTGTCACCGGACGCGGGCCGCTTCCAGCTCGTGGGTGTGGTGGCGCCGCGCAGCGGTGGCGACACCCAGGGCTTGGCGCTGATCGCCGTGGACGGCAAGCCTGCGCGTACCTACCGCGTCGGCGCGGCCGTGGATGACCGTTACGTGCTGCAGTCGGTGCGTACGCGCGGTGCGGCGCTGGGGCCACGCGGCGGTGACGCCCAGATTCAATTGGACTTGCCCCCACCCCCTGCGGCCAGCACCGGCGTGCTGCCGCCGGCAGGCAGTGAGGAGGCCGCCACTGCGCCGGCGGCCCGCACGCCAATGCCCATGGGCGGTACGGCAACGCCGCGCAATCTGCCGCCCGGACAGGCGGCGCAGCCCATGCCTCAAGGCATGCCGCCTCAAGGCGTACCGCGGCAGCCTATCCCGCCGCAGGACATGCCGATGCCGCAGCAAGAGGTGGAGCCGCCGCCCATGGCCGAGCCCGCGCAGGAGCCCAACGGCTGAGGCTCGCGGCGCATCCGGACCGTTTAGGCTCGGGTGGCGCCGGCTCCGCGCTAGCGCACAGAGGAGGCGGCCCTCAGCGCAGGAACAGCCGGTACACCGGGTTGTCGGTTTCGTCCACGTAGGGATAGTCCAGCGCATCGAGGAAGCGCCGCAGCGCCGGGCGATCACCGCGGGGCACCTGGATGCCGACCAGGATGCGGCCGTAGTCGGCGCCCTGGTTGCGGTAATGGAAGAGGCTGATGTTCCAGTCCGGTTGCATGGCCTCCAGGAACCGCATCAATGCCCCGGGCCGTTCGGGAAAGGTGAAGCGGAACAGCCGTTCGTCGCGCGCGAGTTCGGAGCGCCCGCCCACCATGTGGCGCACATGCTGCTTGGCCAGCTCGTCGTCGGTGAGGTCCACGGTGGCGAAGCCATGGCGCTCGAAGCTGCGTGCGAGCTTCTCCGCCTCCTCGCGCTTGTTGATGGCGATGCCCACGAACACATGCGCCAGCTGCTGGTCGGAGATGCGGTAGTTGAACTCGGTAACCTGGCGCGGATGCGCCGGCGTGCCGATGAGTTCGCAGAAGCGCCGGAACGAGCCCCGCTCCTCGGGAATCGTCACGGCGAACAGTGCCTCGCGATGCTCCCCCACCTCCGCGCGCTCGGCCACAAAGCGCAGGCGGTCGAAGTTCATGTTGGCGCCGCATGTGATGGCGGCGAAGGTGCAGCCCTTGAGCTTGTGCTGCTCGACGTATTTCTTGATGGCCGCCACGCCCATGGCGCCGGAAGGCTCGACGATGCTGCGCGTGTCCTGGAACACGTCCTTGATGGCGGCGCAGACCTCGTCGTTGTCCACCACCACGAAGTCGTCGACCAGCTCCCGTGTCAGGCGAAAGGTTTCCTCGCCCACGAGCTTGACGGCGGTGCCATCGGCAAAGAGCCCCACGTCGCTGAGCTGCACGCGCTTCTTCGCCCGCACCGAGCGCACCATGGCGTCGGAATCGGTGGTCTGGACACCAATGACCTTGATCTCCGGGCGCACCGCCTTGATGTAGGCCGCCACGCCGCTGATGAGACCGCCGCCGCCGATGGCCACGAACACGGCGTCCAGCGGCCCCTGGTGCTGACGCAGGAGCTCCATGGCGATGGTGCCCTGGCCGGCGATCACATCCGGGTCGTCGAAGGGGTGGACGAAGGTCAGACCTCGTTCCTTTTCCAGCACGCTGGCGTGCAATGCGGCATCGGAGTAGCTGTCGCCATGCAGGACCACCTCGCCGCCCAACTGCTGAACGGCTTCCACCTTGACGCGCGGAGTGGTCACGGGCATCACGATCACTGCCTTGCAGCCCAGCCGCTTTGCCCCCAGCGCCACGCCCTGCGCGTGGTTGCCTGCAGAGGCACAGATGACGCCGCGCGCCAGTTGCTCGGGCGAAAGGTGCGCCATCTTGTTGTAGGCGCCGCGCAGCTTGAAGCTGAACACCGGTTGCTGATCCTCACGCTTGAGCAAAACCTGGTTACCCAGGCGCCGCGAGAGGCTGCGTGCGGAATCGAGCGGGGACTCCACCGCCACGTCGTAGACCTTGGCGGTCAGGATCTTCTTCAGGTAATCCGGCGCGGGGGCCGCGGCCTTGTGGCGCTGTACAGGGGGTCGGCGGCCGACCATGGGCGAAACTCCTCAGGATGTAACGACAACAGGGCGCCGGATCATAAGCGCCGCCACTTGGCGGTCCTGAGCAGGTGCCTGCGGAGCTCGACTGAAGCACAGCCCTTTCCATGGCGCGCCAACCTTGCGTACCCAGCCAGACTGGGCTGCAGGACGGCCAAAAAAAAGCCCAGGGTGTTTGCCCTGGGCTTGAATCCACCAATGGAGGAGGTGGAGGAGACAACCTGCGTCTGCCAACTTCGGGTATCTCCCGATGCAGACAACGCCTTCAGTGTATCTGGATTTCTGGTGCGCTGCAATATCTCCATCCGCAAAAACCCTCGTCTCACACGCAAGCGCTGGGCACGCTGCATTGCAGAATGCACGCTTTCAGCCTGGATGCCCCCGCTGCGGGGCTTGTGATGATGGAATGCACGATCAACTGGGTACCCGCCAGCGGCATGGCTTTCGTGGCCGAAACGGGTAGCGGTCACCTGCTGACCATGGATGGTGCCCCCGAGGGCGGCGGCCGCAACTTGGCGCCGCGTCCGATGGAGACCCTGTTGGCGGGGGCCGGCGCTTGCACTGCGTACGACGTGGTACTAATCCTGAAGCGCGGGCGCCACGAAGTCAGTGGTTGTCAGCTGAAGGTGACGTCCGAGCGCGCAGCCACCGATCCCAAAGTCTTCACCAAGATCCACCTGCACTTCATTGTCAGTGGCCGCAAGTTGCCTGTAGCGGCGGTGGAGCGCGCCATCGCGCTGTCGCACGAAAAATACTGTTCGGCGACCATCATGCTGGGCCGCACGGCCGACGTGACAACGGGCTACGAAATCGTCGAACTCTGAAACTCAAGAGTTACCGGAGCGAGCCTGGTGGGCCACCGAAGAGGGCGCTTGGACTCCATGCAAGCTGAGCCAAAGTGCCTCGCTGAAGTGAGACGTTTTGCCTCAGGCAATTTATTCAGGCTTAGATGTAGTGCGCCGTGGTCGTCATGACTTTGGCCGCAACACGCATGAGCCCGCGTACCGGGGCAGGCAGTTCCATGCCGCCGGCCGCCAGCGCGGTGTCGGCATGGCGCGCCTCGTCTTCCTTCATCTGCTTAACGATGGCGCGCGAGGCAACATCGCCGTCAGGCAGCCGCTGCAGGTGGCTGGCCAGGTGCTGCTCCACCTGACGCTCGGTTTCCACTACGAAGCCTAGGCTGACCCGGTCGCCCAGCCGACCCGCCAGCAACCCGATGCCGAAGGCCCCTGCGTACCACAGTGGATTGAGAAGGCTGGGCCGCGAACTCAACTCGTCCAGCCGCTGTTGGGTCCATGCCAAGTGGTCGATTTCCTCGCGTGCCGCCTGGGCCATCTGTTCACGCAGAGCTGGCGAGCGCGCCGTGAGTGCCTGTGCCTGGTACAGCGCCTGCGCGCATACCTCACCTACATGATTCACACGCATGAGCGCTCCGGCCTGGCGCCGCTCCTCGTCACTCAAGGGCTGAGCTTGCGCGGCGGCTGCACCGTCTGTGACCGGGGCGGACTGCGCCGCGTGCACGCTACTGGTAACGGTACGAAGAGCACGGTCAAGCGAGGTCAGCCAGAGATCGAGAGGACTGAGCGAGCGGGACATGAGGCATGTGACGGGCGGTGGGCCTGGAAGTATGGCACCGCTGCGACCGGGACAGTCGCGTTGTGTCCAGACAACAGGATTGGCCGCTTTTTGGCCGCTTTCCTTGGCAACCCGAAAGTCCCTCTGGTGCAATAGCGTCAGCTTCCGCTGAGGAGGTGGGCCTGATCAGCACTCAAGCGCTTCGTCTTTTGGAGCGCCGTATCGGGACCTCTTGTCAACAACCCTGGAGATACTGCAAATGAAGAAATCTCTGATCGCCCTGGCCACGCTGGGTGCGTTCGCCGGTGCTGCTTCGGCCCAGTCGTCGGTCACGCTGTACGGTCTGGTGGACCTGAGCGTCCAGCATGTCAAGTCGGGCGAAGACTCTCCCTTCGCAGGCGCGAAGACCACCCGTCTGAGCGACGGCACCGCTTACGGCCCGGGTTCGCGTTGGGGCCTGCGCGTGTCGGAAGACCTGGGTTCCGGCCTGAAGGCCAACGTGGTGCTGGAGTCGGGCTTCGGTGCTGATGACGGCCGTTCGCAGCAAAGCAGCCGCC
Organism: Azohydromonas caseinilytica; assembly: GCF_012927045.1. Taxonomy (GTDB): domain Bacteria; phylum Pseudomonadota; class Gammaproteobacteria; order Burkholderiales; family Burkholderiaceae_C; genus Azohydromonas; species Azohydromonas caseinilytica. The sequence continues at coordinate 100,286 of NZ_JABBFW010000001.1, read as the reverse complement.
TGTTCGGCCGTCAGGCCTTCGTGTCGCTGGCTTCCACCACGCTGGGTGAAGTGCGCCTGGGCCGTCAGTACACCCTGCACGACGAGACGCTGTCCGTCGGCAACCCGTTCGGCAACACCACGGTGCTGAACCCGGGCACGTACTTCAACATCGGCGGCGCCTCGCTGGCGAACCCGACCGGCGCCGCTTCCGTGCCGCTGTTCATCGACAACGTGCGCGTCGACAACGCCGTCCAGTACATCTCGCCGAGCTTCGCGGGCTTCCGCGTGCAGGGCATGGTGGCTGCTGGCGAAGGCACGGCTGACCGCTATCAAGGCCTGAAGGGCGTCTACGCCAACGGCCCGCTGAACGTGGCGCTGTCGTACGAATTTGGCAAGCGCTTCACTGACGACGAAAACGTCAACAAGCTGCTGACCCTCAGCGCGAACTACGACTTTGGCGTGGTCAAGGTGTTTGCCGGTGCCCAGCGGCTCAAGGATCCGAGCTTCTCGGCCGGCAACACGCTGGGTCTGGGCAGCATTGGCGGCGCGACCGATATCGACAAGCTGACCTCCTACACGGTGGGCGCCTCGGTGCCCTTCGGTGCCGTCACCGTCGGCGCCAACTACTCTCGTGCCAAGTACGACATCATCGGCGGCGGCGACGAGACGATCGGCAAGTTCGGCGTGGTTGGCCAGTACTCGCTGTCCAAGCTGACGACGGTGTACGCGGGCTACGCCCAAGCCACCGGCGACGCCAAGAACGACGTCAACGAGAAGCGCGTCTTCCAAGTCGGCCTGCGCAAGGCCTTCTGATCTTCAGAATCAGAAATTGCGGGTTGGCCCGTCCGGCCTTTGCTTTCAAGGCGCCCTCTGGGGCGCCTTTTTTGTTGCATGGTTGTCCGTGCAACACGGGCGCAAGAAAGCCGCCGGGCCTCTGCAGGCGCGGCGGCTGCTTTGCGTCCGAAGATCGTGGGCTCAGCCGATGAGCCGCTCGCCCGCGAACAGGTCCTCGATCTTCTCGCGCTCGCGGATGCACCAGGCGCTGCGGCCCTCGACCATCACCTCCGCTGCGCGCGGCCGGGTGTTGTAGTTGCTCGCCATGCTCATGCCGTAGGCGCCGGCTGACAGGATGGCCAGCACGTCGCCCTCGCGCACCGCCAGCACGCGCTCACGCCCCAGCCAGTCGCCGGACTCGCACACCGGGCCTACCACGTCCCAGGTCTCCACCGGCACGTCAGCCCGCTCGGCGCAGGGGACGATGGCCATGTAGGCCTCGTACATCGCCGGGCGCATGAGGTCGTTCATGGCGGCATCGACGATGCAGAAATGCTTGCCTTCGACTTCCGAGGGCTTGAGGTACTGCACCTCGGTCAGCAGCACGCCGGCGTTGCCCACCAGCGAACGCCCGGGCTCCAGCAGGATCTCGCGATGGCCATGGCCCCGCGCGTCGATGCGTTCCAGCAGCGCCGCGACCAGCGCATCGGGCGCGGGCGGGGCTTCGTCGGTGTAGGTGATGCCCAGACCGCCGCCCAGGTCCAGGTGATGCAGCCGGATGCCTTGCGCCTCCACCGCTTCGACCAGGTCCAGCACGCGCTCCAGCGCGTCCAGGTAGGGATCGATCTCCGTGATCTGCGAGCCGATGTGGCAATCGATGCCCACCACCTCGATGCCCGGCAGCGACGCCGCGTGCCGGTACACGTCCAGCGCGCGCTGGTGGCTGATGCCGAACTTGTTGCCCTTGAGCCCGGTGGAGATGTAGGGGTGCGTCTTGGCATCCACGTCCGGGTTGACGCGCAGGCTCACCGGCGCGCGCCGGTCCAGGGCACGGGCCACCTGCGAGAGCTTGTCGAGTTCCGCCTCGCTCTCGACGTTGAAGCAGCGCACGCCCGCCTGCAGGGCCTGGCCCATCTCGGCCGGCGTCTTGCCCACGCCGGAGAACACGACCTTGGCAGGGTCGCCGCCGGCGGCCAGCACGCGCTGGAGCTCGCCGCCGGAGACGATGTCGAAGCCGCAGCCGGCCTGCGCGAAGAGCTGCAGCACCGCCAGGCTCGAATTGGCCTTCATGGCGTAGCACAGCAGGTGCGCACGGCCGGCCAGGGCGCTCTCATAGGCCGACAGCGCGGCGCGCATGGCGCTGCGCGAGTAGACGTACAGCGGCGTGCCATGCTCGCGCGCCAGCTCGTCCAGCGCACAGTCCTCGAAATACAGCCGTCCGTCGGCGCGGCGCTGCAGGAAGGGTGATCCGGGCAGGGTGCTCATTGGGCGGCTCCCGAAGGGGTGGCGGGGGCGGAAGCCGCCGGCGTGGCGGCCGGTGCTGCCGCAGGCTTGTTCTCGGGCAGCCGCAGCGGCCCCTTCTGGCCGCAGGCCGCGAAGCTGGCCAATGCACCCATGGCCAGCAGCAGCTTGGCCGCAGAGCGGCTACGGCGCGCCGCTACACTCGTTCGGGACTTCGTATTCATCTCGAAATTTTACCGACCCCCATGAGCGATACCCCCGCGGACCGGCTTTCCGACGCCGACTACCACCGCCTCAGCCATGCCGTACTGGCCAGCGTGGAGGCGCAGATCGACCGCTGGCTGCAGGACGACGTGATTGACGTCGACACCGCGCGCACCGGCGGCCTGCTGGAGCTGTCGTTTCCCAATGGCAGCAAGATCGTGCTCAACACCCAGCCGCCGCTGCAGGAGCTGTGGCTGGCCGCGCGCAGCGGCGGCTACCACTTCAAGCATGTGAACGGCCGCTGGATCGAGCGCGAGGGCCGCGACTTCTTCGACGTGCTGTCCGACTCCGCCAGCAGCCAGGGCGGCAAGCCGCTGCGCTTCCAGCCCTGAGCCCGCGCTGAAAACGGCGACGCCGGCAAGCGCGCCGGCGTCGTGTGCGTGGAGCCGAGCGGGCCGGCTCAGCGCCTGAACAGGTCCAGGATGCTGTTGCGCTCCTCCTCCGCAGGCGTGGGTGCCGCGCCCGGGCTCTGGCCCTGGCTTGGCGCCCCATCGCCCAGGCCCACGCCGCGCACGCCTTCGCCGTGGGCGTATTCCTCGTAGTACCACTCGCCGCCCAGATTGACCACGCCCGGCGGCGGCTCCATCTCCTGCACCGGCACGCTGCGCAGCGCCCGGCCCATGAACTCAATCCACACCGGCAGCGCCAGCCCGCCGCCGGTTTCACGGTCGCCCAACTTGCGCGGCTGGTCGTAACCAATCCACACCACCGCCACCAGCGAGGGCTGGAAGCCGGCGAACCAGGCGTCCATCGCGTCGTTGGTGGTGCCGGTCTTGCCGTAGAGGTCCGGGCGCTTGAGCGTGGCCTGCGCCTTGGCGGCGGTACCCGAGCGCGTGATCTCCTGCAGCAGGCTGTCCATCACGAAGGCGTTGCGCGCACTGATGACGCGGTTGTCCTCCGCGAGCGCCTGGGGCGGGCTGTCGTGCAGCACGCGGCCGTCGGCGTCGGTGATGCGGCGGATCAGCACCGGATTGAGCAGATGGCCGCCGTTGGCGAACACGCCGTAGGCGCTGGCCATTTCCATGGGCGTCACCGAGCCCGCGCCCAGTGCCATCGTCAGGTAGGCCGGATGGCGCTCGGCCTCGAAGCCGAAGCGCGTGACCCACTGCTGCGCCGTGTGCGTGCCCACATGCTGCAGCACGCGGATGGACACCATGTTCTTGGACTTGGCCAGCGCGCGGCGCAGCGTCATCGGACCGTCGAAGGTGCCGTCGTAGTTCTTGGGCTCCCAGGGCTGCGAGCCGGTCGTGCCGGCGTCAAAGAACAGTGGCGCGTCATTGACCACGGTGGCGGGCGTGAAGCCCTTTTCCAGCGCCGCGGAGTAGATGAAGGGCTTGAAGCTGGAGCCCGGCTGGCGCCAGGCCTGGGTGACGTGATTGAACTTGTTCTTGCGCCAGTCGAAGCCGCCGACCAGGGCGCGCACGGAGCCGTCGCGCGGGTCCAGCGCCACGAAGGCGCCTTCGACCTCGGGCAGCTGCGTCAGCGTCCAGTTGTCCCTGGCCCCCTTGATGGCGCGCACCACCGCGCCGCGGCGGATCTGCTTCTGCGCCGCGGCCTTGTCCGACAGCCCCGAGGCCACGGGCTTGAGCCCGTCGCCGGTGACGGTGATGGACTCACCCGACTGCAGCACCGCCACCACCTTGCGCGGCGAGGCTTCCAGCACCACCGCGGCGCGCAGGTCGTCGTTGTCCGGGTGCTCGTTGAGGGCCTCGGCAATGCGCAGGTCCAGCTCCTTGGGGTCCGCGGGCAGGTTCACGTAGGCCTCGGGGCCGCGGTAGACCTGGCGGCGCTCATAGTCCAGCAGGCCGCGGCGCAGCGCCTGGTAGGCCGCGCGCTGGTCATCGGCATGCAGCGTGAGCTGCACGTTGAAGCCGCGCGTGTAGGCCTCCTCGCCGTAGCGGCTGAACATGAGCTGGCGCGCGGTCTCGGCCACGTACTCGGCGTGCACGGCCACGTCCTGCGGCGTGCGGTAGTGCAGCTGCTCACGCTTGGCCTCCTCGTACTGCGCCTGCGTGATGAAGCCGCCGTCGAGCATGCGCTCGATGATGTACTGCTGCCGGATGGTGGCGCGGCGCGGGTTGGCGATGGGGTTGTAGGCCGAGGGCGCCTTGGGCAGGCCGGCCAGCATCGCCGCCTCGGCCACGCTGACCTTGTCCAGCGTCTTGCCGAAGTAGGTCTCGGACGCGGCGGCGAAGCCGTAGGCGCGCTGTCCGAGGTAGATCTGGTTCATGTACAGCTCCAGGATGCGTTCCTTGCTGAGCTGCCGCTCGATCTTGAGCGCGAGCAGGATCTCGTAGAGCTTGCGCGTGAAGGTCTTCTCGCTGGAGAGATAGAAGTTGCGCGCCACCTGCATGGTGATGGTGGAGGCGCCCTGGCTCTTGGCCTCGCCGAAGTTGGCCAGGCCGGCGCGGAGCACGCCCAGGTAGTCCACGCCGCCATGCTGGTAGAAGCGCGCATCCTCGATGGCCAGCACCGCGTCCTGCATCACCTTCGGCGTCTGCGCGATGGGCATGAAGCGCCGCCGCTCCTCGCCGAACTCGCCCAGCAGCACGCCGTCGGCCGAGTACACGCGCATGGGCAGCTTGGGGCGGTAGTCGGTGAGCCCGTCGAGATTGGGCAGCTGCGGGTAGGCCACCGCCAGCGCGATGACCGCCAGCACCGCCAGCGACAACGCCAGCGCCGTGCACGCGCCCAGCACCAGCATCAGCGGACGCAGCAACCAGCGCGACAAGGGACTGCGGTGGGCGGGGGAGGAATCGGAGGAGGGCGGACGCCCGGGTTCGTTCATGAGGCGGGCTCGGCCAGGCAAGGGACGTCAATTATAGAAAGCGGCCCTTTGGGCACTTGGCGGCGCGCTGCAATCCCCGGCCCGCTGGGTGTGCGCGGCTTGCGGCTGTCAGCCGGTCTTTCCCTTAGTGCTGCAGCGCACAAACCGGCTTAGCATGAAGTTACTTATGGATACATTGCAACTGCCGTGAAGTCCGAAGTCCAGGCCTGGCTGCATCGGTGGCGCGGCAAAGCCGCGTGTCCGCCCCTGCTTGGCCTGGATCTAGGCGACACCAGCGTGCGCCTTGTCGAGCTGGGCGGCACCCCGCAGCAGCCGGTGTTGGAGCATCTGGCGCACGAGACGCTGGACAAGGGCTGGATGAACGATGGCCAGATCGAGGCCTTCGACGCCGTGGCCGAAGCCGTGCGGCGCGCGGTGCAGCACAGCGGCACGCGCACGCGCCGGGTGGCGCTGGCGTTGCCGGCTTCCAGCGTCGTCACGCAGCGCTTGCGGTTGCCGGCCGGGCTGCCGGAGCGGGCGCTGGAGCTGCAGGTGGCCGCCGAGGCGCAACAGCACCTGCCATTCGCCGCGGACGAGGCTTGCCTGGACTTCTGCGTGCTCGGCCCCGCGGCGGCTGCCGGCGAAGTCGAGGTGCTGGTGGCTGCCGCACGCCAGGACCGGGTGCAGGACCGCCAGGGCCTGGCCGAGGCCGCCGGGCTTGAAGCCGTGGTGCTGGACATGGCCTCTCATGCCGCGCACCGTGCCCTGGCGCGCATCGCGGCCGTCTGGGCGGCTGAGGACCAAGCCGCGGTGCTCCAGGCGGCACCGGGCAGCTCCGGGCAGGACGGGCCGGGTGGCGCGATGCCGCTGGCCCTGTTCGAGATCGGCGCCTTCTCCACCACGCTCAAGCTGCTGCGCGGCGAGGAACTGCTCCACGAGCGCGACCTGCCCGTGGGCGGCGCGCAGCTCACGCGGCTCATCGCCCGGCAGTGTGGGCTGGGTTTCGAGGAGGCCGAGCGGCTGAAGCGGGCCGGCACCTTGCCCGAGGCCATCACGCCGGAACTGCAAGCCGGCTTCGTGGACGGCCTGGCGCAGGAGCTGGCGCGCGCACTGCAGATCGGCTTCACCAGCAGCCCGTGCCACCACGTGCGCGGCGTGGTGCTGGCTGGCGCCACCGCGGCCTTGCCCGGGCTGCAGGTGCGCGTGGGGCAGCTCACCGGTTTCGAAACGCGCCTGGCCAATCCCTTCGAGGCCATGAGCTTCGGGCCGGCGGTGCCTGCAGCCCGTGCGTTGCGCGAGGCGCCGGGCTGTCTCAAGGCTTGCGGCTTGGCGCTGCGCCGCTTCCTGCCGTGATGCTGCTCAACCTGCTGCCCCACCGCGAGCTCCGGCGCCGCCGGCAGCGTCAGGCGTTCCGGCGCGCCATCGCCGCGGCAGCGGGGCTGGGACTGTTCATGGCGGCTCTGGGCTACGCCCTGCAGCAGCAGCGTTTGGCGGGGCAGCAGCGGCGCAACGAGCTGCTGTCGGCCGAGGTGGCCCGGCTCGATGCCCAGCTGCGCGAAGTGAGACAGGTGCAGGCCGGCATGGCCGCGCTGCAGCGGCGCGAGCAGGCGCTGCAGGCCCTGCAACTCGAACGCCGTCGCCCCGCGCAGCTGTTCGAGGCCTTGGCGCAACACCTGCCGGCCGGCGTGCAGCTGACGGCGCTGCGCCAGGCGGGCGACGTGGTGGCGCTGCAAGGCGTGGCGCTGGGCAGCGCCGAGGTGGCGACCCTGCTGCAGCGGCTGGCGCAGGCAGCCCCGGTGCTGCAGCAACCGGCGCTGGTGGAGCTGCAAGCCACGGCTCCCATGCCCGGCCGTGAGCCGGGCGGGCGCTTCGACTTCACGCTGGAGCTGCGGCTGCAGCGCGCGCAGGCGGATGCGCCGGCCGGCCCGGCCGCGTCCGCGCCGGCCTCGCATCCGCCTGCCGTACCCGTCTCCTGACCCCGTCCGCCATGACACGCCAGTCCCTGTCCGGCATGCCCGTCGCCCTGGCCTGGGCCCGGGCGCCCTTCCGCGGCCTCGATCTCAGGGAGCCCGGCCTCTGGCCGCCGCTGCCCCGTTGGAGCTTGTGCGCCTTGGTGGCCTTGGGCGTGGGATGGCCGGCGTGGCTGGGGCTGAACGCGAGCGCCGAAGCCGACCTGGAGGCCGCGCGTGGGCGTGAGCCCGTGTTGCGCCAGCAAATCCTGCACAAGCTGGCCCAGGCTCAGGCGCTTGCGCCGCTGCAGCGCCGGCGGCAGGAGCTGGAAACGCGTGTGGTGGCGCTGGAAGAGCAGCTGCTGCTGGCCGGAGCGCCCGAGGAGCTGCTACCGGCGCTGCACCGGGCGGCCCGGCAGCGGGGGCTGCAGGTGGAGCTGATCCGCCCCGAGCCGGCGCAGGCGCGCGCGCAAGGCCTGGAGCGCAGCATCGGGCTGCGCCTGTCGGGCCGCTACCACGACCTGGGCGCCTTCGCCGCCGACGTGGCCGCGCTGGAGCCGGCCGTGACCCTGCACGAGCTGCGGCTCACGGGCCGTGCCGGCGGCGCCGCGCTGGTCCTCGACGCCACGGCGCGCACGCATCGCCGCGCCGAGCCCGGAGCCGGCGCCGCGTCGAGCCCGCCGGCCCCGGCCGCCTCCTCGGGAGCCCATCCATGATCCGGCGCGCCCGCATCGCGGTCCTTGCGGCCGGCGTGGCAGGGCTGGCCGGCTGTGGTGCCGAGCCGCGGGATCTGCGCGACTGGATCGCCGAGCAGCAGCAGGCCGCTCCGCTGCCCGCCGTGCCGCCGCTGGCGCCGCCGCCCGTCTTCGAGCCGTTGCGCTACCAGGGCGACTCGGCGCCGGACCCGTTCGATCCAGGCCGTCTCACGGCCACGGCCGCGCCGTCCGACGCGCTGGCGGCGGAGCTGCAGCGCCCGCGCGAGCCGCTGGAGGCCTTCACGCTGGAGTCGCTGCGCATGGTCGGCAGCCTGGCGCGCGACGGGCATCTTCACGCGCTGGTGCAGGCGCCGGACGCGCTGTACCGCGTGCAGCTGGGCGACCATGTCGGCCCGCATGCCGGCCGCGTCGTCCGCATCGCCGAGAGCGCCCTGACGCTGCGCGAGCTGGTGCGCGACGCCGCGGGCGCCTGGAGCGAGCGCATTGCCACGCTGGAACTGCAGGAGACGGCACGATGACCCGACGGGTGCTTTCCCGGTGCGTCCTGGCGCTGACGCTGGGCGCGGGCCTGCCAGTGGCGGCGCAGGATATGGCGGCCATGACGGCTCCCGCGCCTCGATCCGGCCCCGCCGCCCAGGCGCGCTACAGCGGGGAAAAGCTCTCGCTCAATTTCCAGAACATCGACGTGCGCGCGGTGCTGCAGGTCATCGCCGATTTCACCAAGCTCAACATCGTCACCAGCGACAGTGTCACGGGCAGCGTCACGCTGCGGTTGAAGGACGTGCCCTGGGACCAGGCGCTGGACACCATCCTTCAGGCCAAGGGCCTGGCCATGCGCCGCAGCGGCGACGTGGTGTGGGTGGCGACGCGCGAGGAACTGCTGGCGCGCGAGGCGGCGGAGCTGGAGACGCAGAAGAAGCTGGCCGAGCTGGAGCCGCTGCAGACACGCGCCTTCCAGCTCAATTACGCCAAGTCCGAGGCGGTGGCGCGCGCCCTGGGCGGGCAGGCCCTGGCACCGGCGCCCGCGCCCGGCGGGGCCACGGCCGCGGCGCTGGCGCCGCTGCTGGGCGGCGCGCCGCTGCCGCCGGCCACCCGGATGCTGTCCGAGCGCGGCAGCGTGCTGTTCGAGCCGCGCACCAATCAGCTCTTCGTCACCGACGTGCCGGCGCGGCTGGAGGCGGTGCGCGCGCTGATCGAGCGCATCGACATCCCGGTGCGGCAGGTGCTGATCGAGGCCCGCATCGTGGAGGCCGACGAGCGCTTCGGCCGCGCCCTGGGCGCGCGGCTGGGGCTGTCGGACCTGCGCGGCGCCGCGGGCGACCGCCCCGGCTTCGGCCTGGGCGGCGGCACCTTCCTCGTGCCCGGCGGCAACTACAACGCCGTGGGCGCCGCCACGGGGCAGGGGGCGGCCGCCACCTACAACGACACCCGCTTCGTCAACCTGCCGGCCAACAGCGCCGCGCTGGGCACGGCCGCGCCGGCCGCCACCTTCGCCCTGACGCTGTTCCGCGCCGCGTCCAACCGCTTCCTCAACCTGGAGCTGTCGGCGCTGGAGGCCGACGGCCGCGGGCGCGTGCTCTCCAGCCCGCGCGTGGTCACGGCCGACCAGGTCAAGGCCGAGATCGAGCAGGGCGAGGAGATCCCGTACCAGTCCGGCACCTCCAGCGGCGCCACGCAGGTCGAGTTCAAGAAGGCCAGCCTGCGCCTGGAGGTCACGCCGCAGATCACGCCCGAAGGCAACGTGATCCTGGACGTGCTGGTGAGCAAGGACAGCCGCGGCGCGCTCACGCCCACCGGGCCGGCCATCAACACCAAGCGCGTGCGCACGCAGGTGCTGGTGGAGAACGGCGGCACCGTGGCGCTGGGCGGCATCCTCGCCGAGGAGGAGCGGCACGAGGCCAACAAGGTGCCGGTGCTGGGCGACCTGCCGGGGCTGGGCGCGCTGTTCCGCGACACCGTGCGCGCCCGCAGCAAGACCGAGCTGCTGGTGTTCATCACGCCGCAGGTGGTGGCCGAGCGGGCGCCGGCCCGGTGAGGCCGCGAGCGGGGCGTCAGCGGCGTGGAGGTGGCGGCGCGTCATACTCGCGCCTTTTCGCAGCCCGCCGCGCTTTCCAGCCGCCTCCCGCGCCGTGCCCCTGATCTCCCTCGTCGGCATGCCCGGCGGTGGCAAGTCCACCGTCGGGCGCCAGCTCGCCAGGCAGCTGAGCCTGCCCTTCCACGACTCCGACCACGAGATCGAGGCGCAGATCGGCATGTCGATCCGCTCCTTCTTCGAGCTGCACGGCGAGCCGGCCTTCCGCGACCTGGAAACCCAGCAGATCGACCGGCTCACGCAGGGCGGCGACTGCGTGCTGGCCACCGGCGGCGGCGCGCCGCTGCGCGAGCAGAACCGCCAGCTGCTGCGCGAACGCTCGCACGTGATCTACCTGCGCTCCACGCCCGAGGAGCTGTTTCGCCGTCTGCGCCACGACACCTCGCGCCCGCTGCTGCAGGTGAAGGACCCGCTCAAGCGGCTGCGCGACCTCTTCCGCGAGCGCGACCCCGTCTACCTGCGCACGGCGCATTTCGTCATCGAGACCGGCCGCCCCTCGGTGCCGGCGCTGCTGCAGATGATCCTGATGCAGCTGGAGCTTGCCGGCGTGGTGGATGCCTCGTGCGTGCCTTCGCCCATCGACCCCCAACATGGCCCGGAACCGGGCCCTGCCTAGAATTTCCCCATGAATTCCGTCCCCATGAGCCGCCTGCGCATCGACCTCGACGAGCGCGGCTACGACATCCGCATCGGCTGCGGCCTGCTGTCCGACCCCGACTCCTGGAGCGGCCTGCCGCGCGCGGCGCAGGCGCTCATCGTCAGCAACACCACCGTGGCGCCGCTGTACGCGCAGCGGCTGCAGGAGGCGCTCAGCCCCCACCACGAGCGCGTGCTGCAGGTGGTGCTGCCCGATGGCGAGGCCCACAAGGACTGGCCCACGCTCAACCTGATCTTCGACGCGCTGCTGGAGCAGGAGTGCGACCGCCGCACCGTGCTGTACGCGCTGGGCGGCGGGGTGGTGGGCGACATCACCGGCTTTGCCGCCGCCTGCTACATGCGCGGCGTGCCCTTCGTGCAGGTGCCCACCACGCTGCTGGCGCAGGTGGACTCCTCGGTGGGCGGCAAGACCGCCATCAACCACCCGCGCGGCAAGAACATGATCGGCGCCTTCTACCAGCCGCGGCGCGTGATCTGCGACCTGGACGTGCTGGACACGCTGCCCCCGCGCGAGCTCTCCGCCGGCCTGGCCGAGGTCATCAAGTACGGCCCCATCGCCGACCCGGCCTTCCTGGACTGGATCGAGCAGAACCTGGACGCGCTGCGCGCCCTGGACAAGGCGGCGCTGTCGCACGCGGTGCGGCGCAGCTGCGAGATCAAGGCCCAGGTGGTGGCCGCCGACGAGCGCGAGGCCGACCTGCGGGCCATCCTCAATTTCGGCCACACCTTCGGCCATGCCATCGAGGCCGGCCTGGGCTATGGCGAGTGGCTGCACGGCGAGGCCGTGGGCTGCGGCATGGTGATGGCGGCGGAGCTGTCGGCGCGGCTGGGCATGGTGGAGGCCGACTTCCCGCGGCGGCTGCGCGCGCTGGTGGAGCGCGCCGGGCTGCCGGTGGTGGCGCCGTCGCTGCCCATCGAGCAGTGGCTGGCGCTGATGCGGCTGGACAAGAAGGCGCTGGCCGGCGAGATCCGCTTCGTGCTCATCGACGGCCTGGGCCAGGCGGTGCAGCGCACCGCGCCGGAAGCGCTGGTGCGCGAGGTGATCCAGGCCTGCAGCGCCTGATTCCGATTGCGTTTGGCTCGTGAAGAAGCCCGTTCGTGCTGAGGTATCGAAGCACGAATCCGACAGGCTGGGATGGCCGCGCCACGGTGAGGGCCGTTCACCCTTCGATACCTCAGGGCGAACGGAAACACTTCGCTAGCGAGTGAGAAATGCGCTGAATCACCACGGCCGCTCACCCTGAGCCTGCGGAAGAGCTTGGCCCGAACGGGTTTTGGTTTCTGGGATTGATACAGAGGAGCTGCCCCATGCCCTTGGCCCCTTACGCCAGCGACCCGGCCCGCTCCCGCGGGCGGCGCCATCCGCAGCCGGCCGCGCCCACGCGCAGCGAGTACCAGCGCGACCGCGACCGCATCGTGCACAGCACGGCGTTCCGGCGCCTGGTCTACAAGACCCAGGTCTTCCTCAACCACGAGGGGGACCTCTACCGCACGCGGCTGACGCACTCGCTGGAGGTGGCGCAGCTGGGGCGCTCCATCGCCCGCACGCTGGGCCTGGACGAGGACCTGGTCGAGGCCATTGCCCTGGCGCACGACCTGGGCCACACGCCCTTCGGCCATGCCGGGCAGGACGCGCTCAACGAGGCCCTGCGCGAGCACGGCGGCTTCGAGCACAACCTGCAGAGCCTGCGCGTGGTGGACCAGCTGGAGCAGCGCTATCCCGAGCACGACGGCCTCAATCTCACCTTCGAGACGCGCGAGGGCGTGCTCAAGCACTGCAGCCCGAGCAACGCGCGCAAGCTGGAGGCGCAGGAGCCCGGCGGGGTGGCGCGGCGCTTCATCGACGGCACGCAGCCCTCGCTGGAGGCGCAGCTCACCAACCTCGCCGACGAGATCGCCTACAACGCGCACGACATCGACGACGGCGTGCGCTCCGGGCTGCTCAGCACCGAGCAGCTGCTCACCGTGCCGCTGTTCGCGCGCTTCCATGCCGCGGCGCTGGCCGAGCATCCGCAGCTCACGGGGCGGCGGCTGCTGTTCGAGGCCATCCGCCGCATGCTGTCGCAGCAGATCTACGACGTGATCGGCGCCACGCAGGCGCGATTGCAGAAGTACGCGCCGCACAGCGCCGACGCGGCGCGCCAGGCGCCGCCGCTGGTGTGCTTCAGCGACGCCATGCGCGAGGAAAGCCGGCAGCTGAAGAGTTTCCTGATGCGGCACCTCTACCGCCATCCGCAGGTCATGGCCACCACCGGCCGTGCCCAGGACGTGGTGCGTACGCTGGTGGACGCCTACCTGGCCGCGCCGTCCGAGATGCCGCCCGACTTCGCGCAGCGCCCGGACCTGCACCGCGCCGTGGCCGACTACATCGCCGGCATGACCGACCGCTTCGCGCTGCGCGAGCATGCGCGGCTCACCGGCACGCCTGCCTTCGAGGCGCTGTCGTGATGCTCCTTTCCTTCCTGAACGCGCCGTCGGGCGCGGCCGCCTGATGGCCCGTCTCCCCCGCCTGGCGCTGGCCGGGCATCTGCACCACCTCGTGCTGCGCGGCAACGCCGGCCAAGCCCTGTTCGTCGATGACGAGGACCGCCAGCGCTGCCTGGAGATGCTGCGCGAGGCGCTGCGGCTGCACGGCGTGGCGCTGCACGGCTACGTGCTGCTGGAGGACAGCCTGCAGCTGCTGCTCACGCCGGACAGCGACGCCGGGCTCAGCGCCGCCATGCAGGCGCTGGGGCGGCGCTATGTGGCCGCCTTCAACCGCCGCCACGGCCGCAGCGGCACGCTGTGGGAAGGGCGCTACCGCGCCACGGTGGCGCAGCCGCAGCGCCATTTCATTGCGCTGCTCACGCTGGTGGAGTGGCAGCCGCAGCGCCGCGGGCTGTGCGCGAGCGCGCTGGAGTGGCCCTGGTCCAGCGCCGCGCACCACCTGGGGCGCCGGCGCGATCCGCTGGTGACGGACCACCCGCTGTTCTGGGCCACCGGCAACACGCCCTTCGAGCGCGAGCTGGCGCACCGCGCCCGGCTGGAGGCCGGGCTGCCCGAGCCGCAGGCGCTGACGCTGATGGACGCCACGCTCAAAGGTTGGGCGCTGGGCGATGCCGCCTTCCTGGCCGCTCTGGCCGCGCACACCGAGCGTCCCTTGCAGCCGCGCCCGCGCGGCCGGCCGAGAAAGACGCCGATTCCCGACACGCCGCAGGCGGATGCGACACCGGCCTCGGCCACCCGACCACGGCCCACCGCCGCGGCGCCCGGTGCCGCTAACTCATTGAAACAGTTGGGAAAACAAGCACCAAAGTGAACTGTCCCCATTTATTTCTGCACTTCAACGGTGCCACTGATAAATGTGGTCTGACCCTTTTTTATAGCGCTTGAATCGGGGGGCGTCCTGCACTAGTCTCCGGGACTTCCCTGATTTCCCGATGGAGAGCGCCATGAGCACGGCCGCCGGACCCGCCAACAACACCGCCCAGGCTGCCGAGATCGCGGCGCTGGCTGACGGTGGTCTGTACCAGACCACCAACGAAAAGGACGCCTGCGGCGTCGGCTTCGTGGCTCACATCAAGGGCCAGAAGGCGCACAGCATCGTCGAGCAGGGCCTGAAGATCCTGGAGAACCTGGACCACCGCGGCGCGGTCGGTGCCGACAAGCTCATGGGCGACGGCGCGGGCATCCTGATCCAGATCCCCGACGAGCTCTACCGCGCCGACCTGGCGCGCCAGGGCGTCGAGCTGCCCCCGCCGGGCGAGTACGGCGTGGGCATGATCTTTCTGCCCAAGGAACACGCTTCCCGCCTGGCCTGCGAGCAGGAGATGGAGCGCGCCATCAAGGCCGAGGGCCAGGTGCTGCTGGGCTGGCGCGACGTGCCGGTCAACCGTGAGATGCCGATGAGCCCCACGGTGCGCGCCAAGGAGCCGGTGATCCGCCAGGTCTTCATCGGCCGCGGCCCCGACCTGATCGTGCCGGATGCGCTGGAGCGCAAGCTGTACGTGATCCGCAAGACCGCCTCGGCCGCGATCCAGAAGCTCAAGCTGACGCACAGCCACGAGTACTACGTGCCCAGCATGAGCTGCCGCACGATCATCTACAAGGGCCTGCTGCTGGCCGACCAGGTGGGCACCTATTACCTGGACCTGCAGGACCAGCGCACGACTTCAGCCCTGGCCCTGGTGCACCAGCGCTTCTCCACCAACACCTTCCCCGAGTGGCCGCTGGCGCACCCGTACCGGCTGGTGGCCCACAACGGCGAGATCAACACCGTCAAGGGCAACTTCAACTGGATGCGCGCCCGTGAAGGCGTGATGAAGTCGCCGGTGCTGGGCGACGACCTGAGCAAGCTCTACCCGATCAGCTTCGAGGGCCAGTCCGACACCGCGACCTTCGACAACGCGCTGGAGCTGCTGACCATGGCCGGCTACCCGCTGGCGCATGCGGCGATGATGATGATCCCGGAGGCCTGGGAGCAGCACACGCTCATGGACGAGCGCCGCCGCGCCTTCTACGAGTACCACGCCGCCATGATCGAGCCCTGGGACGGCCCGGCCTCGATGGTGTTCACCGACGGCCGCCAGATCGGTGCCACGCTGGACCGCAACGGCCTGCGCCCGGCGCGCTACATCGTCACGGACGACGACCTGGTCATCATGGCCTCCGAGTCCGGCGTGCTGCCCATTCCCGAGAACCGCATCGTCAAGAAGTGGCGCCTGCAGCCGGGCAAGATGTTCCTGATCGACTTCGAGCAGGGCCGCATCGTCGATGACGAGGAGCTGAAGAACCAGTTCGCCAGCGCGCGCCCCTATCGCCAGTGGATCGAGAACGTGCGCATCAAGCTCGACTCGATCCCCGCCAAGGGCGAGATGCCGCAGTTCGGCGAGACGCTGCTGGACCGCCAGCAGGCCTTCGGCTACACGCAGGAAGACATCAAGTTCCTGATGGCCCCGATGGCCACCGCCGGCGAGGAGGGCACCGGTTCCATGGGCAACGACAGCCCGCTGGCCGTGCTGTCCGACAAGAACAAGCCACTCTACAACTACTTCAAGCAGCTGTTCGCCCAGGTCACGAACCCGCCGATCGACCCGATCCGCGAAGCCATCGTGATGTCGCTCAACAGCTTCATCGGCCCGAAGCCGAACCTGCTGGACATCAACGCGGTCAACCCGCCGATGCGCCTCGAAGTGTCCCAGCCGGTGCTGGACTTCGACGACATGGCGCGCCTGCGCTCCATCGAGCAGAGCACGCACGGCAAGTTCAAGACCTATGAGCTGAACATCGTCTACCCGCTGGCCTGGGGCCACGAGGGTGTCGAGGCCAAGCTCGCCTCGCTGTGCGCCGAGGCCGTGGACGCCATCAAGGGCGGCCACAACATCCTCGTCATCACCGACCGCCGCATGGACCGCACGCAGGTGGCGATCCCCGCGGTGCTGGCGCTGTCCGCGATCCACCAGCACCTGGTGCGCGAGGGCCTGCGCACCACCGCCGGCCTGGTGGTGGAGACCGGCTCCGCCCGCGAGGTGCACCACTTCGCCGTGCTGGCGGGCTTCGGCGCCGAGGCCGTGCACCCGTACCTGGCGCTGGAGACGCTGGTGCAGATGCACCAGTCGCTGCCCGGGAACCTCAGCGCCGAGAAGGCCATCCACAACTACATCAAGGCCATCGGCAAGGGTCTCTCGAAGATCATGTCGAAGATGGGCATCAGCACGTACATGTCGTACTGCGGCGCCCAGATCTTCGAAGCCATCGGCCTGGACAAGTCGGTGGTGGACAAGTACTTCCGCGGCACCGCCTCGCAGGTGGGCGGCATCGGCGTCTTCGACATCGCCGAGGAAGCCATCCGCATGCACCGCGCCGCCTTCGGCGACGACCCGCTGCTGCAGTCCATGCTCGACGCCGGCGGCGAATACGCCTGGCGCGTGCGCGGCGAGGAGCACATGTGGACGCCCGACGCCATCGCCAAGCTCCAGCACTCCACGCGCTCGGGCAAGTACGAGACGTACAAGGAGTACGCGCAGCTCATCAACGACCAGTCGCGCCGCCACCTGACGCTGCGCGGCCTGTTCGAGTTCAAGTTCGACCCGAGCAAGGCCATTCCGCTGGAAGAGGTTGAGTCCGCAGCCGAGATCGTCAAGCGCTTCGCCACCGGCGCCATGTCGCTGGGCTCGATCAGCACCGAGGCCCACTCGACGCTGGCCATCGCCATGAACCGCATCGGCGGCAAGAGCAACACCGGCGAGGGCGGCGAGGACCCGGCGCGCTACCGCAACGAGCTCAAGGGCATCGCCATCGCCGACGGCACCAAGGTGTCCGACGTGGTGGGCCGCGAAGTGGTCGTGACCGACTACGCCATGAAGGCCGGCGACAGCCTGCGTTCCAAGATCAAGCAGGTCGCCTCGGGCCGCTTCGGCGTCACCACCGAGTACCTGGTCAGCGCCGACCAGATCCAGATCAAGATGGCCCAGGGCGCCAAGCCCGGCGAGGGCGGCCAGCTGCCCGGCGGCAAGGTGTCCGAGTACATCGGCTTCCTGCGCTACTCGGTGCCGGGCGTGGGCCTGATCTCGCCGCCGCCGCACCACGACATCTACTCGATCGAGGACCTGGCGCAGCTCATCCACGACCTCAAGAACGCCAACCCGCGCGCCGACGTGTCGGTGAAGCTGGTGTCGGAAGTGGGCGTGGGCACCATCGCCGCGGGCGTGGCCAAGTGCAAGGCCGACCACGTGGTGATCGCCGGCCATGACGGCGGCACGGGCGCTTCGCCCTGGTCGTCGATCAAGCATGCCGGCACCCCGTGGGAGCTGGGCCTGGCCGAGACGCAGCAGACGCTGGTGCTCAACCGCCTGCGCGGCCGCGTGCGCGTGCAGGCCGACGGCCAGATGAAGACCGGCCGCGACGTGGTCATCGGCGCGCTGCTGGGCGCCGACGAGTTCGGCTTCGCCACCGCGCCGCTGGTGGTCGAGGGCTGCATCATGATGCGCAAGTGCCATCTCAACACCTGCCCGGTGGGCGTGGCCACGCAGGACCCGGTGCTGCGCGCCAAGTTCTCGGGCAAGCCCGAGCACGTGGTCAACTACTTCTTCTTCGTCGCCGAGGAGGCGCGCCAGATCATGGCGCAGCTGGGCATCCGCAAGTTCGACGAGCTCGTCGGCCGCTCCGACCTGCTCGACATGAAGAAGGGCATCGAGCACTGGAAGGCGCAGGGCCTGGACTTCAGCCGCATCTTCCACCAGCCGGCCGTGCCGGCCGAGGTGCCGCGCCTGCACGTCGAGCTGCAGGAGCATGGCCTGGAGAAGGCGCTGGACCAGCGCCTGATCGACAAGGCCCGCCCCGCCATCGAGCGCGGCGAGAAGGTGCAGTTCATGGAGCAGGTGCGCAACGTCAACCGCTCCGTGGGCGCGATGCTCTCGGGCGAGCTGGTGCGCCACCGTCCCGAAGGCCTGCCTGACCAGACCATCTTCGTGCAGATGGAAGGCACCGGCGGCCAGAGCTTCGGCGCCTTCCTGGCCCAGGGCATCACCTTCTACCTGATCGGCGAGGCCAACGACTACACCGGCAAGGGCCTGTCCGGCGGCCGTATCGCGGTGCGTCCGAGCATCGAGTTCCGCGGCGACGCCACGCAGAACATCATCGTGGGCAACACGGTGCTGTACGGCGCCACCGCCGGCGAGGCCTTCTTCCGCGGCGTCGCGGGCGAGCGCTTCGCGGTGCGCCTGTCGGGCGCCACCGCGGTGGTGGAGGGCACGGGCGACCACGGCTGCGAGTACATGACCGGCGGCACCGTGGCCGTGCTGGGCAAGACCGGGCGCAACTTCGCCGCGGGCATGAGCGGCGGTATCGCCTACGTCTACGACGAGGACGGCCAGTTCGCCAGCCGCTGCAACACCGCGATGGTGGCGCTGGAGAAGGTGCTGCCCGCCGAGGAGCAGCGTGCCGCGCAGGACGAGGTGACCTTCCACAAGGGCCAGCCCGACGAGGTGCTGCTGCGCAAGCTGGTGGAAGACCACCACAAGTGGACCGGCTCGCTGCGTGCGCGCGAGATCCTGGACCACTGGGCGGCCTCGCGCGCCAAGTTCGTGAAGGTGTTCCCGCACGAGTACAAGCGCGCCCTGGGCGAGATGGCCGCGCGCCGCGAGGCGGGCCAGACCATCGCCAAGGCCAAGGCACCGGATGCCAAGGCCGTGGGCAGCGTCCCGGCGAAGTAAAGAGGGAGCCGGTCCGCGGCGGCGATGCCGCGGCCGGTCCAGCCGCCGCCACGCGCGCTCGCCCTTGGGCAGCGCGCGCGGCCGCGGCGGCCAACGATCAGTGAAGGTAGAGAAACATCATGGGTAAGGTCACCGGCTTCCTCGAGTACGAGCGCATCGAGGAAGGCTACGAGGGCGTCGAGACGCGGCTGAAGAACTACAAGGAGTTCGTGATCGGCCTGAGCGCCGAGCAGGCGCAGGTGCAGGGCGCGCGCTGCATGGACTGCGGCACGCCGTTCTGCAACAACGGCTGCCCGGTCAACAACATCATCCCGGACTTCAACGATCTCGTTTACCGCAACGACTGGCGCAACGCGATCACGGTCCTGCACACGACCAACAACTTCCCCGAGTTCACCGGCCGCATCTGCCCCGCGCCCTGCGAGGCGGCGTGCACGCTCAACGTGAACGACGACCCGGTGGGCATCAAGTCCATCGAGCACGCCATCATCGACCGCGCCTGGGCCGAAGGCTGGGTGGTGCCGCAGCCGCCCAAGGCCAAGACGGGCAAGAAGGTCGCCGTCATCGGCTCCGGCCCCGCCGGCCTGGCCGCGGCGCAGCAGCTCGCGCGCGCCGGCCATGACGTGGTGGTGTTCGAGAAGAACGACCGCGTCGGCGGCCTGCTGCGCTACGGCATCCCCGACTTCAAGATGGAGAAGTCGCACATCGACCGTCGCGTCGAGCAGATGAAGGCCGAGGGCGTGGTGTTCCGTTGCGGCGTCATCGTGGGCGAGCTGCCCAAGGGCTCCAAGGTGACCAACTGGGCCAAGGAGCGCGTCACGACCGAGCAGCTGCAAGCCGAGTTCGACGCCGTGCTGCTGGCTGCGGGCTCCGAGGTCTCGCGCGACCTGCCCGTGCCGGGCCGCGAGCTCGACGGCGTGCACTTCGCCATGGAGTTCCTGCCGCAGCAGAACAAGCTCAACGCCGGCGACAAGCTCAAGGGCCAGATCCGCGCCGACGGCAAGCACGTCGTCGTGATCGGCGGCGGCGACACCGGCAGCGACTGCGTGGGCACCAGCAACCGCCATGGCGCCGTGAGCGTGACGCAGTTCGAGCTGCTGCCCATGCCGCCGGAGCAGGAGAACAAGGACCTCACCTGGCCGTACTGGCCGTACAAGCTGCGCACCTCCTCCAGCCACGAGGAAGGCTGCCAGCGCGAGTTCGCCATCGCCACCAAGGAGTTCATCGGCGAGAAGGGCAAGGTCACCGGCGTCAAGACGGTGCGCGTGCAGTGGGAGGGCGGCAAGATGGTCGAGGTGCCGAACACCGAGCAGGTGCTCAAGGCCGACCTGGTGCTGCTGGCCATGGGCTTCACCAACCCGGTGAACACGCTGCTCGAAGGCTTCGGCGTGGAGCGCGACCCGCGCGGCAACGCCAAGGCCACGACCGACTTCACCGGCGGCTATGTCACGAACGTGCCCAAGGTCTTTGCCGCCGGCGACGTGCGCCGCGGCCAGAGCCTGGTGGTGTGGGCGATCCGCGAAGGCCGCCAGGCCGCGCGCGCGATCGACGAGTTCCTGACGGGTGCCAGCGACCTGCCGCGCTGACGCTCCTGCGCTTGCCTCGGCGCCGTTTTGTTCACAAGCGGCCCGGGTTGGCAAGCCGCTTGCTGCGAAGCAACAACGCTGCCGATACCACAGCAGCGTGCATGAGACAATGAAGGCCCGCCCGCATTGATGCCGGCGGGCCTTCTTTTTTGCGCGATTCCTCGCGCCCCTCGCCTCTTCTGATGCCCGACCCCGATTCCCTGATCGAGATCGACCATGTCAGCTTCGGCTATGACGCCCGCCGGCTGATCCTCAACGACGTGACGCTGCGCTTCCCGCGCGGCAAGGTCACGGCCATCCTGGGCGGCTCGGGCTGCGGCAAGACTACGCTGCTGCGCCTCATCGGCGGCATCGCGGCGCCGAACTCGGGCCAGGTACGCTTCGACGGCGAGGTCGTCAACGCTCGCGACCGCGCCCAGCTGCTGCGGCTGCGCCGGCGCATGGGCATGCTGTTCCAGTTCGGCGCGCTGTTCACCGACCTGAACGTGTTCGACAACGTGGCCTTTCCGCTGCGCGAGCACACCGACCTGCCGCCGGCGCTGGTGCGCGACATCGTGCTGATGAAGCTCAACGCCGTGGGCCTGCGCGGCGCGGCGCCGCTGCGCATCTCGGAGGTGTCGGGCGGCATGGCGCGGCGCATCGCGCTGGCGCGCGCCATCGCGCTGGACCCGGAACTGATCATGTACGACGAGCCCTTCGCGGGCCTGGACCTCATCTCCATGGGCGTGGCGGCCAACCTCATCCGCAAGCTGGGCGACGCCACGGGCGCGACCTCGCTGGTGGTGTCGCACGACATTCCCGAATGCATGGCCATCAGCGACCACGTGATCCTGATGGCCGCGCCGGGCGGGCGCATCGTGGCGCAGGGCACGCCGGCCGAGCTGATGGCCTCCACCGACCCCGAGGTGCGCCAGTTCGTGCGCGGCGAGCCCGACGGCCCGGTGAAGTTCCACTACGCCGCGCCGCCGCTGGCGCAGGACTTCGGTGTCGCCAAGCCAGGGAGGGCGGCATGAAGACCCCGCTCGACGCGCTGGCGCGCCTGGGCGCGGGCGTCATCCAGATGCTGGGCTCGCTGGGGCACGCGACCTTCTTCTTCCTGGACCTGCTGCGCGCCACGCCGGCGGCGCTGGCGCGCTTCTCGCTGGTGGTGGCGCAACTGCATGCCATCGGCAACCTGTCGCTGCTGATCATCCTGGCCTCGGGCATGGCGGTCGGCTTCGTGCTGGCGCTGCAGATGTACTACGCGCTCACGACCTACGGCGCCACGGAGTCGCTGGGCCTGATCGTCAACCTGGCGCTGGTGCGCGAGCTCGGCCCCGTGGTGGCGGCGCTGCTGTTCGCCGGCCGCGCGGGCACCTCGCTCACCGCCGAGATCGGCCTGATGAAGGCCGGCGAGCAGCTCTCGGCCATGGAGATGATGGCCATCGACCCGCGCGCGCGCGTGCTGGCGCCGCGCTTCGTCGGCGGCATCGTGGCCATGCCGCTGCTGGCGGCGATGTTCTCGGCCATCGGCATCCTGGGCGCCTACGTCGTGGCGGTGCTGCTCATCGGCGTGGACTCGGGCAATTTCTGGTCGATCATGCAGGACCGCGTGGACGTCTGGCGCGACGTGGGCAACGGCATCGTCAAGAGCGCGGTGTTCGGCGTCATCTGCACCTTCGTCGCGCTCTACCAGGGCTACGAGACCCAGGCCACGCCCGAGGGCGTGGCCTACGCCACCACGCGCACGGTGGTGATCTCCTCGCTGGGCGTGCTGGCGATGGACTTCGTGCTCACCGCGCTGATGTTCTCCACGCCCTGAAGCCCACGCCCCGAATTCCTCACACTCAACCCATGGCAAAGAAAAGTATCGAGATCCTCGTGGGCGGCTTCGTGCTGCTGGGGCTGGCGGCGCTGCTGTTCCTGGCGCTCAAGGCCGCCAACCTGACGAGCTTCGGCAACGGCGAGACCTACATGCTCAAGGCCCGCTTTGACAACATCGGCGGCCTCAAGCAGCGCGCGGCGGTGCGCAGCGCCGGCGTCACGGTGGGCCGCGTCGAGTCCATCACGCTGGACCCGCAGACCTACATGGGCGTGGTGACGCTGCAGGTCGCCAAGGGCGTGAGCTTCCCGCGCGACTCCTCGGCCAAGATCCTGACCTCGGGCCTGCTGGGCGACCAGTACATCGGCATCGAGCCCGGCGCCGAGGACCAGATGCTCGCGCCCGGCGCCACCATCACGCAGACGCAGTCGGCCGTGGTGCTGGAAAACCTCATCGGCCAGTTCCTCTTCAGCAAGGCCGCCGACGCCGGCGGCGGCACCGGTGGGGACGGCGACGCCGCCAGCGCGCCGGCCCCCGCCAAGCCGTGAAGCCGCCCGCCCGTTCTCCCAGGAGCTCCGCCATGAAGCATGCCCCCCTGTTGCTGGCCGCCGCGTTGCTGTCGAGCGGCGGCGCGCAGGCCCAGTCCCAGTCCCAGACGTCCAGGGACCCGCTGGAGCGCATCAACCGCCCCATCTTCAGCTTCAACGAGGCGGTGGACCGCACGGTGCTCGTGCCCGTGGCCACGGCCTACCGCGACGTCGTGCCCTCGCCGGTGCGCACCGGGGTGGGCAACTTCATCGGCAACTTCGCCGACGCCTGGTCCGCGGTGAACCAGTTCCTGCAGGGCAAGGCGCATGAGGGCGTGCACATGAGCATGCGCGTGATCGTCAACACCTTCTTCGGCCTGGGCGGCGTGCTGGACTGGGGCACCGAGATGGGCCTGGAGCGCCAGAGCGAGGACTTCGGCCAGACGCTGGGCCGCTGGGGCCTGGGCGCCGGCCCGTATTTGGTGCTGCCGTTCCTGGGCCCGTCCTCGGTGCGCGACACGGCCGGCCTGACGCTGGACCTGCAGACCACGCCCAGCGCCGTGCTGTTCGGCCCCACGCGCGACGTGGCCGCCGCCACCGCGGTGCAGGTCGTGCATCGCCGCTCCGAGCTGCTGCAGGCCGGCCAGCTGCTGGAGGACGTGGCGCTGGACAAGTACCAGTTCCTGCGCGACGCCTACCTGGCGCGCCGCAACAGCCAGGTGTGGGACGGCAATCCGCCCGAGGAGCCGGAAGAGCCGGAGGACGATGCCGGCACGCCGGATGCCCCTGTGGAGTCATCCGCCCCCGCCGCGCCCGAGGCGCCCACGCCTGCTCCGATTCCGGCGCGGTGAATTCGCACCCTGGCGGTGAACCGGCCGGCGCCCTGGCGCGTTGGAGAACCGGCACCGCCGCGACGGTGACCGCAACCTGAAGGAACCACTTCCGTGATCAGAAAACTTCTGGCCCTCTTTGCTTTTCTCGGCACCCTGATGCTGGCCGGCCCGCTGCACGCGCAGAGCGCGGCGGCACCCGACGCCTTCGTGCGCCAGCTCTCGGACGAGGTGCTCGACGCCCTCAAGAACGACAAGGCCGTGCAGGGCGGCGACGTGGCCCGCATCCGCACGCTGGTGGACGCCAAGGTGCTGCCGCACGTGAACTTCCAGCGCATGACCGCCGCCGTGGTGGGCCGCTCCTGGCGCACCGCCACGCCCGAGCAGAAGCAGCGCCTGCAGGAGGAGTTCAAGACCCTGCTGGTGCGCACCTACGCCGGCGCGCTCACGCAGGTGAAGAACCAGTCCGTGGCGCTCAAGCCCTTCCGCGGCAACGCCGCCGACCAGGAGGTCGTGGTGCGCAGCGAGGTGCGCGGCGGCAGCGAGCCCATCCAGCTCGACTACCGGCTGGAGAAGGCTGGCGATGCCTGGAAGATCTACGACGTCAACGTCGCCGGCGTGTGGATGGTGGATCAGTACAAGAACAGCTTCGCCCAGGAGATCGCCAGCGGCGGCCTCGATGGCCTGATCTCCAAGCTGGCCGAGCGCAACAAGAGCGGCGGCAAGGGCTGAACGTGGCCCTGACGCTGCCCTACACCCTGACGCTGGCCACGGCCGTGCAGACGCTGCGCACCCTGGAGCCGACGCTCACGGGCAGCGCGCGCATGGAGCTCGATGCTTCCGCGCTGCGTGACTTCGATTCCGCCGCGCTGGCGGTGATGCTGCAGCTGCGCCGCAGCGCCCAGGCCGCCGGCGGCGACCTGCGCATCACCGGCGCGCCCCGGCCGCTGGTCGAGCTGGCCCAGCTCTACGGCGTGGACGAGGCGCTGCCGGGGCTGGAAGAGGCGCTGCCGGTCGCGGCCAACGCCGCCTGAAGCCGGTTCGTCCGCGCCTGAGCGCTCAAGCACCAACCCCGTCATGCCCGCTCCAGCGGACATGCCGGGGTTTTTCCATTGAGGGCAGCCGCTGCGGTCTACGGACCTGGCGCGGTGCTTACTGGTACGCGCCGGGCGACCAGGTGGTGCGGGATGCGAGCGCAACCGTGCCCAGGGGCAGCTTGAACTCGGCCGTGGGCACCAGCGAGCGTCCGCCCGCGCTGCCCTGCACCACGCCCTTGCCGCGCAGCGGCGAGCCCGTCACCAGGCGATAGTTGCGCGACCAGGGCGCCTGCAGCACGCTGATCGCGGTCTTGAAGTTGCCGCTGGTGCCGACCCAGGCCGAGCTGCCGGTGGCCACGTCGCCCGTGCCCAGCAGCAGGTTGTTGACGAAGCGCATGTCCAGCCCGGCCGCCAGCCGCGCCGCGCCCACGCGCACGAAGGTGCAGCCGGCGCTGCGGTCGTTGACGAAGGTGTTGTGCGACAGGTAGAGCCCGTGCACCGTGGCGCTGGAGGTCTCGGCGCCGTAGGACAGCATGGTCGAGTTCGGGCTCAACGGGCTCTGGCCGATGACGTTGCCGATGGCCCAGACCAGCCCGCCCTCGGGGAAGTCCATCTCGTACGAGGCCTTGCCGTCAACGCTGTCCACCAGCTGGTTGTAGAGGATGACGTTCTCGCGGGCGCGCGACTTGAGCAGGTGGCCGATGTAGCCGTCGTGGAAGTAGCAGCCCGTCATGGTCAGCCGCTTGATGCGGCCCGCGTACAGCTGGTGCGGCGGGTAGGGCGAGGTGGCGGCGGGACTGCGGCCGGTGTAGCCGAAATCGCTGTTGATCACCTCCAGCTCGGACGTGGCGTCGTTGCCGGTCAGGATGCCCATCTCGTTGTCGACGAAGGCGCAGTTGCCCACCGTGAGGCGGCCGCGCTCGAAGCGGATGCCCGCGCCGTTGAGGTCGGGCACGCGCGCGCCGCGGAACTCCAGGTTCTCGATGCGCACGTTGTCGGCCTGGCGCACCACCAGGATGCCCTTGCCCTCGGCCGAGACGCCGTCGGCCTGGAACACCGGGCGCGTGCTGCCCACGCCGCGGATGGTGAGCACGCGCTGCGTGATGACGCCGACCTGCGCACGGTAGGTGCCGGGCATCACCTCGATGGTGTCGCCATCGGCCGAGGCGGCCAGCAGGGCCGCGAGCGACATGCCCGGATAGAGCTGGCGCACCGTGCCCGTGGTCTGTGCCTGGGCCAAGCCGCCCACCATCGGCGCCACGCCCGCCAGTGCCAGCGTCTGGATCAGTTCTCTTCTTCTCATTGGCCGTCCTCCCGCATGAGGCCGTTTCTTCCCACCAGGGCGCCGGGGCACCGGTGGTCCCACAGAGCCCGCGACAGGGCGTCGCGGGCCACCCGGGGCCTGGCTCATGCATGGAACAGCCGCTCGCTTCAGGTCCCGACCTGTTTGGGTTCGTCACTTCCCTCGGAAAACTTGATTCGGGTTTGTCGCAAACAGTAACTGAAGCAACGACGCCGGTAACGGGAACGCCGTACCGGCTGTCCGAGATCGAGGGCGGGAGAAAGATGCCGGGCGCTGCGGTAACGACCGCGGCGGCCTGGGGCAGCGCCTGGGAGCGTCAGGCGCCGTTGACGTAGCGGCGCGTGCGCAGGTTCTTCTTGATTTCCTGGAGCATGGGCTGCAGCGCATCGCTGCCCAGGCGCAGCGCCAGGCCGGTGGTGAGCACGTCGATCACCAGCAGGTGCAGCAGCCGCGACACCATGGGGCTGTAGCGGTCGGCGTCCTCGGGGTGGTCCACCGCCAGCAGGATCTGGTGCACGCCGTTGCCCGACTGCGCCAGCGGCGTGGCGCTGGCGGTGATCAGGATCAGCGTGGCGCCGCGCCGGCGCGCGATGTCGGCCACGTCCAGCAGGTCGCGGCTGCGGCCGGAATTGCTGATGACCACCGCGCAGTCGCCGGGCTGCAGCATGGTGGCGCTCATCACCTGCATGTGGCTGTCGATCACCGCCGCGGCCGTCACGCCCAGCCGGAAGAACTTCTGCTGCGCGTCCTGCGCCACGATGCCGGAGTTGCCCACGCCGTAGAAGTCGATGCGCCGGTGGCCGCGGCAGGCCTGCTCCAGCGCGTCGAGCGCGCGCTCGAAGGCCTGCGGCGCGGCCTGGTTGCGGTAGGCCAGCATCGCGCCGATGGCGTTGTCCACCACCTTGACGATGAGCTCTCCGGGCTTGTCGTCGGCCCCCACGGCACGGTGCACGAAGGGCACGCCCTCGTTGACGCTGCCGACGAGCTTGCGCTTGAAGTCCGCCAAGCCGCCGTAGCCCACGCTACGGCAGAAGCGCACCACGGTGGGCTTGCTGACCCGGGCGCGCTCGGCCAGCTCCGCCACCGGCGTCTCGGCAAAGGCGCGCGCGTCCTCCAGCAGCAGCCGCGCCACGCGCTGCTCGGCCGGGGACAGCGCGGGCAGGCAGGCGCGGACGCGCTCCAGCATCGGGCTGGCCTCGGCGGCGGAGCGCGGCGGCGCGGCGTCGTCCAGGCCCGGGTGCGGCAGCGCCGCGGTGCTGCTCACTGGAACGCGCCGGGCGTCCACACCGCCGGCGCCGAGATCGCGCGCGTGCCCAGCGGCACCTGGAACTCCGCCGCGGGCGCCAGCGAGCGTCCGCCGCCGCTGCCCGGTGCCACGCCGGTGCCACGCAGCGGCGAGCCCGCCACCAGGCGGAAGTTCAGCCCCGCGGGCTGCTGCAGCGCGGCCAGCGTGCCACTGCGGTTGCTGTCGGACCAGGGCTGCGCGCCGGTCTGCACGCTGCCCGTGCCCAGCAGCAGGTTGTTGACGAAGCGCATGTCCAGGCCGGCCGCCAGCCGGGCCGCGCCCACGCGCACGAAGGTGCCGCCGGCGCTGCGCTCGTTGATGAAGGTGTTGTGGGCCATGTAGAGACCGTGGACGGAGGCGGTGGAGCTTTCGGCGCCGAAGGACACCAGGTCCGGGTTCTGCGTGCGCGCGCCCTGGCCGATGACGTTGCCCACCACCCAGGCCAGGCCGCCCTCGGGAAACTCCAGCTCGTACGAGGCCTCCCCGGCCGCCCCGTCCACCAGCAGGTTGTACTTGACGATATTTTCGCGGGCGCGCGACTTGAGCAGATGGCCGATGTAGCCGTCGTGGAAGTGGCAGCCCGCCACCCGCAGCCGCCGGATGCGGCCGGCGTAGAGCAGGTGCGGCGGGTTGTATTCCTGCGCGGTGTCGCGCGCGGCCCGGCCGAACTCGCTGCCCTGCACTTCCAGCGCCGTGTCGGGGTCGCTGGCGGTCTGGATGCCCATCTCGTTGTCGAAGAAGCCGCAGCGCTGCACCAGCAGCCGCCCGCGCTCGTGGCGGATGCCCGCGCCGTTGCGGTCGGGCACGCGCGCGCCGCGGAACTCCAGGTTCTGGATGCGCACCTCCTCGGCATTGCGCACCACCAGCAGCCCCTTGCCTTCGGCCGCCGCGCCCTCGGCCTGCAGCACCGGGCGCACGGGCCCCACGCCGCGCAGGGTGAGCCGGCGCTGCAGGATCACGCCGGCCTGCGCGCGATGCGTGCCGGGCATCACCTCGATGGTGTCGCCGTCGCGCGCCGCGGCCAGCAGCGCCGCCAGGCTGTCGCCCGGCTGGAGCCGGTGCACCGTGCCCTCGGCCTGCGCCGGGGCCCGCTCCGCTTCCCGTTCCACCTGCACCTGCAGCTGCGTCGGCGCCTGCGCGCGGCTCGCGGGCACCGCGCCGACCAGCGCCAGCGCCTGCAACAGATCTCGCCTCTTCATCATCGTGTCGTGCCTTACTGCTCTTCGTCCCACATGAAGCCGTCGCGCGCCACCAGCGCGCTGGCGGCTGGCGGCCCCCAGCTGCCGGCGGCGTAGGGACGCGGGCCGACATGGTCCTCGGCCCAGCACTGCAGGATCGGCTCGACCCAGGCCCAGGCCTGCTCCTGCTCGTCGCTGCGCACGAACAGGTTCAGCCGCCCGGCGATGGCGTCCAGCAGCAGCCGCTCGTAGGCGCCCACGCGCTCGCTGGGGAAGGCCTTGTCGAAGTCCAGGTCCAGCGACACCGGCGAGAGCGTGTCGCCGGCGCGGTAGTCGCCCTTGGCCGCCATCAGGTGCAGCTCCAGCCCGTCCTCGGGCTGCAGCTTGATGACCAGCTTGTTGGGCTGGGTGACGCCCGCGAAGATCGGGTGCGGCACCGGGCGGAAGTTGACGACGATGTGCGCATCGCGCGCGCCCAGCCGCTTGCCGGTGCGCAGGTAGAAGGGCACGCCGGCCCAGCGCCAGTTCTGCACCTCGGTGCGCAGCGCCACGAAGGTCTCGCAGCGGCTGCCCGGCGGCACCTTGGCCTCGTCGAGGTAGCCCGGCACGCTCTTGCCGTCCACGCTGCCGGCCCGGTACTGGCCGCGCACCACGTCGCGCTGCACGCTCTCGCGCGTGAAGGGCTTGAGGCTCTTGAGCACCTTGAGCTTCTCGTCGCGGATGGCGTAGGCATCGGCGGTGGGCGGCGGCTCCATGGCGATCATGGTCAGCAGCTGCAGCGCGTGGTTCTGGATCATGTCCCGCAGCGCGCCCGTGCGGTCGTAGAAGTCGCCGCGCGTGCCCACGCCCAGCGACTCGGCGATCGTGATCTGGATGTTGGCGATGCTCTCGCGCCGCCACAGCGGCTCGAACAGGGCGTTACCAAAGCGCATCGCCGAGAGGTTCTGCACCGAGGGCTTGCCCAGGTAGTGGTCGATGCGGAAGGCCTGGCTTTCCTTGAACACCGAGCGCACCACGGCATTGATCTGGCGCGCGCTCTGCAGGTCGTGGCCCAGGGGCTTTTCCAGCACCACGCGCACGCGCTCGTGGTTGAGGCCCACGGCGCCGAGCTGCTCGCAGATCACGGTGAACAGGTGCGGGCTGGTGGCCAGGTACAGCACCACGGTGTCGGCCGGGCTGGAGCGGCCTTCCTCGGAGCGCGGCTCATCGAGCCAGCGCTTCAGGCGCGCGTAGTGCTCGGGCTGCGACAGGTCCATCTGCCGGTAGTGCAGCAGCTGGGCGAACTGCGCGAACTCCTCGTCCTTGGGCCGCTTGGCGGCCTCGACGTTGTCGAAGCGCTCGCGGATGAAGGCGCGGTATTCGTCGTCGGTGCGCGCATCGCGCGCCACCGCCAGGATGCGCCCGCCCGCCGGCAGCTTGCCGTGGCGGAAGGCCTGGAACAGGGCCGGCATCAACTTGCGCCACGTCAGGTCGCCGGTACCGCCGAAGAACACTAGATCAAAAGACATCGTGAAAGACTTTGCTGCAAGGGCGGTGCCCGGGATGTAACTGAGTTACATGATTCATGATGCTAGAGTTTCTTAGGAGGGTCAACGCGCGCGGGGCCGATTGGACGGTGCCGGCGCGCCGAGACTGTTTCTGAACGCAGCGCAGGCGCCGCCTGCAGGACCACCCGCCGTGAACCAACTCGATCAGCTCAAGCAGCACACCATCGTTGTCGCCGACACGGGCAACTTCAAACAGTTGGCGCAGTTCGCGCCGCGCGACGCCACCACCAACCCATCGCTGATCCTGAAGGCCGTGCAGCAGAGCGAGTACGCGCCGCTGCTGCAGGAGGTGGTGAAGGCCCAGGGCCGGGCGCCGCTGGAGCGCGTGGTGGACGAGGTGCTGGTGCGCTTCGGCCTGGAGATCCTGAAGGTCGTGCCCGGGCGCGTGAGCACCGAGGTCGATGCGCGGCTGAGCTTCGACACCGCCTGCACCATCGCGCGCGCGCACCACCTCATCGGCCTGTACGAGCGCGCGGGCATCTCGCGCGAGCGGGTGCTGATCAAGGTCGCCGCCACCTGGGAGGGCATCCAGGCCGCCAAGGCGCTGGAGCACGAGGGCATCCACTGCAACCTGACGCTGCTGTTCTCCTTCTGCCAGGCCGTGGCCTGCGGCGACGCCGGCGTGACGCTCATTTCGCCCTTCGTGGGCCGCATCTACGACTGGTACAAGAAGCAGGCCGGCGCGGCCTGGGACGAGGCCGCCAACGCCGGCGAGAACGACCCCGGCGTCAAGAGCGTCAGCGCCATCTACAACTACTACAAGCACTTCGACATCGACACCGAGGTGATGGGCGCGAGCTTCCGCAACGCCGGGCAGATCCTGGCCCTGGCCGGCTGCGACCTGCTCACCATCAGCCCCGACCTGCTGGCCGCGCTGCAGGGCAGCGACGCCCCGGTGAGCAAGCGCCTGGACGCGCAGGCCGCCAAGGCCCTGCCCATCCACGCCCACACCTACAACGAGCCGCAGTTCCGCTACGCGCTCAACGAGGACGCGATGGCGAGCGACAAGCTCGCCGAGGGCATCCGGGCCTTCGCGGCCGACGCCGCCAAGCTCGATCGGATGATCGAGGAGCTGCGCAAGTGAGCCGCGCCGCGCCCGAAGTCTCCGTCGCCGGCTTCGTGCGCGGCGACTGGACCGTGGCCTGGAGCGGCCTGCGCGGCCACTGGCAGGCCCACGGCCGCGACCTGGACCTGCGCCAGGCCTTCAACAACGACCCCCAGCGCTTCGAGCGCTTCGGCCTGCAGGCGCCCGAAGTCTTCGCCGACCTGTCCAAGCAGCGCTGGGACGAGGCGACGCGGCGCCTGCTGCTGGAGCTGGCGCGCGAAGTGGGGCTGGAAGCCCGGCGCGACGCGCTGCTCTCCGGCGCCACCGTCAACACCACCGAGGGCCGCGCCGTGCTGCACACCGCGCTGCGCGCGCCCAAGGGCCAGGGCCCCTTCAGCGACGAGGTGCACGCGGTGCTGGAGCGCATGCTGGCCTATGCCGAGGAAGTGCGTGCCGGTGGCTACACGGACGTGGTCAACATCGGCATCGGCGGCTCGGACCTGGGCCCGCTGATGGTGGTCAAGGCGCTGCAGCCCTACACCCGGCCGGGGCTGCGCAGCCATTTCGTGTCGAACGTGGACGGCCACGACATCGCCCCGCTGCTGGCGCAGCTCGACCCGGCCACCACGCTGTTCATCGTCGCCAGCAAGACGTTCACCACGCAGGAGACCATGGCCAACGCGCAGGTGGCGCGGGCCTGGTTCCTGGAGAAGGGCGGCACCGACATCGCCCGCCACTTCGCTGCGACCACGACCAACGTGCCGGCGGCGGCGGCCTTCGGCATCGACAAGACTTTCGGCTTCTGGGACTGGGTGGGCGGGCGCTACTCGCTGTGGAGCGCGATCGGGCTGCCCATCGCCATCGCCATCGGCGCCGACAATTTCCGCGAGCTGCTGGCCGGCGCGCATGCCATGGACCGGCATTTCGCCGAAGCGCCGCTGGAGCGCAACCTGCCGGCGCTGATGGGCCTGCTGGAGGTGTGGAACCGCGACTTCCACCACTACACCAGCCGCTGCGTGGCGCCGTATCACCAGGGCCTGGCGCGGCTGCCGGCCTACCTGCAGCAGCTGGAGATGGAGTCCAACGGCAAGCGCGTGGATTTCAATGGCGACCCGGTGCCTTTCGAGACCAGCCCGCTGGTGTGGGGCGAGCCCGGCACCAACGGCCAGCACGCCTTCTTCCAGATGCTGCACCAGGGCACGGACGTGATCCCGGTGGAGTTCATCGCCGTGCGCGAGCCGGCGCATCCGCATGCGGACCTGCAGGTGAAACTGCTGGCCAACTGCCTGGCGCAGTCGCAGGCGCTGATGCTGGGCAAGACGGCCGACGAGGCGAGCAGCGAGAAGGCGCCGACCGCCGCGTCCGACATCGACCCGGCCGTGCTGGCGCGGCACCGCAGCTTCCCCGGCAACCGGCCGAGCACGACGCTGCTGCTGGAGCGGCTGACGCCGCGCAGCCTGGGCGCGCTGGTGGCGCTGTACGAGCACCGCGTCTTCACCAGCGGCGTGGTGTGGGGCATCAACAGCTACGACCAGTGGGGCGTGGAGCTGGGCAAGGCGCTGTGCAACGCGCTGCTGCCGCGCTTCGAGTCCGGCGACGTGGCCGGGCTGGACGGCTCCACGGCCGGCTTGCTGAAGAGGTTGCGCGCATGAGGCTGATCTGGGACCTGGGCGCCGTGCTGCTGCGCTGGCGCCCGGCGCTGCTGCTGCGCCAGGTGCTGCCGCGCCACGTCACGGACGAAGCCAGCGCCACGGCCTGGCGCCGGCGCTTCTTCGTGGAGGGCGGCGAGTGGGGCGCCTTCGACCGCGGCGACCTGGACGAGCCGGCGCTGGCGCACCGCATCGCGCGCCGCACGGGGCTGAGCGAGGCCGAGGTGCAGGCCGTGATCGTGGCGGTGTACGAGGAGCTGCAGCCGCTGCCCGAGAGCGTGGCGCTGCTGCAGCGCTTCCAGAAGCAGGGGCTGCGCCAGCACTACTTCTCCAACATGCCGGCGTCCTACGCCGACCACATCGAGCGGCATCACGCTTTCCTTCAGCACTTCGATGGCGGCCTGTTCTCCGGGCGCGTGAAGCGCATGAAGCCCGAGCGCGGCTTCTACGAGCTGGCGCACGAACGCTTCGGCCTGGAGGGCCAGTCGGTGGTGTTCATCGACGACCACCCGGAGAACGTGCAGGCGGCGCGGGCCTTCGGGTGGGAGGCGGTGCTGTTCCGCGATGCCCCGCAGGTGGCGGGGGAGCTGAAGGCGCTGGGCTTGCCGGCTTGAGCCCGCGCGGGGCGGGCCGCGGTGTCAGTCCGCGGCCGGCCCGCCACCGGCAGCGCGCCGGTCCAGTTCCTCCTGCACCGTGCGCGCCGCTGTCGAACTGCCGTCGCCCGCTGGCGGCGTGATCAGTTCCGCCGGATGCCGGCGCCACGGTTGTCGCTGCGACTGCGGCTCACCGCTGCCGTGGCGGCGCAGCGCTTCGCGCAGCAGGTGCTCGATGGCCTCGGGCGCCAACAGCCCGGCGTCGGCGGCCTGCTGGGCCAGGTCGTCGGGCAAGGTGATTTCTATGGTGGCCATGGCTGCTCCGTGCGGTGGTTTCGTGGGCGAATTTAAGGTGGCAGACAGCTCAAGTCATCGCTTGCTGAAAATCACCCATTCGGCAGAAAAGCTGATTTTCAAATGGAGTTTCTGGTTTTTTGTTTGCCGTGAGCTGATGTGCCGCACTTACTACTCCGTCATGCCCGCGAAGGCGCACTGCTGTCCGGGGAAAGTTGTTGCGCGGTTTCCAAGGCTTGTCGAAGCGCAGGCCGCAGAAAAAGCGTCGTCATCCCGGCGAAAGCCGGGATCCACGAACGCTGCAAACGCTGCCTTGGCATGCATTGGAGTGTGCCAACGTGGGCCATGCCAACACCACGGCAGGCGTGGATCCCGACTTTCGCCGGGATGACGACTGGGTGGGCTGGCGGCCTGCGTCGCAGCCAGCGCTGCAAACCGGTTTCCAAGTTTCCCCGGACAGCAGTGCGCGAAGGCGGGAATCCAGGCGGCCCCCAATCCGGCCGAAGTCGCTCCATGCGCCTGCTGAAGAAATCAGCAAACCATTGACTCATGAAAATTCGGCTCCCCTTCGAACCGGCATTCCATCCCCTCCGCCTCCAGCGCCAGAAACGACTGGTTGGCGAAGCTCAATTCCAGCTTGGTGGGGCCGCTGTGGGTGTGAGGCAGGGGAATGGAGGGGGACCATTGGCCGTTGATTCTTATTCGGCCTTGGGAGAGGCGGCCGATGAGGTCGGTTGCTGGTTTATCAAGCTGAACGCCTGGAAGAACGAGCTCCACACCTTGGGAGAAGCCCTCAATCGATTTCTCTGAAATCGCAGGGTTGCTTTGCACGACATGGGCGGCAGACAGCCGGATATGGACGCCTTCGGGCGTTGGCACGGCTGCCGCAATTTCGCTGTCGGTGAACAGAAATAATGAATTCATCGTCGCAGTTTTAAGATAAATGAGAACCCGTGCTGCTCAAGAGATCGTGCCCATTGGTGGAAGGCCTGGATCAGGCAGGGAAATTATCCGCGCCGGATGCGGTGCCATATGAACCCTCCCAGCAAGGTCGCCAGCGTGACGATGCTGAATGAAACAGCCAGGCTGAACCACATTTCCAGATCGGCCAGCTCTTCACCGTTCTGGGAGCCGTAGAGCTCGACCAGCCAGAGGGCGAAGGGCTGGGGAACCTGAGGAAATGCGCCGGGGTTTGCGAGCCAGAGGCGGGTGAGAAGAATGGTGGCAGACAATACCCAAAGAATGGCAAGGCCAAGACGAAGGCCTTTTTTCATCGGACCACCACCGTGCCGTAGGCTTTCAAGCTGCTTCCTGGCACCGCCGTGGGCGAACTGCTCCTGAGCATGGCCCTCAGCAATTGATAATCAGCGGACTGGTCAATAACGATACAACCTTGGCTGATGCCGAACGTGCCTTTGGGGTGGAGCCGGAAAGCACCGCGCTTGACCTGATTGCACCAAGTTTCATCGTCGATTTTTTCGTCAATGGCATGCAGCGCAAACCAGTTGCTATGGTCGGAAAACAGGTCGCGTAGCGGACCGAGCAGGCCGCCGGATTGCCGGTCAAAAATATAGTAGCTGCCGGGTGGTATCGCACCCTTGCCGGCTGTGCATGCGCGGCTGCGCTGATTAACGAAATCGCCTAGACCAGAGAATGCAGGGAACGAGGTGGCGCCAATGGTGAAACTGCTCATCGGCTTGTCGTTGAGGACGAAGGTGCATCGATGCATTTCGCTTCCCTCCGATCTGAAAGAAAAGCCAGGATACGCTGGGGATGCCAACCATCAACTCGTGGTTGTCCCTCGCTGGAGCGGCGAGTGGGCGAGCACGACGGCTTGGGTATGGTGGTGCTGGTTTTTCACCAAGGCCTCTGCTCGGGCGATGCGCACGCCCGCCTTGAGCATAAAGAAACCGGCTGGAAAAAAGAGGGCGGCAGTAAAAATAAAGGTGAGAGGCATCTTTGATGGGGTGGATATGCCAAATATGGGAAACAATAGCGGCGAGAATCCGAGTGTGTAGAAGACACAATAGAGAAAAAGGTACCAAGTCTTGAGCAACCTGCGTCGCCATACGGGTCGATACTTGCTTTTGAAAACCAACTGCGATCCCGCTGCGGTGGCCAAGTGGTCTACATACTGGCGACCCAGCACAAAGTCTTTCAACGCCTGAGATGAGTTCTGGAGTGTGAGGAGGTACTCTATTTCAGTTGCTGAAAGTCGTGTGTCCCCTGCAATGGCTTGGTAACCCTTTTGCTTTAAGAATGGATGCATTCTTGGGTTTGCATGCAGATCTGTCATGAACTCACGAGCGAACTTGTATTCATCCCGTAAGTGTCCGTGGCGGCCACGCATGAAATCAATTAGGACTTACGCAGCGAGCACCATCCGCACCAACGGGCTGCGCAGCTCGGCTCTTAGATAGTTGGACAGCATCTCGCGTTTGAGCTGATAGAGTGTTTTCCCGAGCTGTCGCGCCTGAGCTGCTAAGCAATCCCAAACTAGCACGGCACAAGCAATATGGTTCCGCTGCATCCGGCCGCGCCGGCACTGGCATTTTTCCGCTCCAGTGAGCTGCTTGAATTCGCGGTGAAACTGCTCGATCTTCCAGCGCATGCCGCACGCCTCTTGTGTTGCATCCGTGGAATCCTGAGATAGATCGTTGGTCACGATCCAATCGATGCGGTGGGTGGACACCGGCACACGAAATAGCTTCACCCGATGCTCGGGCGGAAAACCTTTGACCTTGACGAGCTTGCCTTGGTGCAGTTCAAGATCATTCCACTGCAGACTGTCCACACGTTGATAAGGACGCCCCTCTTTGGAGTCGTCCACATAACGATTGTCCTTGAGAGGGCAGTAATAGATGAGCTTCTTGGAAGCGATGTAGGCCATGAGGGCACTGGTGGCGTACCAGCTGTCCATGAGCACCGTGCGTACGGGTAAGCCCTTGTGCAGCAACAAGCTGTCGAGCATGTCCTGTACATGGTCGAGCTTGCTCTTGCCATCCTGATCCGGCGCAAAAATGCGATAGTCGATAATCCAATACTGCTGCAATTCTGGATTGACGTACACGCATGTCACTACGCCAATGCCTTTGATCACACGATGCGCATTGCCGCTGTACTGGCTTCTTACCAATTCGATACGATGGGAATAAGACTTGTCGAGTACGGTGTCGTCAAAAATCAAATAGCCATGAGCGCTGGGAATCACATGAGGTCGGATGTTTTCCCAGATGATGCGCGATGTGATGCGTTCACCGTTCAAATACCGATTGAGGGCGTCATGACTGAAGTGGGCATGATGCTCGGCATAGTGCGTCAACGTGAAGTTGACTTGGCTCGATAGCAGGAACTGGCAGTAGTCCACGCGGGATGGATTCATGTCGCCACCTGGTGAAAGACGAAACTATGATCGACGCTTTCAAAAAGTTCAAGTCGAAATTAATTCAGGCGGCTTCCATGATTTTATGCCAATCTTTTGCGTAAGTCCTGTCAATGATGAGTTTCCAGGTGCCGATGGCCCCGACCATCAGTGTGCCAATCTTGAGGAGCAGATCGTAGTCCAAGAACATCTCCTTCCAAGATACATGCTTCAGCGCCAGAGTATGGCTTACGCGCACCAATGCTGCGGTATGCCATGCATGCACGAGAAATCGGATCGAAAACTGTCCTCAGGTTGAGGTTGCTGAAAATACTGATGCCACCATTGTTGCCCTGCAAGTGACGAAAGTGCCTTGTGCTGCGGGTCGCCGCTGTGCAGTTGAACGGTTGAGCGCTCGATTTTTGTGTCGCTGAAGTAGGCTCTGGCAGGGAGTCGAGGGAATTTGGGGGGTAAGGTTGTCTGATGAATATTGTATTTATACGGCGCCTGCTTTTCTGGATCTCTCCAGTCGAATTGTTGGCGAAGTCCAATGCCATTGAAGTCAACTGTATAGGTGTGCCGCTGGCCGCCTATGTTGCACATTCCGATAAGCGTGTGATTTGCTTGCTCTCGAACGGGGGCGAAGCGTATGAATACGGTTCCTGTGCATTTTGGGTAAATGCACTGCGCTGTTTTATGTATCGAATATAGTTGCCATCTGGTTCTTGTTCGAACCAGTATCCATCAATGAACGATGCTGTGTTTGATCTAAACGTTGTAGTTGCGATTTTTCGGTGTGTGTTGGTAAGTACTGCGCTGGCTATGGTAATGGTCGCGGCGATGGTTAAAGCCATTCCTGTCCCTGTGCCTAAGGATGAAAGGATGTTGTAGTAATGTGCAAGAATTACCAGGATAGGGGGAGGAAATGATGCATAAAATATCAGTGCATACTTGTATACCTCTTTTTTGGGTAGGCGTTTGATGGAGTTCTCATCGATGGAATATTCGATGTAAATTGGTTCTTTTGCTTCTCTGTTTTTGGATGGGTCAGTGTCTGTGCTGTTGTTCAAAACAGAAAACCGGGTTCCGCTTTCTATGTGTTCCCGCGCCCACTGTTCAGCATTGGTGCGCCATTGCGAGAGTAGTTCGATTGGATAATGGCTGGGATCTGTGTCTATAAGGCGCGAGCATGACTGGCAAAGCCAGATGCCATTTTTGATTGAACTCCTTTCCTCTGCCGTTATTGAAGAGTCATAGCGTGGCCCTCCTGGCGCGGCAGCCGTAATGTGAGCCGCGATTCCAATTCGTGAGGATTTCGTTGGGAATTCGTTTGGGCCAGAGGTGAGGCAACGGCATTGCGGGTTGGAGCAGTGGTTGCCGGCTCGTTCTTGCAGTGCCCGAGCAACCTCTTTTGTGAAATTGTCTCGGGAAGATGTCATGCGAGCTTGAACGCTAAGTTAATGGTCAAGGAGCGAATACATCTATTTGTGAACCAGTGATGACGCCAAAGTGTTTGGCATTGGCTGTCAGTAGCGAAATGCCGTGCTCGCCCGCCGTGGCGCCAATGAGCGCATCAGCCAGCCGCATGCCATGCGACAGCGCCAGATCTTCGACCAATTCTGCCGCGCGTTGGGAAATGGCCGGTGTGATTTGCAATACCTCTGTATTTCGCGCAGCCAGTCCCTTTTTCAGTCTTGTCAGTTCAACTTTGTCGCGGCAACCTTGCATCAGTTCGATATAGGTCACCACCGAGATGCGCCAAGGCAACAGAGTGCTCAATCGCTGTGCCGCACCAACGTGGCCTCGTGTTAACCAGATCAGTACGTCCGAGTCGATCAGCATGGCGGCTCTCAGGATTTACCGCTCATGCCTTCATCGTTGAAACGCGGCGCACGGATGTGCCGGATATAGCCGTCCACATCTGCCATATCCTCCCGATCCCGCCACATCCCAAACAGCGGATCGTCGGCAAATTGAGCCACATCCCCTTCCGGTTGCGCAGGAGCTTCAGGCTCAATACACACCGTCACCGTGGCATCGGCCGCTTGGCCCAGCTTCTCCCGCCAAGCCTCTGGCAATTCCGAGACGGAAACATGCTCGATCACGATGGCATTCATTGACGTTCTCCTGGATCGGCTCAATGCGCCAGCAAGCCTTGGACCGCCGCCTGTGTTGCCTCGCGACCCTGTCGCAATAAAGCCTCTTTCCAGCTGGGCACATTAATAAAGAATGCCCCGAACAAACCCTCCCGAATCCCCTCCGCCTGCGGCGTCCGCAGCGGCTTTTCCGGATGATTCTCCAGCCACTGATCCGCCCTCAACGCCTGCAGCACGTGCAACAACGGCACGGTGCCGAATTCCAGGACGATCCCCGTGTATTCCGCCTGCGGGCATTCCTGCGCCACCACGTTCCACATCGAGCCGGAAATGGCAGCCGAGCTGGAACTGTGGTCGTGCGTGGATTTGAGCGCCGGCCACCAGGCCTGCGCCCGCTGCAGCAACGCCGCGTCGCGGCCGTCGCCAGCCAGGATGGGTTCGGCCACGCCGGTAGGGCCCAGGCCGCTGTGCAGGTCGATCCAGGCCAGTTTCGCGCAGCGCGTGGCGTGGTCGCGCAGCACGTGGCGCAGCGCCTGCTGGCTCCAGCTCGGGGCATGGCCGCCGAAAAACAAACCTTCCGGCTCCGAGTACTGCCCGCCGCTGATCGCCTGCTGAAGCGCCGCCATACCCTGGCGCGCCAGCTCGGCCTGCAATTTCGCCTCGTTCTCCGCCGGGGGCGGCCAGGTGGCGGGCACCAGCAGCGGGTGCAGCGCGTCGTAGCCGGGGTTCTGGGGCAGCGGCTGGTGGAAGTCGATGAAGTTGCGGTTCAGGTCGATGTTCTCGTGCGTGACGCGGCGCCACCACGACATGCCCCACGGGTTCAGCGCGTGCAAGAAGAGCACCGCCACGCCCGCGCGCCGCGCCTCGGCCAGGAAGTCGGGGTCGCGCAGCAGGGCGATCTGCACCCCGGCGCCGGCGTAGCCCTCCACGCCGTGGCAGCCGCTGCTGACAATCAGCAGCTTTTCGGCCTCCATCGGCCCGCTGCGCGTCACGTCCAGCGCCAGCGTCTCGCCGTCGCGGCCCAGCAGCGGGTGGATTTCGGAATGCACGTCCAGCTCCGCGGCCTCGGCCGCGGCCAGGAATTTCGTCCGGGCCTCGGGATAGCTGCGGGAGAAGAAGTCCGATTCGCTCATCACAGCCTCCACGAGGTTTGTCAGCAGCAGTTCAGCGCGGCATTTGCAACCAGCGTTCGGCCACCCGCACCCACAGCGAGGCGCCGATGGGGATCAGCTCGTCGTTGAAGTCGTAGCTCGGGTTGTGCAGCGTGCAGGGCCCCAAGCCGTGGCCGCCATGGCGGTGCGCGCCGTCGCCGTTGCCGATCACGAAGTAGCAGCCCGGCTTCTCCTGCAGGAAGTAGCTGAAGTCTTCCGCGCCCATGGTGGCGTCGAACTCGCGCACGCCCTGCGGCCCCAGCACCTCGGCCGCGACCTGGCGCAGGAAGGCGGTCTCGGCGTCGTGATTCACGGTGGGCGGGTAGTTGCGGTCGAAGCTGAACTCGCACTCCAGCTCGAAGGCCTCGGCCGTGGCCTGCGCGATCTGGCGCATGCGGCGCTCGATCAGGTCCAGCACCGCCGTGGAGAAGGTGCGCACCGTGCCTTCCATCACCACGCTCTCCGGGATGACGTTGGTGGCCTCGCCGGTGTGGATCATCGTCACCGAGATCACGCCGGTGTCGATGGGGCGCATGTTGCGCGTCAGGATGGTCTGGAAGGCCTGCACCATCTGGCAGGCTGCGGGCACCGGGTCGGTGCCCATGTGCGGCATGGCGCCGTGGCAGCCCTTGCCGTTGAGCACGATCTTGAACTCGTTGCTGGAGGCGAAGCAGGGGCCGGTCTTGACGGCGATGCTGCCCACCGGCAGCCCCGGCCAGTTGTGGGCGCCGAAGATCGCTTCCATCGGGAAGCGCTCGAACAGGCCGTCGCGCATCATCTCGCGCGCCCCGCCGCCGCCTTCCTCGGCCGGCTGGAACACGAGGTACACCGAGCCGTCGAAGTTGCGCGTCTTGGCCAGGTGCTGGGCCGCGGCCAGCAGCATGGCGGTGTGGCCGTCGTGGCCGCAGGCGTGCATCTTCCCGGGGTGGCGGCTGGCGTGCGGGAAGTGGTTGTGCTCGGTGACGGGCAGCGCGTCCATGTCGGCGCGCAGGCCGATGCCGCGCGGCGAGGAGCCGTTGCGGATCACGCCCACCAGCCCGGTGCGGCCCAGGCCGCGGTGCACTTCAATGCCCCAGCTCTCCAGCTTCTGCGCCACCAGGTCGGCGGTGCGCACTTCCTCGAAACACAGCTCGGGGTGGGCATGGATGTCCCGGCGCAGCTCGGCAAGGCCAGCCGCTTCGGCCAGGATGGATTCGATCAACTGCATCAAGGGCTCCTGCTCAGGCGGTTGCCAGGAATCTTAGCCGCCGTCATCCCCCCTTCGGGGCACCCCTGAAGGCGCTGTGCAATAGTGCGGCGATGGATGTCCAGGCCCCGAATCCCCCTTCTTCCGACCCCGCCGACGCCGCGCCGTCCCCCGTGAAGCACGTGCATGGTGCCTGCCCGCACGACTGCCCCGACACCTGCGCGCTGCGCGTCACGGTGCAGGACGGGCGGGCCCTGCGCGTGCAGGCTGACCCGGAGCACGAGCGCACGCTGGGCGCGCTGTGCACCAAGGTCAGCCGCTACACCGAGCGCACGTACCACCCCGAGCGGCTGCTGTACCCGATGAAGCGCGTCGGCCCCAAGGGCAGCGGGCAGTTCCAGCGCATCTCCTGGGGCGAGGCGCTGGACACCATCGCGGCGCGCCTCAAGGAGATCGCCGCGCGCGACCCCGAGGCGATCCTGCCCTACAGCTACGCCGGCACCATGGGCCTGCTGCAGGGCGAGGCCATGGCCGGGCGCTTCTTCCACCGCCTCGGCGCCTCGCGCCTGGACCGCACCATCTGCGCCTCCGCCGGCGGCGCGGCGCTGGGGGCGACCTACGGCGGCAAGGTCGGCATGAAGGTGCAGTTCTTCGCCGAGAGCAGGCTGATCCTGATCTGGGGCAGCAACCCGATCACCTCCAGCGTGCACTTCTGGACCCTGGCGCAGCAGGCCAAGCGCGCCGGCGCCAAGCTGTGGTGCATCGACCCGCGCCGCACTGACAGCGCCGACAAGTGCCACCGCCACCTGGCGCTGCGCCCGGGCACCGACGGCGCGCTGGCGCTGGCGCTGATGCACGAGCTGATCCGCCTGGAGGCGCTGGACCACGACTACATCGCCCGCCACGTCAATGGCTTCAACCAGCTCAAGGAACGCGCCCTGGCCTGGACGCCCGAGCGCGCGGCTGAGGTCTGCGGCGTTGAGGCCGGGCTGATCCGCGAGCTGGCGCAGGACTACGCGACCGTGAAACCGGCCGCCATCCGCCTGAACTACGGCATGCAGCGCGTGCGCGGCGGCGGCAATGCGGTGCGCTTGATTGCGCTGCTGCCTTGCCTGACCGGCGCCTGGCGCCATCGCGCCGGCGGGCTGCTGCTGTCGGCCTCGGGCTGGTTCGCCAACGTGCGCAACGACGCCGGCCTGCAGCGCCCGGAC
This sequence comes from Azohydromonas caseinilytica, assembly GCF_012927045.1. Classification (GTDB taxonomy): domain Bacteria; phylum Pseudomonadota; class Gammaproteobacteria; order Burkholderiales; family Burkholderiaceae_C; genus Azohydromonas; species Azohydromonas caseinilytica. The sequence goes on along the minus strand of NZ_JABBFW010000001.1, from coordinate 57,753 downwards.
CTGCTGGGCGAGCGCCGGCCGCGCGTCATCAACATGAGCACCATCGGGCAGGACCTGCTGCGCGAGGCCGCGCCCGGCTTCGGCCCGCGCGTCGAGGCGGTGCTGGTCTACAACAGCAACCCGGTGGCGGTGGCGCCGCAATCGGCGCAGGTGGCGGCCGGCTTCGCACGGGAAGACCTGTTCACCGTGGTGCTGGAGCAGTTCCAGACCGACACCGCCGACCACGCCGACATCGTGCTGCCCGCCACCACGCAGCTGGAGCACCTGGACGTCCACACCTCCTACGGCCACACCGACGTGCTCCTCAACGAGCCCGCCATTGCGCCGCTGGGCGAGGCCAAGCCGAACACGGAAATCTTCAGATTGCTGGCGGCGCGCATGGGCTTCGACGAGCCGTGTTTCCAGGACGACGACGAGACGCTGGCGCGCCATGCGCTCAAGGGTGTCGATTTCGACGATCTGCGTGCGCGCGGCTGGGTGCGGCTGCCCATTCCGGACGCGCCTTTCGCCGAGGGCGGCTTCCCGACGCCGGACGGCAAGGTGATCGTGGATGCGCCGGGGCTGGGCGTGCCGGACTTCGTGCCGAATTACGAGAGCACCGAAACGACGCCCGAGCTGGCGCGGCGCTACCCGCTGGCCATGATTTCCCCGCCGGCGAGGCACTTCCTCAATTCCACCTTCGTGAACGTGAAGAGCCTGCGCGACATCGAAGGGGAGCCGGTGCTGGAGATCGCGCCGGACGACGCGATGGCGCGCGGCGTGGTCGATGGCGGCCTGGTGCGGGTGTTCAACGATCGCGGCGAGATCCGGCTGCGCGCGCGGGTGAGCACCCGGGCGCGGCCGGGCGTGGTCAACGGCCTGGGCATCTGGTGGCGCAAGCTGGGGCTGGACGGGCGCAACGTCAACGAGCTGACGCACCAGCGGCTGACCGACCTGGGGCAGGGGCCGAGCTTCTACGACTGCCTGGTGGAGGTGCAGGCGGCGTGAGGGCGGGGCTGCGATCCCTGCTCCTTGCCTCACTGCTGCCGGTGCTGGGCGGCTGCTCCAGCGTCGGCTACTACGCCCAGTCGCTGCACGGCCATTTCGACCTGCTGGCGCGGGCGCGGCCGGTGAAGGACTGGGTGCGGGACGAGCACACGCCCGTCGCGCTGCGCGAGCGCCTGCGCCTGAGCCAGGAGATGCGCGAGTTCGCCGTCACCGAGCTGAAGCTGCCCGACAACGCCAGCTACCGCCGCTATGCCGACCTGCAGCGCGACGCCGCGGTGTGGAACGTGGTGGCGGCGCCGGAGCTGTCGCTGCAATTGAAGACCTGGTGCTTCCCGGTGCTGGGCTGCGTGGGCTACCGCGGCTACTTCGAGCGCACTCAGGCGCAGGCGCTGGGCGACGAGCTGAAAGGGGCGGGCTGGGAGGTGCTGGTCTACGGCGTGCCGGCCTACTCGACGCTGGGCTGGAGCAACTGGCTCGGCGGCGACCCGCTGCTCAACACCTTCGCCCTCGGCCCGGAGACGGAGCTGGCGCGCTTGCTGTTCCATGAACTGGCGCACCAGAAGGCTTACGCCGACGACGACACCGCGTTCAACGAGTCCTACGCCACGGCCGTGGAACGGCTCGGCCTGGAGCGCTGGATGCAGCAGCGCGGCAACCCGCGGCTGCGCGAGGAGCACGAGGCCATCGAGGCGCGGCGCGCGCAATTCCGGGCGCTCACGCGTGGCCTGCGCGAGCGGCTGGACGCGCTGTACCGCGGCGACGCACCCGATGAGGAGAAGCGCTCACGCAAGGCGGCGCTGATGGCGCAGTTCCGCGACGAGTACGAGCGCGTCAAGCGGCAGGAGTGGGGCGGCTACGACGGCTACGACCGCTGGGTGGCCCGCGCCAACAACGCCGCGCTGGCAGTGCAGGGCGCCTACGGCGACCTGGTGCCGGCCTTCATCCGGCTGTTCGAGCGCGTGGGCGGGGATTGGGAGCGGTTCCACGCTGAGGCCAAGCGGCTGGCGGAGATGTCGAAGGCGGAGCGGAGGAGGGCGCTGGAGGGAGCGGGGTCCTGAGGCGCACCCAAAGGCGTCTTGGAAGGAGCGAACCGCGATGACGCAACGCATGACTGCTCAGGAGTTCCTGGCCTGGGATGCGCACGAGACCGTGAAGCGCGAGTTCGTGCGCGGCGAGGTGTTCCCGATGGCCGGTGCCGACGAGCGGCACAACACAGTGGTCGGCAATGTCGTGATGGCGCTGCGTGCCCAGCTGCGCGGTACGCCGTGCCGCGTCCTCATGCTGGACATGAAGCTGCGCGTCGAGGCGGCCGACTGCTTCTACTACCCCGACGTGCTGGTCACCTGCAGCGCGGCCGACACCGACCCGCTGGTCAAGCGCGAAGCGGTGCTGGTGGTGGAGGTGCTGTCGCCCTTGACGGCGGCCTTCGACCGCGGCGACAAGTTCGCCGACTACCGGCTGCTGCCCTCGCTGCGCGAGTACCTGCTGCTCGATCCGGACAAGCGCCGCGGCGACCTCTACCGCCAGGGAAACGATGGGCTTTGGGTGCTGCACCCATTTGGCACCGGCGAGGCAGTGCGGCTGGACAGCGTGGGGCTGGCGCTGGAGGCGCAGGTGCTGTGGGAGGACGTGACGCCGGGTGCTCCCCAAGGCTCAAGCGCCTGAAGCTGGTCGAGGCGCGCAGGTTCTGCTGCGTGAAGCCGCCTTGCGCGTAGTCAGATTCAAGGCCGTTTGAAAAGCGGTACCTGAGCGATATGCCGCTCGATCCGCTCCACGGCAGCGGACGGATAGCCATATTCGACCTTTGAGCAGGACCAAGTGCTCAGGATGGCCTCCACGGCTTCTTCGACCCAGGGTTCGATCAGGTTTTCAGGCAGTTTCAGCTTGCGCGCCATCCTGGTGAAAGTGGCCATGGAAACATCCTGCCAGCGCTTGGAACCGCCCAGGTTCAAAGCCAGCTGGTCGCCTTCCATGTACTGGATGGTCGAAACGAGGTCATAGGCCGGTGACAGTCGGGTTGAAACGCCGTCGGGATAAATGAGGCTCCAGTTCTTGTGATGCGCGTCGCCGTTGCCGCTGGCAATCACGAAGACGAGGCGCCTGATGAAGTCCCGCAAGCCGTCTTCGCCCGTGAGCACCTTGACGACGTTGGCAATGGTCTCGTAATTGAATTGCTTGTACTTAGCTTCCGGGTACAGACCTAGGATCTGCGCAAAATCTTCCATGTGCACGCGCCGGCCATCGTCCTGCCGGTCGAAGCGTCGAATGGCGTAGACCTGGCGCTCACGCAAAGCCAAGGCTTGTGGCGGCAGGCCGCTGATGTCGTCGATGCTCAGGAGCTTGGTTTCCGGTACTTCGATGCCGCTTTCATGTGCCCATTGCATCGTGGCAAATTCATTTTCCGGAACGCCGGCATAACGACTGTCGGGCAATTTGATAATCCAGTCGCCACCTTGGCCAGTCACCGGGATGGTCAGCCCACGCCCGCCCTGTTGGGCGGAAAATTTCAGCTGAACGCCTGCCAGGGAAAAGTGCCAATCGGTGTCGCCCTCAGTCATTGTGGATTCGTCTGTCGCTCCCTCGTCTGCCAACTGCAACTCGGCCTGCTCAGGGAAAAGGCGTACTGCCCCCGGAAGGTCCTGGCCCAGATGGCACAGCAGGAAGAACTCTCGCTCAGGCCGAACTTCGGCCTGTCGGGCAACCAATGCCCTAAGGGCTCCTTCAGGTAGTAGATTGGAAAACCAGTCTGGAACGCGGCTGCGAACCCTCCATACGCGGTCCAAGTCGTCAAGAAAGCGTTGGCCCAGTACAGGCCGTGGATAAAGAGTTTTATAAGAGTCCAGTAGCTTGAATTCGCAACTGTCGTCAGTGTTTCGACTCAGGATGCCAACCTGAACATCGTTGAGGAAAACATGGAGGACATTAGTTGGCACGGTCAGTCCTCCTCCGTAATAGCTAAGGAGCTGACAGAGGGTCGATCGGTATCCTCCCAGCGCGCACGCTGGGCAAAGAAATTATTGAAATGCTTGTCCAGCGTCGAGGCACGCAACTGTAGAAAAGCTTGGACGTCTCCTTTCCTGAGCGCTTCGTGAGCTTCAGGTGTTACAGCATGAGACTTCAGCGTAGATTCATCGGAGCAGTTGGAAAGCAATTGACGCATCCCGATTTTTCTCGGGTGCAAGAGACGATTTGCAGTTGATCGCTCTAATCCCTCGGAAGCACTGAACGTGATTTCGGGGACTGGTGCTTCTTCCTCTCTTTCTGTGCGCTCAAAGAGCTTGGGAATAGCTAGCGGTGTGCCATTTTCCAAATCCCGAGGCGAGAGTTCAATCAATGCCAAAATTTGAAGCTTGCCATACGCGAATCTGAAATTGAAGGGCTCTTTGGCCGATGGTGCTTCGTTTGGTATGTTGGCAACTTGTGCCAGCATGTTTTGAACGGATCGTTCTTCGTCAAACTGGTCAATCTGATCTAACGCGCGTCGGGTCGACACTGTGTCGCCTCGGTGGGCGCCGTTAAGTGCGCCACGCCACAGCCAGCGAGCTAGTAATTCACGGGACCGTGGCAGCGGTGTTGGATGGTGATGAAAGAATTTTCCCAAGGTCACTAGCGGCTGCTTGTATGGCAGTAGGTCGTAGTGGACAATGCCGACATCAAGCTTTAAAAATTGTATGACTTGCTTGGCTGCTGCGGCGGTATCGGCGTAAGCCTTGCGCGCCTCTTCATCGCTCAGGCGAAGTACACCTTTGCCGCCTCGGTCAGTTACGTCAGCACCCGTGAGTACCCGTAGCAATCTATATAGAATTTTTTGTTCGACGGTTCCAAAACTTAGTTCCCGTAGCTCTTCAACAATGTCTGCGACGGTGGCCGGGCGGCTCACTGCGCGTGCGCCATGCAATGCATCGAATACTTCAAATGCTTGAAGTTGTTTGCCGCTGTTATTAACACGGCCAAAAATCTCGCGGAGCGTGGCTTCACTGTCGGTATGGACAACATAGATCGGGATGTCGTACTCGCGGATTCGCTTGCCAACACGTACGGCCTGTTCTCGACGATGGCCCTCTGGTCTTTGGTCCAGCATCCATTGGAAAAGCTGCTCGGAATCCAAAACAACAGCGAGGGGCAGCCAGCGTGCTGGGTCGTCTTTAAGAGTCTTGATTGCGCTCGCTAAAGCAAACTCGGCGCTGTCAAGGTCGAAATAAAGTGCAAACTCATCTGTGCTTGGATGAATGGTCAGTAATACGCGAATAAGCGAGACAACTCTTTGCTGTCCATCAACTACCCACCAGGCATCCGGTCGCAGATGTGCCGCGATGCTAATTGAGCCAAAATGGAGTTCTTGTGCCTCAGCTTGAGTTTCCCAGAGAAGCAGGGTGCCAATCGGGTAGCCGCGGTAGATGCTGTCGAGTAGTTTCCTAGCGTCTTCACTTTCCCACCGCAGTGCTCGTTGAAAGGGTGGGATTCTGATTCGACCTCTTTTCACCTCGGCCAGCAAATCTTCGACACGGATGGCACGGGCCTCTGGCCGGCGTTCCAAGGCGTCAGGTTGTGAGTTGTTGTTTGTGGACATGGGTAAGGCAGCTGAGATCAATGACCAATTCCGCGGCCGGGACTGCACGCTTCATAGCGTAGCCCAAGGGCAGGTCGTTCCTGCATACGGTCGAAGCACAAATGCCTCGCTCCTACAATCCCGCCCCTATGCCTGCCGTCAGCTTCCAGGAAGTCAGCAAGACCTACGACACCCCGCGAGGGGCTTTTCGCGCCCTCGATGACGTGAGCTTCGACATCGGCCGCGGCGAGTTCTTCGGGCTGCTGGGCCCCAACGGGGCCGGCAAGACTACCCTTATCAGCATCCTTGCCGGCCTCAACCGCGCCAGCGCCGGGCGCGTCACGGTGCTGGGCCACGACGTGGTCGGCGACTACGCCCAGGCGCGCAAGCAGCTGGGCATCGTCCCGCAGGAACTCGTCTTCGACCCCTTCTTCAGCGTGCGCGAGACGCTGCGCATCCAGAGCGGCTACTTCGGCGTCAAGAACAACGAGGCCTGGATCGACGAGCTGCTGGAGGAGCTGGGCCTGGCCGACAAGGCGCAGGCCAACATGCGCCAGCTCTCGGGCGGCATGAAGCGCCGCGTGCTGGTGGCGCAGGCGCTGGTGCACCGCCCGCCGGTGATCGTGCTGGACGAGCCCACCGCCGGCGTGGACGTGGAGTTGCGCCAGACGCTGTGGCAGTTCGTGGCCAAGCTCAACAAGCAGGGCCACACCGTGCTGCTGACCACCCACTACCTGGAAGAAGCGGAAGCCCTTTGCCACCGCATCGCCATGCTCAAGCGCGGGCGCATCGTGGCGCTGGACCGCACGGCCAACCTGCTGGCCGGCACCGCCAGCACCATGCTGCGCTTCAAGACCGACGACAGCCTGCCGCCGGCCCTCGCCGCCCAGGCGCGCGTGACCGGGCGCATCGTGCAGCTCAAGGCGCATGACGCCGCCGAGGTCGAGACGCTGCTGGCGGCGCTGCGCGCCGCCGGGGTGCGCGTGGAGGAACTGGAGATCGGCCGCGCCGACCTGGAGGACGTGTTCATCGAGATCATGCAGGGCGCCGAGCGCGAGGCCGTCGTGCAGGGGGCCATGGCATGAACGGCATCAGTTTTGAAGGCGCCGGGACGCTGTTCAAGAAGGAAGTGCTGCGCTTCTACAAGGTCAGTTTTCAGACCGTGGCGGCGCCGGTGCTCACCGCCGTGCTGTACCTGCTGATCTTCGGCCACGTGCTGGAAGCGCATGTGCAGGTCTATCCGGGCGTGGCCTACACGAGCTTCCTGATCCCGGGGCTGGTGATGATGAGCGTGCTGCAGAACGCCTTCGCCAACAGCTCCAGCTCGCTGATCCAGAGCAAGATCACCGGCAACCTCGTGTTCCTCCTGGTGACGCCGCTGTCGCACTGGGCCTGGTTCAGCGCCTACGTGGGCGCGGCCATGCTGCGCGGGCTGGTGGTGGGGCTGGGGGTGTTCGCGGTGACGGCCTGGTTCGCGCCGCCGCGGTTGGAAGCGCCGCTGTGGGTGCTGGTGTTCGCCGTGCTGGGCGCGGGGATGCTGGGGGCGCTGGGGCTGATCGCCGGGCTGTGGGCCGAGAAGTTCGACCAGATGGCCGCGTTCCAGAACTTCATCATCATGCCGATGACGTTCCTCTCGGGCGTCTTCTACTCGGTGCACTCGCTGCCGGACTTCTGGCAGGGCGTGAGCCACTTGAACCCCTTCTTCTACATGATCGACGGCTTCCGCCACGGCTTCTTCGGCACCGGCGACGTCTCGCCCTGGATCAGCCTGGCGGTGGTGGGGGCGAGTTTCCTATTTGTCTCCGGCGTGGCGCTGCAGCTGCTGCGCAGCGGGTACAAGCTGCGGCATTGAGGCCGGCGCAGGCCGCTTCTGGCGGCCGAACCCGGCGCCTTTTCAAGGACTTGGTTACGGGTTGGCCGTGGCGGGAAGGCCCAGCGAGCCGGGGGTGGACGGCGGGCACCGGTAGAATCGCGCCACCATGGCCGATCCGACCCCTTCCGAAGTCCGCGACTACATCGCCGCCGGGCTCGACTGCGCGCATCTGGCGGTGGAGGGCGATGGGCGCCACTTCTTCGCCACCATCGTGTCCGCCGAATTCGAGGGCAAGCCGCGCGTGGCGCGCCACCAGCGCGTGTATGCCGCCCTGGGCGACCGCATGCGCGAACAGATCCACGCGCTGTCGATGAAGACCCTCACCCCCGCCGAGTGGGCCGCGCAGCAGCCCGCCGCCGACCACCATCACTGACGCCTTTCGCGGCCTTGTCGCCGCGGTGGGTGTGCGCGGCGAGCGCTAGCCCCTTCGCCGCCAAGCCGCCCATAAAAGCATGGACCAACTCCTGATCCGCGGCGGCCGCTCCCTGCAGGGCGAGATCGTCATCTCCGGCGCCAAGAACGCGGCGCTGCCCGAACTTTGCGCGGCCCTGCTCACCGACGAGCCCGTGCGCCTGCTCAACGTGCCGCGCCTGCGCGACGTGGGCACCACACTCGTGCTGTTGCGCAACATGGGCGTGCAGGCCGACTGGTGCGGCCTGCGCGGCGAGCCCGGCGACGACGCGGTGCTGATCGACGCCAGCCGCGTGGCCGAGCCGGTGGCGCCCTACGAGCTGGTCAAGACCATGCGCGCCTCGATCCTGGTGCTGGGGCCGCTGCTGGCGCGCTTCGGCAAGGCGACGGTGTCGCTGCCCGGGGGCTGCGCCATCGGCTCGCGCCCGGTGGACCAGCACATTAAGGGCCTGCAGGCCATGGGCGCGCAGATCACGGTGGAGCACGGCAACATCGTCGCCACCAGCGCCGGCCGGCTGCAGGGCGCGCGCATCACTACCGACATGGTGACCGTCACCGGCACCGAGAACCTGCTGATGGCTGCCGCGCTGGCTGAGGGCGAGACGGTGCTGGAGAACGCGGCGCAGGAGCCCGAAGTCGTCGATCTGGCCGAGATGCTCATCGCCATGGGCGCGCGCATCGAGGGCCACGGCACCAGCCGCATCCGCATCCAGGGCGTGGAGCGGCTGCACGCGCCGCGCGAGCCGCACCGCATCGTCCCGGACCGCATCGAGACCGGCACCTTCATTTGCGCCGTGGCGGCCACCGGCGGCGATGTGCTGCTGAAGAACGCCCGTCCGGACCATCTGGATGCCGTGCTGGACAAGCTGCGCGAGGCGGGCGTGCAACTCGACATCGGTGCCGACTCGATCCGCGTGCGCGGCAATGGCCGGCTCAAGGCGGTGAGCTTCCGCACCAGCGAATACCCCGCGTTCCCGACCGACATGCAGGCGCAGTTCATGGCGCTCAACTGCATCGCCGAGGGCGCCGCGAAGGTGACGGAAACCATCTTCGAGAACCGCTTCATGCACGTGAACGAGCTGATGCGGCTGGGCGCCAGAATCGAAGTGGACGGCCACACGGCCCTGATCCAGGGCGTGTCGCAGCTCTCCGGCGCCACCGTCATGGCCACCGACCTGCGCGCCTCGGCCAGCCTCGTCATCGCCGGCCTGGTGGCCCAGGGCGAGACCACCGTGGACCGCATCTACCACCTCGACCGCGGCTACGACCGCATGGAAGAGAAGCTGCGCGCCGTCGGCGCCGACATCGAGCGCGTGAAGGCCTGAAGCAAGCCATGAACGACACCATCACCCTGGCGCTGTCCAAGGGCCGCATCTTCGAAGAGACCCTGCCGCTGCTGGCCGCCGCCGGCATCGAGGTGGGCGAGGACCCCGAGAAGTCGCGCAAGCTGATCCTGCCCACCAACCGCCCGGACGTGCGGGTGGTGCTGGTGCGCGCCACCGACGTGCCGACGTATGTGCAGTACGGCGGCGCGGACCTGGGCGTGGCCGGCCTGGACGTGCTGCTGGAGCACGCCGGCGGCGAGAGCGCCACCGGGCTGTACCAGCCGCTGGACCTGCGCATCGCCTGCTGCCGCATGAGCGTGGCCGCGCGCAACGATTTCGACTACGCCGCCGCCGTGCAGCAGGGCTCGCGCATCCGCGTCGCCACCAAGTACACCCACATCGCGCGCCAGCATTTCGCCGACAAGGGCGTGCACGTGGACCTGATCAAGCTCTACGGCTCCATGGAGCTGGCGCCGCTGACCGGCCTGGCCGACGCCATCGTGGACCTGGTCTCCACCGGCTCCACGCTGCGCGCCAACCACCTGGTGGAGGTCGAGCAGATCATGCCGATCTCCTCGCGCCTGGTCGTGAACCAGGCTGCGCTGAAGCTCAAGCGCGCCGCGCTGCGCCCCCTCATCGACGCCTTTGCCGGCGCCATTCCCGCCTGACTTTTCAGCTTCTCACCTTCCTCCCACGGCCTTCGGCCCCCTCACTCCCGAGCCCTCCATGAGCCTGCAGCTGCGCCAACTCAGCACCGCCGACGCGGATTTCGAATCAGCCTTCCAGCGCGTGCTGCACTGGTCGGCCGAGACCGATGCCGCGATCGAGCATCGGGTGGCGGAGATCATCGAGGCCGTGCGCAGCCGCGGCGACGCCGCGGTGCTGGAGTTCACGCAGCGCTTCGACGGCCTGCAGGCCGACAGCGTGTCGGCCCTGGAGCTGGGCCGCGAGGAGCTGAAGGCCGCCTTCGACGCCATCACGCCGGCTCAGAGAGAGGCGCTGGAATTCGCCGCCCAACGCGTGCGCTCGTATCACGAGCGCCAGCTGGAAGCCAGCGGCAAGAGTTGGAGCTACCGCGACGCGGACGGCACGCTGCTGGGCCAGAAGGTCACGCCGCTGGACCGCGTGGGCATCTACGTGCCCGGCGGCAAGGCCGCGTACCCCTCCAGCGTGCTGATGAACGCCATCCCCGCACACGTGGCGGGCGTGCCCGAGATCGTGATGGTCGTGCCCACGCCGCGCGGCGAGAAGAACCCGCTGGTGCTGGCCGCCGCGTTTGTCGCCGGCGTGCACCGCGCCTTCACCGTGGGCGGCGCCCAGGCGGTGGCGGCGCTGGCCTACGGCACGGCCTCCATCCCGCGCGTGGACAAGATCACCGGCCCGGGCAACGCCTACGTGGCCAGCGCCAAGCGCCGCGTCTTCGGCCAGGTGGGCATCGACATGATCGCGGGGCCGAGTGAGATCCTGGTGCTGGCCGACGGCAGCACGCCGGCGGACTGGGTGGCCATGGACCTGTTCAGCCAGGCCGAGCACGACGAGCTGGCGCAGAGCATCCTGCTGTGCCCCGATGCCGGCTACATCGCGCAGGTGCGCGAGGCGATCGAGCGGCTGCTGCCCGGCATGCCGCGCGCGGACGTGATCCGCGCCTCGCTGGAAGGCCGTGGCGCGCTGATCCAGACCCGCTCCATGGACGAGGCCTGCGAGATCAGCAACCGCATCGCGCCCGAGCACCTGGAGGTCAGCTCCAGCGAGCCGCAGCGCTGGGAGCCGCTGCTGCGCCATGCCGGGGCGATCTTCCTGGGCGCCTACACCAGTGAGAGCCTGGGCGACTACTGCGCCGGTCCCAACCACGTGCTGCCCACCTCGGGCACGGCGCGCTTCAGCTCGCCGCTGGGCACCTACGACTTCCAGAAGCGCAGCAGCCTCATCGAGGTGAGCGAGCAGGGCGCGCAGCAACTGGGCCGCATCGCCGCCGAGCTGGCCTATGGCGAGGGCCTGCAGGCCCACGCGCAGGCGGCCGAATTCCGACTCAAGAAAGGTTCGTGATGACGACGGCGTCCTTGCAAGCGCTGATGCAGCGCGTGATCCGCCAGGACGTGCAGTCCATGCACGCCTATGCCATCCAGGACAGCCGCGGGCTGGTCAAGCTCGACGCGATGGAAAACCCGTTCAGCCTGCCGCCCGAGCTGCAGGCGGCGCTGGGCGAGCGTCTGGGCCAGGTGGCGATCAACCGCTACCCGACCACCTGCGTCGCCGACGTCATCGCGGCGCTGACGCAGTACATCGGGCTGCCCGAAGGGTGCGCGCTGATGCTGGGCAACGGCTCGGACGAGCTGATCTCGCTGCTGGCGCTGGCCTGCGACCGGCCCGGCGCGAAGATCCTGGCGCCGCTGCCCGGCTTCGTGATGTACGAGATGTCGGCGAAGCTGCAGGGCCTGCAGTTCGTGGGCGTGCCGCTCACCGCCGATTTCGAGCTGGACGAGGCGGCGATGCTGGCCGCCATCGAGGAGCACCGGCCGGCCATCACCTACATCGCCTACCCGAACAATCCCACCGCCAACCTGTTCGACGACGCCGTCGTGCAGCGCATCGTCGAGGCCGTGGGCGCGCAGGGCAGCGGCTTCGTGGTGTTCGACGAGGCCTATCAACCCTTCTCGTCGCGCAGCTGGCTGCAGCGCATGGCCCGGCATGAGCATGTGCTGGTGATGCGCACGCTGTCGAAGTTCGGCCTGGCCGGCGTGCGGCTGGGCTACATGGCCGGCGCGGCGGCGCTGGTGCACGAGATCGACAAGGTGCGCCCGCCCTACAACGTCAGCGTGCTCAATGCCGAGGCCACGCTGTTCGCGCTCGAGCATGCCGACGAGTTCGCGCGCCAGGCGGCGGTGCTGCGCGAGGAGCGCGCCAGGCTCATCAACGAGCTGCGCGACCTGCCCGGCGCCAAGCCCTACCCGAGCGAGGCCAACATGATCCTGGTGCGCGTGCCCGACGCGAAGAAGGCCTTCGAGGGCATGAAGTCGCGCGGCGTGCTGGTGAAGAACGTGTCGGCGCTGCACCCGCTGCTGGATAGCTGCCTGCGCCTGACGGTGGGCACGCCTGCCGAAAACCGACTGATGATCGACGCCCTGAAAGCGAGCCTGTAAATGGAGTCCCGCCAAGCGCGTATCGCCGAAGTCCGGCGCGATACCAAGGAAACGCAGATCCGCGTGCGCATCAACCTCGACGGCACCGGGCAGGCGCAGCTGAACACGGGCGTTGGCTTCTTCGACCACATGCTCGACCAGATCGCGCGCCATGGCCTGGTGGACCTGGAGGTGGAGTGCACGGGCGACCTGCACATCGACGGGCACCACACGGTCGAGGACGTGGGCATCGCCCTGGGCCAGGCCGTGGCGAAGGCGGTGGGCGACAAGAAGGGCCTGGTGCGCTACGGCCACAGCTACGTGCCGCTGGACGAGGCGCTGTCGCGCGTGGTGGTGGACTTCTCCGGCCGCCCCGGTCTGCACATGGACGTGAACTTCACGCGCGCCATGATCGGTGCGCTGGACACGCAACTCGTCTTCGAGTTCTTCCAGGGCTTCGTCAACCACGCGCTGGTGAGCCTGCATATCGACAACCTCAAGGGCGTCAATGCGCATCACCAGTGCGAAACCATCTTCAAAGCCTTCGGGCGCGCGCTGCGCATGGCCTGGACCGTGGACGAGCGCGCGGCCGACGTGATTCCTTCCACCAAGGGATGTCTCTGACATGAGCAAGCGCACCGTCGCCGTCGTCGATTACGGCATGGGCAACCTGCGCTCGGTCTCGCAGGCCGTGCTGCACGTGGCCCAGGACAGCGGGCTGGACGTGATCATCACCTCGCGCCCCGAAGAGGTGCGTGCCGCCGAGCGCGTGGTGCTGCCGGGGCAGGGCGCGATGCGCGATTGCATGCGCGACCTGGCTGAATCCGGTCTCAAGGAGGCCGTGCTCGAAGCGGCCGCGTCCAAGCCGCTGATGGGTGTGTGCGTGGGCATGCAGATGCTGCTGGACCACAGCGAGGAGCAGGACACGCCGGGCCTGGGGCTGATCCCGGGGCGCGTGCGCCGCTTCCGCCTGGAGGGCCAACTGCAGCCCGACGGCAGCCGCTACAAGGTGCCGCACATGGGCTGGAACCAAGTACGCCAGACGCAATCACATCCCATCTGGCAGGGCGTGCCCGACGATTCCTTTTTCTATTTCGTGCACAGCTATTACGCCGTGCCTGAAAACAGCGCGCACAGCGCCGGGGAAAGCGATTACGGCGCCAGCTTTACCTGTGTGGTGGCGAGGGATAACATTTTTGCCTCCCAGTTCCACCCGGAAAAAAGCGCCGCTCACGGCCTTGCGCTCTACCGCAACTTCCTGCACTGGAAGCCCTGAGAAACCGGGTTTCTCCCTTCAACCCTTAATTGCTCTGCCGAGCCATGCTCCTCATTCCGGCCATCGACCTCAAGGACGGCAAATGCGTGCGTCTGCAACAAGGCGACATGAACGCATCCACCACTTTCGGCGAGGACCCGGCCGCCATGGCGCGGCGCTGGCTTGATGCCGGCGCGCGCCGGCTGCATCTGGTGGACCTCAACGGCGCCTTTGCCGGCAAGCCGGTCAACGAAGCCGCCATCAAGTCCATCCTCGCCGAGGTGGGCGACGAGATTCCGGTGCAGCTTGGCGGCGGCATCCGCGACCTCGACACCATCGAGCGCTACCTCGACGACGGCCTGAGCTACGTGATCATCGGCACCGCCGCGGTCAAGAGCCCGGGCTTCCTCAAGGACGCCTGCAGCGCCTTCGGCGGCCACATCATCGTCGGCCTGGACGCCAAGGACGGCAAGGTCGCCACCGACGGCTGGAGCAAGCTCACCGGCCACGAGGTGGTCGATCTGGCGCGCAAGTTCGAGGACTACGGCGTCGAAGGCGTGATCTACACCGACATCGGCCGCGACGGCATGCTCACCGGCATCAACATCGACGCCACCGTGAAGCTGGCCCAGGCCCTGTCCATCCCCGTCATCGCCTCGGGCGGCCTGTCCAACATGGCCGACATCGAGAAGCTGTGCGAGGTGTACAGCGAGGGCGTGGAAGGCGTGATCTGCGGTCGCTCCATCTACACCGGCTCGCTGGACTTCGCAGCGGCGCAGGCCCGCGCCGACGAACTGCTCGAAGGCGTCGCGCGCTAAATGCTGGCCAAACGCATCATTCCCTGCCTGGACGTCACGGGCGGGCGCGTCGTCAAGGGCGTGAACTTCGTCGAGCTGCGCGACGCGGGCGATCCGGTCGAGATCGCCGCCCGCTACAACGAGCAGGGCGCCGACGAGCTGACCTTCCTGGACATCACCGCCACCAGCGACGGGCGCGACCTGATCCTGCACATCATCGAGGCGGTGGCCTCGCAGGTGTTCATCCCGCTGACGGTGGGCGGGGGAGTGCGGACCGTTGAGGACGTGCGCCGGCTGCTCAATGCCGGCGCCGACAAGGTCAGCTTCAACTCCGCCGCGGTGGCCAATCCGCAGGTCATCCGCGACGCCTCGGACAAGTACGGCGCGCAGTGCATCGTGGTGGCCATCGACGCCAAGCGTCGCCAGGGCGAGGACCTGGCCGCGCGCGGCCCGGGCTGGGACGTGTACACGCATGGCGGGCGCAAGAACGTCGGCCTCGATGCGGTGGCGTGGGCGACGCAGATGGCCGAGTACGGCGCCGGCGAGATCCTGCTGACCAGCATGGACCGCGACGGCACCAAGATCGGCTTCGACCTGGAGCTCACCCGCGCCGTGAGCGACGCCGTGCCCGTGCCCGTGATCGCCTCCGGCGGCGTGGGCGCGCTGGAGCACCTCTCGGAAGGCATCCGCATCGGCGGCGCCGACGCGGTGCTGGCGGCGAGCATCTTCCACTACGGCGAGTTCACGGTGGGCCAGGCCAAGGCGCTGCTGGCGCGCGACGGCATCCCGGTCCGCCCATGACCCGCGCCGCGCCGCCGCGCGAGGTGCGCAGCCCGCGGGGCGGCGCGCCGGCTTCGCCTTCCGGTAAGCCGGCCAAGTCGGCTGCATCCACCGCGCCGCGCGAGGTGCGGCTCATTGGTGGCGTCTGGAAGCGCAGCAGGCTGCCCGTGGCCGACAGGCCCGGGCTGCGCCCCACGCCGGACCGCGTGCGCGAAACCCTGTTCAACTGGCTGGGCCAGGACCTGACGGGCTGGCGCGTGCTCGATGCCTATGCCGGCAGCGGGGCACTCGGCTTCGAGGCCGCCTCGCGCGGCGCGGCCTCCGTGCTGCTGCTGGAGCGCGACGCGCAGCTGGTGGCCAGCCTGCGCGCCTCGCGGCAGCGGCTCAAGGCCACGCAGGTCGAAGTGCGGCAGGCCGATGCCATCAGCACCATGCGCAGCGCCGCGCCCGGCAGCTTCGACCTGGTGCTGCTGGACCCGCCCTTCGACGCGGGCCTGTTCGAGGCCTCGCTGGCCGCGGCCCGGCCCTTGCTGGCGGACGGCGGTTTCATCTATCTGGAAGCGCCGTCGCTGCTGGCGCAGGCTCCCGCGGGCCTGCAGCTGTACCGGCATGGCCGGGCCGGCGCGGTGTTCTTCCACCTGCTGCAGCGCGCGGACGCCGGCAGCGCGGCTTCACCTTCGGAGGTCCAGCCATGACCAGCACCACGCGGCTCACCGCCGTCTATCCCGGCACTTTCGACCCGATGACGCTGGGCCACGAGGACCTCATGCGCCGTGCCAGCCGGCTGTTCGAGCGGCTGATCCTGGCCGTGGCGGCGGGGCACCACAAGCGCACCATGTTCACCATCGACGAGCGGCTGGACATCGCGCGCGAGGCGGCGCGGGCTTATCCGAACGTGGAAGTGATCGCCTTCCGCGGCCTGCTGCGCGACTTCGTGGTCGAGCATGGCGGCAAGGTGGTGGTGCGCGGGCTGCGCGCGGTCAGCGACTTCGAGTACGAGTTCCAGATGGCGGGCATGAACCGCCAGCTCATGCCGGACGTGGAGACGCTGTTCCTCACGCCCAGTGACCAGTACCAGTTCGTCAGCGGCACCTTCGTGCGCGAGATTGCCACCCTGGGCGGTGATGTCTCCAAGTTCGTGGCACCCTTCGTGCTCCGCCGCCTGCAAGAGCGCGTGGCGAAGCCTTGAAGGCCGCGCGCGATTCAACCGTAGTAAAGGAGAGCGTTGATGGCGCTCATGATCACCGACGAGTGCATCAACTGTGACGTCTGCGAGCCCGAGTGCCCGAACCAGGCCATCTCGCTGGGCTTGGAGTTCTACGAGATCGACCCGGATCGCTGCACCGAGTGCGTGGGCCACTTCGACGAGCCGCAATGCGTGCAGGTCTGCCCGGTGAGCTGCATCCCGGTCAATCCACAGCATGTCGAAGACAAGGAAAGCCTCTGGGCCAAGTACCGCCGGCTGCAGGCGGCGTCGGTGTCGGCCGGCTGATTCGCGTTCCCTTGGGCTGACCCGGGCCGGCACATCGCCGGCCTTGTCGTTTCAGGACGGCTGTTTTTCCGCTCTCTTGCCGTCTGGCTGTTTCTTGGGTGCCTCGGGCTCGGCAGCCTTGGGGGCCCAGGCGCGGCGCACGGCCGGACCTAGATCGCGGCGGTGCTTGCCCCGCGGCTTCGCGGCCGGTGGCGCGTCGCCCTCAGCCTGTCTTTGGGGCTGTGCCTTGGAGGCTTGGGAGCGGGTCTGGCGTGCGGTACGCGCTACTTGGGCTTCCCGGTCCCGGCGCAGCGACTGCGCCAAGGTTGCTTCCCGCTGTGTCAGTTGCGCCGCCTCGCGCCGCTGCTCCTCGCTGCGCGGATCGGCCGCGTCCACCGCCTGGCCGCCAGGACAGGGTGTCTGGCGGTACTCGCGGCCTTCGGGACCGCAGCGGTAGACGCCCTGTGCCGGGGCTGCGGCGGCAGCAGCCAGCAGCAGCGCCAGGAGCACGGGGCGCTTCACGTGGCGCCGGTACTGCCGTCCGTGGATGGGGGCGTTTGCGGACGCGGCGGCTTGGGCCGCGGTGGACGGGCATTGAGCTTCATGGTGGCGCGCTCCATGTCGGCGGCGAGCAGCAGGTCCAGCACCTGCAGCGACTTCTGGATGCACTCGTGAATCGCCTCGCGGTCGGTGGGCGAGGGCTTCTTCAGCACGTAGTTCACGACCTCGGCCTTCACGCCAGGATGGCCGATCCCCAAGCGCAACCGCCAAAAGTCCGCGCTGCCGAGCTGGGCCTGCATGTCCTTGAGGCCGTTGTGGCCGGCGTGGCTGCCGCCGCGCTTGAGCTTCATCTGGCCGGGCAGAAGATCGAGCTCGTCATGTGCGACCAGGATCTCGTCCGGCGCGATCTTGAAAAAGCGCGCCAGCGCCGCCACCGACTTGCCCGAGAGGTTCATGTAGGTCTGCGGCTCCAGCAGCCACAGCGGCCCCTCGGCGCGATTCACGCGTGCCACCAGGCCCCAATAGCTGCGCTCGGGCACCAGCGTCGTGCGCAGCTCGCGCGCCACGGCGTCGATCCACCAGAAGCCGGCGTTGTGGCGCGTGTCCTCGTAGTCCGGGCCCGGATTGCCCAGGCCCACCAGCAGTCGAATCATGGAAAGGATTATCGCGAGGCGGTGAAGCTGGGTTGCGCCGACACGCGCGGAAACAGTGCCCGCGCGTGGCCTCGTGCCGGCGACGGCCCATGAAAAAGCCCCGCAGGGCGGGGCTTTTTGAGAAGGGAAGGGGCCGCGAGGGCCCCGGGCATTACTTCTTGCCCTTCTTGCCCTTGGCCGGCGCGGCGGCAACCACCGGGGCCACGATCTCTTCCTCGGCCTTCGGCGGGTTGGCCACGGCGATCACCGGGTTGCGGCCACGGTTGACCAGCTTGACGTTGGCCGGCAGCTTCAGGTCGGAGGCGTGCAGCGACTGGCCATTGACCAGCTCGCCCAGGTCCACGGTCAGGAACTCGGGCAGCTGGGCGGCCAGGCACTCGACCTCGATCTCGGTCGTGACGTGGGCCACGGTGCACTTGTCGGTCTTGACGGCCGGCGAGTTCTCTTCGTTCGTGAAGTGCAGCGGCACCTTCTTGTGCAGGCGGGTGGTCTCGTCCACGCGCTGGAAATCGATGTGCATCACGATCGGCTTCCAGGCGTGCATCTGGTAGTCACGCAGGATGACCTTGGAGGTCTGGCCGTTGACTTCCATCTCCAGCAGCGAGCTGTGGAAGGCTTCTTTCTTCAGGGCGTGGAACAGCGCGTTGTGGTCCAGCTCGATCATGGCCGGCTCGCCGGCGCCGTAGACGATGCCGGGCACCTTGCCGGCATTGCGCAGGCGGCGGCTCGCTCCGGTCCCCTGCAGGGTGCGCTCGAAGGCGACGAATTTCATGCTTCACTCCAAGTGAATCGGGCGCCCGCGACCAGGCTGCCCAAGGAATACGCAGGCACGGAGGGCCTGCACAGAAAAGGAAAGGGCACCGGTCAGGCGCCCATTCCGTCAGAAGTTGTTGTTCTGCTCCGCGAACAGCGACGTCACCGACTCGCCGTCCGAGATGCGGCGGATGGTTTCCGCGAACAGGAAGGCCACCGAGAGCTGGCGGATCTTGCGGCAGCCGCGCGCGGCTTCGCTCATCGGGATGGTGTTGGTGATCACCACCTCGTCCAGCGCCGAGGACTCGATGCGGCTGATGGCCGGGCCGGAGAACACGGCGTGCGTGCAGTAGGCGTAGACGTTCTTGGCGCCGCGGTCCTTGAGCACCTCGGCCGCCTTCACCAGCGTGCCGGCGGTGTCGATCATGTCGTCCATGATCACGCAGTTGCGGCCTTCGATCTCGCCGATGACGTGCATCACTTCAGACACGTTGGCGGCCGGGCGGCGCTTGTCGATGATGGCCAGGTCGCAGCCCAGCTGCTTGGCCAGGGCGCGGGCGCGCACCACGCCGCCCACGTCGGGCGACACCACCACCAAGTCGGAGTAGCTGCGGCTCTTGAGGTCCGACAGCAGGACCGGCGAGGCGTAGATGTTGTCCACCGGAATGTCGAAGAAGCCCTGGATCTGATCGGCGTGCAGGTCCATGGTCAGCACGCGCTCGACACCCACCGTCTCCAGCAGGTTGGCCACAACCTTGGCGCTGATGGGCACGCGGGTGGAGCGCGGGCGGCGATCCTGGCGGGCGTAGCCGAAGTAGGGGATCACGGCCGTGATGCGGCGCGCGCTGGCACGCTTGAGCGCATCGACCATGATGAGCAGTTCCATCAGGTTTTCGTTGGTCGGCGCGCAGGTGGACTGCACCACGAACACGTCGCGGGCACGCACGTTCTGCTGGATCTCGACCGTCACTTCACCATCGGAGAAGCGGCCGACGGCGGCTTTGCCGACCTCGACGCCCAGGTGGGTTGCGATTTCCTGGGCCAGCAACGGATTGGCGTTGCCGGTGAACAGCACGGTATTGAACAACACGATGCGCGCTCCGTCGAAACGGGTTTTGGAAGCAACGCGGCGCCGTCAATGCGGCGCCGCGGGCTTGTTTGATGAAACTAGATGATTTGGCAGGGGAGGAAGGACTCGAACCCTCGCATGTCGGAATCAAAATCCGATGCCTTAACCAACTTGGCGACTCCCCTACACCGGTTCCGGCTTGCGCCAGCACCTGAAACTTTTCAGCCTGCCCAGCTCTCCAGCGGATGCCGATCCAGGCTGTGACACAGCTTTCCCAGCCATCCGCTCGGCAATGATGCCAGTGCACTTGCATCATTTTTCGAGCTTATTGCCTCAGCTGAGACAGCGATTGTATCACATTTTTCAATTCTAGCAAACACTGCGCTTCCAGAACCTGTCATGCGGCTGTTGCCGTATCGGTTCCGCAACCATCGGGCGGCTTGCGCTACCTCTGGCGCACGATCTTCAGCGGCGGCTTGCAGATCATTTCGACCAAAGCCGGGTTGCAGGATCGTTTGCGACGCGTCGTCTGCAGGAAAGAGCGCTACTGTAGCACCTGTTTTGGCGCCTGCCAACAGGGGGCTTGAAAAAATGTCTTTCGTGGGGAGTTCCACCGGTGGCCTGATCACCGCGAAACGCTGTTTCGGCACCTGCACCGGCGTGAGCCGCTCGCCGATGCCTTCGACAAAGGCATTGCATCCGCCAACGAAGAAAGGCACGTCCGCTCCGAGTTGGGGCGCCAGCTCCAGCAGCTGCGCACGGCTCCAGCCCAGGCTCCACAGCCGGTTGAGCGCCAGCAGCACGCTGGCGGCATCGGAACTGCCGCCACCCATGCCCGCGCCCCAGGGCACGCGCTTGAGCACCGAGATGTCCGCCCCCAGTGAGGTGCCGCTGCGCTGCTGCAGCAGCCGTGCCGCGCGCAGCGCCAGATCCACTTCCGGCAGCGCCGGCCCAAGGTCATGGCGATACAGCTGGCCGTCCTGGCGCAGCTCGAAATGCAGCGTGTCGCACCAGTCGACCAGCACGAACACCGACTGCAGCAGGTGATAGCCGTCCTCGCGGCGTCCCACCACATGCAGGAACAGATTCAACTTGGCCGGGGCCGGGACGTCGTAGAGGGCGCGCAAAGGCATGGCAAGGTCCGATGCTGCCCGATGCCGGCCGCCGTCCGTGGCGCCGCTGTCCGGCAGCGAAAAATCAGGGATTCTGATCCAGCCGGGCCCGCACCCCGATGACGGGCAGCTGCGGCCGCTGCGCCACGAGCACGCCGTCGGTGAAGCGGCTGAGGTCGATGCGCCAGCCCAGCTGTTCAAAGCCGTCGGGCAGGCGCTGCACCGGCGCAGCGGCCCAGGGCCGGCCGTGCAGCCATTCGATGAGCGCGGCCAGCGGGATCGGCTCACCCAGCATGCGCTCCGACAAGGCGTCCAGGCTGGCGTCGCGGCTGTCGCCCTGCGAGGTCTGCAGCAGCGCCTGGCCCGGCCGCCACTGCGCGCGCGCCAGCACGGTGCCCAGGGGTGAAGTCAGCTGCAGCGTGCCGCGCTCGGCATTGCCCTGCAGCTCGAAGGCGGCACTGAAGCTGCGCGCCGGGCTGTCGTTGAAGGCCTCGACCTGCACCGCCAGGCGGCCGGCGAGCACATCCGGCGCCACCGCGCGCGGCGCCTGCGCGCAGCCCGCCAGCAGCGCCGCCGGCAGCAGTGCGGCGGCCAGCCAGCGGCGGCGCTTCACAGATCGACCTTCAGCCGTGCCAGCGTGGAGCGCAGCAGCTCGTTGGCGCCGTCGCGCCCGCGCGCCTCGCGCCACACGCGTCGGGCCTCGTCGCGCCGGCCCAGGGTCCACAGCACTTCGCCCAGGTGCGCGGCGATCTCGATGTCGGGCCGCGCCGCGTAGGCCTGCTGCAGCAGGCGCAGCGCCTCCTCGTTGCGACCGAGCCGGAATTCGACCCAGCCCAGGCTGTCGATGATGAAAGGATCGCCCGGCGCCATCTCCAGCGCCTTGACAATCAGCTCCCGAGCCTCGTTCAGGCGCTGGCCCCGCTCGGCCAGCGAGTAGCCCAGCGCGTTGTAGGCATGCTGGTGATCGGGCTTGAGCGCGATCACCTGGCGCAGCAGCTTCTCCATCTCGTCCAGGCGGTCGAGCTTCTCGGCCGCCATGGCCTGCTCGTACAGCAGGTCGGAGTCGGCGCTGAAGCGCTCATTGGCGCGCGCCAGCAATTTGTAGGTTTCGGGCCAGCGCTTGAGCTCGCGCAGCCACTGCACCTCGGCCATCAGCTTGGTGCGGGCCTCTTCCTCGGTGCGCTCGGGCAGGGCATGCAGCAGGGCCCGGCCTTCATCGACTCGGCCCTGGTGCGCCAGCAGCAGGGCGCGGCGCGCCTGCACTTCCACCAGGCGCTGCGGATCGTCGATGCCCGCCAGCCAGCGCTCGGCCTGGGCCATGTCGCCGCGCTGCTCGGCCGCCTGCGCCAGCAGCAGCTGCGCCTGCGTGATGCCGCGCTGGCGCGCCTCGTCGGGCGGCTCGGCTTCGCCTTCCTCGCTGGCGCTCGCACCCTGCTCACGCACCAGTTTCAGATAGCTCTGCAGCGCGGCCTCGGCGCGCGCGGGCTCGCGCAGCTCCAGCCGCAGCGCGCCCAGCATCAGCCAGGGCGGCGCCAGCTCGGGACGGGATTGCGTGACCTGCTCGACCTGCTGCACCGCGTCGCCATAGCGCTGCATGTTGCTCAGCGTGCGCGCATAGGCCAGGCGCACGGCCGGCTCGGCATTGGGCTGTTCCAGGTAGCGCCGCACCAGCTCGTCGGCCGCCACCTGGCGCGGCAGCAGATCCAGCGCCAGCAGCGCCGGCGCGGGGGAGGCCGGGTCGTCGGCCGCGGCCTGCCGGGCCAGCTCCAGCGCGCGCTGCGCGTCGCCGGCGGACAGCCAGGCGCTGCCCTGCGCCACGCGGCTGACGGTGCGGGTGTCCGGGCGGGCCACGTAGGGCTTGAGCAGCGCCTCCAGCAACTGCGCCGTCTGGCGCGGCTCGTCCTGGCGCTGCAGCAGCCGCGGCAGCGCGCCGATCAGCGCCGGCCGCTCGGCCTCGGGGCTGCGCTCCAGCAGCGTGCGCAGCGGCTCGGCCACCTCGTTGCCGCGGTGCAGCGCCAGCAGCAGCTGCAGCTCGAAGCGCAGCGCCTCGCCGGACTGGGGTTGCGCCTGGCGCCAGGCGCGCGTGGCCTGCAGCGCCTGGTCGCCGGCGCGCGCCTGCAGCGCGATCTCCACCGAGCGGCGGAACAGCCCTTCGTCACGCGTGCGCCGCGCGGCGTCGAGGATGATCTGGTAGGCATCGCCGGCACGGCCGCTGCGCAGCTCCATCTCAGCCACCAGCACCTGGTACAGCAGCTGCGCGTCCATGGTCGAGGGCTGGGGCACTTCCTGCGCATGTGCCGCGCACGTGGCGCCCAGCACGGCTGCCACGGCCACGCGACGCAGTAGTGCATGCGGCGGGCGCCTGAACCATCGTGAGGCAAGTCCGGCCATCAAAGCTCCTAGTTTCAATTTCATTCTAGGAGGCCGCTGACCCTGCCGCGCCGACGGGGCCATGGACGGCGCTGCGGATAATCCCGCCGATGCCCGAATTGCCTGAAGTCGAAGTCACGCGCCGCAGCGTCGCGCCGCGTCTGGAGGGCGCGCTGGTGCGCGCGGTGCGCGTGGGTGCCGCCTTGCGCTGGCCGCTGGGCGTGGAGCCCGCCTCCCTGGTGAGCCTGCGCATCGGCCCGCTGCAGCGGCGCGGCAAGTACATCTGGCTGCCGCTGCTGCACCCCGACGGCGCACCGCAGGGCGGGCTGCTGCTGCACCTGGGCATGTCGGGCTCGCTGGCCTTTCTTGCCGAGCCCGCTGCCGCGCCGGGCAAGCATGAGCATTTCGACCTCGTCACCGACGCCGGCACGCTGCGACTGACCGATCCGCGCCGCTTCGGCGCCGTGGTGTGGTCGCCGGCGCTGGACCAGGGCATGGCCGCGCGGCTGCTGGCGCGGCTGGGCCGCGAGCCCTTCGACCCGGCCCTGACCCCGGCGCTGCTGCGCCAGGGCCTGCAGCGCCGCAGCGTCCCGATCAAGACCGCGCTGCTGGCCGGCGACATCGTGGTCGGCGCGGGCAACATCTACGCCTGCGAGGCGCTGTACGAAGCGGGCATCGACCCGCGCACGCCGGCCAACGCATTGACCTTGGCCGACTGCGAGCGGCTGCTGGCGGCGCTGCGCGACACGCTCGGGCGCGCGCTGGAGCTGGGCGGCTCGACGCTGCGCGACTTCCGCGACGCGCACGGCATGAGCGGTGCCTTCCAGGACCAGGCCGGCGTCTATGGCCGCGAAGGCCAGCCCTGCCGGCGCTGCGGCACCCCGGTGCAGCGCCTGGTGCAGGGCCAGCGCTCCACGTTTTTCTGCCCAAGCTGTCAGCGGCGGTGAATTTCCGCAGTCCAGGTTGCTTTCCTGTCAGCAGTTGTTCACCCTACCCTTGTCCACGGGGGGGCTGGGCCAAAATCGGCGCCTGCATTCCTGGCCTGCTGGCTTGCACATGCCTGAAAACTCTCTTGTCCCGCCGCCTGAGCTCTGGTCCTGGCCGCAGCCCCCGGGCTGTCCGGCCGACGAGCTTGCGCAGGTGTTGGGCGAACACGACCTGCTGGACGCCGAGTGCGCAGCCCTGATTGGGGTACTGCGCGAGCGCCGCCGTGCCGGTCAGGCGCTGCATGCCGAGGCCCGGGCCCTGGCGCAGCGCGTGGCGCTGTTGCAGGACGAGCACCAGGCGCACCTGGCCGCGCAGCTGGCCGAGCTGCGCAGCCTGCAGGAACGCAGCGCGGCGCGGCTGCAGTCGCTGCAGCAGCGCGTGAACCGCGACGGCGTCGCGCTGCAGGCCTGCGGCGCCCAGTTCGATGCGCTGCGTGCCGTGCATGCGCGCATGGCGCAGGAGCTGCTGGCGGGGCTGCATGTCCAGGCCGTGCATGTGGAGCTCAAGCGCATGCAGCAGGAGTGCGGCAACGCCTGGCAGCGGCCGCTGCGGCTGCATCGGGCCTTCGCCGCGCTGAGCGAGCGGCTGCACCTGCGCCTGTCGCAGGCGCAGCGGCGCTGCGAGGACATCCATGGCGTGATGACGGCAGGCTACGCCGCCATCAATGCCGCCCATGGGCTGACGCTGACGGCGGAAGCGCCGCCGGCGCTGCAGCCTTTCATCGACGAGCTGACCGTGCTCAGCGGCGCCTACGCCCGCCAGATGGGCCCGAGCCACCTGCTGCGGCTGATCCGCCCGGGCTTTCAGACGCGGCTGGTGCGCCAGTTGCAGGTGCGGCTGGTGCGGCTGTTCCACGGCGCCACCGCGGAACTCGAAGGCTGGAGCCATGCACTGTGGACCCCGGCGCAGGCGCGGCTGGACCAGTCGCGCGACCGGCTGCAGCACCGCCACGACGCCGTGCAGCGCGTGCAGCAGGCCGCCGACGAGCTGCAGCAGCGCATCGTCGAGCTGGAGGCGCAGGAGCTGCTGGAGCAGGAGCGCTTCGGCCACGCGCTGCGCCTGCTCACGCGCCTGGAAGCCGTCGAGAGCGGCGACCGCCCCAAGCTGCAGGTGCGCGCCGCCTGAATTCCCGATCCGAATGCGAACCGAAGACTTCTCGGGCGGCGAGGCCGCCCCCTCGACGCTGGCCGAACGCGTCATCGCCTGGCAGCGCACGCACGGCCGCCATGCGCTGCCCTGGCAGAACACGCGCGACCCGTACCGCGTCTGGCTGTCGGAAATCATGCTGCAGCAGACGCAGGTCGCCACCGTGCTGGGCTACTACGAGCGCTTCCTGGCGCGCTTCCCGGACGTGGCGGCGCTGGCCGCGGCGCCGCTGGACGAGGTGCTGGCGCTGTGGAGCGGCCTGGGCTACTACAGCCGCGCCCGCAACCTGCACCGCTGCGCGCAGGCGGTGATGAGCGAGCACGGCGGGCGCTTCCCCGACAACAGCGCGACGCTGGCAACGCTGCCCGGCATCGGCAAATCCACCGCGGCGGCGATTGCCGCCTTCTGCTTCGGTGAGCGCGCCGCCATCCTGGACGGCAACGTCAAGCGCGTGCTCACCCGCGCGCTGGGCTTCGACCGGGACCTGTCGCAAGCCAGCGCCGAGCGCGAGCTGTGGGCGAAGGCGCAGGCGCTGCTGCCCGCGGCCGGCATCGAGGCCTACACGCAGGGCCTGATGGACCTGGGCGCGGGCGTGTGCACGCAGCGGCGCCCGACCTGCCTGCTGTGCCCGCTGCAGCACGGCTGCGTGGCGCACGCGCAGGGCGATCCCGCGCGCTACCCGGTCAAGACCCGGCGCGTCACGCGCGGCCGGCGCAGCCATGCGCTGCTGTGGCTGCAGCAGGGCGACCGCTTGTGGCTGACGCAACGTCCGGACAGCGGCGTGTGGGCCTCGCTGTGGAGCCTGCCGGAGTACGAGGACCTGGAGGCGCTGCAGCAGCGCCTGACCGCGCTGCCGGGGCAGGGCGAGGCGCTGCCGCTGGTGGAGCATGCGCTGACGCATTTCGACTGGGCCCTGCAGCCCTGGCGCCACGAACTGCCGCAGGACGAGTCAGCCCGCGCCGCCGTAGAGGCCTTCCTGCCGCCCGGACGCTGGGTCACGCTGGCGCAGGCTTTTGACATGGGCCTGCCCGCGCCGGTGCGCAAGCTGCTGGAGCGTTGCGGGGTCTGAGCCCCGGCCTGGGACTGTTGTCTGTGGGTTGACGTACAGCCCACTGTGTGGGCGCTGAGTGAGATATTGTTGCAAGTCAGTCAACAGTTGCGGGCAGCGCCCGCGTTCAGCCCGTCACCAGGCCGCGCTGGCGCAACACGTCGTCCACCAGGCGCAGCCGCGTCAGCGGGTCGGGCAGCAGCATCAGCTTCTGGCGCACGGACAGCGGCAGGGGCAGCAGTTCGCACCAGCGGTTGGCGACCCAGCCGGCGTCGTCCAGCTTCGGCGGCCCGTCGCACAGCTGCAGCCCCTCGGTCTCCAGCGCCTCCAGGGCCCGGCTCAGCGCCGCGGCGGTGGGCTCGAATTCCTCGCCCGGCGCCACGACGGGGTCGTCGGGCAGGAAATTGACATCGGCCACCCACAGGCCGTCATCCTCGTGGCGCGGCGTGTCGAAAGTGAAACGCCGGGTGCCGATGCAGCGCAGCAGCAGGATGCCGGGCTGCGGCGCATCGACCTCGTCCAGCCGGGCCAGCACGCCGGCGTGCTCGAACTGCTCGGGCGCTGCGCCGGGGCGGCGCACCTCCGCGCCATCGCGCAGGCACACCACGCCGAAACCGCCGCCCGTGCGCAGGCACTCGCCGACCATGTCCAGGTAGCGGGCCTCGAAGATCTTCAGGGGCAGCAGGCCGCCCGGATAGAGCACGGTCTGCAGCGGGAACAGCGGCAGCGTGGCCTGGTCGGCCGGGGTGGGGGCCGCGCCGCCGGCGGCACCCGTCCCGTGGCCTGGCGTGGTCATGCCGAGGCGTCGAGTTCGCGGTGGCGGCGCAGCACGGCGCCATGGCCGGCGAAGCGCTGCGCCAGCGTCTCCACCAGGTACACCGAGCGGTGCTGGCCGCCGGTGCAGCCGATGGCCACGGTCAGGTAGCTGCGCTGGTCGTCCTCGAAGGCGGGCAGCCAGCGCCGCAGGAAGGCTTCGATCTGTTCGAGCATGTCGGTGGCCTCCGGTTGCGCGTGCAGGTAGTCGGCCACCGGAGCGTCGCGCCCGGTCAATGGCCGCAACTCACGGATGTAGTACGGATTGGGCAGCACGCGCACGTCGAACACGAAGTCCGCGTCCAGCGGCACGCCATGCTTGAAGGCGAAGGACTCGAACACCAGCGTCAGCCCGCCGGGGCGCGCGCCCACGAGGTCGCGAATCCAGCTGCGCAGCACCGCCGGGCGCAGCTCGCTGGTATCGATGACGGTGGACACCTCGCGCAGCCCGGCCAGCAGCTCGCGCTCGATCTCGATGGCTTCCACCAGCGCCGGCTGCGGCTGGCCGGCGTCGGCCGCGCGCTTGGTCAGCGGGTGCGGGCGGCGCGTTTCCGAGAAGCGCCGCAGCAGCGTGTTGGTGGTGGCATCCAGGAACAACGGCCGGATGGCCACGCCCTCGCTGCGCAGCTGCGGCAGCATCGTCACCAGCCGCGGCAGCGAGCCGGCGGTGCGCACGTCCACGGCGATGGCCACATGGCGGTCGCGCTCGGCTTCCAGGCGCAGGAACTGCGGCAGCAGCTCCGGGGGCAGGTTGTCCACGCAGAAGAAGCCCGCGTCCTCCAGCGCATGCAGCGCCACGGACTTGCCCGAGCCGGAGGTGCCGGACACCAGCACCACCTCGCGCAGCGGCTTCGCGGGGAAGGTGTCGTCGCTCATCGCGGCCTGGCCTTGGCACGGTCCGAAGAAGGCGCGGCGGCCTCGTCCAGCAGCGCCTGGGCATGCGCCAGGCTGGTGCCCGCCAGGCGCTCGCCGCCCAGCATGCGCGCCACCTCGGCGGTGCGCGCCTCGCCGGCCACGGGCTGCACGTCGCTGAGCGTGATGCCCTGGCGCTCGGCCTTGCTGACCACGAAATGGTGGTCGGCGCAGGCCGCCACCTGGGCCAGGTGCGTCACGGCCAACACTTGGCGCTCGCGGCCGAGCTGCTTCATCAATCGGCCCACCGCGTCGCCCACCGCGCCGCCGACACCGGCGTCGATCTCGTCGAAGATCAGCGTGGCCGCGCCGGCGGCCTGCTCGCGCGCCGTGGTCACGGCGATGGCCAGCGCCAGGCGCGAAAGCTCGCCGCCGGAGGCCACCTTGGCCAGCGGCCGCGGCGAGCTGCCGGCGTGGCCGGCCACGCGCAGCTCCACCGATTCCAGCCCGAAGGCCTGCGGCTGGTCCTGCGGCAGCAGGCCCACTTCGAAGCGCCCGCCGGCCATGCCCAGCTGCTGCATGGCCTGCGTCACGCGCTGCGCCAGCTGCGGGGCAGCGGCGCGGCGCAGCGCGCTCACGCGCTGGGCCTCGGCGCGCCAGGCCTCCAGCGCCTTCTTGACATCGGCCTCCAGCGCGTCGAGGTCGGTGGCGGCGTCCAGCGCCTTCAGTTCGGTGCGCCACTGCGCCAGCAGCGCGGGCAGCTCCGCGGGCGGGCGGCGGTAGCGGCGCGCCAGCGACATCCAGGCCGACAGCCGCTCGTCGAGCTCATTGAGCCGCTCGGGCTCCAGCTCGGCATGGCCGAGATACGCATTGAGGCTGTGCGCGGCGTCCTGCAGCTGCACCTGCGCGGCCTGCAGCACTTCCACCACCGGTTCCAGCCGGGCGTCGTAGCGGGAGACGTCGGTGAGGGCGTCGATGGCGCGGTTGGTGAGCGCATCGGCGCTGGTGTCGGCCTCGGAGACGGCATCCAGCGCGGTGCGCGCCGCGCTCAGCAGTGCCTGGGCATGCGACAGCCGCTCGTGCTCGGCATTGAGCGGCTCCCATTCGTCCTCGCCGGGGGCGAGCTTGTCGAGCTCGCCGATCTGCCAGGCCAGCCGCTCGCGCTCGCGCTCCAGGCTGTCCTGGCGGGTGCGCGCGTCCTGCAGCGTCTGCGTCGCCTCGCGCCAGCGCGTGAACAGCGCCGCCAGCGTGGTGGTGTCCACGCCGGCCTGGCCGTCAAGCAGCGCGCGCGTGGCGGCCGGGCGGGTGAGGCTCTGCCAGGCATGCTGGCCGTGGATATCGAGCAGGAACTCCGCCGCCTCGCGCAGCTGCGCCACGGTGGCGACGCTGCCGTTGATCCACGCGCGGCTCTTGCCCTGGGCGTCGATGGCGCGGCGCAGCAGCAACGTGCTGCCGTCGCTGTCGAAGCCGGCTTCCTCCAGCCAGGGCGCCAGCGCCGCGGGCGCGTCGAACTCGGCGGTGATCTCCGCGCGAGCGGCGCCCTCGCGCACCACGCCGGCATCGCCGCGGCTGCCCAGCGCCAGCTGCAGCGCGTCGATCAGGATGGACTTGCCCGCGCCGGTCTCGCCGGTGAGCACCGAGAAGCCGGCGTCGAAGTCCACCTCCAGCGCGGCCACGATCACGAAGTCGCGCAGCACCAGACGCCGCAGCATCAGACCACTCCCTCGTACCAGCGCAGCTTGCGCCGCAGCGTGGCGTAGTAGCTCCAGCCCTTGGGATGCAGGAAGCGCACCTTGTGCGCCGAGCGTTGCACGCGCACCTGGTCGCCGATGTGCAGGCTGGCCAGGCTTTGCATGTCGAAATTGGCCGAGGCGTCGCGCCCGGCGACGATCTCGATGCGCATCTCGCCCTGGTCGGGCAGCACGATGGGGCGGTTGGACAGCGTGTGCGAGGCAATCGGCACCAGCACCCAGCCGCCGATGCCCGGGTGCAAGATCGGCCCGCCCGCGGACAGCGCGTAGGCGGTGGAGCCCGTGGGCGTGGCGATGACCAGGCCGTCGGCGCGGATGTTGGCGATGAAGTCCTCGCCGATGTGCAGGCTCAGCTCCACCATCGAGGCCGTGGCGCCGCGGCTGACCACCACGTCGTTGAGCGACAGGCCCTCGAAGATGCATTCGCCGTCGCGCCAGATGCCGCCTTCGAGCATGGAGCGGTGCTCCTCCTCGTAGTCGCCGGCCATCATCGAGGCCAGGGCGTCGCGGAACTGGCCGATGGGCACGTCGGTGATGAAGCCCAGGCGGCCCTGGTTGATGCCCACCAGCGGCACGTTGAGGCGGGCGAGCTCGCGGGCGATGCCCAGCATGGTGCCGTCGCCTCCCACCACCACCGCCACGTCGCAGCAGGAGTTGAATTCGGAGGCATCGAGCACGGGGTACGCGGTCAGGCCGGTGCTGTGCGCGGTGTTGCGCTCCAGCGAGACCTGCAGACCTTGCTTCACCAGGAACTGCGCCACCTCTTCGAGCACGGAGGTGATACCGTGTGCCTGGTACTTGCCCACTAATGCGGCGTGTCGAAACGGGGTCGGCATGCGGCGGATTACACCACAGGGCCCCTTGCGCCCTCGGGGGCGCAGCCCCATCTCCGTAGAATGAAAAGCATGCTCGACGAGCGCGCCCGCACCCTCCTCAAAGCCCTGGTTGAACGCTACATCGCGGACGGCCAGCCCGTGGGCTCGCGCACGCTGTCCAAGGCGTGCGGGCTGGAGCTCTCGCCGGCGACCATCCGCAACGTGATGGCCGACCTGGAAGACCTGGGGCTGATCGCCAGCCCGCACACCAGCGCCGGGCGCATCCCGACGCCGCGCGGCTACCGGCTGTTCGTGGACACCATGCTCACCGCGCGTGGCCTGGAGCAGGGCGCGCCCGAGCTCGCCGCGGCGCGCGAGCAGCTGCACCCCGACCAGCCCCAGCGCGTGATCGCGCAGGCGGCGCACCTGCTCTCCAACCTCTCCAGCTTCGTGGGCGTGGTGACGGCGCCGCGCAAGGCCGGCGTGTTCCACCACATCGAGTTCCTGCGCCTGGGCGAGCGCCGCGTGCTGGTGATCCTGGTGGCGCCGGACGGCGACGTGCAGAACCGCGTCATCTTCACCGCGCGCGATTACGGCCAGTCCGAGCTGGCCGAGGCCACCAACTACCTCAATCACCACTACGCCGGCCTGAGCATCGAGGAGGTGCGCGCGCGGCTCAAGGGCGAGGTGGAGCAGCTGCGCGGCGAGATCGCGGCGCTGATGCAGGCCGCGGTGCAGGCCGGCAGCCAGGCGCTGGAGGAAAGCGACCAGGTCGTGGTCAGCGGCGAGCGCAACCTGCTGGCGGTGCAGGACTTCGGCCACGACATGGGTTCGCTGCGCAAGCTCTTCGACCTGTTCGAGCGCAAGACCGAGCTGATGCGGCTGCTCGACGTTTCCAGCCGCGCCGAAGGGGTGCGCATCTACATCGGCGGCGAAAGCCGCGTCGTGCCCTTCGAGGAGCTGTCCGTGGTGTCCGCGCCCTACGAGGTGGACGGCCGCGTGGTGGGTACGCTGGGCGTGATCGGCCCCACGCGCATGGCTTACGACCGCATGATCCAGATCGTGGACATCACCTCGCGCTTGGTCAGCAACGCGCTGAGCCAGAAGTAACGCCCGGTCGCGCCCCTACAATCGCGCCCGCAGCTTGCACAGTGGGCCGTTAGCTCAGTCGGTCAGAGCAGAGGACTCATAATCCTTTGGTCCGGGGTTCGAGCCCCCGACGGCCTACCAAATCTCCCTCCGTTTTCCCGTTCGCGCGGCTGGCCACCCGGCCGCGCCGGCGGCGTGGCGGGCGCCGCGAGCGCCGGGTTCCCCCGTCCCGTCCGTGCCCCGCCTGCCTTCACAGCCAAACGCGCCATGCCCGCCTTGCGACGCTTGAGCCTGTACCTCTGGATCAGCCTGCTGCTGGGCGGCTGCGCCGGCTTCAAGGGCGGCGTCGAGAGCCGTCCCTACATCGGCGAGGCGCCGCCTGCGGGTTTCGACCAAGAGCGTGAGGGTGCTGCCCTGCAAGCGCCCGACTTCGAACTGCCGGGCCTGCGGCTGAGCGTGTCCATCGACAACCGGCTGCGCCAGTACGACACGCAGGTCTATTTGTTCGTGCTGCCGCTGGTGCTCGATCCACGCCCGGCCTACGACCAGGTCAACCAGCCCGGCCGCACGCGGGTACGGCTGAGCGTCACCCCCACGATGTCCGGCTTCGTGTTCCGCCCCGGCGAGGCCGTGCTGGCCGTGGCGCAGCAGCGCTTCGGCGGCGTGGCAGGCTTTCAATTCGGCATGTGGGACGAGCAGGGCCGGCGCGTACGCGAGGGCGGCCGCTGGGCAGACCGCCCGGTGGCGCCAGAGCTGGCGCTGAGCGACACCGGCCGCACCTACCACCTCTCCATCGACTTCGACACGCCGGTACCCAGGCCCAACGCGCGCGACCTCGCGCTGGACCTGTCGCGTGCCCTGGTCTCGCCCCAGCAGCCGGCCGTGCCGCTGATTCGCTTCGCGCCGGTGAAATGGACGCGGAGTTATTCCTGAATTCATGAGCCTGCCCGACGGACTTTACGAACTGGCCCTGACCGAGCGGCTGGCCGAGCAGCTTGATGCACGTCGCGCCGAGTTCCTGGCGCTGCCAGACAGCGCCGCCCCGCTGCTGTCCGACCAGCTGGTGCGGCAGCTCGGCGCGATCCTGGACGAGCTCTCCGGTGAGGGCGCCGACAAGGCCTTGCGCCAGCTCGATCTGGTCAACGCATTGTTGGTGACGCTGCGCGAGCGCCTGGCGCAGGAGCGCGGCACAGCAGAGGCGGCCGAGACCGTCGATCTGCTGGCCACACCGCCGCGTGTGCTCACGGCGATCCGCCATGGCGCGCCCGGATCGTGGCCGGTGCCGGAGGTGGGGCTGTCCGCGCCCTGGCTTTTCACTGCCGGCAAGGATTCGCCTTCGCTGCTCAACGAGATCCGCCGCGAGCTGGCCTCGGCCGACCAGGTGGACATCCTGGTCAGCTTCATCACCGTGTCGGGCGTGCGCAAGCTGCGCGATGTGCTGCAGCAGGTCACGGCGCTGGGAGCGGCGGGCCGGCCGGGCACGCGCATCCGCGTCCTCACCACCACCTACACCGGCGCCACGGAGGCACGCGCGCTGGACGAGCTGGCGCGCCTGCCCGGCTGCAAGGTGCGCGTGTCACTGGACGGCCGGCGCACGCGGCTGCATGCCAAGGCCTGGCTGTTCCACCGCGCCAGCGGCTTCGGCTCGGCCTATGTGGGCAGCGCCAATCTTTCGGGCGCCGCGCTCACCGGCGGGCTGGAGTGGACGGTGAAGCTGGCGCAGCGCGCACAGGAAGCGCTGTTCGCGCGGGCCGCCGCCCACTTCGAGACGCTGTGGGCCGACGCCGAATTCCAGCGTTACGACCCGGACGACCCCGAGCACCGGCGCGCCCTGGCGGCGGCGCTGGGGCGCGAGTCCTTCGGCGGCGAGGACGGCAACGTCGTTGCCGCGTTCTTCGACCTGCAGCCCAAGACCTACCAGCAGGACATGCTGGAGCAGCTGGCGCTGGAGCGGGCCCACGGCCGCCGCCGCAGCCTCGTGGTGGCGGCCACCGGCACGGGCAAGACGGTGGTGGCAGCTTTCGACTACCGCGACACCTGCCGCCACGAGGGCGGGCGGCCGCGGCTGCTGTTCGTGGCGCACCGCGAGGAAATCCTGCGCCAGGCGCTGCGCACCTATCGCGAAGTGCTGCGCGAGCCGGACTTCGGCGAGCTGCTCGTTGGCGGGCGTGAGCCCGAAGGGATGGACCACCTTTTCGCCACCATCGACAGCGTCTGCAGCCGCGACCTGGTGGCCGTCCAGGGCCCGGACTTCTGGCACACGGTGGTGGTGGACGAATGTCACCGCCTGGCGGCCGAACGCTTTGACGCCTTCGCCCGGGCGGTGCAGCCACGGCTGCTGCTGGGGCTCACGGCCACGCCGGAGCGCAGCGACGGACGGCCGCTGACGCCGTATTTCGATGCGCGCCCGGACGGCAGCCCGGCCGTGGAGCTGCGGCTGTGGCATGCGCTGGACCTGCAGCTGCTGGCGCCCTTCGAGTACTACGCCTGCGACGACGACACCGACTTTTCGGAGGTGCCCTGGGAGAAACCGGGTGAGCGCGAGGCCCTGGGCAAGCTGGTGACGGGCAATGACGGCCGGGCCCACCTGGTGATCCGGGAGTGGCAGCGCCTGGCGGCCAATCCGCGGCGCTCGCGGGCCCTGGTGTTCTGCGTGTCGGTGGAGCACGCCGAGTTCATGGCCGCCAAGCTCAACGCGGCCGGGTTGCCCGCCGCCTGCGTGACCGGCCAAACCCCGGCCGAGGAGCGCCGCCGCGCGCCGCAGCGGCTGGCGCGCGGCGAGCTGTGCGCGCTGGTGACGGTGGACCTTTACAACGAAGGCGTGGACCTGCCGCAGGTGGACACGCTGCTGCTGCTGCGCCCCACGCAGAGCCCGGTCCTGTTCCAGCAGCAGATCGGCCGCGGCTTGCGTCTGGCGCCGGGCAAGGAGAGTTGCCTGGTGCTGGACTTCGTCGGCCAGCACCGCGCCGATTTCCGCTTCGACCGGCTGCTCTCCAGCCTGACCGGACTGCCGCGCCGGGCGCTGGTGGAAGCCGTTGAGCGCGGCTTCGGCAGCCTGCCGCCGGGTTGCCACATCCACCTGCAACGCCAGACGCGCGAGCAGGTGCTGCGGGGGCTGCGCACGCTGGTGCAGCAGAACTGGCGCCGCCTGCGCACCGAGCTGCAGGCCTACGCCGCGCTGCGCGGACGCGGGGCGGTGCGGTTGGCGGATTTCATCCACGACCAGGCACTGGAGCTGGAGGACGTGTACCGGGACGGCAAGCGCAGCGGCTGGACCGCGCTGCGGCGCGATGCCGGACTGCTGGCTGGCGAGCCGGGGCCGGAGGAGGATTACTTCAGCCGCCGCTTTGCAGACCTGCTGCACGTGGACGACCCCGTACGTCTGGACCTGATGACCGCCGTGGGAGCGTCCGGCGGGCAGCTGCCCGGCAGTGATGCCGGCACGGCGCTGAAGGCCCAGATGCTGGCCTACCAGATCGATGGGCAGCACGCACAGGCCGGCAGCGGCGCGGCCTTCACCGCGCGTCTGGCGCGCCACCCGGCACTGTGCGGAGAACTGGCCGAGCTGGCCGCGTTGCTGCAGGCGCGCAGCAGCCTGCTGGACCGGCCGGTGCCGGGCCTGGAAGACACGCCGCTGCGCCTGCATGCCGCCTACGGCGTGCGCGAAGTGCTCACCGCCGTGGGCTGGCTCACGGCCGAGCGCCGCGTGCCGTTCCAGGCCGGTGTGCTGTCCCTGGCGCCGCGTCGTACCGAGCTGCTGTTCGTGACGCTGGACAAGACAGGCGTCGTTCACGACCGCTTGGCTTACCGGGACTACGCCATCAGCACCGAGCGCTTTCACTGGCAGACACAGCGCAGCGCCGGGCCGGACACCTCCAGTGGCCGGCGCTACCTGGACAGCGCTGTCAACGGCTGGCGCTTCCAGCTCTTCGTGCGCGAGCGCAAGGCTGATCCCTACCGCGCCTGCGGTCCCGTGACGCTGGAATCCGCCGAAGGCAACCGGCCCATGAGCATCGTGTGGCGGCTGCAGGTGCCGCTGCCCGCAGCGCTGTTCCGTGCCTTCAGCGTGCTGCGCGGGGTGTAGCTCAATCAGCGAGGACCGGCGTGCCAGCCCCCATCCGCCGCGCCAGCGCCGACCCGCGTCCCCACAGAAATTCGCTCAGCAGCTCCGGGTACTCCGGCCCGACTGCCTCCCGCACCGACGGCCGCCCCGCCAGCGCCGCCCGCCACGCACACACCTTCGGCAGCCCCTCCAGGCACCCGAAATCCCCGATCGTGTCGAACACGTCGAAGTAGCGGAACACCGGCCCGAACACCGCGTCCACCAGGCCAAGCTCCGGCCCGGCGAACCACGGGCCGTCGCCCAGCGCGGCTTCAACCCGTGCGAAGCGGGCGCGGATGTCCGCCGCCCGGGCCGCCAGCGCCGCCTCGTCCGGGGCGTTGTAGAAGGCGGCGATGGCGTTGAGCAGCGCCGAGCCGAATTCCATCCAGGCGCGATGCCGGGCGCGCTGTAGCGCGTCGCGCGGGTGCAGCGGCGGTAGCAGCGTCTCGTCCAGGTACTCGCAGATCACGGCGGATTCGAAGATGGCGTCGCCGCCCGCCAGCAGCACCGGCGTCTTGCCCAGCGGCGACAGCTCCAGGAACCAGCGCGGCTTGTGCGCCAGGTCCACGTCCCGGCGCTCGAAGGGCACACCCTTTTCCATCAGCACGATGGCGGCGCGCTGTACGTAGGGGCACAGCGGGTGGCTGACCAGCACCAGCGGCTCGGACGCCGGGTTCATGTCGATGCGTTCCATGGTGGTCTCCTCGTCCAGGCGTTCAGAAAGCCGGCACCAGCCGCGGGCTGCGCCGCAGCGCCAGCGCCCCATCCCCCAGCAGCCACTGCGCGACGGAGGCCACGCTCAGGAACAGCGGGTATTCCCAGCCGCCGCCGGGGCTGGTGAAGACCCAGCCGTTGGGCAGGTGGACCCACAGCGCCGCCACCATCACCGGCAGCAGCGCCAGCGCCACCTGCCGCGCGTACAGGCCCAGCAGCAGCGCCAGCCCGCCCAGCAACTCGGCGGCGAACACCGGGTAGGCCAGCGCGCCGGGATAGCCCACGCTTTCGAAGAACCGCGCCGTGCCGGGCAGGGTGAAGACGAACAGCTTCAGCAGCGCATGCGACATCCACATCACGCCCAGGCTCAGGCGCAGCAGCGTCGCGCCCCAGGCGGCCTGCGCGGCGAGGGTGGAAGAGTCAGGGGCTTCGTTCATGGCAACACTCCGTTGAGTGACAGGGTGAAGCCACTCTAGGATTGCGTCGGCGCCATGCGAATGGGCGCGGAGGCACACAATGACTGCAGCAAAGCAATACAAGCTGGGCGCGGGCGACCTGGAGCTGGTGCTGGCGCTGGTGCGCGCCGGCAGCCTCAACGGCGTGGCCGAGCGCCTGGGCGTGGACGCCTCCACCGCCTTCCGCGCCCTGCAGCGGCTGGAGCGCGGGCTGGGGCAGCCGCTGTTCGAGCGCTCGCGCAGCGGCTGCACGCCGCTGGAGCTGGCGCGCACGCTGGCCGAGCAGGCTGAAGTCCTGGAGTCGGCGCTGGAAGCGGCGCGCTCGGCGCTGCAGCAGCGGCCCGAAGCCGTGGCGGGCACGGTGCGCATCACTACCACCGACACCCTCCTGCACGGCCTGCTCGCGCCGGCGCTGCGCGAACTGCACCAGCGCCATCCGCTGCTGGGCTACGAGCTGCAGGCCGGCAACGAGCTGGCCAGCCTGACGCGGCGCGACGCCGACATCGCCCTGCGCGCCACCCGCACGCCGCCGCCGCACCTGGTGGGTCGGCAGCTCGGCCCGATCCGCGTGGCGCTGTACCGGGGCGTGAGCGCTCCGGCGTGGCGCTGGCCGGACGTGGAGGAGGGCCGCGCGCCCTGGGTCGCGCCCGACGACGCGCTGCCCGAGCACCCCACGGTGCTGTGGCGCCGGCGCCGCTTTCCCAAGGTCGTGCCCGTCTACCGCGTCAACAGCATCCTGACGGTGATGGAGCTGGTGGCGCTGGGCCTGGGCGTCGGGCTGCTGCCGCTGTTCCTGGCGCGCGGCCGCACCGACCTGCAGGCGATGAGCGCCGAGGTCGCCGACTGCCGCACCGAGCTGTGGCTGCTGGCGCACCCGGAGTCGCGCCACCTGCGCCGGGTGTCGGCGGTGTACGCCCACTTGGCGGAGGCGCTGGCGTTGGAGTGAGTGAAGAGCGGCGGAGATTGTTCAGAAATTCTGGGTAAAGCCCGCACACATTGCGTTCACTATCCAGCTTTTCCGATCAATTCATGCTTCGGCGCGCTGCTGCCCCTCACGCCACCACCGCCTCCTCCTTGCGGATGGGCGCGCGCAGCCGGCAGCAGGCGCCGCCGCCCGGGCTGGCGCCGAAGTCCACCGTGGCGCCGATCTGGCGCGAGAGCATCTGCACCAGCCGCATGCCCAGGCCGGCGCTGCGCGTCGGGTCGAAGTCCGCGGGCAGCCCCGGGCCGTTGTCGCTGATGCTCAGCGCCAGCCCCTGCGGGCCGTCCGACGCCAGCTCGATGCCCAGCACGCCGTCGCTGCGCTGCGCCAGCGCGTACTTCAGCGCGTTGGTGATCAGCTCCGTCACGATCAGCCCCAGCGGGATGGCCGTGCCTATCGGCAGCCGCAGTGGCTTCACCCGGTACTCCACGCGCACCGAGCGCTCGCTGCCGAAGGACTGCATCAGCTGCGCGCCCAGGCTGCGCAGGTAGTCCGCGAAGTCCAGCGACGACAGCGTGGACTGCTGGTACAGCCGCTGGTGCACCAGCGCCATGGCGCGCACGCGGTTCTCGGTCTCGGTGAACACTGCCTGGGTGGCCGGGTCGCGCAACTGGCGGCGCTGCAGCTGCAGCAGGCTCGTGACCACCTGCAGGTTGTTCTTCACGCGGTGGTGCACCTCCTGCAGCAGCACCTCCTTTTCCGCCAGCGAGGTGCGCATGGCCTCCTCGTCATGGCGGCGCTCGGTGATGTCCATGGTCACGCCGGTGATGCGCCCGGGCTCGCCCGCGGGGCCGAAGCTGCGCTGCGAGCGCTCCAGCAGCCAGCGCCAGCCGCCGTCGCCGTCGCCGTCGCGGAAGCGGTACTCGGCGCGGTAGGAGGGCTGCGCCGGGCTCAGCCCTTCCATCGCCGCCACCAGCGCCGAGCGGTCGTCGGGGTGCACGCGCTTGAGGAAGGGCTTGAGCAGGTGCTGCTCCTCCAGCGCCAGCCCCAGCGCCGCCTGCAGGCTGCCGATGCGCAGCACCACGCCCGTGACCAGGTCCAGCTCGAAGGCGTCCATGCACCCGGCCTCCAGCGCCAGGCGCAGCCGCTCCTCGCTCATGCGCAGCGCCTGCTCGGCGCGCTTGCGCTCGGTGATGTCGACGACGGTGCTGATGTGGAACTCGCGCCCGCCCTCGTCCTGGGTGCGGTGCGCGTCGAGCAGCGCCTCGAAGGTGGAGCCGTCGCGCCGCCGCGCCGTGAAGTCCACGCGGCAGCTGCCGCGCGCGTGCAGGTCGGCGGCGATGCGCGCGGTCAGCGTGGAGTCCACGCAGTGCCCGCTGACCTCGGCGCCGATGAGCGAGTGCGCGCTGGCGTAGCCCCACATGTGCGCGTAGGCGTCGTTGACGTAGGTGAAGCGGCCCTGGCGGTCCACGATGCTGAAGCCGGTGAGCGAATGCTGGATCGCCTCGGCCAGCCGCTTGGCCTCGGCGGTGCGCTCGGCCACGCGGCGCTCCAGCTCGTGCAGTTGCATGCGCACGGCGATGCCCGCCAGCACCGACTGCCCGATGCGCTCCAGCGTCGCGCGGTCCTGCGCGCGCCAGGCGCGCGGCTGGTGGTCGATGACGCAGAAGCTGCCCAGCACCTGCCCGTCGGGCGTGGCCAGCGGCACGCCCAGGTAGGCCCCCACGCCCAGTTCCGTGACGGCCGGGCTGTCGCGCAGCCGCGCATCGGCGCGCGTGTCGGCAATCTCCTGCACCTGGCCCGAGGTGACGACGTACTGGCAGATCGCATGCGACAGCGGCGTCTGGCGCAGGCTGGCCCAGGGCTCGGGCAGCCCGTAGGCGCTCTTGAAGAACTGGCGCCGCTCGTCCACCAGGCTGATGAGGCACAGCGGCACCTGCAGCGAGTGCGCCGCCAGCCGCGTGAAGCGGTCGAAGCTCTCCTCGGGCTCGGAGTCCATCAGCCCGGTGCGGCGCAGCGCCGCCAGCCGCTCGGGATCGTCCAGCCGCGAGTTGGGCGCCGCCACCGCCAGCCGCGCCGGCGCGCCGCCGATCCACTGCCACAGCGCGTCGTTGAGCTCGGTGAGGTGGTCGGCCTGCGCCTGCAGCGCGTCGTTGGCCGCGTACAGCGAGGCCTGCGTCTGCTGCAGCCGCGTCATCGCCTGCGACTCGGCGCTGCGCGCGCGCGCCAGCCGCTCGACGCTGCCGCGCAGCCGCCCCACGTTGCGCTGCAGCGCAACGCCGGCCCAGGCCACCAGGCCCAGCGACAGCAGGCTGCCCAGGATCGTCACGGCAGTGTTGAGGTCGGTGCGGTCCTGCGCCGTCTGCTCGTATTCCGCCAGCAGCCGCAGCTCCTCGGCGTCGAGCTCGTGCAGCAGGGCGTCGATGTCGTTGACCATGTGGCGGGTCGAGCCGGTGGCGATGCGCTGCCGCGCGGACGCCATGCCCTCGTGGGCGGCAGCATTCAGCAGCTCGTCCACGAAGCGCAGGTAGCCCAGCAGCAGCGGGCCCAGCTGCTCCAGGCGCCGCTGCTGCGCCGGCTGCCCGGCCGTGAGCTCGCGCAGGCGCTGCAGCCGCTGCGGCAGCCGCTCGCGCGCGCTGCGGTAGGGCTCGAGCCAGTCGTCCTGGCCGCTGATGGTGAAGCCGCGCACGGCGCGCGACAGGTCCTTGACGTCGTTGCCGAAGGCGGCGACCTCCAGCCGCACCTGCAGCGTGTGGCGGCGCAGCTCGCCGGCATCGGCCACGCGGCGCTGCGTCCACAGCGCCACGGCCGCCACCGCCAGCAGCAGCACCAGCGCGACGGCAATGGCCCGGGGAAAGGGCAGGCGGACGGAAAAGGGCGGGCGCAAGGGCATGGGTTCACTTCTTCCGTCGGCCCTGAGCGCGGCGCCGGGCCCGTGGCGCGAGCGTGTCGCGGGCGCTGCGGCCGGCTCAGCCCGAGCGGAGGGCTTTCAGTTCAGGCGGAAAAAGCGAAACACGGAGCGGGGCGGTTGCTGGGGCGACGGCCGCGCGCGCGGTTCAGGTGACCTGGGCCAGCGGCAGGGCCTCGTGCTCCATGGCGGGCACGGAGCTGGTGTTGGCCGCGGGCGGGCGGCGCTGGCCCGCGGCGTCGAGCCCCTCGCGCGCCAGGCGCTCGGTGGCGTCGCGCAGCACCAGCACCGCGCCCATGCGCAGCCCGAACTCGCCTTCAACCAGCGCGGCCGACTCGTCCACCGTCACCACCGCGCGCGCGCTGTTGCGGCGCAGCAGCCGCCGCCCGTGCTGCACGCCGATGTGGCGGTTCTGCGCCAGTGCCTGCAGCGCCGCCGGGGGCTCGGTGTCGCCGGGGGCGAAGCGCACCACCTCCGCCAGGCGCCGTCCCACCGCCTCCTCGGCGCTCCAGCCGGTGAGCGCCTCGGCGGCGGGATTGATGAAGCGCAGCGTGGCGTCGGGGTTGACCACGATCACGCCGTCCTGCACGCAGCGCAGCGTGGCGGCGAACCAGCGCTCGGACTCGCGCAGCCGCCGCTCCAGCTGGGCGCGCGACAGCGCCATCTCGATGGCCGCGCGCAGCGCCCGGCCCTCGAAGGGCTTGGTCAGGAAGCCGCAGGGCGAGGTGCGCGCCGCCTGCGCCACCGTTTCGTCGTCGCTGTGCGAGGTGAGGAAGACCACCGGCAGGCCGCTGACGCGGCCCAGCCGCGCCGCGGTCTCGATGCCGTCGATGGGGCCCTGGATGCGGATGTCCATCAGCACCAGGTCCGGGCGCTCCTGCGCCGCCAGCGCCAGCGCCTGCGGGCCGCTCTCGGCCGGGCCCAGCACACGGTAACCCATGTCCTCCAGCTGCAGCTGCAGATCCAGGGCGATCACCGCCTCGTCTTCAACGATCAGGATCGAGTACGGCGACTCCATGTTTCCCCCCGCGTCCTTTGATGCTTTTGCTGACCATGATGCAACCCGGCATTTTCCAGCATATGGAAACCGCCGTCGCTGGGGGTTGTGCGGAGACAAGATTTATTGCATGGCCCTTGACCGTGCCCGTACCGGCCCGGTAGGGGCGCCGGCGGCGCGCGCCGCCCGTGTGCCCGGCGTGGGTCGGGCGCCGGGGCGGGCGGGGCTCACTTGCCCAGCGAGGCGCGCAGGTCGCGCGACATCTTCAGGTGCTCTTCCAGGGCGGGCAGCGTCTTGGCGGCGAAGGCCTTCACGTCCGCGTCCTTGGCGCCGTCGGCGGCCTTGCGGAACATCTTGACGGTGTCCTCATGGGCCTTGATGCCCATCTCGTCGGCGTACTGGCGGTCGAAGCGCTCGCCGTCGAGCGTGCCCATGGCCTTGGCCTTGCTCTTCTGCACCGCCGAGGGCTCGGTGGGCAGCTTCACGTTCTTGCTGGATGCGAGCGTGGCGAGCTCCTCGTTGGTCTTGGTGTGGTCCTGCTCCATCCGGGCCGCGAAGTCCTTGACCTTCTGGTTGGCGCTCTTGCTCTGCGCCAGTTTGGCGGCCTCGACCTCGGCGTGGCCGTTCTGCGCGGCCTGCTCCATGAAGTTGCGGTCGCTGCGCACCATGCGGTCGGCCGCGGGTGCCAAGCTGGTGAACAGGGCCATCGTGCAGCCCAGCACGGCGGTGGAGATAAAACGCTTCATTGCTTGCTCCTCGAAGACGGAAGACCTGCCGCACGGGTTCGCGGCATGGGGCGGCTCAGCAAGCGCCACGCCCGAAGCGGCGCCTCAGCCGCGCCGGGCGAACCCGCGCAACGGGCACCACGCTTGCCGCTGCCTGCCTGCGGAAGCCCAAGGAGTCGTGCATATGGACCAGGTCATGGACGTGATGACACGCGATGTGCGCGTGGTGCAGCCCACGGACACCATCGAGCGCGCGGCGCAGCTGATGGACGAGCTCAACGTCGGCGTGGTGCCGGTGTGCGAAGGCCGCAAGCTCGTGGGCATGCTCACCGACCGCGACATCGCCGTGCGCGGCGTGGCCGCGGGCATGGACGCCAAGTCCTCCCCGGTGAGCGAGATCATGAGCGGCAGCGTGCGCTGCTGCTTCGAGGACCAGCCGCTGGAGGACGTGCTCGACGAGATGCGTGACACCCAGATCCGGCGCATGCCGGTGGTGGACCGGCAGCAGCAGATCGTGGGCATCGTCTCGCTGGGCGACCTGGCCGACCGCGGCAGCGACGAGGCCAGCGTGGGCGAGGCGCTCAAGGACATTTCCACCCCCGCGGCCCCCGACCGCAGCTGAGGGCAGCCCGCCCTCGCATTTCCCCACTCACACACCGACAAGGAGTACCAACGATGAAGCCGACGTGGATCGTGCTGGCCGACGAGGGTCGCGCCCGCATCCTGGCGCAGGAGCGGCGCGGCGCCGACCTGCAGGACGTGGAAGAGCTCACCGACGCGGCCGCCCATGCCGACGAGGCTGACCTGCAGCGCGACGCGCACGGCCGCCGCGCGCATGGCGGTACCGGGCAGGTCAGCAGCATCACCACCTCGGCCGGGGCCGACAAGCTGGAGCAGGAGGCCGACCTCTTCGCGCGCCGCGTGGCCGAGTACCTGGCGCAGGCGCTGCAGAAGGAGCATTACGGCGCGCTGCACATCGCCGCCGCGCCGCGCTTCCTGGGCCGGCTGCGCCAGCACCTGAGCCCGCAGGTGCAGCAGACGGTGGCGCAGGAGATCAACAAGGACCTGCTGCAGTTCAAGGGCCGCGACCTGGCGCAGCGCATCTTCGGCGAGGAGCCGGCGCATGACAGCAGCGGCGGGCGCAACAGCGGTCATCCCGGCACGGACGCCACCCGCGGCGTGGGGGCATGACGACAGTGCCTATGGAGAACGTCCTGGGCATGGGACTGGACGGCGAGGGCGGTGCGGATACGGCTTCTTCGTTCGGGCTCCCCGGTGCCAGCGTGAAGCGCGGCTCGAGGAGCCTTCCCCTGCAGAAGCCGGCCAAGTTCCTGGTGCTGATCGACTCGGGCGGCGCGATGGTGGCGCGGCTGTTCGACGAGGCGCGCGTGCAGGTGGCGGAGTTCGACGCCACCAGCGAGGAGGTAGCCGTCATGACCAGCGGCCTCGTCCCCGGGCGCGGCGCCGAGGCGCCGGAATGGGACCGGCCGCTGCAGGGCCATGCGCCGCAGGAGCGGCGCGAGGCGCAGGTCTACACGCTGGACGTGTAGCCGGCGCCGCGCGGCGCCGGGCTCAGTACTGTCGGCCGCCGGGCGAGTAGACCGGTGCCGGCAGCCCGGGCGGCGTGGCCATGGGCGCTGCGGGATACG
Source organism: Azohydromonas caseinilytica (assembly GCF_012927045.1). Classification (GTDB taxonomy): domain Bacteria; phylum Pseudomonadota; class Gammaproteobacteria; order Burkholderiales; family Burkholderiaceae_C; genus Azohydromonas; species Azohydromonas caseinilytica. Next base: position 13,755 of record NZ_JABBFW010000001.1, on the reverse strand, counting down.
GCGCCAGCGCCGGCGCAGCGCCGGGATTGCGCACCACGCGCGTCTTGCCGCCCGTGGTGACCAGCACCACCGGCTCGCCGGGCATGAAGTTCTCGTTGCCCTTGGCCTGGACGATGGCGCGGCGCTCGCCGTTGCGCAGCTGCACCAGGATCTCCACCGCGTTCTCGCGCGTGGCGCCGCGCTCGATGGCGTGGCCCACCAGCGCGCCGGCCACGGCGCCCACCACGCCGATGGCCACCGACTCGCGCCCGCTGCTGCGGCTGGAGCCGGCGATGCCGCCCAGCACGCCACCGGTGGCGGCGCCGGCGCCGCTCTGGCTGCCTTCCACGACCACGTCGCGCATGCTCAGCACGGTGGCGTCCTGCACCTGCGACAGGCGCTGCGCGTCGCCGCGCTGGATCACGTCGGGGCTGGTGGTGCTGCAGGCGGCCAGCGCGGCCGCCATGGCCAGGGCGGCCAGGGTTTTGTATTTCATGGGTTCTCCGGTCTGGATTCCCGGGCAACGGCCGCCGCGGTGGCGGCGTTGACGGCGTACTGCGCCTTGTCATGCCGCCGCCGCGGGCGGACAAGTGGCCCGGGTGCGTTCAACCGGCCAAGATTAACGGCGGAAGCGGCACGGGCGGCAAAGGCCCGGCCGCGCCGGCGGATGAGGCTCGTTCAGCCGTGCAGCCGGCTCGAGCGCGGCACGCTGGCGAGCAGGAATTCCATCTGGTCGGCCAGGATGCGGCGCCCGCGCAGGATCATGTCCTCGTGCAGGCTGGGCACGTAGGGCAGGTAGACCAGGCTCATGCGCGCCTCCTCGGGCAGCCGGTTGCCCTTGCGGCCGTTGCAGGAACGGCAGGCCGTGACGCAGTTGAGCCAGGTGTCCTGGCCGCCGCGCGAGGTGGGAATCACATGCTCGCGCGTGAGATCTTCCGGGTCGTGGTGGCGGCCGCAGTAGGCGCAGATGAAGCGGTCGCGCGCGAAGAGCTTGGTGTTGCTCAGGGCCGGCGTCTGCCGCCAGGCGCGGCTGGGAATCGCGCCGCGCACCGCGATGATCGAGTGCACTTCAATACGAGAAACGCGCCCGGTGGCGCGTTGGATGCCCCCGCGCAGCACCGCGCAAGGGTAGCCCAGGGTCCACGCGACGCCGTCGGTGGCGTAGATCACAGCCGCCTCGCGGGCGGTGATCCAGGCTTGCGGGCGTCCGGACACGTCGAGTTGCAGCACATCCACGGCAGTTCTCCCGCAACTAGCGTAATCCATTGCGCATGGACGCATCAACAGGGGATGTTTTTCCCCCATCAGGGCCATTGCGCGGCCCTGCTATCGTGCCCCGCTTATTTCATTTGCCCTTGCACCGTGCCATGAGCATCCGCACCGCCAATGTCGACGGCGTCGCCACGCTGGAGATTGCCCGCCCCGAGAAGAAGAACGCGCTCACGCAGGCCATGTACGCCGCGCTGGCGCAAGCCGTGCAGGCCGCGCAGGCCGATCCGGCCGTGCGCGCCGTCCTGATCACCGGGCAGCCCGGCATCTTCACGTCCGGCAACGACCTGGAGGATTTCCTGCAGCACCCGCCCGGCGCCGAGGACGCACCGGTGTTCGCCTTCATGGAGTCGCTGCTGGACCTGGACAAGCCGCTGGTGGCCGCCGTCACCGGCGCGGCCATCGGCATCGGCTGCACCATGCTGCTGCACTGCGACCTGGTGGTCGTCTGCGACGAGGCCAAGCTGGCGCTGCCCTTCGTCAACCTGGGGCTGGTGCCGGAGTTCGGTTCGAGCCTGCTGCTGGCGCAGCGCATCGGGCATGTGCGGGCCGCGGAGAAACTGATGCTGGGCGACGCCTTCACCGGCGCCGAGGCGGTGGAGCTGGGGCTGGCCAACGTGGTGATGCCGCCCGGCGAGGTGCTGGCGCAGGCGCGGCGCATGGCGATGCGCTTCACGCAGCTGCCGCCCGAGGCAGTGCGCCAGACCAAGTCGCTGATGCGCGCGCCGGTGCTGCCGGCGCTGCGCCAGGCGCTGCAGGCCGAGCGCGAGCTGTTCGTGCAGCGCCTGCGCAGCCCGGAGGCCAAGGAGGCCTTCCAGGCCTTCTTCGAGAAGCGGCGTCCCGACTTCTCGAAGTTCTGAAGAGGAGAGGGCTCAGGCCGGCGGCAGCGGGCGCGGCCGGCCCTGCTCGTCCACGGCGACGTAGGTCAGCACCGCCTCGGTGACCTTGAGCACCTTGCCGGCGTCGTGCAGCGGCTGGGAGTAGACGCCCACGTCCACCGTCATCGAGCTGCGCCCGACGTGGACGATCTCGGCGTAGAAGCTCAGCAGGTCGCCCACGCGCACGGGCTGCTTGAAGACGAACTCCTTGACGGCGATGGTGGCGATGCGCCCCTGGGCGCGCCGCGCGGGGAGCACGGCCCCGGCGAGATCGACTTGCGCCATCACCCAGCCGCCGAAGACGTCGCCGCTGGCGTTGACGTCCGAGGGCATCGGGATGACACGCAGCACCAGCTCCTTGTCAGTGGGCAGTACGGCAGAAACTTCTTCAGACATGGGCATGATGGCAAGGGTTGTCACTGATGTTCACATCATGCGCGCCCTGGCCCGTTCCCCTGCTGCCGACTCGGCGGCCGATCCTTCCACCCGCCGTTCCGACTGGGCGACGCTGCGCAAGCTGCTGCCTTACCTGTGGCTCTACCGCTGGCGCGTGGGCGCGGCGCTGGCCTTCATGGTGGCGGCCAAGCTGGCCAACGTCGGCGTGCCGCTGCTGCTCAAGCAGCTCGTGGACTCGCTCTCCATCCAGCCCGGCAGCGCCGCGTCGATGCTGGTGGTGCCCGTGGGGCTGCTGGTGGCCTACGCGGCGCTGCGGCTCTCGACCAGCGTGTTCACCGAGCTGCGCGAGTTGATCTTCGCGCGCGCCACCGAGGGCACGGCGCGGCGCATCTCGCTGCAGGTGTTCCGCCATCTGCACGCGCTGAGCCTGCGCTTCCACCTGGAGCGCCAGACCGGGGGCATGACGCGCGACATCGAGCGCGGCACGCGCGCGGTGCACTCGCTCATCTCCTATTCGCTCTACAGCATCCTGCCCACCCTCATCGAGGTCGGCCTGGTGCTGACGCTGCTGGCGGTGAAGTTCGATGCCGGCTTCGCCTGGATCACGCTGGCGGCGCTGGTCTGCTACATCGCCTTCACCATCAGCGTGACGGAGTGGCGCACCAAGTACCGCCGCGAGATGAACCAGCTCGACTCGCAGGCCCACACCAAGGCCATCGACTCGCTGCTGAACTACGAGACCGTCAAGTACTTCAACAACGAGGAGTTCGAGGCCCACCGCTACGACCGCAGCCTGGAGCAGCTGCGCAAGGCCGCGCTCAAGAGCCAGAGCACGCTCTCCCTGCTCAACAGCGGGCAGCAGCTCGTCATTGCCGTGGCGCTGGTGGCCATGCTGTGGCGCGCCACGCAGGGCGTGGTGGAGGGGCGCATGACGCTGGGCGACCTGGTGATGATCAACGCCTTCATGATCCAGCTCTACATCCCGCTGAACTTCCTGGGCGTGCTGTACCGCGAGATCAAGCAGTCGCTGACCGACCTGGACCGCATGTTCCACCTGCTGGAAACGCACCGGGAGGTGGCGGACGCGACCGACGCCCGGCCGCTGCGCGTCAGTGAAGGTTGCGTGCGCTTCGAGGATGTGAGCTTTGCCTACGAGGCGGCGCGGCCGATCCTGCAGGGCCTGAGCTTCGAGGTGCCGGCGGGCAAGACGGTGGCGGTGGTGGGGCCCTCCGGGGCGGGCAAGTCCACGCTGGCGCGGCTGCTCTACCGCTTCTACGACGTGGGCGGCGGGCGCATCACCATCGATGGGCAGGACATCCGCCAGGTCACGCAGGCCAGCCTGCGCCAGGCCATCGGCATCGTCCCGCAGGACACGGTGCTGTTCAACGACACGGTCGAATACAACATCGCCTACGGCCGCCCCGGCGCCAGCCGCGCCGAGGTGGAGGCTGCCGCGCGTGCTGCGCGCATCCATGACTTCATCGCCGCCACGCCCAAGGGCTACGCCACCGTGGTCGGCGAGCGCGGGTTGAAGCTCTCGGGCGGCGAGAAGCAGCGCGTGGCCATCGCGCGCACGCTGCTCAAGAACCCGCCCATCCTGATCTTCGACGAGGCCACCTCGGCGCTGGACTCGGCCAACGAGCGCGCCATCCAGGCCGAGCTCAAGAGCGCCGCGCAGGGCAAGACGGCCCTGGTGATCGCGCACCGGCTCTCCACCGTGGTGGATGCCCACCGCATCCTGGTGATGGAGCAGGGCCGCATCGTCGAGCAGGGCACGCATGCCGAGCTGCTGGCGCTGCAGGGCCGCTACGCGCGCATGTGGCAGCTGCAGCAAAGCGGGGGCGAGGCCGCGATCGACGGGCCGGCGGGCCGCGTGGCCTGACCGGCCCCCTAGAATGGCTTTCACAAACTTTACTTACCTCACCGTCAAGGAAGGAGCCCGCATGAAGAAGTCTCTGCTCGTCGCCGCGCTGTTGGTGGCCGTCGGCGCCGCGCAAGCCCAGTCCGATACGCTGAAAAAGGCCAAGGACACGGGCACCATCACCCTGGGCGTGCGCGAATCCTCCGGCGTGCTGTCCTACACCCTGGGCGGCTCCAAGTACGTCGGCTACCACGTGGCGATCTGCGAGAAGGCCGTCGAAGCCGTCGAGAAGGCCGTCGGCCGCCGCCTGGAGATCAAGTACCAGCCCGTGACCTCGCAGAACCGCATCCCGCTGGTGCAGAACGGCACCGTGGACCTGGAATGCGGCTCCACCACCAACAACCTCGCGCGCCAGAAGGACGTGGCCTTCGCCAACACCACCTTCGTCGAGCAGGTGCGCATGGCCGCCAAGGCCAGCTCGGGCATCAACTCGGTGGCCGACCTCAAGGGCAAGACGGTGGCCACCACCACCGGCACCACTTCCGTGCAGACCCTGCGCCGCCACAAGCGCGCCGAAGGCGTGGACTTCAAGGAGGTGTTCGGCAAGGACCACGCCGACAGCTTCCTGCTGGTGGACAGCGGCCGCGCCGACGTCTTCGTGATGGACTCCAGCCTGCTCGCCGGCCTGATCGCGCGCAGCAAGAACCCCGCTGACTTCAAGATCGTGGGCGAGCCGCTGTCGGTCGAGCCCATCGCCATCATGATGCGCAAGGAGGACGAGGGCCTGCGCAAGATCGTCAACCAGACGATCGGCGACATGGTCAAGTCCGGCGAGATCTACAAGCTCTACGACAAGTGGTTCATGCAGCCCACGCCGCCCACCGGTGCCGTGGTCAACCTGCCCATGAGCGACCTGCTCAAGGAGGCGCTGAAGAGCCCCAACAGCAAGCCGGCCGAGGAGTACGCCAAGAAGGTGTGACCGAACGCGGCATGGCCGTGACGAGCACGCAGTAACCGCGGGCGCGGAAAGACGCAACAGCCGTCTTCCGCGCCTTTTTCTTGGGGCGCCGCCGCGCCGGCGCCGCGAAGGGAGAACAACAACGTGGCGACTTGGGACTGGCAGGTGTTCTGCCGGGACACCATCGAAGGCGAGGTGGTGCCGCGCTGCTTTGGCAGCGACGGCTCCATCACCTACCTCGACTGGATGCTCTCGGCCTGGGGCTGGACGCTGTCGGTGGCGCTGCTGGCGCTGCTGGTGGCGCTGGTGGTGGGCTCGGTGGTGGGCATCCTGCGCACCACGCCCAGCCGCGTGCTGGTGGCGCTGGGCAACGCGTGGACGGAGCTGTTCCGCAACATCCCGTTGCTGGTGCAGCTCTTCCTCTGGTACCACGTGCTGCCGGCGCTCATCCCGCCGCTGCAAGCCTTCCCCAGCTTCATGCTGGTGGCGTTCGCGCTGGGCTACTTCACCTCGGCGCGCGTGTCGGAGCAGGTGAAGGCGGGCATCCAGGCGCTGCCGCAAGGCCAGCGCTACGCGGGGCTGGCACTGGGGCTGACGCTGCCGCAGACCTACCGCTACGTGCTGCTGCCCATGGCCTTTCGCATCGTCATCCCGCCGCTGACGAGCGAGTCGATGAACATCATCAAGAACTCGGCCGTGGCCTTCGCGGTGTCCATCGCCGAGCTGACCATGTTCGCCATGCAGGCCCAGGAGGAAACCTCGCGCGGCGTGGAGATCTACCTGGCCGTGACGGCGCTCTATTTCGTCTCCGCCCTGCTGGTCAACCGCATCGCGCTGTTCATCGAGAAGCGGCTGCGGATTCCGGGAACCGCCGTCGGGGGGGCCAAGTGATGCTCAACCTCGACTTCTCCTTCCTGACCTGGGACGTCGTCACCGGCTTCATCATCAAGGGCTTCCTGTTCTCGCTGCAGCTCACGGTGGTGGCGATGATCGGCGGCATCGTCATCGGCACGCTGCTGGCGATGATGCGGCTGTCCAGCCACAAGTGGCTGCAGGTCCCGGCGCAGCTCTACGTGGACACGCTGCGCTCCATCCCGCTGGTGATGGTGATCCTGTGGTTCTTCCTGCTCATCCCGCTGCTGACCGGGCAGCCATTGGGTGCGGAAATCTCGGCCACCATCACCTTCACCGTGTTCGAGGCCGCGTACTACTCGGAGATCATGCGCGCGGGCATCCAGAGCGTGCCGCGCGGGCAGGTCTACGCCGGCTACGCCATGGGCATGAGCTACAAGCAGACCATGCAGCTGGTGGTGCTGCCGCAGGCCTTCCGCAACATGCTGCCGGTGCTGCTGACGCAGACCATCATCCTGTTCCAGGACACTTCGCTGGTCTACGCCATCGGCGCCTACGACCTGCTCAAGGGCTTCGAGGTCGCCGGCAAGAACTACAACCGCCCCGTTGAGACCTACCTCGTCGCGGCACTCGTCTACTTCGTGATCTGCTTCAGCCTGTCCATGCTGGTCAAGCGGCTGCAGAAGCGCATCGCCATCATCCGTTGAGAGAGCATCCTCATGATCGACATCCGGAACGTCAGCAAGTGGTACGGCAGCTTCCAGGTGCTCACCGACTGCACCACCAGCATCCAGAAGGGTGAGGTCGTGGTGGTCTGCGGCCCCTCGGGCTCGGGCAAGTCCACGCTGATCAAGACCGTCAATGCCCTGGAGCCCTTCCAGAAGGGCGACATCATCGTCAACGGCGTGAGCATCGCCGACCCCAAGACCGACCTGCCCAAGCTGCGCAGCCACGTCGGCATGGTGTTCCAGCACTTCGAGCTGTTCCCGCACCTGTCGGTGACCGAGAACCTCACGCTGGCGCAGATCAAGGTGCTGGGCCGCAGCAAGGACGAGGCCCTCAAGCGCGGGCTGAAGATGCTGGACCGCGTGGGCCTGATGGCGCACAAGGACAAGTTCCCGGGGCAACTGTCCGGCGGCCAGCAGCAGCGCGTGGCCATCGCGCGCGCGCTGTCGATGGACCCGATCGTGATGCTCTTCGACGAGCCCACCTCGGCGCTGGACCCGGAGATGGTGGGCGAGGTGCTGGACGTGATGGTGCAGCTGGCCCACGAGGGCATGACCATGATGTGCGTGACGCACGAGATGGGCTTCGCGCGCAAGGTCAGCCACCGCGTGATCTTCATGGACCAGGGCAAGATCATCGAGGACTGCAACAAGGAGGAGTTCTTCGGCAACCCCGAGGCGCGCGCGCCGCGGGCCAAGGATTTCCTCTCCAAGATCCTCAACCACTGATCCGTCCCATGCCGGCCGCCGTGCTTTGAACCGCTGGCGGCCGGCGCGCAACTGAGACAGGCATTCCCTCGCGCGAGCCCATCGCGCCGCCCCGTGGCCGAGGACCAAAGGTTGCCTGTCATGACCCACCCGTCGCTGACCCGCCGCGCCCGCAGCGCGCTGTCCCTGGCCATTGCCGCCCTGCTGGCCGCCTGCGCGGCCACGCCGCCCGAGCCCGCGGCGCCGCCGCCCAGCGGCCGCCAGGTCGAGGACTTCTCCGCCGGGCTGCGCTGCATGGACGACCTGCTGCTCGACCACGGCGTGCGCGACCTCCCGCTGGCGGTGAGCGAGCCGCCCGACAGCGGCGGGCGCCAGTCGGTGGTGCCGCGCGAGTTGCTGCAGGCCACCTTCGGCGCCATGTCACGGCGCAGCCAGGCGATCCGGCTGACGGTGCCGGCCCCGGGCGGGCAGGGCGGCGCCCCGCTGATGCTGCAGGGCGCCGTGCAGCGGCCCGATGCCGCCACGCGCGCCGTCACGCTGGGCCTGCTGTCGGCGCAGGACCGCGGCGCCGTGCCCGGTGGCGCGTCCACCCAGCGCGCCACGCTGCACGGCAGCGGCGTGGCCGAGATCCGCGTCTTCGGCCAGTCATTCGTCGTGCCCACGCGCGGCGGCGATCCGCAGGCGGTGCGCGCGCTGACGGAAGTGGCCGGCATCCAGCTCGTGGGCCGGCTGGCCAAGGTGCCGTACTGGAGCTGCCTGGGCGCCGAGGCCGAGCACCCGGAGGTCGAGGCCGAGGTCCGCGACTGGTACGACACCCTGGCCGCGCGGCCCAGGGAGCTGATCGGCTGGTTCCAGAACCAGCTGCGGCTGCGCGGCGTGTACGACGGGCCGGCCGACGGCGTGGTCAACGCCAAGACCAAGGACGCTGTGGCCCGCTACCGCGAGGCGCTGGGCCTGTCGCGCGAGCCCAAGCTCACCCACGATTTCCTCAAGGCCTACCTGCGCGCCGACCACCGCCAGATCGCCGCGCGCGGCGCCGCGGCGAACAACGCACCGGCGCCGGCGCCCGCTCCGGCACAGGGCCCGGCCGCGCCCGCGCCCGCGCCCGCGCCCGCCGTGGCGACGGCCCCCGTGCCGGCCGCGGCGCCTGCCGCCGCCCCGCTGGCGCTGCGCGTGGCCACGGCCAGCGAGGCGGGGCGCTTGCGCGGCGGCGAGCGCATCGAGCTGGAGCTGCGCCCCAGCCGCGATGCGCATGTCTACTGCTTCCACCAGGACGAGCACCGGCAGGTGCGCCGTTTCTTCCCCAACCGCTTCCAGGCCGATTCGCGCGTCAATGCGGCGGCCGGGCTGCGGCTGCCGGGGCCGATGCGCTTCGAGTTGCGCATGAACGGGCAGGGCGTGAAGGAGGCGGTGTCCTGCTTCGCCACCGAGCGCGACGTGCTGCCGGCGCTGCCCGCGACGGTGGCGGGCGGGGACTTCACGCCGCTGCCGGTGTCGCTGGAGCAGGTGCGCGAGGCCTTCCAGCGTGCCGGCGCCGGCACGCTGGCGCACGAGCTGCTGGCGCTGCAGCCGCGCTGAGCGGGGCGTGTCCGATGCGGGGTCGCCGCGCAAGCGCGCCAACCCTCACTGCCTCGCCGATCGGGAGCTTTTGACCATGCCCGCCGGGACAGCCCTCCCGGTCCCGCCCCAGCAAGCTCCCATGGCCGACAGCGCCGCCGCCATGCGGCAATGAGGCCCGTGCCGAGCAGTTCGCCCCGCACGCCCGGATCGCCCGGGCCGAGGGGCCGACGGCGCTTCTCCCACCCGCTGGAGATCGCGCATGGACCTCTGCGAGCTGTCATCGCTGTTTGCCGACCAACGTCTGGGCGTGACCCGGCGCACGCTGCGCCTGGCCTGGAGCGAGGCGCACATCGATTGTTTGACCACCGACGCCCGGCTGGGCAACACCGGCGCGGCCTCCTGGTTCATGCAGATGGCCATTGGCGCCATCGCCAGCTACCGCGAGGGTGGCGCCAGCGCCGCCGTCAACCTGCGCGACCCCGCCGAGGCCAGCATCGTCTTCGTCACCCCGCCCAGCCCGGAAAAGATCAGGAGCCAGCAGCACATCAAGGGCGGCGACGTGTTCCGCCACCACGGCACGCCCGCCATCGACCCGGCCAACTACACCCAGTGAAGGAGCCCGCCATGAACGAACATGCCCTGCCGTCCCAAGCCCATCGCCTGGCCGAAGGCGAGACCCATGCCACCGACTGGGGCGCGCGCTTCACGCGCACCGGCGGGGAGCTGGTTGCCGAGCTGCCGCAGATCACCAGCGTGGGCCTGTGCAACCTGTGCGAGGTCTACAGCCACGAGGTGGTGCACGTCGCCGGCATGGCCTCGCACCATGTGTGCTTCCTCGACGGCGGTGAGTTGCGCTTTGCCTACAACGAGCGCGGCGAACTCGTCGAGCTCTACGCCCGTGGCGCCGCCGTGGCCATCGGCAAGGAAGGGCGCGTGATGGCGGCGATGGCGGGCTCGACGGCCTTGCGCGAGTTCCGCGATTGAGATCCCGGCCGACGTTCAGCTCCCGGCCACCAGCCTCCCGACCACCTCCAGCACCACCCCGGCGCGCGCCATCAGGTCGTCCTGCAGCAGCTGGATCAGCGTGGCGAGCTGCGCCAGGATGATCAGCGTGGCCGCCACCGCCTTGAGCGACATCGCCAGCGAGAACACGTTGAGCTGCTGCGCGAAGCGGTTCATCAGCCCCAGCACGCCTTCGATCACGTAGAGCAGCAGCAGCGCCGGCGCGGCCACCAGCAGCGCCAGCAGCATGATGCGGCCCAGCTCGCCTTCGAATACCCGCACGCCGCCCAGCGCCAGCCCGGCCAGCGGCTGGCGCACCGGCCAGCGGTTGAAGCTCTCGACCAGCGCGCCCACCAGCAGCATGAAGCCGCCGTGGGACATGAACACCCAGGCCGCCAGGCGGCCGAAGAAGGCACCGTTGAGCGTGGTCTGGTGGCCCGACAGCGGGTCCGCGATCTGCGCCTGCGTCGCGCCGATCTTGGTGTCGATGAGCTGCCCGGCGATCTCGAAGGCCCACAGCACGCCGGCGAACAGCAGCCCGATCGCGCCGCCGATGAAGGCCTCCTTGGCCAGCAGCGCGGCCCACTGGGATGCGCTCATGTGCACCGGCGCGGCCGAGGGCTGCAGCACCAGGCCCAGCAGCGCCACGGCCACGAACAGCGCGTTGCGCACCAACGCCGGCACCACCTCCGCGGTGAACAGCGGCACCAGCAGGAAGCACACGGCCACGCGCGTCACCGACAGGCCCAGCAGCAGGGCGGTGTCGGACAGCGAGCCGAACAGCGCCAGCGCTTCCATGCCCTTCAGCGCCGCACCAGGCCGGCGAAGTCGGTGAACACGCGGTCACCGAACTGGTAGAGCCCGCCGCCCAGCAGCGAGGCCGTCAGGAAGATCGTGATCACGATCGCGAAGAACTTCAGCACGTACTGCAGCGTCTGCTCCTGCAGCTGCGTGGCGGCCTGCACGAAGGCCACCAGCAGGCCCACCAGCGCCGCCACGATGATGGGCGGCGCCGACAGCAGCAGCACGAACCACAGCGCCTGCTGCGTCAGTTGCACGATGTCGCCGTGGTGCATGGCGGTCTCCCGGCTCCGTTGCCAAGGCAACGTGGCATGGTCAGAGGTAGGTGAGGATCAGCCCGTGGGTGAGCTTGACCCAGCCGTCGATGAGCACGAACAGCAGCAGCTTGAAGGGCATCGACACGGTGGTCGGCGACAGCATCATCATGCCCATCGCCATCAGCACGTTCGAGATCACCAGGTCGATGACCAGGAACGGCAGGAAGATCAAAAAGCCGATCTCGAAGGCCACCGCCAGCTCGCTGACGGTGAACGCCGGCACCACCACCAGGAAGTCCTGTTCGGTGAGCTTGGCGGCTTGGCCCGGCGGCAGCGCGCGCTGCGCCGTCTTCAGGAAGAACTCGCGCTCCACCGGGCGGCTGTGCTTCACCAGGAACCCGCGCAGCGGCTCCTTGGCCGTCTCGGCGGCCTTGAGCATGGAGCCGGTGCTGGCGCCGATGTTGTCGATGCCCTGCAGGCGCTGGCCCATTTCCAGGCCCACCGGCGCCATCACGTAAATGCTCAGCACCAGCGCCAGGCCGTTGAGCACCACGTTGGGCGGCACCTGCTGCAGCCCCAGCGCGTTGCGCAGCAGGCTCAGCACCACCACCAGCTTGGTGAAGGAGGTGACCATGACCGCCACGAACGGCGCCAGCGCGAGCAGGACGACCGTCAGCAGCGCCGACGAGGGGGTGAATGAGGTGAGGTCCATCGCGCGGTGGGTTGCGGGGCCGCGCCGCGCGGTTCAACTCAATGCCGTCTTGGTTGTGAAATGGCCGTTCGCACTGAGGTATCGAAGTGCGAATCCGACAGGCTCGGACGCCTGCCGCACGGCAGGAGCCGTTCACCCTTCGATACCTCAGGGCGAACGGAAATCAAGGTCCTGAGATTCCATGTAGTCCGTATCACTGGCGGGCGAAATCCAAGCACTCAGCTCGACTTTGGCCATCACGCGGCATAGCAAGCCGCCTCGTGCAGGCGGCGGAACACACTGCGCGGGACTTTGATGATGTCGCGTTCGCGCCGGGACGTTGCTAAACCGATGGCCCGCCACCAGTGCGCCCGGACTGCTGCGAGCGCGTCGCTGAAGGTTGGGATGGTTTTGGTGTACCAGGCGGCCTGGCGCATGGGCAGGCTGCCATTGCGCACGAGCGTGTTGGCCAGCAGCGTCACCAACGAGAACAGGCCCAGCAAGATCGGCGTGGTGCGTGCAATAGCCAGCGCGCTCCACTGCCGTTGCGTCTCCAACCCGAGGTGCCGGCGGGCCTCCTCGAAGGTGACCTCCAGCTGCCACCTCCGAACGAAGAACGCCACGATCTGCAGCGCTGTCATGCCCTGGTTGGTACACAGCAACGCCTGGGGATCGAAACGCCCCAACGGGTCTCGGATAAGCACCCAGCGCAGGGGCACCACCGGCAGTCCCGGGTGCTGCCACACCGCGCAGCCTGAGACGACCTCGATAGGGCGTGCTGTGAGCCCATACCAGGCCGGCACCAGCACGCGTTGCCAGCGTGTGCGGGCGTTGATCAACTTGCTGGCCAACGTGGGCAGCCGCTCGCCTTTGAGTGCCGGGCGTCCGGGGCGTCCAGGCTTGCGTGGCGGCGGCGGCGCAAACAGCCGGGCATCCAGGCGCAGCCGCGTGATGCAACTCATGCGCGGTGCCAGCGCGCTCAAAAACTCCAGTGCCGAGAAGCTCGAATCGGCCACCATCACCAACTCCCGATCTGGTAACCACCGTGCGATCTGGCGCAGCAGTTGTCGGCCGTGGTCCGTCAGCGCCTTGTGACGACGTCCGTGTTGGCGGTCGTGGCGTTCGGATGGTGCCAGGGCGGTCAGCACAGGCAGCGCCCAGACGCGATGCGCCCAGGCAATAGGTGCGAGCAGCATCACGCTGAGCCAGCGCAGACCGCCTACCTTGACGAAATGGCTGCGAGACGAGCGCACGGGATCCCGGTAGATGCCGCGTGCGGCGATGTGGGTCCCACGCCGACGCTCGATCGTGTCGTCGATACCCAGCACGATGGGTCCGTCGGGCACGAAGGCGCGCACCAGCATCCCCAGCAGCACGCGTGCTGCCACCCGTGGCGACCACACCGCGCGACTCAGAACGCGATGGAAGTTCACGAAGTGCGCTTCGCCGGCCAAGCCCAGTACCCGCAGCACGCTGGCGACGGTGCGCGCGCCGGGCACCAGCACCGCGCCCATGAGCAGCAACTGGGCATGCTGCCAAGTTCGCTGACAAAACAGCCCGGCGAAGCACAAAATGACCTGCGCGAAGCGGGTCGGCAAAACAGACATGGCCTTCTCCCTTGCCCGGAGAGAAAAGTCAGTCTACGAGCCGATCCGCTTCGCCTTTACAGCGCGGGAATGGCCAAAGTCGAGCTCAGAAGGTGTGAATGAATCTCCCGGCCGCCGGGACAATGGGCGCATGAGTCAAGCGCCGTCCGCAGCAGGGAGTGAACAAGGCCAGCCCAGCCTGTTCGGTGAAGGGGAGCTGCCCGCTGGGCAG